>JBEPYN010000004.1:0-3498 GCA_041641305.1 Nitrososphaerota archaeon | reverse complement strand
CTGGGTGACACTCACCATCGAGCTCTCAACATGCACATGAGGGTCTAAAAGACCGGGGACGAGGAATTTTCCGGATGCATCGACGACGGTTGTGTCATCTCCTATGCAAGGTGTCGCGTCTCCGACCAGGGCGACGCGGCCCATCCTCACAGCCACGTCAACATCCTCAACAATCTCCCGAGTATGCACATTCACAAGGTTACCACCCTTCAGAACCAAGTCAGCCTTCTCCAATCCCAGCGCCGTCCTAACAAGGTGACGCGTAACATCAAAAAGCTTAGACCTCATTATGACATAAAAAACATTAGCGGCATATATTTTTGAGGGGTCTACAAACAGATAAAAACCTCTATTGCATAGAGTTATCTGATGACCGATATTCGCTGGGGTTTGTATCTTCAGGATATGCATGTGCGTGACATGGTCAGATATGCGCAGATCGCTGAGCAGCATGGCTTCGACTCGGCGTGGATTGCTGAGTCACGTCTCGCGAGAGACGCGCTCACCCCGATGACGGCCATCGCAACTGTTACTTCTCGGATTAAGGTGGGGGCTGGAGTGATCAATACGTGGACGAGGAACGCGGCGTTGATCGCTCAGACTTTTGCGACGATGGATGAGCTGAGTGACGGCAGGGTTATGCTGGGACTTGGAGCGTGGTGGGACCCGTTGGCTTGGAAAGTGGGGATTGAGCGTAAGGAGCCTCTTACCTGCATGAGAGAGTATGTTACCGTCATTCGCCGCCTTTTCAGGATGGAGGAGGTTACTTTCGAGGGCAAATTCGTGAAGATGCGCGGAGTCAGGCTCGACGTGCTTCATGGCGCTGGAGAGAAACCGCGCAACATACCTATCTACATAGGGGCGACGGGTTGGAAGATGATGGAGCTGGCGGGAGAGATAGGTGACGGCGTGCTACTCAATTATCTGGTGTCACCCAAATACAACGACAAAGCGCTCGAGCATATTCGAATAGGGGCGTCCAAAGCCGGCAGAAGGCTTGATGACATCGACAGGCCGCAGCTCATAGCATGCTCTATGCATCCTGATGCAGATAAGGCCATCAAGCTCGCCAAGAAGCATGTGACCATGACGCTTGGGCAGCAGCCTCACATCATGAAGGCGAGCGGCGTAAGTGAGGACTTGATTAATGAGGTGCAGAAAGTTATGGGAGGCTGGCCTGCGAAGCCTGGGGGAATAGAGAAGGCCGCGGAGATAGTGCCTGATGACGTGGTCCGGATGATTACGGCTTCTGGCACCCCGTCTGATGTTGTGGCGAAGGTTAAGGAGTATATGGCTCATGGCTGCACGTCTCCGCTTCTTCTCCCCCTCAGCGGAGACCCCGAGTATGTGATTAAGAGCGTTGTGGAGGTTTAGCCGTTGTCCGGGTCGGTTCTGCTAAAAGGCGGAATAGTTGTTACCATGGATGCGGCCAGACGCGTCATAGTGGATGGAGCGGTTGGGTTTGAGAATGGCGTCATCACATTTGTTGGCAGATCCGATGAGGCGTCGGGGGCTGGCAAGTTTGACAGGGTCGTGGATGTTTCTGGAAGGTTTGTGATGCCTGGGCTTGTCTGTGCACACACCCATCTCTATGGAATAGTTCTGCGCGGCTCCTCTCTTCGCATCAGGCCGACGACGGATTTTCTCGAGAACCTGCAGAGGATTTGGTGGCCCTTGGATGAGCAAATGGACAACGACGACGCCTACGCCACAGCTCTAGCGGCGTGCATGGAGATGGCTCTTAACGGAACAACCGCCTTCGCCGACACATACTCCGCACCACCCCGTCCAGAGGGTAGCTTGGATGCGATAGCCAAGGCGGTTAACGAAGTTGGTATAAGGGGTGTGATATCTTTTGAGGCGACGGAGAGGAGAAGCGTGGAAGAAGGCCGGCGCGGACTCGAGGAGAATATCCGGTTTCTCTCGAAAGGAGGCGATGGCTTGGCGAGAGGCATGATAAGCCTCCACGCATCCTTCACCATCTCCGACGACCTTATCGCACGAGGTGTCGAGGCGGCGAAAAAATTCAAAGCACCAATAACAATCCATGTCTCAGAAGGCCCCAACGACGTATACCACAACATCGAACGCTATGGGAAAAGAACGGTTGAAAGACTTAGGGACACGGGTCTTCTCGGGCCCTCAGCTGTATTAGCCCACTGTGTGCACTTGAACAGGAGGGAGATACAGCTTCTCGCCGAAACTGGGACAAACGTGGCCCACAACCCGATGAGCAACATGCTTAACGCTGTGGGCGTGATGAAGCTCCCCGAAATGCTTGAAGCAGGCGTCAACGTGGGCATAGGAAACGACGGCTACATCTTCGACGGCTTCGAAAACATGTGCGCAGCTTTTCTCATCCACCGGGTTGACCGTAGAGACCCGTCCATACTCTCGCCACAAAAAGTTCTGGAGATGGCGACAGTCGACGCTGCAAAGGCCTACGGACTCCATGATATAGGCTCGCTTGAGAAGGGTAAAAAAGCGGACATAATAGTGGTGAGGCCCGAGGTCAAGGCTACGCCCATGGACAGAAACGTTTACGGATATCTTGTCAACGGGGTGCGTGGTAGGGATGTGGAGCACGTCTTCGTCGACGGTGTGCAGATAATTAGCGGGAGAAGGTTTACCCGTTTAGACAAGGATAAGGCTGAGGAGAAAATCCTGAAAACGGTGGAACGGTTGTGGAGCAGGTTGGGTGAAGAGCCGAGAGAGGCTGTTGAGCCTCTGAGGTTGATTTAGCATGACTGTGTTAGGGTATCTTGGTATTCCGAGGATTGAGGTATTTGTCCCCAGCAGCGTTGAGGAAGCTGTTAACCTGCTGCAAACTCATCCAGACGCGGAAATATTGGCCGCCGGAACACATATCATAACACAGCTGACCCTCGGAGCCAAACGCACCCGCAAATTCATCGACATAAACAACCTTCACCAGCTACGCAAAATCTCCCACAATCAGGGCGTTGCATCCGTCGGCTCCTTGGTGACACATCAAGAACTCGCGTCAACTTTGATGAACCATGTCCCAGCCTTCGCAACTTTTCTACAGAAATACTCCTCACCAGCCGTAGCAAACAGGGCCACGGTAGGAGGAAGCATAATGCTACGCCTCGCTGGCGAAGACCTCCTCCCGATACTGTTGACACTCGACACGGAGCTATCCTTCGCAACCTCCGAGGGTATGAAAAACGTGGCGCTCACAAATTTTCTCACCAGAGGCTTTGATGGAAGAGGTTTGCTACAGACCGTCTCCTTCAAGCTGATTCGTTCATGTTTCTTCGATAAGCTTTGGATGGGTGTTTCACGTATTCCGCTTATTTCGGTCGCGGTCTCGCGTTCAGAGAATGACGATGTGCGTGTAGCTGTTTCTCACAAAGATGGTTCAACACCTGGTCGTGTAGCCGCTGTTGAGAAGTTTCTCTCCAAGCATGGCTTGTCAGGTGAGGCTGTTGAGAAGGCTTCACAGTTGATGACGGACTCGATAAACCCTGAGACCGA
>JBEPYN010000003.1:0-98517 GCA_041641305.1 Nitrososphaerota archaeon | reverse complement strand
GGTCGGAGACGCGACACCTTGCATAGGAGATGACACAACCGTCGTCGATGCATCCGGAAAATTCCTCGTCCCCGGTCTTTTAGACCCTCATGTGCATGTTGAGAGCTCGATGGTGAGTGTCACCCAGCTCGCGCGAATCATTCTTCCACATGGAACCACAGCCGTTTTCATCGACCCGCATGAGATAGGTAACGTTTTCGGGCTTGACGGCGTTAAGCTGATGATTGAGGAGTCAAGGAACCTGCCGCTCAAGGTTTACGTGACCTATCCATCCTGTGTTCCCGCTGCGCCGGGTTATGAGACATCGGGGGCTGTTGTTACACCTGAGGAGGTTGCGGAGGCTATGAAGCTTGATGAGGTGATTGCCTTGGGCGAGATGATGAATTTCCCAGGTGTTTTGGCCGCGGACGAGAAGGTGCACGCTGAAATCGCTGAGACGCTTAAGGCGGGGAAGGTTGTGGAGGGGCATGACTCGGGGCTGATGGGCCGCGAGCTATCAGCCTATGTCGCAGCAGGCATCCTCTCAACCCATGAAAGCGTCACAAAGGAGCAAACCCTCCAAAGGCTACGGTACGGAATGTATGTGTATCTGCGTGAGGGCAGCGCTTGGCTGGACATCAAGGAGACCGTCAGAGCCTACACGGAGACGGGCATCGACCCACGCCACATCTGTCTCTGCACAGACGACAAGGAGCCCGCATCCATCCTGCGGGACGGACACGTGGACCACTGTGTCCGCAGAGCCATCCAAGAAGGTGTTGACCCGTTGACAGCCATCCAAATGGCAACCCTCAACCCAGCGGAGAGATACCGTCTAAGCCACGAGCTCGGCAGCATCTCACCAGGCCGTTTGGCAGATATCCTGCTTGTCTCCGACTTGGCTAGGTTCAGGATTGAGGCTGTTTTCGCCGACGGCGAGCTTGTGGCAGAAAATGGAAGACTGGTCAAAGAACTGCCCCGCTTCAGTTATCCCGAGAGGTTTATGCGGAGTGTGAAGCTACTGAGGCCCATGTCTCCCGAAGATTTTGTTATTAGGGTGGCGGCGGAGGGTGACGAGGTTCGTGCAAGGGTTATTCAAGCGATTGAGGGCAGCGTCATCACAAGGCATAACATCGAGAGGCTCGAGGTCCGCGATGGAGCGGTGAATCCGGACCCCGACAGAAGCATCTTCAAAATCGCTGTCATCGAGAGGCATGGTAAACACGGTGGAATGAGCACGGGCTTGGCAGCTGGTTTCGGGTTCCGTAAGGGAGCGGTCTCATCTACAGTTGCACACGACAGCCACAACCTCCTCGTAATCGGCTTCGACGAAAAAGACATGGCTCTCGCAGCGAACGAGAACGCCCGCATCAACGGCGGCATAGTCACCGTAGCGGACGGCGAGGTTCTTGCACGGGTTGAGCTACCGCTCGCGGGCCTCATGTCACCGGAGCCTGCAGAAGCTGTCGCGGAGAAGCTTAGCAAAACCTATGAGGTGTGGAGGAGGCTTGGATGTGAATGGGTGTCGCCGTTCATGACGCTCTCACTCCTCAGTCTCAGCGTGATACCTGAGCTCCGGATAACCGACAAGGGTCTTCTTGACACCGTGACCTTCCAGTTCGTAGACCTGGTTGTGGACTGATTTCCGATAAAGCATATATACCTCACCCAAGGTATATAAAATGATGGAGAAAAAATCCAGAATATCGAGAAGAAAATTCCTCGCCGTATCCACGGGCGCGGCGGTAGGAGGCGTCGCGGCTGGCGCGGTTGTCGGTGGTTTGGCGGGATATTTTCTCGGCTCGTCTCAGGCTGCTCCAGCAGTCACCCGCACCGTAACAGGCCCGGGCGCAACTGTAACAACTACAGTGCAGGCCCCCGCTAAGAAACTGAAAGTCGGATACATCTACGTCGGGCCTGTCGGAGACTATGGCTGGACCTTCGCCCATGACGAGGGAAGAAAATTCGCCGATGCAGCTTACAAGAATGTTGACAGTTTCTACATCGAGAGCGTTCCAGAGGCTCAGTCCGCTGGCGCAATCGAGTCTCTGATCAACCAGGGAGCAGACCTCGTTTTAACCACAAGCTTCGGCTACATGGACTCGACAGCGGAGGTGGCCGCAAAACATCCGGACAAATATTTTGTCCACATCTCTGGGTACCGTAGTGGAGCGGCTGGCAACGCACCCCAGAACATGAGCAGCGCATTCGCTGAATTCTACCAGCTCTACTACCTCAACGGCCTCGCAGCAGGGGCTGTTACACAGACAGGTGTCGTTGGCTATGTTGCGGCTTTCCCAATACCTGAGGTGGTTAGACACATCAACGCATTTGTCCTCGGAGCAAACTACGCCTACAAGAAACGAACAGGTAGGAACATCAAGGCCTATGTGAACTGGCTTTTTGCATGGTTTGACCCAGGAAAGGCGCGGGAAGCCGCGGTTGCGTTGATCGAGCAGTCCAACGCAGATGTTCTCGCATTTACTGAGGACACGCCAACCACATTACAGGTCGCCCAGGAATACACCACACAGAAGGGACGTAGAGTCTGGAGCTTCAGCCACTACAACGACATGTCCAGCTACGGGCCAAACGCACATCTAACAGGACAGATTGTAAACTGGGGCCCCATATACCTCGATTTCTACAGAATGGTTGCAACCGGTACATGGACGTCTGTCGACATATGGACGAGGATAGGCGACTATATGCCCTACCGATGGAGGAGACCTCCTGAGCAGAGCACAGCCGGGCAGGTTGATGGAACCCTTCAGCTCGCCAAGCTGAACCCAGCCATACCCTCCGAGTGGCAGCTCGAGATTAAGAAGAGGTATGAGGAGATGAAGGAGCTTTTGTTCGAGCCCTTCAGCGTCGACGGCAACCTCGGCGAGCCTATACGCGACCAAAAAGGCCAAGTCAGAATACAGGGAAGTGAACGCGCAGACAGAGACATGCTGTGGAACATGGACTGGTTTGTCGAATACATCGAAAGCGAGCTGCCGCGCTAAGCATCTCTAAAAACCCGCAATTTTATCCCACATTTTTTGTTGTGGTCCATATGTCTGGGCCCGAGTACCTTGTTGAGATGAGGGGCATAGTTAAGAAGTTCCCCAACGTAGTGGCTAACGATAATGTGAGTTTCACGCTTAGGCCTGGCGAGGTTCATGCGCTGCTGGGCGAAAACGGGGCTGGGAAATCAACTTTGATGAACATCCTATACGGCATCTACCGGCCCGACGCCGGAGAGATATGGGTTTACGGAAAGAAGGTGGACATCAGAGGGCCTCGCGACGCCCTCTCTCTCGGAATAGGTATGGTTCATCAGCAGTTCAAACTCATACCCGTGCACACCGTTGCAGAAAACGTCATCCTGGGGCTGAGAGAGCTCGGCTTCGTGATAAACGAGCGAAAAATAAACAAAGAGCTTACCCAGCTCATACAGACATATGGCTGGACAATCTCCCCCAACGCCCGTGTTTGGCAGCTTTCCGCCGGCGAAAAGCAGCAGGTCGAGCTTCTCAAAGCACTTTATAGAAAAGTCAGGATACTGATACTTGACGAGCCCACCTCTGTGCTCACTCCACAGGAGACGGTTACACTTTTCCAGACGCTCCGCAAAATGGCTTCACAGGGCCTGGGCGTGGTGTTAATCACCCACAAGCTTGAGGAGGTTTTCAACGTAGCCGACAGAGTGACGGTGATGAGATCCGGCCGAAACGTGGCGACAAAAAACGTCAACGAGACAAACATAGAGGAGCTTGTTGAACTCATGATTGGAAGGCCTCTACTCAAGATAACCTCCGCGAGACGTGTAGACACTTCGAAACCGGTTCTCGAAGCATCTGGACTCGTTGTCTTCGGTGACAAGGGGTTGGAGGCTGTGCGAAACGTTTCCTTCAAGCTGTACCGGGGAGAAATTCTCGGCATAGCCGGTGTGTCGGGAAACGGTCAGACGGAGCTTCTCGAAGCGCTCGCTGGACTTAGGAAAATTATCCGTGGAAAAGTTTTGCTCGACGGCTTAGACATCACAAACAAGCATCCGCAGGAGATAATTGACGCCGGTGTCAGCTACGTTCCTGCAGAGGCCCTCCGCTACTCAGCGCCGGACATGACCGTCGCAGAAAATCTCGTCCTCAAAGCCTACAGAAACCACCTGTTCGCCAACAGATTTGTGATAAGATGGCGGGATGTTTACCGAAAGGCGGAGGAGCTTGTGAAAACCTTCCGCATAGTCACCCCGACAATCTCCAACAGGGTGGCAAACCTCTCGGGCGGAAACATTCAGCGTCTTGTTCTGGCTCGCGAGCTTGGGATCATGCCCAACACCAAGGTGATATTGGCGGCGTATCCCACCCGCGGCCTTGACATCGCTTCGACGGAGCAGATTCACCAGGAACTGGTTGGAAGAGCTGAGCAGGGAGTTGCCGTGCTTCTTGTCTCCGAGGAGCTCGAGGAGCTAATGGCTCTCAGCGACCGCATAATGGTGATGTACCGCGGCGAGATAGTCGGCGTTCTCAGGCGAGAGGAATACGATGTCGAGGAAATCGGGCTAATGATGACGGGTGTGAAGAGGGCGGAGGTCAGCGCCTAAATGATGCTTAAACTCGAGAAACGTGTTCAGGTTTCGCGCAAATTTTCTGCAGCGGTCACAATACTTTTCATGGCGGCCAGCTTTCTCGTGGCTGGACTGATTTTCGAACTCCTCGGTGTTAGAGCCGTTGATATTATAGTGCGTCTCTTCGAGGTTTACATAAGTGAGAGAACGCTTCTGGAGGCTGCTCTCCGCGGGCTGCCTCTCGGCTTCGCGGCCCTCGGGCTGACCGTCGCCTTCAAAATGAATTTCTGGAATATTGGCGCCGAGGGCCAGATATATCTCGGCATGGTGGCTGCGACAGGTGTTGTACTGCTTCACGCCTACTATGGTCTTGTCCCGGATTTCCTCGTCTTACCTCTCATGATTATCTTATCCTTCTTGGCGGGAGGCCTCTACTGTGCTTTGCCCGCCTTTCTGAAAGCCAAGCTCGGCGTAAACGAGATTCTCCCAACGCTGATGCTCAACTACGTCGCATACCATTTAGTCAACTACCTCATACATGGGCCGTGGAGAGACCCAAAGGGCTTTGGTTTCCCACTCTCAATCGTCTTCCCATCATACGCAAGGCTCGACACTATCCTCGGGCACACAGCATATGTCGGCGTCCCAGCCGCGTTCATAATCGCCGGGCTATTGTATGGCTTCATCCAATACACGCCCGCGGGCTTTGAGATGAGAGTGCTCGGTCAAACCTATGAGGCGGCGAGATACGCGGGTGTTAGGATTGGTCGGACGCTTTTACTCGGCAGCTTGATAGCAGGTGGGTTGGCCGGATTAGGTGGCCTCACAATAGTCGCGGGCATCCTCGGAAGAATGAGGCCTCCCAGCGCCTACGTCGGTTACGGATACACCGCCATAATCATAGCTTTTCTCGCAGCGCTCAACCCCTGGTTAGCAGTTCCTGCCGCGATTTTCTTCGGCGGATTACTGGTCGCAGGAGACGTCATACAGGCAACACTCAGCCTCCCCTTCCCAGCAATCCAAATAATTCAGGCGACAATCTTCCTGATGATTATTCTCGGCGAGTTTTTCAAGAGATATAGGCTGAGGGTTGTGAAATGATTGAGTTAGTTGAATCTGTGTTGGTTGGGGCTGTTGCTTCGGGGACGGTTTTTCTACTTGCCTCTCTCGGTGAAACGGTGGCTGAACGCGCTGGGGTGCTAAACCTCGGCATGGAGGGCATGATGATAATGGGTGCATCGCTATCCTACATTTTCACGAACGCGCTGGGACATGGCTGGGCCCTCGTCACGGTGTTGCTGGTAGGGGGTGTGCTCGGGCTTCTTCACGCCCTCTTCACGGTCAGCCTCCGGCTAAACCAAGTGGTCGTCGGTCTGGCGTTCACATTCCTCGGCCTGGGGCTGAGTGGCCTGATTGCGTCAAATGAGGTGAGGGGTAGAATAATTCTGGCCCTGAACCCCCAGGCTTCTCCAGCCGTCATCGCATCGCAGGAAGCAGCTAAGCTGCCCCCCATCCCAATCCCAGGCATGGTCAACATCCCCATCATCGGCCCCATGTTATTCAGCCACAACATACTTGTTTACATCTCCCTCATCCTCGCCGCTACACTCTGGTTCATCTTGTTCAAAACAAGCTTCGGTCTCAGCCTCCGCTCCGTAGGCGAAAACCCGTCCATGGCCGACGCCCTCGGCGTAAACATCTTCCTCATGCGATACATAGCCATGGCGACATGCGGTGCGCTGGGTTCCCTGGCCGGTGCTTACCTGTTCATAGGTTATCAGCCCTTCTGGGTAGAGGGGATGACGCAGGGCAGGGGCTTCATCGCCCTCGCCCTCGTCATACTAGCGACATGGAACCCGCTAAGAGCAGTTCTCGGCGCCTACCTCTTCGGCGGAGTCGAGGCACTACAGTTCAGGCTCCAGATCCTCGGAGTGGCGGCGCAGCTCCCATACTTCCTCCTCATGCTCCCCTACATAGTGACCATAGTAACTCTGACACTGTTGTCCATCGAGTCTGTGCGCAAGAGGATAGGTGTCCCCGCGGCTTTGGGTATCCCATATTCACGTGAATAGCCATGGTTGAGGGAGATAGACATATTCCGAAAACGATGAGTTCGCAGCATCCCGACAACGTCTCCAGCCCACCTTGGCTGGACACTCCGCTGATAGAGGGAGACGACGAGGTTGAGGAGGTTTACCGTAGCTGGGTCTCCCTGGGGTGCGAGGAAGCTATGTGGGACGCCGAGGGTAAAGACGTCGACCTCAACGTCGTCCGCAAACTGCTCACAACACATCCCGAATACTTTCGCGAAAAAATCATCGGAAGAGACCATTTCCTCACATACCGCATCCCTAACCCCGCAACAGAGAAGAGCGACAAGAAAATATTCTTCGAAACGCTTCAAAGCATCCCCAAACAATTCGACGCATGCGAAGTCTTCTACGGCCGCATGGTGAACCCGCCTGTCTTCGAAGTCATACTACCCTTCACCGCATCGGTAAACCAGCTGATACAGGTGGTCAACACCTATAGAAAAGCCGTCGTCCAACTCGAGGACATTTTCATCGACTATCCAAGCGTCAGGCTCGGCGACATCATCGGGAAAATCCATCCCGAGAAAATCGAGGTCATCCCACTCTTCGAAGACCTCGAATCGATGCTGAAGGCCGACGCCATAGTGGGACGATTCATAGAGCTGACTTCGCCGCGTTACATGCGTGTATTCATAGCCCGCTCAGACCCCGCCCTCAACAACGGGCTCTTGGCTGCAACTCTAATGGCTAAGCTTGCGATAGACAGGCTTCTAAACCTGAAACATACCACGGGTATCCCCGTCCACACAATCATCGGAGTCGGCACACTACCATTCAGAGGCGGCCTCAGCCCAACACACCTCGAAACCTTCTTCGAAGAATACAGAGTATCCACCGTCACTGTACAATCTGCTTTTCGCTACGATTATCCACAGGAGCAGGTTGTCGAGGCCATCAGACGAATAAACAAAACATTACCCATCGAGAAGCCGTCGACGATGTTGGAAAGCTTGGAAACGGTGGTTCAAGTTATTGAGAAATCTTCAAAATGTTACAGGGAGTTCGCCGAAATGGCGGCCTCCACCGTGGCCCGTGTATCTCGCTTAACACCGATGAGGCGTAGACGTAAACTACACATCGGTGTTTTCTCCTATTCTCGGATGTTGGGCGGGGTTGAGCTACCCCGCGCCATTCCCTACGCCTGCTCCCTCTACACGCTTGGGCTGCCTCCCGAGTTCATCGGCCTCCGTGTCCTCCACAACCTCACCGAAGAAGAGTTCGATGTATTGCAGCAGTTCTACAGAGGATTGGTGGACGACCTTCGGAGAGTAGCTCCGCTGGTTTGTTTCGACAACATCAACATGCTTCTGGGCGATGAATCAGCCGGGAAGCCTGAGCTGCAGCCCCTCAGGGAAGCGCTGCCGCTCTATGTGGAGGACCTTGAGACGGCTCAGGAGGTTCTCAACATCAAGCCTGGGCCCAAGTCGCCTTCGGAGAGAAAATACAGCAACATAATCAACAACTTCCTAATAGCATACATGGAGGAAAACTTGGAGGAGGCCCGTCAGGAGCTGCTTAGAGCAGCCAAGATTAGAAGATGCCTCGGTTAACGGGAGGCCAGCGCCACACGCTCTAGCTCGATTTTCCGCTTCACCGCGAAGCTCTTACTATCCTTTTCAGAGGCGAGGATAATCTCCTCAGCCAAGGTCTCGTCTATTGTCCGCCTTGTCCGGAAAGAGTTTTCGCGAGCTGCTTGGGCTATGTTCCTCAAGGCGAGGTCCACTCTTCTCTGGGGGCTTATGTCCACGGCTTTAAAATAAACTATTCCACCGTAGCTCAGACGTGTAACATCCTCGAGTGGGGCCGAGTTTTCAACAGCCCGGACCAAAACCTCCAACGGGTTCCTTCCTGTCCGTAGATGGATTATCCAGAGAGCGTTTCTAACCGCTGCGAGGGCCTTGCTTTTTTTCCCGCCGTTTTTCCCCGGTCTCATCAACATGTTGGCGAGGCGCTCGGCTATGTTTAGCTGTGACTTGGCAAATCTGCGGTGTTCGTGACGCCCTCCCGAATGAGGCACAACCTGCGGCTTCAGTGTGATGTATTTCTTCAGGCCCTCGTCTAAGACCTCCACCCCCTCGACGCTCCACTGACCAAACAGCTTTAACTCTTCAGCCAATCCGCATACTTCACCCGAAAGCCCGTTATTAAATTCCACGCCAAGCATGAGCCGAGGCGGCTATCTTGTCCCGTATCCACCGCCCCCAGCCGTTCTTATGACAAGTGCCTCGCCGGGGTTCAGAGTCGTCACGTCTTTTGACCGGAGTCTAATGGTTTGGCCGTCTGCTTTTCTGACAAGATATTCGCTGGCCGCGCCCTCTCCTCCTCCATTCAGGCCCCATGGCCTATGACGTCCGCGGTCCCCCATGATGGCCACGTGGATGGATGCAAGCGCTTTGAAGCTTCTCTCTATCCCCATACCGCCTCGCCACATGCCTTCTCCCCCGCTTCCGTCCCTAAACCTATATGACATGAACAGCACCGGGTAATAGTTCTCGATTACTTCTATGGGGGTGTTGAGGGTGTTTGTCATGTGGCAGTGTATACCGTCGACACCGTCCATTCCAGGACGTGCTCCCCCTCCGCCGCCTATGGTCTCGTAGAAAGCCCACGTCCTGCCTGTTTCAGGGTGGATGCCGCCCATCATGAGGTTGTTCATGCTCCCTGTGCTTGCCGCCGGAATTCTGCCCGGCATAATCTCCGCAAGAGCCCTGTAAATAGTGTCAACTATTCTTTGGCTGGTTTCGAGGTTCCCGGCCGCGACCGGCGCAGGCTTCACGGGGTTGACCAACGTGCCCTGAGGCGCCTCAATCGATATTGTCTTGATGAATCCTTCGTTGAGCAATACTTCGGGGCCGAGGAGTGTTCGGAGGGTGTAGGTTGTCGCTGCCGTTGTCACCCCAAGGACGGCGTTGAGGGGTTTGCTGACCTGCTTGTCTGTGCCGTCGAAATTCACCCTAAAGCCTCTGGGATTAACCTCAACTGTGGCCCTAATACGTAGGTCTCTGTCATCAAGCTCCAGATAATCTTCGCCGACAGCCTTGCCGTGCGGAAGCTGGTCAATCTCCATTTTGACATAGTTATTTGTCATTTCTATGATTTGTTCCACGGCATTCTTGAAAACTTGAAGCGACACTCTCTCAATAAGGTCGAGAATTTTCTTTTCACCCATGAGGTTTGCAGCTATCTGTGCACGGAGGTCACCCAAAGTAATGTCAGGCATTCTTGTGTTGCTCCTCAATATCTCGAGGACTTCTTCAACGAGTTTGTTTTCACGCATAAGCTTTACCGGCGGGATTACTATCCCTTCTTGGAGCAGTGTCTCGGCTCTTATGGAGATGCTTGAGGGGTCTATGCCTCCGACGTCTACGTGATGGGCCTTATTGGCAACGTATGCGACGAGCTGCCCGTGGTAGAATATGGGCCTGATTGTTGTGATGTCGTTGAGATGTGTTCCGGCGATGTATGGGTCGTTGAGGACATACATGTCTCCGAGTGAAACCTCTACACCTTTTTTCTCGAGATATGTGAGTGTGTTTTTGAGCCCTAGGGGGAGAGAGCCGATGTGAACGGGTATGTGTTCAGCCTGTCCGATGAGACGGCCCTGCCAATCGAGGATGGCGCAGCTGTGGTCAGCCCTTTCCCTGATGTTGGGTGAAAATGCTGATTTGCGGAGAGCTACCCCCATCTCCTCCGATGTGTAGATTAGGCTGTGTTTAACCACTTCAACCGCTAAGCTCATCGCTTCATCACCATGCAGCCGCTTTCATCCACATGAACTCGCCACCCCGGAGGAACAACTGTTGTAGAATCATATTCCTCCACGATGAGAGGCCCCTCGGCCTCGTAACCGTTGTCAAGCGACTCTCTCCAAACCACAGGCGTTTCAATAAAACCTTCTCTAAAATACACGCTGCGGGTGCTTCTGGCTGATTCACTTCTGCGTCTCGTTGTTTTCGGAAAGGTTGTTCTCTTGGTTGGGATGATGATGTAGAGTCTTAGCGCGGTTGATTCGATTGGTTCGCCGCTGTGTAGGTAGCCGTATGTCGCCGAGTGAAGCTCCTCAAATTTTGAGCATGCTTCATCCAGCTTGAAGGGCCTTGATGTCTCAACCTCAATCTCATAGCCCTGTCCAAGATACCTGAGGTCAATAGTCCTGACTACCCTGTAATTTTTCAGCTCAATCCTTTTGCTCAGATGATTGATTGCATAAACCTCCATCTCTTTAAACAGCTGCTCTATAACCTCCTCGTCCCTTTTCTCAAGAACCTTGACAAATCCTTTGACGTAGCTGTATTTCATGTCTGTCACCAACAGACCCATTGAGGAGAAAAGTCCGGGACTAGGTGGGATGACTACAGTGGAAACCCCTATCTGTTCAGCGAGTTCGGCCGCGTGCATAGGCCCTGCACCGCCGAAAGCTACGAGAGTAAACTCTGACGGGTCGAGGCCCCTTTCGAGAGTAACCAGGTGAACAGCTCTAGCCATCTGCAGGTTTGCTAGCACGAGAGAGTTCCACGCTACCTCAGTAACAGATAGGCCTAATTTGGTCGCCACATTCTTCATCGCAGCTTCAGCCAAACTGGTGTTCAGCTTGATTTTGCCTCCGAGCAGGTGCTCGACTCTGCCGAGAAGGTGGTTGGCGTCTGTTATGGTCGGCTCTTTTCCTCCGAGACCGTAGCATGCGGGGCCTGGGTCGGCTCCGGCGCTGAGGGGCCCAACCTGAAGCCCACCTGATTTAGATGCCTGTATTATGGTTCCGCCGCCTGCGCTAACCTCCGCAAGGTCTATCGACGGGAAACGCACTGGGTAGCCGCTTCCCTTGATTACGCGGCCCATGTGAACACGTCCACCCACCTCTATCTCAGGAACTGTTGTGGGAAGACCATCCACCACTACACCAGCCTTGGCAGTCGTTCCACCCATGTCAAAGCTGATAACCCGCCGGTAACCAGTTGCTTCCGCAATTTTGGCGGCGCCAATCACACCCGCCGCAGGACCTGACTCGATACATGCAACGGGCCTGTGGACAGCCTCCTCCACATCGACGAGACCACCCGCAGAGCTCATGATCTGAACAGGGCAGACGATACCCAATTCCTCGAGCCCCTTTCTAACGGAGGCAATGTATCTAGAGACAACAGGGGCCAGAGCAGCGTTAACCACCGTCGTGCTCGTTCTCTCATATTCGCGATGCTCCGGATCCACTTCATAAGACGCGAAAACCATGGCTTTCAGGTATCGGCTGAGCCCCTCTTTGGCCTTTTTCTCGTTGACGGGGTTTTTGTAGCTGTTTAGGAAGGATACCGCGACTGATTCGACACCGACTTTACTCATGAGGACAGCTAAAGTCTCCAGCTCCTTTTCATCAACCATCTTCAGCACAGCTCCTTTCCCATCCACCCTCTCATCAACCTCAAACCTTCTCTCACGAGGCACTATAGGGTCAGGTCTTCTGTAGAAGATGTTGTAAAGCTCGGGCCTGTTTTGCCTACCTATCTCCACAACATCTCTAAAGCCTTTCGTGGTGACGAGTGCGACAACAGGCATCGCGAGACCAAGCTGGCCTCTGAAAAGATTGGTGCCGATGGTGTTGACATGTATGATGAGATCAAAATCCTGTGGTGAAAATTTCTCCAGAAGATTTTTCACAGCCTCGAGGAAGCCTTCCTCGGGCCGCTTAGGCGTGCTACGGGTCTTAACCGTGTAAAACTCTCCATTTTCCTCGTCGACGGCAACCAAGTCGGTGAATGTTCCCCCAACATCAACAGCGGCGACAATCCGCGCCAAGCTTCTACACCATTTTTCAGCCGAGCTTCTTCACAAACAATTTAGCTAGGTGAGGTATCTCAATCTCTGAGCCAAGTCTCCACAACAAGTTCCATAGTGTCGCGGAGTTGCTTGAAACGACTGGTTTTCCTGTTTTTTCCTCTATTTTTTTGATGGCTTTGAAGGTGCTTAGGTTTGTGCAGCTTATGAAGACGGCGTCGGAGTCGGGATGAGTGTTCTCCACAGCCCATTCAGCTACTTCATCATCCTTCACCATGCCAATATCGGTGTTGGATACAATGGATGCGTGAAAAACAGATAGGACTTCGAACCCGTGTTTGTTCAGGAAAACCCTCTCAGCCTCTGTGATGTCTTTTGTATATGGTGTGATGAGGGATATTTTCCTCGCCCCCAAATGGGTAAGCGCTCTGCACACAGCCCCCGATGTCGCGACGGCTGGCTTACCCAGTTTCTCAAGCTTCTCCTCTATGGCTCTGTATTGCTCAGGGCCTCTGACGAAGCTTCCGCTTGTACAGCCATAAACGAGGATGTTAACCCCTGCTGTCACCAGTTTACGCGCCTCCTCAACCGCTTCATCCTCCAACTCGTTCAACTCGGAAACCCGCACATTCTCCAGAAAAACACGCCCCGTATGTATCGTAGCATACCCATGTAGGGTGTCCCAAAACTCCCTTTCCATGGTCGTGTTTGAGGAAGGGATAATCAAGCCGATTCTATACATGGGACTTTATGGATCTTAAGCCCTTATAAAATACGCGCCACGGCTCTAAATGTAGATGCATGTGGTTGTTAATGGGGAGCTGGTTTGAGGGTTGTTAAAATCAGTCCTTTGAAGCGTTTGGTGACGGTTGTTCCCGAGTCTACTCTTGATCTTTTGAATGTTTACCGTGTTTTGGAGCCGGGTGATGTTGTTTACGCCGTTACGAGCAGGGAGCTGAAGAAGGAGAGGCGTGATGGCAGTGTGGACAGCGTCCGCGTGGTTGTTGAGCTGGGTGTCGAGGTCGCGGAGAAAAGCCTAGACCCCATGCTGAAGAGGCTGGACCTTCTTGGGGTTATCAGGTTTGAGAGCAGGGAGCTGGGCCTTGTGGGGAAGCATCACAGCATACACGTTTCGGTGGGCGACGAGCTCACGGTGGAGAGTAGGAAAAGTTTTCCACGGCTAGAGGCTATGGCGAGATACTACAGAGAACCCGGTGTTAAAAAAGGTGTTGCGCTGGTTTTGGTCGATGACGAGAGCTTGGGGGTTTACCGCGCCGAGCCATCGGGGATGCGTGTGATTTTTCATGAAGCCGTTGTCGAGGGGAAGAGGGAGCCTGAGCAGAGGCAGAAAGCTCTTCAGAAAATCTACGCAGCCGCCGCCGAAAAGCTCGGAGACGCTGGTGATGTGTATGTGTTCGGCCCCTCAATCACCGTAGACGAGTTTATCACCTATCTTAAACGTGAGAAACCAAACCTGTATCAGCGGGTCAAGAAGACGGGGTTTGTCTCAACAACAGACCACGCCGGTGTCTCAGAGCTGATGCGCGGAGGCATGCTGCGTGAGCTCGGTGAAGAGGTCAAGGCTGTGGCTGACGTTTTGGATGTAGAGGAGCTGATGCGTGTGCTGGCTACGGAGCCTGGGAAAGCCTCTCTCGGGTTTGTGGAGACACTCAACGCCCTGCGAATGGGCGCGGTTGAGAAAGTTTTGGTCTCGGAGGATTTTCTCTGGAGCAAACACATGGATAAGAATGTGTGGGAGTTGATAGACGGGGCCGAGGCCTTTGGCGCTTCTGTTCGCGTCATCTCAACGGGGTCTGAGGCCGCGGATAAGCTTAATGGGTTGGGTGGAGTGGCTGCCTTCCTACGCTATCCAGTTGATCCCACGGTACTAAGACGCGTTGATTAGCTCGCTGGTAGTGTAGATGTGAACGTTTGGAGGCTTGTTCTGAATATCGCCTACACGCGCCCCCACGAGATAGACATCGCTCTCGAGGGACGCAGCCATGTCGACAAGCCTCTGAGTCACCACACCGTCGAAAACCACATACTTCGCATCTCTGTGCTCCCCAAACTTAGCCACAAGCTCGCTCACAGGCATACGCTGTATCTCGTTAAAGTTCTGGTCAAGCAAAACAGCCGAGAGCGTGCCGTCAACCTGTTTCACATAATTCTTTAACTCGGATGGAATAGTTTTCCTCTCGCCCCCCGCAGCGATTTCCTTTGCTCGCAAGGCCTCTGAGGGCGGGACCGCGTGTTCAAGGGCCTCATGAATCTCTCTCGCAGTCAGTTGCTCAACCTCTTTCCCGTAGGGCGCTCTCGCGACTGCGTCTATCTTACAGTTTTGGAGAAGCTCCTGCAGGATAAGGTCGCCTCCTCTGTCACCGTCAAGAAACGCGATAACATGTTTTTTCCTCCGCGTCAAGCCTGCGATGGATTTGGGAATCTTAACCCCCTCGACAGCTATGGTGTTTTTGTAACCGTATCTCAGTAGGTTGATGACGTCTGCTCTCCCCTCGACTATAATTAGCTCGTCGGACGAGTCTACCTCGGGGCCCGCTGGAAGCTTCTCGGGGCCGTATTCGGAGACCTTTGTCTTGACTATCGCGTCTTCAAGCTCCCGGAGAATAAGGTCGTTCTCAGGCACCTTCTGCTTCTCCCAGTTCGCGAGAATCTCCTTGGCTCTTTCGATTATGCGTTTTCTTTTCTCGAGCCTTGTGTCCTCTATCTTTTCTATGACTGCTCGTGCCTGATATGGTCCGACTCTGTCGATTGACTCTATCATCGCGGCTATCAGGGATGTTGTGTATTTGTCGAGGCTCGTGGGGACTATGATTTTGCCCACGGCCTTGTTACCCTGTGTGTTGACGTTTATCTCGATTCTGCCGATGCGGCCGGTTTTCTGCAGCTCCCGTAAGTCGAGTTCTGAGCTGAAAATACCCTCCGTCTGCCCGAAAACAGCGCCTACCACATCGTTTTTGTCAACTGGACCGTCCACTTCAATCCGAGCCTCTATAACATATTTGGTTACTGTGCTCAAGGTTCTGCTTCGGAGATGGTTTATTGCTGGATTTATTAAGGTCTTCCATGGTTTTGAGATAAGGCTAAATTTAGCCTAGGCTAAAAAAGGACGGAGAAAATGATATTCCCCGAATCAAGGCTTCTATTAGCCGCATCCATTTTTGTCTTGGCCCTGGGGCTTGTCTCCCCACATTACATGGTCCCTGAGGCTGCTGAGCAGAGGCTGGCGCTGGCGACCACCTCGATAATCTGTGATCTCACCCGAAACGTTGTGGGTGAGCTTTGGGATGTGGAGTGCTTGGTTGCACCGGGGCAAAGCCCACACACATATGAGCCGACACCCGAGGACATGGTCAAAGCCGCAAAAGCGGCTGTGATCCTCTACAACGGCTTCGCGATCGATACATGGGCGGTTAAGCTCCTCAGCAGTCAGAACATGGAGAAGCTACACAGGGTAACGGAGGGGCTGGAGCCTTATCTGCTCAAGGTTCCCGACGGCCCCTACGCCGGAAAAGAAGACCCGCACATGTGGATGGACGTAAACCTCGCGATAAAATATGTCGAACGCATCAGAGACATATTCATCAGACAAGACCCTGGCAACGCCGAAACCTACAGAGCAAACGCAGCAGCATATATATGGGAACTGGAGGCGCTCGACAAATGGATTAGGGAAACCGTATCGCAACTTCCACAGAAGAAACGAGTACTTGTCACACAGGAAAACGCTTTCCAGTATTTTGCAAGAGCTTACGGATTCCGCGTAGGCGCATACTTCTACTCTATAGCCACGGAAATTGAACCATCCCCCATAGATATGGTTCAAGCAGTTGAGAAGGTGAAGCAGCTCGGGGTGTGTGTCTTCTTTGTCGAATCAACTCTTTCCAGCAGGCTTCTGGACTCGCTTATACGGGAGACTGGTGGAAGGTTGGCTGGGCCGCTGTACGTTGACGGCGTGGGGCCACGCGGTTCAGGCGCCGAGACTTACGTCTCCATGATGAAGGTGAATGTTGAAACAATTGTCGCGGAGTTGATGAAGAGTTGTTGAACGAAGCTGTCAATGTGGATGGATTAACTGTTGCCTACGAGAGGATTACCGCCCTTGAGGATGTTTCATTCAAAATATCCCGTGGCTCGATAACGGCGGTAGTTGGGCCAAATGGCTCGGGAAAAAGCAGCCTTTTCAAAGCTCTTGTCGGACTTGTCAAGCCGCAGAAAGGTGTCATCAAAATACATGGACTCGATGTCTCAGAGGCGCGTGGAAAAATAGCCTACGTCCCCCAAAGGGAGGAGGTTTACTGGGACTATCCGTTGACGGTGTGGGATGTCGTGGCCATGGGCAGAATAAGGGGTGTAGGCTATCTACATAGTGTGAAGAAAGATGATGAGAATGTGTTGGCCGCTTTGGAGAAAACCGGACTAACCGGTTTAATGCATAGGAAAATCTCGGAGCTTTCGGGTGGGCAGCAACAGCGGGTCTTCATAGCGAGAGCCATAGCCCAAGAAGCGGAGATCTACCTATTGGATGAACCACTCACAGGCATAGACGCCGAATCAGAGGACAGGCTCTTCGACATCTTGAGCGAGCTTCGACGGGTTGGCAAAACAGTGATAATGACCACACACGACCTCAGCAGCACCTTCGAATTCTTCGACAACATACTCCTACTCAGAAACCGTGTGATAGCCTTTGGGCCACCCGAAAAAGTTCTAACAGCCGAAAACCTAGCAGCAGCATACGGCAGTGAACGCGTCGCCATGCATCTAACGGATATCAGGAGGGTTGCGGGATGGCGTTAACCGAGCTTTTCCTCGAGCCGCTCACCTACCGCTTCATGCAGTCAGCATTCATCACATCAATCGCGGTAGGCATACTAGCATCCACACTCAGCGTCGTAATTGTCCTAAGAGGCTGGGCCCTTCTCGGAGACGCCATATCACATGCAGTGTTACCTGGATTAGCCGCGGCTGCTGTCTTCAACATTCCACTTACGCTTGGCGGAGCCTTGGCAGGCGTAGTATCCTCGCTCGCCATTGGCTTCATAGAGCAGAAGACACGTGTGAGAAACGACACAGCCATCGGCATAGTTCTGACAGGCGCGTTCGCACTCGGCCTCGTCGCGATAAGCAAGCTTAGACCAACTCTTGATGTTTTCCACATCCTGTTTGGAAACGTCCTCGCAGTCTCGACAGAGGAGCTTCAGCTTACCGCAGCTGTCGCCGCCGTTGTTCTCCTTTTCTTCGGCCTCTTTCTTAAAGAAATCGTCGCCTACACCTTCGACCCCGTGTTCGCCTCGGTGGTGGGATTACCCTCCAACATTCTCCACCACACTCTTATGGTTATGATATCTTTGGCCGTAATCGCGTCGCTGCAAACGGTTGGCATAATCCTCGTCGTCGCGCTATTGATAACGCCTGGGGCGACAGCCCAGCTCCTTGCCAAAAATCTCCCCCAAATGTTCATCATATCCATCGCCGTCGGCATAACGTCAGCAATAATCGGCCTCTACCTATCATTCTATCTTGCAGCCAGCTCGGGTGGAACGATCGCTTTAACGGCTACAACAATATTCTTCGCGGCTTTTGTGGCTAAGAGACTGGCTGCTTCAGCTGTCTCGCGCTGAGTTCCGCGAGCTTCTCGATAATCATGTCATGCTTAGCCTCGTCGGCATCTATTGAGTCGAGCAAAATCTTGAGAACATCGTTTTTCAGTAATTGTTTCACGGCATCGAACCCTTGTGTATGGCTTTTCTCCTCATGTTGCCGAAGCATTTGGAGACGCTCGGGGTCTGGCAAGATGCTTCCCGAGAAATTCTTCTCGATGGCTGATATGGTTGTCTGCACTATGTCGGCGTGTCTGATGCTGTCTGACGCGATTTGTCTAAACAATAGGCTAACCATCTCGTCTTTCGCTTTTATCGCCTCGTTGAGGAAAAGCTCGGCGGCCTCCTGCTCGGCGGCGAGACGGTTTCTGAGAACACGTAGAGCTTGGCTCTTTGCTTCTTCTGGGATAGTCTCCTCATTTGAAGAAGGCTTGCTTAGGATCATCAGTGCTTCGTACGCGAGGTCGAGAAGCTCGGTCTCGGTGGCGGGCCTCTGCCTGAAAGCAATTTTTCCAGCATATTCCCTCACCATTTCTCTGATGCGTTGTTGAGAGAGAGCGGTTCGGCGGCCCCCTGCTCTCACACCCTTGACATACTGGGTGACAGCCTGCGGGGTTATGGAGAGAAGACGCGCAACCTCCGCCTTCTTCAAACCATATGTTGTGACAAGCTCTGTCGCAACCATCGCCCTGAGAAGCGGGATGAGCTCCTCGGTTTTGGGTATCTTCAACTTGTTTTTGTTATATTTCACGGCGTTATATGTGTAGCGTGTAACAACGTGAATGAATGCTTTCACGGTGTATGGTTTAAATCATGGGATATAACGCTGTTATAACGTGAAGCACACAGTAGCAATCAAAAGCATCGCCCTAATCACCGCCGGAATAATTATTGGCTTGCTTCTTTCCGCGGCATTCGGACTTGTGATTCTCCAGCCCCAGAATAAACAGAAGCTGGTGATAGCCGTCCAGCCCACGTTGTCCGCTGCAGAGGTTGTCCAAAGAGCCAAACCAATCGAGGCGTTTCTGGAGCAGAAACTACCCGACATAGACGTTGAAATATACGTGCCAACATCCTACGCGGCGGTTGTGGAGTCTCTTCGACGAGGACACGCGCATGCAGCATTCATGAGCGCGTGGCCCTCATACCTTGCATGGAAGTTGGCCGACGCCGAAGTTGTTTTGGCAGAGATAAGAACTGTCGGCGAGGGTGATAAAATTGTCGAAGCACCGCAATACTATTCTTACTGGGTAGTATTGCCCAACTCACCAATCCAGTCGATAGAAGATCTCCGAGGCAAGAAAGTAGCTTTGCCGAGTCCTATCTCGACATCGGGATATGTCGCACCTGTCGCCAAGCTCGTTGAACTCGGTTACCTACAGGTCAAGCAAGGCTCCGAAGCCGACCCCTCAACCTTCTTCCAAGTAGTCTTCACAGGCGGATACGCGCAATCATGGACGGCGCTGAAAAACGGCGACGTAGACGCAGCCGTCATAGCAGGAGACATTCCCGAGACCCTGTACAGAGAGGTAATGTCAAACACACGTGTAATAGCCTCCCAAGGGCCCATACCAAGCCACGCCGTCGTCTTCTCCAAGGAGTTGAAAGAGCCTCTACGCTCACAGCTGATCAACGCTCTTCTCGAGCTCGGTGAAAAAGAGCCTACTCTAATGAAACAGTTTGTCTCAGCCCTCTTCGTCAGGTTTGAGCCCACGACATCCGAGCAGCATCTCGAAGGGCTGCAAAGATACCTTGAGCTCACAAACCTGAGATACTCGGAGAAGGTAGGCTAAATTGGGCACGGTGCTGACAATCAAGAAGCTAAGCTTCTCATACGACGGCCACCGGAAGATACTCGACGGAGTGGACCTTGAACTCTCGGCGGGGGAAACAATCGCCATAATGGGCTACTCCGGCTCGGGAAAAACAACACTACTCAAAATCATCGCAGGCCTCCTATACCCGTACCAAGGCACCGTGAAAATCAACAGCGCCGTAGGCGGAATAGGCTACATTCCTCAAAACATCGGTTTGGTCAAAAATCTCACAGCAGTGCAAAACGTTGTCCACGGCTCACTTGGGAAAATAGGAACCTTTCCCGGCCTATTCGGCAGATTTCCGAAAGAGGTGTATGAGAAAGCCTACAGCCTCTTGAACGACCTCGGCTTGGCGGAGGTCGCTGACAGAAAAGCAGGCCTACTCAGCGGAGGAGAGAGGCAAAGAGTAGCCGTCGCACGGGCCCTTATGCAGAACCCTTCAATACTCCTCGCCGACGAATTTGTCTCAGACCTCGACGTCATCAACGCTATCGAAGTAATGGAGCTCACCACAAAAATATGCAAACTAAACAACATAGGCCTCATCATGACCATGCATGACACATACCTAGTCAACAAATTCGCAGACCGTGTCGCAGTCCTGAAAGATGGAAAAATAAAGACGGAAATGCCAGGCAACCAGATAAACATCAAGACGCTGTCAGCGATACTGGGCGGAGGACCAGCAGAATGAAATTTCGCTAGACAAATCACAATACTTCTCACTGTTGCGGTGTTTGTCTATTCAGCCTCCCGCCTAGGGCTCACGGACATTAACAGGCTTGCGAAGGGGCTTGTTAACCTCGGCAGCCTCTTAGCTGAAATGGTTCCACCCAACCCAAATGTGGCCACGGAGGCTGCGGCAGCATTGGCGGAGACCATTCAAATAGCATTTGTCGGGACGGTGCTGGGGTTTGTATTCGCACTTCCCTTCTCGGCACTGGCCATGCGCAACATTTTTCCACATTCTATAACCGCCGCCGCAAGAGCGTTCTTCGGCTTCGTGCGCACGATACCGGTGCTTTTCTGGGCAGTGATCTTCGTTATAGCGGTTGGACTTGGACCACTTGCAGGAACTCTCGCCATCGCTGTTTACACCTTCGGCTACCTGTCCAAAATCTACTACGAAGCCTTTGAAGCGGTTGACCCCGAGGTCCTCGACGCAATACGTGTGACAAGGGCCCCTCGCCTCCTCATCGTTCGACACGCTGTAATCCCCGAGTCGATGAACACAATCATCAGCCAGCTACTATTCATGTTCGAATACAACATAAGGTCATCCACCGTACTGGGGTTTGTCGGAGCCGGAGGCGTGGGGCTCCTCATGATTAGCTACATCGAGTCTCTCCAATACAGCAGCCTAACAACAGTCCTTATCTTGACGCTTGTGACTGTGGTCGCAATAGACTTCGTAAGCGGATATCTCAGAAAACAGTTTATTCCATCCTTTCAGCAAAGGCCGCGGTAGAAGACCGTTCAGCGGCTATTGGTGGAGAAAACACGCAACCTTCCGAGAATCGTTGTACAAGGTTAAAGCAGGCCTCTCTACATAGCATTTCTCGAAGGCATAAGGACATCGTGGCGCAAACCTACAACCCTGCGACTCTTGGTCGCTTTCGATTTCTTTCACACGAGGTCTCCAGCCCTTACGCGGATCTGGAACAGATTCGATGAGGGCTTGGCTATACGGATGAAGTGGTTTTTCAATAATCTCGCGTGAAGTCCCCTCCTCTACAATTTCACCGGCATACATAACCGCAACTCTGTCACTCATGTAGTTGACGACCGCCAAGTCATGCGAAATAAACATCATAGAAAGCCTATACTCCCTCCTTATCTTTTTCAAAAGCTCTAGGATACGCATCTGGGTCGAAACATCAAGTGAAGAAGTTATTTCATCCGCTATCACGAGGGATGGGCGGAGAGCAAGAGCCCTTGCTATAGCTACTCTTTGTCTCTCTCCGCCGCTAAGCTGATGGGGATACCTTTGAGCATAGGTTTCATCTAGGCCGACGGCCCGTAAAGCCTCTGAAACAGCTGACTCATCATATAATCCGTGGAGCTTCAGCGGGTCGCCTATTATGTCCTTGACCTTTCTACGCGGGTTTAGCGAAGAATATGGGTTCTGGAAAATTATCTGCATCTTCCGGCGGATATCCAGAAGCTCTCTGTTGTTTAAGCGTGTGATGTCTTTGCCCATGAAAATTATTTTTCCATCGTCGGGTGTGTATATTCTAGCAATTGTTTTTGCAAGAGTGCTTTTGCCGCAGCCGCTCTCCCCAACTATACCCAATACCTCGTCCTCGCCTATTTGCACAGACACGTCCCGCAAAGCGTAAAAACGTCTCTTATCTTTGTTGAAAAAGTCCCGCAGGCTGCGAGCCGGTTCTGAGAAAACCTTGCTGAGTCTGATAGCCTGAAGCAGCCTACTCACCTTGTAAAGGGTTTTTCTATTGTGGGGATTGCAGACAACAGCGACAAAGTGTATTCATGTCTCGCGTCTTCAAAAACTCTGTCAGCGTCCAAAACCTCAACAATCGACCCTTTGTTCATCACAGCTATCCTGTCGCAGATGTTCAAAGCAAGTGCAAGATTATGTGTAACGAAAATGATTGCCGTGTTATGTTGCTGCTGTATGTGCTTCATCAGGTCTATGACAAGAGCCTGGGTAATGACGTCCAAGGCCGTGGTGGGTTCGTCGGCTATTACGAGAGATGGTTCACAAGCAAAAGCTATCGCTATCATTACTCGTTGACACATTCCACCGCTTATCTGATGGGGATACTTGTGCAAAACCTTCTCAGGAGATGTGATGCCAACTTTTTTCAAAAGCTCCACAGCTCTTTTCTCGGCATCTTTGGACGTGACTCTAAGATGCAGCCCTATGATGTCGGTTATCTGGTCCTTGATTTTGAACGAGGGGTTGAGAGAAGTCACAGGATCCTGCTGTATTAGAGTGATCTCTTTCCCTCTTATTTTCCGCATAGCTTTCTCATCTAATGATAACAGATCAATTCCCTTGAAGAAAATTTTTCCGCTCGCCTCTGCTCCAGGAGGCAGAAGCCTGATTATCGCCTTGCCTGTTAGAGATTTGCCAGCCCCCGATTCACCGACCAGCCCAAACACTTCCCCAGCCTCTACGTCAAAAGACACGTTATTCACCACAGGTTTTCCCATAATCTTTATGCTCAGGTCCCGCAGTTCGAGAAGCTTTGTCATCTGATCACCATGAGTCGTGGGTCTATTTTTTCGCGTAGGACTTCACCGAATATGTTTAGGCTGAGGATTACGGCTATGGTCGCGGATAGGGGGAATATGACTCCGTACGGGTTTGTGCGGAAGTAGTTCAGCCCATCTGCAAGCATGGATCCCCATGAGGGAGTCGTGGGCTTAACCCCGAGACCCACGAAGCTGAGCAGGACCTCAACCGATATCGCGATCCCCATTTCTAGGGCGGCAATAATAATGAATGTTGGCAAAATGTTTGGGAAAATTTCTCGCCACATGATATAATTTGGGGAAAATCCTATAGTCTGGGCTGCGGTGACAAAGTCTTTCTCACGGATTGCCAATACCTCTGAACGCAACACTCTGGTAAACCTTGTCCAATCAACCACAGCGACGGCGAGAACGACGTTGTTTAAATCTACGCCAAGCACGCTTATCAAAACTATCGCCAAGATAATTGGGGGAAACGACATCCAGATATCGACGATACGCATTATCAGGTCATCGACCTTGCCTCTGAAATATCCAGCAGTGATTCCCAAAACTACGCCTATAACGGCTGTCAAAGCTGTCGCAGCTACTGCGACATATAGGGCCACGGATGCCCCGTGCAGTAGTCTGCTTAGAATGTCGCGCCCTAGGCTGTCTGTCCCCAGTGGATGCGTCATGTCTCCGCCATCTACCCAGAAAGGCGGTAGACCTATTGTGTTGAGGTTCTGCTTGTTTGGGTCCGGTAGGGGCAAAAATGGAGCGGATAAACCAGCTGTAAAAAAGAACACTATAACGGCCATGCTGATGACGGCTTTCTTGGACTTCAAAAGCACCGAAACCTGCGTCGTCATTTGAACTCCACCCTCGGATTGATGTATGTGTAGAGAACATCCACCAAAAAGTTGACGGTTATTGTGATTAGCGTGTAGAACATCAAAATTCCCTGTACCAGCGTATAGTCTCTGTACTGGACAGCCGTAAACAACAGGTTTCCCATTCCCGGCCAACCGAATATTTTTTCTACAATAGCGCTCCCGCCTAATAGAAATGTGAATTGTACACCCGTGAGAGTGATGACAGGCATCAACGCGTTCTTTAGGCTGCGGACAAAGATGATGTATATCTCGCTGTGGCCCTTCATTCTATCAGTTAAGACATAATCCTCTCTCAATACTTCAAGCATGCTTGACCTTAGGGTTCTTTGAATAAAGGCGGTCATCCCGATTGCGAGTGCAATCGCTGGCAGCGTTATGTGTTGTAGAGCGTTGATAAATCCCTCGATGTTTCCCGTCATGAGAGCGTCAATTAGATAGAATCCTGTTACTGTTTGTATTTCGACGCCTATTCCTACCCGGCCTGATGCAGGAAACATTTTCAGAACAGCGGCGAATAGAATGACGAGGATTATTGCCCAGAGAAAATGCGGAATAGCCAACCCAGATATTGTGAGGGCTTGTACAACTGTGTTGACCCGTTGCTTAACCGCTGCCAATACACCTGTGATTACGCCGAAAAACACGGCCAGCATCAAGGTAAACAGCACAAGCTCAACTGTGGCGGGAAGCCTTTCAAATATTAGAGATGACACACTCGACCCATACCTGAACGACGTGCCCAAGTTCAGGGACAGTAGGTCCGCCACCCAGTAAAGATACTGGATAATCAGCGGCTGGTCCAATCGAAAATATGCTCTCAACTGTGCGATGTATTCCTCTGTTACTCCTGGTCCGACCATAAGGGAGACAGGGTCACCTGGCACGACACGGAAAATTAGAAAAGATATGAGTGATGTTCCAAGTAGGGCCGCGGCCATCTGTAGAACTCGTTTGAATAAGTAGTAGGATGTTATCGCCATTAGTAGCTCATGTAGTAGGGGAGAACCCATCCCTGGGGCCAGGGGTCGTAATTGACTTCCTTCTTCATGATATGGAGCTGTGCCAGCTGGTACAAAGGTATGACCAAGCCTTTCTCAACCACCCACCGCGCTGCCTGCCGAGCCGCAGCTATTCTCCTCTCCTCATCTTTCTCAAGGAACACAGGGTTAAGCACCTCTGTCGCCTGATTCATCAAGCCGGAGTAATCTGTCAGACTCGCTGCCTTCAGCCCACGCCATGTAGAAAACGGTGAATTGGGCCACTGTGAGTGTCCGACGGAGTTTATGGGGTCGCCTGTGGCGTTGGACCAGACGTAGAAGTGAGCGTGCTTCATTTTGCCAGTGTTACGCATCTCAAAATGCTGGGCTATTGTTATCACCTCGAGTTCGGCCTCTATACCGACCTCAGCCCACATCGCGACGATGGCCTGCATTACTTCATAATCGCGGGGGAAGGAGCCTCGGAAGGTTGCAGCTGTTATTCTCACCGGGTTTGACTTGGAATAGCCTGACCTCGCCAAAAGCTCGGTAGCCTTTTCTGGGTCATATGGGAATCTGAAGTCAGGGTCATACGCCCTGTATCCAGGGGCCTCAGTCGTGTGAACTACACGACCGTGTCCTTGGAGGATATTCTTTACTATCGCCTCTTTGTCGATGGCATGATGCATGGCCAGGCGGACGTTTTCATCACCTGTTTCGGGATAGTATGTCGGTATCATGAGTATGGCTACATCTGTTACCGGCTGTGATACTCCTCTCAGCCCCTCGAGATTTGATAGGCGCTGAAAATCGCTTAAGTCCACCTCGAGAGTATAGTCTGACGTGCCAGCCTCAACCTCGACTGCGCGCGACCGCGGGTCGAGAACCTCCTTGAAAACAACCTCCCTAATGGGTGCTGCACCTCTCCAGTAGTCATCAAACCTCTCAAGCTCCAGTATACCCGGCTTGTATGACTTGACTTTGTAGGGACCGCTTCCAACAGGGTTTTTCCCAAACTCGTCTGGGCCCACGCGCTCCCAAACATGCTTCGGGACGACAAAAGCATCAAGGAAACCCATCCACGCTATAATCGATGGGTCATACCTGCTCAAAGTCAGTCTCACCAGACTCGGGTTCACAACCTGTATATCGCTGACGACACCCCAAACACCTGCATAGGCGTTGGGAGGTGTCTTCATGGTCTGAAGGCTGAAAGCGACATCCTCGGCGGTCAGCTCTGTTCCATCATGGAACTTTATTCCCTGCCTAATTCTGAGGTCTAACGAGGTTTTCTCGGAACCCCATTCCCAGTTCTCTACAACACCAGGCACCTGTAGAAGGTCTCTGGTCTGAGATAGAAAACGATCATAGATAGCAGCCATCGGAGATTCGACTGGAATGTTTCTGCTGAAACGGTAGGGGTTGAGGGTTACAATCTCAAAAGGCCATGCGATGACGAGACGTGTAGGCCTGGCGACCGCCGTCTCGGTTATAGTGCTTATCACTGTGGTAGGCAGAGTCTGAGTAACTGTTTGTGTCCGAGTTACGGTGGCGGTCTGTGCTGCCTGAGTAACAGTACGCTCTATCACCCGAGAACCAGAGCTGCCGAGGAGATATCCACCAACACCAAAAATAACCGCCGAAACAACGCCAACACCAACAGTCGATAAAAAGTTTCGCCGAGTAGATTTATCAGCCATGACGCCGCACACACACCTAACCGCATATTTATAGGTTTCCCATAATGGTTAGAATGTAATGAGAAATTTTATCAACACCCCCAAAGGGCAAATACATTTCCGCTGGGCTGGAGAAGGTAAACCCGTTGTCCTACTGCATCAGACACCACGCTCCTCAGACGAATACACCGAGGTGCTGCCGCTTCTGGGGCAAAAATTCCACGCAATCGCCATGGACACAATAGGGTTCGGCGACTCGTATAGGTTTGAGGGAGAAATGACGATTGAGAGGCTGGCTGAAGGAGTGATCGAATTCACCGAAGCTCTTCGACTAAATAGAATATCGCTCGTAGGGCATCATACAGGTGCAGTAATAGCTATTGAAATTGCCGCCACCCACCCTGACTTGGTTGAGAAACTGGTTCTATCAGGATGCCCATACATAGACGCAGAAGAAAGAGAGAAACGTAAAAACAAACAAGTCATAGACACATATGTCTCCAAGATGGATGGCTCACATCTGCTTGAATTATGGAAAGGCCGGCAACCCTACTACCCACCTGATAGACCCGACATTCTCGACCGCTTCATCATCGACGCGTTGAAGGCGGGTCCGAACGCTGCGGCTGGACATCTCGCGGTCTCACGATACGTCATGGAGGAGAAGATCACAAAAATCATTTGCCCAACGTTGATAATAGTGGGAAAAGCAGACCCATTTGCCACATCCTATCTACCCAAGCTAAGGAACAGCATCAAACACGCCAGAGTGGTTGAAATAGAGGGTGGAACAGTGGCGTTACTCGAACAAAAACCACGCGAATTCGCCGAAGCCGTGACAAAATTTTTAGAAAACAGTGAATAGCTATGTACGAGGAGTGGGAGAAAATTACCAATTTAGCCGAGCTGGTTAGCAAAAAAGCTAGGAAAAACCCCGGCGAACCCGCGGTCATCACAGGAGATAAACAAGTGACATATGACCATCTTGACACAGTCTCATCCAGTGTAGCCGGAGGACTTCGAAGCCTAGGAGTGTCAAAGGGTGACAAAGTCGTGATATACATGCCGAACTCCATGGACTTCCTCTACATCTGGTTCGGGGTAATGAAGCTCGGCGCAGTAGCGGTCCCGCTAAACATCTCTCTAAAAGGTCCTCTACTCAAGTATCAAATCAACGATTCAGACGCAAAAGTAGCCGTGGTGGACAAACAGCTCCTACCATATTACCTTGAGATAAAAGATTCTCTTGACAAAGTTGCCATACATTTCACTAACGAGGAAAATGCTGACGGCTTTCTCCCCATAAATATTCTTACAGAATCCGACAAACCTCTCGAAAGATATGAGGTGGTCCATCCATCTGACCCGGCCACCATAATGTACACATCTGGCACAACCGGCCCGCCCAAAGGCGTTGTCTTGCCACATAACGCCTACATAAACACGGCACACATGAACGCTTCGATAGCAGAGGCACGTGAAGGAGATATTTTTTACAGCACAGTACCATTCTTCCATACAAGCGGACAGCTGCAGATAATACTGCCAGCTCTCATCAACGACCTCACCGCAGCATTTGACCCATGGTTTCATGCTTCACAGTTCTGGCAAAATGCTGCAAAGTATCGTGCTACAGTGATTTTTCTCATCAGCTCCATGGTCAACATTCTGCTGAAGCAACCCGCGGGAGAATATGATAGGCGTCACTCTGTAAGAGTCGCTATGACAGGTGGTGCTACTAAGGAGACGTGGCCCATCTTTGAGAAAAGGTTTGGTGTGCGTGTTCTCGAAGGTTTTGGAATGACTGAGACATGTGCGATAGCGATTTTCAATCGTGGGAAGGATGTTAGGGTTGGCTCAGTAGGAAAACCTTTGCCATACTTTGAGGCGAGCATAGTTGACGATGACGACAACGAGCTTCCCCCGGGAAAAGTTGGAGAACTCGTTATAAGGCCACGTAAACCCTATGTCATGATGCTGGAATACTACAAAAAACCCGATGAAACGGTGAAAGCTTGGCGCAACCTATGGTTCCATACTGGTGACCTGTTCTACCGAGATGAAGATGGCTTCTTCTATATTGTTGGCCGGAAAAAAGAGTCCATCAGAAGGCGGGGTGAGAACATCTCACCATATGAGATAGAGAGTGTGGTCAACGAGCATCCATCTGTGTTGGAGTCTGCCGCGGTCGGGGTCCCATCTGAGCTGGGTGACGAAGATGTAAAAGTTTACCTAAAACTCAAGCCCGGCGCTCAGCTGGACTTCATGGAGTTTATCAAATGGTGCGACAGTAAACTGCCATATTACATGGTTCCACGCTATGTGGAGGTTGTTGACGAGCTGCCTAAGACGCCTACTCAACGTATTCAGAGATTTCTTCTGAAGGAGAGGGGTGTTGGAAATGCGTTCGACGCCTTGAAAGCTGGTTACAGGCCCACGAGGCCTATTACTTGAGTCCGAGGACTTTCGACGGATTGTCGATGGTTATTTTCGTGACTACATCTGCTCCAATGTCGCGGGAAAGTAGGCTCCAAATGCCCAACTTCATGTATTCGACGGGTTTAGCGCCCGTCTGTCCTGCGTCCGTGGCTAGTATTATTCTATCTGGTCCTACCGCTTTGAGCAGTTCTATGGAGTGATGATAGTTGACCACCCAACCGGGCGCAGCTATTGGCGTCCCCAGCATTGAAATGATGGCCAGTTGTATCCATGCTTTACGCTCTACGAGTTTTAACGCTTCCTCGACGGTTAACAGCGTAAGCTCTTGGTTGGCATGTGTTACAACAAGGTCGACACCTTTCTTTTCACACTCCTCTGCGAGAGCCAGAATTTCTTCATAGTATAGGTGAGATGTCTCTATAGCTACTTTGTGGTCACTGCTTGCGACGATGTCGACTATTTCCTTGACTTCGTCCTTTAGACGTCCGTTTTCCAAAATGGTTATGCCTGGCCCGAGGTTTGCAGCGCGCCGCGTCAAGTCAGAGTCGATGCTAGGCATCCAAATTACTTTGGTATGTTTCTTAAAGTCTCCCTTCAACACCGTTCTTACCACGGCAGGATTAAGCCCACCCACTGCATAGTTTAGGGTTACACCGCCGTATACCTCAACAGGCCGCAGACCCCTTTCTGTACACCATGGCTCCAGAGACTCCTGTATAACATAGGCGATTGGACTCGTCATGTAGTAGTGGTCCTTGAAGGCCAAGGCTTTCATACCTGCTGCAGAGGCTTCCTGAGACGTCTTAAGCATCGATGGCCTGTAAGGCATCCATCCAGTCGGCGCGCCGTGAAGATGCATGTCGACGGTGTTGCGAACATGCTGGAAAGCCTCTTCCTCACTTATGGGAGACATTTCGGGAAGCATGTAAGGATACGCCGGATGTGTGACTTTTTTCAAATCGTCAACCGTTAGCACTTTCGCTATTTTGTCCATTGATTGAAGTGCGACCTCCGTCTTATATAAGGGTTCGAGACTATTTATTAAACAAATCTAGGGATAATGTTTTCGCCGAATGTCTTGAAAACATCGTACCAGAGCTCGTGTGCTGGAGGTCTGATGATTACTTTGGATATTCCTATTTTCTCTATTTCGCGCAGTTTGGCTTCAACTTCCTCGAGATCACCTGCCAAAGCCATTCTGTCAGCAAGTTCATCGGGGATGAAGGACGCATCCTCTACAGCCTGAAACCATGTATGTGAGTGCACGAGGTCGTAACGAGCGTAGTCTTTTCTGAACTTCGCGACATTTTCCCAAAAATCATTAGGCAAGTCCACTCCTAACATTTTAACAAGATCTGGGTAATTTGTGCAAAACCATGACACACTTGGTTTAACAAGCTTCTTTGCCAAGGAGCTGTCCTCGTGTATGACGCAGAATCCGCACCAAAACAGCTCCTTGTTCTCGAAATCAAGACCTGCCTCATCGCAGCTTAACCGAACCCGCTCCACAGCCCATTTTGTCAAAGATGGACCAACCATTATAACCGAGCCATCCCCAACTCTGCCAGAGATCGAAAGCATCTTTTTCCCCGTCGCGGCCACATATATGGGAACCCTGTGACGGGCAAACCTTATGCTAAACCTAGCCATACCTACGTCAAATTCTCTGCCCGTAATCAAATATCGCAAGTGTTTAACGGAGTTTTCAAACTCTTGAACGGGGGACGGCTTCATCCCTATGCGTCTAACTGCGCTATCTCCTGCTCCAACGACGAGCACAAACCTTCCACCAGAAAGCTCATACGCTGCGATTGCAGATGACGCGAGGACAGTTGGATGACGTGTGTAAATGGATGAAACAAGAGTTCCCAGCTTCACCCTTCTTGTGGCTACTGATGCTGCGCCAATGTTCACGAAGGGGTCGCGATAAAGCGTCTGGGAGTCTGGATAAAAGAGGTAAGTATAGCCAATCTTCTCCCCTTCAACGGAATATCTCAGATATGTCTGCGGATCAGCGTAGAGTGCTCCGAAACTTATACCGAACTCCAAACCAAGTTTTAGGTTCACATGACTATTAAATAAGTTGTGCCATGCATGTCCAGAATATGCGAAAAGAACTTATCCTCTTCTTTGGATTGATTGGTTATGGCTACGGTGCTGGGTTTTGCTGAGGCTTGGCGAAAAGTTTTCTCTCTAAGGACGCTCGGCGGAGGCTACGTTAGGTATTTTCTGCTCTTCAGCGACTCTGGTCTGTTGCTTCTTGAAACAGATAACGTCAGGCACCTGCCGCCATGGAACATCGGTAGCACCGGCGACATTTTGACAAATATGGTGAATGTGTGGGTTGAGGAGTTGAAGAATGCTTTGAAAAAAGATGATGTTGCTGAATTGTTTTTGGCCGGGCGTTCTCTGGAGGAAGCTGTTACCCTCCTTGAGGAGAACAAAGGGAGGTTGGGTGTCAAAAAGTTTGGCAAAACGAGGTTGCTCAAACCTATGGATGTTGAGGGAATAGAGCTTGGGCGCAACGGTGTTCTCAAGATAGTTGCCCATGAAGGCGGCAAACAAACCTACGAGATTCATCCCGACCAAATCACAGTTGTGGACATCTTTCTGCGGCGTATCTTCCCCCATCAATACAGGTCACTCAAATAAAATCACAAAAAGCCCTGAGTTTTGTGGGGCTGCTTGTATGAGAGGAGCTAAATACTTTGAATTAGTCTTACGGGCATGTCCGGCGAATTCAGTAAAGTCATTTATTCTAAGGAGGGTGGTGTTGCTATTATTGTTCTCAACAATCCCTCGCGTTACAACGCTTTGGAGCTGGAGCTTAGGCGTGAGCTTCGCCATGCCTTGGAGAAGGCCGCAGGAGACGATGAGGTAAGGGTTGTCTTGATTCGTGGGGCCGGTGGGAACTTCTCTGCCGGCGCCGATATCAGGGCCTTTCTCGAGTGGGACCCGGAAAAATGTGTGAGCATCGCTAACGAAGTAGGCACTTCGATGGTTCTCGCAAACATCATACGCAGTATGCGGAAGCCGGTCATCGCCGTTGTGGAGGGATATTGCCTCGGCGGAGGGTTTGAGCTGGCGATGTCATGTGACATGATTGTTGCGGCTGAGGACGCGGTTTTTGGACAGCCCGAGATAAACCTTGGACTGATTCCGGGAGGAGGTGGGACACAGCGTCTTGCGCGTCTAGTGGGTGAGAAGAAGGCTAAGCAGCTGATAATGACGGGTGACAGAGTATCGGCGGTTGAGCTGGAGAAAATGGGTGTTGTGAACATCGTGGCTCCACGTGATAAGCTTGAGGAGGCTGTGAAGGAGCTTGTGGATAAGCTTTTGTCAAAGCCTAGATTGGCGTTGGCTGCTGCGAAGGAGGCTGTAAACCTCGCTTTGGAGACGGGTCTATTGGCTGGTCTGCGAACTGAGCTACTGCTTTTCGCCCAGCTCTTCGCCACAGAGGACCAGAAAGAGGGTGCACGAGCTTTTCTCGAGAAACGTAAACCGGTCTGGAAGGGCAGGTAATCTACTGAGGCTCAATGGTGGCTGGAGGCTTGCTCGAGAGTGCATAAGTTACCCAGGTGACTTTGTCGACTTCGTTGGTGATTCTCGAGGCTATTTTGTCTAGCACCGTGTATGGCAGCCTCACGGAGTCGGCCGTCATGCCGTCCACCGATGATACTACACGAATTGTGACGATGTAGCCGAGGCTTCTTCTGTCGCCTTTGACGCCTGTTGCTTTATCGTCTCCAACTATTGCGAAGGCCTGCCAGACCTCGTCCAGCAAACCCGCTTTCTCCAGTTCCTCTTCCACGATAGCTGACGCCTCCCTGCATATCTCCAGCTTCTCCTCAGTAACCTCGCCTATGATTCGGACAGCAAGACCGGGGCCCGGGAACGGATGTCTCTTAACAAGCCAACGGGGCAGCCCCATCACTTCCGCCAGTTGTCTGACCTCGTCTTTGTAGAGTTCTCTAAGAGGCTCAACAATCTTCAAGCCGAAGTTATTGGGCATCCCGCCTACGTTGTGATGTGTTTTGATGACTGCTGAGCCGCCGACTGATTTTCCGCTCTCGACCACGTCTGGGTAAAGGGTCCCCTGCGCAAGATGTGTGAAGGGGCCATAGGCTTTGCTAACCTCCTCAAATATGGCCGCAAACTCGTGGCCGATTATACGCCTCTTCTCCTCAGGGTCCGTTACACCACGCAGCCTCTCTAGAAAACGTTTAGAAGCGTCGACGTAGACTATGTTTCCCTCCCCCACGACTTGCCGCAACATTTCAAGAACTTTTTCCGACTCGTTTTTTCTCAGCAACCCATGGTTCACGAAAAGGCATTTGAGCCTGTTGCCGACAGCCCTGGAGACTATGGCTGCTGTGACCGTTGAATCTATGCCGCCGCTGACAGCGCATAGTACACGGCCATCGCCCACCATTTCCACTACTTCGGATATGGCTTTTTCAAGGTAGTCCTCCATCCGCCATGAACCACTACATCCACATATGTTGAGTACGAAGTTTTGGAGAATTTTAGTCCCGTGTTCTGTGTGGGCTACTTCTGGATGAAACTGTACGCCGTAGATGTTCCTCTGCTCATCATATATGGCTGCATGGGGTGAAGTGCGGGTTGATGCTGCTGTCGCGAAGCCTGGTGGAATTTTTTCGACGTGGTCGCCGTGGCTCATCCAAACCATGAACCTGTCTGGCAGCCCCCTGAAAAGAGGGCAGCCATGTCTTAGGATAAGCTCTGTTCTACCGTATTCCCGTGCTCTTTCGCGTCTAACGTCGCCGCCAAACAGATATGCTATCAACTGATGGCCGTAGCATATTCCCAACATGGGTTTGCCGCGGAGTTTCTCCATGTCCACCGTGGGGGCGTTTTCTTCGTATACGCTCGCAGGCCCCCCGGAGAGGATAACTCCTTTGTAGATGCTCATGTCTGTTTCTTGAAGAATGTTGTGAGGGATAACATGTGTTTTGACGCCTATGCTTCTGACTCTTCTGCTGATGAGGTGTGCATATTGGCCGCCGAAGTCGACGACAGCTATGACCTCCTCCACATAACAGCACGGTAATCATTGCTTGATAAAGTCTTTGCGGAGAATAACTAGAGAAGAACGGCTATTAGCAGAGGCAGAGCCAGTGCCAGCGCGGTCTCAACTCTCGCAACAGCTAGAGCCAAAGTTCTTGTATTTGTGTTTCCCGTGGCTGCGCGTGGGCCCAGTATGAATGAGTGGAGGAAATCTAGGAGCGCTGCAGTGTATAATGTTGCGAGTATGAGTATCGTTGTTGAGCTTGTTCCAGAGGTATGGAGGGCTGTGTAGGTTGTTGCCGTGATTAGGATGGGGATGGCTGTCCATGCGATGGGGTTGTATCTCTTCATCACGCCGCCCATTAGCCTTGTCCTTTCAATGCGGTTCTCAAGGGTCGCAAGCTGTGGGATGGCTGCGAAAGCGAGATGAGCTATTCCCCCAACCCAGAAAACCAAGCCGTAAACAATTCCTAAACGTGCGAGAAAGAGTAGGTCGGGCTGGCTCATTTCCCGTATCTCCGGAGAAGCGCTATGGTTACCTGTGCACCGGCGGTGCTGAGGACAAGGTTAGCTGCTATCGTCACTATCCATATGAATGCGAGAACGATGGGCTGGACATCAAACAACCCGACATAGGTAAGTATTCCAAGCGCCACAACGGCCTCAGCTAACCCACTTACAACGGTGGCCAGTGCGATTCTCCGCGGCTTTCTACAAGCTTCAGAATAACTTCTACCCATGCTCAGGTCATAGAGCAACCCAGCCGCGACTGTGGAGAAGAGTAGATAGGGCGCTGGGGCTGGAACCAAAACCATAAACAAGGCCCCTGCTATGACCGACATACCTGTGACGCTCCATTTCCGCCTTGTGTAGGCTCCGGCGGCGCTCATAGTAAGGCCCCGGAAAAAGTGGGCGGGATATCCGCGTGCGGCGGGGAGAACGAGCCCTGAGACGGCGCCCATGATGACGTAGAGGGCTGCGGAAAGAGCAATTATGGATATGTCTTTTGTGGATAAGCGTAATGTGCTTTGGTTCATGGTGCGGAAAACACAAGATAGTATTTAAGCCTATTCTAAGAACAACAAGATGAACACCTCTCTTACCCAACCGCTAAACAGAAAAATATTTTGACGATTCACACTTGAAGCATGAGAAGGGCATCCTTTGCAGGTGCCGTTCTTTTTACCGGAGTGGCTCAGTTTCTGTTTTTCCTACGAGTTGCTGAGTCGATCTACCCTGGATACAGCGTTTCGGGTAACTACATCAGTGATTTGGGCGTGGGTGTTGCCGCGCCTGTGTTCAATACGTCTGTTGCGTTTCTGGGCCTCTGTGTGATTGCCGCGGCTTATCTAAGTTTGGATGTTGTGGGTAGCCGGGTTTTCGCAGCCCTGGTGGCCGTTGCTGGAATTGGTGCTCTCGGGGTCGGCCTCTTTCCAGAGAATATTCCGGTTCTTCACACCGTTTTTTCATTCATCACGTTTTTCTTCGCGGGGCTCGCCGCCGTCTATGGGTTGAGGGTGTTCAACCGTTTGATGGGGGTGATTTCGCTGGTGTGTGGATTGACGGCTCTCGCGGCTTTGGTTCTCTTCGCATCGGGTAACTACGTTGGTCTCGGACACGGGGGAATGGAGAGGCTGATTGTGTACCCTGTGTTAAGCTGGGGCCTGTTGCTATCGGGCTACTTCGTCGCTAAGGCTTCTTAACAATTCGCTCCACTTCGCCGCCGCAATACCTGCACCGGTTCACAGGCCGAGTGTAAACCTTTCCGCAGACCAAGCAACGATAAACCCATTCCCGCATCTCTCTAACAGTTTCACGGCCCACACCCGAAACACCTAAACCCAGCCTCAGCGCCGTGTTCTGAAGACTGTAATCATCTGTCACGACAACCACCTCTGCTCCGCCTGCACTCTCCTCATAGGCGAGAGCAAGAAGAGCCAAATCGGTTTTAGAGAGTTTGGGCAAGTCCCCTGTTTTACGCGCAGTTTCTTCAACGTGTTTAATGGCTTGGAGAGAGGGTTTTTTGAGTTTGACTGCTTTGGTGGACAAGGCTGTGAAAACTCTCTGCGGAGCAAGCCCCCCATACATAACCTCGTCCACAGCCTCCTGCACGGTGACAAGCTCAGCTGGCCCCGGCTCAAACTGCGCCGACAGAAGAGCCGTTGTGTCGAGAACGAAGACTCTACGGCCTGCCATACAGCCTTTTCCTCAGCCTTCTACTAAACAGTCGTCTCTGGTCGAAGGATATCATGGACAGGCTGCGGGGGGACTTCTCAACCCTAACCTCCCCCTTCTCAACAGGTGTGGCCGTGTGTCCATCTATTAGAGCCTGTGCACGCCCCTTAACAACGGAAACCCGTACGGGTGTGTCTATCGAGAGAACCATAGATCTAAGGTTTGTCATAGAGGCCATTGGCACGACAACAACAGTCTCCAGCCTCTCATCAACTATCGGCCCCCCGCTGGAAAAGGCATAGGCCGTCGAACCCACAGGCGTCGATAAAATTACTCCGTCGGCAACATCTGAAGCGAGCAGCTCATTCTGGTGAACGCGATACTCTATCACAGTCCCAGGCCTAGTGGAGGAAACGTAGATTTCGTTTAACGAGTCTCCGACATATTTGTCGTCGACATAGAGCGATAGCCTCATAATCTCTTCCACGTGATAATCTTCTGATGCGATTTTTTCCAGGGCATTTTCCAGCTCCATGGGCTCAACCACGCAAAGGAACCCTGCTCTACCAAAATTTACGCCTACAACTTTAACATTCGGGGACCTTATGCGCCTCGTCGCCCTGAGAACGGTGCCGTCTCCCCCCAGTATCATCAAAACATCGCCAGCAGGCTCCTGAACATATTCCTCAAACTCCGATAACGAGAACACCCTCCAATTGTCAAAATGTTTTGGAAGAATTTTTCTGAGCCTCTCGGCTGCGGCAACAGCCTCAGAACGTTTACCGGCGTAAACAACAGTTAGAGACACCATCCCCCAGGCATGGCTAAAAAATGTAGCTAAAAACGCTATCCCTCCAGATACTCGGTCCGGTCCTCGAGCCCAACGGATTTGAAAACCTCCCTCCTCGATACGCAGCCGGGGCATTTGCCGCAATGTTTCTCAAAAACTGACCAACAGCTCCACGTTTCCTGGAGCGGGGCACCGAGTTCAATGCCTAGCCTAATTATCTCAGCTTTCATGAGACCGGCAACGGGTGTCAAAATTTTGATCCTGTGAAACGGTGTGTACTTGTTGAGGATGTTCTCCAGCTCGGTGAAAAACTCTTTTCCGACGTCGGGTATGCGCTCTACATCTTCGCGGGTGTGGCCACCAGCTATTGCATCAGCCTCTTCGAGGCAAGCCACGTACGCCGCGACCGAGTAGAAGATGATGTTACGATAGGGGATGACGATGTTGGGCAGGGTGGGAAACTGTTGGAACACCCGCTCCTTGATGTGCTGCGGATAGTCAAACAACTCGCGGAGAAAGCTCACGTCATACACAATAGGCTCGCGGCCACTCGCAACTACCGAGATTTTCTTGGCCGCCTCGATCTCCCTAGGGTTTCTCCGAAAAGTCAGCAAAGTCAAGGGCACAATAGAATGCCCCTCGCTGCGCAGCTTCCACAGCATAACTGTGGAGTCGAGGCCGCCGGAAACAAGCGCCACAACCTTCATATCGACGAGGTGGCGTATTTTCCGAATCCCTCACTCATCCTGACATGTATTCTCTGGACATTCGGAGGCAGCAACTCCCTAAGCCTCACCGCAATATGTTCGGAAATGTTCTCAACCGTTGAATCGGATTCTATGACGTAGACCGAGTTGATTGGAAGTATGAATTCATAATGGCCCCCTATGCCGTCGAAAGCAACCTTGACCTTACCATCTTCCAAGTGTGTAAGGTATTTTCTGCATACGATGAGTTTATGGTCCATCCCGTCAACGACTTTCTTAACCACTTTTTTGAGTTCGCCAAACTCAACAACCACGCCGTCGACCACCCGGCCAACTACCGTTACGGAAACTGTTGAAGAGTGGCCGTGTAGGACGCTGCACTTTGGTGAGCTGGGTAGAAAATGGGCGTAGTCGAAGTTGATGCCGGGGCCGCTTATCTCAATTTTCTTCAAACGTTCTCTGCTCAAGACCTCTGCATCCTCTGATGCAGTTCATCAGAGTATTTGTGATACTTTAGGATTATCGGACACCACATCTTTTCAGGACAGTAACCCAGCTGTCGACACTTCTCACCTATAATCGCCTCAAGCACGGGAGCCTTCTTGACAACCTCGTGGAGAATCTTGTAGGCTATGCCCCGTTCCTCCCACTGTGCGTAGCTGCATGTTCGCGTTGCCACGAACCCGGAGGGATACAGCAAATTGAATCCATTATACGCTCTCACGGCATAGAGCCTCAGAGCCTGTGGAAGAATAAGGACGGCGTCGCCTAATCTGCAGCTGTCCCTGACAAGCCTATCGTAGCATTCGAGAGCCTCCCCGCATAGCTCTGCGAAAAGCTTCATGTTTCGTGGATTTGTTTTGACATCGGGCGGGATTATGATGTTTTTCTCATGGTTCTTGAGAGCTCTTTCGGCTGCTGTGTATATTGACTCGACTGCTGTTGGCACGGTGCGGTGTCTGATGGCTTGGTGATATGCGACGAGGGAGAGGGGCTCGAGTGTGACGGCGTTGATTAACGGGTTAACTGTGTCAGCCACTTCTTTCAAACGTGAAGCAAAAACATCCTGAGGCAGCTTGTCGGTCAGGAGATTCTGCAGAGAGAGGAGCGAAGGTTCATCAGGTTCTCTCCCTTCAAGAAGTTTCGTGAAAAACGGGTCAGATGGTTTGAATGGGTTAGGATAGGGGTAGGTTACTAACCGATGTTTAACCGTGAGACGTGCTTCAACCATTATCGGGGCGACATTTTTCGCCAGAGAATGGAATTTTTCAGCAAACTCGTGAACCTCTTGGGGCAAATATTGTCTAAGCCCTTCATCGCCGAGCTGGAGAAAAGCTACATAGGTTTCGAGGGTGCAGCTGATGTAGAGCGATGTTTTGGTGCATATTGGTAGGATGTAGCGCGCGTCCTCGAGTGTTACTCCGTTTTCGGTGAGCTGTTTGTAGCCGTCGACGAGGCGGTGTGCCGTTTCCTCGAACAATCTCCTGTGATGTTCTGATGTGAACCGTGGTGTTATGATTGATGAATGTGTTACGATTGCTCTTCTCTGTGATTCTTGCAGATATGAGCCGAAGGGTGGTGCGACTAGCAGCATGGAGAGGGCGCGGCTACATTCACGCACTTCAAGCTGAAGCGAGAGACTGGTTGTGATTGAGGCATGGCCTCTCTGAGTAGATTCTCTGTGGACTTTGGCAGCCGTCTTGGCAGGGTCTTTGCCAGCCGAGAGGAGGCTCTGAATCTTCCTCTCGACGGAAACTCCCTCAAATGTCCCAACCCCCTCGACAGCTATGAAAATGTCTGGGTCGACATCGATGATTCTACAGTCGAAACTAACCGAGGTTCGTGGCCCGTAGCTGTAGAGACTGAGTTCAACCATATTGGCTAAAGCAGATTAGGCCCTCCTGTATATAACGCTCTTGGAAAAACAATTGATGAACTTTAATTTAAGCCGCTGGTTTTTGACGTTGATGGATGCGACGAGTTTCTTGATGGGGCTTGCATACATTTTTCCCGCATACGTGGCTAACGCTTCGCCGGTTGTTGCCACGAAAGTTTTGAGGAAAACGAGGCCCATCGACTGTGGGCGCGTGTTTATCGATGGTCGTAGGATTTTTGGTGATGGTAAAACCATTGAGGGATTTGTTGTAGGTGTTTTGGCCGGTTTTCTGGTTGGGTTTGTCATGAGGTTTCTCTGGAGTTGGTTGTTCGGCTTGTTAGAGGTTTTTCTACTTTCTCTGGGGGCTTTGCTGGGAGATGTGGGCGGTGCTTTTGTTAAGAGGCGTATGGGGCTGAAGACAGGTAGCCCCGCGCCCGTGCTTGACCAGCTAAGTTTCCTCGCCTCAGCCCTTTTGCTAATACATCTTTTCCACGGACTGCCACCTTGGATGGATAACGCAACCCTCGCATCCCTCTTTCTCTTCACAATCTTCATGCACATAGCCACAAACAGCTTTGCCTACCTCATAGGACTAAAAAACAAATGGTACTAAAGAGCGAGCTCCGGCCTCGTAACACGGAGAACACTACGCAAAGCGATGAAAACAGCTCTCATGTTTTCCATCGTCCCTTTTCTTTTCCTCAGCCCGAGAATAGAGGCTGCCTGCGAAACATCCGATACGCTGGTGGAGAAAATTTTTTCAAAGAATGTTTTCAGGTCAAGATGATATGTTTCATATAATGGGGCGGGGTCAAGCTTCTTTTTGATGATTTTTGCTGTTAAGAGAGGGAGTGCAAATGATTCTCCGCCCCATGTGACGAGGATGTCCACATCCTTGCAGAATTTCAGGAAACTGCGGAGAATTGTTTTCTCGTCGCCGCGGAAAACACGTTCCCCACCCGATTCACCAACAAGCCTTAACTCACGTAGAACAGCATCTAAACCATCTCCAGCGGTTTTAAGCTCGAGGAAATAGATTTGTGGGCCGATTCTTCTCAAGTTCCAGCTATCCAGCTCCTCATGTATTCAAGCTGCCGTGTAGTGAGCTTCTCCAGCTCTACGCCGAAAGCGCTGAGCTTTAGCGACGCAACCGCCTCGTCTATTTCGCGTGGGACGGCGTAGACATGTTTTCCGAGTTTTTCAGCGTTTTGTATGAGGTAGCGGAGAGATTCTGCCTGTAGTGAGAAGGAGAGGTCCATGACCTCCGAGGGGTGGCCTTCTGCGCAGACGAGGTTCACGAGTCTTCCTTCAGCTAGTAGGAAGAGTTTGCGGCCGTTTCTCAGCCGGTAAAGCTTAACGTTTTCGCGGATAGTTTCGACGGAGACAGCGAGCTGTTGAAGATCTTGTTTGTTTATCTCCACATCCATGTGGCCTGCGTTGGCGAGGAATGCGCCATCCTTCATTTTCTCGAAGTGCTCGGCCCTGATCACGTCTATGTTGCCTGTTGCCGTGATGAAGACATCGCCTATCTCTGATGCTTTTGACATGGATGTAACTGTGAAGCCGTTCATGTATGCTTGAAGCGCTTTTATCGGGTCAGGTTCAACGACCACAACCCGTGCCCCCATCCCTCTCGCTCTCTCAGCGATACCGGAGCCGACCCTCCCAAATCCAGCGACGACGACTGTTTTACCGGCGAGCAGAAGGTTCGTGGCCCTCAAAACCCCGTCGAGGGCTGACTGCCCCGTTCCCAGCGGGTTGTCGAAGAGACTCTTGGATAATGCGTCGTTTACAGCGATGATGGGGAAGGCGAGCAACCCGTCTTCATCAAGGGCCCTCAGCCTCGTGACACCCGTTGTCGTTTCCTCAGTCGCACCCAAAACACGGGGAACACCCGCTCCATCCAACCCCTTTCTCACCTCCTCCAAATTTTCATCCTCCATCCCGTGCATGAGTCTGTGCAAGGATGTGATGAGGTCTGCTCCGTCGTCAACCAGCAGTTGAGGCCCATGTGACAGAGCGTTTCCAATCGCTCGGTAGTATTCCTGTGGCGACATCCCTCTGAAAGCATAGACGTTGAAGCCTTCCACAGCCAGCGCGGCGGCGACATCATCCTGCGTGCTTAGAGGGTTCGAGGCGCACAAGGCAACTTTTGCACCTCCCTCTCGAAGAACACGGCAAAGAACCGCTGTCTCCTTAGTCACATGTAGACACATCGATACCCTGAATCCCTCAAAGGGCTTTTCATCTGCGTACCTTCTCCTCAACACTGCGAGGACAGGCATCATCGATTCCGCTAGCATTATTTGTTTGGCCCCCGTCTCAGCCAGTGACAAATCTTTCACATGAAAAGGCTCAGTCAAACCTGAACAAGAGCAGAGAACCAGGTTTTAATCCTTTTTAACTGCAAACCGCCAAAGTAACCGGTATGGCCCTCGACCTGAGAAGCAAAGAATTCTACGAAATGCTCCTCGAAAACGTTCTCTCACGTGTTACGAGAGACTCATCGGCCGCGGCCGGCGACAGAGTGCTCGATATAACCCCCAACCTAGTCATAGATGCCAAGAACACGTATTTCACCAATCTCGGGCAGGTGGCGAAGATGCTTAACAGAGAGCCCGCCCATTTGGCGAGGTTTCTGCTCAAAGAGACTGGCCGTGCAGGCGCCGTGTCGGATGACAAGCTTGTGATACAGGGGAAGATTACGCATGAAGAGGCCAAGCGACTCATCAACCTCTACATCAAAGAATTTGTCCGCTGCCCAGTCTGCAACGGCATAGACACTCGCATAGTGAGCGAGAAGAGGTTCAGGTTCCTCGTCTGCGATGCCTGCGGAGCCAAAAGCCCCGTAAGAAGAGTATAGCGTGCCACAACGGCTATATAGTGATCATCCGACTGTTAATCAGTGAGGGAACCTGTCCACAAACGCCGCTGAAGGCAGACGATGCTGGGTGAAGACACATCGCTCCAAAACAGGTGAAGTGGTAATAGCCATATGTGATGAGACGCTCTTGGGTAAAAGGCTGCGGCTCTCGACAGGTGTATCCGTGGAGGTGCAGGAATCTTTTTACAAAGGTGTCTTGGTTGTGGACACCGACCTCGAAGATTACTTCAAAATGGGCACCATTATCAACCTGCTGGGCGAGAACGCGGTCAAGGCCGCGGTCAAGTTCGGATACGCAACAGAAAAATCAGTTATTTACGTCGACGGCGTACCTCATATACAGCTCTTTCTATAGGGTTGTGGTATGAGGCTTGCCGAGCTTCAGAAAAAAGTTGAGGAGTTTGAGAGGGCGCGGGGCTGGGACTGTTTCAGAGAATCTCTTATCTACGCCCACCTCATCGAGGAGATAACCGAGATTGGCCGGTTTATTCTGGAGAAGGAGGGCTATAAGCGGAGTGGGCTGGGCCATTCCACGCCGGGAGAAGACATCGACAGCGAGTTCGCACAGTCTCTAACCCTGTTTGTCCAGTTGGCTAACAGGTTTGGCGTAGACCTCGAAAAAGCTCTTGAGAAGGAGATGGAGAAGATGGAGAAGAGATTTAACGCCGAGGAGTGGCGGAGGGCACTTGGCCGCGACGGCTCCTAAGCTCAGCTAAAATTTCCTCAGCCTTGTCGACACGTATGGTTTTCTGGCGAACCATCTCCTCTGCTACGAGGTCTATTTCCTCACCGACCGCGCCCGCCATGACGGCGATGTTTTTGGCGTGAAGGCTCATGTGACCTGCCTGTATGCCCTCAGCCGCCAGCGCCCTAAGGGCCGCGAGGTTCTGAACAAGCCCGACAGCCGCCATAACCTCCGCAAGCTCGCGAGCCGACTTGATGCCTAGAATTTTGAGACACGTCTTAGCCACGGGGTTTGTCCTTACTGCTCCACCCACTATGCCTACCGCGAGAGGTAGCTCGATGGCGCCATATAGGTCTCCGTCTGGTGTCTGCTCCCAAACTGTCAACGGTTCGTATCGCCCGTTTCTCGCCGCGTAAGCATGGGCCCCCGCTTCGATGGCTCTCCAGTCATTTCCCGTGGCAATAGCCACCGCGTCTATGCCGTTCATGATGCCTTTGTTGTGTGTGGCGGCTCTATAGGGGTCGGCTTTGGCGAAATGATAGGCCTCCACTATTCCGTGGGCCACCTCGACGCCTCCAACTGCTCCAGCGGGGATCTTTGTGTAAGCTCGTGCGATACGTTTGTCTGCGAGGTTGGAGATTATGCGGAGGCGGAATTTGCCTCCCGATAGACGTGCGAGGAAAGGTGCAACATTTTCTGCCATGGTGTTTACGGCGTTAGCTCCCATAGCGTCTTTGACATCCACGATAAGATGCACAACCACCATCGGGCCCAAAGATGTATCGAGAACGCGCGCCTCCACATCTTTTGCCCCTCCCCCCAAGTTAACCAAAACGGGGTCACACTCATTCGCACGTGCAAGAATCTCATCCCTATTCCTCAAAATCTCCATCTTAGCCAAATACGGGTTACTAACCTCGACGAGCTGCACCTGACCAATCATGAGCTGGCTGGGCTGAAAAGAGAAAATCCCCCCGCCTTCGCGGGCCATTTTCGCCGCGTTGGATGCAGCAGCCACGACAGACGGCTCCTCAATAGCCATCGGAACAAGATAATCTCGGCCGTTGATGAGAAAGTTGGCTGCTATACCGAGGGGTAAAGGGAAGACACCGACCACATTTTCAATCATTCTGCTCGCGGTCGCGATGTCGAGGCCGCATGAGGAAATCAGCTTCTTCTCCTCCTCGGTGAGGGAGGCAAATTCGGCTACAACCTCAAGCCTATCCTCTGGCTTAAGTGTATAGAAACCGGATATCCTTGAGCTTCTGGTCATAAGGGACGTAGAATGGCTGGGTTTTTATCTTTTTCCGAGCAGGATTTTCAGAGCTGCTGCAAGGGCCGAGTACATGGCCTTGGGCTCATCCTCTGCACCAGCTATAATTATCACGTCTCCAACATCTGGTTTGAAAAACGACTTCACCTGTTCAGCGAACTCGGGCCTCTCTACGCTCAGATTGCTAACACGTGGCATGTGAACACCGTCGCTGAGAAAGGTCAAAACCATAGCCGCAGAGGCACCGTGACGCACCGCCTCATCCCTCTCTTCAACACCCGTGGAAATTCTATCAGCCAAGCCCTTCACAACGACGCCATAGTTCGCAGGAGCGTCCCACGGCATCTTGAAGAAGACTTTCCTCAAAGGAGAGACGCGTTTCCTCAACTTCTCGTAAACATCTCTCCCCTTGTCAGTCAACGCGACACCGCTACGTGTAGAGATGGCGAGCCCCATCTTCATAAGCCGCGAGACCATGGTTCTCACAGACCCTTCACCCAGTTGGAGAAGCTCCTTTAGCCTCTTACGACCGATATAAGGCTCCGAACCTATCAGGAAAATCATGTATGCGAGCTGGGGCTCGGTGAAGGTCGGCGAGGGCCCTTTCCCCTCTTTCACACGCAGTATTTTCCTCAGAGTCTCCATCTGCTATAAGGGCCACGGCCTCTAAAATAAACGTTAGGCGAACCCCAGCGCCTCGAGCAGCTTTTCCGCCGGCTTGTCCACGAGGTCGTCGAGCTCCTGCCCCACGCCGAGGAAGAGAAGAGGTTTTCCAGTCGAATGAGAAATGGATATGGCTGAACCGCCTTTAGCGTCGGCGTCCACTTTGGATAGGATAACATAGTCGATGCCAACCACTTCATCAAACATCTTCGCCTGCTGGACAGCAGCGTTTCCGGCCAAAGCATCACCCGTGTAGATGACGAAATCTGGTTTAACAACCCGTTTAAGCTTCCGCATCTCCTCGAGCAGTCCACGGTCCACCTCCGTTCTCCCTGCTGTATCGATTAAAACCACGTTGACACGCATGTTCAGGGCTTTGTTCAAAGCATCAACCGCGACCGCCGCTGGGTCTGCGCCATAGCCCTGGCTAACAACCATGAAACCAGCCCGCTGCCCGAGAGTCTCCAGCTGCTCGATGGCACCAGCTCTGAAGGTGTCTGCCGAAGCAAGAATCACCGAGTACCCTCTCTTCCTCAGATAGTGGGCGATTTTCACAACCGTGGTGGTTTTACCTGAGCCGTTGGGGCCCACGAAAAGAATAACCGTAGGCCTACCCTGTTTCCTAGCCTCGTCAACACGTTTCAGAACAAGGTCGACATCAGCGACCTTGATAAGAGACGTGACCGACTTTTTCAAAGCCTCCTTCAACACAGTTTCCCTATCCCCAAACCGTGGAACATCCATCTCCAATAAACTATGCCTCAGGCTATTCACAATAGCGTCGGCAGTCTCCACAGCCACATCAGCCGCAACAAGCTGTAGGTAAAAATCTGACAAGACATTCTCAACCTCCTTGGACGAAGGCTTCGCAGTTTTAACGGTGTCGATGAAAGACGAGAAGATTTTCGCGACCGTTTTGAGCAAAGCCTACTACCCTTGACGCTGCTGCGCGGCCAAAACACTGTTCAAAAACCTGCGCAGCTCATCGGCTCGCGCCGCGTACTCAGATAGTCTCTTAGATAATGCATCGACATAAGCCTGCAAGGCCTGGTTTCTCTTGGTCAAGAGCTGCTGGGTGTCCTCGAGAGCTTTCACGGCATATACGCCGGCACCTAAGCTCACAGTCACTTTTTCGACAGATTGAAGGCTTGCCTCCGCGAATGTCCCCGCACCGATGGGCACGAGAATCCTCATGTTTCCTCCCGACTTACGAATCTCCTCGATTAGTTTGACAGCTTCTTCATGCTCTGACACAGACCTCTGCAGCGCAAGAATCCGCGCCTGAAGGTCTGCGACAAGACGTTCAAGCAGCTGAAGCTCCTCAAGCGCTTGGGCGACCTCGGCCTCCGACATGTCTGGAAACAGATTCACACAAGCCCCTTATAACGTTATCAAACAGGATAATTATCTCTGGAAAACTCTTGAGATGGTCATTAGCTCTGGCCCGGTAGTCAGTGCGCCTACCACTGCGCCTTTGGAGTTGGCCGCTATCCCGCTACGTGGAAAAAGCACACCGCCGTTAACTGTTCCCGTCGCAGTTTGGACATGCAGCACATCTTCCACGAGCTTCAGCTCATCATCTTCGGCATTGACGTAAACCAGCGCCCCCACGTTTGTGGCTGCGACGAGCGACCCAACATAAGACCTGTTAGCTATTGTGGATGAAACGGTTTCTGTGCCCAAAACATCGGCAACAACCCTGGCAACACTTTTGCCCAGCAAAGAGCTTACCACGGCCCCACGGTCATTGCAGAGAATAAGGTTACCCACCGCCGTATACTTTGTGTCCAAGCGTTTTACGGTCAGGTCGGGAAAAGCCTCTCTTATCTTATCAAGCTCCTCATCCAAAACAAGCTTCGAGACAAGGAGGCCATTGGAGTTACCTGCTGCAAAGGGGGAGACCAGGATGCTTCCAGCCAAAGAAGTTAGGATAGGCTCGGCGTTCAGCACTTCTTTGAAGACTCTGACCTTCGACGGGTTAATCTCCTTTGAGAGAATAACGTAACGTTCTGTGGGGAGGGCAAACAAGCCAACTTCAGCGGAGCCGAGCACCGTCTCCAGCCTAATCTCCATAACAAGCTCCGCTACTCCTTCTTCTCCGCCGCGGCCTCGTTCTCAAGCCTAACAAAAACAGTATCCTCGTCCTCCTTCTCGAGAACAACACGTATCCTCCGCGGAGGGTTTTGACGGCTATTCGTCCACAGCAGTTCATTGACCTTTGGCGATATCTTGACCACAGAGGCTTTCCCGTGTCTCATCGCATATTCCTTGACCAACCGCACCGCTGCATCAGTTCTCCTAAGCCTCGAAGCCTTCCAAGCATCACGCAGCGGAATCACGTGAACACGTGCAGAATCCTGACTCAACCCGAGAAATAAAAAAACATCCAGATTTTAACCCTATTTTCTCAGAGCAACTAGGTGACTAAATCCCGTAAACTTCGGCGTATTTGCGGAGAGCCTGCTTAAACGGCTCGATAGGTATCTCCACGATCCCCGCACCAATTTGGCCTACACCAGCGTTTCTATGGGCTATGCCTGTGTCAGCCACCGGCGGCAACCCCAGCCGTAGAACTCGTCGAATATCTACACCCACGGGAGTACCTTCAAAATCCAAGTACGGGATGGTGAAGTATCTATGCCGCCCGTAACATATGCGGGCCATGCGGTTGGTTATTTCCAGAGCTTGTTTGACGTCGCCGCCTATAAATTTGACGATGGCGGGGCTGGCTGCCATGGCTGCTGCTCCAAGTCCAGCTGTCTCGGTTATGGTGCTGTCCCCTATGTCAGGGTTAGAGTCGCTTTCGGAGAATCCGGGAAAATAAAGACCTCTTGGCACGGGTGCGGGAGCAGTAAACCATGTATCGCCCAGTCCGCTAACCCTAATCCCCACATCCGTGCCGTTTCTTGAAATCGTCGTAACTATTGTGCTGTGCTTAATGTTGTGGGCCCTGTCGGCCATCAGCTTGCATGAGGCCATGGCTAGGTTAAGGAAAAAGGAGGTTGTTCGCGTTGATAGTGTTGAAGATATCATGAGCAGTCTTCGGGTCTGTTACTCGCGCTATGTATGGTGCTAATTCTCTGAAAAAGAGGGAGGTTGACGCCATGTTTCTGTTGTGACACTCGTCGCCCATGTGAATGGCTTGAGCAATAATGCTCCGCAGCTCAATTCCTCCTCTTTCCTTGACCGCCTCATGAATAGCTTCAGCCAAAACCGTTGCGAATGGACCGTTGAGATACCTTAGCTTAGTAAGAAAAGGCTAACGGTGGATGACATAGTTGAACGCGCACGACGTGCTCTGAATCTAATGATTTCACACGGTACAACCTATATCCGTACCCATGCTGATGTAACTGACTCCACATTAACAACAGTAAGAGGCCTATTAGAGATTAAGAGAATCTACAAGGGTCTGGTGGATGTACAGGTTACAGCTTTCCCCCAAGATGGTATCTTAACTGACCCGATTAACTCGGAGCTTCTTGAAAAGGCCGTGGAAATGGGCGTAGATAACGTAGGTATGATACCCCACATCGAGTTTACACGAGAAGATGGTGTTAAGTCTATTGAACTGGCTTTCGAGATAGCGAAGAAGTATGACCGAGACATCGATGGACACGTAGATGAAACAGATGACGAGCAGTCCCGTTTTCTCGAAGTGGTAGCTTCTTACGCAATAAAGAATGGATACATTGGCAGGGCGACGGCGGGTCATTGTACTGCTATGCATTCCTACAACGATGCCTATGCGGCGAAGCTGTATCGACTGCTTAGAAGAGCAGGTGTGACTGTCGTTGCTAACCCGTTGATCAACATCCATTTACAAGGGAGGTTCGACACCTATCCAAAAAGAAGAGGAATGACTCGTGTGAAAGAGCTGCTCGCTAATGGTGTAAACGTGGCCTTGGGTCATTACTGCATTATGGATCCGTGGTATCCGCTCGGCAGGGGCGACATGGTTCAGGTATTGTTTATGGCTGTTCACGTCGCCCAGATGATGTCTCATCAAGAGCTGCGAAAATCCTTCAACCTCATAACATACAACGCCGCAAAGGCGCTACGCATAGATGAGAAATACGGAGTAAAGGTCGGAGCCTATGGCGACCTAGTTGTCCTAGATGCATATGACGAACTGGAGGCACTCGCCCTCCAGAAGAGACCTCTCTATGTGATAAAAAGGGGTGTGGTTATCTCAAGTAAGACACCTGAGAAAGTCGAGGTATACGATCCGCTAAACAAAAAATTTACGACGGTATAGCCCTGGGAGGGCTTTGAACCCTCGGCCTGCCGCTTACGAGGCGGCCGCTCTACCGGGCTGAGCTACCAGGGCGTCTGGTGTCCTTTTTGCTGCAGATTATTTAAGGATGCGTTGTGTTTCTGAGGTCTGGAATCATGAACTCGTAGAGTTGTTTCTGTCGTGCGAAATATTCTCGAGCCACGTCTATGGCTCCGCGGCGGAGTAGCATGGCTCTTTTGACCCGTGTTTTCGCGATTTCTTTAGCTATTTCTCTGGGTGTTGAGCCGTTTTGTTGTGCGAGTGTTACCACGAGTTTGACGTTTGTGCTGATCTTGTAGTTTATGAGTTCAAAGGCCTCTTTCTCTGTTCCCCCTTTATACTCGACATAAGAGCCGATGACTCCTCCAGCATTAACTACGAAGTCGGGAACTACCCAAACCCCTTTCTGAACCAACATTTTTTCTGCCTCGGATGTGGTGGGTATGTTGGCCGCCTCGATAACCAACTTTGTTCCAGCTTTGATCAGCTTAGGCGCAGTTTCGGTGTTAATTGTGTCAGAGGTTGCCGCGGGTATGAAGACATCCGACTTCACATCGAAGATTTTTTCCGCGGGGTGTATTTCATATCTTGAAAGTTTCCTTATCATACCAACTGTTTGAAGCTCTCTCATGATGTGGGGTATGTCGAGTCCCTCGGGGTCGTGTATGCATCCCGAGATGTCTGATATAGCGACAATTTTGTAGCCAAGCTCGTCGAGAAACTTTGCTGTGAAGGAGCCGACGTTTCCAAATCCCTGAATGGCCACTGCTGCCTCCCGTGGGTTCAGGCTGATCGAGCCAAATTTGTTGAGCATACTAAGTGTAAGGTCTGTAGCCACTGCGACACCGTATCCCGTTGTTCCGAGTTCATGCGGTATCCCGCCCATTTCGCTGGGCTTGCCTGTGCATGCTCTGACATCACCGACCTCATGAGCGAAGACAGCCATGTCGAGCTCAGTCGTTCCCATGTCTGTGGCGGCCACGTATTGAAGCGGAACGTAGGGCTTAATCGCTTTGGCGAAAGACCTCATCCAAGCCACTCTGTCCACATTATTCGGGTCACCCATAATTCCGCCCTTTGCGCCGCCAAAGGGAAGACCCGCGAGGGCGCATTTCCAGGTCATAACTCTGGCCAGCCGAAACACTTCAACAGGTGTAACGGTTGGGGTGAACCTTATTCCGCCTTTCCCAGGTCCGATGGCCGTGTTGTCGATAACCAGAACGCCCCTCATTCCCGTGTCGGGATCATAGGCGAAAACAACCTTCTCAGGCCCCCATTCATCCGCCAAACTCCAAACATCATAAACGGAGGAACTCAATTCATCACACCAACATCTACATGTCTGATGCTAACAAAAAAGTATTCCTGATTCACTCTGATGATGCGGGGAGAAGGAAAATGTCAAGTTGATGGATGAACATGTGCGAACTTGGTCTTTTGACGTATGTTGGAAAAGATTTTTACAGATGTGTAGTGCTGTGTTTCATGATTAGGGTTAAGCGTGTGTATGAGCCTCCTTCTCGGGAGGATGGATGTAGGGTGCTGGTTGATAGGCTGTGGCCTCGTGGACTGGAGAAAAACCGCGCGGCTGTGGATGTTTGGCTGAAGGATGTTGCGCCAACAAGTTCTCTGAGGAAATGGTTTGGTCACAGGCCTGAGAGATGGGATGAGTTTAAGCAGCGTTATTTCAGGGAACTTAGCCAAAAACCTGAGGCTGTCAAGATGATTCTTGAACTCGAGCAGAGACATGGCACGGTAACGCTTCTCTTTTCTGCAAGGGACACACTTCACAACAACGCAACAGCCCTCATGGAATACATAGAGAAGATGAGAGGTAAATGACACACTTAAATCAAGCAAAGAAGCGTTATTGTGGATGGAGTTCAAGATTGTCGGCTATGTGCGTGTTGACTTCGATGATGAGTACGTGAAGCAGAACGCCGGTGCTGTCCCGGGACGCGTCGAGATACTGCCGGAGTATGAAGAGGCGCTGGACGGTGTAGAGAATTACACCCACTTATTCATCATCGCGGTCTTCCACAAGTCGAAGCCAGAGCACCGGTCACTTCTCAAGGTGAAGCCGAGGCGGCTTCTGCGGCTGGGGATGCGTGAGGAGGAGCTTCCGACCCTGGGTGTTTTCTCGACGGACTCGCCTGTGAGGCCCAACCCGATAGCTCTTACGTTGGTCAAGCTTGTTAGGCGGGAGGGGAATACATTGTATGTGAATGGTCTCGACCTGTTTGACGGCACACCTGTGATAGACCTTAAGCCCTACCGTCCCGACTACCGGGCAGAGAACTACAGCTACCCTGATTGGGTTAAGCTCGACGCAAGGGCCCCGATTTGACCAGCGTAGAGGACGAGTACACCTGCCCAAAATGCGGCTACCGGTTAACGATCCCCACCAAGCCAAGCGACTCGCATGTCAGAAAAGTGTGGAGCCTCTACTGCCCAAGATGCGGCCACAGCTGGTACGTCAAAACACCGTTGGAGGACATCATTTAGATAGGAGAAAGACGGCGACCACCGCCAGCCCGATGCCCAGCACCTTGGTTAGGGTGATTGACTCGTTGAGAAGAAAGAGGCTGAGCAAAGTCGCAAGCGCTAGGCCTAGCCTTGAGATGGGGATTACGAGGCTTCCCTCGCCAATTGATAGGCCTGATAACATGGCGAAGAGTGCGACGGTTATTGTTACGCCGGAGAGGATGGCGTAGGGTAATGTTCCCGAGAGGCTCAGCGTCAGTTTTCCGCTGTACACCGTGGCCACGAATGGGAGAAGCACGAGAAGCACAACCGTCTCAACAAGCAGGTAGCTGAAAGAATTTGCGCCAGCGGCCGCCCCCTTCTTACGTAAAAAATCTGTTAAACCAAGGCAGAGGAAAGCAACCAGCGCAAGCAAAACCTCTAATCTGATTGGAGAAGACATGCTGTGACAATTCAAACCCGCCTTAAATCTATGTTGCACGAGCACGTCCTTGCTAAAGCATGTCTATCGTACTCTGTTTTCTTAGAAATGATATGAGGCTGCTTTGCTTGATGTAAGCGTGTAGCGGGATAGAGAGACGTGGCTCGATATGGGCGAGAGCCTCGTCAGGAGACTGAAAACGTTCACACCGTTGTTCCAGAGCCTTCTTCACGATTTCGCGGAAACGCCAGACACCCAGCGGAACCCATCCCGGCTTGATCTCGAAAAACACTATGGCGCCACTCTGTTCACGTCTCTCGGCAAGATGTCTCAGCAGGGAGAGCCGTACGGCGTAGTATGCTCCCCCCGTGTTTTCCGCGTAAGTTTTTCTCGGCCTGAGTATTTCGTGGTCGCTGTATGGTGGGTTGTTTCTATATTTTAGCCAGCCCTCGAGAAGCTCATACATCCAGGGGGTTGGAGTGAGGATTATGGTGGCGGAATTTTCCACAGCAGAGTAGCTGTGGACACGATATTCGTTTATGATGCTGTAGTGTTTGACCTGCTGATACAATTGTTTGGAGAGGATGTCATCTACGGCTGTGATGCTCCACTCCGTCGGCACCAGCTTTCTCTGTCTTGCGAGTCCGAGTAGACCTGCTGAGAAAAGCCGTGTGAGATAGTATTCGTCATGGCCAGTTTTATAGAGACTGGTAAGGGCCTCCTCTGCTTTGACGTAGGGATCGTTCAAGTAGCTGTCCACCTTGCGGGGCACGGTGACGTTACTTACGAGTTTTACTTTTTCAATCCGGGCCGATGGCCCATAGGGCGCCGTGCGTATGCTGAAGCCTGGTAGAGTGTTCACCGTGCCTGCTGTGGTTATTTCGATCTCAACGGGTTTGGTGGACGCCGCCGACTCTTGCATCGCCGTGAAGAGGCCTCTTGCATGTGTAGGTGTTTTGACGTGGTTGATGGTTAGGCCGAGGAAGAGGGAGAGACGCAGACGCAGCAGCTCGTCGACGGAGAACTCCAGCCACTTAGAAGGCGACTCGAGCAGAAGCGGGTTAACGTCGTCTGCATAGACCACGGCTGAGCCCAGTGCAACACGTGGATACCCCTTCTCTCCTACCAGGAATGTTGGCGGAGAGGGGCCGCCCAGCTCCCGGCCTCTGAGCTTGGCTGCTATGTTTTGCCTAAGTAGGCCGCGGTAGAAGGGACATGTGTTGAGTTTGCAAAGTCGCGCAATTCCGTGGCAAACGTTGCAGAGGTATTCTTCTCTTTCTTCAGATTGTGTGAGAGGCTTTTCCATCAAGTTTCGGGGCCCTGCTTGGGAACCACCTCAACCTCCAGCCCCATGTGCTTAGCCATCCGCAGCACCTTGTTCTGACACTTCTTGAAGTAGGTTCTCATCTCGCCTGTGCCGATGGAGACTACAACCCTATCACCTATCCTGTCAACGCTGAAGTCAGAGAGATGCTTCCCAATTATGCGGCGCATAACAGCAAGCTCGCCTCCACGGTCCTCAGATGCCTTTATGGGTACGAAGAACACGCGTTCCCCGAAGACATAGAGTTCGTAGACAGGCTCGTCGTTTAAGAAATCTTTGACTACGACAGTAGGCCGCGCCAAGTCGGCTCTCTTGAGTCCTGCTGGCACCTTGACCACAACCTCGAGGGTGTGGATGCTTGCGACACGGCCCTTGTCCATGAAGATGAGTGTATCTACTATTGAGGGAAGTATTCCTATGTCAACTCTGTTCGCTATCCTGTGGAGTGCGTCGATGGGTGTGCTGGCGTGGATGACGCCTATCATCCCGATGCCCGCGTAACGGAGGTCAATGTACATCTCAAAGTCCCGTGCTTCACGCATCTCGTCAAACACCGTGTAGTCGGGTCTGCTGAGCAGCAACACGTTGTGTATCTCCCCGTCCTTTGCAGCGCTCTTAGAATACTGTGTTATGTCGGGCGGAAGGTTGAGGTCCCGCGGGCTCTCAACAGTCTTCACGACTTTACGCATGTTGCGATAGTATTCGGCGAGGGCCTGGGCAAAGGTCGACTTCCCCATTCCCGGCGGACCCGCTATCAAAATGCCCTCGGCCCGTTTCTCAAGCCTCTCGAGAACCTTGGACGGAAGTCTGTAATCATCCAGCCGAACCCTCAAAACAGGTTTGACAACAGTCATCTCCATCCCATCCGAGAGCGGCGGCCGCGTGATCACTATCCTGAACTGGCCGAGCTGGAGAATCGTCAGCTCGGGCTTGTCTATTTCGACGAAGGCCTCTGTGCCGAAAACGTCGAAAGCTGTTTTCATGATTGTGGAGACAAGCGACTCTATCTCCGTCCTCGACATGGGCTTGTCTCTGATGGATTCGAAGACCCAGCGGCCGGGGTGGCCGCGTTTAATCCTCGGCTCAAGCCCTTCCTTCACATGAAGGCTCATCACATCGCCTGAGAAAACTGACTCGAGCTGCAGCGGCGGCTCGGGAACCATGTAGCGGTATGAAACTCCCATGGATTCGGCGACCCTTGCCACGAGCGGGTCAGCGGTCAACAGTGTTTCATGGTTGCTCCTACAGTATTCAAGCACAGCGTCGCGCCACCCGTCTCCACCAGCCTCTCCGACAAACTCCACGCGCTCACCGTATGAAGCCACCAAACTCCTCAACCCGTCCAAAGCAGCCAAGTCGCCTGAAAAAGCCCGTTCCTGCAAATGCTTCAACAACGCCCGATGCACCAGAACAGCTCCACCATGCTCTGCGGCAAATTCTCCAGCAACCCCTAGACGCAGTGCGGACTCGTCTACAACAACCCTCAAACCCTTCATACCTAACCAGTATACCTAATCAATCACTGAAAAACCGATTATTAGGTTTATGACATGATGCGGGGGGTGGGATTTGAACCCACGAACCCCTTCGGGACAGGGGCCTGAACCCTGCGCCGTTGACCAGGCTTGGCGACCCCCGCTGAAAAAAACTTCACAGAAGCAGGCTTTAGGCTTTTATCCTCGGCTGAAACCGTAACCATGGAAAAAGTTGTCCGAGACTATATCAAGCCTTGGATATGTAAACAGGATATACAGGAACGTCAGCACCGTTGACCTCGACAGCCTCGAGAGACTTTTGCACGACATTCAATCGGCCGGTGTTATTATCCCGCTTGGCGAAGGCCGTTCTAAGGGCGCGTTGAGCATAGCGGTCAGCGAGATGGCGAAAATGAGGGATGGAAAGATTGTCATCGACCGGGGCGATGTGGGTTTTCCGGGGAGAGAGATATCGGAAGCCGCTCCGATTCTCAAGCAGAGGTTTGGCCGTGTCTGCTTGCTGATAAACTCTGGCTCAGGCCGCAGCATCACCCCTCTCGTCGACGCCCAGAATCTCGCATCATACATAGGCAAAACAGGCGCACACAGAGACTACACAATAGACCTCGTCACCTCTGACCTTCAGTCACCGCTCGCAAAAATAGCCAGCAAATATGGAAACGTTCTCCATCTCATGGGGCGTGAGGAGGTTGCGGAGGCTGAGGAGGCGAAGGTTTTCCGGGACGTGGGGATAATGGAGGACACATTCATACTTGGGAGCGGAGCCCTGTTCCACGCAATGGCCGAAGCACTATATGACAAAGCCCTGCCGATAAGAGCACATGAAAACGCTAAAGAAATATGCCTCGAGGCAGGTAAAGTTGTTGAGAAAAGCCTCTCTTCCGAGTTCTACGAGTTCGTGACACGTAAGCTCGAGACAAGGAGCCTCTGCTTCTTCGCGGGCCTCGGCAGCAGCTACGAGGTGGCTAGGATGACGGCGGTGAGGGTGAGCCATATCAAGAGAGCCATTGGGGACCAGGTTTACGTGGCGCGGGAGTCCAGCACACCCGCTCCGCGGCAGGGTGACCTACTCATCGTCATCTCAAGCAGCGGCGAAACAGAGATAGTGTCGACATGGTGTAAAAGCTTCAAGCGGATGGGTGGACAGATTGCTGCGGTCGTCGGCAACGCCGACAGCACCATCGCATCGATGGCCGACAGCGTTTTAGAAATCCCTGTCAAAAACGAGCCAGGCCGCCCGAACAGGTTTTACGTCTACGCAGAGTTCGCGCTCAGCCCCCTGCCCATATTGCTTGTCGAGAGTCTCGAGTCCAAGGGATTCAAGCTGCCGGAATACATTCTGAGATGGCATCAGAGTGTGACGGCTTAGCTACTCCAGTACAGGCCTCATAGGTCTGCCGAGCTGTTCGTAGAACTCGCGCATCCATGGTAGGATGTCGCGGCCGAGCAGGTTGAGGAACTTCTCCTCGTTGGGAGAGGCGCTGTGGATGTAGACGCGGTCGAAGCCGAGTTTGAGCAGGTGAGATAAGGATTTGAAGATGTCGTCCACATCTGTTGTGATAAGCCATGTCTCTTTAATTTTCCGTCTCTCCTCTTCTCCCACCATGGCCTCCAGCACTCTTGGGTCCGAGATTTTCTCCCGTTTCTCACGGGGTATCGCCGTCGGCGCCCAGAACAACGCAGCCTTGTAAGCCCTGTCGTAGTCATGGTCGTAAGAGACCTTAAACTCCAGACATTTACTCAGCTTCGAGGGATCTTTACCAGCTTTCCTCGCACCCCTCTCCAAGGCCGTGATAATCTCCATGAACTTATCCATTCCACGGGGGTTGGTTAGTATGCCGTCGCAGAGCTCTCCAGCTATCTCGGCGACTGTGGAGTTGGAGGTGGCGACATACATGGGGATTTTTGTGAGCGGCTTTGTGTAGAGCTTGGCTGACTTGAGTTGATAGTATTTACCCTCGTAGTCTACGAAGTCACCTTTCCACAACAGCTGAATTATCTCGATTGCTTCGCGGAGCCTCTCCACTTTTTCTCTGTATCCAGGCCATTTGAAGCCGAGAGGTGTCTCGTTCATGGCGTGTCCGGTTCCCACGGTTATGAATATGCGGCCTGGATATAGGTAGTCTAGTGTTGCGAAAGCTTGTGCAACTATGGCGGGGTGGTAGCGGAAAAAGGGCGTGGTCACCGCTGTTCCCAACTCAACTTTCTTCGTGTGTTCTGCTACGGCTGACAACACGATCCACGGGAACCCTGCCTGACCACCTGTGTCGCTCCATGGATGAAAATGGTCGCTCAACGCAATTATGTCAAAGCCAACAGCCTCCGCATGTATAGAATGCGCCACAATCCTCGCTGGGTCATACTGTTCAAGACCAGCCCAGTAACCAAGCCGCAAAACACCGTTCAAAGCCAACAAACACTCGGAGTCTCATTATAAAAGTGTGGCCCACCCTCTATCATGCTTTTCCGGTTTAAACCGTGTTGGGCTCGGCTTCTGGACAAACAGCGGCCATGCTGCATGGTTAAGTCTAATAGATTGTTTTGTGGATGTGGGTTGGCTGATGTGGATTTACCTCTCCCATGTTCTCACAAGATATTCTCCCTGCTACGATGATGGGCCTCGGCCCGAGTTTACACCAGATAAGCAGATTGCCAAGGGTGACAGTAGCAACACATTCTTCATAAAGCTGCTCAACCACATAGGGACGCATGTCGACGCCCCATACCACTTCGACCCACATGGCCGAAAAATATCATCATACAAGGCTGAAGAGCTTGTCTTCGAGAAACCGCTGCTAATCGATGTAGACAAAGACGTCGGCGAGCTCATCACTGCCTCAGACCTCGAGAGACATGGAAAAACCCTGCAGCACTCAGATCTTCTACTTATAAGAACAGGTTTCCAACGCTACCGTGAAAAAGACCCAGAGGCCTACATGAAGCGGGGTCCATGCCTGTCAGCCGAGGCCGCGTCATTTTTGCGACAGTTCAGCAACCTCAGAGCACTTGGCGTCGACATGATATCGATATCTTCTCCCATGAGAAGGGAGGAGGGGCGTGAGGCTCATCGACGGCTTCTGGTCGGACGAAGCTTCCTGATTATTGAGGACATGGATTTGATTGGTAAGCCGAATGTGTTTAAGAGGGTTGTGGTCGCTCCGCTTATCGTTGACGAGGTTGACAGCGCGCCCTGCACAGTTTTAGCCGAGGTTTAGCGGAGGCCGCCTACCGCGAAGGAGACAAGTGCGAAAAGCATCCACAGCAGGGTTAGGTTTTTCTGCTTTTTAGCCTCAACAGGTTCCGGGTTTCTTATCACGCGTATGCTGCTGTAGACGAAGCCGGCGTCGGCTGCGGAGACAAGGGGAAGATACATGATGTTGACCACATCGAGTAGGTAGGGAACCGGGCTGAGCACCACCGCGGCAAGATAGAACCCTGCCCCAACCCGCGCCGCTGTCCTCAGCCCGCTTTTCCGAGCAATCGTGGCCACACCTCTCACCGCATCACCCTCCACATCTGTAATGCCCTTGACAACCTCTCGGCCAGTGTTGGCCAAGAAAGCCAGCACAGCGAAGACAATCACACTCCAAGACACGTAGCCGTCGGCAAGAATAGAGCCATAGAGGAACGGCGCCACTACGGTGAAGCTTACAGCGAAATTTCCCAACAACCCCGTCTTTTTGAGGAACATGTTGTAAACTGTAGAGACGGCAAAAGCCACTGCAGCCATGACAAAACAGGCCGTGGAAGATAAAAACGCTGTAAGAAGGCCTGCACCGGCCAGTATGGAGGAGAGGGCAACAGCTGAGGCAGGCGAAACTTCTCCCGATGGGATGGGGCGGCTTGGGTTGTTGACCACATCAACCTCCCTATCAAAATAGTCATTCAAAGCCATCGAAGAACCTGTTAAGCCGAAAGATGTTACGAAAGCAAAGATGATTTGCTGGAGATTGACTGTCCTCATGTCGGAGAACAGCACACCTATCAAGACGGCGAAAAACATCAGCAGCCCGTTGGGCGGCCTCATCAACTTCAGAAAAGACAGTACCCTCATCCTCTTCCTCCTACCTGTTCCGGAGCTCCACCGCTGTGGCGTGGTAGTACACAACCTCGTTGCGTCTATCCAAAACCGCCACAACGGCTATCTTATCCATCGCTCTACATGACTTGACAAGAGAAATGAGCTCATCGACGGATACGCTCTCACCTTCATAGAGAGGAATGATGAGATATTTCGCAGGCTTCTCTGGATACTCACCCCTCTCAAAAACTCTGAACCGAAGCCTGGGGCCGAACCCTTCTTTAACAACGTATCGCCTTTTACGCAAATCCAAGTATATGACGTAGTCTCGCCATAGGTTGCGGTCACGCTCGGCGAAGAAGGTTAGCAATTCGATGAAGCCGAGCTTCCGGCCATTTCGGTAAACCTCGGCCTTCCCGTGTTTTACGAGGTAAAGTGTTTCAACGGGGCTGAAGACATATCGCCTGTCTCCCCGCGTGTCGCCGTAGCCACGTTCCCTAAACCAGCCCAAGTCCCCCTCGACAAAAACAACTTCGCCATCATCCAGTAGCTCAAGGCTTGCGGCCACGCTAACTACTTCCTCACCCAACTCCGAGGCACTTTAGAGGGCTAACGCTATATATGCATACAGAAGCGGTATGTTTGATAAAGCATAAGAAAAGGCAAGTTAGGTTACTGGACGGTGAAGAATTCAAGAGTAGTGATTTTATTGGCTTTGGTGGCGCTTCTAACAGGATTCAGCCTTTTCGAGATAATGCCCCCTATTTCGACCAGTTCTCTTCAGTTTGACATAGGCTTTAGCGAGGCCCCCACCCGTCCCTACATACTCCGGGTGAAGGTGGAGCAAAAACCCTTTGAAGGTTTGACGCCTTCGCCAATACCTCGGGCCCTCGTTTCACTCAACAACTTCACCACAGTCACCAACCTAAGCGGCTACGCCTTCTTCACAACAACACCGGGCAAACACATCATATCCATCTCTTCAGCCACGGCGTCTTTTCCAACCTATGCCGTCGAGGTGGAGGTTACGACAAGGATAACCGAGTTGGTTGTCAGATTCGTAGAAACAAGATTTAGCCTCGAGTCCGTGGATGTGGTTATAGACACGGCAACCCAGATGACATACATCACGGCCGCCTACACCCCACCAGTCAACAGCAGCCTCTATGTTGGAAAACCTTACATAACCTACATCGACCAAAGCAACTATCTCAAAAGATACATAGGAGAAGAAACAGTCTCATACCTACCCGGCGCCATCCCGAAATACAGGGGGCCATTCACAGAGATAAGAACAGGCGAAACAGCACAACCCTATACCGCGTCAGCCACAATCGAAGGCCTTGTTCAGCTAGTGGTTCAGAAAGAAAGCTTCGTCCCCGCCTTCTACGTCGAGTCCCAGCTCACGAAGCGAGAGTGAGGAAACATGGAGTCGCTTCTATACAACGTCTCATTCTGGCTTGTGCTAAACATTTTTCTTGTCGCAGCCATCGTCGGCCTCGTCCTCGTCAACCAATCCAAGACAAAAAACAAACACTCACCCAACTCATCACAACAAATCATAAACCTGAAAGAAGAGGAGGAGCTCTTCAAACATTTGCTGCAGAAAGGCGAGAGCGCGGAAGCCGTCATCAAAGTTTTTCCACAAGTGTTGAAAAAAATCTGCAATACGGTGAATGTTGACACAGGGCGTTACACAGCTAGAGAAGTGCTCAACTCTGGACGTATTCCACATAACTATGCAACGTACCTACAGAGGATGTATGAGGTTTTTGAGCCTGTGAGGTATGGTGGCAAAGAGCCTACTAGCGAGAAACTCACGCAATTCGAGGAAAGTCTTCGCAAGCTTGTAGAGGAGTTCTGGTATGATGGGTGATTACTCTTTTCCCATACTGTTGGCCTTGATGCTTTTGGGGACAGTATCACTTCTGGCTATTCCACGTGAAAAGAAAAGAAAGGAGACCAAGTTGGATGGGGATGTAGGTGTTGACCAGTATGCGGAAATGGTTAAGCTGGTGATGAATGGTGATGTTAGGAGGGCTCTGAAAAAGCTGAGACACTATGGTGGGAAAGAGACTGATTTGGAGAGGAGACGCTTACTCAGGAGAATAGAGGAGGAGTTGAGAAAATATGCATAAGATGTTTGCTGCGATGCTTGGAGAAAGTGTGAGGAATGAGGTCGGCAAAGTTGTCGTGGGGATGCATGAGGCCGTAGAGTCGCTGATAATCGCTTTGTTGACAGGCGGCCACGTCATAATGGAAGGTGTCCCAGGTCTCGCCAAGACGCTTCTAGCAAAATCTTTTGCGATGTCCTTGGGCCTAAGCTTTAGGAGGCTGCAGTTCACGACTGATATTCTTCCATCAGACATAATAGGCGGCCTCGTCCTCAATAGGAAAACAGGCGAGCTTGAGTTTAAGCCGGGTCCGGTTTTCGCCAACGTGGTTTTGATCGATGAGATAAACAGGGCTCCTCCGAGAAGCCAGTCAGCCTTGCTTGAAGCTATGCAAGAGAGGCAGGTGACTGTCGAGGGGGTTACCTACAGGTTGCCGGAGCCTTTTCTCGTCATAGCCACGCAGAACCCCGTGGAGCTTGAGGGCACCTTCCCCCTTCCAGAAGCAGAGATAGACCGTTTCATGATGAGAGTCATAGTCTCCTACCCAAGCCGCGAAGAAGAAATCCAAATTCTCAAGTTAAGGGACATGCTTGGCGAGGATATCCCAGTTCAACCCGCAATAACCAGCGACCTTCTCACCCTTGCAATGGATGAGGTTCATCACGTTAAGGTAGTGCCAGAAATTTTGGAGTACATAGTTGAAATCGTTATGAAAAGCAGGGCCGACACAAGGTTGATGCTCGGTGCGAGTCCAAGAGCCGAGATAGCCCTACTCTACACGGCCAAGGCCCATGCTGCGTTGAATAACCGCGACTATGTCATCCCCGACGATGTCAAGAAAGTTTGCTACCGTGTGCTCAACCATCGTCTCATGCCCAAACCCGAGTACCTCGACCTCTCCAAGAAAACCGACTACGGATTCATCGAGAAAGTTATTCGGGAATATTTGTTGGAGACGGAGGTTCCGGTTTGAGGCTGACATCCCAAGGCTACAAAACATTAGTATCGATGTTTATCCTAGTGTTTTTCGCATCCACAGTTTCTGTTTACAAGGCCTTGAGCCTATCAATCTACATAGTTGGGGTTTTCACGTTGCTTTACTGTGTTTTTGCCTCATCTTCTCTCAGAATGTTTAGTCAATCGGATTTCCTGTTTTCGCGGCAAGTAAGGCGAGAGCTGCTACGAAGAGGTGAGAAAACCGAGGTTCGTGTTAAGGTGGCTAATAAATCGGGTCGAAGAATCAGGGTACGGATAGCAGATCGTTTGGAGGGTCTCAAACTTGTTGAAGGAAATGTTCAAGTTGAAAGAATCTTGGCCCCCGACGAACTTCTAGAGCTCGATTACACAGTTACGTCAGATGGACGTGGCACTGGGCTCCTTGGGCCGCTGTTAGTACATGTTTTGGACGACTATGGAATGGTCTACAAAGAATTCTCTCTAGGAGAAGAGGTGAAAATCGTTTTCACGGAGCCCGCAGTAGGTAAGCCAAGGATGTCGGATGCCGTGAAGAGAGTGATCCCATCTCCCTACACAGGTACTGGCTCATCCCACGAATACGGTGTCGACGACATCTTTCGGGAGATAACAAGGTATGAGGAGGGGCAGCCGTTGAAAGCTATTGATTGGAGGAGAACAGCGAGAGAAAACGGGGAAATTTTTGTTCGACGTTTCGATAAACAAAACCGTCTCAAGATCTGTCTCGTCCTAGACTACAGCCATAACAATATCCTAGGCAACCCTTCGCTGCTAGACTCGGTGGTTGCGGCAGCCTCTACACTTGCGTCATCCGTTCTTGAACGAGGCGACTCGATAACCATAGTTGTCCCTGGCGCCAGAGAAGGAGCGGTGAAGGCTACGGGGCTGAGTGATTATTTCAGGTTGTTGACATATCTCTCCTCAACACCGCCAGTGTCGCCGTATAGGATTGTTGATTACCTGGAGTATTTGCGGGGGTTTGACGCCGTGTTTATGTTGGGCAGGTTCGCAAACCTTGACGAAGCTTCTCTCAAGACAGTGGCTGAGAGAGTTATGTTGCATGGCGGTGTCCTATACCTTATCGTGCCCAGTCTGGAAAACGTGTCGGTGCCTGCAAAGTTTTTGGAGGCTCTTGAAGATGCTCGTGTGCAGCGGCTCCGTATGGTCTACGGTCACGTCTACTTGGTTAGGCAGACGGATCTGCTAAACTATCTTACCCACCTTCATAGAAGCTTGAGGCTGATGACATGATAGATAAGCTGCTGAGAGCCGTGGCCCTGCTTCCCCCACTTGTCTTGACATTTTTCGCTTTGTCCCGGATGGATGCATCAAACACCTTCGTGTTCATAGGGTTCTTCTCTCTTCTTTTCATCTCCGCGACCGATAGGTTCAAGTGGGCTGGGATAGTGTTGGTGTATGTTCCCGCAGCGTACACGGTCTCACTTCTGCTGACGGGGGTTGTTTACCCGTTCCTCGGTCTCGCGGCTGGTTACATAATTTCAGCGCCCGCCGTCTTCGCCATATCAGCCTATAGGAGCAACGTGTTCACGGGGCTTGTTGGAGGCTACTACGCGTCATACGTTTTCGCGCTCCTGTTAAACAACATAGCATCCACCGGTGTTCTGAGGCCCGAAAGATTATTCATCACACTTGTACAAAACATTCTCGGGCTTTTCTCAACCGGCACCGTTAACATCACCCCCTCGAATCCTGAGCCGGAGCTGCTCTTTACCGTTCTCACAGCCCTGGCCACCTTCGCATTACTCGCGTCCTTCGCGGGAAATCGCCTACAAACGATGAACCAACCCTTCCTCAAGACCCTCTTAACAACACTCGCCTTGATGAGCCTCAGCATCTTCGTAAGCCAGTTGTCGCCGTTGCTCAGCCCATTTTTTCTGCTGGGCTCATTTGCAGTACTATTGACTGCTTTGATGATTTGGCTGCGTATGTCACATGAATAGAGCCCTTTTTCTCTTGGCAATAGTTCTATTGATTGCCCCCTCTCAAGGACAGAACATAGAGCCGTATTGGCTGGTCGGGTTCGACGGCGAAATGATGCTCCCATTCCTCGATGGAGGAGCTCTCGAATGGGGTGTGGGTGAAACTCTTTCGGTAAAAATTGTCGGCAGAGATGGTTTCGTCACTCTTGTTTCTCCGAACGGCTTAGGTGAAAATGTTTTTGTACGTGACGGGGAGAGAACTGTTTTAAGGAGATTCGGGCCCGGTGACGCGGGAAACTGGACACTTGTGGCCGACACGGGTCAAAGACTAACTATGCAGGTCAGGCCTCCGACAACGAGGCCCCCTGTACAGGTTTCAATTAGGTTTGATGGATTGCTTGTCGTCATGACGGCGTCAACATCCGCCAACGCTTATGCTCTTTTCTTGGAGGGAAGGAGTGAGGGGGAAGTCGCGGCGGCAGGCTCATCGGTGGACATTGTTTTGAAGGGCTTCAACGAGACAAGGGCGAGGGTCGAGATATTGAGACAGGAGCCGCCGATACGTTACTCAGGGCTGCTCGACGGCCTACCTTTCACCATGCAACTGGACTCTGTATCTGTCAACCAAATAGTTGAGGGTAGAAGGGTTAATGACTCGACTGTTTTTAGCGTGAATCTGCCTTCTGATGGTGAACAGGTTTCAGGCTTGAGGAAAATAGGCATAGGTTCTCATATTATACGTCTCTACGCAGCCTCGGACAACAGGCTTCTTTTGGAGAAGGAGATATTGGTTCTTCCGGAATCGATGAAAAGCTTAACCGGGTCAAGTCGTGTAATCAGCACTGATGTCTGGGCAGCTGCAAGTAAAAACTACACAATCTTAGTCGGGGACGAGTCTGGCAACATCTGGATTCTTCAAATGAGGCCGCCGATAGCTTTCATCCGCTTATATGATCAAAATCATGCTAGATACTTGAGGAGTGTGGGTGTGTCGGTCACTGACGGACAGGCCCAAAAGTTGGATGACTGGATCGGGATAATTTTCGCTAACAGGATTGAAATAAGTAACTATGGCAACGCGACCTATCATACCCCGTCGAAGGAAACAAATTTGTCACTGAACTTCAACGCAACATCCATAACATTACCTTTCACGGTGACCGCTGGAGAAAGAATAACCATAAACCTCCAGCTCCACGAAGCACATATAAGACTTGTCTGGCCCAACGGCACAGTATACCGAGGCCCCAACACGGTGGTAATCAATTCCGCGAAATTCTCAAGCATATCATCAATCTATCTTCCCGCCGAAAAATATGTCATGAGAGCTGAAACCCCTCCAAGCTTCACAAACAATGTTTTCACTTTGACAGGTGACACGACTTGGACAATTATTGTATTGGATGACCCGGCTGGTGTTGCGGGGCTGAGAGTCTCAGCCATTATTCTCACAGCCCTCCTATTATACACCGTTATTAGACTGCGTAAGACCTTTTATCGAGCAGGCCATGTTAGACGTGAGCAGAAATGAGAACGACGGTCTCGGTCATAAAGGCTGATGTAGGAAGCATCGCCGGACATCACAAGCCCCACCCCAAGATGATGGAACTCGCGTCTCAGAAACTCGCTGAAGCCGAGAAAACAGGCCTCATAAAATCAGGATACGCAACCCACTGTGGAGACGACATAATACTGGTAATGAGCCACGACAAAGGTGAAGACAACCCCGAGGTTCACGGCCTCGCATGGAACGTTTTCAGAGAAATAACCGAGAAAGTGGCCAAGCCCATGAAGCTCTATGGCGCAGGACAAGACCTCCTCTCAGACGCATTCAGCGGAAACGTCAAAGGTCTCGGTCCGGGAGTAGCCGAAATAGAGTTTGAGGAGAGGAAATCAGACCCCATCATAGTATTTGCAGCGGACAAAACCGAGCCCGGTGCATGGAACCTACCACTTTACCGCATATTCGCATCACCGGAGAACACCGCAGGCCTTGTCATAGACCCGACACTGCACGATGGGTTCAAGTTCGAGGTCCTCGACCTTGTGGAGTCTTGGTCTGTTTTGCTCAAAACTCCCGAGGAATTGTATGACTTGGTCGCGTTGCTTGGGACGGTTGGACGCTACGCTGTTTCAAAGGTTTATAGAGCGAGTGACGGCGAGCCGGCGGCCGCCGCAAGCACTACACGTCTTAGCTTGATTGCCGGCCGCTATGTGGGGAAGGATGACCCCGTCATGATAGTGAGGGCCCAGGCAGGTTTCCCGGCAGTGGGTGAGGTTCTCGCAGCTTTTGCGCCACCGTTCATCGTTTCCGGCTGGATGAGAGGAAGCCACAGAGGCCCTTTGATGCCTGTTTCATTCCGCAAAGGCCAGAATGTTGTTAGCTATTTCGATGGGCCGCCGAGAGTGATGGCTATGGGGTGGCAGGTATCTAACGGGAGACTTGTAGGACAAGATGGTGTGGAGCCTGTCGACCTCTTCGAAGACCCGTTCTGGGACACCGTCAGAAACAAAGCAGCGGAACTCGCCATCACCCTTAGAACCATGGGAGAATTCGAGCCAGCCAGACTAGGTCATGAGGAGATGGAGTACACTACCCTGCCTCAGATAATCGAGAAACTCAAGCCTCGCTTCAAGCCGATAGAAGCGAAAAAATAGGGCGTGTTAAGCTGAGGCCCTAGAAGCGGCTTAGAAATCTTCCTTCATCAATGTTTTTCTGCCATTGGCTTGGCATCTTTTGACCGCTTTGTCTATCAGTGCTTTGACGGCTTCGTTAAGCCCCTCCAGAGCATCAGATCCCAGCCTAATTCCCTCGGGCAACGCCTCGCGAACTCTTGACTCGACCACGAAAGATTCTTTGCCCATTTCCGTTCGCTTATAGGCTGAAAACTGGGTTTAAATCCTTTTTCAACCCCTTTTTATGCCATGTTTTCCCGATACTACCGGGGTATTTTGCCCACCAGCGTGTAGTGGTTTACCTTTGGTTTTTCCGCGAGCAAGGGCGCCTCCTTTGGGTGGATATAGGGCTCCCTCCAATCGCCTCCGGTGAAGGCTTTAAGCGATTCGATGTCTCGCCACAGCGTCACCACTACTCCAACGGATGGTTCGCCGTAGTCGATTCCGAAGAACGCGTTTAGACACCCTTCCTGCATCTCTAGTATCTGCGTGGCCTCTTTAATGGCAAACTCTTCGAATGCCTTCTCCATCCCCTTCTTCAGGGGACATGTCCAGACACGCAAAATCACGTCCTGTAAACCTGAACAGCGTTTGATAAACTTTAAAGCGGGAGCGGCTTTATCGAGAGTTGTGCAGTATTTCGAAGCTTTTCGGAGAGGTGAAGTGGTTGCCCAGAGGGCTCAGCAACTTCTGTCCGCCTACACTGGAACCGCCTATGCGGCGATGGTTGTGAAGGAAACTCGTGACGGATGGGCTCCTGTTGGAGAGGAGAATTTTTTTACTGTGGTTCAGAAAGATGAAAACTTCTCCGTTATTGTGGTCTGTGACGCCGACGGCTACGCAAAGGCCATGTCTCACCCAATCCCACATAAGGCTGCTGAAAGTATTGTGGCGAAGATGGAGAAAGATGGCTTGAAAAAATATTCAGGAGAGCTTATCCTCCCGCTTTAGCAACCTCATGAATCTCTCCGCGTCCTCAGCCATCCAGACGTTGTTGAAAAACACATATCCCTCGCCAAAGTCTCTTGCATAGATTTTCTCTGCAAGGAGGCTCAGGTCTTCATCGCTATATCTGTATCTGTAGTTGACTTCACCGCCAAGCCCATGTAAACGTGTGTAGAATATTTCATGCAGGGTTGCCGGCTCCGCTTTCAGGACATCTGTTACATGAATTATGCCATGTTTTTCGCAGACTTTTTTGAGGAAGGCGATGTTCTTTGCAAGTTTTCCTCTCGGCTCCCATGCTATCGTCACGGTGTGTCCGGTAGCGTGTTCAAAAAATTTCATGATGTTTTGTTGTGTTTTTTGGTCGTCGGGCATCGATGCCGGTGTCTGGATTACGACCACACGTGCCTGCATGGCTTTCGCCACCTCCACTGTTTTATCCCATGCCGCAAAGTTTTCTTTCACAGGCCTAAGCCATCCATACCGTGTTTTTCCACTCTTCGCCTGAACAAGTCCCGCTTTTCTCCAAGTTGGGCTGGAGACCGGGTGGGAGACCGCCTGCCAAGCCTTCATGCAGAAAACAAAGCCGCTGGGAGCGTTTTCACGCCACCGCTTTACAGTTTCGGGTTTTGGAAGTTTGTAGAAAGTTTCCTGAACCTCTATCGCCGGAAACTTTTGGTAATAGGCTTCTTTTCCACCTTTCACAGCCCAGCCGCAGCAACCAACCAGAACCCTTTGCATCCATTTCTGAGAAAAACATGTTAACCTTTAAGAGTTGCACACGGATTTGAAAACCCACGAATTGTTGAGCGATGAACTTCTTCTTAAGATGTATAGGGAGATGGTTTTGGCGAGGCTGTTTGACTCGGCCATGGTTAAGCTTCAACGCGCCGGCAAAGTCGCTGCATACACCTCTTCAGAGGGTCAGGAGGCTGTCTCCGTCGCGGCCGTCAACGCTGCCTCGCCGCTTGACTGGATATTTCCAACATATCGTGAAACAGGTGCTTTCATAGCACGCGGCGTTCCCCTCGAGACACTTGTTGCAAGGCAGCTCGGCCGAGTAGGAGATCCTCTCAAAGGCCACGAAGTTCTGCTCTTCGGTGACAGGAGATACAGGATCATCACAGGCCCAGGCCCGGTGGCTGCGCACATCCCCGTATCCGTCGGATTTGGATACGCAGCCAAGAGAAGAGGTGAAGACACCGTGATGCTTGTTTTCTTCGGAGACGGTGCGACATCAAAAGGCGATTTCCACGAAGGCCTCAACATGGCCGGCGTATTCAAAACACCTACGGTCTTCATCTGCCAAAACAACCAATACGCAATATCGGTGCCTCTACGTCAGCAAACGGCCTCGGAAACCATAGCAGCGAAGGCGGAGGCCTATGGCTTCGAGGGAGTGGTGGTAGACGGCAACAACGTGGAGGAAATTTATGCAGCTGTACGTGCTGCTGTCGAAAAGGCACGTCGAGGCGGAGGCCCGACTTTAATCGAGGCCATTACTTATAGGCTCGCAGCCCACTCTACCGCCGATGACCCAACCAAGTACAGAACCGCTCAAGAGGTTGAGATATGGCGTAGCCGAGACCCAATAACCCTCTGTGAGAAGCTGCTTATCCAGAGAAACTTGTTGGATGAGGAAAAAGACAACTTGATTTGGACAAGCTTAAGGCAGATTTTGGAGCAGAAAATCGAAGAAGTAGAAAAAACTCCAGCCATTCCTCCCTCGGCCATCTTCGAGGATGTCTACTCGACCCCGCCCCGGCACCTAAAGGAAGAGTTCTCCAACGTAAACATTTAAGCACGCCAAGGATAAAATTGGTGGTGGCGGCGGGAAAGGCCGGGGAGCCAGCCCTTCCCTGTACCCGAAACGGGCTTCATGCGGGGGCCGGATAACCCGCGGGGGCGCGTGTGGCCGGCCCGTCGCTCGGTTGCGGGGAGGCGATGAGGATGCGCCGGATGGGGGCGTCGTAGACGGGTAAAGCCTCTGTAGGGAGGCTCCAACCGTCGCATGCGTCGAACCGTGTCAGGCCCGGGAGGGAGCAGCACTAAGACGCCGCGGCGCAGCCCATCCAAAAGCGTGTCCAAGCATACCCGCAGCTTGAGAACGGGCGCGGGCTCACGCCACCCCGGGGAGCCGCCGCCACCTATCATTCACCAAGCATATATACACCGTATACAACAAAACCCCGGAAATGTTACAGGGGCTCAAGAGTTTTCTGCTGAGACGGTTCCCGGCAGCTGTTGTAGCAACAGCATTGTTGATAGGATTGTTTGCTGCCGCGGCGCTTATACCCATATCGCTTGCGGATGCGGAGAATTTGGTTAACCAGTTTGAGCAGATGCTTCCCAACGTTGTCGAAAACCCTGCATTCATTTTTCTCAACAATTTTGCTGCATCGCTTTTGATGATGATTCCTGTGCTGGGTCTGGCTCTTGCTGGACTAATAGTGTATAACACAGGAGCTGTGATAGGGGCCTTTTCGGCGGTTTCAAACATTCCGGTGCCTCTTCTGTTGCTCATACCTTTCATCACTGTTTACGGGTTCATCGAGATGCTGGCATACGGATTCGCCGTCTCTGAAAGTTTTTTCTTGACAACTTCAGCCATCAGAAAACAGTTGAGAAAAGAGATACGTAGTTTACCATACACGGTCGCCGTTGTCGTGTTGCTGCTGCTGGCTGGAGCAGTTATTGAATGGATTTTGATTAGGCTTAGTGCGGCGTTAACGCCCTAAACAGGTAAGCCATCACTTCTCCGGCGAACAGGTTGAAGAAATAACCTGCTGTGAAGAAAACAAGCAGCGGAATTCCTGGTGTGACCCAGACATCGTCTCTGTCCACTTTCTCAAGCTCCTCGATACCGATGTTGAACCTAAACTTTCTAACACCGTTCTCGACAGATTCTATTACTCCCCAGAAATTTTTTCCCGCAGCCTTCCTCATCCGCGTCCCAAGAAAAAGCGCCGCCAACTTCCTCAACCCCTTCTCACCATCGAAGCCTGCGAATATTTTTTCGCCGCGAAGCAGCCTGTAGCAGTTGAAAACCGCGAAGAATATCGGCAGACTTATGGAGAAAATCATACCATTTGTGAGAACAGTTAGTGCAGTTACTCCATGTAGCTGGAGGCCGCTAGATGAAAAGGGCTGGACAAGGGAGATGGTGAAAAGAGCTTTGGCATCGGCTCCTCCATACAAGCCCGCAAAGTAGAGGACGAACCCCACGGCGGCCGAAACAAGCACAGCGGCACCGTATCTCACCAGATAATCAAGCCCAACAACGTATGCGGTGTACAGGTTTAGCAAAAGACCCAGTAGAGATGGGATTATCCAGACAATGTCGTCAACTTCTCTCTTCTTGATGTCAAGGTAGGACGAGTAAAGTAGGGTTAGGGAAATTATGACCGTCGACCACGGCTCCATCTTGCTCAGGGCCAGATACCGAGGTAATTTATTGCTTCCGCTACTCTGTTCACCGCGAAAATCATGGCACCCATCCTTGGCGGCACTTCATATTTTTTGGAAGTGTTCATCACATCATGGAAACCTTTCACCATCTTACCCTCAAGCTTTGCATGAACTTCCTCAAGCGTCCAAGTCTCCCTCTTTAGGTTCTGCACCCATTCCAAGTAGCTGACGGTTACTCCGCCCGCGTTGGACAATATGTCGGGGATAACTGGAATCCTTCTTTCAAACAAAACCTTATCAGCCTCCTGCGTAGTTGGGCCGTTGGCCCCCTCGACAATTACCTTCGCCTCAACTTTTTCAGCGATTTCTTTTGTTATGCTGTTCTCTAGGGCCGCAGGTATCAGAATGTCGCAGGGTGTTGTGAGGAGCTCTTCGTTTGTGAGAGGTTTTGAGCCGGGGAAGTTGACTACTGAGCCTGTTTTCTGCTTATGCTCCAGTATCTTGTCTGGGTGGGCACCATCAGGAACGTAGATGCCGCCCTTTGAGTCGCTTACAGCTATTATTTTCGCGCCGTATTCTTCATGGAGAATTTTTGCAGCATTGTATCCCACGTTTCCGTATCCCTGTATCACGACCTTTGCATCTTTGAGGGGTTTGTTGATTGTCTTGAAGTATTCTCTTATGACGTATGCTGCTCCCCTGGATGCGGCGTCATGTCTGCCGAGGCTTCCGTAGAGGCTGACAGGCTTTCCTGTAGCCACTTCAGGTGTGAAAATTCCACGCATCATGCTGTAGGTGTCCACCATCCAGGCCATGGTCTGGGCGTCGGTGTACACATCAGGCCCCGGAATATCTTGGTAGGGGCCAATGATCTCGTAAATCATCGCAGTATATCTTCTCGTGACTCTCTCCAGCTCAGTCTTCGATAGTTTCTTGGGGTCGCAGGCGACACCGCCCTTGGCCCCGCCGTATGGAAGATCCGTCACAGCACACTTGAAGGTCATTAACATGGCTAACGCGGTAACCTCATCGACATCAACCGATGGATAATACCGTATACCTCCCTTGTACGGGCCTCTTGCGTTGTTGTGCTGAACACGTATACCGGTGTAAACCTGTAAAGACCCATCATCCATCCGCACAGGAACCGAGACAACCACAACCCTCTTGGGCTTTCTCAAAACATCATGAATCCCTGGATCAAGGTTCAGATGATCTGCCGCATCCTTGAGCGAAGATAAGGCATTGTTCAGAAAAACAGTACCAGAGCTCATACATATTGAAGAAGGTTTGTCTGTAATATAGTGTTTACTTCTACCTGTAGATTAATATATGTCCACCGAGTACCTTTGACATGGAGCTAAAGTCGCTAGGTAAAAGTAGGCTTCTCATTCTAAGCTGGCGTGATGTGGAGCGTGGGACGGATGCCTTGGCTGAGAAAATTTTGGATAACGGGTATAGAGTAGATACGCTTATCGGGGTTTTGAGAGGCGGCATGATCGTGGCCGATTTTCTGTCAGATATTCTGGATGTGAGGGAGGTATACGTTATTGGATGCCGCTCGTATATGGGGACGGTGTCAACCGAGTTGAAGATTTACCACGACCTTGTTTTGGAAAGGCTTGACGGCAGAAATGTTCTTCTGGTGGACGATGTCGCCGACACGGGCTCAACATTGGACGCGGCTGTCGACAAAATAATCAAGCCACGTAATCCAAACACTGTCCGAACGGCTACCCTTCTCAAAAAGCCTTGGAGCAGGTTCACACCACACTATTTCGTCGAAGAGACCGATGCGTGGATTGTTTTTCCATGGGAGAGGCTTGAGGCGGTCAAGACGGTTGGAAAAATTTTTGTCGAGAACATGGGTTTTGACGCGGCCGTAGATGAGCTGGCTATGCTCTCCCGGCTTGACAGAAAAAAGGTTCTTTCTGTGATCAAGCCTTTGCAGCGGACTTAATAGCTGGAACATTTCTCTCACTGGGTGGCATGGCCCATAGGGTTTACGCCGAGGTCTACGGGTGCTCAGCCAACCAAGCAGATGGCGAAATAGCTCTAGGACTGCTGCAGAGACAGGGGTACAGGATGGTCGAGCGGCCAGGTGAAGCCGACTACGTGGTTCTTGTAACGTGCGCCGTTAAGAAGCCCACCGCCGACCGGATGATTCACCGCATCAAGAAATTCTCACACCTAGGATCGCGTCTTATAGTGGCTGGATGTATGGCAACGGGAGAGACTGAAAGAGTTAGAAGAGTCGCGCCGGAGGCCGTGTTGCTTCCGCCACGCAACATTACCGAGGTGGCTTCAGCCATTGAAGCCCGTGGTTTCGACGGCGGGGAGGTGAAGCTTGGTTTGCCGAGGCTGAGGAAAAACCCTGTAGTAGCCATCGTACCTGTTTCGGAGGGATGTAGGTGGAGCCGCTGCAGCTTCTGCATAGTTCCCCGCTCGAGGCCAGGATTTGAGAGCTATCCTGTCCGCGCTGTTGTGGATGAGGTGAGGAAATCTTTAGACGAAGGGTGTCGGGAGGTGTGGCTGACGAGCCAGGACATGGGTAGCTATGGACTCGAGTCGGGCCGCAACCTTTTGCCCGAGTTGCTCGAAGCAGTCAACTCAGTTCAGGGAAAGTTCTACGTACGCATCGGCATGATGAACCCCATCTACCTCAAACCAATCCTCGAAAAACTCGTCAAAGCATACTCAGGCGAGAAAATCTACAAGTTCATACACATACCTGTCCAATCGGGCTCCGACAAAGTTTTGAAAGACATGAACAGGGGACACAGCGTCCAACTCTTCAACCAGATTGTCGAAACATTCCGGAGAAAGTTTCCCAACATAACTGTGTCCACAGACCTGATAGTGGGTTACCCCACTGAGACGGACGAAGATTTTGAGCAGACCCTGAGGCTCGTCGAGAAAACCCACCCAGCCATCGTCAACGTTTCAAGATATTTTCCGCGGCCAGGAACCCCGGGAGAGAGACTCAAGACTCTTCCAGCCCATGTCGTGGCACGCCGCGTGTCCGAGCTCAACAACTTGTTGTCAGAAATTCAGCTAAAAAGCGGTGAAAGATGGCTTGGATGGATCGGTGAAATTTTGATCGACGAAGTAGGCAAGAAGGGGAAGATGGTTGGTAGAAACTTTGCCTACAGGCCCATAGTGATCGATGCACCAAGTGAATCCTTGGGCAAGTTTGTTGAAGTCGAGGTTGTTGACGTGGAGAAGACCTATCTAATGGGCAGAGTTTTATCCGGCTGTTGACTCCGGCATGGGCCCTTCTTCTACTGTGACGACTCCCTGCATCCATGGATGAGGTGTGCAGTGATAGGGATAGATACCTGCTCTGCCAAAGGTGAAGACCCATTTCTCATTAGGGCCGAACAACCCCGAGTCGAACAATCCTTGGTCAGAGGTTACTGTATGTCCGACGTTCACGTTCTCGGTGTTTATCCATATGACGGTGCTGTTGTAGCCAGCCAGTACTCTGACTCTCGCGGGTGAATAGGTTTCAGTGGCGGTGGGGTCGAAGGAACCAGGCAAAATAACTATTGTTACGTTGTATGGTGTGGGCCCTGCTAAACCCACCTCCTCAACCTTCATGAAGGGACCCACCTGTAGGGCGGCCGAAACCAGAACAAACGAAATCAGGCCTATTCCGAGGAAGCTGAGGGCGTAGACTTTTCCGCCTGACATGACGGGTAGGCCGCCTCTGAACAAGCCAATCGGAAGCATCACCACACCGAGTGCAAGCAGGAACCCTGAAAACTCCGCAAGAGGCCGCATAGTCTCACTTATGCCTATGAACGGTATGAAAATCCCCGCCACACCCATGATGATGAAGAGGATGGCTACAACGAGAATTGTTTCGTCCATGGTAGGAAAACGGCTGTGCCAATTTTTAAGTTATATTTCTTTTCTCGGAGATCAGGCGGGGTATAATAGCCAGTTGTATTTATGGTTGGTGAGCGGTGTTGAGGGTTGCTGTTTTAGGAGGCACGGGTGACCTCGGGTTCGGGTTGGCCGCACGTCTCGCGAAAGCCGGTGTAGCTGTAATTATCGGGTCACGAAAGCATGAACGTGCTGTTGAAGCAGCGGGAAAAATAAAGACGCTATTGGGAAAAGAGAATGTGTCAGGCGAAGTCAACAGGGACGCCGTGAAAGATGCTGATGTTGTTTTCTTTAGTGTACCGTATGAGGGTTTGGTAGAAATAGCCAGAGACGTGGCGCCGTTTATTCAGCCATCAGCGGTGAATGTCTCATGTGTGGTTCCTTTTGCTGACGACGTATGTGCTGCGGAGGTGCTTGCCGAGAACTTGCAGCAAGGTGCGAAGGTTGTTTCAGCGCTTCACACAGTAAGCGCGGACCTGCTCAGCGACATAACCAAACCAGTCAACTCGGACACCTTCATATTCGGTGATGACATGGATGCAAAGAAGAAGGTGGCCCATCTACTAAAGCTTGTCGAAGGCCTGCGACCTGTCGACGGTGGTCCATTAAAAAACTCACGGTATGGCGAGCTTTTTACACGTTTTCTGGTTGGGGTGAACAAGCGGTATCGTGTCTCATGTGCGGGGCTGCGTGTTACTTGGCTTGATGACGAGGTGGTTGCGAAGAGATGGGAGCAGTAAAAGTCTCGCCACATATCTTCAGGGCCTACGATATCCGCGGTGTCTATGGTGTGGACTTGGATGAGCATTTGGCGTATAGCATTGGACGCGCCTTTGGTAAAGTTGTCTCTGGAAAGATTGTGGTCGGTCGGGATGTGAGGCGAAGCGGTGAAGAGCTTGTCAAAGGCCTATGTGACGGCTTGACCGACGCGGGCCACAATGTATTAGATCTCGGGGTCTGCACAACTCCCGCCTGCTATTTCGGAGGCAGGTTCTACAAGGCAGGGGGAGGTGTTATGGTAACGGCCAGCCATAACCCGCCAGAATGGAACGGCTTCAAAATGTTTCTCGGAAACGGTGAAACAATTTCGCAGGGAGCAGGCATGGAAAAAATAAGGGACATGATCCTAAGCGGCGACTTGGGCTCATCTGCGAAAGAAAAAGGCGTCGTCGAGAAAGTGGAGTTTCAAAACGTTTACATCCAGCATATTGTCTCAGGCTTTTCTCCGATGAATGGGTTGAGAATGGCGGCGGACTTTAGCGATGGCTCTGCATCACTCTGCTTCCCACAAATCTGTGAGCGACTTGGAATAGGGCTGCGGCAGTTGAACAACAACCCCGACGGCTACTTCAGAGGCCACCCGCCTGAACCAACTGAGGAAAACATACAAGAACTGAAACAGGTTGTGGTGTCGGAGAAACTGGATTTCGGAGTAGCTTTTGACGGAGACGCAGACAGAGCAGTCTTCGTCGACGACAAAGGCAGGGTACTTCAAGGCGACATCGCAATGGCCGTGCTACTCAAAACTCTCGACAGAAAAGGCATAATCGTCTATGACGTAAACTCCTCAACAGCGCTGAAGGAGATGGCTGAAAAACTCGGGTTCACACCATACGAATGGAAAGTAGGTCGAGCCTTTCTACACAGAAAAGTGCGAGAGCTCGGAGCGGTACTAGGTGGGGAAAAAAGCAACCACCTCTACTTCGGCGAACTAGATGGAGACGACGACGCGATATACGCAGCCCTTAAGATGGCTACACTCCTATACCGAACAAAAACGCCGTTGTCTAAACATGTGGACGAGATACCGAAGTACCCGACAACACCCATACTTGTATACGAATGCCCCGACGAGAAAAAATTTGCAGTTGTCGAAAAAGTTTCCGAGAAGCTTTCACAGCTCGGCTATAAGACAAACAACTTGGACGGGGTCAAGGCCTACTGCGAAGCAGGCTGGATACTCATAAGGGCATCCAATACAATGCCGCAGATAAAAATGTCCATCGAAGCAAAAAACGTTGAATCTCTAAACTCGCTCAGACAGCTTGGTGAAAGACTGATTAGAGAGGCTATTGAGACGGTGTAACAGGGATTGGAGAACTGGCTCGAAGCAATCGCGGTCACCTACGGGCCATTGGGAGTTTTCGTGGTCTCGCTCCTGGGAAGCATCCTGCCATTTGTCCCTGTCCCATATCTAATAGTGGTTGTTTTACTGAGTGAAACCGTGAACCCGCTTATCCTAGGACTCGCAGCAGGCATCGGCGGCTCCATTGGAAAAATAACATCATACATCATCGGACGACTGGGGTACCGTTTACTCAGCGAGGAGAAGAAGAGAAGCATGGATACACTCAGAGAGTTTATCGGCAAATTCGGCGATCTCGGAGTCTTCATATTTGCCCTCACACCTCTACCCGACGACGTATACATCATACCCGCAGGAATGGTCAAACTCAGCTTCTGGAGGTTCATGTTAGCCAACACAGCTGGAAAGATATTATTGTCAATCCTCGTCGCCGTCCTAGGCAGAACCTACTTTGAATACGCCAGACTGCTTCTGGGCGAGGTTAGCTGGGTCTCAACAGCCGTGGCCACATTGGCCATGGTCATCATCACCGTATTACTGCTTAAGACTGACTGGGAAAAACTCCTTAAAACCCTAAAAGAAAGCGGCTGGAAAGGCGTTTTGAGAAGCTACACCCCATGGAAAAATAGAAAATCGATATAAAAGGTTAGAATAGGAGGCTTTGCATGAAAAGAATTTATTCATCGGATAAACAGAAAACAATAGACTAGGTTGAGACAGGTTGGTCAAGTCATAGCGGCTGCGTCAATAGTTGGATTAGTGTTTTCACTCTGGTTTGTGGCCGCATCCCTCCTATTTCCCATCATGATACGATTGTTTCCGACCAATTTGCCGATGGTCTTTGTTATAAGCGGCTTGCTCTTGTCGGTGGTTTATACCTTCATCCATTATCGGTTGCTAGAGGTTGTGTTGTGGCCAATCATGATAGTGGCAGCTGCTATGGGTGTCATGGCTGCCTCTATTTTACAAAACTGGATAGGGGGTTTCTGGGCTCTTGAATTTTGGTTAACTGGTTTGGCCGCTTTCATTGCACCACCGGTTGCGATCAGCCTTTTCAACACTTTTCGCAGGAAACGGATAGCCCAGACGGTGGAACAAGTTGAGGTAACTCCCGTACAGGAGACCGCAGGCCAAACAAATGTCCCCGCGGATAATCTGGTCAATGTGGAGCCTCCAACCGTTTCACAACAATCTGTCAGTCAAGAACCTGCTACCCCCCTGACCTATTTAACTGTCGAACCGGCCACACAGGCCACAAGCTCCACACTATACACCTACGCAGAGCAGGAAGTACCATACATCTCATCAAAACAAATTGATAGCGAGGATCTCGAGGACTATATACTCGACTTCCTAGACCAGAAAAAAATAACAGAAATTCTACCGGTGCAGTCAGCATCAGCCGACGGCGCGCTTTACCCGGTGTTACAGGATGAAATAGACGTCGACACGGCAAGGTTGACATTGATTCTGAAGAGACTTACGGAAAAAGGCATCATAAAAATTGGAGGGATCGGTTTCAAGAGAATTGCATGCCCGCAGTGTTTCAGCTGCGAAGTCATGTTTAACATAAGCTGTAAATCATGTAAATCACCTAACATAAGCCGGCAGAGGATACTGCAGCATGAGTCATGCGGTTTCCTTGGACCTGAGGAAAGGTTTCTCGAGGGCATGCGGTACATGTGTCCGCGCTGCGGGTCGGAAGTCACTGTGACACGTGAGGGAACAGAGTCGGGTTTAACACATGAGGTGGCCAAAGTGCACTCAAGCCTGTTTATGTGCTACCAATGCAATGAGGTTAACAACGAGCCCTACGTCTCATTCAAATGCATCACATGCGGAACACTGTTTGACTACAACGACCTCGAGTTGAAAACCTTCTACAAATACCAAGTAAACATAGACAAGCTTTCAAAAACATTAGAATCAAATAAACCAATCAAACTGGTCGCCGAGAAACTTAAGTCACGAGGCTTCGTTGTTGAGAGGAATGTTAAAGTCATGGGGACCTCTAATCTGCCTCACCGAATTGACTTGATGTTTAGAAAAAATGACCAGGCACGGGTTCTGCTTGTGTTTCTGAAGACAGACAGAAAAGAAGAACAGGTGAGCAACATCATGAAGATTATGACCACTAAGCTTGATATTACTGATGCCGAGTTTTACCTGCTGAGCTTCTTCCCGCTGCATGAGGAGGCGAGAAGACTTGTGGAGATGTTCAACATTCACTACTTCGACTCCATTTTGTCCAAAGACCCTGAAGTTGTAGTGGCGAATTTGACTTTAAACTCTGGAAAAAAGGTGGGGGACTGAGCTATGGCTAAACAGAAAGAGAAGAAAATTGTTTCACAGTGGTCTGGAATAATCAGGTCACCGCCAAAGCCTGAATACGTTGTTCTTGACAGCTATTATGTGAAAGAAGGAATAGGGCAGGTTGTGATAGCAGCTCCTCCGGGCGCCGTTTCAGAGCCCATTTACCATGTTGTGGAGGAGCCGCTAACACCCGCCGAAGAGGCTGCTCTCGAGAAAGTCAAAGAGATTTTAACCAAAGAGCTTGATCCGCCTAAGCTTGGGGAAGAAGAAGAGGTTAGGAAAGCTGTTATCGAGACGACTAAGAAGATTATGAAGAAGTATCTCGCGGGGTTGGGCTTGGGCTCTATCGACGAGAAAACAGAGGCGAAGTTCCTGTATTATATTGAGAGGGACATGATGGGATTCGGGCCAGTCAACGTGGTGATGGAGGACTACCGTGTCGAGGATATTTCCTGCGACGGTGTAGGTGTCCCGATATATGTATGGCACAGAGACTTTGAATCCCTTCCCACGAACATCATTTTCGTGGACAGAGAGGCTTTGGACAACTTCATCATTCACCTTGCTCACAAAGCAGGTAAGCACGTCTCATCAGCCTTTCCAATAGTTGATGCCATGATTTTTGGCAAGCACCGGCTCGCGGCGACGTTCCGTGAGGAGATATCGCCTCGAGGCAGCACCTTCACCATTCGAAAGTTCAGAGAAAGGCCCTTCAGCATCACTGAGTTGCTGGTTGCAAATGTTCTGAACAGCGAGATGGGTGCCTATTTCTGGTTACTGCTTGAGCACAAAGCAAGTATAATGATCATAGGTGCAACCGGCAGCGGTAAAACCACGCTACTAAACGCATTAACCACGTTCATAAGACCCCGGATGAAGATTGTAACTTGTGAGGAGACAGCGGAGATAAATATTCCGAGGGAAAACTGGGTTAGGTTTGTTACCCGTGAAAGTTATGGTCTTGGTTCCTCTGATAGGGGTCAGGTCTCTCTTTTCGATCTTGTTAGAACGAGCCTGCGTTACAGGCCGGATTACCTGATTGTTGGAGAAGTTAGAGGAGAGGAGACGTTTGTTTTGTTTCAGGCTATTGCGACTGGTCACGGAGGCCTTTCAACAGTTCACGCCGAAAACATAGAATCTGCGGTTAAAAGGTTCATGAGCCCTCCTATGAACATACCTGAGACACACATCTCCCTACTAGATGCGATGGCGATGATTGAGCGTGTCCAGTTGACTGGTAAAGGTGTTTCGTTCGGCAGGAGATGTAGATACATCTGGGAGCTTGAAGACGCCTATCATTATAGAACTATCGCTACATGGGATCCTGCAACAGATACTTTTAGAGTCAATTTCGCCAACAGTCTCCAGCTTGACAGCATATCTCTTCAGACGGGGTTGTCGAGGGACCAGTTGATTGTTGAACTCTGGAGACGTAAGGAGATTCTTGAGTGGATGAAGCAGAACAAGGTGATGGACAACAAAGATGTTTCGAGAATTATTCTCAATTACTATGCCGACCCGGAGAAGCTTCTCTCCGAAATAGGTGTCTCGCTGAGGCGGCCGGTTGTTCAGACTTTTGTGAGCCAGTCATCGGCTGCACCTCATCCTCAGGTGAAAACACATACGGAGGAGGAGATTAAGCAGGCGGCGGATTTTTTGGCGGAGATAGTGCTGCGACGCGGGGGGCCGATACCTTATTGGCAGTTGTTTGTTAAAGCTCCTTACCCGCGTGAGCTTGTGATTCAAGCCGTTAAGAGGCTGAAGGATAGTGGACGTGTGCAAATAGTAGCAGGTGTTGTTGAGCTGATTGGCTAGGCTGTTGGTAGCTGGAACATTTGGATAGCTATGGTTCCAGAGGCATATATGGCCACCAGTCCGAGCAGCGACATTATGACTGCGTGTTTGAATCCTCCGGCAACTGTTGAGCTGGATATTTTTCCTGCGACAAGTCCGCTGATGGCCGCTATTATGATTACCGGGGGCAGGAAGAAGTGTACGAATTCGGCGGTTGATATGCTGAGTCGGGCGAGAGTTAGGAGGTTTTTCATGAAGGCGACTAGTATGACGACTACTATGATGAGCATGAGGGCTGTGATGTAGGGTATGAGCATGAGAGGTTTCAGGGTTGCGCGTTTCTGTCTCTCTATTTCCTCGAGGTCTTCCGAAAAGGATGCCAATACTTCGAATGTCTCCGGCGCTCCTCCCCCGACGTCTATCGCGTCGACGAGGATAAAGACACCTGCTTTCTCGAGCCATCCATGGGTTCTTTTCGCGAAGTCTTCGTAGATTTTTCGTAGGGGTATTCCCCATCCGATTTGTCTTGCGATTATCTTGAGGTGTTTGCTGAATGCGCCGTAGCTGTTTCTCGCTAGGTCGACTATGCAGCGTTCTGGGCTGAGGCCGGTTTTTCTCGCCTCCGTCAGGTCTCTGAGGAATAGTGTGAGACCATGCATGACTGAGAAGTTTTCTGTGCCGTATTTCTGGTAGGCTACTGCGCCGGGCAGGAAAAGGATGACGAAGAACAGGACGAGGGCTATTGAGGATTCGTAGCCCATTTCGAGCCCTGTCATAGCCCTTAGCTGTTTTATCATGTTTGATGTGGTGTCGAAGATGGGCATAGCCTGTAGCTCCGTTATGAAGAAGGGGAGTACGAAGAGTGCTGCGAAGGCGAAGGCGAAGGGCATGGTGAGGAGAAGTGTTTTCATTGGGCGTGAGTCGCCTACGGGGTATTTTGGCTGGCTGATGTCGGCGAGGTAGATGAATAGTGCTGATAATCCTGGGAGAATCAGGTATGCTATTAGCACGAATTGTTCAGATGGCATTATGAGGAATTCGCTGGGGAGTGCGCGCGAGACTATGTATATGGTGAAGAGGACGAGGGAGAGCATCATGGTGACAGCTGCGAAGCCCTCCATCATCATGCCCATGCGTTCGCCGACGATTCTCATTTTGCCCATACGGGATGTGAAGATTTGCTCGGTTTTTCTGATGAGGTAGTGGACGACGTCTCCTCCGCTTCGGAGTGTGGATGCGTAGCCGAGCATCAAATCCTTGTATTCTTTCGATGGCACGCCTTTGGCCATTCTCTCGACGGCTGTGACAGGGTCAAGCCCTCCTACTGTGACGTTGAGTTCGGCGAGTTTGGCGGCTTTGGCTATGTTTGGCATTAGTTGGCTGTTGGCTAGCCGTATCAGGCTTTTGTAGGGGGGTATGCCGCCGGTTGACATTACTGCGAGATAGCTGGCGGCGTATGGGACTTCGCTTTCGAGGAGTGAGGCTGCTGAGGAGGCCCAGACGAATGGTGTGACTATGCCGATGAGCAGGGCGAAGACCGGTACGGTGGCTACAAGCAGGGCCAAAGGGTTTCCTGTAACCAAGAATAGCAGGATGGAAAGTGGAGTTGCAACCAGAGCGGATATGATGGTTATTCCTCCGACTGTTGAGGCGAAGACCTCCGGGTGGATGCGTTTGCCTGCACTCTCAATCCGTGCGGGAATCGAGGGAGCTATTCGGAGGAGAGCTCGCCCTATGGTTAGGAAGTTGTTGTAGGCGAAGCTTGAGAAGGTATCTGAGAAACCCATCCAACCAGAACAGGCCTTTGATGCCGATATAAGCTTTTGTTGGCCAAACCTAGACCCCCTTAATTAGACCAGTTGGTTTTAATCATTTTCCGATGAAATAAGGCTGAGAAATTCTTTTATGCTTCTACTGAGGCCATTTTGCTATGGTGAGAAGAAAGAGCGCGGGCATTAGCCCGGTCGTCGCGACTGTGATACTTGTAGCCGTTGCTATAGTGATAGCGATTGCCGTGGCCTTCTGGGCGTCGGGCCTCGTCGGTATCTTCACGAGGTTCGAGAGAGTCGAGATAGTGTCAGCTATACAGACTGGGGGTAACCAGTTTCAGGTGATTCTCAGAAACACTGGTAGTGCAGACACAGCCCTTATACAGGTTGTCGTAAATGGTAGAGCTGTAGGAACACCATCGACCCCATATTCCTTAGGCCCAGGACAGACAAGAACATGTACAGTAACCGTCACGCCTCCTCCTCCACCCGGTGTCACTGTTGAAATCATCTTCAGCTCTAGCGGTGGAAAACAGTATCCAACAGCACTTCTAGCAACACAAGGAACAGGCGCAGCCCCATGGAACCCAACTTCTGCGACTCTATCGTGCACGTAAAACCCCATTTTAATTAACACTTTAGCTTATTTTTTATGGTGTTCTGCAGCTGGTTAATGTTATGTTTTTGTATGTCCACCATCTGCAGTAAACCAGTGTTCCCTCGACCTGTCCCATCTGGAAGTCGTTTGTGGAATACGTTGCACGTGTTACTTGCCCAATCGCCTCGGTTATGGTGAGTCTGTAAACCAGGTATCCGCCGTAGCTTCTGTTGTCGTTTTCGTCGGCGACTTTGAGCTCGAAGCTGCCGAAATATGTTTCGCCTGGTGAAATCCTGTAAACTGTGACCTGTGGTTGGGTGATGGAGCTGGTTAGGTTGTCTTCCATCAGGATTTCCGTGGTGACTTTCACGTTGAAAAGCGGCTCGGTGTTGTTTCCGAGATAGAGGATGAACGGCACAGACACTATGGCGATGTCATTGGCAGGTCCAGCCACAAAGGTGTAAAACGGCACAAGTGGCTTAACCCGTAGGGGCAAAGGCTTAGACACCGAGGAGCCTATGCCCGAATTAACCTCAACAACCACGTTGCCCATAACATTCACCACAGCTGGCTCGGTCAAGGCATCCACACATTCTGACCCATAGCTCCTGCACTGCAGCACTTTGATTTGATACCGTCCAGGAGATACCGCGAACCCGGCGAAAACGCTCAAGTCATCTGGCGAGGATATAAATTTCCAAACCTCTGCAGACCCTCGGCACCCTGTCGCAAACTCATCCGTCGCCATCGCTACACAGCCAACCACCTTGTTGATGTCACCGACGTTGACAACACTCACCCGTAGGTTAACCCATTGCCCGAAGCTGGCGTTATTCACCTGCACAATCATCATGTATGGGAGCTTTGTCGGCCCAATCTCCCCCGTCGCGAAACTGTTACCCCTCAAAGTCGGCAGCCGCACCACAACAACCTCATCCGGCTCAAGCACATAATCAAGCACAGGACGCTCAATCCTCTCACCCGGAGCCAGCTTCAAAACACTGTCAATCCGCTGCAAACCAATCTTGTTACTCTCAATATAGATAACCGGCACATCAACCTCGACGGGAGACTTGTTCACAACGTAGAGAAACAGCCGCGACCTCTGGAAAGGATGAAGCTCGGGCGGCTGCAAAGCCACATGAAGCTCCAACCTCTCGTTAACCTTCTCAATCTCCTGCCTCATCCTACGCGAAACCTCATCCATAAACAACGTCTGGATATTCTGCATGTAAATCCACATCGGGATAACCACCGTGAAGAAAATCATCAACCCTATGGCTGTGCCGACAACAGCGGACACGCCCGAGCTTCTGCGCCTCATACTAGTTTCCAACTCCCGTACGCGTAGTTGTTGTTGTGATGGTTACGGTTATGGTTGTTGTAGCGGTTGTGGCTGCGGTGCTGGTTGTATAACTGTCTGTCAGGAGTACCGTTGTAGAGGTGGTCGTCGTGGTTGTGGGAACGGTAACGGTTGTATTTGTGTATATTGTCGTCCAGGTTGTCGTCACACTCGAAATCACCATAGTAGCCCAATTGATTACTGTAGTGGTGGTGGTCACAGTTCTAGTCGTGGTTGAAGTTGTCCATAGAACAAGGGTAGATGTACCACTTGTAGTGGTAGTGTACCTGAAGGTGTAGGACGTTTTGGTGCTCTCTTCGGTGGAGACGATTGTTGACGTGGTTGTCTCCGTGACCCATGAGGTTGTTGTGGTGGTTGAGGTCACGGTCGTTGTCGTGGTTCTATAGGTTTGCCCAATGACCGTCGCCGTCAGCCCCACCAGACAAAGCGCCAAAATAATAAGCGTTAACACCATCTTTCCGTTTCTCATCTATTCCACCACCTCACCAACCTGCTAAGAGGAGCTGGAAGAATGGAGGCCGCCACAACATAATAAATCCACCATAGCGAATAAGACGGCCCTCTATCAGATGCAAGAAAGTACTGCATAGCTCCTCCACCGCCCGTAATGGTTGTTGTGGTCGTTGTCGTGGTTGTGGTGGTTGCAGTTCTCCAAGTAGTAGACGTTGTCACCGTGGTCCTCGTTGTGGTGTAGCTAGTCGAGGTGGATGTCTGTGTTTGGGTTATAGTCGGGCTATAGGAAGTGGAAGTAGAAGTAATTGTCTGTGTCCGGGTGATGGTTGCGGTGTAGGTGGTTGTGCTGGTAGTCCTCGTGATGTAGGATGTGAAGGTTGACCCCACGGTTGTGGTTGTACGTGTTATTGTACTTGTCGTGGTCGTGGTCGTTGATGGCCGCACAAGTGTAATAGTTGTGGTTATTGTCGTGCTAACGACCTCCGTCTCAGTTGAGGTTGTATAGGTTGTAGTTGTGGTCGTTCGCGTAACTGTTGAGGTAATGTATAGGGTGTACGTTACCGTCACATAGGGTGTATGGTCAACTGCTCTGAAAACAATACGACCTATGTTGAACACACTCACAGGAGGTCTCAACACGATGCTATACTGCTCAAAATAGCCAGCTAATCCACCTGTTGTTATGTTGATAAACATGCTGCCCATCGTGGCCAAGCGGCCATTACAATCATAAACCTCAACCATTAACTCATACTCTCCGCTCTCATAGAAACCCATAGATAAAATAACTTCATCAACAGTCAAACGCGTCAAATCAATTCTAAGCTTAATATAATCGAGGAAATTCCCAAAACTGTTCCCAAGGTTCCAACTCGATGAATAGACACTGAAACCGGGGTCCAGCGAATATATCTCGACATCAAAAGGAGGCACAAGCCCACCCTTGTCAAGCCTAACATAAACCTCCTGAGGCAAAGTACCGTTAATGGTCACGCTACCACTGGCCTCAACATTATTGTGGTCGGTGACGGTTACGGCGAGATGGTACGATGGCAGAACAACGCTGGCATTCAGCACTCTAATCTTGATAAAATCTGTCGAGTCGCCATAAATAGAGTCCTCCTTTGGGTCGACCAGCTCGACAAGAATCCAGTTCTCCGTGTTGACCGTGCATGTGTTGCCGAGTCCTGCCACGGGGGTCACGGCTTGGAAACTCGCTATCTTGTATAGCTCGGTCTCGGAATAATGGCTCCGCAGCCTAGGGTCCTCAAGGTCAAAAAGCTGTTCTGGAAGGTAATGCACCTGCAGCGTAACCAGGGATGTATCTGTGCAGACTGTAGATGGACATGAGAATAAAAGCTGCTTGAACCCGCCTACTGGAATTCTCGCAATCTCGGCAACACCGGTGTCGACTACCACGGAGCCGTTGTATATTGTTATGAGCCGGAAGACAACAACAGGCTCCTGACCCACGTTCCTCAGCAAAATACTACCCGTGCCCTGTCCATAAATTGTATCAGGGTAGTGAACATAATCAGCTCCCAGATTCGAGCGTAGAAGAAGAGCGTTCCCGCCCAGAAAAGCCACTTTCTCGCTACCCTGAACAGTGGCGTGGCTGAACAGAAAATACCAAAGCCCAACACCTATCATCACAATCACAGATGTGACGATAGCCATGCCGACAACCTCGCCAAGTCCCCTTCGACGCCTCACGCCTGATCCACCTCAACAATAATCTCATACACGTCATCCATCCGCACCGGCGGAGATACGTCGAAAAACACCGAATCACTGAAAATTCCACGAGGCAAATTCACAGTATTAGAGGCGATGTATATCGTGTTTCCGACACAGTCTTTAAGCCTCAGGGTAATGACGAAACTACCTCCTACAAGGTCGTTGACACCGAGTTCAACCATAACAACGTTAAGCAACCTCTGATTCGTCGCCGTGTCAAATGACCACCAGAGCTGCACACCCGATGCATGAGCTCTGTATGGTATGCCGCCCAGCCGCCAGAACCTCTGAACCACCTCAAACCCAGAAGCGTCAACAGTTATGTTAAGAGGAACAACAAACCCACCTATCGGCCCCGTCAACTCCACAATACTGTTCCCAATTGATGGCACCATGCCTGAAACACCTCCCACAGCTCCAGAGGCATTTACGACAACCACGTTGAGCAAAACATCCTCAGAATGAGATGCGAAGGGCGCCCTCACAAACAAACGATTATTGGGGGAATCCGGTATGCGGCCTGAATCCGTGAACGTAATAGGGTCAATCACATCAATGAACATCCACTTCTGCCCCTCTGGAATCTGGCAAGCAGAGGGTGGAGAACCGCCGGGATAGATAAAAATGGTCTCAACGTACTTCATCTCATCAGCTGAGAACACAGGGTTCGCCTCGTCAAACAAATCAGAAGCAACATACCACACCCTAAGCTTCAGCCTTTCCCCACCAACACAAACACCGCAAAGTGGTATCTCTACATCTGTTAAGGTAACATTTTGCCTCGGCATGAGCTTTGACAAGTTCGCGAATCCAGCGGATGGATAAAAAGCACGCAGATAACCCTCAGGCGTAACAATCTCAACCCTCGTCAACGTAACTGGAACATCAGCAACGTTTCTCACTATAGCAATTCTTCCAGAAGTGGTGTAGTTTATCGCCTCAAAAGAAAGCTGTGCAGAGGTCTTAACCTGCAAAACAGATCGATTAAGGCTATTGGATAAATCGTTGAATGAAATCCCCATCCAGCTCAGCGAAAACCCCCATATGAAAAAGCCAATGGCTAAGGTTACCGCGAGGAGAACAAGCGCCCCCACCGTCATGTCACCGCGTCTCCTAACAGAGTACCGGCCCTTACGGGGTGTCGCCACGCTGGGGGAGCTCAACTGGCCATTCACCTGGATTTCATTGATATAAGCGTTTACGGATTATCGGTATTACCTCCTGATGCTTAGGGGATTATGTGGTGGAGTTATAGGAGTTTGGCCATTTAAGTTTGGTGATGAGAGCTTTATTTTGCGGTTTTGCTGTGTCACTGAGGTTTGGAGCCCAAGTTTCTTGTAGAGGTCAAGGTGGCGGATAAACCGTTCAAGATCGAGAAGCAGGCGTTAGAGGCGGTGAAGGGGGTTGTCAAAGGAAAGATGCTTTCTAGGATGAAGAAAGAATATGTTGACTGCCCGCTCGAAGGAGGTCCGGTGGCTTTTCTCACCTGCTTTGTCTGCGTCAGCCACATAAGGAGAGTGAAGGGCATGGTTCACTGCGCGGGCACAGAGAGGAGGACACGTGAATGAGTAGGTATTCCCTGTTTTTCTCAGGGGTTATCACGTTGATTTTCGGCGTGTTCATGGCTTTCGCGGGCCTTCCTTTCTCATACATTTTTCTGTTCTCTGGGATAATCATGATGGTGTTGGGGGTTTTTCTAAAACCACCTGTCTCAGTGGAGCCCGACGTGGGGAAAAAATTTTGCTGGTATTGCTACGAGCAGATACCCGCGGATGCGGGGATATGTCCACACTGTAAGCTAAAACAGTGAAACGCTAATCTGTTAGGAGAACCTTGATTGGTACATCTGCGTAGATGGCTCTGACCAAAGCCCTTCCATGTTCCGAATTTTTCCTAACCGTGATTACTCCCTTCCGACCAACCGTCGCCGAGAACAGAAACTTTTCCCCAGCATAGACTGACACGGTTTTTCCCGCCATTTTCTCACCCAGCGCTATGCGAAGACTGTTACCCGACTCACTTATATCAAACGGGACCTCAACGCCAATAGATGCGATACGTGGCTCAACATCTATCGATACACCGAGTTCTTTCTCGAGCCGCGAGATGTTCTCTCCTCTGCGGCCAATTATCTTAGGCAATACTTCCCTGTCAACTTTGACAACGGCCTTCTTACGAGAGACCATCTCAACCTCCACATCCTTGTCAAAAACACGCAAGGCCTCCGTTATCTTTTCCCTGAGTTCACCAGTTTCCGACCTGACCTCATCATGTAGCTTTTTCACCGGAATGATGACGTTTTCCTCGCCGAAGGTGTATATCTCGTACTCGAGCTCGTCTGTGAGGAAGTCTCGCACCTCGACCAAGGGTCTTGAGAGATCTTCCTCAGACATTCCCGTGGGTACTCTGACTGTCATGGAGAGGTTGTAGACTTTAGCTATGTGGCCTGCCTCTAGGAAGATCACGGTGTCGATGATGTGGGGTACCATGCCCAGCTCAACTCTGCCTATGAACCTTTGAATGGCGCTGACGGCCTCGCTCGCATGCACTACGCCTATCATACCGATGCCCGCCAGCCTCATGTCGCTAAAGACTTGGAAATCGCGGTCACGCCTTATCTCGTCAAAGACTGTGTAATCAGGTCTCACCAGCAGCAGTATCTCAGCGGTCTTCTCAAAATCACCCTCAAGAGGCCCATACTGTGTTATCTCAGGACCAACCTGTAGATCACGCGGCGACTCGAGGGTTTTGACTACTTTGCCCATTCTGCTGTAGAATTCGGCTAGGCTTGCCGCGAAGGTGGATTTGCCGCTTCCCGGAGGCCCTGCAATCAGAATGCCTTCAGCACGTTCCTCAAGACGCTCAAGGAGCTTTGGAGGCAGCCTATAATCCTCTATGCGTAGCTTGACGATGGGTCTCACGATAGTTACCTCAAGACCGCTGCTGAAAGGAGGCCTCGCGACGGCGATGCGGTAGTTTCCTATCTGCGCAACGAAAGCCCCTGTCCGAACTATCTCGATGTTTGCCTCAGGCTTTACCCGAGCATATTCTGTGACCTCTTTTATCAGGTTGTTAAGCTCTTCGGCGGTTAACGAGTGTTCACCTATTTTGACTAGCTGGAATTGGCCGGGTTTTCCGCGTTTAGCCATCAGGGGCACACCTTCCTTGAAGTGAAGGCTCAGCGTATCGTCTGTGAAGTATTGCTCAAAAGAAAGTCGGGCGGGAAGCTCTGTAGGCGGGAAATAGCGGACTTGGACACCTTCTGCCTCAGCCACCAAGGACTGCACATAATCTGATGTGATGAGTACAGCATTCTCACGTTTAGCCGACTCCCTGATGATGGCGTCTATCCTCCCCTTCCTAGCGAGCTTGATGTCCTCGAGGCTAGGCCTCTCACCCACTATTCTTATGGTGAGGTTGTGCTGGTCAGCGATGCTCCTTATTTTCTTCAACTCGTTTAAGCCGACGAAGCCGGGCTCCCTCTTCTGCGAAGCCTGAGCCTGAAGCTCGTCAATAGCTGCGGCAGGTATGATGACTTCGCAGCCGTCGAGAACACCTTGTTCAACAAGCTGTGTGAGCTTGCCGTTGATTATTGTCGACGTGTCTGGCACAACTTTAGAGAGCTGTACTCCGAGATGATTTAGGAGCTCGCTTGGATGATTTATGATTTCGGTTGCACCGTATTCGATAAACTTTTCAGCGTCATGAAGACCCCACGATACAGCTATGAACCTTGCACCAGCTTCCCTTGCAGCACGCAAGTCGTTTACGCTGTCTCCCACGTATACGAGGGATGAGATTGGCGCCTTCATGTCTTCAGCTATTTTGATTAAGATGTCTGGACGCGGTTTCATTCTCTCGACATCGTCGCGGGTGTAAACATGGTCGAAGTATTTGGCGAGTCCAGTTTTGTTCAAGGCTTCTAACACGGCTTCTCTGTGGGAGTTGGTTGCAACAACAAGTTTGAAACCGAGTGCTTTCAGCTTTGCGAGGGCCTCAGCCATTCCCGGTGTAGCTTCGGCCTGTTCAGCCGATTTCCTATCCTCAATTCGTAGAATTGCTTGGATCTCTTCCCTTAGTTTGGCGAATTCCTCAGACGATAGATGCTGAGCGGCTCTATCGAGAAAGTCTTGGATGGATTCGTTGTCTCGCATCACGATACCATATTTCTTGGCCTTTTCTGCAGCCTCTTTCTTTGCCTGAAAAATGTCGAACTTCATCTTAATCAGTGTTCCGTCGAGGTCCATTACCACGATTGACGAGCTACGCGACAAGCATCTTCACTACTATTATGCATAAATGCTGCACGATAAAACTTCTACATCGTGAAAAAGGTAGCGATTGTAGGTGTTGGGCAGTCTCCCTTTGGCAGAGCCTCTGACAAGGGAATAAATGAATTGGCCTGGGTGGCTATCAAGCAAGCTCTTCAGGATGCTGGGATAACTCAGAAGGATGTAGGGTTTGTTTCTGTTGCGAATGTTGGTGGATGGAGTGCTGAGCCGCTGCCAGCGGTTTCTGTCAATGAATACGCTGGGTTGACTGGTGTGGGAACATATCGTGTCGAGGCTGCCTGCGCCTCTGGGTCTGCCGCCCTGGCCACCGCAGCGAACTATGTTTCCTCGGGAGCTGTTGACATAGCCTTGGTTGTCGGGGTGGAGAGAATGAACGAGTCACCCACCCCAACCGCTGTCGAGCTCATTGGAAGGGCTGGAAACTATTTCTGGGAGTTCGGGATGTTTGGCCTCACCTTCCCAGGCTACTACGCGCTCTACGCAACAGCATACATGCACAAATATGGCGCCACTGAAGAAGACCTTGCAAAAATTTCGGTGAAAAACCATTTCTACGCATCCTTTAACGAATATGCAGCCTTCAGAAAGCGGGTGACAGTGGAGGAGGTTTTGAAGAGTCGGCCTGTTGCCTGGCCTCTCAAGCTTCTTGACTGCAGCCCAATTACAGATGGTGCAGCAGCTGTTGTTTTGGCTTCAGAAGATGTGGCGAGGAAGTTGACCGATACACCGGTTTGGATAGCTGGTTTCGGCTATGGCTCAGACACATCAAACCTCAGCAGAAGACCTGATTTTCTCACTTTGAGAGCCGCCCGTAAAGCGGCATCGGAAGCCTACCGCAGGGCAGATGTTGACCCGTCCAAACCTGTGAAAAGCTTTGACGTGGTTGAGGTGCATGATTGTTTCACGATTGCTGAGATAATTGCGTATGAAGACTTGGGCTTCGCCACCCCAGGTCAGGGGTATATGCTTGCTCGTGAGGGTGAGACCTACAAGGGCGGGTTGATTCCTGTTAACTTGGACGGAGGGTTGAAGGCTAAGGGCCACCCGATCGGCGCGACCGGTGTGAGCATGGCCGCAGAGATTACGAAGCAGCTTAGACAGGAGGCTCCGCGTGAAAGGCAAGCCGACATCGTAAAAGGCATGGGGCTGTCGCACAACGTTGGTGGAACAGGACACTACGCATACGTTACTGTTTACAGTCTTCAGAAGCCTGGGTGAGATATGTGTCGACGATTCCACGTGAGGAGCTCGAAAAAATGGTGAAGAGCTGGCTGGAGATGGTTGAGCAGATAACGAGAAGCGAGGGGCTTCCGATTGTTCCCGATGAGAAGACAGGAGACCCTTTATGGGTTGATTTGCGGGAGCTTCGCCTAAAGTATCTCATACCCATTGCAAGGATACGGAAATTTTTCGACGGACTTAAGGAGGGAAAAGTCTACGCCACACGCTGCCCCGTCCAAAAAGTATACTATTTTCCGCCGCAGGCCGATTGCCCCATATGCATGGATGAGAACCTTGAGTGGGTTGAGATAAAGGGAAAAGGAACACTTGTAACTTACACAGTGGTCAGCGTCAAGCCAGCGAGCTACCTACACTACCCCGACTACGTCGTGGCCATAGCGAGGATGGAGGAGGGCTTCAACGTGCTTTGCTGGATGGCCGTCGACGACCCAGCCAAGCTACGCATCGGCATGCCTGTTAGGCTTGTAGTGAAGAGAAGAGAGCCCGAAGGGTTCTTCACCTACTACCTCGAGCCAGAATAAGTCTCCGACCACCTTTTTCCCACAAGCCATGGTTAAGGGGCATTTGTAGGACTGCGCCGCATATGTAAACAAAAATATTTCAGAGATGTAGATGAACTGTTATGGCTGTGCTTAAGCCTTCGGAGAAAAAGTTTGTAGAGGCTAACGAGCTATGCAGGCTCGCAACAGCTGATGAAAACAACCAGCCCCACATAGTCCCCGTTGCATACATCTATCATAACAACAAATTCTACATCGCAACAGACCTCGGCACCAAGAAACTCGCCAACATAAAACGCAACAACAAAGTCGCATTGGTCATCGACAAAACCAACCCCAACAGAGCCCTGATGGTGCAGGGTATCGCAACTATTCTGCTCGGTGGAGAAGAGTACCGAACGGTTTACAGGATTTTTTATGAAAGGTTTGCATGGGTGCGGCGGGACCCGTGGCAAGAAGGTGAGGCGGCTTTCATCGCAGTGGAGCCGCTGAAAGTTGTTTCATGGGGGCTTCGACAATAGTTATATCCAGAGGAACCAGCTAATTAGCCGTTGATAACACCGGGCAAATGGACCGAGGAACAGAAAATCGAGGTCCTCCGATCAAGCATAGGCAACGCCTTGATAAACCTCAAAATCCTGGCCAACAATCAGCTCGCCCACCAGCTCGGACTAATAACCGAGGAAGAAAAACAACACCTACTCAAAGCCGCCGAAATCGCGCTCAACATGATGAAAAGAGGGAAGGAAAAAGGAGTCTTCAAGTAAAGTAAGTTTAATTAAGGTAAGATTCTATTCAACCCCGATGAGTCGATACCTTTTGAAGGGCGGATTCGTGGTCCCCGTAGACGGCAGCAGACGGATAATTCGTGATGGATGTGTTCTCGTCGAAGACGATAGAATAGAGATGGTCGGCACAAGGGAGGAGGTGATGCCTCACGCAAGAGGAGCTGAAGTAATTGATGCGGAGAGATGCCTTATTATTCCCGGGCTAGTCGATACACATGTCCATCTTGCGCAAGCCCTTTTACGTGGTGTTGTACCTGACAACCTAACTCTCATACCTTGGCTCCGAGACTGGGTATGGCGTTTTCTAGGTGTTTACGACCAGATGGACGCCAAAGCCAGCGCCGCGCTCTGCATACTCGAGATGCTGAAAACGGGCACCACATCCTTTATCGAGATACATCTGCACAGCCGCTATGGCTTCGACGGCATAGCCGAGGTGGTTAAACAATCAGGCATCCGAGGTGTTCTCTCCAAGACGATCATGGATATGAAGGGCTACGCGACCGAGGAGAACCTGATGCCGCCCTCGATGATTGAGGACGGGGAAGCATGCATTCGAGAGTTCAAGCAAATGTATCAGAGATGGAACGGGCAGGCGGACGGCCGCATAGATGTCTGGCTTGGTCTGCGAAGCGCGGGAGCTGTATCAGATAAACTCTTTTACGAGGCGGCTGAAATCGCAAAGCAATATGACACAGGAATAACAAACCATGTCGCGGAGGTAAGAGAAGACCTTGAATACTACAGGAAAGCGTATGGCACGGGTGTGGCGGGTTATCTCGAGAAGTTCAACATGCTGGGTGAGAGACATGTATACGCCCACTGCGTATGGCTTAATGAAGAAGACATGAAAAAGTTCGCGGAAACGGGAACAACCGTCTCGCACTGCCCATCCTCCAATATGAAGCTTGGCTCAGGCATAGCTCCTGTCTCCGACATGCTGAAACACGGTGTAAACGTCGCTCTCGGCTGCGATGGCGGCCCAAGCAACGACAGCTACGACATGATTAGGGAGATGAAGATGGCGGCGTGTCTGCAAAAAGTTCGGACACTTGATCCACGGGTTATATCTGCATGGGATGTCCTCACGATGGCCACACGGAACGGGGCGAGGGCCATGGGAAAACTCAATATGCTGGGAAGCCTCGAACCCGGCAAAAAAGCAGACATCGTCATCGTAAGCCTAACAAGGCCCTCGGTCACACCGATTTCGAACCCTGTCTCCCTACTCGTATACGCTGCATCGGGAGCTGACGTACGCGACGTCATGATAGACGGAAAATTCGTCGTCAAAGACAGGAAGGTCTTGACCATGGATGAGGAGGAGGTAATCAGGCAGGCCAACAAGCATCTCGAAAGAATTGTTTCAAAAGTGGACCCCAACCTTGACCTGCTTAAAACGATGTAGACCCGAGGTATTCTATCACTGGTAGCACTTCACCTGTTACAGAGTAGAGAAGCGGCTCCGTGCAACCTGCATCCACATACTCCAAAATTTTCCGTTTAATGGTATTGAGGTCACCAACAGCCATCAACTGGGAGGCGAGCTTCTCGTCAACCACGTCGACTGCTTTCTCCAGCTTCTCAACTGTTGTCGGCCATCCTCCAGTAATCTCCCTGATTTCGCTGGTAATTTTATCCGGAACACCTGACGCCAGCGCAATATGCGGCTCCATGGCAAGATACTCCGTCACCATTAGCCGGGCTTTTCGAAATGCTTTCTCAAGGTCAACCGAGTAAGAGACAGCGAGAAGCTGGGGCCTATCGATGTCGGCAAGTTTTCGCCCTGCTTTTCTAGCACCGTTCTCGATGTGCTGTATTGCTTTTCTGTTGTATTCTGGTGAGACGAGGTAGTTGAGCAGCACGCCGTCAGCTATTTCGCCGGCTAGCTCCATCATCCTGAACCCAGTTGCACCCACGTAAACAGGTACGCGGTGAGGGACACGTTCTAGTCTGACTCCCCTAATCTTCACAAATTCTCCCTCGAAAAACACCTCTTCTCCTCCGAAAAGCTTCTTCAAAACAGTCACGTGCTCATACATCGCCTGAAGTGTTTTTCGTCGCTCTATCCCAATTTTAGAGGCCATCGGCTCCCACAATACGCCTATGCCGAGGCACGCTCTTCCATTCGTTAACTCGTCAAGGGTGGTGAAAGTTGTTGCGAGAGTGACTACGTTCCGAGTCCACGTATGCAGCACCCCTGTTCCGAGTAAAATTTTCTCGGTGACGGCCCCTAGTGCAGCTATCGATATTGTAGAATCTCTTGAGGTTCTTGACTCTCCCTGCCAAATGCTCGTGAACCCAGCGCGCTCAGCCAGCTTAGCATAGATCATCTCGTCTCTGAGAGGCGTGGAAGCGGTAAAGTAGAGACCTACTCTACTGAGTTTTCCAGACATTTTAAATCCCTGCCCAAAGTTTTTCAGCTGCTTTAAGACATTTCTGCCTAATGGTTTCTTCATCGCCAGTTACTAGTTTTCCTTTCTCGACTACTACCTTGCCATCGACGACCACTGTGTCGACCCATGAGCCGCTTGCGTAGACGACAACCTGCGTCACGATGTTTTCGGGTGTTACAGGTGTGGGAAAATTGTTTCTGAGCAGAACCAAGTCGGCTTTGTAGCCTTTTTCTATTCTGCCGCCGAGGTATCCGAGTGTTTTTGCACCGTTTTCCGTCGCCATCTTAAACACGGTTTCAGCTGGCATGACGCCTGCGTTTTCCTTGGCGGCTTTATGCAGCAGCCATGTGTTCCGCATCACCTCAAACATGTCTACTATGAAGCCGTCTGTGCCTAGACAAACGGTCAACCCGCGTTGAAGCATGTCAGGCACAGGTGCAATTCCTCCACCCACTTCACCGTTGCTGAGCGGCTGATGAGAAACTTTTACATCATGTCGCGCGAGGATGTCCAACTCCTCGAGTGTCGTCTTCACACACTGGGACGCAAGCACATCGCTTTTCCAGAACCCGAGCTCCTCGTAGAGTTGGGCAGGGTATTTTCCATAGTTTTTTAGAGCCTGCTGCGTCTCGAAGATTCCCTCTTCGAAGTGGATATGTATCCCTGCCCCTGTCTTGTCAGCATCGGCTCTAACTCTCCGTATGAAGTCGGGTGAACATGTAAAGGTGGTGTGTATGCTGTGCATGCCCCTGACCAGTCCACGCCGCTGGTTCATTTTTTCTACAAACCGTTTGTTTTCCTCGAGTCCCTGTATCCCGTTTTCTGGACTCATTCTCTCGGTTGCCTCAAACGAGAGCACGGCCCTCAGCCCAACCGACTCCACCACACGGGCCTCGGTCTCGAGCACGTTAGGCAAAGCGTTAGGTGCCTCGAGGATATCGGCCACACAAGTGGTTCCCGTTTTCAGTCTCTCAACCGCCGCGTAGTGGATTGCCGCTTCGACCATGTTTTTGTCTAGCCTGTCCTCAACATATGGCCACCAGAAGTTTTTCAGAAAGTCCCAAAAGTCGTTGAGTCGTGTCTTAATAGGAATGCCGTGCGCGAGCACTCCATACATATGATCATGTGCGCTGACAAGTCCCGGCAAAACAATCATACCTGATGCATCGATTGTTTTCTGCGCGGTGTAGCCGGATGGATTATCTTTTCCAACATCCACCACAACATCATCTTTCACAGCCACGTAGCCAGGCGAATAAACAGGCCCATCGGCTCCCGTCAACACAAGCCCACCTACAACCAGCAAATCTACCTCGGTCATTTTCTCACCATACTCCACAGACGATTGGGAGACATAATAGAGTAGTTTATTGTCTTTCGGATGCCGCATTTCCTTAGAGCATCTTGAATGGCGTTTGCTATTGCCGCGTTCACGGGTATTGTCGCGGTTTCTCCAACTCCTTTGGCCCCGCGGAAAGTATAGGGAGAAGGGTCATTAAGATGTATTATCTCGATGGCGGGCGTCTCAACGGCCGTTGGGAGAAGATATTCGGAGAAAGTGGTTGTCAGCGGGGCCGCTTCGTCCGAGTAAACCACCTCCTCGAACAAGGCGGCTCCATAAGCCTGTACTGCACCACCGATGAGCTGTTCATCAACGTCTTCGCGGCTGAGGTATGTGCCCCCATTCTCAGCCAATACGAGCTTCTTCACTTTCACCTCGAAGGTTTCTGGATCAAGTGTAATGATGGCAGCGCATGCGATTGTTGAAACCGCGGCCGACGCATTCATCCTGCCAAGTTCATCGGGAGCCTCCCAGATGTTAGGCGGGTCATAAACCGCTTCAGCCATAAGCGACAAGTCCATGTCCTGTGGAAACATGTTGGGATGGTTGTACACCTTCCACGCAAGCTCAGAAAGCGTAAGGCCGTTCTCTATCGCGTCTTTTACAAACACTCGTCCGTTTTCGAGGATAACATCTTCGGGCCCGCACTCAAACAATATGGATGAGATATGTTGAATTTTTTTGCGAAGCATGGTGGATGCTTTGGCAACGGCTCCACCCACCATAACCGCTCCTCTGCTGCCCCACAAGCCTGTGCTAAACGGCGTCGATAGCG
>JBEPYN010000002.1:0-702665 GCA_041641305.1 Nitrososphaerota archaeon | reverse complement strand
GTTTTGGCTTCTTCATGGTATCGCCGGAGGGCTGCGGGTGTTTTGCTTAAGCGTCTTCTTCAAAACTTGATGAGGTGAGGATGGATGAGGGCTGAGCTCGAGGTTAATGATGTGAAATATGTTGTCGATGTCGAGCCACATGAGAGGTTGAGTGATGTTCTCCGCGGGAAGCTGGGGTTTGTCAGCGTTAAGGAGGGGTGTGGAGTTGGGGACTGTGGCCTATGCATAGTTTTGCTCGACGGCAAGCCTGTCAACTCATGTCTGGTGCTTGCTTACCAAGCTTCGGGACACAAGATTAAGACAGTGGAGAGCATGGGGGACGGCTCACGGCTTCACCCACTTCAACAAGCATTCATAGACCTTGGCGCGGTCCAGTGCGGCTTCTGCATACCAGCAGCCCTTCTCGTCCTCAAACACCTCTACGACACAAACCCGGACGCCGACAGCGAGGAGATTAGACATACTCTCAGAAGCGTGCTGTGTAGATGCGGCAGCTATTTACGGTTTGAAGAGGCCTTTAAACAGGTGAGAAGAAGATGAGCGAGGAGATAGCTAGACGTTTCAGGGAGATTATCGAGGCCCGCGAGTTCCTCATAGTCGGGAAGAAGGTTGCACGTGTTGACGCTCTCGACGCGGTCCTCGGCAAACCACTTTACACAGCCGACCTCGTCTCAGGAAAAACTCTCTACGTCAAAGCCGTGCGCTCCAAGGTTCCCCACGGCTACATAAGGAAAATAGACACATCTCCAGCCGCATCTAGAAAAGGTGTCGTCAAGGTGCTCACACACCGTGACATACCAGGCGTGAACGATGCGGGAAGCCTGATAAGCGATAGACCCCTGCTGGCTTATGAAAAGGTTAGACATATCGGGGAGGCTGTTGCTCTCGTGGTTGGGGAGAGTCTGGAGGATGCGGAGGAAGCGGCTGAACATGTAGAAGTCGACTACGACCCACTCCCCGTTGTAACCAACCCACGCGAAGCCATGAAGCCCGACGCCCCAAGAATACAGGACAGGGACAACGTGGTCACACACTTCAAGATAAGAAAAGGTGACGTGGAGAAAGGGTTCAGAGAATCCGACGTCATCATCGAGCGAACATACCGCACACAGTTCATCACAGGCCTACCCCTCGAGATAGAGATAGCCTACTCTTTCATGGAGCCGGATGGAAAGATAACGTGTATATCCTCGATGCAGAACCTCTACGATGTATACAACAAAGCGGTAAAGATACTCGGTGTACCCGGTGACAGGCTCCGCGTTATCCAAGCGGCCACCGGCGGAGGCTTTGGCCCAAAAAGCGACGAAACACCGATAGACGTGGCGGCATATGCATGTCTCGCAACATATTACACGGGAAAGCCTGCTCTCGCCGCGTTCACCCGCAGCGAAGCCATGACGGTCCAGTGCAAACGCCACCCCTTCGAGATAACAAACATGGTTGGAGCCAGGAATGATGGGAAACTTTTGGCCTGGAAGTCAACACTATTAGAGGACACGGGAGCATACATCTCCAAGGGACACCTCGTCATCGGACGAGCCACGTTCCACTGCACAGGACCATATGAGGTCCCGAATGTCTGGGCCGACGGCTACTGCGTCCTCACCAACAACACGATGGCAGGCTCGACACGTGGCTTCGGGGCACCGCAGGCACATTTCGCAGCCGAGACGGTGATGAACGAGCTTGCGGAGGAGCTTGGCCTCACACCCCTCGAGATACGTGAGATGAACATGCTCCGTCCCGGCTCTCTCACATCAACAAGTCAGAAAATCGAAGACGACGGCCTCCTGAAATGTTACCAAAAAGCAGTCGAGGCAAGCGAGTGGGAGAAACGTGTAAAAGAGATACAGGAGTTTAACAGATTGAACAAGGTCTTGAAAAAAGGCATCGGGATAGCGATGCTCTACCACGGCAACACCCTCGGACCAGAGGGCGACGACTTCGCAACAGTAGTCACCTACGTCGAGAGAGACGGAAAAGTCGTTGTCCAAACAGGTTTAACCGAATACGGAACAGGGGCCCTGACATCACTCGCCATAGTCACCGCCGAAACACTCGGGCTTCCACTCTCCATGGTTAGGCTTGAGAGACCGGACACAGCGGCCGTCCCCAACGCAGGGCCCACCGTCGCATCCCGGACAACCGTAATAGGCGGCCAGGCAGCCCTCGACGCAGCGCTCAAAATAAGGGCAACAGTTGCACAAGTCGCCGCCAAAATGCTCTCAGCCAATCCATCTGACCTAGAGTTTAGGGATGGCTTGGTGACGGCTAACGGAAGGTCGGTGTCCTGGCATGAGGTGGTCAACCAGTGTTTCGAGGAGAATCTTTCGCTCCGGGCGGTCGGCTACTACTTGGCTCCGTCGACCAAGTGGGACCCTGAGACAGGTCAGGGAGCACCATACAACCAGTACACCTACGGTGCACTCGTCGCCGAGGTAACAGTGGACACCGAGACAGGTGTGGTCAGGGTGGATAGGCTAACCGCCGCATACGATGTGGGCCGCGCGATAAACCCGCTGGGGCTGATCGCTGTCTACGAGGGGGGAAGCATCATGGGCCAGGGATATGCGTTGATGGAGAAGATTGTCCACGACGACGGCGTCGTCATCAACCCAAACCTGCACACATACGTCATCCCAACTGCCTCAGACGCCCCCGAAGAAATCCGCAGCATCATCGTCGAGGTTAAGGGCAGCATAGGTGTCTTCGGAGCCAAAGCCATGGGAGAGATACCCGTAGTTCTCCCAGCTGCCTCGATAGCAGCAGCCGTTGCAAACGCCACAGGCGTCTACATACGCGAGCTCCCGCTCACACCTCAACGAGTGCTTGAAGAACTTCACAAAAACCGACAGTAAGACAGCACAGATGTAAATACCTCCTCAACCATAATGAGCAGGGTGCACCAACGTGGACGAAGAAGAATACAGTAGATGGATGGCAAGCGCTTCAACAACCCTAAACTCAGCCGTGAAAGACCTAAAGGCTGGAGACTATAACTGGGCATGCTTCAAATCGCATCAGGCAGCCGAAAAGGCATTGAAAGCACTTCTCTGGGGTTGTGGCAACCCACGCTACGGCCACAGCCTCAAAAAACTGTATGAAGCTTTGGAAAGCATAGCCGGCGGTGACGAGAAAATTCTTGAAGACTGTTTGAGGCTCGACAAATACTACACTTCTACAAGGTATCCTGATGTCTGGGAATCGGGCATGCCCGAGGAATATTTTTCTGAAAATGAGGCGGCCGAGGCCATTAAGAGGGCTGAGAATGTTTTGGGTTGGGTGAGGATGAGATGGGAGTTGTTGAGGAAAGAGAGATGATGAGGAGGATGGCTGTTGCAGCAGCTGCGGAAGCTGTTAGGTTGGTTGAAAAGATTGTGGGCCCTGTTTCCGCGGCAGTGGTTGGCTCATATGCGAGAGGAGACTTTAACCAGTGGAGCGATGTAGACCTACTTGTGGTGTCCCCAAGGTTTGATCCAAATCCTCTTAACAGGTTTGAGCAGGTCGTGGAGGTTTTGAAAAAATTTCCAAGTCTCGAGATAATACCCTTGACGCTTCGCGAGTTTGAGAGGCAGAGAAGGCTGAAGACGCCTTTGGCTATGGAGGCTATTGGGAGAGATGTGGTTCTGAAGGATGCGTTCAACATTTTAGGCCGCGGCACATCCTCCCCTGAAGAGGCGTAAAGATAAGGTCTGGTGGAACGCGATGTATAAATTGCCGTCTGAATCGATGTGATTATGACTCTGACGGAGCTTTATGGTAGGGACCTGATTTCTTCGCAGGACTGGAGTATTGAGGAAATTGATGCGGCGATGGATTTGGCGCGGAGCCTGAAGATAGCGAGGGCGGCTGGAAACGTTCCCGAGCTTTTCAAGAACAGGACCATGTTCATGCTCTTCTACAACACCAGCACGCGAACGCGGGCCAGCTTCGAGGCCGCTGCAACCATGCTCGGAGGCCATGCACAGTTCATCGACTTCGCAACCACCCGAGGCGCCGAAGGCGAATCTGTAAAAGACATAGCCAAGATGTATGAGAGGCTGGGCCACGTCCTCGGCGTAAGGATACTGGAGTCAGCTGTGGACTATGTTTATGGGAGGGGGAACGCTGTCATCAGAGAATATGCCGAGCATGCGAAAATCCCTGTCATCAACATGGCTGACGACATGTTTCACCCGAGCCAGGCCATCACAGATCTCTACACCTTGCGGGAGAAGCTGGGACGTGTTGAGAAGAAGAAGTATGTTTTGATGTGGGCTTATAGCGACAAGGTCCGGAGCTGGGGAAGCATACAGGATGAGATGCTGATAGCCACACGTTACGGTATGGATGTTGTCCTCGCTTATCCCCCCGGCTTCGACATAGACGAGAACCTTGTGAAGCTCGCTAAGAAAAATGCTGAAGAGAGCGGCGGCTCCCTGACCATCAGCCACAGCTACAAAGAGGCTCTCGAGAACGCGGATGCAGTTTTTCCACGAAGCTGGGCAAGCCACGAATGCGTAATCACGGGGATGAACAGGTTCGGCCGGGAAAGAGAAATCGAGTTGCACAATAAATACAGGGATTGGAAGCTTACACGTGAGTTGACAGACCTCATGTCGCGGCATGGTATAGTGACGCATGTGCTCCCCGTGTTCCGTGGACAGGAGGCTGACGACGATGTCATGGATGGGCCGCGAAGCGTTATCTATGACCAGGCCGAGAACCTACTTTATGTAAGAGCGGCTATACTTTCTTTGGTGGCTGGAAAAATTTAGGGAATAAAGTGGGTTCCCGCCGAGCCTTTCAAAGCTTCTTTAAATTGAGAAAGCTCGGCAATCACTGCCTCTTTGCCGCCTGCCTCGATGAACCTAATGCAAGCCAACACCTTGGGAAGCATCGAGCCTGAGCCGAAATGTCCCTGCTCGAGGTAGCGCCTCGCCTCAGCCGCTGACACTTTCTCCAGCTTCTTCTGGTCGGGTTTTCCAAAGTTTAGGTAGGCTCCGTCGACATCCGTCAGAATGATGAACCGGTCCGCCCCGATTAATTCGGCGAGCCTCTCGCCGGCGAGGTCTTTGTCGATTACAGCCTCCACTCCATATGCTTTGCCGTTTTCTTCAACTATCGGTATTCCGCCTCCGCCGCTTGCCACAACTATGAACCCTTCGTCAACAAGCTTCCTTATCGCATGTCTCTCGGCGATGATTTTTGGGTCGGGTGACGGCACCACTCTTCTCCAGCCTCCTCGTGCCTTGTCCTCGACAAAGATGTATTCAGGGTGCTCTGCCTTGATTTTCTCCATCTCTTCTTTTTTGTAGAATGGGCCGATGGGTTTGGTTGGGTTGTTGAACGCTGGGTCGTTTTTGTCGACGATTACACGTGTCACGACGGTTATGACGTATTTGTCGATGCCGCGTCGCTTGAGCTCGTTGCGGAGGTTTTGCTGTATGATGTAGCCTATGAAGCCCTGTGTCTCTGCTCCGCAGGCATCCATGGGGAAGGCGGGTATGTTGTGCAGCTTTTGACCGGCGTCGTGGCGGAGAAGAGTGGCTCCGACCTGTGGGCCGTTGCCGTGGGTGATGACTAGTCGATGGCCTGCTTCGACGATGTCTGCGAGATACTTTGCCGCGTTGCCGACGTTTCTATACTGCTCCTCAAAAGTGCCCTTGTCACCGCGTCTCAGAAGCGCATTTCCACCGAGAGCCACAACGATGAGCTCGCTTCTGTTCATGGCGAATCCTGTTTTCTCTATGATAAATACTTCTTCAGCTCACTCAGAGAGGGGCGTATGAGCGGAAGCTCGGCTGTGGAGGCAACTTTCTCCGGTTCTTTCAGCCCCGAGGCAGTCACCAGAACAACCACCGTGTCCGAGGCTTCTACAACCCCTTGATCAAGGAGTTTCTGGACAGCGGCCACTCCGACGGCGCCTGATGGCTCGGCAAAAACCCCTTCAAGACGGGCCAGCCTCTTTACAGCCTCTCTAATCTCATACTCTTCGACGGCAGCGGCCGTGCCACCTGTTGTCCTCACACCCGCCATCGCCGCGTCACCGTCCCAAGGATATGGGTCGAGAAGACCTGACGCAATAGATTTGGGCCATTTCTCCGGCTCTATCTCCTCAAACTTTTTCCCCTGAAGAATTGCTCTCACGAGGGGCATGTTACCAGTGGGCTGGACAGGCACCATCTTGGGATAGCTCTCGATTAAGCCGAGCTGATGCATCTCTTTCAACGCTTTCCATATTCCTGTGGCGAGGCATCCTGAGCCTGTGGGTATGAAGACAAAGTCGGGAACATTCCAGCCCATTTGCTCAACCATTTCATAGACGATGGTTTTGGGGCCCTCGACCTGGTAGGGGTTGAAGGCGCCGAAGCTTGGGCAGGGATACCAGCCAAGCTCTCTCACTGTCTGCATCATCAGGTCTACAGTTGGGTCACGTCCCTCCTCCACCTGCTTGACCCGGAGAACTCTCGCACCATAAAGCAGAAGCTGCGAGGCCTTTCCGATGGCAACATCTTCTGGTACAAAGGCTGTGCACCGTAGACCAAGAGAGGCGCTGTAAGCGGCCAGAGAAGATGCCGCGTTACCGCTCGAGGCGATGACCACATCCCTCCTACCCATTTCAACAGCCTTCGCGGCGCCAACAGCCATCGCACGGTCTTTGAAAGAAGCCGTGGGATTACGTGTCTCATCCTTGAGGAAAAGCTTCTTGACGCCAAGTTCTTCGCCGAGCCGTTGGGCATGGAGCAGAGGCGTGTTACCCTCTTTCAGAGGAGAAGCATAACGCTGGTCGACGGGCATGAGCTCCCAGTAGCGCCAAACACCGTTCGGCGGACGTTTCTCAATAGAGGACTTGGTGAATGACCCGGCAACGCGGTCAAGGTCGTAGAAGATGTCTAGGCGGCCGTTGTCGTTGTTTCTGCAGAGGATTGGGTTGATGGATGGGCTGTATTCTGTTCCACATCTTGAGCAGACCATTTTTTCGACAAACAAGCCTCTACACCTTTGTTATCCTGAAGCGGCAGAGGCTGTCACCCACACCTCTGCAAAGCTCCTCCCGAGCCACTACACTTCCGCCGTATATCTCCTCCCCTATACCAGCGAGAATACCTGATAGAAAACTGCAGGCGGGTGTTTTTTCGCCGACCACGCCCTCGCAGAAGACACAGTCCTCGAAGAATACCACCATCTCACCAGCCGTTTCGAATTTGTTGTCGACCGTTATCTTGCCCCAGCCCGACCTTTGAGCCGCCTTCGCCAAAAGCTCCACAGCATCCCCCGGAGTTTTCGACATCTTCTTTGTTCTCCTGCCCAACGCCACACCATATTTGTTTCCGATGTGCCACAACAGGGTGTCCACCGCGGGCCCCGACATAGAGTAAGAGAGAAGAACCCTCATCTCAGCGAAAAGCCTCCCAGACAGCACAAGAACCCTGCCTCCGAGTACAGGGTCTTGGACAGTTCCATGCTCTTCGTCGTATTCGAACCCCGCTATAACATGCTCACCTTATTATCTCGAGACGGTGCAAATGTTTCTCCCTGACGGTTTTCGTGTATTCGTCGAGGGGGTGCTCACGCTCGGGGACAACTGTTTTCTTACCCTCACCATACAACTCCGTTGAGAGGTATCTGTTTCCCGAGTCGCATATCAGTGTCACTATTTTCCGGAGCTCTGGATGCTTTTTTGCGACTTTGACCGCGGCTGCGACGTTGCATCCCGAGGATATTCCGCCGAATATTCCCTCGAGGCGTGCGAGCTGCTTGGCCATCGCAATTGCCTCGTCGGAGGTTGTTGTGACAACTCCGTCGCATACTCCGAGGTCGAGGTTGCGTGGTATGAAGCCGTCTCCTATGCCCTCGATTTTGTGCGAGCCCCATTTGCCTTCGCTGATGATGGGTGCCTCGCTTGGCTCAACTGTGTATATCTTTACGCTCGGCTTTTTTTCCTTGAGGAATTTTCCGACGCCGCTTACTGTTCCGCCGGAGCCCTGCGACATCACGAAAGCATCAACCTTGCCCTTTGTCTGCTCCCATATCTCTGGGCCGGTGGTTTTGATGTGTGCTTGGATGTTGTCGGGGTTTGTGAACTGGTTGGGGAACCAGTATTTGCGCGGGTTCTGCCGCATCATTTCCTCGGCTTTTCTTAGGCTGAGGTCCACGTCAGACTCTGCGCCGGGTGTGAAGACGAGGTTGCCGCCGAACGCTCTTATGAGCTGTTTCCTCTCCTCACTCATTCCCTCGGGCATTACGATGGTAACCTTGTAACCAAGATGTGTGCCGACAAAGGTGCATGCGATCCCCGCGTTGCCTGTCGAGACCTCGAGAATCTCCATGCCGGGCCTCAGGTCGCCCCTCTCGATGGCTTTCGTTATCATCTCGCGGTATATGCGGTCTTTTAGGCTGCCGGATGGGTTGTAGAACTCGAGCTTAGCCCATATCTCGGCATCCACCCCATGTTGTTTCTCTATTTGGCGGAGACGTAGCAGCGGCGTGTTGCCTATGAGGTCGAGGATGTCTTCGCCGGTTCTCATCTTCTCCCCATCGTCATCGACATAACCGCCTTCTGGACATGCAGCCTGTTCTCCGCCTGCTGGAAGTAGAGCGAGTAGCTGGGGCTGTCTATGACCTCGTCAACAACCTCCTGACCTCTGTCGGCGGGGCCGCAGTGCATATACTTACCTCTGTTGGTCAAATCCATGAGCTCGGGTGTGCATATCCAGCTCTTGAACTGGTCCTGATACTTCATGGCCCCCTCCTTGTCCACGGCCGAGTTATATGGTGGGAAGAACTTCCGCGGCGACCAGGCTTTTGGATAGACAAAGTCAGCTCCCTCGAAGGCTTCTTTCATGTCATGTGTGATGGTGAAGGAGCCGCCGTATTGTTCCACGTTTTTTCTGCATGCTTCTATGACGTGGTCCTCGAGCTCGAAGCCCGGTGGATGAGCGAGCACGACATCCATGGCGAACTGTGTGCCTATGAGTATGCAGCTCTGGGGCACGGCGAGGGGCTTCAAGCCGCCTGAGTAAGCGTAGGAGACGACGAATTTCCTGCCCCGAGGCTTGGGGGCCACATCCTGTATAGCCATCATATCTGCGAGGGCTTGGAACGGGTGGTATATGTCATCCTCCATGTTGAGGACAGGTATTGTGGCCCATTTCGCGAACTCTTGGATGACCCGGTGACCCCTGCCGATGTGCCACTTCGCAGCGTCGCCGTAAATCCTGACGGCGATGGCGTCGCCGTATGTGCTGAGAACACGGGCCACGTCAGCTATGGATTCTGTCTGATATGGTATCATGTCTTCTGGCAGCGTGGGCGTGTAGACGTCTGATGGGCTGAGAAAATGTGCGTGACCACCCAGCTGATAGATGCCTGCCTCGAAGCTGTTGCGCGTGCGGAGGGAGCGGTTGTAGAAGAGCATGAAAAGCGTCTGGCCCTTGAGATACTCTGTTGGTTTCCTTGCCCGGAATTTTTCTCGCAGGTCTCGAGCAGCCTTCAGAATGTTGTTAATCTGCTCCTGAGTGAAGTCGTTGGTGTTGAGGAAATCTTTTCCACGCAGTGTTCCTACATAAGAGGGTTTACCTGCTCTAGTTTTCTTAACCATAGAAAATGTCTGCAAACAATATGATTTATAGATTTAGCCCATCACGTAGCTTATCAGCGCCCAGAGGAAGAAGCCTGCGGCGTGTAGAAGTCCCGTGAATGTGGCGACGTTGATGTTTGAGGCGAGGGCTGGAATCATTAGGTAGGGGTTGCCGTATGTCTGGGCAACGTTTCTAACTGTTGCGACGGCTTTCGGGATTGTTGCGAGGGCTATCAGGGTTGTTGGCGGAGCAAGCCTCAACAATACGGCTGCAACCATCACGACGTAGACGGCCGCGAGAGATGCCTTGTATCCTCTGAGCATGCCCTTTTTTGAGAGACGTGTAACCAATGTGAGTTTGCCGGCGGCTTTGTCATATGGTGCGTCGGGTATTTCGTTGACGTAGAGAATGAGCATGATGAGTATGCCTATGGGTATCGATGCGACGAGGGCCTCGAGAGAGAAGAACTGTGTCTGGACATAGTGGCTGCCGAGGACGATTATTGGTCCGAAGCCGATGCCGACAGCGGCCTCGCCCAAACCTCTGTAGGCGAGCTTGAGAGGCGGAGCCGTGTAGAAGATGCTTATCAGGACACCTGTTGCCATCACCGTCAGAATCGGGATGAGGCCCCTGAGAAAAGCGAGGTAAAGGCCTATCGCTATGCCGGCGCCGTAGAAGAGTATGATTAGTAATAGTAGTTGACGCGGTGTCATTAGGCCGTAGTGAAGTATTCGGGAGCCTCCGCTGAAGGGTGTTGGAGTTATGTTGGCGGGGTCTGCTCCGAGTTTTGTGTCGTAGTAGTCGTTGGTCATGTTGAGGGCGAGATGTATCAGGCTCGCGCCTATCAGGGTTAGGATGAAAAGGAGTGGGTCGAAGTATCCGAGGTAGGCTGCTGTGCCTACGCCCATGAGGACGGGTGCCGCGGTTGCTGTGAGGAATGGGAACCGTGTCGCTCTGAAGAGGAGCTGGAGGGTTGGGAGACGAGGCTTGACCTGCTTGCCCAAAGCCTCGCTCAACCGTGTCACATAACTCTTCGCCTGTGGAACCCTTTCTTCACAGTATTGGAAAAATGGTTTAGTTTTCTCGTCCCAGCCATACTGCTTGGTTGGCTTGAAGATTATTGTGTTGCCGTCGGCCTCTGCCTCTCCCTTCATCATCACGTATCTTCTGTCGGTGTAGCCTCCTGTTGGGAGGGGGGTTATGTGGTTTAGGAGTACTGTTATTTTCTTGGGCGGGCTTATGTGTGGGGGTTTTTCGAGGATGAGTTTGCCGTCGCTCTGTCTCGCGGTTGTGGAGAAGCTCATCGGGTAGCCGTCTTCGTCTAGGTAGGAGACGACTACGTCACTGTATTTCTCGATCTCCGCTGCGAGGCTCATGCTCTCCACCTCAGCGGCTCCTTAGACAAATCGCCATCAGGCCACAGCAGCATCTCTCTCGGCTCTATCTCGATCACCGCTCTTTCCCAGAAAAGAGGCAGAGCAACCCTCTGCTTGATGAAGGCCTCTATGTATGGTTCTTTGGCGCGCCATAGCTCCACAAGCCATTCCCAGCCGTTGTGAAGGTTTTCCTCGTAGACTTTTGCGTCGCCTTTTACGTGGAGAGCGGAGTATCTCGGTGTTTTGATGAATGGTCGGCCGCTGAATAGCACGCCGACCCTTGGGTTCTTTTTGATGTAGTTGATTTTCTTGCTGAAGAGTATGCTGGATGTCATGTAGAGTTTTTTGCGTTTGCGGCTGTAGAGGGGGAGCATCGGGTTGGTCAACACCTCCCCCGAGGGTGTTACAACGCTTAGGGAGGAGACCAAGGCGTTCTCCATTATCTCCTCGGCTTCCTCGAAGATGTTCATGTTTGTTTGATGTGGTTGTTTTTATTTAACCCTTTCACCACTACATAGTGGTTAAAACCTCATCCGCCAAACACACAACACCGCCAACAAACTAACAAAAACCATCATCATCCATCCCGCGAAATATCCCCAGCCCTCAGCCACAGCCGAAAACACATACGGAAAGGCCGAGGCCGCGAAAAGATGCACCATGTTCACGGTTGCAACGGTTACCGCGATCTCCGACTGGTTGACAACCATCATGGGTGTGACATAGTAGAGGTTGTTGGAGGCTGTGTAGAAGAGGCCTGTTAGGAAAACGATGGGTATGATGGCTTGGACGGGGCTGAGCGCGAAGGCCGCGAGGGAGAGTGAGTTGAATAGGTTGAGGAGATAGAGGAGGCGCTTACGGTCTCGGGCCCTGTCATACAGCCTTCCGGAAAGCGGTGCTCCAACAACACTGCCCAGTGAGAGCACAGAAACCATAGCACCCGCAACACCCACATCAAGCTTGGCCTCGCTTGTTAGGTATAGGATGCCGAACTGTGTCAACGGATACCATGCGGCTCCAGCGAACCCCAGTCCGAGGGCAGAGTAGAGAACAAACCTGTTTCCGATAGCTGAGACATGTATTCCATGTGGGTCAACAGAGTCTTCCACCCATCTCGACACCCTGTAAGTAGCAAAAGCCAGCAACAGTCCAGCCACACCGGGAATAAGTAAACCAAGCCTCCACCCATACAGGCTCATCACCGTGGGCCACACACCGAGCGTCACCAACGTCCCCGTGTGAAAACCCGCGTTATAGACGCCGACAGCTGTTCCTCTTTCACGTGTGCTGAAAAGAGGGGCGAAGAACGTGATGCCGGGCCCGAAGAAGAAACTGAGAAACACACCCGTCAAGAAACGGAGAACTAGGAGATGCTCAAAAGCCGGGGCCAGGCCACACAACCCCGCGAAAAACGAGGAGAGAAAAAGCCCGAGCAACGCTATCTTCTTTGCCCCATAACGCGCGGCCAAAATCGCCGCGGGAAGCTGGAAAATAGCTACACCGAGGAGAAAAACTGTGCCGAGTATTCCGAGCGCGCTGAGGCCGATGTTCAGCTCTTTTGCGAGAAAGGGTTGGGCGGGGGAGATTGCGAGCCAGTTAAGGGTGTAGACTATTCTGTCGACGAATAACCATGAGAGAAGCAGCCATCTTCTGTCGCGGGGCAACCTAAGATGTCCTTTGCCGATAGTGTTTACGGATGTGCTCCTCCTTGATTTTGGTCAGCTCGGTCTCAGGCAGGCTTGAGAGGATGTCCCACGCGATTTCGAGGGTCTGGTCGAGGGTGCGGTTCTCGTTGGGGCCCTGGCGGAGGAAACGCTGCTCAAACAAGTCGCCGAACTCGAGGTACTTGAGGTCTGTTTCGGAGAGGCCTGATTTTCCGACGATTTCTGCGAGGGAGCGGAGCTGAACGGCTCTGGCGTATGCCGCGTATAGCTGGTTGCTGACGTCTCCGTGATCTGCTCTCGTCTTCTTCTGCGAAATGATGCCGGGGCCCATAAGCCTGCTGAGGCTCATCAAGACGTTGATGGGCGGGTAGATGCCTTTCCTGTAAAGGTCGCGTGAGAGAACTATCTGGCCTTCGGTGATGTAGCCTGTTAGGTCCGGTATTGGATGGGTGATGTCGTCGCTGGGCATGCTGAGGATGGGCATTTGGGTGAGGCTGCCCTTAAGGCCCTTAATCCTCCCAGCCCTCTCATACAGCGACGCAAGGTCTGTGTACATGTAGCCCGGATAACCTTTTCGGCCGGGAACCTCCTCACGGGCCGCACTAACCTCACGCAAAGCCTCGGCATAGTTTGTGATGTCTGTTATGATGACGAGTACATGGTATCCCTGTTTGAAGGCGAGGTATTCGGCCAGGGTTAGCGCTATACGGGGTGTGACTATTCGTTCGATGGCTGGGTCGTCGGCGAGGTTGAGGAAGAGGGCGCTGCGTTTGATGGCGCCGCTTTCCTCGAGGCTTCTTCTGAAGTAGCGGGCTTCGTCGTTCTGGACACCGACCGCCGCGAAGATTACGGCGAACTCCTCCTCCTTGCCTGGGACGGTTGCCTGTCTCGCTATCTGTGCCGCGAGCATGTTGTGGGGCAGTCCTGCTCCCGAGAAGATGGGAAGCTTCTGGCCTCGGACGAGGCTGTTCATTCCGTCTATCGCAGATATTCCTGTTTGGATGAAGTCTGAGGGGTATTCGCGTTGCTCGGGGTTGATCGGCTCGCCGTTGACGTCGAGCACGTCCTCCGCTATGGGGTCGGGTAAGCCGTCTATGGGCCTGCCCAATCCGTCGAAAACGCGGCCAAGCATCTCGGTCGATACAGGTGTCTCCATGGTTCTGCCGAGGAAACGTGCTTTCGTCCCCGCTATCCCGAGACCCTGCGTGCCCTCGAAGACCTGCACAACGGCGCGGCCCTCACTCACCTCGATTACCCTGCCAAGCCTCCGCTCTCCGTCAACGGTCTCGACCTCGACCAACTCATCGTAGCCAACGCCTGAAACTCCGCCGACAACCATCAACGGGCCCTTAATCTCCTGAATAGAGAGATACTCCACACCGCTTTTCTCAGCAGCCATCACGCCTTCACCTCCACCTTCTCCCCATACACCAGCTTCTCAAACGCATCCACCATAACCTTCTCAAGCTCATCCAAAAGCTCCAGCCTATCATTCGGAACCTCATACTTTGCCCTGATGAGCTTCGAGATTATGGGGAGCGAGCGTATATCCTTCAGGGCCACTCCTTTCCTCAACGCTTCCTCGGCGAGCTTGTGGAACATGACGAATAGCCTGAGCAGCTTGTACTGTTTCGGCGGCGGACAGTAGGCGTCAACCTCGTCGTACGCGCTCTGCTGCAGAAAACCTTCACGAATCATACGCGCCACATCTATGATGAGCTTCTCCTCATCCGGCAACGCCTCGGGCCCAAGCAGTCTAACAAGCTCAAGCAAATCAGCCTCTCTCTGGAGAAGCCGATAAGCCTGGTAACGCTGCTCAAACCAGTCCACCGTAACATTCTCAGCCCACCACTTGCGCACAGTCTCAACATAGCCCGAGTAGCTGGTGATCCAGTTGATCGCCGGGTAGTGGCGTGTGTATGCGAGGTTTGCGTCGAGGGCCCAGAAGGTTCTGATAAACCTCATGGTGTGTGTTGTGACGGGCTCTGTGAAGTCTCCGCCCGGCGGACTTACTGCACCCACAAGCGTTACGCTCCCTATCCTCTCGGGGTTCCCAAGCGTGACCACACGTCCAGCCCGTTCATAGAACTCCGCCAGCCTGCTCGCGAGGTAGCTGGGATAACCCTCCTCGGCAGGCATCTCCTCAAGCCTTCCGCTGATTTCGCGGAGGGCCTCCGCCCAGCGGCTTGTCGAATCCGCTACAAGCAGAACATCGTAGCCCATGTCCCTGAAATATTCTGCCATGGTTACGCCTGTGTAGATGCTGGCTTCACGAGCCGCCACAGGCATGTTGCTCGTGTTGGCGATGAGTACTGTTCTCTCCATGAGCGGCCTCCCTGTCGCCGGGTCTCTTAGATGCGGAAACTCTGTCAAAACTTCTGACTCCTCGTTGCCGCGTTCTCCGCATCCGACATGGAAAATGACTTTTGTGTCGCTCCATTTTGCGAGCTGGTGAAGCGTGACGGTTTTTCCCGTTCCGAAGGCTCCGGGTATGCAGGCTGTCCCGCCCTTGGAGATTGGGAAGAAGGTGTCGAGAACACGTTGCCCCGTTATGGTTGGCACCTCGGGGTCAAGCCTTCTGTTGAAAGGCCTCGCTCTTCTAACTGGCCAGTTATGGTAGAGCCGGAGGTCTGTGGACCCTTCTCTGGTCTCGAGAGTAGCCACCGTGTCCTCGATGGTGTACTCGCCCTCAGGAGCGACGTATGTTAGTTTGCCTCGCTTCGCGTTGGGCGGCACCATTATCTTGCTTATCACGAGAGGTGTTTCAGGCACCTCACCTATGATGTCTCCCGGACCAAGCTCTTCGCCCTTCTTCGCAACAGGCGTGAACTTCCACTTCTTATCCCGTGGCAGAGGATCAACTTTGATTCCTCTCTTGATGAAGCCTGTTGAGATTTTTCCTATTGCGTCAAGAGGTCTCTGAACACCGTCGTAGATGCTGCCGAGCATGCCAGGGCCCAGCGAAACTGATAGCGGCGAACCAGTTGATTCCACGGGTTCGCCGGGCCTCAGCCCGCTCGTGTTCTCGTAAACCTGTATAAACGCGACATCTCCCGTGAGCTTGATAATCTCGCCAATCAGCCTCTCTTCACCAACATAGACTGTTTCATACATCTTCGCGCCCATCATGCCGTCGGCTTTCACTGCAGGCCCCGCAACCCAGATAATCTTACCCCGAACAGTACTCATGTTTGTGACCAGCTACTTCATCTAATTATTTAAACTCATTCCAAATGGGTGCCAGCCTCAAGTTGAATACTCGGCTGGTTTAATGAGCTGACGGTGATATGCTATGGTCTTCGCAGCTGAGACTGTTAATCTTGGGAGAGTTTTCAGAAACCGCGGAACGGTTGTGCAGGCGCTTGAGGACGTCAACCTCAGGATCGAGAAGGGACAGATATATGGGCTGCTTGGGCCGAATGGCGCCGGCAAAACCACGCTCGTCAAAATCCTCACGACGCTCCTCCTCCCTACGACGGGCCAAGCATATGTATACGGCTACGATGTCTCAAAGGAAGCGTCGAAGATTCGGCCGTTGCTCAACTTGGTTTCGGGAGCGGATACACCGGGCTACGGCTTGATAACGGTGCGGGAGAACCTCTGGTTCTACTCGATGCTCTACGGCTTGGACAAGCAGACAGCTCGGGAGAGAATCAGCAGGTTGATTGAGGAGGTTGGGTTGAAGGAGGTGGAGAACGAGCTTCTCCGCAACCTCTCAACAGGGTATAGGCAGAGGATGAATCTCGCCCGCGGCCTTGTGAACGAGCCTCTGGTGCTTTTTCTAGACGAGCCGACCATAGGTCTCGACGCTGTTTCAGCCCGGAGGATTAGGAGGCTTATCAAGGACTGGGTGAGTGGTGACAGCGAGCGGACCGTTATCCTCACCAGCCACTACATGGCTGAGGTTGAGGAGATGTGTTCGCGGGTGGCTGTGCTCAACAAGGGCCGCGTAGTCGCTGAGGGGACGCCTGCTGAGCTGCGAAGCCTCGTTGCGGGAAAGACGGTGGCTGTGATGGAGGTGTGGCTGCCGACAGATGCTGAGAAGGTGTTGGACCTGCTGACGGGCGCCTACAAGACGCACGACCCGGCCACAAACATTTACCGTATCCGTGTGGTGGTCAACGACTGGGAGGAGGCAGCGGAGCTCGTCGAACACATAACCTCACGCGGCGGCAAGGTTCTCTCCCTCATCAAAGCCATGCCCTCCTTCGAAGATGTCTACGTCAAGCTTGTGGGAGGTGGTGAGTTTGTTTCAGAATTTGAGGCATAACCTAAAGGCCGCATACGCGCGGACATATGTGCGTGTCAGGAGCCAGTTCAGAGAGCCTGAGTGGGTTTTGACAGAGTCAGTGATACCTTTGCTGGTTGTTTTTGCGGCGGCGACGCTTTACCGGGTTTCGGGGAGCGAGGAGCTGGCTGGCTTCGCGGTCTTGGGCGGGGCTATGATGGCTTTCTGGGATAACGTCCTCTGGCTGATGGCGAGCCAGCTCTACTGGGAGAAGGAGAGCGGAAACCTCGACCTCTACATCATCGCACCCATCTCGAAAATGTCAATCCTCCTCGGCATGTCCCTCGGCTCAATAATCAACACATCCATCAGGGCCCTGCTCATATTTCTCCTCGCCACCTTTGTTCTCCGCGTCCCGGTGAATGTCGGTGACCCGTTGGCAGTTTTCCTCATCTTCGTCCTCACGCTTACAGCCCTGTATGGCCTCGGCATGCTCATGTCATCTCTCTACATGCTCTACGGCAGGGGAGCATACCAGCTCAACGACATCCTCAGCGAGCCTGTCTACCTCCTCTCAGGACTCTACTTCCCCACTATAGGCCGATACTCGCCCTTCCCAGCCATTCTCCAATTTCTCGTATCGCTGATACCTCTCACGTTCGGGATTGATGGGCTGAGGCGGACAATCATACTTGGCGAAAATGTTCAGCAAATCATGCTCCACATCTATGTGCTGCTTGCCTTGACGCTGGTGCTGATACCGTTGGCTTGGCGTGTTCTGATTTTCATGGAGAACCTCGGCAGGAGAGAGGGGAGGCTGAGCCTGAGATGGATGTGAGAAAACTTGTCAGGGCCCTGTGGTCCTCCGCATGGGTGGGCTGGGAGGTCGAGAGCAACTGGACCGAGCCAACCATCTTCATAGGCCTCCAGATAATCAGGCCCCTCGCGTCAACGCTTCTCTTCCCGCTACTGTACCTCGTCGGAATGAACTTCACAGGCAAACCCGTCGACCCAAACTACCTAGCCTACATCTTTGTCGGAACAGCTTTCTTCACACCATACATCTTTGCGGCCGAGACAGGCGGCACCATCGTCTCACAGGATAGAGAACGCTACGGCGTCATGAAAAGCATCTACATTACAACCTCGTCTCTCAGCATCTATTTCCTCGGCAGGTTCATCGCAGTAGCTGGCATATCACTCTTCTCGACCCTAAGCTCCTTCGCGGCCGCCTATGCGTTACTCGTCTGGGGGATTGGCTACAGCATGCCGCTTAGGCTGGAGAATTTGGGAGAGTTTTTGCTGGCTCTCGGGGCGATGTACATAGGCTCATTCGGCCTCTTCTACATGCTGCCCTCGATTAACCTTTTGACCAATAAGTTGCAGTGGAGCCTGACCTACTATTTCCTCGGCCTCCTCTACCTGCTGGGCGACATCATCTTCCCCGTGCAGCGCCTAAGCCCCCTCGCCGAGCCGCTGTCCTACATTCTCCCCACGAACCAAGCCCTCAACACACTCCGCAACGCCCTAGGACTACCCACAGCACACAACATGGCCGCCGCCTACCTCGCATCCATTCTATGGGCCGCCCTCGGATACTATGTTTTCAAACGGGCAGTTGGACGCGCAAGGGCCAAGGGCCTTCTCGACAAGATTGGCTGGTGGTAAAACATTTAGCCACATGATTGGCGGGGGTTTGTGTGAAGGCTGTCAAGGTTAGGGCCGGAGGAGGTGTGGAGGTTGTTGACGTCGATGTACCAGAGGTTGGCGAGGGTGAGCTGCTTGTCGAGATGCGGATGTGCGGTGTAGATGGCACAGATCTTGAGAAGGCTTTTGGAAGGCCCTTGACGCCGCCGATGCTTGGCCACGAGGTTGTAGGCATCGTCGCAGAGTCGCGGGCTGAGGGCTTCGAGAAAGGTGACAGAGTTTTTGTCCACCATCATGTCTCCTGCGGAAAATGCTACTACTGCAGAGAAGGCTCTCCAACCATGTGTCCGCTTTTTTTGAAGACAAGCATAGAGCCATGTGGCTTCGCCGAGTTTTTCAGAGTTCCGCGTGTCAACGTGGAGAGGGGTGCTGTGCTCCGGTTGCCGGATGCCTTGGAGTGGGAAGAGGCTGTGTTCATCGAGCCTGCGGCGTGTGTGTTACGGGCGTTGAGGAGAGCGGGTTTCAGGGCTGGAAAAACTCTCTCACTCGTTGGAGCGGGGCCGACGGGCTCCATCTTCATAGTCATGGCCAAGGCCTTTGGAGCTCCTGTGGTCGCTGTCTCCGAGCTCTCCGTATTCAGGAGAACCAAGGCCCTGGAAAACGGTGCGGACGTCGCCGTGAACCCGTTCGACACAGACTTTGCGAAGAAATGTAGGGAGTTGACCGATGGCCTCGGCGTCGACATAGCGGTCCTCGCAACACCCGCCTACAAACCACTCTCAACAGCCCTCGACAGTCTACGCAACGGCGGAACACTCCTACTCTTCGGCGCACCCGAGAAAGGCGAGAAAACAGAGGTCGACTTCAGCAGGCTCTTCATCGAGGAGAAAAACATAGTGACAAGCTACTCCACCACCGAGACCGAGACAAACACGGTGCTCAAAATGCTCGCCCAGGAAGTTTTCTCACTAAAACACCTTATAACACATGTCTACCCGATTGAAGAGGCTGTCGAAGCTTTTGAGAAGGCGCGTGACGCCGGGGCAAGCCTCAAAGTTGTTATCGAGAGTTAGGTTTTGATGGCGACCTTGATGTGCCTGCCCTGCCTAAGCTCCTCAAAAACCCTGTGAATCTCCTCGATACGTGCCTCGCCTGTGACCAGCTTTTCGAAGGGTAGTCTGCGTGACTCGAGGAGCCTGAGGGCTCTTACAACGTCTTGGGGTGTGTGGTGGAAGGAGCCGTGGAGGCTGAGCTCGCCGTAGTGGATGATGTGCGTGTCTGCTGTCAACTTTGTGCCGGCTGGTGGGCCGCCGAAGAAGAGCACGGTGCCGCCTTTCCTGACAAGCTTCAACGCCGTCTCCCATGTCTCAGGCAAGCCCACAGCCTCGATCACGACGTCTGCGCCTATTCCACCCGTCTCATCGAAAACACGTTTTCTCGCGTCTTCTTCGCCGCTGTTGATGACAAGGTCTGCTCCAAGCTCGGAGGCGAAGCGCAGCCTGTTCCAGTTGACGTCGAGGACAATCACCTTCCGCGCACCCGACAACCTGGCCAGCATCATGTGAAGCAAGCCGATGGGGCCGGCGCCCACAACCGCCACAGCATCTCCCACGTCGATGTTTATGAGCCTCTGCCCCCTCACAACACAGGCCAGCGGCTCAAGCAACGCTGCGACACGTGGCTCAAGGCCTCTGGGCAGCTTGTAGAGGTTGAATGTGACTATGCGGCGTGGGAGCTTGATGTATTCCGCGTATGCGCCGTCGACGCTGAACCCGATGATTGTTTCGCCGAGGTTTTCGCAGAGGTTGAAGCGGCCGAGCTTGCAGTATATGCAGTAGCCGCATGGGGCGGAGTTTGCTGCGACAACCTCGTCACCCACGTTCACCCATTCAACCTCCTCACCCACCTCGACAACCACTCCCGCGAACTCATGCCCCATTATCACAGGAGGCCTCGCATAGGGATGGCCGCGGAGAAACATCTTCAAATCCGTTCCACACGTAAGCGTCACAAACGTTCTAACCAGCACCTCGCCTCTTCCGGGAGAAGGTTTCTCAACATCCATCACACGAAGATCGCCGGGACCATGAAACACCGCAGCCCTCAACCAAACACCCCACACTAAACCAAAAAAGCCAACATAAAAAGAAACAAAACGGGCCAAGCCCTTTCCACATCCTCCGAAGCCACCCAGGCAGGAGTACGGTACAGGGAGGTGATCCGGCCACACGTTCCCGTGCGGCCACCTTGTTACGACTTCTGCCCCCTCACCAGAACCGGGCTCGAACCAGCCAACGCGACTGGCCCTCGCCCAGTTCCAGCTCGGGTGCAGCGACGGGCAGTGTGTGCAAGGAGCGGGGACGTATTCACCGCCCGGTGTTAACGGGCGGTTACTAGGGATTCCGCGTTCACGAGGGCGAGTTGCAACCCTCGATCCCTACTGAGGTGGGGTTTAGGGATTGGCTTCCCCTTTCGGGGTCGCAGCCCACTGTCCCCACCATTGAACGTCGCGTGCGGCCCGGGGGATTCGGGGCTTCAGCGGAGGCTGGTACGGGTCAATAAACACATTCATCAAGTAATCTCTCCAAGGCTCTTCTTTTACTGGGATATCCAAACCCAATTTTTTCCCTAAAACCACGGCAACGAGTTACACCGTTTATCCAAATCCCAAAACTGCCATCAGCCCTAGAATAGCAGCTGGGTTTTACATCTAACTTGTAGAGCACCAGCCAGATGTAGTCGCGTATGGCTAGACTTTTGACTTTGAAACCAATCCTAGGGTATTTGTACACATGATGTAAGCTCCGTACAATCAATGTTTCGCACCACCCTTCTCCATCGAACCATCCACGGATATAAGCTGCCTCATCGTCAGCGTTCAGAAATGTTGGCGGAGTTATTATCGAAGCCTTTTCACCGGGAGGTATTTTATAATCTTGTACAAGTCTGGTCCATAAATTCCGGCTGTACACCTTCAACTTGTACACCGATGCGCATCTATCATAGAACAATGTCGCCTTCCTACCTAGAATTCTTTCAACCAGCGGTGCAACAAAGTTTTCCAGATCGGATTTTTCTTTACTTGACACGTAAAAATAAGGTTCATCTGCTGCAACGTTCCCATCGGCTGCTACAAGCCCAGCGATGTAGGCCATTGTATTCATAGAAGAAGCATTAGTTGAGGCATTGATAAACTTGCATACAAAGATAAGGGATATGACCCGTCAGCCCTCCTATACTGACCTGCCGTAGCCCGCTCCTTCCTCCCCGTTTCCGGGGCAGTCCCTCCAGAGTGCTCGGCGCCTTCCGGCCCGGTCGCAACTGGAGGCACGGGTCTCGTCCGTTGCCTGAATTAACAGGACACCTCACGGCACGCACTGGCGACGGCCATGCACCTCCTCTCAGCTCGTCCGGCAAGGCCTTCAACCTGGCCATCATCCTGCTGTCGCCCCCGGTAAGGTATCCGGGAGGGGTTAAACAGCAGCAAGCATGTAAAGATATGATCTACCTAATCTGATTTTCCTAATGATTTGCAACTTTTCCAAGTTGCGTAGAGCTGCCCTGACAGTTCCGGGAAGTAACCTCAATTCAAGACATAATTCTTCAATTTTCCATTTTTCATCGGGGCATCTCTTGAAGACAGCCATCAATCTTTCTTCCGTTGATAGCTTATCACCCCTGTAGCCGCCCTTTTTTCCACTACGCTCAAGGAGCAGCTGAGCCCATCTATCCTTCTTGGCATCTGCAAAGGGCCCCGCAATCTTGTATATCTCACGAAATCCCGCCATGTTTATCCTAAAGTATGGATTTCCTCCCTTATACGAGATATGTTTCGAAGTTGTCCACCCATGTCTTTTGCATATTTCGAATACCTTCCTTATCTGTTTCAAATTGTCTTTGGATTGAACTAATGTAGGTTTATCGTCTGCAATTAATCCAAATTCGAATTCTATCAAAGGAAGCAATACTTTGGCAGCCAGCTCCCTGTTTCTAAAACACTCGTCATACACGCCCATCCTTTTCAATTGTAGCGAATTTTAAGGTAATAATCCTTGCTGCTGGAACCCCTCTTTCCGGCGTTGACTCCAATTAAGCCGCAACGTCCACCCCTTGTGGTGCTCCCCCGCCAATTCAGGGGAGGAGAAGCTGGGTTGGAGAGCGCATGCGGGATTGCTTATCTGGATGCCGGGAGGATATTTCCCCTGCATATCTGATAATTTCCTTTTTTTCGCGTGAGTCGAAACTGCCAACATTTCTCTGTTAGTAGGGTTAAAGTTAAGCTTCAACAATATAGAGCGAATGAAATTTAGTGCTTCATAATTTACTTGGTCAAATGATAGATAACGTTGATTATATCTTATTTCATAGTTCTTGCTTAAGCGTATCTCTATGCTTCCATCGCGGAGAGCACCGATAGCATAACAAACATCATCATATGTCTACGCATGCGCCCCCTACCCAGATCATCCTCCATTCCTTTAAGTTTCAGCCTTGCGGCCGTACTCCCCAGGCGGCGGGCTTAATGGTTTCCCTTCTGCACCGGAACGGCTCGTAGCCGCTCCGACGCCAAGCCCGCATCGTTTACGGCTGGGACTACCGGGGTATCTAATCCCGATCGCTCCCCCAGCTTTCGTCCCTCACCGTCGGGCGTGTTCTGGGCAGCCGCCTTCGCCACTGGTGGTCCTCCCGGGATCAGTGGATTTTACCCCTACCCCGGGAATACCGCTGCCCTCTCCCACCCCCAAGCCCGGCAGTCTTCCGCGCGGCCCAGCAGTTAGGCTGCTGGATTTAACGCGGAGCACGCCGAGCCGGCTACGGACGCTTTAAGCCCAGTAATAGTCCTCACCACTCGCGGAGCGGGTATTACCGCGGCGGCTGACACCCGTCTTGCCCCCCGCTTATTCGCGCAGCTGTTTACACTGCGCAAAAGCCACCACGAGGGTGGCACTCGGGGTGACCCCGTCACGCGTGAGCGCATTGCGGAGGTTTCGCGCCTGCTGCGCCCCGTAGGGCCTGGACTCTTGTCTCAGAGTCCATCTCCGGGCTCCCCCTCTCAGGGCCCGTACCCGTTATAGGCTTGGTGGGCCGTTACCCCACCAACTACCTGATGGGCCGCAGCCCCATCCTGAGGCATGCACACAGGCGTCCCCGTGTGCATCTTTCGGCGAGAGGTCATTCCAGATCCTCTCACCTATGGCGGTTTATACACCAGTTTCCCGGTGTTATCCGCCTCCTCAGGGTAGGTTGGCCACGTGTTACTGAGCCGTACGCCAGGCCCACAGGTGGCTATGGGCCTTGACTTGCATGGCTTAGTCTCCCCCCGATAGCAGTGAGGTCCGGCAGGATCAACCGGAGTCGTGCCTGGGTGTACGGCTGCGGAGGAGTTTTGTGGGGGCTTGGCCCGTGTTAAGACCTGAACGGTGAGTTTTTCAGGTCCTCATTTTATGCCCCTGGTAGGAGGCCGAACCATCAACCCGTGGGAGTGTCTCTCCCTTTATCGGTCCGGTCGGAGCCGCCTTCTCGACCGGGGCAATATTAACATCTTTTGCGTAGCTTTTAAACGTTACGGTGGAGTGGATTTAGTCTTTATCACAAGCTCCTCGATTTCGCCATGTTTCCTCGACTTCTGACCGCTGTCTTCTTCTCCTCTGCTTCCTCTTGAATCATCGTCACCCTCTTTAGGCGAGCCCTGACCTTTGCCGCCGTGCAACTTCTTCTTGCAGCATTTGAGATACATTAATGTAAGTAGTGCCAGTATTGCTCCGAGAAGAGGCAGCGCTATGTCCAGCTTTATCTCCAGCAAGGGGTCTATGACTATGATTGTCGAGGTGGCTGTTATTGTTACCTTAGTTGTCTCGGTTGTAGCCGAGATTGTTGTGAGCGTTGATATGGTGGTTGTTGTTGAAACGGTTTGCTGAGTGGTTGTCTGGGTTGTGGTGACAGTTGACGTGGACAAGATGGTGGATGTGACAGTTGTTGTGACCGGAGATGTTATTGTCGATGTTGTGCCTATGGTTGTCGTGGCTGTGACCGTTGTTGCCGCAGTGGATGTAACCGTTGAAACTGCCTCGCCTCTTGCACAGAATCTCGCATCTACCAGTAAACCCGTTGGAGTTCCGCCCGGCTGGTTGAAGACGACGGCCGTCAGGTTATGTATCCCCGACTGTGTCACAGGAATCACCCACCAAGATGGCTGAGGCTGTGGATAAAGTGCATAACCCAGGACATTGACACCGAGATAGACGCCGTCTAAGTAGAACCATGACGGATCGTCTGACGCCGCTCTAAGGTAAATTACCCCAGGCGAAGGAGCTGTGAAAATTATGCTGTAGGTGAAGTTTGTGTCGGCTGGCGCGTCCGACGCAGGATAGTTGGCGCTGTCTATGTAGGGCGAAAGCCACATACTCCCCGCCGGCGCCGAGGCCCAGGGCCCAGCGTTGTTGACAACCCATGGTTTCACCAAAGTTCCGTTAGGCATCCTCAGCCACCAGTCAAACGGTGAAAAAGCCGGATTCTCCTGGCTCCCCGCAGATTTTGCGGTGAAATTTATCGAGCCTGTGCTCAAATCTATTGCGCAACTACAGTCGGTTGGAAGACTTTGGGTTGTCGAGGTCGAGATGGTTTGTGTTGTGGTTGTTGTTTGCTGGTTTGTCAGCTTCACCACGTGTCCATAATTCCCTGCATCTCCTCCTCCCTGAACCTGGCCACGGGCCCTGCTGTAGCAGTCCACAGGATACTCAAACATAGAGTTTGCTCCGTTGTCGAAATGGAAAGAGCACCAGCCAACCGTACTACCTGGGGATAGCGCATAGTCTTCGATATCGCCGCTGTTCATTGGTTTCCGCACCTCACAAATGTATGCAGGACCTTGAAGCTGGAGTAGAGGCGAAGGGGTGGAATCATACTGACATAAACCCATCACGTCTAAACTTGCGTCAGCAAAGGCTGGAGGAAGCTGAGGCATAGGTGACTGAAAGCAGTAATGTGCATCTCGCCCCACCAAGTTATTATTTCTAACTACATAATACAACGCGTCTTCAACCACCTGGCACTGTTCTACAACACCGTTGTGATTGTTGTCGAACAAAATGCCTCCGTTATCGTTTTCGCTGAAGGTTGGGTCGTAAACAGCCCAGAAATAGTAGTCATAGAGCTGGTCGTTCATCTCACATATTATGAAGGCATGCGGAGGGGTTTGAGGATACTTGATACACGAGTATCCCGCGTCTATACTCAAGTCGAGGACCGCGCTGCCGTATGCTTGTAAAGTTGACGGAGAAGGGCCTGCATAGTGTGCAGAGGCCGGGGATACAAGCTGAAATGGAGCGAGAACACCGAGCGCCAAAAACAAGATACAAGCAAGGGTAGACAAGCTTCTATAACCCGACAATGGAAACATGACGCGCCCTCTTTTAAATGCCATTAATAACCTAGCACGGGCCGCCACTGAGATTTGTAGTACAGGTTACCTTTTTATATACACATTCAAAAGAAATTGGCTCGGCAAAGTTTTTTCCCCGCCTGTTCAGTGATTGGATGAGTTGTCGGAGCGGCTGAGGCGATACGTTGCTCAGCATGGGCTGATGGTTGAGTTTGTTGTGCTGCGGCCTGAGCAGGCTCGGACATCCGAGTCGGCGGCTACTGCAGTCGGATGCGAGCTTAGCCAAATCGCCAAAAGCATCGTTCTAAAAGGTTCTAGAACATATCTCGTTGTTTTAGCCGGCGATAAAAGGATTGACCTGAAAAAGTTCACCCGAATGGTGAATGAACCTGTTCACCTCGCAAAGCCCGAGGAAGTGTTGGAGGAAACAGGGTATCCGGTGGGCAGCGTCCCACCCTTCGGACACATCAAGCAGATTAGGACCTATGTTGACAAATCAATCCTCAACCACTCAGTTGTTTATGCATCTGGCGGCGACGACAGCTCCTTAATCAAAATTAATGCCAACGACCTCGTCCATCACCTGCGAAACAACATTGTCGATGTCTCGAAATAGTCCAAAGAAAGGCTTTTGACCTCGCATTAAACAGTGAAGCACATGGTCAAGCTGAGTAAGACGAGGTTCTGGGACGTCTTCTCCTCCCTAGCCTACATCCTCGCGTTCTTGTTGACGATGGTCGCCGTTGTAGGGCTTGCAATGTTTCTGATGCGGGCACCGAGCCTACTCGGCATAGCTTAAAATAAGACCCGAAAACCCGTATAATCGGCGCCGGTCATAGGATGGGGGAAACGCCCAGACTCAGCCGAACCTGGAAGCTAAGCCCCATCCGCGCGGCACTAGTGAGGTGGGAGACCCCTCGCGAAAGCCGCGTGCCGGCGGCCAAATCTGCTTATTCTAGGGCTTCAAACAATTTTTTCAGATTGTTGTATATGGTTGCTGTCTGACCGTATGCCGTGCAGCTTGGTGGGTTCATGGGCCGCAAACTGGGGTGAGAGTAACCATCTTAAGGAAGCGGGTGTCGGCTTTAATGAGGGGGCGTAGCCGAGCAAGGCCAAGGCGTCGGGCTCCAGATCAACTAGGCTGGTCAAGAGGCGACACCCGAAGACCGTGGGTTCAAGTCCCACCGCCCCCACGCCTCTGTAACTCTTAAATTCAAAAAAACCATAAACATCCCAGTAATTGTCAGAAATAGATGACGCGAGGAAAAGGAACCTGAAGAACATCATCGCGGGTGAAGTTGTTTTCTCTAAGAAGCCTGGAGAGGTTTTGAAGAAGTGGCGCACCTTGTTTGAGCTGAGCCAGAAAAGCATCGCGAAGGAGATGAACATCTCTTCATCTGTTTTGAGCGATTATGAGAAGAGTAGACGGAAGTCGCCGGGTACTGATTTCATCCGCAGATATGTTGAGGCGCTTATCAGGCTTGATGAGAAACGGGGAGGTTTAAAGATACGGGAGTTCGCCTCGGATGTTCAGACGCTTTCAGACGTGGTCCTCGGAATGTCCGAGTACACCACGCCCAAAACCATGGCTGATGTCGTGAAGCTGTTGAGGGGGGTTTGGCTGGCTGGGCAGGAGCAGCATAGTTCCCTGATTTTCGGATACACGGTTGTCGACAGCATAGAGGCCATCATGAGGCTTGGGCCCTACGACTTTTTCAGGCTCTTGGGGGCAAGCACCGAGAGGGTGGTGGTTTTCACGAATGTTGAGAGAGGCCGGTCGCCTATAATTGCTGCGAAGATTTTCCCGCTGAGGCCGCGGCTCATAGCCATACATGGGCCGAGGCGTGTCGAGGATGTTGACACGATGGCTGTGGAGCTCGCGAGAAAGGAGCGCATACCCTATGTCTTGTCGCTTCATCAAACTGTTGACGATGTTTTAGCGAGTCTCAGCCAGTAGTTGCTGACGCGGTTCTCCTCACAAGCCTCGCGTTGAGAATCCCGTTGACGTATCTAATCTCCCGCAGCATCGCCTCGAAGGGGAGTTTAACCGTCCGCCTGAAACCCATGCCACCTATGAGAACAAGCTTCTTCCCGAAAAGCTCTACACGCACCTTTGTCTCAGGCCCCGGAACCTGAGCCGTCACATCCAAAACATCACCTTCCTGACGAAGCTCGAGAAGATAATCATCCCAAGCGGAGGTGCCGAGGCTGTTTTTGACGGCTTTCGCCCAATAGAGCGTGAGGAGAACAGCCATCGCGGCGAGAACGAGGCCAAGTATTCCGGGCTGTAGGCGTATGAAGAAGGATGCGGCTGCGACCGCGACCAGCAGCAGCATCAGTAGCCAGAAGCCCGCGAACCCTCCTTGGTTTCTGCTTTGCTGCATCTATTCGACCACCACCATCACGTACCTGAGTGTGACCACTCCCGACTGCTGATAAATCGCTCCTAAATATAAGCTATCTCCAGAAACCCAGTAGACAAGAATAGCGCCGTATTGCCTCCAATATTGCACAAACTCTGTCAGAGTTGTTTTAATTTCTTCGAAGTCTGTTTCCGAGGTGTAGTTCAGGGCTTTGGTTTTGTAGACGATGTTGGCGTTTATCTGCTCCGGTGTTTCCGACGGGAGGCCCAATTCCTGAAGAAGTGTCTTCAGCCGGTTCAGGCGGTTTTCGCGGGTGTCGACGGGTGAGACAGGTGGAGCGGATTCGCCCGCCAGCTTTAGGAGATAGTTTCTGAAGGCCTCTTCAACGGTTTGACCGAGACCAACATAGTACAAGCCGGTGAAGGCCGCGCCAACAACCGCGACGGTTCCCAGCTGTGTAACGACGCCTTCGCCCTCTCTCGCGGTGTAAACCGGGATGATGTAGACGGGGTGGTCGCCCACCTCGTAGAAGATTGTTTCACCTATCCGCGGGGAGGCGAGAAGCGTGCTGAGCGTCCGGAAGTCGGGGTCTCTCTGCAGAGCCTGTAATGCCGCCGAGGGGCCTAGCAGCTTGGTCACAGATTCTTCGGAGACCCTGTAGAAATACATCTCACCAGTGTGTGGGTAATCGTTTCTGACCACCGCGTATCCCGCCAGGTTTAGGCCCCTCGAGCCCCGAAGCTCGAGAGAAAGTATTCCGACGAATTCGAGCTGGTTGTGGTTGGGAAGTTTGGTGACCACGTAGTAGACCTCAACACCTTCGGGGATTTCATAAAATTGGCGGGCCTGTATATAGATGGCTGGGTCATCGATGTGGTAGAGGGAGAACATCCTCGTCTGGTAGTCGAAGAGCTCGGCGGGGTATCTTATCTGGCTGTGGAGCCATGGCGGCATCTCCCTGCTAACCTTATCGGCGTAAACAGCTTCAAACAGCTTGGTAAACATGTCGTCTCCACGAACAATTAAGTCTATTTCGCCGTTGTAGACATCTACTAGGGCTAGCCCGACGAAGCGTACAAAGGGGTTGCCATTAGACCATGGCACGTTTTCCGCAGGAAGACTGACTATCAGCGGCATCATCCAATAGGTTCTTGCACCATCTGTGACGGGGAACATGTCAACATATTCGCCGTTGATGATGTATGTGAAGTATGGGAAGAGAAGCTGCACTCTGTCGTGGACATCGCGGTATCTGAGAAGGAGGATTTCCTTGTCCGGGTAGCTTAGGAAAAAGGTTACGTCGTAGAACCAGCTGAGAGGCGGCCCTATCTTAACACCGCCCGTTCCGTTGTACCTTGCACCACCGATTTCGTCAGAAACATCTTTACCCAAAATGATTGCGGCCCAGTCGCTGGAGAAAAGGCTACGTGCCCCTCCCTCGCCGTAGTATATTCTTCTCTCTTTGAAGAACCTTGAGCTGTCCACTATATCGCCTTGGTGTGCGTCAAGCATCAGGAATCCTTGGGGGATGTGGGTGTATACGAGGTGGCGGTTGTACCATGCGTCGGCGGGTGTGACTGTCGGGGGTAGGACAGGCTTCATCGACGCGCTCCAGTAAAGGCTTCCGTTGAACCTGAGAATGTCGGAGTCCTCGAAATCAACATAGGGTATGAGCCCTATTTCGGGCCTCAGTTTGGCGAATGCCGCGTCCCAGTCCCATAGCCTAGCTCGACTCAGGATGTCTTTGTTCGCGTTTACTATGGCTGATGCGTTGGCAGCTGAAACGGTTGTTTTGCTGAAGTTGTAGGGCAGAATCCTGAAGTTGAGGTCTGCGAGGAAACGGTTGACATGAATTTCCTGCAGAACATATGGGCCTTTATACTCGATTTTCTGGGCGTCGGCTATGGTGTTCTGCACAGTCACCACAGACGCGGTCAGGAGCCCGATTATAACAAGCAAACCCAGCCTCAGCCAGATACTGTTGAGAAAACGTTTTCCACGCAGGTCGAGATAGCCGTAGAAAGCCAGAACAGCCGAGGCCGCGAAAGCTGCCAGTATCAAAACCTTAGTGTTATAGTCTATGGATGATGGGAAGAAGAGGTTGAACCCTGTCCACGCAAGCCCGAGGCTGGCGAGAAACTCGATTGTCGAAGCCTTTATCGTTATCGTGCCCGTCTCAGCGTAGGAGACGAGAGCTTTCGCCATTACCTTAACCAAGTTTGTTATACCTACGAGAAGGAACAGCCTCGTGCCGATGGCTGAAAGAATCGGTGGAAGGAGGATGATGAGGGCTGGGGAGGCGTCGACTACAGCGTCTGCACCGCTTATGTCTCCGGGGCCAAATGACGTGAAAGGCAGGGTGAATATCCTCGGCAAATTCTCCAACCCCATAGACCAGCCGCTTAGAGAAGCTGTCACCGCCATTCCGAATATGCTGTTGGAGAAGATGAATGTGCCCGCGAGCAGTTTCGTGAACTGCCAGGCGAGGAAAGTCTGTAGAGATAGTCTGAACCTGTCAAAGTCGAGAATTCGTGGGGCGAAGCCGCCACGCATTAGAACTAGGAATGTGCGCAAGGACCAGATGACTAGGGATTTGCGTGAGACGAAGTCGAGGCGGAAAAGGGCGATGAATGAGAGGATTAGGCCGCCGATTAACGAGAAATAGAATGGCCGGATGAAGAGGTCTCCAAACTCCATCACGTTTAGCCAGATGTTTATGAACGAACTGATGAAAAGACCACTGAATAGCAGCAGAACGAGGAAAACGGCTATGATGTAGCCGAAACGTCTCCCGCGACCGTTTCTACGCATCACCAAACTTGTTTAACCCGGGCACGATGTCTATTGGGCGTGTTTTATACGTTATTCCAACTTTTCGAAAACTTTTTGACGCTGTTAAGCCAATCTGGATAGATATGTTGTCGGGTGGGGGTTTGCTGCTTGTTTCTCTCAGGAAAACCGGTGTCGAGAAGTTTTTCATCAACTCTGGGACGGAGTACTCTGGTCTTCTGCTGGATTACATGCAGCTAAGCCCGCTGCAGAGGCCTGAGATGGTTGTCTGCCTGAGCGAGACCACGGCTGTCTCGACAGCATACGGCTACAGCCTCGTAGGTGAGAAGCCTTCCGCGGTCATGGTTCACACCGTCCCAGGCGTGGCAAACGCGTTACCCAACCTCTTCAACGCATACACAGCTGAGATACCCATCATCCTCATCTCGGGCGTGACTTCATACTCGTCCAAGGGATACAGCGGGTCTCGAAAAATCCGCGTCCACTGGGGCCAAGATGTACGCGACATACGCGGCTTGGTGAGACAGTTTGTCAAATGGGATTATGTGGTCTGCGAAACTGCGGAGATCCCTGAAGCGGTTTCGAGGGCTGCCGAGGTCGCCATGTCTCCTCCACAGGGCCCTGTCTACCTCGGAATTTACCGCGAACATTTTCTCGCCAAGCCGGAGAAAGATGTTCAACATCGCCGGCCCATCGTTTCCGAGCCGCCATCACCAAATCCTTCAGTAGTCAAGAGAATCGCCGAGAAACTCTCCACAGCAAGCTACCCAATTGTTTTGACGAGGTCTGCTGGAAGAAATGCCAGGGCTTTCCATTTGTTGAAGAGGTTGGCTGAGAGGCTGTGTCTCCGGGTTAACTACGCCGTCGCCGACTACGTCAACTTCCCCAACACAAGCATCTTCTCCGCGCCTGCTGAGATTGGGCGGGCTGACTGTATCTTGGTGCTGGACTCGGATGTCCCCTGGCTGCCTGCAGAAAAGTGGCCCACAGATGTTTACAGGGTCTCAGTCGGCCTCGACCCGTTAAAGACGAGGATGAATGTCTGGGGGTTTGGCTTCGATGAAGCAGTCTATTCAGAGACTTCCCTTTTTCTCGAGAAGCTTCTAGAATTGTTTGAGAGCGGCTCGGCAGAGGTTAGGAAAGATTTGCTTGAGGAGAGAAAGGCGGCTGCTGAGAGGGATTGGAGAAACTGGCGGAAAGCATTCGAAGAAGACCTTACCCAAGATAAATTCGGGAACACGCTGACGAAGCGATTAGCCTCTCACCTTCTCGGCGAAGTGCTCCCAAAAAACTCGGTCATAGTCAACGAGTATTCTCTAAAACCTGACTACCTTGTCTTCGACACGCCGGGAACCTATTTCGGGGAGCCTCCGGGCGGTTCTCTGGGATGGGGGCTGGGCGCATCCCTCGGAATAAAGATGGCTAACCCACAGGCCTTTGTAGCCGTTGTTCTCGGCGACGGCAGCTTCGTCTTCAACAATCCCGTCGCAGCCGCGGCTTTGGCAAAATGGTATCATCTGCCTATCCTAGTGGCTGTTTTCAACGACGGATGCTGGTATGATGTGAAGAAGAGCATGGCCGAAGTAGGCTTCTCAGATTTTGAGAAAAAGGTTGAAGGTGTTGATTTCCCCGAGCCTCTTGACATCCAGGCAGTTGGACGCGGTATCGGTTTCTCATCTTACCAAGCGGAAACATATGAGGAGGCTGCCAAGGTTTTGAGAAGAGCTGTCGACGACGTGTTGAGAGGTGTTCCCGCCCTCGTCGACCTACGAGTTAAAGCGGATTTCTGACACCGACATAAGCAGCTGCGAGGAGAAGAGGCCCTGTTGTCCACGCAGCCAAGAGGTTGATGACGGCTATTTTGAGCTCTGGCGGTTTCTGGACATCCCTGAGGTAAGCTGCATAATCCGTCAACCATCCACCTAACCCGCCGTCGAGCATGGTTCTCCACCCCGAAACCGTCACAGGCTCCCTGAACTCGGGCAAAACACCGTAAAACTGCGTTGGAAAAACCGCATAAACCAAAACAACACCTACAGCCACAAAGGCGAGCCACCTATTCATCGAAAAAAGCCGTGCGACAGCATATGCCGCGAGGGCAGCGGCTGGCTGAACAGTGGGGACCAGGAACCTGTATTCTATGTGTGTGAAGAGGATGATGTATGCTACTGTGAGCGCGAACCAGAGTATGAGGGGCTTGGCTTCTTCGACACGGTTTCTCAAGGTGAGGAAAGCGCCTGCCACGGCTGCGGCGAGAAGAGGGGCGGTGAGCAGGCTCGGGAAAGCCGCGACCCAGAACTGTACTCTTTCCAGAAAACTTAACCCGCTCCGGATGATGTCGTCTCTCACCATGATGGAGTGGGCAACAGGTCTCGAGAAAATTCCTCGTCCAGCGATTTGGAACTCTTCGCCAAGCCTCACGTTGTCGAGGAAAAACGGATGCATGATGAACAGCATCATAGCGAGGCCTAGCAAGAGGTCGAACGCTCTCTCCTCAATACTCGGCCGCCTCGATAGAAGGTTTTTCTGCTCATGAATTTTGTAAACAGCTATGAGAACCGCCGCGGTGAAAACAATCAGCAGCGGAAGGTAGACGACGTCTGTGACGATGGGTGTTAGGATGTCTGAAAGAATTTGTAGGAAGACCTCCTGCCGCATCCATACCGCGGCAGCCGCCACAGCCCCCAGGAACAACAAGTAGAACAGCTTCACAGTCCTCGGGACACGGGCTATCCAAATCATCGATAGTAACATGACGGGAAGCAGGAGAAGGTTTTGGTCCCTCGCCATTATGGATACAGCTGTCAACCCTCCCGCGACCCAGAGAAACGGCCCATATCTGAGGCCGAGGCTGAAGGTGAGCAGGGCGAGGAAAGCCAGCACAGACCCAGAGGAGTCGGTCAAGATGTATGAAGTGGTCTGGACAAAATAGTTGAGAGTGATTGTGAAGACCGCTGATAAAATGCCCGCCAAAAGGCTGTTGAACAGCTTGGAGACAAGAAGGAACATGACTACTATGCCTGCGGCGGTCAACAGAGGCGAGAGGAGGCGAGCATATTCGACCGGTGTGTTTAGCAGGTAGATGCCGGTGAGCATCCACCAAAAGAGAGGAGGCCTTTCCTCCGCAAAAGGCCCCTGAGCATCGCGGGGGTCCAGCCGACCGCTCGCTATCAACGCGTTGTTGATGTATGCCTTGTCGTCCCAGAACGGCGCCTCATTCACCAACGCAGGTGGAACAAGAACAAGAACGCCGAGCAGAAAAACGGCTGAAGCATAAACAACAAGCCTCTCTCCCGTTTTCCTCTCGGCAATCTGCATGGTTAGGCCGACTTTATCCGTCGACAGTTTTAAGGATATGTTTATTTTAAAGTGAGAAATCGGAGTAAAACAGTTTGAGAAAAGTCCTCGTCTGCCTTCTTTTGGCTACTCTGGTTTTTCCGGTCAGCGGCTTCGAGTTATCAGCTGTGAAAGATGCGTTGCGAAGTGATTATGAGTATTTGCGTGATGTGGTTGAGCAGGTTTCTGGAGGCGGGGCCGTGAGCCTTAGGGCCATGGCGTTGCACGGTATTTTCGCCGCGTCTATCCACATGGGCCTCGGCGACGCCGAGTCGCTCAACCTCCTCAACAAGATAGCGGAGCAGGTTAACACAAGGGCTCTAAAGGGAGACGGTGTCGACGTCGGGTTCACGGGAAAAATCCCGACAGCAGAAAATTTTCTCACGCATCTACAAACATCGTATTTCGCCGCGTTGCACTATGGGTTGACACGTAGCCAACGGAGCAGGGAGGTTTTGAACATTTTGGGCGATAGCCTCGAAGGCTTCTTGGGCTGGACACCAGTTTACTCGAAGGCTGCGCTGCTCGTCCAAGCCAATTGGATCTCTAAGATGACGGGCGGCTCCGTCAACAAAGAGGAGATACAATACGCCGTTAGCAGCTATGCGGACCATTTTCAAGAAATAGTAGCATTCTCAACACAAAACGACGGCCAACTTATACAGTCGTTGACCGCTCTTTCACGTCTCTTGACTCTAGCGCATGAAGCAGATGTGGAGGCTCCTATTGAATTGTCAGGCCTATGGAGAGTTCACGTAGACTATGTGGCCAACTTGACGGCTGTGAACAATCCGGAGACAGATTTTGAAACTGCGAGTAGAGCGTTTGCGGCGCTGGTGGATGCTGCGGAGAACCAGCAGGACATCTATTCCTCGACTGCGTTGGAGAACGTGTTTAGGTTTTTGGAGAAAATGGAGAAACTCTACTATGTCGGAGATAGGTTGCTCACGGTTGAAACACAAGTGAGTAACCTTCTTCTCTATGACCCGGCTGCGTCTGCTGAGCAGGTTTTCGCGGCGGCTCAGCAGAAGACATCTGCGGTAAACATCGTCTATCCCACGGCTCTCGCTTCGCTGCGTAAAATGACATCGAAAAACATAGGCTCTTTTGAAGTAGTTGTTTCAAAGCTCTCCACAGCGTCGGGGTACTATCCGTTGTTTGAGAGAGCTGTTGTCCAGTCCGATGAATATGTAAACCGTTTCCTCCGAAGCAGCCTGTTTTCCGTCATACTTGCTCTTGAGAGGCAGCCCGCTGCTATGGTTCGAAACCTTGCTGTGGAGAGGTTTGTGTCGAATTCGCCGGTCTCGACAGCGGTTTTGGCTGTTCTTGTACTGCTTGCGTTGCTGAACAGGATAGGTGTGCTGTATAGGAGGGGGTGAAGAATTGGCGGAGCCTTCTTTGAGAACTGGTGCAGCTCTTCTGTTCGCCGGCTTCTTTATAGTGTTGCTCGGGTACGTGCTCTCTGTTCTGGGGCATGGTGTATTGTGGCTGGTTTGGTGGGAATCTGTTTTCATGTTTGACGCTGGCCCTGCTTTGGCTGCTTTTGGCCTCGGATGGATCATCAGCGCCCTGCATCCGCTGAGAAAATGGTATCTCTACTCGCTTATCCTTGGAGTTATCATTTCTGCGGCTGCATTCGCCGCCTCATGGTCCACACCACTCGATGCGGAGAATTGGGTATATCAGCAGTTGATAATGACGCTTGCATGGAGCGTTGGCCCCGCTCTGATTCTCTCAGCAACCGTTGCCTCGTTGGTGATTAACAGGCGTGTATCAAAGGCTGGGATAGTTTTGCAGAGAAACAGGCATGAAGATGAGCTTGATGTCGTGCTCATACTCGCTCTCTACCTTCCGTTCATCACTTTGGTCAACAGCCCCAACTTCTACATACGGTATGTCTTACCCGTCGCGGTCACATGGCTCATCTGGCATCTTTTCGCAGACCGGCTCAGCACTTGGCTGCTTAAACGACAGAGGGGAGCGGGGGCTGTTTTGGTCGCAGTCGAGCCGCCTAAAACGGAGGAGACCACCATCTTCAACGTCGCCTCGCGCAGCTACTATCCCATGGCCTTTGGTCTCGGAGTTACCACGACGGTGGCGAGCATTCTCGACCTGCTGGGAATAAATCTATTCGGCGAAGACCCGTTCTCCGCAACCGCAGACGCCGCATTCATATCCATCGTCGCGATTGCTCTTGGCTCACTCTACGTCGGGCCCGTCTTATGGCTCTTCGAGGACTGCGGCATAAGGGTCTTCAACCCCGTAAGAAAGTTTTTGACGGAGCCGAAAATCCACAGCCTCGCCGACGAGATGATAGAAATCTATACCTTCATCTTTTCCCCCATAGGTTTCACATTTTCGGTGGCCGACGGCGACCTCGTCCTCGCCATGATACTTCTCGCATTTATCGTGCATCTATTGTTCACGGTCTCCATTACCTCATCATATCTATACCTAAAGTTCTCAGCAAACAAACACGTCAAAAAAGTTGTGCAACGCTTGGAGAGAGAAAACCTTCTTGTGCAGAGGCCTCTTCTCTAAACATATTTTCCACAGTTGTAGCAGTACCAGCGCTGATACTGCTCAATCCAGGAAAGCTCTTTTCCGCATGTTGGGCAAGGGTTCTTTTCACGTCTGCCGAAGGGCAGCCTAGACGTGACGCTTGAGATTACTCCTCCTCTCTGCTGAACTGGGGCCTGCGGCTGAGCTACAAACGTCTGGACAGGCGGTGCCTCAGGCTGCTTCAGCTCGATTTTCTCCTTGAGAATGATTATGTCACCCGCCGCCGCGACCATGCTCCACGGCACATGCTCAACCAGGTTGTATTTGGAGAGAATCTGCAGCCCAAACTCGCCTCCTCCAATCGGCAGCTCTATGTCCTGAACAACGCCGACAAGCGTGCCATCCGGGTTGTATACCTGCATCCCGACGAGTTTCCCACGCGGAATGGAAGACATCTCGAAGACCGTATTTTCAGGGTTGGATTAAAAGTTTTTTTAACGTGTTTGTTTGATGGCGGCGAGGATTTTCTCGGGCTTGAGAGGCATGTCGATGTGTGTGATTCCGAGGTGTGCTATGGCGTCGAGGACGGAGTTGACAACGGCAGGCGTCGACGCGATGGTTCCCGCTTCGCCTATGCCCTTGACACCTATGGGGTTGACTGGCGAAGGTGTTACCGTTTCATCAGTCTCTATGCGAGGAATTTCAACAGCCGTCGGCACTAGGTATTCAGATAAACTGCTTGTCAGAAGCTGTCCGTCGCCGCTGTAGCTGGCTTCCTCGTAAAGGGCCTGTGCAAGACCCTGGGCTATTCCGCCGTGAATCTGCCCTTCAACAATCATCGGGTTTATCCGGTTGCCGCAGTCATCCACCGCATAGTATTCGAGAACCTTCACCTCTCCAGTCTCCGGGTCAACCTCTGTTACGCAGATGTGTGTGCCGAAGGGGAAGGTGAAGTTGGGAGGGTCGAAAAAGACGGTTGTCTCGAGGCCCGGCTCAAGGCCCTGAGGCAGCTCATTCGCACCTGCTCCATAAGCAGCGTAGGCGACCTCTGCAAAGCTCTTGCTCTTCTCAGGCATTTCGCGGACGTAGAATTTTCCGCCAGCGTATTCCACATCTTTCTCACTTGCTTCGAGAAGATGAGCCGCTATCTTACGGGCCTTCTCGAGTATTCTGTCGCATCCGATGGCCACGGAGGCTCCTGCCACAGGTGTTGTTCTGCTTCCGTAGGTGCCCATGCCGAATGGAACCATGGCTGTGTCTCCGTGAAGAATCTCCACATCCTCAATCGGTATCTGAAGCCTGTCAGCCACTATCTGCGCGAAGGTTGTCTCCTCACCCTGTCCATGTGGATGGCCGCCTATGTATACCGAGACTTTTCCCGTTGGATGCACTCGGATGACTGTGCTTTCCCACAGCCCGAGGCCGAACCCTGTGGCCCTCGCAACCGATGATGGGCCCAGACCGCATATCTCGATGTAGCTGCTGACCCCTATGCCGATGAGCCTTCCCTTCGCCCGTATCTCCTCCTGCTTCCTCCTCCACTCCGAGTACCGCGAGAGCTCGAGGGCTTTCATGAAAGCTCTCTCATAGTCGCCGCTGTCGTAGACGAGGCCGATGGGCATCGCCGTGTAGGGGAACATCTCCTTCTTGATGAAGTTCTTCAGCCTCACCTCCGCAGGGTCTTTCCCAAGCCTCCTCGCGAGAATATCCATCATCCTCTCGAGAATGTAGGTCGCCTCAGGCCTACCGGCTCCACGGTAGGCATCAACGGGCGCAGTGTTTGTCAAAGCTCCGATAACCTCTACCGAGATTGCGGGTATGCGGTAAGGCCCGCTCAGCATGGGGCCGAAGAGGATAGTGGGTATGCCCGGTGCAGCTGTTGAGAGATACGCCCCCATGTTGGCATAAGATTTGACACGCAGTCCAAGAACATGGCCACCGCGGTCGGCGGCGAGGTCCACATACTGTATGTGGTCTCTGCCGTGAATGGTTGCGGTGAAGTTCTCCGTCCTTGTCTCCATCCATTTGACAGGTCTCCGAAGGGTTTTTGCGAGATGCAGCAACACGACTTCGGGAGAGTAGAGGTGGATCTTCGCGCCAAATCCTCCGCCTACATCGTAGGATACAACTCTTAGCCTATGCTCTGGATGACCTGTGACGAGGGAGAGGAGAAGCCTGTGGACATGCGGGTTCTGGCTCGTGAGGTAAACAGTCGCCTCATCTGTCGTGGGGTTGTAGTCGGCGAGAACAGCCCTTGTCTCCATCGGCGTTGGCTGAAGCCTGCTGTTGACAAGCCTCTGCGAAACCACCACATCTGCTCTTTCGAAAGCCTTGTCAACATCTCCTCCCGAAGCACGCCATACAAAGGCGGTGTTGTTGGCGACGTCGTCGTAGAGCTGAGGCGCACCGGGTTTAACAGCTTCTTCAGGACTTGTTACAGCGGGGAGCTTCTCATACTCGACTTGTACAAGCGACGCCGCGTCCAAAGCCTCGGCATAGGATCGGGCCACGACAACCGCCACAGGGTCGCCCACAAACCTCACCTTGTCCACGGCGAGAGGCATGTAGCGGGGAACCTTGATATCGGAGTTGGGAATCTGCCAAGCACACGGTATCGGCCCCAGCTTATCATCCAAGTCCGCACCCGTGAAAACACCCAACACACCCGAAGCCTTCTCAGCAGCCGAGGAATCAACCCTGACAACCTTGGCGTGCGCATGCGGGCTCCTGACAAAGCATGCGTAAACCATTCCGGGCACGTTTATGTTGTGGGTGTATCTGCCGCGTCCAGTCAGAAAACGCGGGTCCTCTCGTCTCTTGACCTTCGCTCCAAAAAGACGTGTTACAGCCACGATTTTCAAGGAAAATAATGTAATATAAGCATTATATAGACACGCCCAACACAGGCGCAGCCACGAGAAAAGCAAACGAGACAAGAGGGACAGTTATGTTGTCGTCTACTCTGCCGAACTCAAACCGTTCGACAAACGAGGCAGCGGCTCCAGCAGCCATGCCCAGAAAACCGTACAACATGTATCCAGCGGGTATGCAGAAAAGCGCCATAGCCAAATTTCCCCACCACGACTTTGTCCTCCTCCTGTAAATCATGTTCCGCACAAAACCCGTGACGCCATCGCCCACACTCATGAACAGGATAGGCAGCAGACCAAGCCTCACATCGCCGAGATAGAATCCAAGCCCCATTATCAGGCCCCACATGATGACGAAATGAACCTCATACATGTTGTCCTCCACCTGATACCAATACATCAGCCTCCCCCTTCTATGGGGTAGATAATTACCCACCGCCAACACCGCGACGAGCGCTAACACGGGCAAATAGCTCTTCATGAAAAGGGCCACGGCTATGGCCGCTAAGCCTCCTGCCAACACGTGTATGATTTTACGGTTGTAGTAAACCGCGACGTTATGCGCCATTCCTCGCCCGACCATCCAGCCGTATATCTTACGCGTGACAAAAGATGTCAGAAACAATATCCAGATAAACAGCGCAAGTGTCAAGACTATTTCCTCAACTGTGGGGAATGTGAACATCTGAATACAAATGCCCTGAGGATGTATAAATTTTTCCGTAAAACATCCACCTCATGGAGATAGGTGAGGCCCAGCAGCATCTTGACCAGGTTTATGGGAGACGTGACAGGGCCCGCGGCCTCGACCGGACTTTTCTCTGGCTTGTCTCGGAGATGGGGGAGCTTTCAGACGCCTACATCAAGGGCAGGGGACGGGGACAGTTGGATGAAGAGGCTGCAGACGTCCTGGCATGGCTTCTAAGCTTCTGCAACGTCGCCTCCATAGACCTCGAGAACGCGTTCCAGAAAAAGTATGGAAAAGGCTGTCCGAGATGCGGGTCTAATCCATGCGAATGCCCAACCATCTAGTGACCGTGCCGACGTATCTCTTCCTCGATCTCCTCAAGCGTTTTACCCGTCACATCGATACCCAGCTCACGGGCTCTCTCCAAAACCTCCTCCCTCTTAGCAGTTTTCTCAAACTCGCGCTTCGCCTCACCCAAAGACTTCGCAAGCTTCGGAAGCTTACCCGGCAGAATATAGATGGCAATCAGGATAATCGCGGCGATTATGACGATCTCCGTCAAAGAAATTGCCATGAATTTTCTTCCACAAGGTAAGACTTAAAGCTTTACCAATAGCGGGAAACAGGGGGCCGGTGGTCTAGCCTGGTAGGACGCCGCCCTCACACGGCGGAGGTCGGCGGTTCAAGTCCGCCCCGGCCCATGAGATGCTCAGAGACACCTTTTTCGTACAGCTGCTGTACGTAAGAGGTGCTCTTTTATGTCAGCTGCTGCGTAGGAGTTTCTTGGGAATGTCTGTTTTTAGCCATGAGGAGAAGCTTTCTCCCGAGTATGTGCCTGATAGGCTTCTTTTCCGCGAGAGGGAGCTGGAGCTTCTCTTCTCCTTTTTCTCATCGCTGTTGAGGGATGAGCAGCCTTTTCATGTGCGCGTGTTTTTATGGGGTGCGGTGGGTACGGGAAAGACGAGCTTGGCCAAACTTTTCGGCCAAGAGATTGAGCGACGAGCCGTCGGCGTGGGTAGAAAAATCAGGTTTGTCCACGTAAACTGCCGCATACACAAGTCTCTTTACACAGCTCTCCGCAAAACAGCCGACGTCTTGGGAGTAGAGATTCCGAGAAGAGGCTACTCAGACGAGGAGATACTCGAGATCATCGTCAACTTTCTCCGCTTCAACAAGACGCGGCTTATCCTCTGCCTCGATGAGGTGGAGGCCCTTATCGCAGAAGAGGGGGCGGGTGCAATCTACCTACTCACAAGGAGCAGCGAGGACATAGAGGCAGGGGCTCTTGTCTCACTCATTTTAATCTTCCGTGGAGCAGATTTTCTTGAGAGGCTTGATGGGCAGACGCTGAGCGGCATGGGAGGTAACAGCATCCACCTCGAAGAATACACCCGTGACCAGCTCTTCGAGATTCTCCGCTACAGGGCCTCTGAGGCGTTTATGAAAAACGCCATCAGCGATGAGGTGCTTGATTTTTTGGCGGAGGTTGCTTCTGAGAGAAAGGATGCGAGATACGCTATCGACCTTCTCTGGAGGTCGGGAAAATATGCTGAGGCTGAGGGCAGCTCGGTGGTGACGGCTGAGCATGTGAGAAAGGCTCTCGCAAGCGTTTATCCAACCATTCGCCGCGAAAACCTGGCATACCTCAGGCCCGATGAACGGCTTGTGCTGCTTTCGACGGCTCGAAGCATGCTGGGAAACAAGGCCAGCGTAACTTCGCAGGATGTTTACGAGATCTATAAGCTGGTTTGTGAAGAGCTGCGGCAGGAGGCGAAAGGCTACACAAGTTTCTGGGAGATTCTTCAGCAGCTGCAGGACCTCGGGTTTCTACGGCTCTCGGTCAAGAGCGAGGGCGCGAGAGGCAGGAAAACCTATGTCTATCTCCCCGGCATACCGGCGCAGCTATTAGAGCAGGAGCTCGTCAAAGGCCTCAGCCACGGCGCCTAGCACCCTTCTTCTTCACCTCGCCGCCGCGTAGAAACTGAACCTCAGCAGGGGACAACTCAAAATACTCGGCCAATTCTTCACCGTCGCCTGACATGATTATCTTGAGGTAGGGTATCATCTCGGTTCTGGCTTTCCGCGCCGACATGTGAAGCTTCTTCCCAACTTTTTCCGCTATGCTGGCAAGTGATTCACGCATGGACTTTGTGCGGCCGAGAAACTTGATTGCCTCGGGGTAAGTGAACTTGACAAATTTGGATGGTGATGTTTTTCGGGAAAGTGCTACACCCGCTGTCATGATAGGGACTGCGTAGCGGAGGAACTGCCAGTTCTGTCTAGTGTTTATCCTTTGGAGGTAGAGGTCTGCTTTGGCGAGGTTTTCAAGGGCCTCGGCCAAGTCTGTTGGCGAGAGCTGCTGCGGCGCGTTCTCGAGTATCCACTGCATCAGCTCCGAGTGGTCGATGTCGATGTTGCGCGCGGCCTCCTGCGCCGTGTTGAAGGATTTCGCGTTGAAGATCGTTGCCAAGGCCGTGAAAATCTCGTCTTTTCTATCCCGTGGAGCCGTCACCAGACCCATCTCGAGAGCCGCCGAAGCCATCTGCAAATCGTTTATAGCTGACCGTAGGTCTCCCTCAGAGTTCTCCACAATCCTGCGGAGAATATCCTCCGGCACCTTAACATTCTCAGCCGCGACTATTTTCTTGAGATGTGCCGCAACTGATGGCTTGGGTATTCTCCTGAACTGTATCATCAGGCAGGCTTCTCTTAGTGGGGCCAGCCTCGGGTCCCATGGATCGTTTGCGACGAGAACTACGGGGACATGTGTTTTGGATATGATTTCTACGAGGCTTGTGACAGCTCCCGCGTCCGCTCTCGCGTCTATGCCGTCGACCTCGTCGACGAGAATGATTTTTCTCTGGCCCGAGGTTAGCGAAGCCATCCCCGACGCTGCTCCAACGATTTTCTCGATGTTTTCACGTGTCCGGAAATCGCTTGCGTTGGTCTCTATCACCTCGTATCCTTTCTCAGATGCGTAGGCGTGCACAAGGGAGGTTTTCCCCACGCCGGCCGGCCCGTGGAGGAGAACAGCTTTCTTGGATGGTTTACCCTTCTCCCATCCCGCCATCCAGTCGAGGAAAGCTTGGACAGCCTCCTTGTTACCAACTATTTCAGAGACTTTCTTTGGTCTGTATTTTTCTGTCCAGAGCTGCGTCAAGCCCCAGACCTTTTGATCGACGCAAGCTTGGCGAGAAAGGCTTGTAGCTGAACCTCCGGTGTTCCGCCCTCGGATATGCGGTAGTCGGTCTCGCCTATCAGATCCATCAGACGCAGCTTATCCTGCTCGGAGACTGGGAGAGAAGGTATCTCACGGGCTATAGATGAGACGATGTCGGTCGCCTGGTATCCCTGAACATACATCAGTTCACGGAGTAGTCCACGGGCCTCGGAAAACTTTCCATCGAGTGCAAGCTGAAGCATTCTCATCACCTCGCCTCTGCTCACCACACCCATGACGTTGTACACAGTCTTAGAGTCAACTGTTTTTGATATTGATGCTGATGACTGGAGAATGTTTATGGCTTTCCTCATATCGCCCATGGAGAACTCGTAGATCGCGTCGACGGCCGCGTCGTCGAGCTGGAGGTTTTCGGCCGCGGCTATTTTTTTGAGCATCGTGGCCACCATGTCTTTGCTGAGAGGCTTGAACCTGAGGACAGCGCATCTTGACTGTATCGGCTCTATGATTCTGTTGCTGTAGTTGGCTGCGAGTATGAATCTGCATGTTGTCGAGAACTGTTCCATGGTACGGCGGAAAGCATGTTGGGCCGCGTCGGTGAGCTGGTCGCTCTCGTCGAGGAGGAGTAGCCTGAACCCGATGCCTCCGAAGGGGACTGAGCGCGCATACGTCTTGACCCTTTCCCGGATGGTTTCGATGCCTCTCTCATCGGAGGCGTTTATCTCGATGAAGTGGCCATCCTCTATGTAGCGTGGGCCGAAAAGGTCCTGTGCAAACGCGTGAGCCGTCGCCGTTTTACCAGTTCCCGGCGGCCCCGCGAAAAGCATGTGAGGCACATTCTTTGTAGCGACTATGTTTTTCAGAGCTTCGACAACCTGCTCCTGATTAACCACGTCATCGAGCCTTCTCGGCCTATATTTTTCTACCCATGGCAGGTTTTTCGCATCTGCCGCTGACAACACATCTTCACCGTCATTCGGCCTCTATATCCTGAATATGTTTTTAGCGTTTTCTGTTGTCTCCTCAACGACTTCCACGAGTGGTATGTTTTTGAGCGATGCGATGGCTTTGGCGGAGATTACGATGTTTGAGGGCTTGTTTACCACGCCTCTCTCGGGGCCGAGGACGGGGGCGTCGCTCTCCAGTAGAAGGTTTTCCAGCCTCAGTCGCTTAACCATCTTCTGCTTCTGCTCAGACCTTACAACAGATGGGGGAACAGAGAAGAAGTAGCCTTTCGCCGCGCCTCGGGCTGCCTCGCCTGCAGAGCCGTCGAAAGCATGCATCACAACCCTCTCAGCACCAGCTTCGAAGAGGATGTCGAGAGCATATTTTCCCGCGCTTCTCGAGTGAATTACCAGCGGAAGGTCGAGGCTCTTCGCAAGCTCGATGAAATCCCTGAAAACTTTTGCCTGCATCTCCCTTGTCTCCCTCTTGCCCCAGTAGTAGTCCAACCCAACCTCGCCGACGGCCACAACCCGTTTCCTGTTCCTCATGATCAGTTCAATCACCTGCTCATATCCCTCGAGGGAGTAGGGCTCGATGCCGAGGCTGCCATAAACATAGACACCGTCAACTATGCTCAACACTTTCTCACAATCCGCGGGGCCTATACCTGAGGTGATTATCGCCTTCACAGACGATTGCCTCGCCTCTTCTATGACCTTGTCGAGGTTTGATAGGAGGGGTTCCTCGGTGAGGTGGCAGTGGACGTCTATCATGCTGCGTAAAATACTGGCTATCTCTTATTTATCTTGTCGGATTTGCTGCGGTGTGTTTGTGGAGCTGCTGTTGAGGGGTTGGAGGACCTTAAGGTGGCTGATGAACTTGGTGGATTGGTTAGGCTGCGTTGTAGGAGCGGCTATTGTGAGCTGAAGGAGGTTTGCACCGTCTCTGTTTCAGGTGAGAATGCGGATGTCAGGTTCTCCCGCATGTTTAGCGAGTTCAACCTCCTGTTCATGGGCCGTGACGAGCTTAAGAAAGAGCTGCGGGCTCTTGGCGTGAAGGTGGTCAAGGGCCTTTTCGGCGGAAAAAGTATAAAGACGCGGGTGAAAAATCTGTAGCCATGGGTTACCGTGTTCGGGATGTTGAGATTACTTGGCTTGGACACGACGGTTTCAGGATTACGCGTGGAAACTTTGTGGTGTATATAGACCCGTATCAGATAAGGGGAGGACCTGCCGGAGATCTTGTCCTCATATCTCATGATCATTTCGACCACCTGAGCGTCGACGACCTCAAGAAAATTGTTTCGAGCAAAACAACGATTGTCGCCGCGAAAAACTGTCAAAACAAAATTGGCAAACTGAGTGTTGCCGAGGTTAAGTATGTGGCTCCAGGTGACGAGGTTTCCGTCGGAGAGGCGAAGGTGAAGGCTGTGCACGCCTACAACGTGAACAAGTTCCGCGAGCCGGGGAAAGTTTTTCACCCGAGAGAGTATGGCGGCGTGGGCTATGTTCTCACCCTCGGCGGAGTCTCCATCTACCACGCGGGCGACACAGACTTCATCCCCGAGATGAAGGGCCTCAGCGTGGATGTCGCCCTCTTACCTGTGAGCGGAACCTATGTCATGACCGCTGCGGAGGCAGCTGAGGCCGCCAAATCCATGCAAGCCAAGGTCGTCATCCCCATGCATTATGGAGCGATAGTCGGGTCAGAGCAGGATGCACACGCGTTCAAACGATTGTATGGCGGGGAGACCGTGATACTCGTTAAAGAGACATGAAGACGGTGCATGATGGATGAGTAGCTGCCCAGAATCTCATGATTATTTCTACTATGGTGCGTTGAACATTTATCATCGGAGCGAGCTTCTCAAGGTTGTTGATGCTTGGCGCTGCCGGAGATGTGGTGTGCTGCGTGTCGGTGTTCGGGGCCCGGATGTGCTGAGCTCGACGGAGGGCATGCTCCCCGACCTTAACCATGGAAAGAAATGGGTTCTACTTGTATGCAGACATGGTGAGCCGCCCTGCTTCGAGGTTCTCCAGCTCAGGGACGGCGACACCTTTGTCCACAGATGCGAAATAGGTGAGGAGAACCTTACATATGTCGAAGGAAAAGGTGTCTTCTATGGGTTGGATGGGCCGCCTGCCACGCGGTGCCACGTCTACGAGCTTGCCAGGATTTTGAAGGGATACATAGAGATTGGGAAGAACCCGCCTGAAGTTGTTTCCCTAATCCGCTGAAAACCCTTCAGGCACCCGTGAAAGATGCTCATGCAGTATACGCCAGCCGCTGCCGCTTCTCTCCAATACAACCGTGCATCTCGCCAACCCCTCGACCATCCTGCCCTCAAAAGCATAATCATTAACAGCCATGCCCCTGTAACGCATCAGAAAACAGGCAACAGCAACATCCCCGTGATAAAATGTCTGAAAATTTTCCAGGCTGTATTCGAAGTCGATGAGCTGGGTTAGGAGGCTAAGTTTGAGCTTGAGGGCCTCCTCTCTGCTCTGTAGCCTATAGGGTGGGAGGTCGCTGTACCTTGTGTAGCCATGGCTGTGAAGACTGTTGAAGGCTTCCTCGTCGCCTCTTATCCCGGCCTCGATAGCCTCAACCACGACGCGGTAAACTTCCTCAGCCTGTTTCTCCAATCTCCACCTCACCGTTCAAGATTTTCTCCTGAAGCATCAGCTCAATCTTCTCAACATCCTCAGCCCCGATCCCGTGTTGACGCAGTTTCTCAGCGTCTCCAGAATCTATTACGGCTCTGACGTTCGGGCCCCCGACACTTTGGTAAACCACCCCCTCAAACCGCGCCGCCACACCACGGACATAGACCTGTCCACGGACAAGTTTGAAAAGCCTGTCTCCCTCAACAGTTTCCACAACAATTTTCTCAATCAAGCTGTCTCATCCTCTCCAACAAAGCTTCGACACGTTTCTTCACGGGATTTGTGTCTGGCATGCGTCTGGCCCATTCCCCGAGATGCTCCGCAACCCTGTTGACGAATGCTTTTACGTCTTTGATGTTTTTGAGGGCCGCGGCCGGGATTGTGTTGAGCGAGATCTGTGCAACCGATGTCTGCATGAAGGGGCCGAATTCGTCGCGTGAAATCTTCACAGCTATGGCTCTGCCGTCCTCGAGCATGTAGGTGACGCCCGCGAGCGAAGCTATCTCGAGGCCCCACTCTATCCCCGCAGGTGAAAAGGGCATGAGAGCATGCAGTAGGTTGAGCAGGTTGTCGTCGCTCGGCTCCTTCTCCGCACGGGCATAAGCCTCGATGAACCTCTCGACCTCGTCCACGGCGAAACCTTTCCAGCACCACGTTTAATGTTTTATACCGTCACTCTGGTTTGGCACATCATGACTGAGCTTGATCCTGGGAGAAGGTTTTTCCCGAAACAGTTCAGCGACCGCGAGAGGGCGGTTTTCGAGGCGGGCATCGCGTTGGGCGCCCTCTTCCACAGCCTTGTCGGCCTCCCTGTAACGACCGAGACAAAACATAGCCTCGAAACAGCCTTTGAGAAAAGCTTCAGCCTCCAGCCCTTCAGAAAAAGCGTCAAACTAAGGCTGAGCGCAAAAAAGAGGAGACACGGGCCCTATGGATACGGGTCTATCGGGCCGAGAGACATCTCAGCATCCGTTGTGGTTAGCTACGGCTCGGCAACGGCCGTGGCTCAGGTAAGGTACGTGGCTTCGCTGGGCTATCCCCTCATGTATGTTTCAAAGATTATTGAGAGAAGAAGCGTCTCCGCTCCTCGTCCATACGCTCGGACTCGTGGCGCAAAATCTCGGCGTAGTGTTTGAGGGCTTCGCCGCTGAGCTGGTCAGGCATTTTCAGGACAAGCCTGACCTCGAGGTCGCTTTTCCTCCCGCCTGCGACGGGCGGCCCCCTACCCCGTAGCAGAAGAGGCTTGTCCAAAAGCTCCCGCCTCAGCCTGACCTTGATGTCGCCGTCGAAAAACGGGATGGTTACCTCACGTTGTGAAGCGACCTCGCTCGGCGCCACGGGCAGAAACATAACCAGCCTGTTGTCCTCGAACCTGAACCAGCGTCCAGGCTTTACACGCACCCTGACGACGAGGTCTCCGCGGGCGCCTGCATCCATGTCATACAGCCCGCGTCCACGCATCACAATCGTTTCGCCGTCGACCACACCCGGCGGAATGTTGACAACCACCTTCTCAGTCCTCGAGACAACACCCCTTCCACGGCAGGCCGAACAGCTTTTCCTAACAACACTCCCCGTCCCCCTGCATTTACCGCATGGCTGGACGGATGTGAAGTAGAGAAAACCTGTTTGAACACGTTTGACAGACTGGCCCGTTCCACCGCATTCATCACATTTGTCAACATAGCCCAACTCCCCTCCCACTCCACCGCATCGCTGGCACGTGTCATAAACCTCGAGAGGAACCTCTCTAACACCACCCCTGTAGACTTCTTCAAGAGACACATCCACGTCGACGACCGTTGGCTGAGGACTTCTCCGTCTTCTCCCAAACCCGAAAAGCCTTTCGAAAAGCGTTTCAAACCCGCCGAACCCGAGGTCGCGGAAAAGCTCTTCAAAGTCAAACCACCTCGAACGGAAGATGTCCTCGGTGCTGTAGGTCTGCGATACACCGGCTTTGCCGTACATGTCGTATAGTCTCCTTTTCTCGTCGTCCATCAGGACTGCGTAGGCTTCGCTTATCTCCTTAAACTTCTCCTCGGCGTCGGGTGACTTGTTTCTGTCGGGATGATATTGGAGGGCGAGCCTACGGTAGGCTCGTTTAATCTCCTCCTTGGTCGCGTTGCGTGGAACGCCAAGTATCTCGTAGTAGTCTTTGTCGTTTGTGGGCATGATTAGCTCTTCTTCTCGCCTTCACCCTGTCCGTAGATGGCTGTGCCTATTTTCTGTGCAGAGGTTCTGAGCTTCTCGAGAGCTGTTTTGATTGCCTGTATGTCTTTGCCCTTGAGTGTTTCCTTGAGCTTGGCGAGGTCGTCTTCAACCTCTTTCTTGGCCTCGGGGGATACCTTGTCGCCGAACTCTTTCAACGCTTTTTCCACGGTGTAGATGAGGCCGTCGGCCTCGTTCCGCAGCTCCGCCTCCTGCTTCTTCCTCCTATCCTGCTCCGCGAACTGCTCAGCCTCACGTATCATTTTCTCAACCTCCTCCTTAGACAGCCTATGCGGAGCGGTTATCTTGACGCTGACGTCTTTCCCTGTGCCGAGGTCCTTGGCGGTGACCGTGAGTATCCCGTCGGCGTTGATGTCGAAAGTCACCTCAATCTTGGGCACGCCTCTCGGCGCCGGCGGTATGCCTGATAACGTGAACCTCCCGAGGGAGACGTTGTCAGCGGCCATGGGCCTCTCCCCCTGCAGCACATGTATCTCCACGCTTGTCTGAAAGTCTGCGGCTGTCGTGAATATCTCGCTTCTCCGCACAGGAATGGTTGTGTTCCGTTCTATGATTTTGGTGAATATTCCGCCGAGCGTCTCAACGCCGAGCGAAATCGGGACAACATCCAATAAAACTATGTCCTTGTCCTTCATCTCACCAGATATTATCGCCGCCTGAATCGCCGCACCCATCGCAACGCACTCCATCGGGTCGACGCCGCGTTCAGGCTCCTTGCCCAGCACATCTTTGATGAACTGCTGGATGATGGGCATCCGTGTAGGGCCTCCGACGAGAATTATCTTGTCTATTTCCTCGGGCTTGAGCTTGGCGTCTTGGAGAGCCTGCATGATTGGGCCACGGCATCTCTCTACAATAGGTCTTACGAGCTGCTCGAGTGTTGCGCGGTTTATTCGCATGTAGAGGTTTTTGGGCCCGCTGGAGTCGTAGGCGATGTAGGGGAGGTTTATCTCTGTCTCGGTCATCGAGGAGAGCTCTATCTTGGCTCTTTCAGCGGCTTCACGTATCCTGTTCATGGCTGACCTGTCGTTTGAGAGGTCGATGCCTGTTTCTCGGCGGTAGGTGTCCACGATGTAGTCGACGAGGGCCTTGTCCATGTCTGTTCCACCCAGCTGTGTATCCCCTGATGTTGCCAACACCTCGAAAACGCCCTGCCCAAACTCCATGATGGTTACGTCAAGAGTTCCGCCGCCGAGGTCGAAGACGAGTATCTTCATCTCCTGGTCCAGCTTGTTAAGCCCGTAGGCCAAAGCAGCGGCGGTCGGCTCGTTGATTATTCTAACAACCTCCAGACCAGCTATCACGCCGGCATCCTTCGTCGCCTGTCTCTGGTTGTCGTTGAAGTAGGCGGGAACCGTGATGACGGCTTTTTTCACAGGCTCGCCGAGAAAAGCCTCGGCATCCCTCTTAATCTTCTGGAGAAGAAACGCCGAAAGCTGCTGAGGAGTAAACTCTTTGCCATGCAGGTTGTAACGATAATCGGTGCCCATTTTTCTTTTCCACGCCGTCACCGTCCCCTCTGGGTTGAGAACCGCCTGCCTCCTCGCGGGCTCGCCGACAAGCAGGTCACCCTCCTTGGTTATGGCGACATATGATGGGAATGCTTTACCATAGAGTGTTACACCTTCGACGGAGGGAATGATTGTTGGCCTCCCGCCTATTACCACCGCGGCAGCCGAGTTGCTTGTACCCAAGTCTATGCCGATAATTTTCTCAGCCATACATCAGTCACCTTCCTATAGCTCCGACGGATGGGTTGTCGGGCTTGGATTAAAAGCTAATGCGGTATACAAACCCCGAAAAATGCACTAAACCTGTCTAATCGCCGCTTTGCTTCTTGGGCCTCGCGACCTTGACTTTAGGTGGTTTTAGAATTTTGTCTCCCATGCGGTAGCCGTTGGACAGGGCCTCGGCCACGGTGTCGACGGTGACGTTGTCCGAGTCGATGTATTCGACGGCCTCGTGGTCGAAGGGGTTGAACTCTTTGCCGACGACATCCATCTTCTCCACACCCTCCGATGCGAGGATGTTTTGGAGCTCGCGGTACACCATCTCGACAGCCTGTGCCAGAGCTGGAGGAGCAGCCGATGTTTCGAGGCCTTTGACCACCCTCTCCAAGTCCTCATACACGGTTATCAGTTTCCTCAGAAGCCTTTCGGCAGCCGCCTGCTCAGCCCGCCTAACCTCCTTCTCCATCACACGCCTCATGTTCTCCACCTCGGCCATCGCATACGAAAGCCGCTCCACCAACTCCCTATTCTGCGCCCTCAACTCCTCCAGAGAACCAGACCCCTCCTCAGACATTCCACACACCAAGCACAGCTCCGTCCTTTAATCCATTATGCCGCCCCACCATCAATAGGTTAAAATCAATCAAAACACTTTTCACCGCCGGGCCCGTGGCGCAGAATGGATAGCGCGGCGGCCTCCTAAGCCGTAGGTCGTGAGCAGCGGCACGGAAGTGCCCCGCCGACAGGGTTCAAGTCCCACCGGGCCCGGTTAAAGATTGATTTAAATGCTGAGTGTTAGGTGGGTGGTTGAGGCGTCGTGAAGAGATACGCGGTTTTTCTGCTGATTCTGGCGACGGTTTTGTCCGCTGCATCTGTCTCGGCTCAGGATAGTTTCTCGAGGCGGATACATGTTGCCGACGGTGGTCTGGTCTTCGTGGTGGACACGGTGCCTGTGAACTCGGCGACTGAGACGGTTAAGCTCGGGTATCCGCTTGACTCGGCGAAAAACCTCGCAGGATATTATCTGCTAAATGAGCGGGGCAGGTTTGTCGAGAGAGTGGATGATGTTTTGTGGTTGGAGGTTTCTCCCGAAAATGGATGGAGCGGGAGAACTGTTTCGGTTGTGACCGTCTGGCGGGACATGCTCGTGGAAATTAGTCAAGGAAAGTATCTGCTCGTACTGCCCAGCAACCCGATCAGAGACACAGACTTAAGGGAAATATCTGTAACCTTCTCCGCGGATGGAACACCGTCGATAAACTCTGTCTCTGGAGCGGAGCTGAGCATCTCCGGCGACAAAACATCTGCGGAAGGTGTCGTGAAAGACATACCGCTTAAACAGTTTAAGACGCTTTCAATCTCCTTCGACGCACCTGACCTTCTCCGCTACACGGTGGAGGATGCCACTTTCCTTTACGACCTCGAGCAAAACACCGTCTCCATCTCCATGTATGTGCGAAACCTCGGGGACACGTCTATGAACTCCATATCCCTGCGGCTTGGAAGAGACGCGACACCTGTATCAGCCAAGTCAGGCATCTTCAGTCTCGGCACAAGCTGGTCACCTGAGACAGGCACCCTCGACATCACATTCCTCTACAGCATAGGTAGAAACGAGCGAACACGGATAGACATAACATATGTTGCTAAAGATGTTGTGGAACGTGCTGGGGACAGGGTGAAGGTCAAGTTCCCAAACATCGTTAACGCATCCTTCACAACCCTCTACGTAACACTAAAAACGCCACCAGCATCACAGGTATCCGCCGAGACAGAGCCTTGGAGCCTCAAAGTCCTCGACAACAACAGAAGAGAAATCACGTTCATGTATCAGAACAAGTATCTGACAGGGAGTGATACAGTCTCCATCACTTATTCGCCGGCTTCGACTCTGCCGGTTCCAGCGGTTTTGCTGGCCGCGATAATTGTTGTGGCCGGTTTCCTCGCGGTAAAAACTACGGCGGCTCCGAGGAGGACGGTGTCTCCGCAGCTGAAGAAGGCTCAGACATCTCTTGAAAACGCTTTGGACAAGCTGCTAAAGGAGCTGGAGACGCTCAAGCCCGGGGACAAGCCGCTTAAGACAACCAAGGTCAGCGATGAAGCGGTCAAGTCTCTCCGCACAGAGCTTCTCGAGCTTAAGAAACTATCCGAGATGGCTCAAACATATCCACAGATAGAGAAAACGGTTGAAGAACTTTTGTCAATCATATCAGCCCTAGGCCGCTCAGCCGAGGACTATAAAGCAGGCAGAATAACGAGAACCGTCTACCAGAAGATTTACGACGAGTATCTGAGACAGGTTAGGAGAGCGGCTGGTAGAGTAATCGAGGTTTTTGACAGGCTCATGAGGACATAGCCGCCTCAACCGTGGAGACAACTTTCTGCGCCGGGTCCTCCATCCCCCGCAAAAGTTTTCCAGCCCTCTTCTCCGACACCTCTCTCAATTTCTCGATGTTCCTCATCATACGCTCAAGCTTCGCCGGAAGATGCTCGACATCCCTTACTCTCTCCACCAAACCTTTTGACACAAGATATCGTATCACCTTCGGTGGTGTGGCTGGGTAGATTGATAGGCATGGAACGCCTAGTAGAGCGGCTTCCTGTGTCATGGTTCCGCCGCCTCCGATGAAGAGGAGGCTGCTGCTTAGGAGGGTTAGGTCTGTCACAGGTTTTTCGACCACCAAAGCCATGTCACCAACCCTGTTCTTGAGATAAAGTGTTTCATCGACGTAGCGTGGAAGCAGCACGAGGGTGCGTGGCTTAAGCTTCTCGGCAACCCGTTTAACAACAGCCGCGAACACCTCAAGCTGGTAACCGGACCTGATGAGGTAGGAGGACTTGTACTCCGGCGTCCGCACCAACACATATTCCATGGAGATGAGGCCCAGCTCGTCGAGCGTCTGCTTGCTCGGCTTGTGATCTCTTATCCAGGCGACTGGGTCGAGGGCCCTGTATGTGTTGATGTCGCCGTCTCTAACACCGTAGGTTTTCCAAGGATGTTTCCCCACTATCCATGGTGTCGCGATTTTTTTGGAGACCGGTGCAGCGAGGCGGTTGACAGGTGACTCGGGTGTGTCTGATGCAAGGACATGGGGCTGTGATAGGCCGTAGGCTATGCGTGCGGCCTCGGGTGAGCCGCTTGAGACGGCGCAGTCAAAATCCTCCAGCACATCCAGCAGCCCGCGCATCCTCTCAACACTCTTCACCAGCTTGCCCCGCAGCCCCGCGCCACCAAACTCTCCGACCACGTGGAAGACCTCGAACCCGGGGTTTTCAAGAAAAGGCCTCAGCTGCTCATAGTTGCGTGACGTCGCGATAACCTTGTGCCCTCTCGCGGCGAAAAGCTCCCCAACCTTTCTAAAAAACCAGAACTGCTTAGGCGTTAGAATGTCCAGCCAAACAGTTGCCAAACAGGTCTTCCACCTCGTTGAACAACCATGCTCATCCGGTATATAATTCTCTGGAAAAAGGAAAGACTAATACCTTCAGATACAGCGGGCATTTAGCTATGTTTCAGACGGGTTTCGTTGCCGCTGCGGCCGCTGCGGCGATGGCGTTTTTGATGCTTCCCGTGAGCATGTGGCTGTCGAGGCGGAGCGGCGCCGTTGGTCTGGATGTTCACAAGCCCAATCCCTATCCCGTGCCTAAGCTCGGTGGATTGGCCATAGCTGTTGGTCTGGCGACGGGGGCGGCGGTGTACGCAGCCTCTACATCCTCTTTTGTCATCCTCCCTTTCGTTGCGTCGCTGGCTGTCGCCGCGTCGCTGGGCCTGTGGGAGGATTTTAGAGAGATTAACCCCGTGCTGAAGCCTGTTCTTCTGCTGCTGGCCGGTGTTCCCGTGGTTTTGGCCGGTGTCTATTCACCAGACCCTGTTCTACCTTTCGTTGGATCAACAAGGTTGACGATACTTTATCCTCTGCTGGTGCTCTTGGGTTTCTCGGTTGTCTGCAACGCCGTCAACAGCCTCGACGTCTTGAACGGCTCCATGGCGGTCACAAGCCTCACAGCCATACTGCCACTAACAGTCATCGCATTCCTCGAAGGAAAATCCGAAATCTTCACACTATGCATAATCACGGCCGCTGTGCTGCTCGTGTTCTTATCCAAGAATATTTATCCGGCGAAAGTCTTTGCTGGAAACGTAGGCAGCCTCTCTGTGGGCTCGGTGATAGCCTATGTCGCCATAGTTGGGCGGATGGAGGTCGCCGCCATCGTAGCCCTTCTTCCACACATCATGAACGAGTTTCACATCATCTACTCGCTCGGCGGCCTACGAAGCGGAAAAAAGGCTCCCACACGGCCAACTATAATAAACTCCGGCACCATAACCGCCAACGTGGACAGAAAAGCCCCCATAACTCTTGTACGCCTCCTAACAGCTGGAGAGAAGCTCACGGAGCCGGCGGTAGTCAGGAGGCTTTTTCTCATCTGCCTATACTCGGCTGCTCTTTCACTCTTGACATATTTCCTGTTTATTAGGAGGTGGGTGTCGTGAGCAGGGCTCTACCGAAGATGTTGGTTCTTGTTACGGTGGTGTGGCTGCTTTTCTTGGTTGCGTCTTCATCCATAGCCTACATAGTTTTCGCGGTGCTTGACGGCTCCTCCACATCTGTCCTCGTATCTGCTGCGAGGACGGTTGTTGGGGTTGCGGTTTTTATTGTGTGGGTTGTTGGATGGCATAGGCTGACCGTTTTTTGGCTCTACCGTGTGCTGCTGGGTGAGAAGGTGGATGAAGGTTCTGCTGGCGTCGATGGATGAGACAGGCATACCTGCGGCTGCTAAGCTGGCGAAACATGGGTTTCAGACTATCTTCTACACACCTGACCCCTACGTCGAGAAAAAAGCAGCAGAATATGACCCCAGCCTACATCGTGGAATATCCAAGCAAGAATTCATCAAGCTATGCGCCGAAAACAAGCTCCTAATCACACGCCAACCCGAAAACAGCTACCAAGAAGTCTGGATAACAGTCAACACAATTAAAGAAGGCCGCGACACCCTACACTCTGCTGAAAACCTCGTCAAAACAGTTGGGGAAAAACTCCTCGAAGCACAGCGGTTAACCATCGCGGGGTTGACCAAGCCCGGCGAATGCAGACACCTCCTCAACCTTTTCACACGAAGCTCCAAAGCAGACCCCTCAGAGGCAAGCTACATCGGAGCAGTCTCGACAACAAGAAATCTTTTGCCCGCATGGTGTTCATCCGAGAAACCTAGCCCCGTTCTCGAGAAGCTGGGTGCCAAATTTTTCAAGTCTCCTGAGCTGGCTGAGATGGCTTCTCTGTCGAAGGTTTTGTCGGAGGCGGTTGAGGCTTGGTCCCTGGCGGAAATGGCCATCCTCTACGGTCATAACGAAATTGTTATGAATTGTTTTCCACGCGATGTTATTCTCTATCAGGAGCATCTCGACGCCGTGAAGGCTTTAAAGATGCATAGAAACACGCCTCTTCTCAACAACCTCTACACAAGGATGCGTAAAACGGTTTATAGAGCTGAGGCCTCTGTGCTGGCGCAGGTGAGGGAGGTTTCGAGAAAGTATAGAAGAGAGTTTAGGCTTCTTGTTGTGGCGTTTTCGGAGACTGCTGGTCAGAGGTTTGTGAATGCTTTGAAGGGTAGGCGTGTGAGGGTTTCTGTTTTGGATGGTGAGGATGTGCTGCTTGAGAGGCTGGGTTCTTTCACGGGGTTTGACGGCGTTCTTGTGGCTGGGCTGCGGATAGACGTGTTGCGAGAGTTGTCTAAACGTTTTTCACATGTCTGGTTTGTGCCTGTGGTGTGAGGATGCATGGTTGACGTGGCTGTTGTCGGCGCAGGGTTCTGGGGTGTTAACCATATCAGGGTGTTGAAGGAGCTCGGGGAAGCTGAGGTGGTTGCTGTATGCGACGTAGACATAGAAAGAGCGAGAAAAGCTGCTGCACGGTTCGGGGTCGGAAACACATACAGCGACGTGGACACCATGCTGAAGGAAACGCATCCCGATGCAGTCACAATATGCACACCCTCGACAACACATGCAGAGCTCGCCCTGAAACTCCTCGACCACGGCTGCGACCTGCTAATCGAGAAACCTATGGCCTCAACTGTGGATGAGGCGGTGAAAATTTTGGAGAAAAATCGGGAGAGTGGCAGAGTTGTGATGGTCGGTTTCATCGAGAGGTTTAACCCCGCTGTCCAGTTTGCGCGGCGCTTGATTGAGGAGAAAGAGGTCGGTGACGTGCTGCTTTTCTACGGTAGAAGAATTGGCTGGTGGCCGGAGAGAATTGGTGACACGGGTGTGGTCAAGGACACGGCCATACATGACCTCGACCTTGTTACATGGATTTTCCGAACACTTCCCGATGAGGTTTACGGTATGTGTGGACGGCTGCGACACAGTTACGAAGACCATGCCCAAATCTTTCTCTCCTATGGAGAGGGGCGCAGCGCCTTGCTTGAAGCAAACTGGCTTACACCGAGGAAGAAACGCGAGATGCACATAACTGGAGAAAACGGCGTGATCTCCGTGAAGTTTATCGAACAAGAAGTTGTTGTGGAGAAGGCTGAGCAGACAATCATCCCCCACATGAAGACCTCGGAGCCGTTGCGCAACGAGCTGAAGCACTTCATCGAATCTGTGAAAGACCACAGCGCACCAGCCGTAACCGCTCACGACGGCTTCAACGCCACACTTCTCGCCGAATGCGTGCTCGAGTCGGCCAAAAACCGTTCCCCGATAAACCCACGCAGATACATCACCGCACTCGGGCACGGGAAACACGTCGAAACAATTTGACTATGGATGGGGCCGGTGGGATTTGAACCCACGACCTCGCGGGCCCGAGCCGCGCATCTTAGACCAAGCTGGACCACGGCCCCTGTGTACTACTTTCTTCGGGTTGTATAATATGTTTATTCGAGGCGGGGCGCTATCAGAAATTCTATTTTGCCGCCTGTTAGGGGAAAGCTGAGTTTGATTGGCTTGTTTGTGGAAAGCTCTATTCCTGTTTCGTCTGAGAGAGTTTTGCTGGCTGACATTATTTTCTCGAGGTAGGCGAGGCTGAAGCTGGCTGAGACCTCTTTGTCCGCTGAGATTTCGTGGACGAGGCTGCCGTCTTTCTCGAGACGTGTGACATGGGTCTGGACATCGCTCTTGCTCGATATGACCAGCTCGTTTGGCGTGATGGTGATTCGCGCGTAGTCGCTGACTATGGTTGCATCGTCCACCGCCTCGTAGAAGGCCGCTGTGTCAACTCTACACTTGGCCTCGAAGGTGAGCTTGGGAACAGGCGTAGGCCCAGCGCCCGGCTCAAGAGTGCTCATCACAAACCTCCTTTCCTTACGTGCTGCTGTATTGGCGAAAACAAGGGTCAGACGCTTGTTATCCTCATCATACGCGATAGTAAGAGATTCGTTTCCAGCCCTCTTGAGAAACTTGTAAAGCGTGGAGATGTTAACCTTGATCTCCACAGGTTTCTCGCAAACGTATTCCTCGGCTGCTTCACGGTTGAAGACAAAGTTGACGAGGCTTACGTGCGCTGGGTCCATTCCCGTGAGCTTCAGAGACTCGCTGTCTGCTGTGAAGGAGCCTTCATCCACCACCGCTGAGATTGCTTTGACGATGGATGCGAAGTAGTCTGCCGAAGGAAGGGTTAGCTTGAAGGTTGGCTGGGATTCGCTCATGCCGTCAAGTGGTGAACAGGTGAATATATCCTTGTATTGTATGACCCAGCTATTCTGCGGGTGTTTACAGGATATGATGGATGAAGAGTTTGGCCATCTAACGGATAAAAACCGGCATGATGTATCGGCGTCTTGCTGAGTTGGTGCCGCGGAGAAAAAAGGTCAAGTTTGAGATGGAGACAGGCGACGGAGACAAGATAGCCATTACGTTTGAGGGCTCCCTCACCCGGGAAAAGCTCTACCAGCTTGCGGATTTTCTCGAGCTCGTGAGTGGCGCGCCTGAGCCGAGTGAAAACATCCGTGGCAACAAGCTGACCAAGTTGATGAGCGTTATTGAGAAGCATTTCCCCTACTCATTCTTCACCTCCCGCGAGATAGCGGAGGCGTATCAGTATGAGTTCCGCGAACCAATACCCCTCAGCACAGCATCTACATACTTGGCGAGGCTCGCCGAGAGGGGGTGGCTGGAGAGGACAGGCAGCGGAAACTTGGCACGTTACAGGATAGCCCATGGAGAGGCTCGTCAAAAAGAGTTTGAAACCGTTTAAACGGTCGCCGAGACTTTTGCTTCTTCGCCGATGGCGGCCTGTGCGGCTGCAAGCCGGGCTATGGGCACCCTGTATGGGGAGGCGCTGACGTAGTCGAGGCCTGCTTTGTGGAAGAATTTGACGCTGTCGGGGTCGCCGCCATGTTCTCCACAGATCCCTACTTCGAGAGTGGGCTTAGCCCTCTTCCCCTCGGCTGTAGCCATCTCAACAAGCCTGCCCACCCCGCGGGTGTCGATGGATTCGAACGGGTTGTGTTGGACGATGTTTTTCTCGAGATAGTCGGCCATGAACTTGGCCTCTGCATCGTCTCTGCTGAAGCCGTAGGTTGTCTGAGTGAGGTCGTTTGTACCGAATGAGAAGAAGTCCGCGACCTCGGCAATCTCCGTAGCTGTCAAAGCCGCCCTCGGTGTCTCAATCATCGTTCCCACCTTGTAGTCTATTCTCTCACCCAACTCTTTGAACAGTTTCTCAGCCGTTTCCTCGATTATTTTCCGTAGGTATGCGAGCTCGTTCCTCTCGCTTACCAGCGGGAGCATGATTTGGATTTTCGCCGTCTCGCCATAGCGTCTCCGCACCTCTATAGCGGCCGTCAGTATAGCGCGTACCTGCATCTCATATATCTCGGGATACCTGATGGCTAGCCGGCATCCACGGTGTCCCAGCATCGGGTTATGCTCTTTAAGGGCCAAAACTTTTCGTAGAAGCTCCTGCCTAGCAGCGATTTCCTTCTCATTCCCCGGCTTTTGGACAAGCTCAAACATCTCCTTCAGTATCTCTTCAGCCGGTGGTAGAAACTCGTGTAGAGGCAGGTCAAGCAGCCGCACGGTCACGGGAAGGCCTTTCATCGCGGTGAATATCCCTATGAAGTCGCTGACCTGGAACGGCAGCAGCTTCTCAAGGGCTCTGCGCCGTTCCTCAGATGTTTCCGCCATTATCATCTCGCGGACAATCGGCAACCTGTCCGGGGCGTTGAACATCCGCTCGGTTCTGCAGAGCCCTATCCCCTCAGCGCCGAAGGACCTAGCCTTGGCGGCCGCCTCCGGCGTGTCCGCGTTCGCTCTAACACCAAGTCTCCTGAAACGGTCTGCGAGGCTGAGAAGCTTGTTGAGCTCCCCGGTCATTTCGGGCTCTGTGGTGGGGGCTTCTCCGAGGTAGACGTTTCCCGTCGAGCCGTCGATGGTTATTACATCGTCGTGCCGCACCTTCAGACCGTCAGCTGTTACGAAAAATTGCTCGTCCATGTTTATCTTGATGCTTTCGCATCCCACGACAGCTGGCTTACCCATTCCACGTGCCACAACTGCCGCGTGGCTCGTCATCCCTCCCCGCGACGTCAATACACCCTGCGCCGCAATAATCCCCTTGATGTCCTCGGGCGTTGTCTCGGGCCGCACAAGGATGATTTTTTCTCCCTTGTTCCCTCTTTCCGCCGCCTCATCGGTGTCGAAGACAACCTTGCCCGTCGCTGCACCGGGCGATGCGTTTAGGCCTTTTGCTATGGGTTTGCCTTTGAACGATGCGTCGATGCGTCTGTGAAGCAGTTGGTTAAGCTCCTTCGGCTCCACCCTCAAAAGAGCCTCCTCAGCCGTTATCAACCTCTCCTCAAACATGTCCACAGCGATCTTTACCGCCGCCTGCGCTGTCCTCTTACCGTTTCTTGTCTGAAGCAGGTAGAGCTTACCGTTCTCCACCGTGAATTCGAAATCCTGCATATCTCTGAAATGTTTCTCAAGCTTCTCAGCCATTTCCAGTAGCTGTTTATACAGTTGGGGCTCAACCTGGGAGAGTGGGAAAGGTGTTCTTATTCCGGCGACCACATCCTCTCCCTGCGCCTTCGGCAAATATTCTCCGAAGAGCTTTTTCTCACCTGTTGAGGGGTCGCGGGTGAAGCCGACACCAGTGCCAGAGTTTTCGCCGAGGTTTCCGAAAACCATCATCTGGATGTTGACCGCTGTCCCGAGGTCGTCAGGTATCTTGTAGAACTTTCTGTACTCGATTGCTCGTGGATTGTTCCAAGACCTGAAAACCGCTTCCACAGCCATTTTAAGCTGTGTCACGGGGTCCTGTGGAATATCCACCCCAGCCTCCTCTCTGACAACGCGTTTAAACTCTTCAACAATTTTCCTAAGCTCCGACGCAGGTATCTCGATGTCGAACTTGACGCCGAGCCTATGCTTGGTCTCCTCAAGAATTTTCTCGAATTTGTCGGTTTTGACACCCATGGCTATGCGTGCAAACATTTGGATGAACCTTCGGTAGGCGTCGTAGGCGAATCGCGGGTCGCCTGTAAGCTTTGCAAGCCCCTCGGCGACTTCATCGTTGAGGCCTAGGTTGAGAATTGTGTCCATCATTCCCGGCATAGAATAGGGCGCGCCCGACCTCACAGATAATAGGAGCGGATTACGCGGGTCACCCAGCTTTTTCCCCACTTTTTCCTCGAGCTTTCGCAGCTTCTCCATAAGTTCTTCAAACAGCCCCTCCGGAATCTTTCCCCCCTTTCGGTAATACATTTTACAGGCTGTTGTGAGGATAATGATCCCCGGAGGAACAGGTAAACCAATTGCGCTCATCTGCACAAGTCCGTAACCCTTTCCACCAAGCTCAAACTTGCCCAAGCCTTTGAACTCCTCAAAGAGCCCGACCAAACCCTTTGAAGACATACTATAGTACTAACGTGTTCTATCATTTAAATGATTTACTCGACGGCCGCTGAAGCGATAGCCATTATGTCTTGATACTCGTTGCCTGGGCGGGGCTGCGGATAAATGATGGGCGTAACTTCTGCTTGACGATATCTTTTCAGCTGCTCACCGATGTCTCCGTCACAGAAAATTGACACACTTTCGACTACATCTTCGTCTAGGGACTCAAATGCGGCGTCGCGGCCCCGTGTCTCCAAAGCTGCTGCAAATCTTTCAACAGCATCTCTGTGTCCGGCTTCACGCATTATTCTCCGATAAGCTGGTGAGCTAAGGTAGAATGCGACAGACCGCTTTAGAGCTGCGAGAGAATCCTGTTTCCTTGAAGCAGCTGCCAAAACAAATGATGTTTTTTTGAAAGGCCTGTTTGGGTCGTGTGAGTTTTTGAGGCCTTTGTTTATTGATTTGTTGACGTAGTCGGCTGCGCGTGGGTCGAAGAGGTTGAGAATTAAGCCGTCTGCTTTTTCCCCGGCGAGTGTAAGCATCCCTGGGTTTAGTGCGGCTACGTAGATTTGGGTGGGCCGAGGATTCTTTAGCCAGAGCCGGACGCCGTCGACACGGTAGTGTCTGCCGCTGTATTGAAGCCGCTCACCTGTGAGAAATTTTCTCACTATCTCTATGTATTCTGACATTTTCTGCACGGGGTTGGAGATGTCTGCTCCATGTCCTCTGCGAGTTATGTCTGGGCCTCCTACGCCGAGGCCTAGGATGAAACGGTCCTGTGAGAGTTCTTGGAGGGTTGCTGCCTCCATGGCGGTGGACATGGGTGTTCTTGCGAAGATGTTGAGTATGGCTGTTCCAAGTTTTATCCGCCGGGTGTGGAGAGCGGCTGCCGTAAGCATTATCGGTGAGGCACGTGCCATTTCCTCAGTCATCCAGAGCGAGCTGTAACCCAGCTCCTCCGCGCGTTTAGCTACTTCGATGAACTGCTGCGGGGTAAGGTCTACGCTTCTGATGCATAGGCCGAGCTCCTCATCTTTTACCATGTCCTATCACTTCGTGCAGCGGTTCAAAAGCCTGTATCTCTTCAAACCTTCTCTGTCTGGCCTCGCGTCTAGCCTGCATCGCCTTTAGCCGCTTCTCCTCTCCTTCGTTGGCTGGCTCAAACGGCGGCATGGGCACCGGTTTTCCCCCGAGTCTACGGCGACCATGGTGAAGTATGTTGTGGCCGCGTGTCTTCTGACGCCGCTGGATGGATTTTCCGTTATAACCTTTGCAGCAATCTCTGCGGAGGATCTGCCCACTCCGGTTAAAACAAGCTCGACATCTATGATGCTGCCCTGCCGTATAGGGTGGTGGAAACTTGTGGAGTCGACGGACCCTGTTACCGCCACGGTCTTCGCATAGGAGATAGCCAAAGCACCAGCCATCTCGTCGAGAAGATGCAGCAGCTTCCCACCCGACATTATTCCGCCCATGGTTGCGTCAGACGGCGACACGAGGTGTGAGGATTTCATCCTGAAGCGGGCGTCGGGCCCATACTCGGAGATGTCAAGGCTCACGGTTTTTCTATCTGCGAGCATGCCTCTCCTTTTCTCAGCCCGTTTCTCTGCCAAGGAATACAGCTGCTCCTCGTCTCGTGTGGGTTTGATTTTTGTGGGCAGCGGTCTCGGCGAGCCTGCTCTATCAACCGCTACAAAAACCATATGCGAGGTGGTGGTGAGCCGCGGTTCTCCGACTATTCCCGGATACGCATAGGCTGCCACGCCGACCTCCATCGATGAATGGCCCGCGTATTCTATCCAGGCTTTGACCACGACCATGTCGCCGACGGATACGGGGTTCATGAAGAAGAGGTCGTCCAAAGCAGCCAACACCACCTCGCCTTTGCTGAACCTGACTCCGCAGAGGGCCGCCGCCGAAACCATCCACTCCATCAGCACGCCGCCATGCAGCCTGCCAATCGCGTTGCTGTCATGCGGCATAACGAAAAACCGCGACTCCGTAACCGTGTCAGATATGCTGGAAAACATGCTACACCAAATCCTAAAATCCTCTATGATAAAAACTTGGAAAGAGTGTTGAGGAGAAGAGAAGCCATCGCATCAATTCTGCTCACAGGCTCCGCCGCTTTCTTCATCACAGACGATTCACCTCGCCTCGACAAAACCATCATCGACATCGGGCTCGGAGCCAAAGCCGTTTTCCTACCCGACCTGCATCTACACAGCGAAAACACCCAAACCAATCAACTACTCTCTGCGCTGAACCAAGAGGAGCCGGATGCTGTTGTTCTGGGGGGTGACGTGGTGGATGAGCTCACAACCGACCTCGGCTACGTCAAGAAATTTCTTTCAGAGTTGCCAGGTTCTGAGAAGTTCTTTGTAATGGGTAATCATGATTACTGGAGTGGATACCATGTTTGGCTGCGTGAAAACCTGCAGCATTTGGGGTTTAGGGAGGTGAGTGGCGGTGTTTTGAGCCGTTACCTCGGCAAGATATATGGATTTGATTGGAGTGATGACAGATTGTATGAGCCGCTTCAGGCCAAGGGCTTGGTTTTTGCACATGACCCACATGTGGCCGACAGCGTCTCGGGAGACTGCTTAATCCTCGCAGGACATACTCACGGCGGAATAGTTTTCAACGGCGTCGTCATTCTAAGCAACTCACGATACACAAGGGGATGGTACACATGGGGGAGCAGAAGGCTGTATGTCTCACGCGGGCTTGGCCAGATGCTCGCATACAGACCCACGTCTCCGCGGGAGCTTGTTGTTCTGGTGTAGCTAAACTCTTATATGAAAGCGGTAATACGCGGAAATGAATGCAACAGGCTTCGAAGCTGGGAGACATTGACGTTGTGTTCAGGAATGTAACGCAAACCGACTTGATTGACGTCATGAACATCAACAGAATATGCCTTCCCGAAAACTATACTTACAGCTTTTTTGACGAGCTCGCCAAAGATTATCCAAAGGCTTTCTGGGTAGCTGAGGTGGGCGACAAGCTGGTCGGCTACATCATGTGCAGAGTTGAACGCGTCTTCTCAAAAATGGATTTCCTCAAGATCCGCCGAGCTGGTCACATTGTCTCAGTGGCTGTTCTCCCAAACTACCGCAACCGTGGAATAGGGGAGCAGCTTATCCGCAGAGCCCTCTACTCGCTCGCAAACGAGTATGGATGTGAGGAGGCTTTTCTCGAGGTTCGTGTGAGTAACCATATCGCTATCAGTCTCTACAAAAAAATCGGGTTTGTCGTCAAAGAGGTGCAACGCCGCTACTACGCCGACGGGGAAGACGCCTACGTCATGGCTGTGAAGCTTCCTTTAACAAGCTGAACTTCTCGACAACACGCTTTGCTTCCTCGAGGTCTTTGTGACTGTCTATGCTTATCCAGTCATCCTCTTCATACAGGACGGCCATGAGAGATTTTTTCTCAACAAGCTTGGGAAACGTTTGTTTCTCCAAGTCTCCGTTCTCAGGAAGATAGCTTAAGACATCCGCGGTGAAGGCGTAGACGCCTGCGTTGATGTAGTTGGGCAGCCGCGGCTTCTCCTCAAACCTTTTGACCAGACGTGTTTCATTGTCGAACTCGACTATACCATATGGTGATGGTAGACGTGTCAAAGCCATGCAGGCAATCGATGAGTTGAGGTTCTCAACGAGCTTAAGTGGGTTCAGTGTTGTAAGGACGTCGCCGTTGACGACGATGAAAACCCTGTCAGACTTTAGCAGATGCTCTGCGTTCTTCAAGGCTCCGCCCGTGCCGAGCGGTTCATCCTCCACCGAGTAACCGATTTTCACACCAAGCCTATGCCCGCTGCCCAGCGTCTCAATAATTTTCTCACGCAAATAGCCCACGCAGACAATAAACTCGTCTATACCGTGTTTTTTCAGCCACTCAATCTGCCAAACAATAATAGGTTTGCCGGCGACTTCGAGCAAAGGCTTTGGAAGAGACTCTGTCAGAGGCTTGAGACGCTTTCCATAGCCACCTGAGAGGAGAACAGCCTTCACAGAACATCTACCTCACTATTCTTATCCGCTCTCCGTCTTTTATGTCCTCGACGACGATGCCGCGTTCAGCCAACATGCTTCTAATCCTGTCCGCCAAGTCATACATGCCTCGTCTACGCAGCTCCCTACGCACCTCTACCAGCATCTTCACAAGCGCCATGGCCTCTACCGCGGTTCTCCGCTCAACCTTCTGCAACAATCCAAGGGCCCTACATACATCGAGAAAGTGCTGAAGAAGCTGCGCCGCCTGCTCGTAGCCGATGTCATCTATCTTCGTGTTCACTTGTTTGACGAAGTCGTAGATGATTGCCAGGGCGCTGGGTGTGTTAAAGTCCTCGGACATCGCATCTATGAATCTTCGCCTGAAAACTTCGTCCAGCTCGTCAAGGGAATGGTCTCGTGACCTATTTTTGGCCTCATCTGTTATGATTGTGAGGTTTTCGACAAAGTTGGTTAGTTTTTCGAGGTTCTCCTTGGCCTGTTCCATTGCTTTCTCGGAATAGTCTAAGGGTGTTCGGTAGTGGGCGGAGAGTATGAAGAGACGCAGCGCATCAGGTGGATATGTTTTGAGCGCGTCCTGGATTGTGATGAAGTTTCCATAGCTCTTATGCATCCCGCGTCCTCCGACAGTCAACTCACCCGTGTGCATCCAGTATTTTACAAAGGGTTTCTTTCCTGTCAGGGCCTCTGATTGAGCTATCTCATTCTCGTGATGTGGAAAAATCAACTCCTGGCCGCCGCCGTGTATATCTATCTGCTCACCCAAGTACTTCATACTCATTATCGAGCATTCTATATGCCATCCTGGAAAACCTCTTCCCCAGGGTGTTCTCCACGAGAAAGGATAGGAGGGTGGTGCTTCTTTCCATAGGGCAAAGTCTGCGGGGTTTCTTTTGCGTGGGTCGGGGTCTATGCGATGCATGACGAGCTCTTCCGGCTTGATGTTTGAGAGTTTGCCGTAGTCGGGGAATTTGCTTATGTCGAAATAGACGCTTCCGTCGATGACGTAGCCGTAGCCTTTGTCGACAAGCTTCTCAACAGCTTCTATAATTTCGGGGATATGCATGCTCGCTCTCGGCTGTATATCGGGCCTTCTTATCCCAAGCGCATCCATGTCTCTGAAAAACTCCATCATGTACTTGTCAGCAACTTCCATCGGATGCCTCCTCAGCCGCTCCGCTCCCACAATCATCCTGTCCTCACCTGTTTCACGCAGATGACCAACATCGGTCACGTTCCGTGCATACTTGACACGGTACCCCATGAATTCGAGAAACCGAATGACCGCGTCAAACGCCACATAGGTCCGCGCATGACCCAGATGCGCGACATCGTAAACAGTGGGGCCGCATACATACATAGTCACGTGACCGGGGACATGCGGCTCGAAAACCTCAAGCCTACGTGTGTAGGTGTTGAAAACCTTTATCAAACCGTAGTTTGTTTTGGTATTAGCTATTTATCTCATTTGTGGTGAGAAAGTTTATATATTGCCCTTTACATCATATGAGCGAAAGACTTATAGCGAGAGGATGGAAAAACGCCTCTCCTATATGTCTAAAAATTAAGGTGAAAAAACTTGGTCAGGAAAACTTGGAGAGAAGTAACACTTTGCCCAGAATGCGGAAATGAGATGCTGGTCACCGACCAGAGGACAGGCGAGGTAACATGCTCAGTCTGCGGATTCGTAATACAGGAAAAAGATGTTGACATGGGCCCCGAGTGGAGAAACCTTGACGACGAAGAAGGGAGCAGAAGCAGAGTAGGAGCACCGCTTTCACCCATGTATCGAGACCACGGCCTCTCAACCGTAATCGAGGGCGTTGACGAAGACGCTTCAGGCCGCAAACTCTCGAAAGAGTCACGTGAGAAGATGATTAGGCTGAAAAAGCTCGACGCCACCTCTCAGATAAACTCAAGCGAGACGCGAAACCTTCAGCAGGCTGTAAACATTCTCCAGATATACGTCGACAAGCTACGGCTATCCCAGACGGTTGCGGAAAGAGCCATGCTCATTTACAGAAGAGCGCTCAGAGCAGGGCTTGTAAGAGGAAGATCAATCAAGTCCATCATGGCAGCCGCAACATACGCCGCCTGCAGGATGCTTGGCACACCAAGAGACCTTCGAGAGTTTGAACGCAGCTACCCAGCTGTCAAGCGGAAGACCATTGCTCAGGGTTACAGGCTTTTGCTCAAGCATCTTGGTCTGAAGGTTCCGGTCGCGGACCCGACTATATACGTTAACAAGATTGCGGCCAAGGTTGGGCTGGACCAGAGAACTGTTCAGGAGGCTATCCGTCTGCTAAACGAGGCCGTCAAACGAAAAGCAACCGTGGGCAAGGACCCGGTCGGAATAGCGGCAGCCGCCCTCTACATGGCCTGCCAAGAAACAACGCAGACACTTACGCAGAAAGACATAGCCAAAGCCGCCGGCGTCACCGAGGTAACTGTGCGAAACCGTTTCAAAGGCCTCAAAGACGTTCTCGAAACAGTGGCCGCCTAAATTACCTCTATATTTTCTTCTGAAAGCCCAAGCTCCACCAAAGCTTTTCTAACCCTGTCTCTATGGTCGCCCTGCAATAGGATTACTCCATCCTTTACGACACCGCCGCATGCCAGGGTGGACTTTAGCTTCGAAGCTATCTCCTGCAAATCCTTTTTGCTACCGTTCAAGCCCTCGATTACCGTCGTCGGCTTGTTCCATTTTCTCAGCTCAAGCTTAATCTTAACACGCTGCTGCTCGCGGCTTATGGTTTCGCAAACGCATATCGATTGTGGTAAACCACATGTGGGGCATATCTCAGCCATTATTTACTCCTCAGCCTCACCAAATTTCCTATGCAAGAGCTTGTTTTTAAGGTTTTGAGGCGTTTTCATTTCTTCAGATAGGCCTGTTTCTTCTTATTGTATTCATCCACGTCATAGGCGTATTTTGCGGGGTTCCCGAAAACAACCACCCGCGGCGGGACGTTTCTCGTAACCACTGAGCCGGCGCCCACCACAGCTCCCTCACCTACCTCAACACCTGGAAGAATAACTGAGCCAGCACCTATGATAGCGCCCGTGGCTATTGTCGGCCCCTTCAGTGGAGAGCCGACGGGGTAGGGGTCGTTGGTCATCACAACGTTGGGGCCTATGAAGACGTTATCCATTATTTTCGTGAGATGTGGGATGTAGACGTTGGACTGTATGTTGGCGCCGCGGCCGACCAATACGGCGCCGTCGAGCATCGTGCCGCTTCCTATCCGTGAGCCGCTCCGAATCATTGTCCCCGAGCGAATCAATACGTTGTGCCCGAGCTCTACATCGCCTTCGATAATAACCTCGTCATAGATTACGCATCCTCTTCTTATCAAGCATCCTGGGCCGATGAAGCTTCCCAGGCTCGCGTCCTCCAGCACGGAGGTAATGACTGTGCGCTTCTTTTCTATGGTTTGTAGAAGACGATGGCGTGCTGGATAACCTATTGTAACGTCGTCATCCACTACAGTAGCCTCCCCTATCTCCGTAGCTCCATACACATAGGCGTTTGGTGAAACCGTGCCCTTGATGCTTGATCGCGGGGAGATGAACCCCGACATTATCTTCTACATACTTCGTGGACATTTATTTTTTTCGCAGCTTTCAACATCTGAGGAAAACTGTTTTATTGAAGGGGTAGAAGGGTTTTCTGAGTTGGTGGGCTGGTCCGAGCATGTCACTAATGGTTCTAGGATAACCGTGGATGACGTGGACATTTTCTATGTTGAACGGGGTGTTGGACAGCCTGTTGTATTTATTCATGGATGGGCTGCATCCTCCTTTAGCTGGCGCAAGACACTGCCCACAGTGTCACAACATTTCAGAGCCTTGGCGCTTGATCTCCCCGGCTTCGGGTTGTCAAAGAGGCCTCCGGCAGGCATTAGCCTCTCAACCGTCACAGACATTTTGCTGAAAGCCCTCGACAAACTTGGTGCTGAGAGGTTTAGCTTGGTCGGTCATTCGCTGGGTGGAGCAATTTCGGCGTATATGGCGGCAAACCTTCCCGATAAAGTTGAGAAGCTCGTCCTCGTTAACCCAAGCTTGCTCGGAGCTGACAGCGGCCGCAGGCCTCTGGCAATGGAGCTGGCGAGAAAAAGGTTGTTCAACACCTTAATCACACGATTGCTTGTAAGGAAATATTTCATCAAACGAGTTCTACGCGACCTCTTTGTCGACAAAAGCGCTCTGGATGATGAAACTGTTGAAGGCTACTATGAGTCTGTAAAGAGGTCTGGCCCTGTTTTGGTCGAGGCTGGTAATATATGGCGCGAGTTCAGGACAGAATATGTTGACATGATTAAATGCCCGAAGCTGTTTGTTCTCGGTGAAATGGATAATGTTGTGCCGTTTCGAAAAAACTTGGAGCTGGCTCAGAAAATCGGGGCCGAGGTACACGTTGAGCCGAATGCTGGACACATCGTTCACGAGGAACGGGTGGAGTCGTTCAACAACGTTATATTGCGATTTCTAAGGAGCTGAGAATAGCTGGAATGAGTAGAAGGAGGATTACTGAGCAGCTTCTCGAGGTGTTGATGTCGAGTGTCAACAGCAACCTTGTCCCCCCTGAACTCGGGTGGCGTGTGTTTGAATATTTTGTTAATCATCAATTGTCCAGTGAACAGGGTTTCCAGATTTTTGTTAAGGCCTGTCGTATCTGTGAACCTGAGAAGACGCGACTGGCCCTGCGAGGTGAGTTTCGCTGAAACCCAGGTTCTCTGTCGAGGTTGTGCCGAAGGACCCTTTGTGGAAGCTTGCGATGGCAGCTGTCATGGTTGAGAAGCATGGGTTTGACGGCTTGTGGGTGAGCGATCATTTTTTCAACAGAAGCAGCATCATCACTCTTTCTGTCATAGCCCGCTACACTCGTCGGGTCCTGCTCGGCCCAGCGGTTGTCAACCCCTATGTGTTTCATCCGGCTCAGATGGCTCAGGCTGCTGCCACATTGTGGGAGCTCGCGCCCCATAGGGTGAGGATGGCTGTCGGTGCTGGTGATGCATCCGTTCTGAAACAGCTCGGCTACGTAAGGGAGAAGCCTGTCGAGAAGGTTTTGTGGGCTGTCGCGGAGATGCGGAAATACTTTGAGAGGCTCGAGACCTACCGGGTCTCGGATGTCAAGGTCTATGTGGGGGCTCAGGGACCACGCATGGTTAAGGCATCCACAAAGGCTGACGGTGTTCTTGTTAACTGGTCTAACCTTGAGATGTTGAAAGAATCTGCACGTTTGCTGGGCGATGACGTGCCAAAAGGGTTTACTCGCGCAGCCTACTTGATGACATCTGTTCACGAGGATGCTGAGAAGGCGTGGAAAACCGCCGTACCATACGCAGCCTACTTGATGACAGGTTCGTCGCCGAGCTACTTGAGTCGAATAGGTGTGGACGAGGTTCATCGAAAGGAGGTTGAGGAGCTGGTGCAGAGCAGGAGATGGGATAGGCTTTACCAAGTTGCACGGAGAGAGTGGGTTGACTTTTTCAGCGTCTGGGGCAAGCCGGAGAAGCTCCGAGACTTTGTTCATGAAGTGGTTGACATCGGTTATGACGAAGTTGTTTTCGCGGGGCCTCTCGGGCCGCGATATGTGAAAGCCCTTAAAAGCATCGCCTCAATCTGTCGGACAGTCAAGAGGCGGCTCTAAACCTTGACAGCCCACGCGACACAACTTACACGGCGTGAAGTAGAGCAACTCAAAAAACAGCTAGCCCTCAGTCTCAAGCTGGAGAAGTATCCATCAGACGATGACTTGGCCAAGCTGCTCAAAACAAACATTACACGCAAACCCGTCAAAACACTCAGCGGCGTATCTGTCATAACTGTTGTTGCACCGCTCTACACATGTCCCCATGGTAAATGCATTTACTGCCCAGGCGGAGCACCTCTGGGAACACCTCAGAGCTACACAGGCGAGGAAGCAGCTGTTAAGACCGCGGCTCAGCTGAGCTACAATCCGCGGAAACAGGTTGAAGCAGCGGTCAACAGGCTTAGACAAATGGGACACGAGGTGGACAAAGTTGAGTTGATTATAATAGGCGGCACATTTACAGCAAGTCCTCCAGATTTTCAGCAGTGGATAATAAAAGAGTGTGTTGACGTCTTGAACGGTGTACAGAGCAACAGCCTCGAGGAGGCGCTGCGCATCAACTCATCATCCGCGACACATGTTTCGGGAATAACTGTTGAGACGAAGCCTGACTGGGCGAAGAGAGATACGGTTGTGAAATTGGTTGAATATGGTGTTACACGGGTTGAGATAGGTGTCCAAGCCCTCGACGACAAAATTCTATTAACGCTGAACAGAGGCCATAATGTTGATGACGTGGTTGAGGCGACCGCCGACCTCAAGGACACGGCTTTCAAGGTATGTTACCACATAATGCCCAACCTTCCCGGCTCCTCGCCCCAAAAAGACCTCAACATGTTCACCACACTATTCGACGACGACCGGTTTAGACCAGACCAGTTGAAAATCTATCCGACGCTCGTACTCCCCAACACAGGGCTGGAGACGATGTGGCGGCATGGCCTCTACAAGCCCTACTCCGACGAGGAGCTTGTCTATGTCCTGCGAGAGTTCATGAAACGTGTGCCGCCCTACGTGAGGATAGCGAGGATACAGCGGGAGATCCCGCTCAAAATGGTTCTCGACGGCCTCCACATTCCGAACCTCCGCCAAGTCGTGGAGAAAGAGCTAAACGGCATGTGCCGATGTATCCGCTGCAGAGAACATGGACACAGGAACGCGCCCGTGGATATTAGGAGAAGTGTTTTGAAGAGGTTGGTTTACCGTGCCTCCGGCGGGTTAGAGTATTTTGTCTCTGTTGAGGATGAGGAAGCTGATGCCCTTCTCGGGTTTGTGAGGGTGCGCATACCTCTGAGGACCATGAGGCCAGAGCTCGAGGAAGCTGGGTTGGTTAGGGAGCTTCATGTATACGGCTCGATGAAAGCCGTTGGAACACCGGCTGATGACACAACCTCCCAGCACAGAGGAGTAGGCAAACAGCTGATGCAGGAGGCCGAGCGCATAATCTACGAGGAGCATGGCCTCGGCAGAGTGGCAGTAATCAGCGGAGCTGGTGTAAGAGGATACTATGCAAGGCTAGGATACCGTCTCGAAGGCCCCTACATGGTCAAGGACAGGTGAACACCGTGCTGAAGCTTCAGAACCTTCTCCCCACGTTTGTAAAGAGGCTTAGGTATGATCAAAAACTCGCAATAGCTGTCTTCATCATCTTGCTGGGCCTAAGGCTTATGATTATCAACTCACCATCTCCAGAGATCAAAGTTATTGATGGAGAGACACGGGTGGAAGGTGGCCTCGTATTCGATGAGGCACACTACATTCCTGCTGTTAGGAAATTGTTGCAGGGCGAGTCGGTGAACCATGAGCATCCGCCTCTCTCGAAGCTGTTGATAGCAGCGTCTATGCTGGTTTTCGGCGACAACCCCCTCGGCTGGCGACTAATGCCCTCCCTCCTCTCCTCAGCCGCCGTGGCACTCATACCTCTCATAGCACACCGCCTGACCCGCAGCAGATTCGCCACATTCTTCACAACTTTTCTCATAGCCACCGATGTGATGTTCTTCAACATAGGAACAATCGCCATGCTCGACGGCCCCGCATTCTTCTTCCTCTTCCTAGCAACGTACCTGTTTCTACAAGGCCGCTACACCTACGCAGCCATGGTCTTCGGGCTGGCGCTGCTGTCAAAGACCTCCATAGTCTTTAACGTCGGCGGCCTACTCCTCTTCAGCCTCTTAGCAGCCTACAGCAGACATAGGAAAATCTTGGACAGCATCCAAAACTGGTCACCGGTATTTGAGAAGACTGTTCTAATTGGGTTGGCTGTGTTCATGGCGGGGCTGACCGTCTATGATCTCGGCTACGGAGCTTATAGCAGCCCATTCGCACACCTCGACTACATGCTCAACTACCACTCCCAGCTCAAATACAACTGCGCAGAATTCGAGCTCCCGCTCCGCTGCACGGTACACAACCAAGACGGCAGCACAACTGTCGTCGACCTCCCGCTAAGCTGGATAACACCCATATCACCCTTCGCCGCCGCCCCCTACATGGTTGTGGCAGTTTCTGCCGGTGAAAGGGTTTGGCACCCGATTGCATACTATGGCATTTACAGCCCCTACTGGTGGACGACTGCTCTCGTGCTAATTTACTCGCTCTACATGGTGTTGAAAACAAGGTTCGAGGACAGTGTGCAGCTCTTCGTCTTTTCATGGACGGCGATGAGCTACCTACCATACTTCATCGTTGCACATCTCCTCCAGCGATGGGTCTACACCTTCTACTTCCTACCAACGCTTCCAGCAGTAGCCCTCGGCCTCTCCGTGATGCTGAAGGATGACAAGTTCTCGAGATACGTTTTATACGGGATAGCAGCTCTCCAGATCATCTGGTTCTTCATCTACTTCCCCGTCAAATCAGACACCCACATACATATACTCGAGCTGCTAAACCTCCCAAGGTAGGCCGATGAAGTGGGCCGAGAAGATACGGCAGGCAATAGCCGCGGGCCATGTTGCTGTGATAGCGGGGAGATGCAGTATCTCATATGTGGGACGTGCTTCGTCGGAGCTGGGTGAAGGCGAGAGGCTTATCATAATAAAGCGTGACGGAAGCGTGCTGGTCCACAGGCCCTCGGGATATGAGCCTGTTAACTGGCAGCCAAGCGGCTCAAAAATCGAGCTATACACAGAGGATGACGAGGTGGTTCTAAGGGCTGCGCGAGCCAACGAAGTGCTGAAGATTAGGTTTCATGGGGAGCCTGAGGTCAGTGTTTACCAGCTGGTGGATGAGGCTGAGATGGTTATGTATGCTTCAGAGGCCGAGATGAAGAAGGCGGTTCTACTGAGGCCCGAGCTTGTTGAAGAAGGGTTCAGGCCAGTGGCTAAGGAGAGGGCCGCCGGGAGAGCCGGCAAAGTCGATGTCTTCGGCGTGGACAAAAACGGGGTATTCACGGTGGTCGAGTTGAAAAGGCGATCAGCCACACCGGAGGACATCAAGCAGCTGGCACGTTATCTCGAAAGCTTAGAGGAAGAGCTGGGCAGAAGACCCCGGGGGATAATAGCAGCTCCCTCAGCAACTAAACGCGCCCTAAGCCTGATGAAAACCATGAACCTCGAATACAGGTGCCTAACGCCTCGAACATGTATGGAGATTTTGAGAAAACAAAAAGGACTCGATGCACATTTTTAGAAGACCGACACCTGCCGCGAGATAATCAACTCGGTGACGCGTCTGATGTCTGCGACCTCGTCGTAGACAATGCTCTCGATATCTCTCACCAAGCCGATGTCCATCTTGTCCTCGGGAATGGCTTGCACAGACACTGATAGCGGCTCGTTGATCGGCCTCCCTATTTGGCTGAGCATTCTGACATAAACCTCCTTAACTCGTTTGGTCTCCTCGTATATGCGGCGGGCGATAAGTCCTGCGCAGACGTTGTATATTTTTCCGACATGGCTTATGGGGTTTTTCCCAGCGGTGGCCTCTAGCGACATCTGCCTGTTAGGTGTAATGAGTCCGTTTGCCCTGTTGCCGCGGCCAGTGTTGCCGTCGTCCCCGTGCTCCGCAGAAGTGCCTGTGAAGGTGAGGTAGAAAACCTCGTTGCCGATGTTTGTCCCATATTTGTCAGCGGTGTTCACATAAACTTCGACGTCATGGTCGCCCGCCAGCTTGGACGCCAGATTTTCAACCTCCTGTTTTATCTGCTCCTTGACCGAAATGTAGTGGTCTCTATCCTTGGTCAAGGTGCTTACGATGCCGTCTGCGACCGTCAGAGTTATTTTCGAGCCCTTTCTCAGCCCCATAACCTTGACATCCTCACCGCTTTCCCTCACCTTTGACTTGAACTGAGGCGAGTTAAGGTGTCTCTCAGTTGTGAGGACAAGGTTCTCCAGCGGTGTAAATGGGTAAAACGCCACACCGTAAGATGTGTCGTTTGCTAGAGGCATATCCTTACCCATCTCCACCACAGCCTTTAGGTCAGGGCTGCTCTCTCTCACACGAATTTCAAGCTCTACATGCTGGTCAAAGTCGAGAAACCGGAAATTCCTCTTAATCATCGACCTGACAGCATCCGTGATTATTTCTCTGTAGGGTATTTTCTCCTCGCCCGTCGGAGTTTTTACAGATGTCGAGGCCCGGCCCGCTATGATGATGGTTATCGGCTCCTCAAGCCTGCCGTAGCCGAACCTGTTATACGCCCTCCCGCCGATGAGCAGACCCTTGTCAAGGTTGTGGTGAAGAATCTGCCCATACTTTGCCTGATAAAACTGCGAAAGCAGCAGAGACGCCTCTTCGCAAGCGCTGTCTATGATGTAGTCGGGGTGGCCCAATCCTTTGCGCTCAACCATCTCAATCTCCTGCTTTTCGACAGGAGTTCGATCCAGCGGCTCGACTGTTACGAAAGACTGCTTCATCGCTGTCTCGTTTCTCCTAAAAAAGCCTCAATATTAAGGTCTAAACCCTTTATACAGTGTTACTTTTCGGTGAAAACGATGTACATGATATTGTTTCCTCTTATCAGGACTTTGGGGTAGCCCGCGGTTTTGCTGTCGCCCACATACTCGACAACGTGTTCGAGAAGCATGTTCATGTAGCCGTCGCACTCGACCATAGTCCCCTCATAACGTGCATCGTTTTTTAGGAAAACCTTGACAGGTTTGTTGACTTGCCGCATCAAGGTCGTCAGAGGTTTAATGGCTTCCAAGAACCAAACACCGGTTAACTAAACAATCTCATTAGACATATTTTAACTTGCGTTTAGTTTGAGTTCGCTGAAACAAATTTTGCAGACTAGGTTTTCCCCTATCTTGTATGTTTCATCGAGTGGTGCACCGCATACGGGGCAGGGCTGGGCTTTTTCATCGGGCTGATAGAGCTGGCCGCCGCATGATGCGCACACCCTTGAGCCAAGCGGGTTAACAGCTCCACAGGATTGACAAACCATGTCAACACCTCTCGTCACCACGACAATACCCTCCTCCTTTTGCTTCGCCTCAACTGCCGCGGGTTTTTGCCTGACCGGGGCCCGTTTAGGCGGAGGACGTTGAACCGTTCTAATCTCCATCGCGGGCTGGCTGTCAATCAGGTTTGAAATCTCCCGCTCTATCTGCTCGAGTTCTCTGTTTTCCTCACGGTGTCGAGAAAAGGGTCTACGTATGGCTGGTGTCGCCGCAGGGTACGCGGGGCCCTCTCTCATACCTTTTATGAATAAAAGTAACCCGACGGCTGTTAGTGCTGCTCCCGCAGCAGACACCAAAATCCCCATAGGCAGACCCGGCGCCAGGGGCGCGTCATAGAACCTTTGAATAGGTGAATCATATCCGCCTGTGACGAAAAGGACAAGTAATGGGAGGAGAACTATCGCTACGCCCGCCGCACCCAATATGATGCCGAGTCTCGGATTGACCATCGCGTCATCACCTGGCCGGCATATTATAAACGTTATCGGCCAATCGTCTAAACCCTATTATCACGTTTACACCGTCAACATCCCATGACCTCGTGATAAATCCTTTGGGAATGGATGTACCCGTGTCTGTGAAAACTATTGTTGAACGGGTTTCTGTCTCGATATAGTTCTTCTTCTCGGTCAACAGGTCTCTGAAAGCTTGGTCGTCAAGCTGAACCATGCATTCTATTTTCTCCAAGATGTCGAGGTTGGCTTCCTTCCTCATGACTTGGATGCGGCGTATGAGTTCACGGGCCGCAGACACCGCCTCCAGCTCCCGCGACACCCTCAAATCAACATATACAGTGGCCACAGAAGTGTCGACGCTTGAGTAGCTGGATGATGTTTTGGCCTGGACTTTGAAGAGCTCGGCGGGCAGAAACCTCTCCATGTCCGAGAATTTGATACGAAGGCCTTTTTCAATATCGAGTTCTTGTTTTAATGCTGCACCGTCTGCTTGTTTGAGGTATGCGAGTAGTTCAGGAAGTTTTTTACCCAGCAAGGGCCCAAGACGAGATAGGTCTGCCTCTACGATCCACTCGAGCTCGGTAAACTCTTTCCCGGGAGGCAAAACCTCTAAAACCTCTGTGTTTACGGTCTCCTTGACAAACGAGTGAAACTCCTCCAGCGCCTCCAAGCAATCCTCCGTCTTTGCAGCAACCACTACGCGTGCGACAGGTGAACGGAGCTTTCGACCACCTTTCTGCCGCGCCGCCAGAACCGCTGTCAAAACCTCTTTGACAATATTCATCTGCTCTATGATTTTCGGCGAGTAGAACTCTGTGTCCACCTTGGGCCATTTCTCGAGGTGTATGCTCTCCTTGTCGGCATCGGTTTTCTGAAGCTGGTAGAGGATATCGGCGGTGTAGGGGGCGAATGGGGCTAGAAGTAATAGAGTCTTTCTCAACACGTAGTCGAGACAGGCGTAGGCAGCCATCTTCTCCGGCGTCTCGGCCTCGGTCCATGCGAGCCTCCTCACAGACCGGAGATATGTTCTGCTGAGGTCGTCGACGATGAAGGCCATGATCTCTCTCACGGCTCTGTGTATCTCCATTTCCTCTAGATAGTTTGTGACTTTGGCGACGAGGTCGTTAACCCGTGACAGTATCCACCTGTCTTCGGGCCTTAGGAGATGCAGGTAGCTGGTCAACTTGTGTTTCTGTGGGTCGAATTTATCGAGCTGCTGGTATGTTGAGGTGAAGGCGAAAATGTTCCACAGTATGTTCAGGTCCTCGGCTGTTTCGCTCACCTCTGATGGGACGAAGTTTATTGTGCTCCAAGGCTCAGCCTTGCTCACGAGATAGATTCTCAGAGGGTCTACTCCATAGGTGTTGAAGGCGTCTTCAGCCCATATGACGTTGCCACGGGACTTGGACATTTTCTTGCCGAACTCGTCAAGAACATGACCTTGGTTGAGCACAGATTTGAACGGGGCTTTTCCTGTAAGGAGGGTGGATGTGAACAAGAGAGTGTAGAACCATCCTCTGGTTTGGTCTATGGCCTCGGTGATGAAATCATATGGGAAAAGTTTTTTGAACAACTCGGTGTTACGGAGAGCGTCGATGCTTGCGTAGAAGGCTACGCCCGAGTCAATCCAAGTGTCGAGGACAAAGGGAACACGTTTCATCATTCCTCCGCATTTGCCGCATTTGAAGACATATTGATCCACCCAAGGCCTGTGAAGCCGTTTGACAGGTGGTTTTTCGACAGCTTCCTCAAGCTCAGCCCGCGAGCCCACGACACGTTTCTCGCCGCATGACTCGCATCTCCAAACATTCAGCGGTGTACCCCATATTTTGCTGCGGCTTATGCACCAGTCCTGGGCATTCAAAAGCCAGTCGCCGAAACGGTTTGAACCAGCCCATTCAGGCCACCATTTCACAGACCTGTTCTCCTCAACCATGCGCTGCTTTATACGGTCGACCCGGAGAAACCACTGCACGCTCGCTAGGTAGATTAGCTTGCTTCCGCATCTCCAGCAGTGCGGATAGCTGTGAACAATCTCAGTCCGCTTCACCAGCAGATTTTTCTCATCCAAATCTTGAATGATTTTCTCAGAGCCCTCCCAGACCGAAAGCCCGGCGTACTCGCCGGCCTCGGATGTGAATACTCCAGATGTTGTGACTGGGCAAAAGATGTTTAACCCGTTTTTAACACCTATTTCATAGTCCTCGGGTCCGTGGCCCGGGGCGATGTGCACAAATCCTGTGCCCTCCTCGAGAGATACGTGTTCGGAGGCCACTATCACGTGTCTGTGGTCTCTATGAGCTGATACTTTGTCCAGAAGCGGGTGGCGGTATGTTTTTCCGACAAGCGAGCTACCGGAAACCCTTCGAATAATCTTCACGTTTTTTGTCTGGGTTGCCTCGGTGAAGGCTTGTAGAAGGTTTTCCGCTACATACCATCTTTCTTCCCCAACTTCGAGCTCAAGGTATGTGGCGTCGGGTTTTACGGCCACTGCTTCGTTGCCCGGCAGCGTCCACGGAGTGGTTGTCCAGATTATTACAGAGCCTCCTTCGTCGAGAGGCATTTTAACGTATATGGATGGGTCGGAGACCTCCTCGTATCCCTGCGCCATCTCATGCTGCGACAGCGCTGTTTCGCAGTGTGGACAAGTAGGTACAACCCTTAGGCTCTCCACAAGATCCCCTTCTTCATGAGCTTTCTTCAACAGATGCCACACATGCTCCATGTATTCATCCCGCCGGGTCTCATATGCTCTATCATAGTCCAGCCAAAGCCCCAGTCTCTCGCTCGCCCTTCTCCAGTGGCTGAGGTAGTGGTTAACCACTTTGTTGGCCTCTTCAACAAACCTCTCGAGACCTATTTTCTCGATGTCTCTTTTGCTGGATATGCCGAGCCTTTTCTCCACCTCTATCTCGGTGGGCAGCCCCTGGCAGTCCCATCCACCTCGTCGCCAGACATTGTAGCCCCTCATGGTTTTGTATCGGAGGACGATGTCCTTGTAGACGCGGCCTCTTGTGTGGCCTATGTGCATGTATCCGTTGACGGTCGGCGGCCCCTCTAGAAAAGAGAAAAGAGGCCCATCACTGTTAGCCTCGAGAACTTTACCCACTATGTTCAGCTTTTTCCAAAGCTCTGAAACACTTTTCTCAACCGCCAACGGGTCGTATCTCTTGGAAAGCGATGGCGTGGTCATGGTTTCCAGCCTGCCTGAAAGACTGTCAGAGGCCTTCGCTCTTTAAAGGTTGCGGATAAAAAGTTAAATCAGTTGCCGGGGGTGTTTAGACATGATTCTGAACGACCTGCCGACTTTCCCAACTCAACGGAAAGGGAGAGAGTTTCTCCGTATCTGCGGCAAAGTAGTGAGAACTGTACAGATTTCGCTTGACGAGCTTATGCGTCTTCCTCCAGTATCCTTGAGTTTTGACTTTAAGTGTCTCGAGGGGTGGGTTGTGCCAGATACCGAGTGGCAGGGGGTTAAAGTGGCTTCTCTCCTCGAGGTGGCGGGGGTTCTGCCCGATGCACGGTATGCTGTCTTCAAGTCAGGCCATTATTATGAGTGTTTTCCACTTCCAGAAGCAAGGGAGATGGTTGTGGCTTACCGTTATCGTGGAAAAGAAATCCCCGCCGAGCACGGCGGCCCCCTCAGGCTTGTATTCGCGAGTCAAATGTGTTACCAGAGTATCAAGTGGCTTGAGGAGATAGAATTGACTAGCGAGTATGTTGAGGGGTCGGCTCGGTCAACGGCGTTGTCGAGGATTGGTTTAGACGCAATCCGCTGAGTCTATAGTTTAAGTGGGTTGCCCATCTTGCCGCTGAAGGCAAGAGCCTCGATAGGCTGCCTGTTTTTACGGCCAATTATTTTCCGCTTCGGGTAGCCGAATCCTATGACGCAAGCTATGTGATATTCTGGCGGGATTCCATATTTTCTGCGCATGGCTTGTTCGTCGTAGCCTGTGTATATGCGTGAGCCGACAGACCTGTTCCATGCCGCGAGCTGCATGTGGGTGACTGCCCTTCCGGCGTCAAACAAATGCCACGGATACGATGGAGAGGTGAGAACAATTATCGCGAGCGCAGCGTTTTCAACCCATTTACCAGTAGTGCTCATCTCAGCCAACTTCTTTAGCTCATCCGCTCCCTCAACAACGATAAAACGCCAGTGCTGGGTGTTACGCCCGCTCGGCGAAAGCCTCGCCGCCTCGAGAATCTCCTTCAAGACTTCGCGTGGAACCGGTTTGTCGGCGAATTCTCTTATCTCCAGCCTGGTTCTTATCGCTTCAAACACATCCATGCCCTAGTAGTGTTTCTGGTCAGGTTTAAAGGTAGGGTTAGGAGATGATTCTCCACAGCTCGTCCTGTATGGGGCCCTTGATTTTCTCCTCGCGGTCGTCCTCGATTACCCTCATACCCTCTCTGCGGGGAAGTATTTTCCCGATAATTCTTCCACCTACCTTTGCCAACACTCTGCTACTGAAGCGTGGCGCTGTTGCAATAAGGGTTCCGGAGCTTATTAGCCTGAGAGGGTCGATATCCATTTTTTCGCAGATACGTTGCACAAGTGGATGCATCGGGACCCTTGACCTTTCAATTTCGAAGCCAACGTTGGCGGCTTCAGCCACTTCATACAGTCCGCCGAGAAGGCCTCCCTCAGTCGGGTCATGCATACAGTTTACACCTGTCGAGGCAAGGGACAAAGCCTCCTCTACGACCGAGGTCTTCTTAATGAGCATGGCCCCTACCCTCACCTCCCTCTCCGTAAATCCCTTACGCCGAAGCAGATCAGCATAGTCCGCGGAAATTATTGCTGCTCCCTCAAGCCCCGGAGGCTTTACCAATAGAATTTCGTCTCCCGGTTTTGCTCCACGCGTGGTGACGGGTTTTGGTGCGACCAGTTTACCAGTCATGTGTCCAATGACTACTGGCGAGGATAAGAAGGGCGCTACCTCCGAGTGCCCTGTCACAACAGCCACATCCATCCTTCTACAGGCGAGATGTATCTGGTCAACGATTTTCTTAAGGTCGGCTGGTGTGTACCCTTTTGGCAAGAGTATGGTTGAGGAGAACCACTGAGGTCTTCCACCGCATACCGCGACATCGTTAGCCGAGGCGTGGACAGCAAGCCAGCCGACGAAGCTCTTCGAACCCGTTATTGGGTCCATCGAGACTATGTAGACATCGTTAGATGTCTTGACGGCTCCCGCGTCTTCTCCGAAACTTGGCCAGAGAATTACATCTCTCCGCCTCGCACCCACTCTACGTAGCACAACATCTTTCAAAATCTTCTCAGGAAGCTTACCAAGCGGAAGCAAACCTATTCACCCTCAACTGACTGAAGAATCTGAGCAGCTCTCCTAGCATCCGACTGCGTTTGAACCCTGACGAGAAAACGGAGCTTGTCATCAAAGATTTTGAAGCTCTGAAGCGATATGTATAGCACGTTTCCAACATGCTTCACAAGCTCGTTCATCTTCAATTCTGGATACTGCTCCATGGCTTGGAGAAATGGTTTGACGCGGTAGGAGGCGGGTGTGAACTCGGGCTTGTCAAAAACTGGTCGCGGTATGCCTGCGGAGAATCGTGTAACAACGTCGCGTAGAAACATTACCACCTCTCTGTTGATTAGAGGTGTGTCGCAGGAGAGGGCGACCACAGAGTCGCATGTTTTCTCGCGGAAAAGCTTCTCGAGGTGGAAACGGATGTCGAGCTCCTTTGGCCCAGCGTCCCACAGCTCCGCACCATAATCCTCGGCTATGTCCCTATACTCGTTCAGCGAACACTGCTGGGTCATGATGACGATTTCGTCTGTGTCTTCGGGCACCGAGTCGAGCACATACTCTATCATTGGCCTCTTGTTTATTTTTATGAGGCCTCTGCGTCCGCCGGGATCCTGGTTAGCGAGAACTGTTGTTAGGTAATGCATGTTTTAACTGCCCAGTTTCTTTTTGAGAATTTCTATGGTGAGGGGGAGGATTTTGTAGAGGTCTGCGACGAAGTAGTAGTCTGACTCGGAGGCCATGGGTGCGTTGGGGTCTGTGTTGACGGCTATGACGGTTTTGCTGTCACGCATTCCGACGAGATGCTGCACCTGACCGGATATACCAAGCGCTATGTAGAGGGTGGGTCGCACACGTTTTCCAGATAATCCTATGTGCCGCTCCTCCTCAAGCCATTTGAGGTCACCAGATATAGGCCTGCTGCACCCAATCTCCGCCCCAATCACCTTTGCAAGCTCCTCCGCCAGCGACAAATCCTCCTTTTTCTTGAAACCTCGGCCAACAGCCACAATCAAGGCAGCTTTCTCAAGGTCCACACGTGTCTTCTCAGGCTTAATGGTCTCCAACACCTTCACAGCCGGAGCGTCGACATTAGGGTCAAATTCCTCAACAGCCGGCTTCGGCCCCCTAGATGTCTCTGATGTCGATATCTTCACCGAAGCCAAGGCGGGTCTACTGTTAAGCAAAACAGTGGCCACGTAGCCACCTCCCATCACAAGCCGTTTAGCCACAAACCCTTTCTCACCCCTCTCAACCGCGAAGGCCTCAGATGCATAGGCTATGTCAAGCCGCTGCGCCAAACGGCCACATATCTCGACACCTTTCTTCGACGCATAGATTAGGACAAGGTCGGGATCAAGTTTTTTCACGAGCTCCGCCAACACTGCTGCAGAGGCCGCGGCACCGGATGCCAGGTATTTCTCGGGTAGTTGGATGAGTTTTTCGGCTCCTGCTCCGCCGAGCATCTCCAGCTCGTTTTCTGTGAAGGGTTTGAAGGCCGCTGCGACGACTTGTGCTGTGTTGAGTGATTTTGCGTAGCTGGCTGTTGTGATGACTTGTTCCGGTTTCTCTCCTATGACAAGTGTCTTCATTTTCTTCCACCACCGTGTGAGATGATTGTTTCCGCTAGTTTTTCCGCCAACTCCTCGATCTTTCCCTCGAAAACCTGTCTTCTTCTCTCGGTCTTCATAGCCTTAATCTCGAGTGTCTCGGCTTTTGGCTTGAGGTCGTCTTTTGTAAGCCCAACATCGTTGAGTGAAAGCTCCTTGAGAGGCTTCTTCTGCGCAGCCCTAATCATCAACAGGCTGGGTAGCCGGGGGGTGTTGATTTCCAACCCGACCGTGACCACGGCTGGCAAGCTGCATGAAACAACCTCCACACCGTCTTCGACAGTCCTCCATGCCTTCAACACGCCATCGCCCACCTCCAGCTTGTTCACATATGAAACATGTGGAACGTTGAATATCTCAGCGAGACGCGGCCCCGTCTGGTAAGCATTCTGGTCCAGAGAAGCTTCTCCACATAGTATCATGTCCCATTTCGGTGAAGCTGTTTTTATGACAGCTGCCAGGGCCTTGACAGTTGCCCCGCCGTCAGCAGAAGCGAGAGCAGGGTCTGAGAGAATGTAGGCTTCATCTGCTCCCATGGCGAGACACTCTCTTACCAGAAGCGGCTTAACCTCGGGCCCCACGCTGACGACGATGACCTTTCCGCCACTTTTCTCCTTGATGCGGACGGCTTCCTCGACCGCGTTCAGGTCGAAGTCGCTGTTCTTCCACTGGGCCTGAGAAAGCTGGGGCGCTAGAGTCTCGGGATGAGGCTTCAGCTGATAAACGTCAACCGTCTGCTTGACGCAAACAACGATATCGGGCATAGGTTCTCGGAAACATCTTGAACGAGCCTATCTAAAAAACGTGTTTCAAAGGCTTTCGGCCACGATCTCCGCTATATCCCTTATCTTGAGGCTCTGGTCCACTCCTGTTACACGGGCTGCGTCGGCGAACATCTGCATGCAGTATGGGCATTCGACGGCCAGCACAGAGGCCCCTGTCTCCAAAGCCTGTCTCAGACGTATATTGCTCTCCCTATCAGTTCTCCTCACCTCATACCAGTAGGTGCTTCCCCCGGCACCGCAGCAGAAGCTTTTACGCCCGCTCTTACCCATCTCAACATAGCTTCCCCCCGCGTTAACAGCCTTTATAGCAAACCGAGGCTCCTCGAAGACATCGTTCATCCTCCCGATGTAGCATGAATCGTGGAGAGTTATCTTCTCTGAGAGAGGCCTTGATGGCTTGATTTTGCCTGTTCTCAGCAGCTCGCCGATGACCTGTGAATGATGCCGCACCTCCAGCTCGAGCCCAAAGTCTCTATACTCTTTCTTCAAAGTGTTGAAGCAGTGTGGACAGTTTACTATGATTTTCTTGACTGATTTCTGCTTAAGCGTATCGATGTTCTGTAGAGCCAGTTCTTGGAAGCGGCCTTCTTCCCCTATGCGGCGGGCGGGGTCGCCTGTGCATGTTTCATCGACGCCGAGAACCGCGAATGAGACACCGGCTTTGAGCAAAATTTTTGCAACGCTTTTGGCTATCTCACGGCCTCGTGCATCATATATCGAGGCACATCCAATCCAGTAGATATATTCGGCGTCAGGCTTCTCGTCAAGGGTTTGCACACCCATCTCGGCAAGTTCCTCGAAAAACTTCTGTTTCTCGCTTTGGTCAAAGCCGTATGGGTTACCGTATCTGCTAAGGTTGGTCAACATCGCTGATTTGCGTTTATCCAGCTTACCCTCGAGAGTGAGGGCCCTTCTCATCTCAAGAATATAGTCCATAGGCCTGATCAACACAGGGCACGCCTCTATGCATGCTGAGCAGGTGGTGCATGCCCATATCTCCTCCTCGTCAATCAACCCCGAGGCGAAGACATCCTCGTCGAGGCCGTTGCCTCTCCAAAGCTGTCTCCGCAGCTTCTGCACTATGTCACGGGGCGACAAGGGTGTACCGGCCGCATACGCGGGGCACGCGGCTTCACATCTTCCGCAGTCTGTGCAGGCGTCGAGCCCCAGCCTCTCCATCCACCCAAGCTCCGCCAAACTCCTGAACCCCAGCTTGATGTCCGCCGAGGGGTCAAGCTCGTCTAACCTGAAAGGTGTTTTCATCTTGCCTAGGGGGAGCTGACGCGGTGCGTTGACCGCGATGTTGAGAAGAGTGGAGAAAACGTGTCCGAGAGGTGAGTAAGGTAGCACGGCAACCATAGCAAAAGCCACGACTGCATGGCTCCACCAGATCCCCTGATAAAGAAGAGTGAGCGGCTCAGTCGGCAGGTTCACAAAGAAGGCCGTCGACACTGCTTTGCCGACGAAGCTGTATCCGCTCCACGGCCTCGGCTCAACCGTTAGCCTGATCGCCTCCAAAACATATCCCGACAACCCTATGAAAAGAAGCCCGGCCAAAGCCATGGAATACTCCAGTCTATTCCGAAGCCTCCTCTCATGTAGGATGAACCGCCTGTAGATAAGAAGAGCTAACCCGAAGAGAAACGCCACACCCATCACGTCAAGCACGAACTCGAAACCGATGTAGAAATCTCCGCGGAGGAGACGAAAACCGAGAACACGTAGAATGTCATAGTCTATGAAGACAAGTGTAGTGCCTATGAAGAGAGCGATGATACCCGTGTATATCAGAAGATGCATAACCCCCGCCAAATGCTCCGCGACAACTCTGCGCTGCAACAACCCATACCTAACCATGTACCCTACTCCTTTCAAGAGACTTGACAAGAATTCATCCGCACTCCTCGCACCCAATCGCCTCAGCCGATAAACAACCCCAAAAACAAAAACCACAGCGAAAGGCATGAGGACAAGATACATCAGGAGATCCGTCCCCGGAGGCAACAGGATGTATGTCTCACGGATTGGCTCCATCACAGAAATACCGCGGCATCCTGTTTTTAAATATGAGCGAACCTAAACAACTTTATCAAGTCGCGTTATCAAGAATTCTTCATGAGTGATGAACACGGCAAACTTGCCGTGAAATCCGCCCCCTATTATGGGGGTAAGCTCGAGATAGTGCCCAAAATCCCTGTGAAGTCTCTTGAGGATTTCTCGGTATGGTATACTCCCGGAGTAGCCGCTGTGTCAAAGGCAATCAGTGAGAATAGGGAGCTTAGCTTCGAGTACACATGGCGGTGGAACACTATAGCCGTAGTCACCAACGGTTCGAGAGTTTTGGGTCTTGGAGACATAGGCCCCGAGGCCGCTCTCCCAGTTATGGAGGGGAAGTCGCTTATTTTCAAGTTCCTCGGAGGAGTTGATGCTTTTCCTATTTGTTTGAACGTGAAAGACCCGCAGAAGTTTGTTGAAACAGTTAAGACGCTCGAGCCAGGCCTGGGAGGGGTAAACCTCGAAGACATCTCCTCACCAGAATGCTTCTACATACTCGAGAATCTTCGGCAACAGATGTCCATACCCGTCTGGCACGACGACCAGCTCGGAACAGCGGCAGCCACCACCGCCGCACTAATCAACGCACTCAAACTAACCAACAAGAAGCTGAACAAGGTTTCGATTGTATTATATGGGGCAGGAGCCGCGAACATAGCCACCGCCAGACTCCTCGAGAAAGCGGGAGCCGACATCTCTAAGATGATACTGGTCGATACAAGAGGCATTCTCTACTCGGAAAGAGAAGACATGGACGAGCTTATGCTGAAACATCCTTGGAAATATGAGCTTGCGCTGAAAACCAACCGTGCCAAGCTCTCGGGCCAACTCGTCGACGCACTAGAGGGCGCAGACGTGTTGATAGCGGCTTCTTCACCGGGGCCCGGCAGAATAAAGAAAGAATGGATACAGAGGATGGCGCAGGACCCTGTTGTCTTCCTTTTGGCAAACCCTGTTCCAGAGATGTGGCCTTGGGAGGCTAAAGAGGGTGGGGCGGCTGTGGTAGCGACGGGGCGCAGCGACTTCCCAAACCAGGTAAACAACAGCCTTGTCTTCCCCGCGGTCTTTAGAGGAGCCCTCGACGTAAAAGCCCGCTCAATAACCGACACCATGGCCCTCAAAGCCGCTGAAGCACTAGCCGACTACGTTTCAGATGAAAAACTAAACCCTGACCACATCATCCCAACGATGGATGAGTGGGAGGTCTATGTTCATGTAGCAGCGTCGGTCGCCGAACAGGCCCGAGTCGAGAACGTGGCTCGAAAACCTCTCAACTACGATGAGGAGTTTGTCCGAGCCAAGAAAATCATCCAAAGGTCGCGAAAGCTATTAATGTCGCTCATGGATCAGCGGTTCATAAAACCGCTTCCAAAGGTTGATTGAAATGACGGAGCTTGTTTTCAGGAAAGCTGTGGAGAGAGACATTCCAAGGCTTGTGGAGCTGAACATCCGACTCAAACGGCTTAACGAGGAGTTTGACCCGCTCTTCAAGACAAGAGAAGACATCGCCGAAACCTCGAAAAAATACTTTGAAGAAGCCATCAAGTCTCCTGACTCGCTCGTCATCGTTGCAGAGGACAGCGGCAGAGTGGTGGGCTTCCTTAAGGCGGACATAGTCGAACGATTGTTTTACCAGCCGAGAATAGAGGGAAAAATAGTCGAGTTCTACCTCCTACCAGAGTATAGGAGAAAGAAATACGGGGCTGATATGCTCGACTACGCCGTGAAACAGCTCAAAGACAGAGTTGAAATCATCACAGCTGAGTTCCCGTCACTCAACGAAATAGCCGTCGAATTCTACACACGCCTAGGGTTCAGAGGAATAGTCAGCATATACGCCCGCGAAAGCTAAGAAACGAAAAACCTACATATCGCCGCATCCAACAAACAAATGCCGCCTAAACTGCTCCGGTAGTATAGTCCGGTCAAGTATGCGGGCCTCTCGAGCCCGAGACCCGGGTTCAAATCCCGGCCGGAGCATTTAAGTGGGTATGCCCAGAGCAGCTCTTATGAGTGCCACGGTTGCTCTGTAATCACCCATCTTGAATACGAAGGCCGACAGTTGGTTGAGGACAAGGAAGGCTATGAGTAAGCCCACTGGAGTCGAGGGAAGAATGACCCTTGGATTGTTTAAAAAGATTGAAAAAATGGCCGTGCGTCTGCGTTTCGTCGAGGTTGACGAGGTTCTGCAGGGTTTGAGAGTCTGCAAGGACTCGGAAGAAGTGTCTAGACATAGGGAATCGGCCCGGATGCTTCAGGAGGCTATGCTGAGGACATTAGCAGAACTCTGTCCCGGCGTTAAGGAGAGGGAACTTATGTTTAGGTTCCACAAACATGCATATGAGCTGGGTGCAGAAACATCATATTGTCTGATACAATCAGGGCCCAACAGCGCTAAGCCACACTTGGAACCGACCTCAAGAGCCGTCAAGAGTGACGATGTCGTTGTCTTCGACGCGGCTTTAACGTTTAGAGGATACTACGCAGACATCACACGGACAGTATGTATGGGCAGACCGACAGACAGCCTGACCAAAGTCTACAACACTGTTCTCGAGGCTCAACAAAACGCGCTAGAAACAGCAAAGCCGGATATTCCAGCTGAAGACGTGGACAGGGCCGCCAGAAAAATAATAGCCGATGAAGGCCTCGCCGAATACTTCATACATAGAACAGGACATGGCTTAGGATTGGAGGTGCATGAAGAGCCGTACATCAAAAACGGAAACAAGAATCCGTTAAAAAATGGTATGATATTTACGGTTGAGCCCGGCGTCTATTTACCCGGCAGATTCGGGGTAAGGATTGAGGACAACGTTGTAACCACCTCCTCTGGCATAGAAAACACAACCTATCTCCCAAAAACACTGAGCCTCCGTGAAACACTCGGCCCCTAGAACATCGACCATTCAGATTTTGCAGAGAAAATCAAAAACCATACTAATCTTTATGATGCTCTAATTGACAACCCGCTTTTCCCCAGACTGTTTGCCTCAAAAACCGCATACTCCAAGGCGGGGTTCGCAGATGCGCGGAGACTGGCGTCCATAACATATACGAGATATTCGCCCGGATTATCCATCGTAGGTTGTGTCAACCATGTTATTCTTTCTGGCTTGAAGATTAGCCATCAAAGGTTGTCATGGGTCCTCATCAAATAAACTCTCATGACATACAAGAATTTTTCTGGACCGGCGGGGATTTGAACCCCGGACCTTCCGCGTGCAAGGCGGACGATCTTCCAGACTGATCTACCGGCCCGTGTTGCTGTTTTGTTGTCTTGAGGCTATAAAGTTTATCACGCGTTTGAGGCCTTGCTCGAGGCTCACCTGCGGGGTGTAGCCCAGTTTTGTCTTTATCTTTTCGATTGAGGGTATGCTTTTCATCGGGGTTGCTTCGGCGGGTGTGCGGGGAGGAAGGGTTTCGAGCCTTGATGACGAGTTTGTTAGTTGTTTGATTTTCTCGGCCAATTCCCTGACTGATAAGGCGTTGCCTGTCCCTACGTTGAAGGCCTCTCCGACGGCCTCATCTCTTATCAGCCCAAGCTCAACCGCGTGGCAGAGGTTTTCGACATGGTAGGGGTCGGTGACATCCGCTCCCCCGTTAAACAATGGGATAGGCTCCGAGGCCAGGCAGGCTCTCACGAAACGTGGCACCATCTTTTCACCGGGCTCATATTCGCCGAATGCTTTCCAAGGCCTCAGAACAGTGAGGGGTACGCCATGGTTTCTATGATAGCTCCATGCAACGTTCTCGAGCGCCACTTTGGAGTAGTCGTATGGTGTCCGCGGGTTGGGTGGAGTGTCTTCGGTAACGGGTGTTTTCAACGGGGCGCCGTAATAGTTGGCCGACGAGAACACAACCACTCTATCCAAACCCATTCTTCTCGAGGCCTCTAAAATGTTGAGCGAGCCGTAGACATTGACTTTGAAGCATCGATGCGGGTCCTTCATGCTTAGGGGAATGTCTGCGACGGCTGCGAGATGAACCACCGCGTCGAAACGATGCTGTTCAAAAGTTTTCAACACGGCGTCAAAATCTGTTACATCGATGCGGACATCCGCTCCCGGCGAAATGTCCGCTCCAACAACCTCAAAGCCCCGTCCACCAAGATACTCTCTAAGATGCTTGCCGACAAACCCCTCCGAACCCGTAACCAGCACCTTCATCAGCGACCTGTCTTAGAAGCCTTTATTTAAACGAGGCATGTTTAATACAATCCTCGGGGCCTGCTTATGTGACGGGATGTCCTCGGTCTTCTCGATGGGAAAGTCTCTGAAAGAGGTTTTCAGGAAATTTCTAGCCTCACCCTCGGCTGACAAGGCCTCGGTCGAGGAATTGGTGAGAGGTATTCAGCGTTCTTTGTTGATGGCTGACGTGAAGGTGGAGCTTGTTCAGAAAATCTCGGACAGGATAAGGGCGAGGGCTTTTGAGGAGAAGCTGCCACCGGGCGTCAGCAGGAAAGACAGTGTAGCGAAGATTGTTTACGAGGAGCTGATTAACCTGCTGGGCGGGAAGCCGGCCAAGTTCTCGACAGGCGGCAAGAAACCCTATGTTGTGATGCTTCTCGGTATACAGGGAACCGGGAAAACAACAACGGCCGCGAAGCTGGCCAACTATCTCAAGGTTGAGGGTTACAAGGTTGGAGTGGTCTGCGCAGACACATACAGGCCCGCTGCCTATCACCAGTTGAAGCAGCTTCTCGAGCCGAGGCAGATACCTGTCTACGGTGAACCGGACAACGACAACCCCGTCGAGATAGCGAGAAGAGGGCTTGAGCACTTTAAGCAGATGGGTGTGGATGTGGTGATTATTGACACAGCAGGGAGGCACAGACAGCAGGAACAGTTGATGGATGAGATGAAGATGCTTGAGAAAGAGTTGAAGCCCGATGAAAACATCCTAGTTATTGATGGAACAATCGGGCAGCAGGCAGGTGTGCATGCCGCGGCTTTTCACAAGGCAACACCGGTTGGCTCGATAATCATCACCAAGCTTGACACATCTGGGAGAGGTGGTGGAGCGTTGGCCGCAGTCGCGGAGACTGGGGCTCCGGTCAAGTTTGTCGGAGTAGGTGAATCTGTTGAAGATTTCCAGCCCTTCAACCCCTCATCATATATCGCCTCGCTTCTCGGTATGCCGGATATCGAGAGCATCGTGGAGAGGGTTAAGCTCGCTGAGCTAAGCGCCAACGAGAAACAGGTCGAAGCAATTCTGAAAGGCAAGTTCACTCTCGAGGACATGGTTGAACAGGTTAACAGCCTCACAAAGCTCGGGCCCCTGAAGAAGCTGCTGGCAAGGCTCCCGTTCCCGGGCATGGATGCCTTGCCCGAGGACCAGCTCGAAAAAGCTCAGGAGAGAATCAAGAAGTGGAACGCTATACTCAAGTCGATGACGGCTGAGGAGAAAACCAACCCCAGCATCCTCGACGGCTCAAGAATACGCCGCATAGCCTACGGAGCCGGCGTGCTTGAGAAAGATGTGCGGGAGCTTCTCCGCAGCTACCAGGCATCCAAGAAGATGATGAAAAGCCGCCAGCTTAGACAGCTTCTGAAATCCTCCAGAGGACTAGGATAAATTGTCGACGATACTGGATGATGCTCTCTTGCTGCTGAGGAGCGAGGCCCTCTGCGACTACTGCCTCGGCCGACAGTTTGCACGCATACATCACGAGATAAGCAATAGGGAGAAAGGCCGGGTACTGAAGATCGCGCTGCTCCTCGACGCGGTCAAGAGAAGAGACGTGGACACCGTGTTTATTCTCGCTTCTAACGGTGGGTTGGATGAGGCGGTGAAGTATGTTGAGGAGATGGGGAGAATTGTTGAGAAGCGTGTCTGCGGCCTTTGCCACGGGCTGTTGAATGAAACGGTGTTCAGGAAAGCTGCTGACAAGGCTGTGGAGTTGCTGCGTGATATCGAGTTTGAGACGTTTCTCGTGGGGGCGAGGGCAAGCGGAGAAGTTGTCAACACAGAGGACAGGCTCAGGGCCTTGGTGGGGTTGACGGAGGGAGAAAACATCAGAAATGAGATAAAACGTGAAATAAGCAGGGTTTTCGCCAACATCACTGGGAAAAAAATTGACCACAGCTCACCCGACGTCGTCATAACGGTTGACCTTTTCCGAGACAGGGTCGAAGCAATTCCCAACCCGGTCTTCATCAGCGGACGCTACCTCAAGCACAGCAGGGAGCTGCCCCAGTCACCTTGGCACTGTAAAAAATGCTGGGGACGCGGATGCCAGGAATGCGGATACACTGGGCGACTGTATCCGACGAGCGTGGCCGAGCTTGTCGGAGAACCGGCCAAAGCCCTTTACCAAGCGGCTGATTACAAGTTTCATGCCGCTGGTCGGGAGGATGTTGATGCGCTGGTGGAGGGTGAGGGTCGGCCATTTATCCTCGAGCTGAAACAGCCTCGTCGGAGGAAAATCCCACTCGAAGAGGTTCAGCAACACATCAACACCAGCACCCAAGGCCTCGTCACAGTCTTTCTCGAAGCATACACAACACGGCGACAGGTGAGACAGATTAAGCTAACAGCCTCAACAGCCGCAAAAACCTACCTACTCAAGGCATTCTACGACGCAGACCTCGACCCCGCAAAGGTCAAGGAGCTGGAGACACGTTTCAGAAACACAGTTGTAGAGCAGCTGACCCCGTTGAGGGTTCTCAGACGCCGCGCTGAAAAGCTTCGCAGAAAAACAGTCTACACGGTGGAGGCGGAGCTCATCGACAGCAGAACCGCGTTATTCAAGATAAGCTGCCAGGGAGGACTGTATGTTAAAGAGCTTGCCACAGGAGACGGCGGCCGCACCAAGCCAAGCTTCGCCGATGTGTTGGGGCTTGTTCCCACGGCGATGGAGCTGACCGTGCTGAAGGTTGAGGCATAAACGCTTTTATCATAGCTTAAAACAGCTTTAACGGACGCAGGTCATGCCGCAGTCTAAAGGTTTCCGTAGGAAATCGAGAGGATACCTTAAAAAGCCCCGGGGGTCGAGAAGCGGGCCCAGGCCGGACATCTACTTGAGGGACTACAAAATAGGCGACCGTGTCCTTATAGCAATCGACCCAAGTGTACAGAAAGGCTCACCACATAGACGGTATCACGGCAAGATAGGGGTGATCGTGGAGAAACGGGGCAGAGGCTATGTGGTCAAGGTCGGTAAAGAGGGAAAAACTCTATCCATTCTGCCAGACCACATCCGTGGGGTAGTTGAGTAGAGGATGGCTCGTAAAATATTGTCTAAAACAGAGATACCGATGGCTACTGTCGCCAAGCTGATGGAGCAGAGAGCTGATGAACTGAGCACCCTCCAGTCGAGGGTTTACACATACGTCAAAAAATATGCGAAGCTGGCCCCTGACCAAGCCGAGCTCCTCGTCCAGAAGCTCATGACGGATGTAGGCTTAACCCGTGAAGAAGCTGTTCAAGTGGCCGACACATGTCCACGAAACGTTGAAGAGCTGCGAGCCATTTTAAGCGGATACAAGCGTCTTGTCTCCTTCCTTCTCTTCTCAGAGGAAAAGATGCGGACCGTTGTTAAGCTCGTTGAAGACGCTGTAGCCGGCCGCCTTCAATAAAGCGGGAAAAAACATGCAGCGTCAAAAACGTTACGAGGATTATGGATATGTTTTAGACGTTTTTCCCGCTCAGCAGAGAGCAGGGTTCCAAAAATTTCACCACGACCGCAACGAATACATCGTACAATTACTTGGCGAAGATTTCTTCACACTTCTCGAAGTCGCCGTCAACGAAAAATTCAAGCCAAAACCAGGCACAAAACTCTACATAGGGAGAGATGTGCCGAGAGAAATTCTCCGGATAGTTAGGAGAATAGATTACATGGATTTGACGGAGACAGCTATCGCCAACCTCGAGCCCGCTGTCCACAAAATTGTTGAAGAGCATCCGCAGAGGTTTCTTGATTTTATCAACAACAGCGGGATGCTGACGCCTAGGATGCATGCCTTGGAGCTCGTTCCCGGAATAGGGAAGAAGATGCTCCAAAAATTTTTGACGGAGAGGGATAACGCAAGTTTCACAAGCTTCGAAGATGTGAAAAACAGGACCGGTCTCCCAAACCCTGTCGAAGCCATAGTCAAGAGAATTGTTCAGGAAATAAAAAACAAAGATGAAAAGTATAGGTTGTTTGTGAGGGAGCCTTCTCCTCGTGAATAGCTATTTCCCTGTGAATCTTGGCTCCCGCTTCTCGTAAAACCTCGCCCTTATTCCTTCTTTGAGGTCCTCGGTGTAGAACATCAGGATGGATTCCTTGAGCTGATACTCCATTCCCTCGTCTATCGGCATTTCTCCGCCGAGGTTTACGCATGCCTTCGTAGCGCCGACTGCGAGCGGCGCGTTCTTGTTTATCTTACGGGCCAGGGCCATCGCCTCCTCCATCAGCTTCTCATGCGGAACCACCTTGTTTACGAAGCCGAGCCTGTAGCCCTCCTCCGCCGACACCCACTCACCAGTGAACAGAAAATACTTCGCCCAGTATTTGCTGAGGAAACGCGGGATTCTCACAGTTATCCCGGCTCCGGGGCTGACGCCTATGGTGACCTCTGGAAGGCCAAACTTCGCGTTCTGGCTGGTGATAACAATATCCACTGCCTGAATGACCTCAATGTTGCAGAACCCGTTGACAGCGGCTATGATTGGTTTCCTCATCTTCTCCATAAACCTCCAGACATCGAGGTTGAACCTGTTGAACTTCTCTATCTCGCTGATTTTTCCCGCCTCAACGTTGGCTAGAAACTCTTTCGCATCCCCTCCTGAGCAAAACGCCTTATCACCCGCACCTGTCACAATAATCGACCAAACCTCCGGGTCATCGGCAGCCTTGTGCAGAGCATCATTAAATTCAGTCAACATGGCCACGCTCATGGCGTTCCGCGCCTCAGGTCTGTTGAAAGTTATGACAGCCACCTTGTCTTCCGGAAATTTCTGGTAGATGATGTGTTTATACTCGGTCATAGCAGAGTAGAATATGTGTAGAACCTTTTAACTTTGATTTTAAATTCCTCAGAGACATTCATCCTCAGATGAGAACAGCTGCGCCGCTGGAAGATGTGTCTGTGCTTGAGATAGGTACCGCTATCGCTGGTCCATTGTGTGGTGCAATTCTCGCCGAAATGGGTGCTAAAGTGGTTAAAGTGGAGCATCCGCTGCATGGAGATGATGCAAGACACTTTGGAAAAATCGTGAAAGGTGAAAGCCTTTACTTCATCAACTACAACAGAAACAAGCTCAGCCTCGCCGTCGACATCAAGAAGGAAGACGGACTCGCAATAGTCAAAAAACTGGTACGCAGGGTCGATGTCTTGGTAGAGAATTATAGACCGGGAACACTCTCCAAACTCGGTCTCTCCTATGAAGAGGTGAAACGTCTAAACAAACGAATCATTTACTGCTCAATCTCGGGCTTTGGTTCACAGGGTGTTTACCGAGACTACAAGGGCTATGATGTTGTTGTACAGGCGATGAGCGGCCTGATGTGGATGAACCGTGAACAAGGAGCCGAACCCATGCGTCTACCAGTTCCCATCACAGACATTCTCGCCGCCTACGGTGCGGCAACCGCGGTATGCGCCGCTCTTCATCTCAGGAAACGTGACAGGAAAGCGGTTAAGATTGATTCTTCCTTGCTGCAGATGGGTGTTGCAGCTGTTTCTCAGTGGCTTGTCGACACATGGGTCACCAAACAGGAGGTTAAGCCATTCGGCAACAAGTACCCAGCGCTTGCACCCTACGAACCCTTCCGAACAAAGGACGGCTGGATAGTCGTAGCCGTTGGAAACGATGAACAGTGGCGCCGCCTATGCACCACAATAGGACGCGAAGACTTGATGCAGGATGAGAGATTCAGAACCAATCAAGACAGGATAAATCCTCGGAACAGGGGCCACTTGGCTTCCGAACTCCAGAAAACCCTCGTAGAAAAAACCTCGAAAGAATGGGTCACACTATTTCAGAATGAGGGAATTCCCGCGGGCCCGGTTTATTCGCTGAGAGATGTTTTAAGCGATGAAAACCTCGCATCCTTGGGATTGTTCTCGCCGATGCATCATCCCACGATAGGCGAGGCCTTGGCAGTCAGGCTTACAGCGTTTTTCCAAGGGTTTCCAACAAGTCAGGGGCCTGCGCCCCGCCTCGGTGAACACACAGAAACAATTCTCAGACAATTGGGATACTCCCGTCGAAAAATCCGCGAACTCGAGGAAAAAGGGATTGTGAAAACATTTTCACAAACAATTTAAATCATCGCCATGAATAAGTTTGTCATGACCTCTCTTGAAGATTTTGTGAAAATGGTTTCCTCTGCGAAGGTGTACGACCTCGGGCAACCATATTTCAACGGCATGCCCGTCCACCCCGAAGACCCTCCATACTCTATGGTGATTTACAGGTACCACGAGTACACTAAGAAGCTGTTTGAAAAAGTTGCTCCCGGGTTCTCGGACTCGATGGAGCTTGTGATAACCAGCATGCATTCCGGGACACATATTGATGCCAAATGCCACATGGCCCGCGATGGGATACTGCATAACGGTGTCAAGGCAGCTGAAATTGTTAAACACAGCGGCTACATAAAGTACGGCACCGAGGAAATACCCATCTACGTCAAGAGAGCCGTCCTGCTTGACATCCCTGCGTCAAAGAACCTCGACATTCTCCCGCCACGCTACGGCATAACAGCACAGGATTTGGAGGAGGCCCTCAAGTTTCAGAAAACGGAGATAAACGAGGGAGACGCAGTCCTCATCAGAACAGGGTACTCACGCTACTTCACAACAGACAAGGAGAAGTATCTGCACGACTTCGCAGGAATAACTGAGGAATCGGCCAAATGGCTCATAGACCATAAAATCTCCCTCCTCGGTATCGACAACCTAGCCATGGCTGTTCCGAAGCCCTTCACAGTCCATCTAATGTTCCTCGTCGACGCCGGAACACATGTGATGAAAAGCCTCTACCTCGAGGAGCTGGCCAGAGACAAAGCATATGTCTCGGTGCTGGTTGTCACCCCCTTGAAAATAGTCGGTGGTACAGGCTCTCTCGTGAGACCCATCGCCCTCGTTTACAAGGGAAAAGCTTAAGTCTCGACAACTATTCAGGTACTTGATTTGTCGGACAGGCCCATCAAGACTTTTTTCCGTTGGGTTCTTTTAGGAACACGCGGAGGCCCCACCCGCTTGCTCATAATTTTAAAGCTTCGAGACGGCCCCGCCAACGCCAACCAACTCGCTAAAGCGCTGCGCCTAAACTACAAAACCATCCTGCATCACCTCGAGTTTCTCATAGAGAACAATTTAGTCGAGGCGGATGAGGGAAGGTATGACGTGAAATACAGGCTCTCTCCCGTGCTTTCCGAAAACATGGACATACTCGAGTCTGTTGTAAGCGAGGTTTTAGGCGGTTCACGGGCGCGTGTTTCATGGGCCCGCTCTGGCTGATAAACATCCTGATATCGCTGATGATTGTGATTGGGCTGCTCTACTCCTTACGCAACTATCTCCTCACCAGAAAATATGCGAGAACAAAGTTCACGAACGCCTTGGTTGCCTTGACCACGGTTTTCCTAATTCAACATCTATACGCCGCATACATTTTCTACATGATGTCCTTCGCCTACAGCGAAGAAATGCATATCGCGACGCCGCTGCTCATGCTCAACGTAATAGGTTTCGCAGGCTTCACAATCTTCATCTACCTCTCACGGGCATGAGGAAATCATGGTCTCCAGCCGTTTAGCAGAAGCAGGGTGTAGGCTACGGCCAATATGTCTGCGGCCGCAGCGGGCTTCATTCCCGCTCTCTTAACGATTTTGATTAGCTGAGTGTATCTGCGGCCGCCTTCAGCAGTGCCCACTCCCCCAGCATCGAGAACCTGTTTAGCCATTCTGGAGAGAATTCTGGCGGCGTGTCTACCCTGCCTGCGTGACACGTGGCTATCCGGGAGATTCTGTAAAATGTTTAGGAACGTGTTTAGCCCCGCCGTGTTCCAGTCCTCGTGGTCTATTCTTTTTTTTAGATACCGGTAGCCATACATTATGCTGGCTTGGTAGTTTGTGCAGTATTCATGAGCTACGACTTCAACACGTGTGTAGGGTTTAAACGCTTCGGTGACAGAGGTCTTGCGACGCTTCACCAATTCGTATGTTTTCACGTTGTTAACGTCAAGGTATGCTACCTTTCCCAGCGCACCAGGCTGCACCAGCTTTATGGCGGTCAAGATCTTGTGCAAGTCTCTGTGATCCATTTCCTTGAGTGTTTTCGATAAGCTGCGGCGTAGATTCCCGAATTTTTGTGCAGCGACGGCTGCTTTTGCGATGGGTGTTAAAAGTAGGATGGCGCCGAGATGTGTGTTCCCTCCTTTCTGCCAGCTCAGCATCTCACGGGATGAATGTAGAACGGCCTCGCCAACGGTCATGCCTTTACCTGCATTCAAAAAAGATCTATACAGCGCGACGGCAGAGGCGGTGAACTGTGCATAGGCAGCGGGATTGGACAGCCTGTCAACCAGCCCGGGTTTTGGCGATGTCGCGAGCTCAAGCAAGAGGCCGAGTGTGCAGCATCTCGCAACCTCCTCAGGTGTCATCATCTTTCACAGTGGTATGAGAGTGATGAGAAAAGCGCAGACCATCGCAACCAGCAGAGTGAGCGGCAGCCCGGGAAAGACAGGCCTCGTTTCCGCAAGCTTGATGGTTAAGAGGTATCCGGCTATGAGGCCTGCGGAGGCTGCCATCCCCGACATCCAACCGAGGTTGCTTGCCGCGAAGCTCTGGGCAACGGAGTAGAAGAAGAGGTCGCCCAACCCTATGCTGAGGCCCTCGACAGTAACAACCAGTCCTCTCAGCTCCCCCATATCCATGTTTCCCAGCCTCTTCAAATGGCCCCTGAAAACCGCGACCACGTCGTAAACCGCAACTGCTCCAAGCAGGACAAGCGATGTCCAGAAAGGCAGGGAAATTCCGAAAATCACGCCGCTCGCTGAAGCCACATAAGCCGCAGCCAACACGTTAAACACTTCACGCCTCGAAAACACTCCCGCCAAAACCAGCCCGCCCACCATCACCGAGACACCCAACAACACATCCTCTCCCAGACTGGTCGAAATAAACAGGAAAAGGAAAGTGACAGAAGCCGCGGTGGCGAAAAGCACCACCGACACGATGACTGCGAGGGCTCTGCGGTATCGTATAAGCCAGAGCATAGCGAGGCTGCCCAAAAAAATAACCGCTATCACAATCAGGCTGTTTAGATAGGGTGTGGGAGACCCTAGAACAGCCACATCCTCATCCTCTTCCTGCAACGGCGCCAGCGGAGGCTGAGGCAACATCACACCACTCAACAGCGACTGAAAAACCATAGCAAAAACCAAAGTCGTCAAAACCGGTAAAACGGCCACCAAGTACCTCCGCAAACCCAAGGAACCTCCCTACTGCCGGTAAAAAGAGTTCTTCAAAATTTTATATCATTCTTACATTCAATTTATGCGTGATTGATGGAGAAAGAATGGAGTATATAAGCACGGGCGTCAGCGGCCTTGACGTTCTCTTGGGGAATAAGGGGTTTCCCGCCGGGTTTAACATCGTGGTCATGGGCTCCCCCGGCTCCGGGAAAACCACCCTCGGCCTCCAGTACCTGTACCACGGATGCCTAAAAGGAGAGAACGGCATATACGTGACTCTCGATGAGAGGCCTGAAAGCGTTCTCCGTAACGTGGCAAACCTGGGCATAGACCTTGAGCCTTTTATAAAAGAAGGCAGATTATCGATAGTCGACGCATCTCCGATTAGAACGATACCGGGTGAGATAAAGCTCGGCGGCATATCCATCGGTAAAAAAGATTTCTCCCTCGCGGCCTTGATAGCGGCCGTCGGAAACCATGTAAGAAACATCAACGCGAAAAGACTTGTCATCGACTCTCTAACATCCTTCTTCATACAGTATCCACGGGTTGCGGAGAGGCGGGCGGCTTTTCTGGAGCTTTTAGAGGGGATAACGCCGTTAAGGTGCACCACCCTCCTGCTGACAGAGCTACGTTACAGCGGAGCCGAGAGACCCTATCAGTTCGAAGAGTATTTGGCGGACGGTGTAATAATTCTGAGAAAATATCTTAAGAATGCAACCGTTGCAAGCTCGATTCAAGTCGAGAAAATGAGGGGAGTGGACCACGACGTAGAGCCTCATCCCTATAAATTCGTGATTGGCGGCTTGGAGGTTTACCCCACCGAGAAAGTTATCTAAACCTTATTTTCCAGCGTCAAAATAATTTTAACATGAATCAGAATAGGGGGGAGGGGTTAGACCACTTTACAAAAGCCGCGGGCCTGTTGATGCTACGATACATAGCGGGCAACAGGAAAAACCTGTCGCAGATGCTTTGCATCATACGGGAAACATCCAACTACTTCCGCAAAACCATGGAAAACATCCTAGGAGGAGAGGAGACGGCAAGCCTCGAGGAAATGATGAACCTCGGCGTCATGAAAGAGAAGTATTTGCCGTACTCGTCATACATGGCAACCATCTCAGCCTACCCGCTTCTTCACAAAAAAGCTACGAGAACACAAATTCTCTCAACAGTTCTCGCCAAGATGGCGCTAATTCTCAGCATAAAAGTCCTCGACAACATCAACGACACCTTTCACACAACCGAAGAGGCTGAGCACTCGCTCCATAGACAGAAAAAAGCCATCGAAGAAGGCATATACATATCAGCTGGAAACAACGACATCGTAAAACGAGCTGAAAACTCATGTATATTACTGGCACTCCTCGTCAACAAATGGCTCCAATCACTTCCAAATCCTGCAACGATGTCGAGCATAGAATTTCTAAGAGACCTTGACCTCTATTTTTCCGGCCAAAAAGCATCATTTAGACAGCAAAACCAACTTGCGCGTGAAAACCTGACAATCCGCGACTATCTTAGAGAGATGAATGAGAAAGGCGTGGGAAGAATCTGGGTGGGACTCGACCTATGTATGTTAGAGAACTTATGCATTAGAACACCACGCGAAATTGAGGGGTTTGATTACTTGAGAAAAGGGTTCGACTACGTACTGAAAGCAGCCAATCTATATGATGATGTCGCAGACCTAAAGGTTGACATCGAACTAGGTATACTTAACAGCGTTGTCTATCTGGGACGTGACTTAGGGTTGATGGCAGATGCGAAAGAATCACTAAAAAATGGTTTCATCAAAAGTCAGACGATTAGGCTCGGCGACCTTTATTATCTGAAAGGGATTAAATTTATGAAAAAAGCCTCAAAATGTATTGACTTCGATGTGGACAGTCTAATAGCGAGCATGAATGTTCTCAGAATCTTTTCTGTTCGCAAATGGTTTTACCAGTCGAAGAACCCAGTAAATTTCGTTGACTTCTTGTATCCACGCTGCTCTGATAAGATTTTGCATTATTCAGACATCATCTAACTAAAAACAAGACTAGTACAATAAGTGAAATAAGGGCTGAACCCTTGTAAACCCTTTCCCATAGGTTTGGCTTTTGGAGCAGTATGCTGAACAGAAGACCTTGAACGAGAAACAGCGGCATGATTATGATCAAGTATTCGGTGTCAACTAGTATCCATGAGTATAAAGCGGCAATTGTTATTAGAGCTAATACTAACCAGACAGACTTCCTGAGACCTAGTATCAATGGCAAAGTTTTATCGCCCACTGCCAAGTCACCGCGGACATCACCTATATCCTGAACTGTGTGAACAGCTAGCCCCATGAAATAGATGGGAACCATTATCGCGCAATAATCGAAAACATCCTTTCCAGTCAAAAAGGTGCCGGCCAATACGGGGAAGAAAACCGTATGCGTTATCAGGGCAGAGCCCTTTATTATTGGATACTTTTTCAACCTAATCTTTGGCACTGAATATACATATCCTAGGAGTAGGTCGAGTGAAAGAACAAAAAATACCAATAAATTCTGCATCATTAACGGAATTAGCGCGAGTGTGGCGGTTAGAAAAACTAATGCAGAAAATATCGCAGCTTCCCTAGGTGAAATAACTCCCTTCGTCAAAGGAAAATTTTCTTTAGTCAAGATATCCGAATTGATGTCCGCTAAGTTGTTATAGCTGTTCAGAAAAAATGTCGATAAAAAGAAGAACAACACAATGTTAATGAATTGTGAGGGATGAGGATTTGCAACAAGCAGGACAGTAATTGAGGCCATAAACGTGGAGGTTAGGAGGGAGAAATACGACTTGGACAAGGCCACAAACCCCTTAATTTTTCGGATTGTATTATGGTTCATAGCTGTAAAGTTTTTCTTCAAACAGTGAATGTTTTGAAACGGCATTTATCGGACCCTGCGGCCCTACAGGTGACTTCGAAGCATTCAAAACGTCTCTTTAAACAGACTGACAGAGCTCCTACCACTACGCTTGAAACAAATTTGTCACAAAATGGCTCTTTATCTATTATGCCTTCACATAGATGACATTTAGTTATCTCAAAGAGCCAACTTCCTTTAGTTGTAGAGATGAATTTTGTGTCTAATCCCCATCCAATCTTTAATGTGAGCGCAATTAAACTCGGTACATCTTCGAGGTTAAAAACGGTATAGGGTGTACCTTCGAGCCTTATAACATGTTCTAATGCCGTTCTCCTAGCTGATAATTCTCCAAAATACCTTGTTGCAAGTTGAGCCTCTCTTCTTAGTTCAGGCCTTTCTGCGGAAACCACGTCAACAATGTTCTTAACAGCATCTAATACAGCCAAATGAGCATCAAGAGGAACTGTTCTCAGCCTCTTCCCTAGGACGCCTTCGAACAACGATACTAGTTTTAAGCCAATTCTCGGTGGAACTTTTAACAGTAGTTTGCTCTTGAATTTTAACCTGTTACGTATCTTGTGACTCTTAACCGGGTGGGTTTCCTCCATTTTTATGACACCTGTTAAAGTCCAGAATGTTATCTTATCTAGAATCTCATCCCATCTGTCAGGGTAGAGTAATTTAAAGTCTGAAAGGCGTTCCCCGTTAAGCGATGTTAGTAAGACATAGTCTTCTACCGAGAAGTTTTTAGGGTCGAATTTTCCCAATGTTATGATTATCTGGTCTTCATGTGTTTCAATCTTTTCTCTGATTTGTTTGCTTGTTAGCTGTTCCGTTGTGAATGTTTCTAACATAACCCCCTCCCATTCTATTAGTAGTTGGTCTTCTTTGATTTCGTATCGTATGTTTTTCAGGTGGTGGGCTGGTGAGCATGATCTAATGGGTGTGAAGTAGTAGAGGAACTGGTTGTTTTCTTTAATGACCTGAATCTCTATTGCGGCGTCGACGATTGCTTTGGCTTTTCTCTCGAAGTCTGCGAAGGTGTTGCGTGGAAGGAGATAGAACTCAAGGTTTCCGGAGTTGGCGACGTCTTTTTGCCACATCTCTAAAAGCTTGAGCACCTCGTCGCCGTTGTGGCGGATGAGCAGCTCTGGGAGATAGCTGTGAATGAATATCCGGTTTTTCTCGGCTCTCCTTTTCTGGTTCACGTTTATCGATAGGTCTTGCAGCGCCTCTATCGGTACTGGAACCTGTTTGGGATCTGTTTGGGGGTAGCGGGTTGACACAAGCTCTATAAGCGATTGTTGATGATTCTTCAGAAGCGTGCGTAGGAATGTTTTTGCTTCGCTGAAGGTCTCGTCGGTGACAAGCACGGTCATACCGTGTCTGAAGTAAACTATTCGGTCGAATACCTGATGGCCAGTTGGGAACAGCGATTTCTCCAGGTCGGTGCTCTCCATTATCTGGATAAAGTGGGCCCGAGGGTTTAATAATGTTTTCAGCCGGCCCTAACGACCACCACACCGCCGAGAATTTTCTCCCTAACCTCAACTGTTTCGAAGAACATCTTAAGCAGGGATTTTAGCTCCGTATTTGTCGGGAGCCGCCGGTAGGTTCTGTAGATTGCGGCGGCCTCTAACCCTGTTTTCCCCAGCTTAAACGAGGCCAGGACAGGGGCCACCAAAGCCCAGTAAACGCCTATCGCGAATCTTTTCAAAATGTTAGCCGGCTTGCCGAGGTCAACGACGAGCAGTCGGCCACCTTTTCTCAATATTTTCCGGATCTCGGAAAGAGCTTTGGCCATGTTGGACGCGTCTCGCAGCGAGAAACCCATCAAAACAGTGTCGAACACATCTTCTCTAAAGGGCATCCGCTCAAAAACCCCAGCCACCTGATGCGATATGTTATGAGGCACCTTCTCTCGGGCAAGCATATGCATGGTGGGCAGGGGGTCGAGCAAGACCGCGTCACCCTGCCACTTCTGCGTCTCGAGCAAAATCTCGGTGAAGACACCGGGCCCAGACCCCGCGTTAAGCACCCTATCCACCACACCCACGTTGCCCTCGAGACACTCAACCCTAAGCCCCACATCCGTGTTGAAAGAAATTGTTTTGTTCAACCTATCATACACGGGGGCCAGCTTCTCCAAAGACCTCATAACAGGCCACCAATCTGGGCCTAGTCCATACTCCCGTTTCTGCATCCTCCCTGATAGATGCTGTGGACAAATTTAAACGGTTGCTCTCATAACATGCTGCGTGGAGGAAAACGAGCTGGCGGAGACGCTGCAAAAGGTTTTCGGCTTCAATAAGTATCAGGCGAGGGCCTATGTCGCTGTATTGAAGGGATACAGCAGGCCAGCCGACATAGCCCGCAGATCAAAAATCCCAATTACACGTGTTTACGATGTTCTATCGAGTTTGTATGAGAACGGGTTTTTGACTAAGACCAGCAACGGCTACGGAGTTTCCGACCCAGTCTCCGCCTTCACCATGTGGCTTGAGAGGGAGCGGACGAGTCAGGAGTCGCAGATGATGGAGAAAAAGAGGATGATTGAGCAACTTGTTCCAGTTGTCTCGAGGCTCCGGAGACGAGAAGATGTCGAGGCGCATGCCTCTATACTGAAGGGGCTTCAGCCAGTTTTGGTTAAGCTTAGTGAAATGGTCTATACGGGTAACAAGTTCATTTTCGCGGTCAAGAAAGCGGCTAAACTTAAGGAGGAGTTTAAGAAAGTTGTCGCAGGGTTTCCGGACAAAACATTCACCTTCATACTGCATCCCTCAGTTCAGCCAAATCAAGATGACTACTGGTTCTTCGAGAAAATCGGTGCAAAAGTCTATTTCAGCGAGGCTGTTCTATTGGATATTCTGGTTACTGATGGCGGCGAGGCTATTATAGGTCTGCCCCTCGACGACGAGCCCGTGGTTGTCTGGGTGAAGGATAGAGGGTTCGCCTCTTCACTTATGAAGTCTCTAGAGGATCTCGCAGTGGGTTAGGGCGGTGGTGGAGGCGGTGGAGGCTGCGCACCTGTCTGAGGAATTTGGAAAAAGGCCACGGCCAGCAGAATGTACGCGACAAGTGATAGAATAAACCCAACAAGAATTATTGTGAGAATGGCTCCGAGAAACAGCAGGAGGCCGCTTGTTCTGAATAGTTTTATGCCTAGGCTGTCCCCCGTTAAATACAGCGATTTTCTGAAAAAGAATGCTGAGATGACGGCGAAAATCCACACAACAACGATTGCCACGAGAATCCCCGTCAACAACGAGAGAAAGTCTGCCGGTGACTCTGCTGGACCTAAGCCAAACCCTGTAAACGCGAAAAACGTCGCACCGCCAAGCACAATACCGATAATGGCACCTATTATCCCGACGATAACAGCGTATAAAGCGTTCTGAAAAATCGCCCGCTGCTGAACAGCATCAGCCACATACTTCAACGCCAGCAATACTAAGATGAAGCCGACGATGCTGAGAACAGGTCCGACACTCGGCACGATTGCGAGAACAAGAAGAATAGAGCCTATACCGCCAATCATTCTAGCCTGATTTATATCCGCCATGTTTTGCATACTTGAATGATTTATATAAGCTTTTTAACCAAAATTCAGACGCTCAACCATTCCATCGGCGTAAGCGATTATCAACGTGTCGATGTAGCCTATGAAAATCCCTGTCTCGACAACGCCTGGTATTTTTCTGAGAAAATTTTCCACCTGAGCTGGTTCATCTATTTGGCCAAAGTCCGCGTCGGCGAGAAAGTTGCCGTTGTCGGATATGGTGGGCCCATTTTTGGCCGGCGAGGTCCTCGTCACAAGTTTTACACCTTTTTCCTTGAGCTTGTTTTCCACAAGCTTGTACGCGAAGGGGATGATTTCCAGAGGCACGGGCCTGCTGAGCTTCTCCACAAGCTTGCTTTGGTCGCCGAGAAAGACCCTTTTTCTCGACGCCGAAGCGAGAACCTTCTCCCTCAGCATGGCGCCGCCTCCGCCCTTAATCATCACACCTTCTCGTGTCACCTGGTCGAAGCTGTCGAGATAGACATCGGGAAAAGGATGCTGATCCAAGCTCGAAACAGTTAGCCCCGCCTCAATCGCCTCGAAGCGGCTTTGCCAAGATGCTGGAATAATCACTACTCTTTTCCCAGCAGCAGCCAGCGCTGACAAAATCAGCGAAACAGTTGTGCCGCTGCCCACCCCCACCACGAACCCGTCCTCCACAAACTCTACCGCAGCCTCAGCCGCTCTTTTCTTCGCCTCCACCAAGAACACTCTCCACCTCCTTTTCAAGCATCTCAACATTCTTCTCAGTCTGCAAAATTATCGGGGAGAGATGTGTATCTGTTTGCGGCGGGATGTCGGCGCTGTTTATCACTATGGTTTGACGTGGTGGCGGAGCACGTGGCGATGTTTTGAGAAGAATGTATACCAAGGCCGCTATAGTGGTTGCGGTGAAAACAATCAGTAAAATGATGAGGTCTTCGTACAACCCGGCCCTGCGTCTCGGCGGCGGTGTTATAACTTTTGCGCACCATATTGATATGCATATTACCCCCGTCAGTGAACAATTTGTGTGAAACATCTGGCGATAATGGGGTTCAAAAAAACCGGCAAAACTCTCCTCGCCACTAGGATTATCGAAGACTTGGCGGCTGCTGGGTACCGTGTCGCCGCTGTTAAACACATTCATCACGAATTCACAATCGACACAGAGGGCAAGGATACATGGCGTATGGCCCGGAGCGGGGCCAAGATTGTTACAAGTGTATCACCTAACGAAACAGCCATAATAATCCCTCGGCAGGCACAGGAGCCCATGAACCACATGTTCCTCAGAAAAATTTTCCAAGAACAGGGAATCGACGTCATCGTCTATGAGGGGTTCGCGGCTCTTTATGGAAAGTCTCCAGATGTTCACAAAATATTGACCGTTAGAAAACAAGAAGACCTAAGGTTGATTGAAGAGATTTCTCCGCCGATCATAGCTGTTTACCGTATAGAAGATTTTTCGCCGCCAGTTTTGCATGTTCCCGTCTATGGGCCGGAGTTTTCGCCGAGTTTTTTCAACCATGTGAGGAGGGCTCTAGGTTTGAAGTGAAGAGGCATGCGGGTTTACGGTGTTGTTCTATCCGGAGGTGTTTCGAGAAGGTTTGGAGGCGATAAGGCTCTTGCCCTCCTCGACGGTGAGCCTTTGGTTAGACATGTCGCAAAGTCTCTTCACGAAGCTGTTGACGAGGTTTGGCTAAGCGTAAAGGATGCCAGGAGAGGTGAAGAGCTGGTAAAAGCCTGTGAACCATATGTGAGCGGCTACATCGTTGACGAGTTCCCCGCGGGACCTCTCTCGGGAGTTTTGACGGCGGCTAAAAGACTCGGAGCCGATGCGATGGTTACATGCCCAACCGATACGCCTAGGATAAAGCCCACCACGTTCAAGAAACTGGTTGAACAATTTCTCGATAATAGCCCTTCCGCTTTATCTGTTGTCTGGGGCAACGGGATGGTGGAGACGCTTGTGCAGGTGTTGTCCATCGACACGGTGAAGCATTATCTCGAAAAAGTGTTTGCTCAGAGGAGAGGTCTTTACAGGGCCTCGGACATGCTTAGATGCGCTGACAGGTTGTTGCTCGTGGTGGGGTTCAAACTTTCTTCAGATCCCTACGAGTTCGCCAACATCAACACAGCTGACGACCTCGTAAATCCCAAGCCACGCCCAGACCGGGGAAGCCTTGTAAAAGACGACATACTTCTCACCGAAAGCTTGGAACACTTCCACCAAGCCGCAGCATATTCTGGAGAAAACCTGTTCAACGAAGCGGCGCAGGAATACTTGTATGAAGCGCTTGCACTACTCTCGCATGGGGTGGCTCACTTAACTACGCACGCTCTCACAGATGCGTCCAAAATGTTCGAGAAAGCAGGCTCATCCGGGGCCGCTACACTCTGCGCGAGAATGGATGCCTACATCCGTCGAAAAATGTTGCCAAGTATGCGTTAAATTGTGGTCAAACAGATTATCGCGCATGGGTAAGGTATTGATGGTTGTCAGGATTTTGCCAAAAGACTCTGACACGGATTTGGATGAGGTGGCGAAGGCTGTTGAATCAAACCTGCCGAATGATGTGCAGGTAAGTGACAAAAGGGTTGAGGACATAGGGTTTGGGCTGAAGGCGCTCGTGATTGGTTTCCTAATGCCCGAGGTGGACGGGGTGGGTGAGGCGCTTGAACAATATCTCTCGTCGGTGGAGCTTGTGGGCGAATATGATGTCCAGTCCGTGACCCGTATCTAGTGGTTGGACTCCAGCAAACTGTTTAGCCTACGTAGAACCATTAGCTTTGTTTCGTCACCCATCTTAGACGCCATAACGGCCTGTTTGATGAATTCAGCGGCCTCAAGCATGGCTGCTTTGTTGACTGGATAGGGTTTCCCGCTTTTGGTTCCGAAGGCGTAGCTGAATTTAACCGGGTCCCGCCACGACACCTTTGAGCCATAGATGAGGGCGGCTATGTAGGCGAGCCCGCGTATGGTGGCTGCTCCTACTCCCTGCGTTGTCAAAAGCTCGTCGAAGCTTGACACGTTTTTGGCCCTTCTAATTGTTTCCTCGTCAAACCTATTGGGTGGGGAGAGATGCGTCGGGATTGTGGGAAGATCTTCGAATGAGTCTGTGAGGGTGTGTTGTTTACGAGCTATTGCCTTGATCTGTGCGAGGTCTTGGTTAAGCCTGCTGGGCGGAGTGTCCTCAAGCATCTCAAGGATTGTCTGACATGTTTCCGCGGATGCTGTGCTTGTCAGGTCGAGCACCACATCCTCAACAGCCTCACTCAAAATCTCTGTGTGAGGCTCCACAACGCCGAGACCGCGGTCGCTTGACCAGTGATAACGTCTCGCTGTCTTATTATCCGTGTTCATGCCTTGGTTGATAATGACCCACTGCCCGGATTCGGACACAATTGCGGCGTGGAAATAGATGTCGTAAGAGTCCTGTAGTGCTGCGTTGTCGACGGACGTCGTGAGTCTCATGGCCCTGCGGATTTCCCCAACCTCTCTGACGCCGATTTCAGCGAGAAGCTTGCCCGCCTCCAACTGAGCCGACCGCATCTCAGCACCCTTTCCTCCCAAAACCCTGACCGGGATATCTGTCCCCACAAGCCCGTGGCTGAGAGCCTTCAGCGTTACCGTGGTCTGCCCGCTCGTGTTCCACTCAAACCCCAGTGCGCATGCAAGGCTGCTTAACCAGAACGGGTCCGCAAACCTTCTAACCGTCTCCTCATTACCCACTTGCTCACACAGCGCCCTCATAATCTCACGACCAAGCTCCACCATCTCCCTAAAATGCGGCACCGAACCCTCTGTCAACCACAGCGTAGCCGTGCCGGTGCGCTTCATCCACCAATACCTAATTCCTCGGCGTAAAGAAATATTTTGTCAAACTCCGGGGCCACTATTTATAAAGTCTTTCCAGCATCCGGCTGAACTAGCCCAGTTAATATTTAAGAATGGGCAGTTGTCAAAAACATCAGGTGCATAGAAAGATGGAGTATGTTTACGCAGCGCTGTTGCTCCACAAGGCTGGCAAAAAAATCGACGAGGAAAGCTTGAAGAGAGTTGTCGAAGCAGCGGGTATCACGCCTGACATGTCGAAAATCAAATCACTGTCCGCGGCCCTAGCCGAGATAAACATCGACGAGGTCCTAAAACAGGCGACCGCAGCTCCTGTAGCAGTTGCAGCGGCACCTGCCGCAGCCGCCGCAGCTCCACAGGCAGCAGAGGCTCCCGCCGAGAAACCGAAGGAGGAGAAGGCGCAGGAAGAGGCTCTATCTGGTCTGAGCGCCCTCTTCGGATAACATCAAAAATTTTTTACCCATCTCATTTGTATTGTTTATCGGATGCCTGTCCTACTTGAGGCTGCTGATATCTGGAAAAGTTTCGGTAAAGTGGCCGCTGTTAGGGGGGTTTCTTTCAAGCTTGAGGCTGGGCAGGTTCATGGCCTACTTGGCCCCAACGGCTCAGGAAAAACAACGACCCTGAAATGCATCGTCGGACTTCTGAAACCTGACAAAGGAACCGTAACCATCCTCGGCGAAAAACCATCATCCAACAACGGCTACAAAAAAAGGTTAGGATATGTTCCCGAAAATCCGTCCCTTCCAGACTACTTGACAGTTCAAGAGTTTCTGATTTTCTCAGCCCGTTTAAAAGGCCTTGAAGGTGATGGTTTGCGGAGGAAAGTTTCTGAACTGTTGGATGCTTATTCGCTGCACCATGTTTCAGATAGGCTTGTTTACGAGCTTTCTAAAGGTGTCCGACAGAGATTGGCCATAGCAGCTTCGCTTGTAAACTCCCCGACTATTCTAATTCTCGACGAGCCATTCAACGGACTTGACCCAGAGGCCCAGAAAATCACAAGGCTCTACATCAACGACATCATAAAGAATGGAGGTGGCGTCCTTATCTCCACTCATCTGCTTGATTCTGCTGAGAAAATCTGCAACCATGTAACTATAATAGCTGATGGAATAGTTTTGTGTTCCTCGAGCCTTTCGGAGCTTAAGATGGAGAACGGTGATGCATCTCTTGAAGAAATCTTCCTCTCTCTTGTTCGGGTGAAAAAAGATGTTAATTGAGATTTTTATCGTAAAGGTGAGGCAGTTCGCCGGTTCTTTTGGAAGATCCTTCTCAAGAGCAGTCGCTCCTGTGATGTTCTACCTGCTTTATTTACTTGTGCTGGGTTTGGTTTCGATAACGCTGCGATTCTATGGCGTTATAATGGGTATGGATATGAATGATTTTGTCAGGGCTTTGAAGCCGCTGGCGACGTCTGGTGTCTTAGCGGTTGGGGTGTTTCTTGGTTTGAAGGGGGGTGTTACGGCCTTGGGCTATGAGATAGACTACATTTTCACCTCTAATGTTAGGCCGAGAACTTATTTGTGGTCAGATTTTTTGTTTCAATTTATTTTCCTCAACGTGTTTTCTCTGCCGTCGATGGCGCTTGTTGTAACGGTATTGACTTTCCCACGCCACCTCATCCATTTGTTTAATTTCGTTATGGTTGTTGAGGCGGCTGTTGTCTCGTCTATTTTGATATCGCATTTACTTGGTCTTTTGCGTAACTGGTTGGGGAGGAGATGTGTGATGGCTGTTGGCGGGGTTGTGATGATATTAGTGTTGATGCCTCTTTTGGATGTTTTTGCATCACTTGCATGGGTTAGCGGCTTTCCGTTTCCCACCACACTCCTGCTCGGCATAACGGAAGGCGGCTTCAAAACGGCTGCGGCCTCTCTGTTTATGGCCGGATTGCTTGCAGTACATCTTTTTCTCTCCAAGTCAGTGGAATACGCGGGTCTGGCGCCGATATTGACCAATGTTTTCACCGACCCGCCGAGAAAATTCGTAACCTCTTTCAAACTTCCGGAGCCTGTGGCGAGATTTTTGTCGATAAACCCCGGTAACAGTCCTGCGGCTCTGCTAGTCAAAGCTCATTTGACAAGGTTTCTGCGAGACGGCAGTCTTTGGATAACAGCTTTTGTCCTGCTCTTACTTGTCTACGTAGGTTCTGCTCTTCCCCGAGTTCTCGCGTTCACCGCCCAGCCCGAGGCAATTTTCCTCACCATAGTCTCACTGTATACCCCAATGATACCGGCTCTTCTTTCATTCAATTGGCTGCTTTCCGAGAAACAGAATCTATGGCTGGTTCAGCTTTCTGTATACCGTATCTCATCCTATTTCTACACATTATTGGCGGCCTACGTGATTGTTTCTTTAGTTTTTTCATCTGTGTTGGTGGCTGCTATACAGGTTTTCAACGGGTTTATCGCATTCACATATGTGGATGGCTTGCTGTTTCTGTGTTCAGCCGTTTTCGGCTCATTTCTTGCATTGATGATATCTTCTTCTGTTAAGCGCCTTTCCTCTCCCTTCTCTTTTATTTCGATTTTCATAGTTGTTATACCGCTCCTCGGTTCGCAGCTGCTTAGCCTCCCGCTGCTGATGTCCCGTTTATTCGAGCCTCTTGTCTCTAATCCCCCTGCTTTCCTGCCCTATCTGTTGTCTGGGTATGCTCTGTTCGCTTTCGCTCTCGTCGCCTATTCCTCCAAGAATTTTTCGGCGGAGGTGCTTGTTTAGAAATAGTTAAAACGGCGTCTTGACCGCGGCCTTGTGGTGTCGACCCCTTGCCCTACGACGAGCAAGAATACAGGCTCGAGTTCTTTCTACAAAACGGGTTTGTGAGGAACCAGTGCAGGGTTTGCGGCGAGTTTTTCTGGAGCCTCGACCCCGACAGAGAGGTATGCGGTGAATCCCCCTGCGTCGAATACAGTTTTCTCGAGAAAAAATACTGCTCCGGGCCTCTGTCGGTCGGTGAGGCTAGGCAGGCTTTCATAGAGTTTTTCGCTCAGAGAGGCCATGCTCCGATAAGGCCGTATCCGATTGTGGCGCGGTGGCGCACAGACCTTTACTTGACCGATGCGTCAATAGTTGATTTTCAGCCCTGGGTCACGAACGGTATCGCTCCTCCTCCCGCCAACCCTTTGGTGATAAGCCAGCCCTGTGCAAGGCTTGTGGACCTCGACAAAATAGGCCTTACATTCGGCCGCCATCTCACGGTGTTTGAGATGGGTGGCCACCACGCCTTCAACTACCCCGATAAAAAAATCTACTGGAAATCGGAGACGGCGGAGTATTGTCACGAGTTTATGACAAATGTTCTCGGTGTCTCTGGCGGCGAGCTTGTTTACAAGGAGTCTTGGTGGGCGGGCGGCGGCAACGAGGGCCCCTGCCTCGAGGTGATAGCGGGTGGGCTTGAGCTGGCGACCCTGGTCTTCATGCAGTTCAAAACACTCGACGGCGGAAGGGTTGAGACACCTATCAAAACCGTTGACACAGGCTATGGCATAGAGAGGCTGGCGTGGTTCTCCCAGCAAACACCGAGCGCCTTCGACGCCATTTACGGCGAGCTGCTCTCCAAGGTGCGGGAGCTTATACCCGTTAACAGGCCGGATGAAGAGCTTCTCATCAAATATGCGAAATACACAGGACTTGTTAAACCCGGTGCCGATGCCACGGTCAGCGAGCTGAGGAGAAAAGTCGCCGCGATGGCTGGGATAGGCATCGAAACGGTAAACGACCTGATTGTTCCCTATGAAAAGGTTTACTCAGCGCTCGACTACAGCAAGGCGATAGCCTTCATAGTAGCTGAGGGGGTTGTCCCCAGCAACGTCAAAACAGGGTATCTTACACGGCTTCTCATACGTAGGGCTTACAGGCTGCTGAGAACAGTTGATGCCGAAGAGAAGCTGCTCGACCTAATTGACATGCAAATAGAGTATTGGGGGAAAGATTTTCCCCATTTGTCCGAGATGCGGGATGAGGTTCTCGACATCGTGGAACATGAGGTTAACAAGTTCAGGGAGACGATAAAACGCGGAACCGAAACAGTGCTCAGAGAATTGAAAAACGTCAAAACAATATCGGTTGAAAAACTGATACAATACTATGATGACAAAGGGCTGACACCGGATATCGTTGCAGAGATGGCTGCCAAGCAAGGTGTCGAGGTAACGGTTCCCGAAAACTTCTACGAGCTGGTGGCTTCACGGCATCTACGCGAGACACCTGAGAAACCAACTTCGCGGCAGCAAATAGATGTCTCATCTTATCCGAAGACGAGGAAACTCTATTACGAACAGCCCACCAGCTACAGTTTCCGTGCAAAGGTTCTCGGGGTAGTGGATGGACACGTCATACTCGATGCGACGCTGTTTTATCCCGAGAGCGGCGGCGCAGTAGGTGACACTGGTACACTGGTTTTCCGCGACAAGGTCTCCACAGTGGTTGACACACAGGTCTTAGACGACGTTATTCTACACAGGGTGGAGGGCCCTGTTCCAGAGGTTGGTGAAGAGGTGGAGGGCTATGTAGACGCGGAGAGAAGACACGCCATCGTCAGACACCACACCGCCACACATATCCTGCTTGGCGCTGTTCGACGTGTCCTGGGTAAACATGCATGGCAGGCCGGTGCGAGGAAAGAGCCTGAGAAAGGCAGGCTCGACTTCTATCACCACAAGAGGCTCACACCTGAACAGATAGGTGAGATAGAGAGATTGGCTAATAGAGTTGTGGCGCGTCGCATACCTGTGCGGATAAGCTGGATGAACAGAAACGAGGCCGAGGAAACATACGGGTTCGGACTTTACCAAGGCGGCGAAGTCCCACTCGGCGTCATAAGGGTTGTAGAGATACCTGGATGGGATGCCGAGGCATGCGGCGGAATACACTGCGAAAACACAGAGAACGTAGGCTTAATCAAAATCATCTCGAGCGAGAGGATACAGGACGGGGTTGAGAGAATAGAGTTCACCGCGGGCCCCGCAAACCTATCACGCTACCAAAACATCGAGGACACGCTGCACCAGGTTGCGCAGAAACTTCAGACACCGGTCGAGGATGTTGTAAAGAAAGTGGCCGAACTCGACGAAAACCTCCGCACACTCAGAAAAACGGTCAAAACCCTTTCGGAAAAAATAATTGGCTACAGGGCTGCTGAAGTAAGAAGCGTCGGCATAGCCGTCGACAAACTTCTTCTCTACATATCTGAAGAGGAGTATGATGACGAGGATTACCTGATTAAGCTGGCGGCCGAGATTGTGAAGACGGATAAGCCTGCCGTGGCTCTGGCGTATGCGGGCGCCCCGACTGCAAAGGTGGTTGCAGTGGCCAACGACAAGGCTGTGGCGGAGGGCGTGAACGTTGGAGAAGTTTTGAGAAGGTTTCTGCAGCTCGCGGGAGGGGGTGGCGGCGGCAGCAAAACCCTCGGCAGAGGCGCCGCACCAGCGGAGCAGCTCGTCTCCAACCTGCCCGAGCTAAGCAACCTACTCAGAGACACCCGCGGCCCGCGCTAACGCACTCGACTCCGCCAAAGCCTTTGCGAAAACGAGTGGCAGCGTCTCCTTTGTGTAGTAGCCTGCCTCGACAGCCAATGCTCTTGCATGTGTTTCGGCGCGTATCAGCAGCGGCTGCAGAGTTTCCTTGGTTATGTAGGATATTTCGACTGCGAAAGCGAGGGCTAGCGAGGCCGCTGACGCGATCTCCTGCCGAATCTTCGCAGGGTCTATGATGAGGTCCTCCGCTTTGAAGAAGACCCCGTCCTCATAAGCGCTTATCAGGTTAACACCCCTCAGAACAGCTTTGATGTCGAGCTTCGCCAACAGGCTCGCCAAGAGCTGTGATATCTCCTCACCCTTCTTGGCGACAAGAGTGTCCTTCGCTATCCAAACCTGTCCACCCTCAATCCTAGTAGGTATCTTGAGTTTGCCGAAGTCGCTGAGAATAGGGCCTGGCGGAAGCCCTGTGTTTGTCTCGGGTACCCAGATGTCGAAGTCGGCTTTCTCACCTGCTTTCGCATGCATGGGAACCTTGTTCTTTTCCAGCGTAAGAGCGAGCTGGAAGCTGTTGATGCTGCTGAAGATGAAGCCGACAGGAATTTTGATGTTTTCCACGAGTTTCTCCAGCTCAGGCTTCCCCGCGAGCCTACACGCTTTCATGAACAGGGTTTTTTTCAGTATCCTTATCTCACACAGTCCGCGGAGCTTTTTCCTCATTTCATGAATGGTGTTGGCTCTTGTGCTTCTCAGGTCAAAGACTGCGACAACTGGATGTCTCTTGATAAGCTCAGCTACCTCTTCAACGAGCCGCGCCTTCTTCACTAAGCTGGGTCGAGTGACAGCAGTGGCCATGGCTTCATCGCTCCATGTTGCCAGCCCCATACCTTCGGCGATTAATCAAGTTATTCATCAGATCTCCACCTTGACAGGCTTGCCCATCGTTGTCTTGACGTATACGCCGGAGATGTTCCGTTTCTTTTTTTCAAGCTTCTCGACAACCCTGCTTAACACCGTCTCTATATTTTCGGCTATTTTCTCATCAGGGTCCTCCTCCACGCCGACTATGCAGGCGACTTGCGGTGATTTTCTCATGGTGACTTGGACGCTGTTCTCATATCTTTTCACGAGCTTCTGTATGTCGGAGCCGGGTGGAATAGGTACAGGCGTTTTACCTCTCGCGCCGAGAGCTGCTCCAAGAGCTCTCGCAGCCAACGCCACCAGAGCGGGCTCAACCAAGACAAAATCATACTCTGAAGCGATTTTCTTCGCCTCTTTTTTCCTGCCCACAAGGGCCTCCAGCTCCTCTTTCTGAATGACCCGGTCGACACCCGGCGTCTTAGAGGCTTCTAGTGCAAGGTTTCCCGACGCTATGACAAGGATTTTTCTCCGCTTTCTTCCAAGTCCGTTAGGAAGCTCAATAACCTCTGAAAACCTGTTCTGCGGCTTGGTAAGGTCCACTCCCGTGACGTTGATCACCAGCTCCACCGATTGCTTAAACTTTGTGTTCTTCTTGTTCTGCTTAGCCTGTTTGACGGCTTCCACTGCCTTGGCTAAAGCGGCGCGCATCAATTCTCTTCACCCAGTAGCTGGTCGTATTTTCCCTGTTCGACGAGCTTGACGACTTCTCTAGGGTCCATGCCGTCCACCTTTATCCCCATGCTGACGCATGAGCCGAGTATCTCTTTGACAGCAGCTTTCAATGTCTTGGACCTCATGTCTGGAAGCTTCGTCTTAGCGATCTTCACAACATCGGTGAATTTGAGGTCGCCCACGTAATCGCGTCCCGCGGTCCCGCTTCCCTTCTGGACGCCCGCCGCACTGGCTAAAAGAGCCGAGGTGCTCGGCGTCCCAACCTTTATCTCAAACTTCTTAGTATCTGTGTCTACCACCACCTCTATCGGGACACGCATGCCGTTAAACTCCTGTGTAAGCCTGTTAGCCTCTTCAGCCACGGCCATAACATTCAGCCCTAGAGGCCCTAGGGCTGGGCCCAGGGGAGGCCCTGCCGTGACCTTGCCGCCTTCTACGAGGAAGCGGAAAGTTTTTTCACCCATGTCTAACCCCTTCCCAGATTGGCTATTCTTAAACCTACGTCTTGTCTATAGGGCGGACGGCGTCGATGGAGACTGATATGGGAAGCTGGAAAGCCGCCTCCTTCAGCTCAAGCGTGACCTCGCGCCTCGACTTCTCCACCCTGATGACTTTGCCGACGATGCCCTTTAAAGGCCCGGACACGATTTCAACCATCTGCCCCGCAGACAAAACCTCTATCAAAGGTTTCTCAACCAAGTGTGAGGCGATTGTCTCCAGCTTCACAGGCATCGGCGGCCTCGCCTTCACATGTCTAACATTCTGCAACGCATCTGCGATAACCTCTTTCGACGCCGCTTCAACAAACACATAGCCCTTCAGAGCTGGGAGAATGAATATTGAAGCAATAGACGGCTTCTCAATTAGCTTGAAGAGCGGAAGACGTGCATCGTCTCTCCACTCTCCCAGCTCAAACACCTTAAACCGCACATCCTCCTTCTCACCATCCCCAAGAAACAGGTTATAGCCGCCTGCTTCCTCCGCCGTCTTGAAAATCTTCAGAGCATAGGATGCGCCCCGCCTCAGTTTTACAGGTGAGCGGAAAACTATCTCAGCCCAGCTCTCCGTTTTGAGAAGCAATGGGTCGTACCTACCTTCTCCCAGAGTCTCAGACCCAAACCCTGTTTCATCGCTGTACTCGGTTAACTGGGCGTGCAGAGGTTCGGTCGGCTCTCCTGTCTTGGATACATATATCGCCACCTTCTCCAGTGTAGTGGATTTAGGTGAGGAGAAAACCACAGCGCCGTGGGTTTTGTCGCTTATCGTGATAGTCCCTACAGGTTCGGCGACAAAGTCGAGGAAAATGCCGTGGAACCGTGCCTCGAGAACGTTGGCTACAGTCCTCTCCTGACCCACCGTTGTCTTGACCGCGAAATACTTCATCCCAGTCGTGCTCAACCTGCCTACTTATGCTCGTAGCCGCTTATAAAAACCCTCATCAAGCAGGCTGGAAAGCTATCGCCAGAAACCTGATTATGAAAGCCAGGACACCTATTATGGCCAGCCCCAGCAAAGTTATTCTCAGCGTTATGGAATATTCTTTCCAAGATGGTTTTTTCGCCATCCTTAAGGTTGTCAGCGCTGACTTGAAAAAGCTCGATATGCCCACGCCTTTTCAGCGGTCTCGCGACCTATTTAACCCTACCTCGCAGAAGATAGGCGAGCAGCGCTGCCTCGGTGTGCATCCTGTTCTCGGCCTGGTCGTAAATCACGGATTGTGGCCCATAGGCTACTTCGGGTGTGACTTCTTCGCCGAGGTGCATGGGCATGCAGTGCATGAACTTGGCCGTTGGCTTGGCCCGTGACATCAACGCGGTGTTGACTTGGTAGGTTGGGAGGAAGTCGGCTAGTTTCTTGTTCCGCTCCTGTTCCTGACCCATCGAGACAAAGACATCTGTGTAGACAAAGTCGGCGTTTCTAACGGCTTCACTTGGGTCGTCTGTCAAGATGATGCTGGACCCTGTTTCCTCAGCGACTTTGAGAGCCTTCTTCACCTCCTCTTCCGGCGGCCTGTATGACGGTGGAGTGGCCACCGCTATGTCAACACCCGCCGCCGCACAAACCTGCATAAGCGAGACGCATACGTTGTTTCCGTCGCCAACGAAAGCCACTTTCGACTGATACGGTTTCTTCGAATACATGTAAATGGTCATGAGGTCGGCCAAAGCCTGACATGGGTGATGCCTGTCGCTGAGCGCGTTGACCACAGGTATGCGTCCGTTTTTAGCCAGCTCCACCAAGTCGCCGTGGCCGAACACACGCGCAACTATGCAATCAACATATCTCGCCAGAACCTTGCCAGTGTCCTCAACAGATTCTCCGCGGCCCAGCTGAAGCTCGCTCCAGCCGAGATACATCGACTCACCTCCCAGTTTAGCCACAGCAGCCTGAAAAGATACACGTGTCCTCGTCGAAGGCTTCTGAAAAACGAGAACAACTGTTTTGTCGCGGAGAGGCTTTGTCTTCGGGTATCCACGTTTTCTCCAACGCAGTGCAGCAGAAACAATTGCGTCTATTTCTTTGGGCTTGAGGTCGCCGACCTCCAAGAAATGCCTCAACTTCACCACGCACCCCAAGACTAGATAGTCTGATTTTAACCTTGAAACGATAAGCCAATAAGCAGGTGCAGACGGGTCTATGTGTCTCGAGATGAGCGAAGCAATCGATGACGCTAAAATATTCAAATCATTAGCTTCACCCAATAGGATTAATATCCTTAGGCAGCTGGAGAAAAGCTCGCTGAATTACACCGAGTTGATGCATGTTCTCGGAATGGATAAGAAGAGCGACGCCGGAAAGTTTGCGCATCATCTTAAGATGCTCTATGCCGCAGGCTTGATAACGGTCAACCGTCACACCAAAAGCTATGAGTTGACGACAAAGGGTGCACAGGTTCTGAAAATCTTGAATGAGATGAGGGAGAGGATCTCCCAAAGGATTAAGGTTCGGAGGTCTGATATGTTTCTTGAAGATTTTGACAGAAACAAGATTGCGAGAGTTCTTGTGGAGGAGGCGTCTATGCCTCCGAAGGCCGCGGATAAGATTGTTAAACTGTTTGAGGAGAAGCTTGAGGAGCTTAAGCTCGGCGAGCTCTCCGCCCCCTTAATACGGGAGATGGTCAACGCGTTACTTGTCGAGCATGGGTTGCTGGAGCATAGGAATAAGCTGGCGAGGCTGGGCATGCCCGTCGCCGATGTCGATAGGATGCTTAGCGAGAACCGTGGTCAAAGAAATTTCATGTCTCTAATGGCGACAACCTCTGCATCGGTTTTCAGAGAATATGTTGTTCACAAGATTCTGCCGAGGGAAGCGGCTCGACTATATCTCCTGGGCACTATTGATTTTGAGGGTTTGGAGACATGGTGCTTCAGCGTCTATTCGCGTCTGTATCTCCCCGATTTGGTGAGGACGGTTATCGGCGAGGTTGGGGGTGTTGAGGCTGAGGTGGTTTTGCGAGACCCTGACATGAACGAAGACATGCTAATGCTCTTGTCTGATTCGGTGCGCATGTTTGGGAGGAGGCTCTCCATTTTCTACTCAGAGCCGCGGGAAAACACTTCAAACTGGTTGGCTGAAGCGGAAATAAGCGTTATTCGGCCTTTTGACAAAACGGTTATGCAGCCGGTTGATGGTTTTCTGCTTGTTATGGCCCGTGGGGCGGTTTCCTCGGAGGGCCATCCCTTCGGTGAGGCGGGGATTATTTCTGGAAAAGCCTCCATAAACATGCTAAACCTCTTCCTCAAGTCTGGGAACTCTGAAAGAAAATTCTGGGACAATTTGAACGAGACGGTGGAGACGGTTGTAGCCGCCTTCACCGCGAAAAAACGGTTTTTGCAGCGTTTCTGGCCAGGGGAAGAAGGCTCGTATGTTGTGTCTCTTGTGGGTGTTGAGCAGCTTGTCACCAAGCAGGGCTTTGGCAGAGTTGAGCTAGTGAGGAAGGCTGCACAAGAATGCAGCGGCGTGGATGATGTTGTGGTTCTTCTGGGAAGCAGAGCGAGTAGAAGAGCGGCGGACAGGATGAAGAGGCTCGATGAGCTGTCTCTCGGAGTGCGCGAGGTCGAGCGTATGACCGGTGATGCACAGTATTCCTCTGATGTCGTCCCTGCTTCGTCAAATGAAGCCCGTGAGCTTGCCCGGTATTTCACAGGCGGATTGGTCGCAAAAATGAATGTGAAAGAGGCCGAGGAGCTGCTGGACCTGCGGCCGCTTGTCGTCTTATCTTCTTGAGCGGAGTATTAGGATGGCTTTGGCTAGGTCTCCTCCCGATTCGACAAGCGCTTTCTTCGCCTCATCCTCTGACACGCCTGTCTGCGCCATCACCAGCGAAACATCTTCCTCCGACGGCATGTAAACAGGCTTCGTCTCCTCCACCTGCGCCGCCACCTCTTCTCCGCCAATTATCTGGAAAACTTTTTCGCCTCCTGTTTTGACAGCATAGACTAGCGGCCCCTTCAACGTGATCACGCGTTCACCAAGTTTGATGACGACCTCGTCAGCTTGCCCTATCTCCTCAACGTTGAGGCCGAGGCTCTTCAGCATCCTCTCCTGTGCACGTCTCATCTCACGGGGACTGAGCCTCTTCAAATCACCATACCCCCCACTATACCATGTTTAAACCTTATGCCTAACCTTTACAACCGCTCCACGGCGAAGCTCCGTCATCTCAACACCTGCGACAACCGCTTTACCGACACCGAGAAGCCTATAATCTCTGTCAACAACAAGCACCTCCATACCCGGTATAATCGACGCATCAGCCTCAACCACGTAACCAGCTTGTACATCGTAGCCCGCAGCAACCCGTTCAGCGCCCTCGTTGCTTACCACAACCCTGTTCCTACCTCTCTCGAGGAGAGCGTTTAACCGCTGAGCCCCTAAAACCGTGAGCGTCAGCCAACCATCTGTGGCCCTGATGGTTGCTACGCATTTTCCCTCGAGCCAGACTCGCCGAGGCCTCCCCGTGGAAGGTGAAACCTCGACCACGCAGCCTTCGGGGAAAAACAGCTCCCCAGCTACACCGAACTGGAAAGACGCGAGCTGCCTCACCTGACGCAGCAGAAACTCGTTAAACGACATGAAACTCGGCCGCCAGCCTCTTAATCTTCTCGGCAAGCTGAAGCGGTGTTTCACACTCGATCTCGTAGCCTGAGCTGTTGTACTCGATTTTCAAAACGTTGCAGAACTGTTTTATCTCGTTTAGCAGAGACGGAGTGGTATGCCCATCCTCAAGCTGAGCCCTTACACGTATGTAGCCGCCCATCATATCGGCGACAGCCTCCTCCAATTCATCAAGCCCCTGCCCCGTGTGAGCCGACACAGCCACGTAGCGGAACTCGGGGTTTATGCTCTCAATCTTTGCCCGGTAATCTTCCGCCATATCTATCTTGTTGAAGACGACAAGTATCGGCACGTTTTTGACACCCACTTCATCGAGCACCTTTAAACACGTGTTTAGCTTGGTCTCGACCACCGACTTTTCTTCGCTGATGTCTACAACGAGTAGCAGGAGGTCGGCGTAGATGAACTCGCTTAGGGTTGAGTGGAAAGATTCAACCAGTAGGTGGGGAAGGTTTTTGATGAACCCTACCGTGTCGCTCAAGTAAGCTTTTCTGCCTCTGAACCTCACTATTCGCGCAGTCGTGGATAATGTGGTGAAAAGCTGGGAGCCGGCGGGATGCTCTTCGCCGGAGAACCTGTTGAACAGCGTTGTTTTGCCAGCGTTTGTGTAACCCGATAAAGCTACTATGGGAAGCCCACCCTCTAACCTCCTCTGCCTCACAAGGTTCTTCCTCATCCTAATCTGCTTTAGCTTCTGCTTGATTGTGACGATTCGTCTGAAAACCTCGTTGTAGTAGACATCCGCCTCATATGCGCCGAGGCCGTGGAACCCGGGCTGCTCACCCTTCTTCGCAAGCCTCACCTTCTCCTTAGCCCTCGACAACTCGTACTGAAGCTCGGCCAGCTTTATCTGGAGCTTGGCCTCGGTTGAGGCTGCTCGTCGGGCGAAGGTTTCGAGAATGAGCTGTGTCCTCGTAATCACTGGTATTGATAAGGCCTTGGCGAGGTTGTATTCCTGAACAGGCTTCAACTCGTTTTCCGTAACAATTTTCTCAATTTTTAGAGACTTGACCGCGCGGCGTAGCTCCTCAACCTTGCCCGGCCCTATCATGTATTTGCTGTGCGGAGGCCTCCGTTGAACCAGCTTATACACAGGAGTGTAGCCAGCCGACCTGCACAGCTCCTCCAACTCATCGAGGTTGTAATCGGCCCAGCTGTCCAGCCTCTGCACAAGCGCAACCTTCAAACCATCGCCTACAAGAATGATGGATAGGAGGCTTATTTAGGTTAGAGCTTGGCGAGAAAATCTTCCCATTTCTGTTCATCCTCCACCTCGTCCTCTAGAAGCTCCTCGAACAGCTCATGGGTGACGACATCTGTCAAACGATACTTCTCAATCATCTTGCTGTAAAACTTGATGGCACACTCCTCCGCCTTCAAAATATCCTTAATCAGCTGCTCGTAATTGGTGGGGTCCTCGGGCGGGGGAATGTAGCCGCATCCGCTGGTGGCCAAAAGTTTATCGAACTCCAGTACAGGTTTTCCACCAAGCTGGATTATTCTTCTGGCCAGTTTCTCAGCGTGTTTAAGCTCGTGCTGGGACATCTCCATCAAAACTGGTCTAAACGTGTCAGCGTCCACACCCTTCAAAGTCACGGCGGCAACCCAGTACTGATAGTGTGCAAGCCACTCGTCTGCATAGGCCTTGAGAAGGTCTGATATCACCTCGTCAACCGGCGCCTTTACTATAGCTTTACCCTGCTTACCCATAGAAACATGAATTGGGTGGAGGTTCATAAGGATTGTCATTAACCTCGCTGAGGGGTGTGTGCCGCTGGTTGGCTGGTTTAAATACCGTGGCTTCTCGAGTATTGCAGGGCTTGAGGATTCTGGGTCTTCACGTGGATTTTGTCGAGTACCGTCCTGTGAAGAAGGAGTCGTCTGTTGTGGATGAGGCTTCTCCCGAGCCTGTGCGGGTTGAGGATGCCTATGTGTTGTTGACTTCTGTGGAGCCCGAGGATGATGAAAGAGTTGCTGAGGCCGCTGTGGATGACGCGGTCGAGTTCATGAAGCGTCTAAAGATTCCGAGGCTCGTCATCTACCCTTTTGCGCATCTTTCCCGTGAGCTGGCTAGGCCGGAGCACGCTGTGGAGGTTCTTGCTCTGATGGAGAAGTTGGCGAGGGAGCGTGGGGTTGAGGTTCATCGCTCGCCTTTCGGCTGGAACAAGACTCTCACAATATCCGTCAAAGGCCATCCTCTTGCGGAGCGTTCAAGGGTCTTCACCCAAGCCACGCTACAGCAGAAGCAGGCCACCGTGGTTGAGAAGAGCTACATGGTCTTGACCCCTGATGGGGAGCTTCTCAAACCCGAGGAGGCTCTCTCCCGCATACCCGATGGATTGGCTGTGCTTGTTGAGAAAGAGGCGCTCGGCAAGGGGTTGAACGAGGTGACGGAGCCTGAGCACGGCAAGGTTTTGAAGAGGCTGGGCATCGACTGGGAGGAGCTCTCCGACAGCGGCCACATGCACTACGGCCCCGAGGGCGCAATCGTCTACGACCTGATATCAGATTATGCCTCAAAAATTGTCAGAGAACTCGGGTTCCCTGTCTACTTTGTCAAGGGAACAAACCTCTTCAGCCTCGAGAGCAGACCCATCCGCGAACACGCCAGCCTCTTCGGCCAAAGAATGTACAGGGTTGAGGTGGATGGCAGGCCTTATGTGATGCGTTACGCGGCTTGTTTCCAGCAGTTTGCTCTGGCGCGTAACTGGGTGATCAGCTACAGGAGCCTGCCTTTCGGAATGTTCGAGGTCGCGGACAGCTACAGGCTCGAGCAAAGAGGAGAGCTTGTCCTCGGCTTCAGGCTGCGAAAAATGTCCATGCCAGACCTACATGTCTTCTGCCGCGACATCCCAGAAGCCCTCCAAATGGTCGAGAGAATACATGACAAGATTTACCGGGAGATCGAGAAACTCGGCCGTGACTACTACTCGTTGTATAACCTTACCTCGAGAAGGTTCTTCGAAGAAAACCGGGACTTTTTCCGGAAACTGCTCAAGAGGGAGAAGAAACCCGTGCTGCTCTCCTTCTACCCTGAGAACAGCTCCTACTACTGGGTGCTTAACATCGAGTACCACATCATAGACAAGTTTGGGCGACCACGTGAAATAGGCACGGTTCAGATAGACGTCGGAAACGCCGAGAGGTTCGGCATAACATATGTTGACAAAAACGGTGAAAAGAAGTATCCTGTCATTCTTCACTCGGCGTTAATAGGAACCGTCGAAAGATACCTATACGCTGTTGTAGACACTGCGTTAAGCAAGAACCCGCCGACACTACCCACATGGCTTTGCCCAACACAGCTCCGCATACTGCCGCTCAACGAAAAATACAACAAACGCGCCGTCAAGCTTGCCGAAAAAATCACACAACACAATATCCGCGTAGACGTAGACGACAGACCCGAAACACTCGCCAAGAAAGTCTACGAGGCTGAGACAAGCTGGATACCCTATGTAGCCACACTTGGGCCAAAGGAGGCCAAGTCGGGAACACTCGCACTACGCATCAGAGGACGGAAGGAAGTCAAACAAATGCGTCTCCACTCACTCATCAAACAGATTCAGAAAGAGACGAAAGACTACCCCTTCAGGCCTTTGACACTGCCGATAGAGCTTTCAAAGAGGCCCAAATATGGTCCGTGATGTAAACAAGAAGCTAAATCCCTCCAAGATATAGATAATGCATGGCCTCGACGGGTCTCGACCCCTACAGCATCAGAAAAGATTTCCCCATCTTCCAAACAAACAAGAACCTCATCTATCTCGACAGCACCGCGACAAGCCAAAAACCTGTCCAAGTAATAGAGGCGGTGGCCGAGTTTTACAGGAAGATGAACGCCAACGTGCACCGGGGCGTTTATGGGATAAGCGTCGAGGCCACGGAGGCGTATGAAAACGCGAGGAAAAAGGTTGCAGAATTTATCGGTGCACGCAGTAGCAGAGAGATTGTTTTCGTCCGGAACACGACCGAGGCTCTAAACCTCGCGGCCTACAGCCTCGGGTTGAACAGGGTTAAGCCGGGTGGAAAAATTGTCCTGACCACGATGGAGCATCACAGCAACATCGTGCCTTGGCAGCTGGTCGCAAAAATCAACCGTCTCAAAATAGATTACATCCCCTTCGACGACCAAGGCTATCTCGACCTATCCGAAGCTGATAAGAAGCTGAGAGGCGCCGACATTTTCAGCTTCACGCAAGCCTCAAACGTTCTGGGAACTATAAACGATGCTAAAACGCTCTGCCGAATGGCGCATGAGCATGGTGCCTTGGCCGTAGTTGATGCGGCTCAGTCAGTTCCCCACATGCCGGTCAACGTGACGGACATGGAATGCGACTTGCTTGCTTTCAGCGGCCATAAGATGCTTGGGCCCACGGGCATCGGCGTTCTGTATGGACGACGTGAGCTGCTCGAGGAGATGGAGCCTTTCCAAGGAGGAGGCGAGATGATAAGGGAGGTCCACCTCGACCACAGCCTGTGGAATGATGTCCCATGGAAGTTTGAGGCAGGCACACCGAACATAGCGGGCGCGGTAGGGCTTGGCGCAGCGATTGATTACCTGAAGAGGATTGGTATGGAGAATGTGCAGGAGCATGAACACAGGTTGACCGCAAAAGCTTTGGAAATATTGTCCGAGATAAGGTATGCGAAGGTCTATGGCCCGGAAAACCCGCGGCACAGATGCGGACTCGTCTCCTTCACACTCGCAGACATTCATCCACACGACCTCGCGACATACCTCGACAAACACGGTATCTGCGTAAGGGCTGGACACCACTGCGCCATGCCAATCCACACAATCCTCGGAATACCGGCAACAACACGCGCAAGCTTCTACATCTACAACACAGAGGAGGAGCTGGAAGTCTTAAGAGACGCCTTGCTGCAGGCTTTGAAGACTTTCCGCGTCCAATAGAGATTAAATATCTCAGGTCACATGTTTACCTCGACATAGTTTGAAGGTAGTTGTTGTTGGAGCGGGTGTTATGGGTCACGGTATCGCCGAGGTGGCTGCTTTAGCTGGATTTGATGTTGTGATGGTGGATGTTGCGGAGGAGTTTTTGGCGAAAGGACTGGAGAAGATAAGGTGGAGCTTGGAGAAGTTTGTAGAGAAGAAAAGGATTACGAAGGAGGCCTCTGACGCGGCGATTGCGAGAATAAAAACATCGACCAATCTGGCTGAAGCGGTTGTTGACGCGGACCTAGTTATCGAAGCTGCTCCAGAAGACATCAAGATAAAGAAGAACATCTTTCAAGTCCTGAGCCAAAAAGCTCCCCAACACGCAATTCTCGCAACAAACACGAGCACTCTCCCCATAACTGAGATAGCCTCAGCCACAAACAGGCCCGAGAAAGTCGTGGGCATGCATTTCTTCAACCCGCCCCCACTCATGCCCCTCCTCGAAGTCATAGCAGGTGAAAAAACATCTCAAGAGACTTTGGAAAAAGCTGTTGAGATTGGTAAAAAGATGGGGAAAACAGTTGTCATATGTAGGAAGGATGTGCCGGGCTTCATCGTCAACCGTATATTGATGCCTCTTCTCAACCACGCCTGCGAGCTCGTCGAAGACGGTGTTTATACCGTCACCGAAATCGACTCGGCTCTACGTTACCGCCTCGGCCTCCCCATGGGCGCGTTTGAGCTCGCCGACTACACGGGCATAGACGTCATCGTCCTGGCGAGCAAATCCATCAAGGAGAGAGACCCGAACACACCTCGGGTATGCTCCCAGTTTCAGCATCTCTATGAGAGGGGGAGCTTTGGGCTGAAGAGTGGTAAAGGCTTTTACGAGTATCGGGGAGGTGTGTATGAGAGGCCGAGCATTCCTCGGGAGGCTGGTGAAAAAGTTGACTTGGTGGAGCTGATAGCTCCTGCGATAAACTCGGCGGCTTGGATTGTCCGCAACGGTGTCGCCTCTCTTGAGGATGTTGAAACAGGCGTGAAGCTGGGCCTCGGCTGGCCCAAGGGCGTTTTCCAATACGCCGACGAGCTGGGCCTCGACAAAGTTGCAGCAGCTTTATCCAAGGCGGCTGAACGATACGGCGACTTTTACAAGCCCGACCCACTGATCATGGAGCTTGTTAACCAAGGCAAACTCGGCGTCAAGACCGGGGCCGGGTTTCACACCTACACAGCCGCCGAGAAAGGCTACGAGGAGATAATTGTTGAAAGAAAGCCGCCTGTGACAAAAATCATCCTTAACAGGCCTCATCGCCTCAACACAATTACTCCGAAGATGATTGAGGAGTTGACTGATGCTTTGCTGAAGGCTTGGAGCGACAGCGAGACACGTGTGGTCGTTTTGAGAGGAGCTGGTGAAAGAGCCTTCTCAGCCGGCGCCGACGTAACAGCCTTCACCGAGATAAAGACGAAGCAGGATGCGGAAAAATTTCTACGAGCTTTCCAGGAGGTGATGAATATTATTGAGTCGATGCCGAAGCCCGTGATAGCGGTCATCGACGGCTACGCCCTTGGCGGAGGATGCGAGCTTATCCAAGGATGCGACATCCGGATAGCGACTGACAGGTCCGAGTTTGGCCAGCCAGAGATCAACCTCGGGCTTATACCAGGCGCGGGCGGGACACAGCGGCTTCCGAGGCTGGTGGGTGTAGCCAAGGCCATGGAGCTAATGTTGTTCGGAAACCGAATATCAGCGGAAGAAGCATACAGGATTGGGTTGGTGAACAGGGTGGTGAAGCCTGAAAAGCTCGAGGAAGAGGTTCAGATTCTCGCGGAGAAGCTGGCCGCACAGCCCCCGCTTGCTGTGAGAGCCGTCAAACAACTCATATACATGACCCGTGAAGCTCCCCTGAGCAAAGGACTGGCGATGGAAAGGATTCTTTTCGCAGACCTGATATTCACCAAGGACTTTATGGAGGGGATATCGGCGTTCTTCGCTAAGAGGAAGCCAGAGTTTAGGGGAGAGTGATCAGGGCTTTATTTTCGAGCGGCGCCAGCTTCTTCTCCTGTTGGAGGCGCGGACTCTTCGACGTGTTTTGGCGACAACCCACGCGGGCGTTGACCATGCGCGGCGCATCTCCTTAGCCAACCTCTTCTTCACCGCAAGCGTCTTAACCATGGTCCCGCACCGTAGCCGCTGCATATCAACCTATCCTCAGCCAAGCCTTTAATCCACGCATCCCCGTGAAATGACGATGGCCTACGAGAGGCTTGTGAGGAAGCTTACGCATGAAAACCTGTGGCTCTACATCCTAACCCTGCTCAGCAAAAGACCGCTCTACGGCTACGAGATCCGTGCGCTGATCGAGAAAGAATTCGGATTCAAACCCGGTGAAGTAACCTCATACGTCGTTCTTTACAGACTAGAGAGAGCGGGCTTAATTCAGGTCGCCGAAGAGTCGAGGGGCAGCAGAGGCCCTGCCCGCAGATACTACACCCTTACCCCAAAAGGGAGGGAGACCCTGAAAAAAGCTAAGATGTTTTTAGAGGGGCTGGTTTCGAGGCTGGGCTGACTATTTTATGGGGGTAAAGTATTTAGCGGCCCGAAACCCACCACACCCATGCCCAAGATAAAGACAGCCATAATAGGTGTCGGAAACTGTGCCTCAGCCCTCGTGCAAGGCGTATACTTTTACAAGGACGTGGACGACGATGTCTTCATCCCGGGCCTCATGCATCCGAGGCTTGGCGGATACCATGTAGGCGACATCGAGTTTGTCGCGGCTTTTGACATCGACAGAAACAAGGTTGGGCTGGACCTCTCCAAAGCCATTTTCCAGAAGCCCAACTGCACCCTCAAGTTAGCCGAGGTCCCGCATCTCGGGGTCGAGGTTATGAGAGGGATGACGCATGACAGCATCGGCAAATACCTCAAAGACGTGGTCGTCAAAGATGATTCGCCCACCGTAGATGTCGCAGATGTCCTTAAGAGCACGGGGGCAGATGTCGTGGTCAATTTTCTCCCCGTCGGCAGCGAGTCGGCGACCAAGTGGTATGTTGAGCAGGCGCTGATGGCTGGGACAGGGTTCGTCAACGGTATCCCGGTCTTCATCGCGAGAGAGAAACGATGGCAGGAAATCTTCGCCAAACACAACATACCAATAATAGGCGACGACGTCAAGTCGCAGGTAGGCGCCACGATTCTGCACAGGGTCTTGACTAAACTATTCGTCGACAGAGGCGTAAAAATAGAGAGAAGCTATCAGCTAAACTTCGGAGGAAACACAGATTTCCTCAACATGCTGGAGCGGGAGAGACTGCAGTCGAAGAAAATCTCGAAAACACAGGCCGTCACATCCCTCATACCCTATGAGATATCGGCCGAAAACATACACATCGGCCCCAGCGACTATGTTCCGTGGCTTGAGGACCGCAAATGGGCCTACATTCGGCTGGAAGGGTCTGCTTTCGGAAACGCGCCTCTGAACATAGAGGTCAAGCTCGAGGTATGGGACAGCCCCAACTCGGCGGGCGTCGTCATAGACGCGATCAGATGCATCAAGATCGCGAAGGACCGGGGTACAGGCGGAGTACTCGAGGGGCCCTCGGCCTATTTCATGAAGTCGCCTCCGAGACAATACCCTGATGATGTAGCCCGGCAAATGGTCGAAGATTTCATAGCAGGTAGAGCTTAAGCCGAGACAGGTTCGCCCTCGCCGAAAACCTCACCAAGTCTGTGAAGAGAGTAGCGCTTCAACTCAGGCGCCAACGTCGACGACTTTATCGCGTCAACCAGCTGCTGCAGACGCCACAGAAAATACGACTCTTCATATTTTGCGGTATACTGTGAAGCTGGGTAGGCTGGGTCACGTAGGCTGGGCTTCACTCCATACATCATGTAGACTCCGAAGGCGAGCAGCCTGACAATACCGCGGCCAACCTGCTTCACTGCCAGCAGCTCCTCGTATGATTCGGGCCGCTGCTCCCCCAGCTTGTAGACAAGCGCCCAGTTTATCTTCTCCATCGGCTTCAGGAAATCTGCCACACTTTTCCCCTCGTCGTCTAGGGTTGTCTGGTTTGTGAGACGGCCGAACATGTGGAGCCGCTGAAGTTTAGCCGCATCTCTCTCAAGAATTTCAAGTGATGCTTGCCGTGATTCGCTGCTGGCTTTGGCGGTCATGTCTAGAACACGCTGCCTTATCTCGTCGCAAATTATACCGGTGTGAGGCTCGTCGACAAAACTTTTGACACGGCCTGAAAACCAGTGATAGCGTCGGACAGCAAAAGTGTAGGGGTTGATGCTCTGTTGAATAACTGTCCAAACACCGGTGCTCGACAGAATCATCATGTGAAAATAGAGGTCGAAGCCATCTTGTAGAGCTACGCTATCTGTTTTGGCCACCATTCTGCTGCAGTATAGAAGACGCTCGACCATCGTGTCGGAAAACCCGAAGAGCCTCGCTACCTCGGGCAATTCATTCGGAATTCTGAACCTTGTGGCAAACTTGCCGCCCAGCACAGCGGCTCCATCACGCGGACTGATGACCTCTTTCAACACGGAGCCCATAAAAAGTGTCGAGTCCGCAGATGTGTCATCTAAGCCCGCTGCTGTAATGACGAAGTCTGTGAAGAAAGGTTCTGCGAATCCTTGGACAAGCTCTTCGGGGCCATACAAGTCAAGGAAAGAGTGGACAACCTCGTTGATTATCTCGCGGGACCTGTTGTAGTGAAAACGTGCTGTTCTTCCACTCCATCCCCTAAGGTCCTTTACCCCGCTGCGAAACATCTGTTCAGGAGGAAAAATCACTATCTTTTATCACTGTATGTCGATTTCCACATTATTATTACCACAGAATCCTGTAGCTAATACTTGCGCAATCTCTTCAAACGCTTAAACAGGTAAACGGCCCCTGAGAAAAAAATCGGGAAATACACCGCGAATAATACAAACTGAAAAGTAAGCTGGAACCCGGCTAACACATCAAGAGCAAAAAGGAGAAAAGCCACTGCGACAAGAAGTGTGAACGCGTCCCTCCAGCCACGTTCATCAACGTCAACCATTCTTCAGCAACTCTTTGAGCGGAATATCTACATAGCTGCCGTCGACTCTTTTGCGCCGAATAATGATAGGGAGGATGCCGCGCTCGAACTCTCGTTTGGCTATGTCGATGTTGCTATCCCCCGGTAAAACCTCTACTAGCGGGAAGGCGCCAAGAGAGAGTTGAAGGGCCCGGCCGCCTATTATACGGGCTTTTTCATATTTAGTTAGGCGGAGCTGGGCCGTTTTCTGTTCAGTCTTCTGACTCGCCAACTCCGCCTTCTTCCTTCTCTCCTTTCTTACCTGCTCCGGGTGTCTCCAGCCTCGACGCAGCTATGATGTCGTCGATCTTCAGAATCATAGCGGCGGCTTCGACGGCGGATTTTATGGTCTGTTTCTTGACGAGAAGCGGGTCTATGACTTCGAGCTGCTTCATGTCGGCGAGCTCTGACTTGAAAACGTTGATTCCATAGTTGATGTTTCCCTCTTTGTGTTTGGAGGTCAGGTTGACAATGGCCTCTATCGGGTCCATTCCGCAGCTCTCCGCCAGCTGAGACGGTATAGCCTCGAGGGCCTCGGCAAACTTGTTTACAGCAAGCTGCTCCTTGCCGGGTAGGCTTTTGGCGTAATCCCTCAGCCGCAGCGCTGTCTCCAGCTCGGCTGCTCCTCCTCCCGAAATCACCTTGCCTTCGACAATCACGTCCTTCACAACGTTGATAGCGTCTTTCAGAGACCTCTCCGCCTCGTCAACTATCCTCTGTGTTCCGCCGCGTATGAGAATGGTTAGTGAGCGCGGGTTCTCGCAGCCCTCTATGAAAACCATCTTATCCTCACCGACCCTTCTCTCCTCGACAAGAGCCGCCTTGCCAAGGTCCTCAGGAGTAAGGTCATCGATACGGGAGATGACGCGACCCTTGGTGGCCTTGGCCAGCTTGTCCATGTCGCTCTTCTTTATCCTCCTGACGGCGAGCACGCCTTTCTTAGCCAGGAAATACTGCGCCAAATCATCGATACCTTTCTGGCACAGCACCACGTTGGCCCCCGTCGATGTTATCTTCTCAACCATCTGCCGCAGCATGTCCTCCTCCTGCTTCATGAACGCGCGCATCTGCTCAGGTGACTCGATGTTCAGCTTGGCGTCGAACTCTGTCTTCTCGATTTCTAGAGCCGCGTCGAGGAGGGCGATTTTCGCGTTGCGGACAAGCTTGGGCATGTCGGGGTGGACAACCTCCTTGTCCAACACAACGCCTTCGATGAGCTGCGTTTCATGAAGCGACTGACCCTCCTTCTTCTCCAGCTTGATGTCGTCGAGGTCCACAACCCATTTGTCTCCGACTTTTTCGGCTATCCTCGTCACAGCCTCCACAACAAGGTTGGCCAGGTAGTCCGCCTCCTCGGCCACCAGCTTGCTGATCATCGAGGTCTTGGCCACTTTTTTGAGAAGAGCCTTGTCGGTTGGGTCGACTTTTACACCTATTTCGTCGAGGATTTCCAGAGCTTTTACCGCCGCTTTCCGATAGCCCTCGATGATGACGGTTGGATGAACCTCCTTCTCAATGAGCTCCTCCGCTTTCGTCAACAACTCACCGGCCAGCACGACGGTTGATGTTGTTCCGTCTCCGACCTCCTCGTCCTGCGCCTTGGAAACCTCCACCAGCATCTTGGCCACTGGATGCTCAACATCCATCTCCTTGAGAATGGTTGCGCCGTCATTTGTGATGACGATGTCTCCGAAGCTGTCGACGAGCATTTTGTCCATGCCACGGGGCCCCAGCGAAGACTTCATGGTCTCCGCGATTATCTTGGCCACCATTATGTTGGCGCTCTGAACCTCTCTTCCACGCATCCGCTTGGCTCCTTCCTTCAAAATGATAACAGGTTGAGTAGCTGTTCCAACTGTTGCTGCCATAATACATTCACCCTAACTATGCGGGTCCTCTGGTTTTTTATAGAGTTTTCCTTACCCTCAACCGCGTCATAGATATATACTGCCTCCGGGTAATACGCTTGCCGATATGAAGCTGATCTCGGTGAAGATGCCTGAGGCACTGATTGATGGTATGGATGAGTTGATTAAGAAAGGTGTTTATCCGAGCCGTAGCGCTCTTATGAGGACCGCTGTGCGGGACCTTCTGAGGAAGGAGCTGTGGGAGTCTAAACGATGAAGTTTTCGAGGAACACCAGCCGTCCGTAGAAATAGCGTGTGTCGGAGACGGAGTCTGTGTAGCGTATGCTCTCTCGTTCAAGTGTGGGCGAGTATGCGATGAAAGGCGCTGGCGGTTTCTGCGCTATTTCAATATAGTACAGGAAGGGGAGGGCTATCGAGTCGTAGTATTCGTAGACGGGGTATAGGACGGAGAGGCTGTAGCCGTTTTTGGACCTGTAGCACCACACCGGTGGGCTGAACGACTCGTCAGTCATCGCCGAAACCAGCCGCATAATTGAGTCAAGGCCCTTTACTCTAATTTTTTCGATGCCGCGAAGTTTTCTGCCGGGTTTGCTGGTTATCGCTTTTTCCATGATTCGGGGCGGAGGGTCTACGTGGATTATTGGGTAGGAGACGTAACGCCCTGTCTCGGGGTGGTCTGATAACCTTGTCTCCTCTTTCTCCAAAGCTGTGTAGACGACGTATTTTTTCACGGGTTCCTGCACAACGGTGTGGAAAAGCATAGGTATGCTCACCTTGCCCAGAGGCATCGTCTGAAGATACGCGACCACGGTTTGCTGAAGATGTTGAAAGGCTATGAGATGCGGCATATAGTCCCACCGAGAAGAAGCCAGTCTTACGAGGCTCGCCAAATCCTCGACCCTAACAGGCAGGGGGTACTGCTGCTGTATACGCTGCTTCATTACTTTGTTCAGCGCAAGAAATTCCGTGGAATACCATGTAAAAAACCTACATACCGCCTCTCAGGTATGCATTTGCATGGAGCGGGTTGGGTTCATAGGGCTTGGTCTCATGGGGAAGCCGATGGCTAAGAATCTTCTGCGGCACGGCTTCAAGCTGGCTGTGTTTAACAGGAGCAGGGTACCTGTTGATGAGCTGGCCTCTCTCGGAGCCACTCCATGTGGTTCACCGAGGGAGGTGGCTAAGCTCTCGGAATGCGTCATAACCATGCTGCCCGATGAGAAGGCTGTTGAGCAGGTTCTGCTGGGGCAGAACGGTGTTTTGGAAGGCATGGCACCTGGCTGTGTCGTGGTCGATATGTCAACTGTTTCTCCAGGTTTCTCAAAGCAGATGATGCGCCGTGTCGAGGAAAGGGGTGGAGAAATGCTTGACGCACCTGTTTCGGGGAGCACGATGGCCGCTGAGCAGGGAACCCTCACGATAATGGTGGGGGGCAAACCCGAGGTCTTCGAGAAAATGCGGCCCGTCTTCGAAGCCATGGGGAAAAACATCTACTACATGGGTGAATCGGGCTCGGGAAGCTTCACCAAGCTATGCAATCAGGTGGCTGTCTCGCTCAACCTCCTCGGCGTATGTGAAACCCTCATGATCGCGGCAAAAGCAGGGCTTGACTTGAAGCGGGTAATAGAAGTGATCTCAACTGGGGCGGGCGGCTCCTGGCAGCTAAGCAACCTCGGGCCAAGAATGGTTGTGAGAGACTGGAGACCGGGTTTCAAGGTCAAGCATCTCAGGAAAGACCTGCGGTTTGTCCGAGAAACAGCCGAAAGCCTCGGCCTCTGCCTACCAGGCATAGCGCTCGTGTCCGAGCTGATTAAAACACTGGATGAAATGGGCCACGGCGAAAATGGTACACAAGCCTTGGTAGAGGTTCTCGAAAAACTCTGTAACGTAAGGATCGGGTCAGGATAAGTCGGTGGACGCGCGTGGATAAGAGCCGAGGATTTTAATGAAGGATGCGTAGGAGACCAGCTCCGCCAACGCTTTCTTCACATTTTCATCTTCTTGATGACCCTCGAAGTCCACGAAAAAGTAATACTCCCATGGCCTCTGCCGGGTGGGCCGTGACTCTATCTTGGTGAGGTTTATCCCGTTTCTCGCGAATGCTCCGAGTGCGTTGTAGAGCGCTCCGGGCTTGTGGGCTGTGGAGAAGATGATGGATGTTTTGCTGTTGGGGGAATGAAGCGCCTCTTTCACGGATATTACGAGGAAACGTGTATAGTTGTGGCCATAGTCCTCTATCCCTTTAGCAAGAACCTTCATGCCATAGATTTCCGCGGCCCTCTCGCTCGCAACAGCAGCAGCATTCCTTAACCCCCTCTCCTTAATCATCTTCACGCTGCCGGCTGTATCATATGTAACCTCGACAGATACACCGAGCGACTGAAGATATCCACGACACTGTGCAAGAGCCTGTGGATGTGAGTAGACTGTCTCGACTTCGTTGAGCGAGACATCGGGTAACGCGATTAGGCAGTGACGTATCCTGAGAATGATTTCACCAACTGCTTTGACGCTTGAGCTGAGGAACATGTCATATGTCTCGAATACGCTTCCCTCTATGCTGTTCTCCACCGGGACCACGCCATAGTCCACAACCCTGGCCTCACAGTTCTTGAAAACCTCGCGGATGCTTCTGCAGGGCAGCGTCTGAACCTCGCTGCCGAAAAAATGCAGAATGGCTTCTTCGCTGTAGGCGCCTTTTTCACCCTGGAAGGCCACGGTTGTCGGCAACTTGTCCGGTATGATGACTTTGTTGTATAAAAGAGTAAGTGGTAGTGGTTAAATACCGACTATAAAGTCAATGATACGGAGTTTGAACCAAGAATCTGTGGTTCCGGCAGCTGATCTCAAAACTTGTTTGGAGGTGCAGGTTGGAAAAACCGGTGACGTCAAAACAGAGTACGGCGGTTTCGAGATTACTGTTAGAGACCCTGCGTATTTTCCGTGGCACGACTGTTTGGCTACTCTGCTGAAGCATGGCTACGAGATTTGGGTCACAAAGAAGAAAGAGGAAATTGTTATAGTGGCTAAGCCCAGCACTGACTAAGTCATCAGAGGTAACTGGAGGAGAATTAGTATCAGGGCAAGAGCCATGGTAGGTAGCGTGATTGCCGCGCCGACTCCTATCCACTGTCTGAGAGTTATGTGTATACGTTCTCGACGCTCCAGCATTCCTACGGCAACGATGTTCGCCGTGCTTCCCACCACGGTTAAGTTGCCCCAGAATGTGCCGGCGAAGAGCATGGTCCACCAAAGTGGGAAAACGTTCACCCCTAACTCGCCTAACGTCTTGATTATAGGTATCCAGGTTGCCACGGCGAGGACGTTGTCCATGAAAGCCGACATCAGCCCCGCGGCAAGCATGACAACTATGGTTAGCGCGAAAGATGATTCGCCAACGTTGGTCAGTATGAGGCTTGCGAACACCTCGGTCGCGCCAGTGTGGCTGAGAGTACCAACACTCGCGAAGAAAATCATGAAGAAGAGGAGGGTCCACCAGTCGATTCTACGCTCAACCAGCTCTCTTGCTCTTTGTCGTTCAAGTAAAAGCACTATTCCAGAGAACAGGAAAGGAACACCGAGAAGCATCGAGTTTTTGCCGAGTCCGAAAGCTTGCTCAATAGGTGTGTGAAGAATTAAGCCGGTGATTGTTGCGAGAAAAATCACGGCAGGCAGCCTGATATCAACCCGCTGTCCCCCATCAGCTACTTCGGCTGCTGGGGCCTCCAATTTGATAGATGCCATAGCCTGTCTAAGCTGCTCTATGTCTTTGCGGAAAACAATCAACACCATCGCCATGCATAGAACAAGCGAAACGATGGAGATTGGCGTAGCCCATCTGAGGAAGTCGAGAAAACCAAGTCCAGCTTGGAAAGCTATCACGACTCCGACTGGGTTGCCGACAACCGTTGCCGAGCTCCCTATGTTGGTTGCGAATATGGATAGTAGTATGAATCTGATTGGGTTGAGGTTGTAGCGGGATGTGAAGTCGAGGAGGACAGCTGTCATGATGAGGATTGAGGTGACCTCATCTACCAAAGCCGCGAGCAGGGCCGACATCGCCATAAAGAAAATCACGAGGGTTCTGGGTCTGTTTCCCACGAAGGCGAGAAGCTTATCTATCAGTACTTCGAAGAACCGGGCTTCCTCGAGATAGCCCACTACAACCATCATCGTCGCGAGGAACAATATGGTGTCTATGTGAGCGAATTCTATGAGCAAATCTGTCTCAAGCAGGTCTGTTCCAAGCATTATTGTGAGGGCGAAGAATGCGAAGACAAGCCTAAACCTCCAAAACATCAACGTGGCGCCTATCATTCCGCCGAGAACTATGAGCGAAGCCAACTGCCTAGTGTTTAGTCCCATAAAATAGCCTAGGGCTGCGACCGCCGCAATTATCGCTGCATACTTTACCAGATTGTTCAAAGAACTTCACCTATGGATTGTATTTGTTTATCTTTTTCTTAGTGGTGCGGAATTTTACCTTTTTATCTGTACTAGGATTGTGACGAGCGGATTGTTTCGAGTATGCTTATCGCCATCCAGAGCTGTGTTCTCGTGAATGATGGCATGTTGGGGTCGTTAATTATTTCCTCGATGAGGTCGATTGAGTTTGCTGCTCTTACTGCTGGCTTGAGTTTTTCGTTAAAAAGCTCTGTGGAGGCCTGTTTAGCGATTCTGCGGATGTTGCGGGGAGTGTCCGTGTCGTTTATGATTGTCTCCAGTATCTGAACAACCTGCTGCCGTTTTGACTCCCAATCGGAGCTTTGTTGAGCCATCGGCCATCCACCTCATCAACCCGCGATAACACTGCTGATACTCTTATAAAGAGTTTTAAACGGTTATCCGCATACGGCTCCTCTGCTCGCAGAGCCCACCAGCTTGGCGTACTTGGCCAGAACGCCCCGCGTATATTTCGGCGGAGGCGGCGTCCAGTTCTCCATCCTCTTCTTTATCTCTTCGTCGGAGAGCTCGACGGATAGCTTGCGGTTTGGTACATCGATTTCCACGATGTCGCCGTCTTTGAGGGCGGCTATTGGCCCGCCGACGGCGGCCTCGGGTGAGACATGTCCAACCATCAGCCCATGTGTTGCTCCTGAGAAGCGGCCGTCAGTTAAGAGAGCCACTTTTTCCTTCAAGCCCTGTCCAACAACGATTGCAGTGACAGCAAGCATCTCCCGCATACCGGGCCCACCTCTCGGCCCCTCGTAACGGATAACTATGACCTCGCCCGGCTGAATTTCCCTTCTTAGCAGAGCTCTGTAGGCTTCTTCCTCGGAGTTGAACACTCGGGCGGGGCCTTTGAAATACTGCACGGTCGATGCTGTTGACTTGACTACTGCACCCTCTGGAGCGAGGTTTCCTTTCAGGATCGCTATACCGCCTGTCGGATGTATAGGATTGTTCAGAGGCCTTACGACTTCTCCGCCGTCTCCTATTTTCATTTCTCTAAGGTTTTCCGCTAGAGTTTTTCCGGTAACTGTTAGGCAGTCTCCGTGTAGGAGACCGGCGTTAAGAAGCTTCTTCAAAACAACGGGCACACCCCCAACCCTGTCCAAGTCAACCATGACAAACCTGCCGCCGGGCCTCATGTCGGCGATATGAGGTGTTCTCCTACTGATTCTGTCAAAGACATCGATGTCGAGTTTTACACCAGCCTCATAGGCCATGGCTGGTATATGAAGAACAGAGTTTGTTGAGCCGCCCATCGCGCAGACAACTGTTATCGCGTTCTCAAAGGCCTCGTATGTCATTATGTCGCGTGGCTTTATCCCGTTTTCCAAGAGTTTCAGGACCTGCGCACCCGATCTGTATGCAGCGTCATAGATTCTCTGGTCGACGGCAGGTATCGAGGCCGTGCCGGGGAGAGACATTCCCAGAGCCTCTATAGCCGAGGCCATGGTGTTGGCTGTGTAGAGGCCTGCGCAGGAGCCCTCCGTCGGACAAGCGACTTTCTCCAGCTCAATCAACTGCTGCAGCGTCATTTGGCCTGTGCTATAGCTGCCGACCGCTTCGTAAACATCCTGAAGAGTAACATCCCGCCCCATGTATTTTCCGGGGAGGATTGTTCCGCCGTAGAGGAAGATGGACGGTATGTTGAGGCGGGCCATAGCCATCACGGTACCTGGCAAGCTTTTGTCGCAGCCCGCTATGCCCACCAAACCGTCAAACCTCTCCGCAAAACACATAACCTCAATCGAGTCAGCGATTACCTCACGGCTCACAAGCGAGCCCTTCATACCCTCGGTGTTCATCGATATTCCATCGCTTATCGCGATAGTCGTGAACTCTATTCCCACTCCGCTATTCTCCCAAACACCTCTCCTCGCCTCTTTCGCGAGGTCTGTGAGATGAAGGTTGCAGGGTGTCACCTCGTTACCTGTGCTGGCTACCCCGATGAAAGGTTTACCAAAGTCCTCATCTCTCAGCCCAACAGCTCTAAGCATAGCACGGTGAGGAGCCCGCTCAGGCCCCTCAGTAACTTCATGACTATACAAACGGCGAACCATGCCTACAACCCCGCCCATCCCCTTTTAAATCTTGCGTAAAGATAGAGTTGCTGACACATTATGCAACCAAACTGCAATAGATTTCATGGCATCATGCCGGGGGTGGGATTCGAACCCACGACAACGGGATTATGAGCCCCGCACTCTGGCCAGGCTGAGTTACCCCGGCGTTCCATGTGTAGGGGTGGTGAAGAATATTTATATGCTTATTCCCCATCTCGCCGAGGGTTGAATGAATTTCGAGTTGTGAAACTGTTCCGTTATCCTGTCAAGTCTCTGTTAGGTGAAGAGCTTGAGTATGTTGATGTTTCTTTTGACGGGTTTGATGGCGACCGGTTATTTGCCGTCGTGGACACCCTCACAGGCTTTGCTCTATCAGCGAAGGGAGAGCCGCGTCTACTCACAATAGGGGCCAGGCTTGCGAATGGGGTCCTTAACCTGATTTTCCCAGATGCCGTAGTTAATGACAACTATGACGATATGCTGACAAATTTCCTCGGACGACCTGTGAGGCTTGTCCAAAACACAGGCATACCGCTGAGCTTTAGAGGTCTTGAGATAGATTTCGAGAAGAACATAGTTTTCGAAAAAACAGGAGAGACACGTGAAACACGTTTCCACGACTCGATGCCCATCCACCTAATCAATCTAAGAAGCCTTGAGAAAATGGGACTCAGCCTCGACGATGCAGCCCGCTTCAGGCCAAACATCGTTTTCTCATCGGAACAGGATGATGAAACAATTGTAGGCGGATACCTCGAAGCCGGTGAAGCATTACTGAAAATAGTCAAGCCAACGAAACGATGCATAGTCATCACCCACAAACAGAAAAACCTGAGCAGAAAACTCGAGCTGCTCAAAACACTGAGAACAACCTGCGACGGAACGTTCGGCCTCTACGCCACAGTGGTCAAACCTGGAACAATCAGCGTCAAAGACAGGTTAAGGTTTTATCCCGCCGAAACAAATCTCCGAACGTAGCGGCCGTGGTCTAGCCTGGTAGGACACCAGCCTTCCACGCTGGTAGTCGCGGGTTCAAATCCCGCCGGCCGCAAACATATGTTCGAGAAAGGTTGACTAGATAATGTATAAAGGGGTCGGATGATGCTGAAGAATGTATGCGGATGCTTGTTTGTTCACAAACTCCGCTCATACGTTTTCTGAGGCCCGTTGAAGGCGTCGTGGAGTCTGTTGATTTTTCGGAGCTTGTGGAGGGCGCTGATTATATCTACTCACCTGGCGGGGTGACTAGAATGGTTTACCCCCTATTATCTCACATGCTTGAATCAAATTTTCTGGAAGAGGCTCATTGGATATCTCTCAACCCGGCTGCACCTGATAAGATACGCTTGGATAGGCTGTGGCTGCATTTTGTAAAGCTCGGGTCCGAGGCTTTGAAGGGCTATGGTGCGGTGAAGGAAAGCATGTGGAAGATTTTCCACGGTATGCAGAATGAGTCAACACTCTCGCTCCTCGAACTCGCATGGTCAGAAGACTACATCTACTACAACATGTATAACAGAGTATGCAGCGAAACAGCGATGACACTTGACAAAGAAATAGATTTTGACGTTTTCTATATTCATGATTTTCAGCAACTACCTATGGGTGAGATGATGAAAACCATGAAGCCAAAAATTTTTAGGTGGCACATCCCCTTCGACAAACGAGTCATACCGCCCGAGTGGCCCGAGTTTCTGGTGAGGTTTTTGAACTCCTACGACGCCATCGTAGTCAGCTCCAAAAACTACATGAAAACTCTCCTCAACATAGGTTACGGCGGCAAAGCCTACTACGTATATCCCTACATCGACGCAGGTCAGTATGGAGCACCTACACGAGGCGATTTACAGCGTTTTGCAGACAAGCATGGACTCAGCATGGATGACAAAATCGTTTCAATAGTAGCTAGAATGGATCCAATGAAGGGGCATGATAGGGCTATCAAGGCTTTGGCTAAGGTCGTGAAAAAACATGATGCCAAGCTTCTGATCGTGGGTAACGGTAGCTTTTCCAGCTCCCGACAGGGTTTAGGCCTCTCTAAGGGTGAGATGTGGCGCGATTATCTCACAGGTCTTGTGAAAAGCTTCGGCCTCGAACGACATGTTGTATTCACAGGTCATGTCACCCAGAAGGAGCTTGAGGCAGCATATACACTCTCCCAGTTCACGGTGCTTCCCTCGGTCACCGAAGGGTTCGGGCTGGTGGTTGTGGAAAGCTGGCTGTACGGCAAACCAGCGATAGTAAGCAGCACAGCCGGCATAGCCGAGCTCGTCGAAGATGGCTACAACGGATACGTTTTTGAACCCGATGATGTCGATGGCTTGGCCGATAGGATGCTACAATTGTTGGAGAACGATTCACTCGCTAGGGAGATGGGTGACAGAGGCCGTGAAACCGCAAAACTCTGCACGTTAGAAAGAGGCATCGAGGCTGAGAGGAAAATTGTTGAGGAGGTGGTTGGATGATTTTGGCGGAGCTTCCCGAGCTCACAGCGATAACTCTACAATTGGCCATTGTAGCGATCATGCTTCTTGTCACAGCTCTCGTAGCGCGTATAGCCTCATCGATTCTTCGCAGACTGTTGTTCAGAGCACCCCCGCTGCTGAACGAGCAGATAACCAGAGGTGTCTCGATTTTTATCTGGCTGGTAGGGCTGCTGTTCATCGTTAACCAGCTTGGACTCAACCTCGACGTTCTTTTTCTACTCATAGGACTGGCTGGCGTGGCAGCTATTATTGCGGTCCGCGACATTCTCAGCAACATCTCCTCGAGATATCTGATTGGAAGCTTCATACCCATCAACGTGGGAGACGAAATTCAGGTCTCCAGCTTCAGGGGCAAGGTGGTCGAAATCAACCCAGTCGCATCGCTCCTAATCCTAGAAGAAGGTTCCGTAGCAGTCGTCCCCAACTCCGTTCTACTCAAAGAAATATCTCTAAACCTCTCCCCAATCGCTCCGCGGAGAGCCACTTTGACTGTCCATATTCCACAGGGCGTGAGTATACCACATGCTGAGACCGAGATACTCAAGCTCTGCAACAAGTACAGAGGCAAGCTTGACCAAAGGTTTCCACCGATTGTATCCGTTAAGGAGCGTGGACAAAACGAGGCTGTGCTCGAGGTTGTTATCCTAGTGGCCCAGCCTGAGCTGAGAAACGAGCTCGTGGCTGAGCTGAACACCAAGATATCTGAGCTTGTGGAAAAAATGCGCACGGGTCAGAAAAAGTAGCGGCTGGCGCTAGGGTAAATAACCTGGATCAGGATGCTGTGTAACGGGTTGTCTGGGCTGGATGCGTTGTTCACAGCTGGGGAGGTTGCGAGACGCATCAGAGCAGCTGTGCCCTTAATCGTCTCTCCGGGTGTTAGTCTGCTGCAGATAGCGGAGAAGATAGAGAACATGATTTTTGACAGTGGCTGCAAGCCTGCTTTCCCATGCAACATCTCCGTAGACGGTGTTGCGGCACATTATTCTCCTCCTCCAGGCGACACCTCAACTCTGCATAGAAATTTTGTTGCGAAAATTGATTTCGGTGTACTGTTGGATGGATACATCGCCGACACCGCTGTAACAGTCACCGACACCGCGGTTGGTGAAATGTTGAAGACAGCTGTTGAAGAGGCTTTGAAAGCTGCTGTGAAAACTGTGTCCGCGGGTGTAAAGGTCTCCGCGGTCGGGGCGGCGGTGCAGAACGTTTTGACCCGTTATGGTGTGAAGCCTATACGCAACCTCACAGGCCATGAGATTCAGCGATACAACCTTCACGCAGGCGTCTCAATACCCAACATAGCTGCAGGAGACGGGGCCAAGCTTCAAGAAGGCCACATATACGCGATAGAGCCTTTCGCAACAGTCGCCGACGGCTTCGGAGAAGTAGTTGAGCATAGAAACGCGACAATATTCAGGCTGGGCAAGCCCTTCACCGGCCAAGCATCCACCCCCGAGTCCAACCTCTTGAAGACCTTATCCGAGAGGTTCGACGGCCTCCCCTACAGCCTGCGATGGCTTACAGACTTGGGACATGAAACCATTTCCGTCCATGAAAGGCTGGTCAAAACCGGCAGGGTTAAGGCCTATCCTGTGCTCGTTGAGAGGCTGAATAAGCCGGTGGCGCAGGCCGAGCACACTGTTTTGGTGGAAAAGGACGGCTGCACGGTGATTACTTAGACATCTTCTTCTCGGGCACGTAGATGTTCACAATCTTGCTTCGAGTGCCGCCGCATTTGGGACATTTCTCATCCTCAACAATCTTCAAAACATAGTCATTTTCTCTGAATGGTCTCGAGTTCTCGACACCGCAGCTGAGGCATTTGAGGAACGTAAGAGGCTCCGGTGTCTTCTCTCTTGATCGTCCACCTAATACAATTGATGGCTCGCTCATCCCAAGCCCACCCCGATGGTGTTACCGATGCCTGCGACTATCACGGACTCGCCGCTCTTCACTTTTTCCAGAATCAGCTGCTTAACTTTCTCAAGCACTTGGTCAGCAGCTTTGGCGATGGATTCACGCATGGGTGTTATGGCCTCTGTGATGGATTGGAAGATGACGAAGGCATATAGCGGAATGCCGCGGCTCTTCGCCAGCTCCTCTATCTTATACTTGTCAACACCAGGCCCCCCTATCGCTACACCCACTCCTTCGGCGATTTTACCCGTCTCCTCCCCCTCAAGCTTGAGGGCCGCATCGATGGTTATAATGAGCTTCGGGTTTTCACCGAGCCTCTCAACAAGCTGTTTGACGCCTTCCCCGGGTCTTCCCACCGTTCCACCCGGCCCAATGGCCCTGACAACATAGACCCTCCTGTTATCCAGCTCAATCTCCTGAACAACCGTGTCCTTAGCAATCTCATACCTATCTTTCTCCGAACCATCCACAAGCTTCGCGGCAACAAGCGGGCCAACACCGTCGCCTATCGGCTGCCCCTTGCTGAAGGCGACAGCCGCCTGCCTATAGGACTCGGCTATCTCTATTATCTGCGGCAGAATCATCTGTATCTGTAGAACCATGTAGATGTTGGCGGTCTTTTTACCCAGCAGGTAGTAGTGGCGGACGACGCGGTATATTGTGTTGATCCCGCGGAGAACTTCTACAAGGTTTGTCAAAGACTTGACCTGATGCTCTGTCGCATGGGGCGCCAGCTTAGCCACCTCCTCCTCATACACCGATTCCCCTGTCTCGAGAATATGCTCCAGTTTGTAGACCAAGCCATAGGGGTCCATTGATTCGGGCTGGATTACGAAGAACTCGCTCAGCCTGTTTATGTCGGGCGCGGGGTCTTTCTCAGGCTTACCAACCCGCTTAATTGTCTCAACAGTTATCTGGTTAATCTCGTCCTTGATGAGCTTGAGCTTGTTCAACTTCCTCTCAAGGTCTCGAAGCATGTAAGAGAGCTGCATACGCTGACCAAACGATGGATAAAGGAAGAAAATCATCAAAAAAGCAAACCATACAAGCGACAGCAATAGGGATAGGATATTGTCTCCACCTGACGACGGGTTCAGAAACGCGGCAAACAGCACAACCATCTCTCAGCACGTCTCAACATTATTTATTTATTAAGGTTTGTGAATCCATCATGTTTCTTTTTAGCCGCTTTCTTTCGAGCCATGGGTTTGATGTGTTGGGCGAGGCTACTGCTGATCTCATCTATTTTATCGCTGCATCTCTTGAGAAGCTCCTCGTAGAGTCGGAGGCTTTGCTCAAGGCTTTCTTCAAACCCTGTTTCCCCGCGCTCGATTTTCGCCATATAGTCTTCGACAAGCCGCCTCGTCTCAGGTGTTACAAGCCGTGTATCTGCCTCGGCTAAAGCCTCGATCAACGCCATTCCCAGAGGCGTCGGCTTGAAAACCCTGCCAACCCTCACGGCGTAGTTGCGCTCAGTTATCAGCTGAGGGAAGGATGCGCGTGTTGCATCGGTTCCTATACCGTTTTTCTCCATCAGTTTCAGGAGGTCGGCCTCGGTCAGGCGTGGCGGAGGCTTTGTCTCATCCTCCCGAATAGCCACGTCGATTATCCGAAGCTTTTCACCCACCATGAGCTCCGGAAGTGGCTTATCGCGGGGCCGGAAATATGTGAAGACCTGTAGGTAACCTTGTTTTGTGGTCGTCGAGCCCTCGGCTGAAAATGTTAACTCATCTATGTCTATTTCGGCCCTTGAGGTTGACTGAACAGCGTCGTCGAAGAAGGCGTTGGCGTAGAAGCGCCGGGCTATGTATTCCCATATTTGCATTAAAACACCGGTGCCGCGGTAGGTGGCCACAGGGTAAATGGGCGGATGAGCTCCATCGTCTCTTGACCCGTTTCTTGGAACGGGTTCTGATTTATCTGGTTTCGCGTCCCGCAGGGCATCTGCGGCCGTTACGGCGTTGAGAGGTGTTTGGAAGTCGAAGCCGCGTCTATACCTGTTGGTGTCGGTGCGTGGATAGCTGATGTAGCCCTCGGCGTAAAGCTCCTCCATCATGGCCAGCAGCCTGTTAGCCGAAACCCCCGTTATCCTCGTCAAATCCCTGAGAACGTCGTCGGTCCTCATCGGAAGCGGCCTTGGCAGGGTTTTCTCAGCCTTGCTGTAGGCTGTGACAACAGCCTCACCAGCTTTCCGAGCCTTCTCAAAAGCCTGCTCCGCCTTCTCCCTGCTCCATATCTGCTGCGTCGCAGCCTTGAACTCTTCTCCGCCTGCAGTTCTCAGAGTGGCTTCTAGAACCCAGTATTTTTGCGGTTTGAACCGCTGTATTTCTTTCTCTCTTTCGACGACGAAGTTTAGAGTTGGTGTTTGGCATGAGCCCCAGCTAATCACCCTGACAGGTGCAAGCCTTCGAGTAGACAGCGTAAGCAACCGCGTGAATGCGGCTCCTGTGACCAAGTCGAAGATTTGGCGGAAACGCGCCTTCTCAACCCAGCGCATGTTAAGCCCTTTCTCGAGGTTCCGTAAGCTTGCGAAGAGCTCACGGCGGTCAACAGAGTTAAAACGCATCCTGAAGACAACGGGTTCGCCGCCCCTGACACGGCGGTAAACCTGTAGAATTTCATAGCCGATGAGCTCTCCCTCGGAGTCGTTGTCCGTCGCTATAACGAGCAAGCCTCCCCCGCTGAAAACTTTGACCAGCTGCTCAAACACACGGTTGTCCGAAATTTTGTCAACAACTTTCCTCAGCTTGATAATCTCTAGAGGATGCTTTGCACCCCATTCGTAGCCATCCGGCAGATCAGCCTCCATCATGTGGCCTCTAACGGATGAGACCACGGCGTTGGCCTTGGCTGCGGCGACCACCGCCTTTATCGCCCTAGCAACGCTGGCCTTCTCGGCCACTATAATCAGCTTCTCTCCACCCATCGCACCTTTGTCCAAAGTCATCTACTAATCGCCATGACTCAGCATAGTTATCACTTTCTTCATGGAGGTGTCTCGTCTGTGTTCTTGAGGTGTTTGGACCGCCACTATTCTCGCCCCCGTCGCCAAGTCAGCCACATGCAACACACATTTTGTGTATCCTATTTTCTCAGCTTTTCTCGCCACACCCATGCTTATCGCCGGCGCGGAAATCACCATCCTACCCGCTGACCCAGTGACAACAGGTTTCTTCGCAGAGCCCGTGCCTACGTAGGTTACATCGCATCGGTCGACCTCGACGACACGTGGCTGAGCGAGCTCAGCCGCTTGAGAAAGGTCCTGAATCTGGTAAACGTCGTCAGCCTTCACCAACAGCCCCTCCACCGGCGTGCCTGTATACACCCATTCAGGGGGCTGCCGCATCCTGAAAACCACATCCTCACCCTCAAGCGTAGACAAAGTAAAGAAGTAAACAATACCATCGGAAACAACCCTAGCCACAAAACCCGAAACATAGCCTTTAACAAACCTCCCCGCCGCCACAGGCTGCTTAGACACCAACCCCACCCTAAACCAAACAACCTACATAAAAACACAAAACAGCAAACACCTTAAATCAAGCCATGAAAAACTCATACCGCGCCCCGGTAGCTCAGACTGGGAGAGAGAAACAAAAGTTTCCTCTATCGCCCGGCTGAAGACCGGGATGTCGGCGGTTCAAGTCCGCCCCGGGGCACATTTAATTACTTTGTGATAGAGCCTAGAGGTTCTGTACGACTAAGGAAGAATGGAGAAAGTGTTGGCTTGCGGCGGCGTCATGTCTTCGAGAGGCTGTGGTTTCGTTTCTATTGTGAACTCAACTTTCATAAAAAACCGTTAGACTTCTTGCTCATGGTTTAGTCGTTTCTTGGTCTTGAATGGTTTTCCGGTTCTCGGGTCCTTCGACCGTTTTCCAGCCGGAGCTTTTATCTTTGTCTCTTAGTCTATAAATTCTAGGTCAAGTTTTCTGATGACTTCACGGATCGGAAATGTCTCGCCTGACCTGATCCATGCTTCTTCTACAAAAAATCTAGTCGCCATTTTAGCAGCAATATTATCTACCGATATAATATAGTGCTCCCTATTAAAATAGTTCATCAGCGACATGGCAGAAGCCAATTGAACAGCTCTGCTTTCTAGCCTCGCCGAGAAAGGGACTATTCCTGTTCTCAGGTTTTCCAAAACTAAATCTCTGGCCTTATCAAGCATATCAAACAAGTTTTTAGTCAGCAAGACCCTCTTTTCCGAGAAGGTTTTATTTACTTTAGTATTCCGTGTCTGAATAGCGTAACATAACGTCAAATGATCTCTAAGCCGGGGCGCAAACATTTTCATCTTAGATTGCATTTTGCCCAACATCATTTCTCGCTGACTTTTTGCCAATTCTTGATATTTTGCTTTGGTCAATCTATGTAACCTGCATAACATCCTGTCTTCTATAGCGTTAAAATTCGGGTCCGACACAGTGACTCCGTATCCTTTGTCATAAACTCGCGTATTATAATTCACGCTAAAGAAGGAGGTGAAGCGGTACGGACCAACAGTATATCTCTTAGTCTCATACCGTATAGAACCCCTTTCCATGGCTAACTTAAGCGGCTCCACCATTCCCCTGTATTTGAACCAGTCGTTAAACTCTGTTACTATGAAATTGAATTTTTTGTTTTCATATGCTTGACCGACCTCTATGAACTTTGCGGGAGTCATGCCTCCACAGTATCTGTTACGGCCCGGGATTCCGTGGGGTGGTATGCCTTTATCTTCACTACCGAGAATCATGTCTCTAGAGGTAAATGACTTTCCAGTTCCAGGCTCACCGAAAAGTGCCAAATTAAAACCGGTTGTCATTTTAGATGAGCCCTCCTCGCTCACAATTTCTGTTTCGCATATTGAATATTGCTGACTAATAGCAAGCATGTGATCGAAAAATATTTCTGGCCCGAACAAATCAAAATAGTATTGAGTTAGGGTTGACACGGATAACCATTTCCCGAATTTTATTGTTTCCTCGAGTCGGTCCACTAGCAACGAATCCAAATAGTTGATGAACTCTTCATCTAATCTCTTAACCTCCGCGTCCTCACTTAATGTCTCTGCGTCGGCGATGTCTCGAATCATTCGGGACGGTGTGCCTATCGATTCCTCTTTAGCAGGGATTCGTAAATTTCTCATCCGCTCATATGGCGTGGCTGAAGACGGTAAAAACGAGGAGTCTTCTGACTTGGGAGTCATTATTCCAAACAGTGAGCGAAGTCGCTCCCGCGCTAACTGAAAAGGCGTAATTTTACGAGAAGGTTCGACGGATTCCTCTAAGTAGCGATTTAGAAACTGTTCAAGTCTCATAGCTTTGTTGTCGGTAATGTAAAAAGAGTTTCGAAAGACATGTAGCTTATACCCCGTCAAATCATTCAAAGTCTCTACACCCAGTAAAACCTCTCTCACATCACTAAGAAATACGAGATACTTCCAAGTCTGTCCATCAAGGTCTCTCCCCCAAACATCGGTGGATATTATGGTACTGACTTCTAGCTGTTTTTCATCGTCTTCATTAAAAGGATAAACAAGGGATATTTTACCTGCATACAATGCTTGCCGGGGGTGATAAGTAAATAGGGCATATTTGCTCAAACGGGCGCGTCTCCAAAGATAACGCACTTTCTCCTTGAACCCCCACATCCGGACAAACCCGTCTGGATGCTTGCTACTTAATTCTCTAACTAGCGCTTCATCAGCAATCCTTAAATCACTCAAATGAACTCCATCGATAATAGATTTCTTTACATTACCTTTTCTACCGACGCAGACGATAACCCCCATCTACCACACCGCATTTAAGTTACAATAGAAGCACAGACATAAATCCTTTAGCTCTCAATAGATTTTTGTGAGTTTTTGGGTATACCTTTGGCCTTTGTTGTGCCGTTAAGGAATTAGGCGGAGTGTAAGACCTAAGCACAACCACCCAATACGCACACACTACATGCACTGTCAACAATAGCTTTGAAGGGTTGTCTAGGAGGGATGGTTGGTCCAAGATGCCGATGGCACTAGTATTCATCACGGAAACTCCGAGTTAGAGACGTGATAATTTCCTCTGAAATTTTCTCCTTGCGGCATATTTCTTCTATCGCACGCATTAGATGCAAACAAGATACTCAAACACTAAACCATGCCGAAAAAACACATAAGAATATTTTTCTGGTGGGAAGGGGTTTGAACCCTCATATCTCTGGTGTGCGAAGCCTAGTTTTTCCCAGACTGATACATCGGCCCATGGTCGAGAGGTTCTCAGTCTGTTAGGTATCCGCCGTCTACGACTAGTACTGCACCGTTCACGTAGCTTGATAGGTCTGAGGCTAGGAAAAGTATAGCCCTTGCCACTTCGTCTGGTTCTCCCAGCCTTTTCAAGGGTATTCTGGATATGAAATTCATACCTGTGATGAAGAATCCGAGCTGGAGTCTTTTGAGGGCTTCGTTCCTGACCTTATCTGTGCCGGGTGTATGAATTCCTCCGGGCATAACGGCGTTGACCCTGAAGCCCTTTCCTCCATATTCACGTGCCAGAGCCCTGGTCAGTGCGACGAGGCCAATTTTGCTCACGCCGTAGTGGGTCAGGCCTTTGACGAGATGGAGGACGGCCTCGATGGAGCTGACGTTTACTATCACACCACCCCTATCACCACGCGTCCTAAACATGTGCTGGCACATGTAAAACGCGGACTTCAAGTTCACATCGAGGGTTCTCTCAAGGAAATCCTCATCAACTTCTAAGAAGTCTCGGAACTCGTATATGCCCGCGTTATTAACCAGAATGTCTGGAGCCCGCTCCTTCAAGCCGGACCATAGCTCGTCTATCTCCCTCTTCTTGGACAGGTCTACTTTTTTCGCCTCAACCTCAACCCCATATCCATCTCTAATAAATGAGGCGACGCTCGTTAGGGCGGGCTCGTTGATGTCCACAAGAACTAGGCTGGCGCCGGCTTCTGCAAACCTCTCAGAGACCGACCGCCCTATCCCTGAAGCAGCCCCAGTAACCAACGCTTTTCTACCTTTCAGAGAAATTAGGTCGGTTAAAGGGGTTGAAGACATGGGGTTACCCCAATATGTTGTATACGATGTTTAATAAGAATGTTTCAACCGCAACATCTAACAAGCGGCCCAGCCACAATCTCGCGAATTCAATTATTTTGTGCATGCTTATGGTTCATTTTGTTAATGGACCGGGAAAATTTAGTCATGTTTTCGACGCATCTGTTTGGAAAAATGGAGCTGGGTTAAAGCATATTGGTTGGTTTTGTTTATGTGGTTTTTGTGGGAGAGGTTGTTTCGGTGGGTTGTTTGATGTCGCCTGTTGGTTTGGTTTGTTTTGCTTCTACGAGGCGTGGTGTTTTTAGGGTGGTGTGGGGTGTGGGTTTGAATGCTTTGGTTAAGGGCCTCGTTAGAGAGGGTTTCATAGTTGGCGACGGCGCTGGAGAGGTTAATGGTTTGGTTAAGAGACAGCTTGGGGAGTATTTCGAGGGTGTAAGGCGGGTCTTTAATGTACCGATTGACCTCCGTGTCTCTGGTTTCGCGGGGAAGGTGTTGAACGTTGTCGCCTCCATCCCTTTTGGGGAGACGCGGAGCTATAGAGACGTGGCTGCTTCTGTGGGCAGTCCAAAAGCGTACAGAGCTGTTGGAAACGCGGTCGCCCGCAACCCTGTTCCAATAATTATACCTTGCCACCGAGTAGTGAAATCCGACGGCTCAATCGGACGCTACGGGGGTGACGAGAACGTTAAGGCTTGGCTTCTACGTCACGAAGGAATAAGGCTATTGCCTGAGAGGTCGCCAGCACCAGCGCGTCTCAAAATAGTAAAATGACCTACCACTACGCTAGGTATGTCCATCTCTTGTCTTCTGCCTCGATAGCAGAGCTACTCCGGTCACGAGGCCTGCCATCCATATCGCCAAGTCAAAGGCGAGAATGTTTGTGTCCACACTCCAGTGGTCAGCAGCTCCCAATATCGTGACGACGGTGTGAACAGCATAGGTCAGAGGTATGCCATAGCGGATGTGTACATTGTCTGGCCATTCATAGAGCTGTCCGATTGTGAGGGCTGCTATGGTCGCTGCAGACCATGCGACAACGAAGACTATTAGGCGAAGGTTCAACCATTAAGCCTCTTTTCAATCTGCCCCGCGATTTCGTCAGGTGTTGGGAACCGCCGCGCCTCGTGGCGTGAGAAGATTTTCTCCCCTTCTATGTAGACTTCGAAGGTTCCTCCGTCGCTTGTGTCGAGAGTGACTGAGAATTTCTTGTTGAGCCTTTGCCCGTATCGGCTGAGAAGGTCTTTAGCGAGCTCGAGAGCATTAGGTAGATGGCCGCATGGAACACAGTATACTATTCTCACGTTCATGGGTTATCCGTTTTTCTGCCGAGATTTAGTTGTTGAGCTTCTTCACCGAAAAAGGTATGAACCGGTGATATGCCATCTATCGCCATGGAGGTTAGATGGGTTGCGTTGGTTTTGTTGACGCTGTTTATCTGGGGGGTCTGGGGTGTTGTGGCACGTGTGGGAGCATCGGCACTTGGATGGCGTGACAATGCTGCGGTCGCAGCCATAGGGCACATGATAGTCTCTCTGATGTTCATAATCAGCTCGAGGGCTCATGTAACTCCGACCAATCAGGCCTGGGTGGCCGCACTTCTCGCAGGGGCCCTGGGATTTCTCGGAGCCGTGACATTTTATCTGGCCCTAGACCTGAACCCATCCTCCATAGTCGTAGTCGCCACATCGCTGTACCCGCTTGTCACACTGATTCTATCTTTCCTGTTATTCGGAGAGGTGTTGACCATTAGGCAGATTGTCGGCGTAGCCCTCGCCCTCACAGCGCTCGTCCTCATTTCAGGCAAGTAGATTCACGTTTAAAATACCGCTATATGAGGAAAAAGTCATGAGTTTACTACCTAACTTCATTGCTGGGCAGTTTGTTGAGTCGAAGTCTTCTGAGAGGATTCCGGTAAAGAACCCTGCTTTTGACACAGACATCGCCTACGTCCCCGTCAGCACTGAGGAAGAGGTTGCTAAAGCCGTTGAGGCAGGTGTAGCCGCTTTTGAAAAGTTTCGGAAAACTACACCCTCGGAAAGGGTCGCCTACCTGTTGAAGATCCGTGAGCTGATGAACAGGGATACCGAGCTGCTTTCGAGAATACTTGTCGACAACCATGGAAGAACCTATGCGGAGGCGGTGGGAGAGGTTAAACGGAGTCTGGAAAACGTCGAGGCAGCGGCTGCGCTCGCCTACACCTTGGCTAAGGGCGAGAAAATGGTCAACATATCCCCAGACATAGATCAGGAGCTTATCCGAGAGCCGCTTGGATGCTTTGCCGTGATAACTCCTTTCAACATTCCGCTGCACGCATGGTCCTCATACGTGCCCTACGCCATAGCCCTTGGCGCCACTGTTGTGCTTAAGCCGAGTGAGGTGACACCTGTTGTCGCGAACGAGGTGGCCAGGATTGTGAAGGAGGCCGGTGTTCCTGCGGGTGTAATGTCGGTTGTCCACGGTGACGGTAGAGTTGCGGAGAAGCTGGCTAGACATCCTGATATACAGGGCGTGGGTTTCATAGGTTCAACGAAGACAGGAAAGTTTCTGTATGAGCTGGCCGCGAAAGAGGGGAAACGCGCGTCTATAAACGCCGGTGCCAAAAACCACCTTGTTGTAATGCCTGACACAGATTTTGTCAAGGCCGCTGATGCTGCTGTGTCATCCTTTTTCGGAATGTCTGGTCAACGTTGTCTGGCCGGCTCCAACCTTGTCGTGGTAAAGGGGGGTGAGAAGGTTGTCGACTTGGTGCGGGACAAGTCCATGCTTAGGCTTGGATACGGCATGGATAAGGAGACCGAGATGGGCCCGATGGCTTCAAGGGCTGGGTTGGAGAGAGTTTGGAAATATATCGAGCTTGGTGAAGAATTTGGGAGGCTTCTCGTCGACGGAAGGAAGAACAAGCCGCTTAAGCCTTTGAACGGCTACTTCGTGGGCCCAACAGTTTTCACAGACGTGTCTCCCAGCTCCCCACTAGCAAAGGAGGAGATATTCGGCCCCGTCGTATCGGTTCTTTATGCGGAGAGCTTGGACGAGGCAATCGATCTGATAAACAGAAACACTCCCTACGGCAACGCCGCCTCTATCTTCACATCAAACCCGAACACAGCACGCAGGTTTGTGCTTGATGTTAACGTTGGAAACGTGGGTGTAAACATAGGTGTCCCACAGCCCATGGCCTACTTTCCTCTCGGTGGAAGGAAGCAATCCTTCTTCGGAACAGCTCATAGCCGCGTCGACACCATAAGATTCTTTACAGACCACAAGATTGTGACGACGAGGTGGTGGTGATGCTTGAGGCTGCACCAGGTGTAGCTATACGTAAAGTCGCTGTCTATGTTGATGAGGTGTTCCTGGAGAATGGGAAAGTTTTGCAGAAGCCTGTGAGAAAAAGCGCCGCCGCGGCTGTGGTCAAGAACCCATACGCCGGCAAATATGTGGAGGATTTGCAGCTGCTCATAGATGCTGGAGATTTCTTGGGCGGATTTTTGGCGAAGAGGGCTCGGGAGGCGCTGGGAATTGCGCCAGCCGATGTGGAGAGCTACGGCAAAGCCGCGATAATCGGTTTGGGTGGAGAGCTTGAGCATGGCCACGCTATTCTCCATCCTAAGTTTGGTCGTGGACTGCGGGAAGAATGCGGCGGACAGGATGCATGCAAAGCTATAATTCCTTCATCGGCTAAGCTAGGGGCCCCTGGCACAGCAATCGACGTCCCCCTGCACTTTAAGAGAGCTGCGTTTGTGAGAAGCCACTATGACGCTGTCGAGGCACGTGTTCCCGACGCGCCTCTGCCCGACGAAATAGTTGTGATTGCCGCTGTAACCGACTCGGGGAGGCCTTTGCCACGGATTGGTGGACTACGTAAAGAGGAGGTAAAGGGCGAGGACGGTCTCCGTTAATAGAACCACGGCGCAACCTTTCTTTTCACAAAGTCAACTATCCCATTTCGGAAGAAGGCGAGAAGAAGCATCAGAATCAGACCATATAGGAGCTGGGTAAGTGGTCCAAGAAACCTTAGAGACTCGTTGACGACCGCTATTATGGCTGAGCCTATGTACGGGCCGAGGAGAGAGGTTCTGCCGCCGAGAATCACTATTATTTGGACGGGCAGGTCTATGGAGCCAAAGGCGTAATAGGATGGTGAAATGAGCTGTGAGAAAAGGCCGTACAACGCCCCGGAAAAACCGAGCAAAGCTGATGCAAGCAAGGCCGTCAAAGTCTTAACCCTCTGCACGTTTATGCCGACCAGCTCCGCGCTCAGCTCATCGTCTATAATGCATCTATACGCGTAGCCTGTTTTCGTGTAATAGATGAGGTAGAAAGCCACTGTAGTGACCGACAGCAGCGTAGCTAAAGCGATGTAGTAGTATCTCATGTAGTATGGCATGGTGTCTAAAAACAATAGGCTTACTCCTCTTATCCTGAAGCCTGTTTCTCCTCCAGTTACTTCCACGAGACCGGTGACGAGGTTGCCGAAGACGAGTGTGATGGCGAGTGTGAAAATTCCTGTAAAGATTGCTACGAGCCTGCGTCTCACGGAGACAATGCTGACAGCCCAGCCGATGAGGGCGACTGCAACCGTTGACAAAGCGACAGCCTCGATTGGCCCGGTTAAGCCATCCCTCAACATTATCCCCGTGATGTATGCGCCTATGCCTGCGAAGGCTCCGACGCAGAGGAAGAGCTGTCGCGTGAAACCGAACAGGAAATTAAAGCTATAGGCGAATACTGTGAAGAAGGTCATCTGCGCAAGTATGAAAACCACGTAGGGCGTGTTGATGAAGGGAAGAGGTAACACGATGTATATTATTACTAGCGCCGCTAGGACATACAACCTGGTTTTCAGGAATCTATCAGTCACCATCTCTCACCGAGTATTCCATAGGGCCTTGTAAGCAGCAGCGCCATGATGAGGATAAGCAGGGCGACGTATGCGAGGTAGGTTCCCACGACGACCACCAGAAACGTGTATGCAACACCTATCACGAGCCCGGCCGCTATTGTTCCCGAGACGCTTCTTATTCCGCCGATGACTGTCACCAGTAGGCCGAGTATGGTGAACTCGAGACCACTTTCGGGAGCCACCGTTGCAATGATGCTTCTAACAATGCCGGCCATGCTGACTAAAACAGCTCCGATCATGAACACGAGCAGCCTATATTTTTTCACGCTCACACCCACCAGCAAGGCCCCTGTCTCGTTCTGTGTTAGTGAGCGAATCGCCCTGCCGCTCCACGTTTTCTTCAGAAAAAGATAGATGCCGAGAAGTATTGCAGCCGATATTACAGCCGCTACCAGCTGGGCCGTTCTAAACGATAAGCCGATTAGCTCTATGTTTGGAGTTGGCAGATTCACTGTCAGAAAAGCAAGTGGGAAAGTGGTGATTATCCCACTGTGCAGGAAAATCGAGAAGGCTAAAGTTATGTAGAGACCGAGCAACACCCTCTCCTCCCCCTCAAGCTTGTACACAGGATTCAATACTACACGGTCGAGAACAACGGCGGCGGCCACTGTAGCTGCAACGCCTGCGAGCAGCGCTAGTGGAAGTGGTAAACCTAGTGACTGTGAGAGAACGGCTGCTGTGACAGTTGTTATCACGAGAAGCTCTCCATGCGCCAGATTGAGCACGCCCGCTAAGCCATATATCAGCGTAAGCCCAGCCGCTATCAGTGAAAGGACAAGCCCGAAGACTATGCCGTCAACAAGGTACGGGATTATAGATGCATCCATCTACATCCCCATGTATTTTCTCAGGAAAGCCTTTGAGGATACGGCGTCTTTGATGTCGCCCTCATACACGATGCGGCCGTTTGACAACACGTAGCCTCTGTCGCTGAGCTGCGCGGCCTGCAAGGTCCGCTGCTCTACAAGCAGGATGGAGAGCTCGTTCTTTGTCTCCATAAGCCTTCTCAAAGCGTCGAAAATGGTTTTCACAAGCAGTGGCGCCAAGCCCGTTGATGGTTCATCCAGCAGAAGAAGCTTCGAGTCTGTCATCAGGGCTCTGCCTATTGCAAGCATCTGCTGTTCCCCTCCGCTCATGGTGCCGGCCTTCTGGGAAGCTCTCTCCTTTAGCTTGGGGAAGATGCTGTAAACTATCTCGAGGCTTTCATCCAACTTTTGGCGGGCCCGTTTGTTGAATGCGCCGAGGATCAGGTTTTCGTGCACAGTCATCAGCGGGAAAAGCTCTTTCTCGGCCAAAGCAAGGGCCACACCTTCTTCTACGATTTTCTCAGGCGGCTGGCCGTCAATTCTTTTTCCCTCAAGCAGAATCTTTCCTTTCTTAGGCTTTGTTATGCCTGCGATTGTTTTGAGCAAAGTTGTTTTTCCCGCTCCATTGGGGCCGAGCACCGCCACCACCTCACCCTTCTCCACAGTCAACGAAACATTCCAGAGAATCTGTATGTCGCCGTATCCCGAGTCTAGGTTCTCAAGCTGAAGAAGTTTCGGCAACTTTCTCACCTAAATACGCTTCAACAACTTCTTGGTCCATCACGACTTCCTCGGGTTTCCCCTCAGCCAGCTTCGTCCCCTGATTGAGCACAGTCACCTTGTCTGCAAGAGATGCGACCGCGCTTATCACATGCTCCACCCATATGATAGTTAGCCCATATTCCCGCCGCAGGTCTCTGAAGAGGTCTACGGCTTCCTCAACCTCCGCGGTGTTAAGCCCACTCATGTACTCGTCAACCATTAGCACCTTAGGCTTCGAGGCAAGGGCCCTCGCTAGCTCAACCTTCTTCCTTTCCTGCAGGTTCAGGAGGCCTGCTTTCATCTCCGACTTCGCGGCAAGACCCAGCCTATCCAACAGTGTTGAAACATGTTTCTCGAGCTCCGTTCTCTCAAGTCTATCGTTGAATAGTCCGCCAGCTAGAACATTTTCCCACACCGTCAAATCCTTGAAGGGTCTGGGAATCTGAAGAGTTCGGCTCATGCCGAGCTTGAATATCTGGTGAGGAGACTTACCCGTAATGTCTTTTCCGTCAAAGAATATCTTCCCTGAGGATGGTTTGTAAATACCGTTGATCACGTTGAAGAGGGTTGTTTTTCCCGCACCATTCGGGCCTATAATCGCCCTTATTTCGTTGGCTTCTACCTCGAGGTTCACGTTTTTAAGCGCTGGTAAGCCGCCAAAATACTTCGTAACCTCGACACATCTAATCATCGTGGTCAACCCTTCATCCACCACAGTAGAGAGAAATAAAAAGATGGTTATTTTTCGGGCACGTAAGGCTCCACGGGCGGCGAGACATAGAGTGTTTCGATAACCCAGTTGGCGCCGGGGTTGATGTTTCCGGGGTTACCTCCTTTGATTACAGCCAACCTCATAGAAGGCTTCTTTATCTCACCCCACTCGGTGTAGGAGAGGGGCCAGGCAAATATCGCCGAGTTGTATTCGCTTGTCCGTATGTGGTTCGCTACAGTGACAGGGTCAACTGACCTGGTCTTCTCCACAGCGTCCGCTATCATCATGACTGTAACGTAGCCCGTGACAGCGTTGTGGTCAAAGAATTTTCCATATTTTTGGTAAAACCTTTCCGCAAGCTGCCTGTACTCAGGTGCTTCGCTGTTTACGCAGGTGGTGGTCACGAGTTTGCCTAGGCCGATGTCGCCTACACCCCTTAGCATCAGCTCAGGCGGCTGCACGGATGCGATGTAGTACTCGGACTGGAACCCAAGCTCGATGGCCTGTTTCGTGATCGTTGGGAAGCCTGGTGGATGTCCGGTGAGTATCATGACCTCTGGCTGCAGAGGCTGAAGCTTGCGTAGAACCGTTGTAAAGTCTGTTTCACCTAGGGGCGCCTCCTCGATCTGATACTGCACACCTAGCGCCTTCAACCTTTTGTCCAAGACATCTCTGATGGCGAAGCCCCATTCATAGCTGGCTATGATGACGCCGACGCGTTTGTAGCCCTTGTCGCGGACAAAGTTCGCCAACAGCTCACCGTTGGTAGGAGCGGGTGGAAGACATGTTCTGAAGGTGTACCGCGACTCCTTGGTCAATATAGTGTGGGAGCCGGCCGCTACAAGGAACAGCGGCACCTTGGCCTGCTCCGCCTCCGCCGAGAGAACCGCGCCAATCCCGCTCGAAATTGTTCCAACAACCGCCGTCACCCTGTCAACCTCGGCCATTCTCTTGAAGATTGCCACAGCCTCTTTGGCGTCGTTCTTCTCGTCAGCCTCCACGAGGACAACACGGGCGCCGAGAACACCTCCTCGAGCGTTTATCTCCTCGACAGCAAACCTCATGCCGTCGAGAGTGTAGGAGCCGTAAACAGCGAAAGGCCCCGTCAATGGAACCAACGCACCAATCTTAACCTCTGATACGCCGAGGCTTCGCTGCGACAGGAAGAGAAAGGCCGCAGAAGCAGCGACAGCGACAACGACTATCACCGCAACAATGGCGACCAATACGGACTTTTTCACAGAAGCTTCACCTAAAACTCCTACATATAAGTCTATACATTATCTAAAAGCGGTACAAGCTCGTCAGTGATTTTCCGCAGCTGGCTCTCCTCATAAGTCACCGGGTTGAGGACAATCCAGTCAACACCCTCGAGAGACTGTATCCGGTTCTTTATCTTTCGAGCCAACTCCTCGACGGTGCCGTATAGGTAGAAGTTTTTCCAGTATTCGAGGTTCATGCCAGAGTAGAGGGAGAAACGTTTGACCGCTTCATCGTCGCTGTCGCCCGGCCTCTTGATGTAGACAAAGTTCGAGTATACTTTTTGGATTTTGTATGGGTCGCGTCCAAGCTCGGTGGCATATTTCTTGACCTTCTCCCAGTCCTGTCTCGCCATCTCGGGTGTGGAGCTCGAGTGCGGTATCCAGCCATCGGCAAACTTCGCCACACGGTACAGCACCCTGTCAATGCCCTTGGCCGCTGCTCCATAGAGTATTTCATGAGGCTGGCTGCCCCCACCAATCCAAATAGGTGGATGAGGCTTTTGGCTGGGCTTCGGCTCCAGAACCAAGTCCCACACGTTGAAGAACTTACCCTCGAAAGTGATTTTATCCTCTGTCCAAAGCTTCTTCAGCAGGACAAGGTATTCATCCATTATGGCTCCTCGTTTCTCCAGCGGCGTATTCAAAAGCCTGAACTCATCAGGGTTCCACCCAACCCCTGCTCCAAGAATCAGACGGCCTCCAGAGTATACATCCAGAGACGCTAGCTGCTTCGCGAGAAGATACGGGTTTCTGAACGGGAGAACAAGTATCATGGGGCCGATGACTGCTTTTTTAGAGGCTGCGGCGATGAAGGAGAGAGCTATCAGAGGATCGTGCCAGCTTGTCGAGTAAGCAGGCCTCGAGGTGAGCAGATGGTCTATGACGAAAAAACCTTCAACACCCAGGTCCTCCGCCAGCGCAACATAGTTTTTCAGTGTCTCGTAGGAGGAGAAATCGCCTGGCTTCGCGTAGGTGGGTAGGCGTAGTCCGAGCTTCATCAGTGACCTGCCTCCGGCAACCTGGCTATACCCTCTGTCTTGATTGCTCGGGTGGGCGGCGGCGTCATCCTGCTGCGTCCAACACGTGGAACTCCGTCAACCATCACCATGGCCACGCCAGGAATATCACCAATTGAAAAAGCTTCCACAGCATCCTTCGCAACCGAGCCATAGGGAGCGTCGACGACCACAAGGTCCGCCGGCCGTCCTGCCTCAATCACTCCCTCTCTCAACCCGAATACTTTTCCGGTGTTGCCTGACGCGGCGCATACAACTTTTTCAGCCTCGACATCCGAGTTAGACGCTATGAAGGATATTGTTCTGATTATGCCGAGTGGGATGACGCCTGTTCCTGATGGCGCATCGTTACCTATTATGAGCCTGTGAAGCTCGTTTTTCTGCCTAAGAATCTTAACCGTCTCCAGCATCGAGCGGAAGTTTCCGCACTGGACTACCTCGATGGCGGAGTTAAGGTTTTCAATTATTTTTCTTATGTCATGTATCGACGGCGAGGTTGGGCCGCCGTTTATATGTGACACGACGTCGGGCCTGACTTTGAGAACTACTTCTGCGTTGTTTATTGTGCTTCCTGGTATAGATGCTCCGCCTGTGTGGATGACTACCTTCATCCCATGTTTCTGCGCCATCCGCACCATGACAGCGGCTTCATCAGGGTCCTGCACACTCCCTAGACCCACCTCACCGACAAGCCATACCCCGGCCCTGACAACCTCCTCAAAATCCGCATCCGTCATCCCCTTCTCAAGAAGAAGGGCGCCCGCGTGTATCTTGGCGCCGAGCGGGTGAATGTTTTTGAATGATTTATGTGTGATGATGGCGAGGGCTTTTGACGCTTCCTTGTCGCCACGCGGTCTTCCAGGTAGATGCACCTCACCTGCTGAGATGAATGTTGTTACCCCGCCGTGGACAGAGGATTCGATGAAGCCGAGTGTGTTCTGCCGCGGTGTAAAGTCTCCGAAAACTGGATGGACATGTGAATCAAATAAACCAGGCATGACTGTCATGTTGTTGACGTCGAAGACGCCGTCCGCCTGCCGTGAAATGTTCCAACCCACTTCTTCGATTACTCCATCCTTGATGTATATGCTGTTTCCGTCCGCCACAGGTTTGTATATGTCTCCTGTGAGGATTGTTCCAGCGTTTTTGATTATGTATGATGGCACGTCTTCCCTGTTTTTTGGGTGTCTTAAAGACTTTGTCCATTTATTGTTGCCCAGAGCCGGCTGGCGGATAGGTGGGACCTGGTTAACCTTGTTTTGACCGCGTCCTCGACCGCGTTGACTATGGCGGCTGCCACCGGTATCAGAGGACCCTCTCCCATCCCCTTCGAACCAAGCTCAGAGAACATCGACGGCGTCTCAACATGGTCTATGACTATCTCCGGCGTCTCCTCTGCAGTGGGAAGCAGATAATCGCTAAAGTGAGCCGTCAGCATCTGACCGTTTTCATCATAGACAATTTCCTCATAAAGCGTTGCACCAATCCCCTGCATGACTCCGCCGATTATCTGACCATCCACTATATTCTTGTTCAATATTTTTCCACAGTCATGTACGGCTACATATCGCAGAATCTTGACCTCGCCCGTCTCTCTGTCGACCTTGACTATGGCTACGTGTGCCGAGTTTCCGTAGGTGGCTGACATGTTGATTTTACCCGGTTCACCGGTGTTGAATGTCGGGAACTCATAGAAACATTCTGCTTGAAGACTTGTGTGCTTGCCTCTGACGGTGAGGGAGTTGCGGTAGGCTGTTGCCGCAAGTTTCTCAAACGATATGGAGACATCCGACCCCTTCACGTATACTTCGCCATCCCTGATCTCAAGGTCTTCTGCCGAAGTCTCGAGAATTTCGGCGGCTATCTCGAGAATTCTCTGTTTCAGTGTTTCGCATGATTTTTTGACCGCTGCCACCGTCATGACGCTGAACCTACTTGCCCATGTGCCGCCGTATGGGCTTGGATAAACACGGTCCGTGTCGCCGAATACTATACGCACCTGCTCAGGCCGGGCGCCCAGAACTTCTGATACGAGTTCCGTAAGCACTGTTGCGTGGCCCTGTCCCTGTGGGATAGAAGCAGCGTAGACAGTTATGTTTCCCGACTCCTCCATCCTCACCACAGCACCCTCTCCGGAGCCGGATGACTCAAGCTCTGGGAAAAGCAGCTTGTTGCGGGCGAGATTTGTCACAGCAGGCTCCACCACACAAGCCACGCCAACACCGACATCTTGTTCTCCGCGATATTTCTCAGCCTGTGATAGGCTCCAAGCCTTGAGTAGTGTGGTTTTGTAGTCGCCGCCGTCGTAGAGGCTTCCGAAAACAGTGCGGTAGGGCTGCTGCACATTTTCCACCATGTTTTTAAGACGAATCTCAACAGGGTTTAACCTGAGCTCCCGAGCCGCGATGTCCATCATGCGTTCGAGGACGAAGTAGGCCTGCTGACACCCGTATCCCCGCACCGGGCCCGTGGGACACTTGTTTGTTAAGACAACTTTGAACTCGACGTCAACGTTTTGGATATCGTAGCATCCGAGGTATGTCATGAGCGAGCGCACCGTTCCACCAGGGTCTGGGAGCCGGGCATACGCGCCCACATCCTCTATGAAGCTTGTCCGGTAACCAGTTACCCTGCCATCTCTCCTCAAAGCCATCTCCGCAACAGTCACTCTGTTGGAGTTATGCGCCATAGCTGTCAAATGTTCACGACGCGTCTCCACCCATTTTACAGGTTTTCTGAGCTTGAGAGCGGCGAAACAGGTTAGGAAAACATATGGGTAGAGCATTATTTTTACTCCAAATCCGCCTCCTATGTCGTGTTCGATGAACCGTAGCTTCTCTGGCTGAAGCCCGAGGGATTGTGCTATAGATTTTTTGAAAAGCTGAGGTGTCTGCTGGTTGTCGTAAACGGTTAGTGAGCCGTCCTTGCCCGGGACAGCTATGACCCCGCAGGTCTCTATGGGTGCCGCGGCATATCTGTCAAAATAGAACTTCTCCTTCACAACCGTGTCGGCTTCGGCGAACACTTTCTCAACATCTCCAAACATGAATCGACGGCTCAGGACCACGTTTGAGCCGAGGTTTTCATGCACAAGGTTGGAGGAGTTCGCCGCCTCCTCGGGGTCAACCAACGCTGGCAACGGCTCGTAATCAACAACCACTTCTTCAGCAGCGTCATAAGCGTCGCCAAGCGTCTCGGCCAAGACCATGGCCACGGGTTCGCCGAAAAACCTCGCCTTCCCGACAGCTATGCCATAATATGCTACATCCCTAATCAGAGTGTAGAGCGGCTTAGCCTCTGTGGCCACTGTTCTGCCGTCGATAACCGCAACAGCCTTCTTAAGCGCCTCATGGCTGTTTATCGATTTTATTTTTGCATGGCCATAGGGGCTTCGGACAAAAACTAGATGAAGCATCTGGGGAAAAGCGAGGTCATCTATGAAAATTCCCTCTCCCCGCAGAAGACGCGGGTCCTCAACCCTTTTTGATAGCTTCAACTTGTGTTGGGTCTTATGGGCTGGGTTTTAAACCGTTCCAAGGAATGGCTGGCGGTGTTCGTGTTTCTGGACTTATTATCCCGCTGCATAATGTGTTTGCCGAGGAAAAATGGACAAAACCTCGTATGCTTTGGTTAGCGTTTCGGTGACGGCCGCGGTCTTGGCGATTGCGCTCGCTGCGGTGACTTTGCTCAGTGGATCGGCTACCCAGATACTGACAACCTCCGATGATAACTTGGGTTCTTCAACGTTGTCGGTGACCGGGACAGCTCAAACCACGATTGTTCCAGACACTTTGGCTATAACCTTCGTGGTGCAGGAAAAGGCGTCCACACCTTCCGAGGCTTTGGCGAAGCTTTCAGAAAAAGCCAACAGAGTGGTTTCGGCGGTTCTTGGACTCGGCATAAGCTCGGAAGATGTGAAGACGACCAGCGTCGACATCTCGCCAGAATACATCTACCCCGACAAGGAGCCCCCACGTATTATCGGATATGTCGCCACATACAGCATAGAGGTGAGGACAAAACGTGTCGCCGACGCCGGGTCCTTGATAGAGACGGCCGTGAACTCTGGAGCTGACCAAGTATCCGGACTGTACTTCACGGTTTCGCCCGAGCAGTATAGCACTGTGTATAGGCAGCTTCTATCGGCGGCTATAGGCGACGCCGAGGCCAAGGCCGACTCGGTTCTCCGTCCTCTCAACCTGAGGAAAACAGGCGTCAAATCGGTGTCGATAATTGATGTGCAGCCCGCCTACCCCGTTCGCGCAGCCACCGAAGCATCCACAGGACCGCCGATATTGACTGGGACAACAACCCTCACGGTTTCGGTGAACGTCGTCTACCTCATCGGCTAAACACTCTATCTTTTTTTCCTACTTTTCTCCTGCGGATGTATGCCGAGGCTGTTCTATGTTTTGCAGGGTGTCGGTGCGGGGTTTTTCTTCGGCACGGCCTCTATTTTTGTCAGGTTTCTGACCGGTGTTGACGCTTTCACGATTGTTGTTTTCCGTGTGTTGGTGGCGGGGCTGCTGCTCTCGGCCCTGGCTGCGTTTTTCTTCCGAAGTGATGTTGCCAAGGCTTTCCGCGACTTTCCGAGAGAGATACCGCTGCTCGGCCTTTTGCTCAGCCTGCACTTCATCTTCTTCGTGCTCGGTGTCCAGAACACGTCGGTCGTCAACGCAACCACTCTTGTTAACACGACGCCTGCGATGGCTCTCGTTATTGGCTGGGGCCTCGGCTGGACCAAGCCCTCCAACATCAACGTAATAGGCCTGGTTCTCGCTGTGGCCGGCTCCGCCGCCATGGCGGTTGCCGAATCCTCTGGAGCCGCGGGAGGCTTGTTGGGCGATTTCTACGCTGTTTTGGGGGCCTTTTTCTGGGCCCTCTACCTCGTGGTCGGGAAACGGGTCAGGCAAGAGGTGAACATCTTCGCCGTCTTCGGCCCGCTTCTACTCTTCACCTCTCTACCAGCCCTAGCCGCCGCCTACCTGCTTGGCCAAGGCATCTATCCACCCAACCCGGAACAAGCGCTTTTCCTCCTTGGTCTCGCGTTTTTCCCCACTGTCCTCGGCCACGGCCTACAGTTCTCCAGTCTACGAGGCCTACATCCATACCAGGCGTCTTCGCTTGCTCTGCTGGAGCCGATTGTCGCGACTCTTCTCGCCGCTTTTTTGCTTGCGGAGGTCGCGGGACCAGTTACCTATTTTGGCGCAGCGGCTGTGATCTTGGGCATTTATCTCGTCATTAGGTAGTCGATGAGGAGTTTGGCTGTGGCGGCGTCTTGGACGGCGAGGCCCACGCTCTTGAAGACCGTTATCTCCCGTTCATGTGTTCTCCCGGGTTTGAGGCCTGCTGCTATTTCCCCTATCTCGGCGTAGATGTCCTCGAACCTCATCAGCCCAAGCTCAATAGGCTTCAGGATGTCGCCCGCCTCCTCCCGCACCGCTTCACGCGAGTCGACCACGAGCTTCGAGTTTGCGACGAGTGTTGGCTCGATTTCAACCATCTCAGGTGTGTAGCCACCTATCGCGGATATGTGTGTGCCTTCTTTCACCCAGCTCCTCAGCACCACCGGCTGCTTCGAGGTTGTGACTGTTATCACGACATCGCTCCATCTCACAAGCTCTTCAGCCGTCGGCGATGGCTTTACCTCATATCCCATGCGGCTCATCTCCGTCACAAACTCGTCTAAGCGTTTGGAGTCGATGTCATAGGCCTTGAAGATGGCGTGTGGATGGTTTGCCGCGACGACCCGCAGCTGCCACCGCGCCTGATACCCTGCACCGATTATTCCGACTTTGGTGAAGTCGCGACGTGCCATATGTTTGATGGAGACAGCTGTTGCTGCCGCTGTGCGTAAACCTGTGAGAGCCCTCGCCTCAGCCACGAGCTGAGGCATCCCCGTTGACGCGTCCAAAGCTATGACTGTCGCGTTTATCGTCGGCAAGCCTTTTTCGAGGTTGCGGGGATAGACTGTCACCAGCTTGAGACTAAAAATTCCCATGTCTGGCACTAGACACGGCATCATCAATATGTCGCCACCATGCTCCTTGTTTTCTACACGTGAGCGGACAGGCATCACCACCCGGCCCGTGCTATAGAGTATGTAGGCACGCTCCACAGCTTCAACAACCTTTACAGGATCAACAACTGCAGCAACGTCCGAATCGCTTAGAAACTTCATATCCTAAATTTGCGGCTGCGCGTTTATATCCTTGTTGATGCACCATCTATAAATCATTTCATTCCACATCTTTTACAAATGACCGCCTTGCGAGAAGTTTTGCTCTACCTGTTTGTTGTTATCATATCCGTTTCCTCTATTCATGACGGTTTCGCGGCGATGATGCAGCAGCCAAGTGCTGTAGACGGTGTTGTTTCACCTATGGTTCGTGAAATGCTTCACACGCTGGGCTTCAGCCATTACATGTCTCGGAGATATTATCCTCTTCTGGACGCCGGTTTGGTTGACATCGGTGTTGATAGGCTTCTAAATGTCTCGGGTGTGAATGTGGCGGCTGTTGATGGCCGCGGTGTCTTGATTGCTGTGGTGGACACGGGCGTGGATTACAGTCACCTAACATTCAGGACAGACGACGGCACAAGGATTGTGGCTATCTGGGATCAGACTGTTGGGGGAAAGCCTCCGCAGGGTTTTGGATATGGCTATGAATGCGACAGACAAGAGATTGTGTCAGGTGATTGTCCGCAGCGTGACACGGTGGGTCATGGAACGGTCGTGGCGTCGATCGCAGCTGGCGGATTTTACGGGGACCGGGGGCTGAGAGGTGTTGCGTCTGGTGCGGAGCTTGTGGTGGTTAAAAGCGGCGGCCCCGCATGCGGTGGAGCTAGATGGTTCTTCAGTGAAGAGGGTCTGCTGGACGGCATCGCATATGCGGTCGAGAAAGCTCGGCAGCTGGGCAGAAGGCTTGTCGTTGTCCTCAGCCTCGGGACAGACATCGGAGCACATGACGGCAGCACACCTCTCGAAAAAGCGCTGGACAAATGGGCGGAGGAAGGCGTTGTCTTCGTAGTCGCGGCGGGCAACTCAGCCAACGACGCCCGACATGTTGAAGCAACCCTGACACAGGGTGTCACGCTCACACTCCAGTGGACAATCCCGCCGCAGACAACAGAGGCCGCCCTCTCGCTCGTAACACATTCCGAAAACATCATGGATCTAACCCTCACAACACCGGGGTTGGACAGGATAGAGCTGCCGCAAAACGGCTCCAAAACAGTCAATGAAACCATACTCGAGACAAGCCTCCAGAGAACAGAGACGCTGCAGGAAATCGCGATAACAATCAGAGGCAAACCACTCGAAACAGGTGTTTGGCGGCTTACATTAACGCCGCAAAAAGTTGTTGACGGGAAAATGCATGCATGGCTGGAGTCAGACACATGCAGCACTGAGTCAGAGGCTTTTCTCCCATCACTGGATTACAGCATCACATCATCTTATACAGTAACAATCCCTGGTACAGCGAAGAAAGTTTTGACGGTTGGGGCCTACACCACACGAGCGATGTGGAACGCCAGCGGACAGACATGGAGTGTGGGCGGCATAGTCGGGGATATCGAGTTTTACAGCGGACGCGGCCCAACAACCGATGGAAGAACAAAACCCGACATCACAGCCCCCGGAGGAGTTGTTTTCGCAGCCCGTTCAAGAGACGCAACACGTCAAGCATTCAGCCCAGGCGAAGACATAGCAGTAAGCCGGGGCACAAGCATGGCAGCACCACACGCCGCCGGAGTGGCTGCGCTCATCCTCCAACTCGCGCCAAACCTATCGCCGCAAGAAGTTTTCGAGATAATCAGGAACACTGCGAGACGGGACAGCTACACAGGGGACACTGTGTCGAATATATGGGGACACGGCAAGCTAAACGCAGACATAGCCTACGTTCTCGTAGCTGAGATAGATGGCCATGTCGCAGAAGCTCGGCCAACGATTCTCCTCGACAACACACCCATCGCCAACGCCTCGACAGCGGGCTCAACAAACTTAGTGCTCCTGAGAAACAGGCAAGCCAACATCTCCCTCCAGCTACCTTCAACATCATACACCCGATACACCTCTACACCCAGCCACGTCATCGTAAACGGTGAGCAGGAGAAAGCGCGTTTCGTTATCGATGCATACCATAGGGTTGATGTTTTTTATCCGAACGGCACATTGGCGGACATAGCCTGGGCACGGGAAGGCGAGGTACTGGACATCGGCTCACTGCTTAGGGCCAAAGGGTTGAAACTTGGTTTGAGAGGCTATGTAGATGAGGCGGGTGTAGAGCATAGCGGCACGTTTCTCAGGGTTACTGCACCGACACGAGTAACACTTGTTCTAGAGGAGCCGAACATCCTCACACCAGTGCTGGGAACCATCACTGCTTTAGTGCTGCTGGTACTCCTAGCGGCTGCTGCGATGCGGCTTCTTAGACGCTACAGAAACTCGGGGACAAGTCCCTCGTCTACAACGCATTTGCCTTCGTCGTCTACGGCGCTTACCACGAAAAGCGGGTGATACCTATTAGGCGGAACCTTTTCAGGCCTCGGATGCCCTGCAAAGGCCAGGTCGATGATCACGTAGCAGGCTGTTACAGAGACTCCACATTCACTTAGAAGAGCTGCGGCAGTGTTTATCGTCGCAGAGGTCCGTCTCACGTCGTCGATGAGGAGCACGCTGTTAAATTGGGATGCGACCGCCCTGTCCAGATGCAGGGTCACTGGTTTACTCTCTGTGACTGAGAACCCTTCCGCCGCGACAGGCTGTTGAAAGATTAGTTTCCTCGCTTTGTGTATGGAGTAGTAGGGTTTTCCCAGCTCGTTGGCGACCGCTAACCCGTATTTGGCTCCCGAGGTTTCTACCGAGGCTACAGCTTCAACATCGTAGCCCATTTTCTCAACATGGATTTTGACCAGCTTCGCAATCGCCCGAAAAACCTCAGGCTCATGCACAACATTCAACCAAAAAATCCTAAGTATCCTCTTGCCACCTGCGTGGATAATCTCCACATGATTTCCTGTCCTAAGCCCGTTTAACAGTTTTTGGAGTACGTTGACGAAACTATTCTCCACAGAACTTATTCCACTCAGCTACTTATATATGGTGCGGGTTTTTGCGGCGGCGGGAGCACGCTGGAACAAGAGGGCCGCCGTGAAAGGCATGAATGCTAGGCTGAGGAGAACACTCTGGTATCCATAGAAGTCGACGGCGGCGCCGATGATGGGGACAACCAAGTGGCCTAGTCCGAAGGTCAGCCCATACATTAGACCCGAGGCTGCTCCGAGGTTTTGTGGCAACAGGTCGTGGGCGTATGCCACCAGCAGGGGATGGACGGCGAATATGAGGAACCCGAGAACTCCATACACAAGAAACGCCAGCTGCGGCGGAGTGAGAACAGCGACAGGTATCCAGAGGCCAGTCAACACCAAGAACAGCGAAACCGCCCTCCTCTTACCAATCTTTTCCGCAATGTATCCAGCGGACAACATACCTCCAGCCCCCGCGAGTATCATGATTGTCAACACTGTTCCAGCCATTGAGAAACCCAGTCCACGTTCCGTGAGATAGAGTGGAAGAAAAGTGACGAATGACAGTGCGGCTACTGCTCGGAGAATAGCGGTGGCTAACGCGAAGCCAAGCTGCCTGACATCGGGTTTCACAGGGTTTTGAACCGGGGCCTCAACACGTTGCCTCTCTCCGATCAATAGCATTGTGGCGGCTAAGGCTGGTAGGATTATGAGCAGTCCCGTGCCATGCACCCCCATGGCGGCGTAAGCCGTTGTAGCGAGAAAGGAGCCTACCGCCAGCCCAATGTCTCCACCCGACATGAAAAAGGAGACCGATGAAGACCTTTTATCAGAAAGTGAGGCTATAGAGGTTGCCGGAGGATGAAACAAGGCGGATCCGACACCGCCAAGAAACCCGAGCAACAATATCAGCGGATAGCCTTCGACAAACCCGATCGCGGATACCGCAGCTCCGCCTAAAAACAGGCCGAGAGGAACTAGGGTTGGTTTAGGTTTTCTGTCAAAGAAAAATCCCACCGCTAACTGGAGGAATGACGCGGTCATCATGTAGACTGTCGGTATCAGTGCCAGTGTGGCTGCGGATGTTTTCTGCTGAGCCGCCAGCAGTGGAAGCAGTGGTGGTAGGCTTGTGTAGAGGGTGTCGTTGGCCAAGTGTCCGAAGAAGAGGAGCGGCAACCTTTTAGCCAATTTTTCCCGATGTGTTCGTATAATCGGAGTATTAGAGATTTCATCGCCGACAACACTAAAACAAGGGTTTGCATCATCTGATACGTGAAAGAGGTTGTGGACCTGCCAGCACTTTTCCCGCTGAGCTACTGGGAGAAGGCAAGCGATGAGGGTGAGTTCCCCGAGGAGTTTTGGCGAGAGTGTGGGAGGCGTCGGATGCCCGGGTTCCTGATTCCAGAAACCTACGGCGGACTGGGCAAAACCGTCTCTAAACTCGTCGAAGCCGTGATTTATCTCACTATGCATGGCTGCGGGACAGCCATTTACCCGCTTCTCAGCAACAACATGGCCTCTCTCGTGATAAACAAATCAGGGTCAGAGAGCCAGCGTCAAAGCATTCTTCCGCGACTCGCTACAGGAGAATACATCATGGGCCTCTCGATAACAGAGAGAGAATCTGGATCCGATGTTCTCTCGATAAAGACAACCGCGGTCAAACAAGGTAGGAAATATGTGATAAACGGGGAGAAGATGTATGTCAACAACTTTGACAGAGCCACCCATATGCTTCTTGCAGCGAGGACAACGCCGCTTGAACGTGCTGCGAAGAAGAGTGCGGGGATTACGTTGTTTGTTCTCGACATGAAGGCGGCGGGTCTCAGCTTCTCGGAGCTTCCGAAGATGGGTACCAATTATTTCCGCACGGGTTTGATGAGGCTTGAGAATGTCGAGGTTGATGAGGAGAGTGTTGTGGGGGAGGTGGACAACGGTTGGAAGGCTCTCACACATGCACTTAACCCGGATCGCATAGTTTACGCAGCACTCGCCGTCGGCTCAGCGCTTTTCGCAATCAAAACAGCCACCTCATATGCCAAGGAGCGGAAAGTCTTCGGAAAACCCATAGGCACATATCAGGGCATACAGTTCCCACTCGCAGTACTCTACGCCGAAGCCGAGGCGGCGAAGCTTCTGACATTCGACGCCGCTGGAAAGTTTGACAGGGACGAGGATGCGAGTGTGGCCGCGTGCGTGGCCAAGTATTTCGCCTCCGAGGTTGTGTTCAAGGCGGTTGGGCAAGCTATTCAGGTTCTCGGCGGACACGGCTACCTTAAGGAGTCTGGGCTGGAGCGGGTGATGAGAGACATCTACTTGCTTAAGTCGGGGCCGATAACACAGGAGCTGGCCCTTGCATTCATAGCGGAAAAAGGCCTCGGCCTACCGAGGTCATACTAAAGCTCGATAACCCGGCCGACGCCCATCTTCTCAGCCATTCTCAGGACACGTGAAGTAAAGTAAAGGTCGAGAGCCGCAAACCCAACGGATTTGAGCAATGTGACGTGAACGTTCCGGGGCCTTGTCAGGTTCTGTTTAACAACTTCATGGAGCTCAAGAACCTTGGCCGGGTCCACGATTCCCTTCTCAACCGCGGCCATTATGTCCCCAGCCTCCTTGAGCACGGATTTCTTGAGGTCGGCGGCTATCAGCTCCGCGCGGCGGAAAGTCTCAAGGTCAAGCTCTCTACGAGTAGGCAAAGCCCCAATACTCGTGACATGAACATTTTCTGCAAGCCACTCACCCGTCAAAACAGGTTCCGCTGAGTTCGTGGCCGCCAGCACCACTTCAGCGTTCTCAACCGCTTCACGCGGGTTCTCGACCGCTTCCGCATCTATTCCCAAGGTCTTCGCGGCTTTTTCAGCGAGCTTTTCTCTGTTGGCCTTTGTGGGGCTGTAGATTTTGACCCGCTCAATGCCTCGTACTGTGTGTAGAGCTGTCAACTGTGTCCACGCTGTTCTACCACTCCCTATTAATGCTGCTGACCTGCTGTCAGCGGGTGCGAGATATTTTGCACCCACTCCACCTATTGCACCTGTTCTGAGAGACGTGAGTGCCACCGCGTCCACAATTCCCTTAAGCATCCCAGTTTCTATGTCGAAGAAAAGCACCACACCATGGGCTGCCTCGACGCCGTGTAGCACGGGGTTTTTCCTGTATTCGTTTATCAGCTTCACCGTGTAACCTCCGGCGTGGAGGCTGGCGGCCGGCATGTTGAGGTAGACGGCGTCACGCTCTTCAATCGCTGTAACCATCCTCGGCGGAGCAACATACTTCTCGTCACCATAATCTCTGAAAAAATCCTCAACAATCTCGACGGAGGTCTTCATATCAAGCCAGTTCTCGAGCTCGCTTCGAGAAATTATTCGGACCATTTTATTCAACCCGCTTGTCTATGACGCGTTTGGCTTTGCCCACTTCTTGACGTGGCAGGGACATGGGTTCCGCAAGCTCCACCTGCACACTTGTAAGCAGTGTCTCATGTAGTTCTCTCTCCAACTTGCTTCGCAGAGCCTCGGCCTCATCGCTTCTCAGTTCATGGGCCAGCTCGGCGACGACCTTCATCCTATCAAGGCCCTTCTCCCTCCAGACAACTATCTGATACTCGGGGCCAAGTTCACGATGTCTGAGCAATACTGATTCGACTGCGCTGGGCCAGACAGCGACGCCTGAGACCTTTATCATGTCATCAACCCTGCCAGAAATGTATCCGAGCCGGAGATGGGTTCTTCCACAGTCGCATGAGCGGGCGTCGTAGATGTATGAGATGTCTCTGCAACGGTATCGGAGGAGCGGCGCCGCCTCTTTAGTCAATGTGGTGAAGACAAGCTCGCCTTTTTCCTCGGGGCCGACGGGTTCACCGGTCTTGGGGTCGATGACCTCCACGAGAAAATGGTCCTCCCATAGATGCAGCCCATCGTGAACAAAGCAGTCGTTCGCGACACCGGGTCCACAAAGCTCCGTAAACCCGTAGATGTCGTAGACATCCATGTTCCACTTGTCGGAGACCCATTTCTTCATCTCAGAGGTCCACATCTCCGAGCCGAAAACACCCTTCCTAACCAGTGTATCCTTAGCCGGGTCGACACCCATCTCCAAAGCCGTCTCAGTCAACCTGAGAATGTATGAAACAACCGCGCACACCATAGTGGTTCCGAAGTCGAGCATGTACTGTATTTGGCGGCGGCTGAACCCTGCGCCGGTTGGTATAATCATGGCGCCTATCTTGCGTGCCCCATAGTAGAACCCGAACCCTCCCGTAAACATTCCGAAACTCGGGGTAATCTGAAAAACATCTTCCTTAGTCAGCCCGGACATGGCTAGGCTACGGGCGGAGACCTCGGCCCAGACCTCTATGTCGTTTTTTGTGTAGAACCCGAGGGTCGGCACACCTGTTGTCCCAGAGGTGGCGTGAACCTCAAGAACCTCGCTACGCTGCACGGCGAGAGTGCCGTATGGATACAGTGAACGCAGCTCATCCTTGGTTGTGAAAGGCAGCTTCACCAAATCATCCACCGTCTTAACATCGTCTGGGCTGACCTTCGCTTCATCAAGTTTCTTACGATAGAATGGGTTGTTTCTGTAAGCATGCCGAACAGTCCAACGCAGCATCTTATCACGGTTTTCCTCAATATCTTTCCTACTCATAGTTTCAGCGGGTTTGTTGAAGAAACGCGCTGAATTCACATTCGGAAAAAGTCGCCACCGTTCTAAAAAACATTTACACCAAGAAAAACATCAGGCCAAAGTATAATACGACGCAGCAAACAAGATATGCGATATGAAGCTAGTCACTTTCCAACATCCCCATCGTCGAGAACCGCGTCTCGGCATAGTTTACGGCGAATACCTAATTGATGGAAACATGGCCTACGCAGCGTTGTTGAATGAGGATGGCGAGGAGGATCCGCAGGTTTTGGCGGATGCTCTACTACCATCTAGCATGGTTTCTTTCCTGCGTAGAGGCCGCAGAGCTTTTGAGGCTGCTGAGAGAGTTTTGTTCAAGGCTAGGTCCTTCATCAACATGTCCTACGGAGAAGGCTTCGTGTATGAGCTTGGCAAGGTACGTCTTCATGCGCCCATTCCGCGGCCGGGTAAAATAATTCACACCGCGGGAAACTTCCGCGAACATGCGAAAGAAGCTGAGAAAGCAAAATGGGAGTTTCCAATTCCCCAGTGGATATCTTTCCTGAAGAGCCCCACAGCGGTCATAGGGCCCTACGACAACATCGTCTACCCAAAGTACACCAAGGAGCTTGACTACGAGCTTGAGATGGCTATCGTTATTGGGAAGCGTGGAAAATACATTGCGAAGGAGAGGGCTTTCGATTATGTCGCCGGATTCATGGTGTTTAACGACATAACCGCGCGTGACATTCAGCGGCAGGAGATGAAGAACGGATTGCTGAACTTTGGGAAAAACCTTGACACATTCGCTCCCATGGGCCCCTACCTTGTGACCAAGGATGAGATAAGTAACCCCCACAACCTGAAGATGGAGCTGCGGGTTAACGGCGAAGTGAGGCAGTCGGGAAACACCAGCAGGCTCTCGGTCACGTTGCAGGAGATTATAGAGCACTATTCATGGGTGATGCTTGAGCCAGGCGACATCATAACCACTGGAACCATCTCCGGAGTGGCCGCTTTCAGAGAAAACCCTGAAAAGTATTATCTCAAGCCCGGTGACGTGGTCGAGTCTGAGATAGAGAGCCTCGGCGTTATGCGCAACCCAGTAGTGGCTGAGTAAAATGTCATCAGAGCCTTGGCGAGGAGAAAAACACTGGGTCAGCCCCTACAACTTTTCTCCACAGGTTGTTAACCAGTTCAATTTTCCTGAGAAGATTGAGATTTATGATGTTACTTTGAGGGATGGTGAGCAGACACCCGGCGTCGTGCTGAAGGCTTCCGAGAAGCTGGAGATTGCGAAGGCGTTAGATGAGCTGGGTGTGCACAGGCTCGAGGCTGGGATGCCCGTTGTCTCCGAGGAGGACTTCAACGCCGTGAAGATGATTGCCAACGAGGGCCTTAGAGCTAGGGTTTTCGGGTTCGCGCGCCTCGTGAAAGAGGACATCGATGCAGCTCTCAAGGCAGATGTCTCTGGAATAGTTACCGAGGGGCCGGTGGGTGTGCCGAAGCTGATGCAGTTTGGATGGCGAGCCGAGGACGTTGTAGAGAAAGCGGTTACGCATGTGCAGTATGCGAAGGACCATGGGCTGTACACTGTTTTCTTCGGCGTGGACGGCACAAGAGCTGATATCAACTTCCTCAAACACATCTACTCTAAGGTTGTTGAGGAGGCTAAGCCCGACGCCGTCGCGGTTGTTGACACTTTTGGCTGTGCTTCTCCGGAGGGGTTCAGGTATCTTGTCGGTGAGATTGTGCGGACGGTGAATGTGCCTGTCGAGGTTCACTGTCACAACGACTTTGGTATGGGGACGGCGGTGAGCATAGCCGGCTTGTCGGCGGGAGCAAGCGTGGTGCATGTCTCTGTCAACGGGATTGGCGAAAGAGCTGGTAACGCGGCCCTTGAGGAGGTTGTTCTAAGCCTTGAGCTGCTCTACGGTAGACGCCTCGGCCTCCGCCTCGATAAGCTTGTGGAGGTTTCTCGGCTTGTGGAGAAGTTGACAAGTTTCCGGCTCGCCGCCAACAAACCCGTCGTCGGCGAGAGAGTGTTCACAAGAGAATCGGGCATATCGGTGGCTGGCTGGGTAAAGTACCACCTCGGCTCCGAGGCCTTTCTACCGGAGCTTGTCGGAAACAGACATGATGTCCTCGTCGGCAAAAAGAGTGGAAAACACTCTATCGAGTGGAAGCTCGAGAAACTCGGTGTAAAAGCGTCGCCGGAGGAGGTTCAAGCCCTGCTCCAAAAAGTGAAGGAGATGTCTATCGCTAAGAAGAGGGCTTTGTCTGACGAGGAGTTTTTGGAATGTCTGGAGACGGTCAGGCGGAGTTAGGGCTTTACAGGGTTTTGAGCCCTGAGGGGGAGCTGGTCGGGGAGCCTGACCCCGGCCTCTCCAACGAGATGATGCGTAAGATGATGCGTGACATGGTTGTCCTGAGAACGTTTGACCAGTGGATGCTCAAGATACATCCGCTCGGGAAAGCATCACGCTACGCGCCGGTCGAGGGACAGGAGGCCTCTGTCGTGGGAAGCGTTCACAGCTTGAGCGACTTAGACTGGATGTTTCCAACCTACCGTGAGCTGACTGTGGGTCTTCTCAGAGGAGCGCCGCTCACAACGTTGATGCATAGAATGTTTGCCACAAACCTCGACCACATGAAGGGGCATGAAATCACGCTGTATGGCGACAGACGCTATAGGATTGTAGTGGGTGCGGGAGCGGTTTCTCTCATGTGTCCCGTGGCTGTTGGCATGGCGATGGCGGCGAAGAAACGCGGCGAGAAAGAGGTGTTTCTGGTCTACTTGGGCGACGGCGCCACCTCCAAAGGAGATTTCCACGAGGCAGTGAACTGGGCCGGTGTCTTCAAGCCCCCCGTGGTCTTCTTTGTTCAGAACAACCAGTGGGCCATCTCCGTTCCCTTCAAGATGCAGACAGCCGCACCCAACATAGCGGTAAAGGCAAAAGCCTACGGAATTCCGGGAATAAGGGTCGACGGCAACGATGTCCTCGCTGTCTACACTGTCTGCAGAAAGTTTGTGGAGAGGGCCCGAGCTGGTGAGGGCGCTGTTCTGATAGAGGCCGTCACATACAGGATGGGGCCGCATACAACCGCTGACGACCCCTCAAAATACCGCTCCGAAGAAGAGGTTGAACAAATGCGGGCATTTGACCCGTTGAAGCGGCTTCGGGTCTACCTTACCCGCAACAGGTTGTGGTCCCCCGAGGAGGAGCAGAAAATTGTGGACGGCTTCAAGGACGAGCTGCGCCGCGCCACCGAGGAAGCGGAGAAGACACCGCCGCCCAGCCCACGCGTCATCTTCGAAGACGTTTACGCCACCATGCCGTGGCATCTGTTTGAAGAGATGGCTGAACTGGGTTGAGGCTAAAACCTTGGACGGTCACACTCGCCGACACCGGAAACCTTCACCCACATGAGCAATCCATTCCACAAGCAGTCTCCCGCATAGCCGAGGACATCGCCAAAAAAGGCCGCTTCATAGACCCCGTGATAGTCGACGCTGAGACCGGGCTGGTTATAGATGGCACGCACAGGGTTGAGGCGGCTATGGTTCTAGGCCTCGAAAAAATACCCGTCTACACAGTCGACTACATGTCTCCCCGTGTTGTCCTCGCCGGATGGGGGCGAGCTGCGTCAAAGAACATATCCAGCGATGAGTTAAAGGATTATTGCAGCGAACTGGGCTTCACAGAGTCAAGAGACATCTACGACGCTTGGTTCATCTGGAGCAATGGACAGAGCCTGAAAATCAAACATCAAGAAACTCTGGCCACCGAGCAGGTTTACGGGAAACTTTCCATGCTCGAGCAGAGACTAAAAACGCTTGGCATAACCTATGTCAGAGACAGTGACGTTGAAGAGGTTGTTAAACGGGGCAGACACGTCTTCGGATACTTGCTGAGGCCTCTGAGGAAAGAGGAGGTCGTCTCAATCGCCAAACATGCCTACAGGCTGCCACCCAAATCCACCCGCCACATCGTCGACAAGAGGCCCATGTACATAAACTGTCCCATAGATATTCTCAGGAGCGGGGACGCGGTGGAGAAATTCCGAAAATTTGTCGAGGAAGGAGTGTGGGTTGAGCTGGGCCCCGGGGTGGAGCTGGACAGGAGATATGATGAAAAGATTGTGGTTTTTTACAGGGAGGATTTGTCCGGCCTTTATCCGGAGAAGCTGCTCAAGCTTGTCAAGAACTCATTGAAGCAAACACTTCGATAACTTTTTTCGCCAGCATCGTTGCAGCAGCCTCCTGAGCCTCCCGAGTCTGAGCACCTATGTGCGGAGTGAGCACAACATTGTCGAGCGTGAGAAGCTTGCTCCCGGTGGGTGGCTCTTTCTCGAAAACATCGAGACCCGCGCCCGCTATTCTACCGTCTTTGAGAGCGTTGTAGAGTGCTTCCTCGTCTATCACCTCTCCACGTGACGCGTTTATGAGTATGGCGGTCGGCTTCATCATCTCCAGTTTGCTTGCATCGATTAGGTGTCTTGTCTCGGGTGTAAGAGGTACATGCAGGGTTATGACATCTGCTGTCTGCAGCACTTCCTCGAGGCTTGTGAGCCTGGCCCCGGCTTTTGCCAAAATCTCCTCCGGAATGGGTATGACGTCGTAGGCAACAACCTTCATCCCCATGGCATATGCTATCTCGGCGACACGTCTCCCGATCCGTCCATAGCCCACAACACCGAGGGTTTTCCCAGCCAGTTCTACGCCCATGGCCTCGGACTTCGGCCACTTACCTGAGCGAACCTGTCTATCACACCAAGCGATTTTACGGGCCACGGCTATCATCAACCCGACGACGAGCTCCGCAACGCTTTCGGTCGTTGACTCTGGTGTGTTCAGCACCTTGACGCCATGCCGCGCCGCAGCCTCGAGGTCAACGTTGTCGAGTCCAACTCCAGCACGGCCAACAACCTTCAACACGGGAACACCGCGTTCAATAACCTTCGCAGTTACCTTTGTCCTCCCACGGACAAGCAACACATCATAGCCACCTATCACGGATTCAAGCTCCTCCGCGGAAATCCCTGGACGTAAATCAACCTGGAAACCCGCATCTTCGAGAACATCAACAGCCGCTTTGTCAATAGAGTCTGCCACCAAGACCTTCTTGCTCACATTATTCATGCTGCAGCCACTGTATTTAAATTAACATAAACAAGCTAGTTCCAACACCCAATTTTCTCAGTGTATGGCTTCAATCTTTTGAGGATGAATACTAATGTGTTGTTTGGAGTTGGCCGTTCTATAACGTTTCTCAGTCGCCTCAATGATGGCTTGAAACATCTTCTTGTAACTCCATCCCATATAATTGCATGCCTTTCTGAGATGACCATCCCAGACCCATCCAGGATTTGGGTTAGCCTCTAACAGCCATGGAGTACCATCATATCCCAATCTCCAATCAAATCTCGCATAATCTCTGCACTCCAGCCTTATGAACAGCTCTTTGCTCCAGTTGACTAGCCTGTGTCTTATATCGGAATTAAGTGTAGCCGGTACCGACTGTACACAACCATATGGAGAGTCTGGAACCCACTTTGCATCATAGGTCAGAATTCTCGGAAGCCCGTCAGGTAAACAAGAATAATCTTCTGTCAGAATCGGTAGCACAATGAAATCTGGCGGATTTCCTATTAAAGCGGTTGTCAGATCTTTTCCTTCAACATAGTGTTGCACCAATACTGGGCCATGGTAGCCCCATTCAATCTTCAATTGATGAATTGCAGATTCCAACTCGGTTCTGTCCCGAACAATACTTTTCGCAGTTATTCCCCAGCTGTTATCTGCGAAGTTAGGCTTCACTATAGCGGGATAAATTCGTCTAGGTATTATGTTCAGTTCATCCTGGTTGTTAATTAGCACATACTCTGGTACAGGGATGCTCATTGATTCTGCGATCGCATTGACGGCTGCTTTGTCATAGCATAGGAATAGGCATCTTGGCCCAGCACCAGTATACCGCAGCCCTAGCATCTCTAACAAAGCTGGAACATGCCCCTCCATATGCGGGTCGTTGTGAAATCCGTCATCACATAAGTTGAGGACGATATGAATTGAGTTCTTGTTTGCCTTCAAGTATTCTAGAAATGAGTCGTGGTTATCGAGGAAACAGAATTGATACTTTCTTATACCTATGAGAGCTGATTTTAACTCGTTAACCGCATAGACATCATCTTCATCTAATACTGCACCAGGCTTAACAGGATTGCGTCTACTTGGATCACCGATGAGCACCGCTATGAGCGGCTTGTGGGCTGTAACGATGTTCTCCTTCGAAGATAATGCTGTAACGACCATCCTAGTTTTGAGCATTCCAGGGTCCTTTCCTTCAGGATTGTATGAGATACTGGCTTTGAGAGTCACATTTGCGAACTCTGCCTGCTCCAGCATGCATTTGAGTTCTGAGAAGCTGTATAGTCTAACGCCATAGACATGGTCGGTTAATACCTCCGTGTTTTCCCTGATAACAATTTCACGCGTCACCAATCTGTTTCGACCGATGACCCTCCGCAGTCTAATTATTTGAACATCTCCATTTTTTTCACTGCTGATTGGCTCCAAATGTTTTAAGAACTGTTCTCTATCTACAACGTCGATGAGGATTCTGCCATAAGGTCTTAGGACACGTCTCACTTCTCTTAGGACTCTCAGGTCATCATCTATTTCAGCGAAGTATCCGAAGCTGTTTCCCATTAAAATAACTGCATCGAATGAATTATCCGCGAAGGGCAAGCTCCTTGCATCCCCCCATCTGAAGTCTATTTTCAGCCCCTCTTGTCTAGCTGAATTTCTGGCAACGTTTAACAGAAACCTGGAGTAGTCGAGCCCATGTATATCCCTGTAACCTCTTCTAGCGAGCTCTATTGCGTGTCTGCCGTTGCCGCAGCAAAGGTCTAGCACCGCATCGGTTTTATCGAGGTCGAGAAGCTTGACTATGAGGTCGACCTCGTATTTGGTCAATTCTTGGTTGCAGACAACGTCCCCATCTGTAACAAGGTAGTACTCGTTGAAAATTTTTTTCCACCATTCGTGGTCAAAATTATTCTCGGGAAAGTTCAGGGGTTTGTTGTAGCATGAAAGTTTTTTCAGACCGGCCACCATTTGTTACTCGGCTGCCCGACGCCCACTTTAGCCAACCCTGTATATTAACTTATCAACCTATGATATGTCTAGTTGGTTTATTACATAGCTTTAAACCATGAATTGCTTATTTGAGCATTCGTAAGAGGAAAATGAAAGAAATAGATACCTAGTTGTGGTTTTCCCTGTTAGTTTATATGGACATAAATTAAGGGAAAAAATAAGGGGGTGGTTGGCTGGCAGGCAACCAACCAGCAACAACACCTAGGAAACCCATGAAAGAAGCCGGCCGTTTATAAACTAGACATAGCTGGCGAAAGAGTCAGCTCGCTATATAACAGGACATACCGGCTTCTGGGTTTTATCCCTGTTGTTGGGCCGGTATGCCTGCCAGCCTCTCTTGGGTTTCCTGTCTGATTGTCAGCCATATCTTCATCAGTATGTCTTCTTGTTTATGGGCGTTTGGTGTATTTCTTGTTGTTGCCATTGTGAGCCTTGTTAGCGCATGGCGTGTCTCGTGGTTATACGTCTGGTTTTTTGAACGTTTCCTGTAGAGCCGTAGGTATCCTCGCACTTGTCTAAAGGATTTGCTGAAGTCGACGTAGGTTAGCAGCTCCGCCAAAGCTTCACAAGCCAATACATGGTTCTCTCCCATTATCCCTAGCTCTTCCACAACCTTTACGAAGACTGGGAACCTCTTCGCCGCCTCCTCTGAAATCCGTTTGGCTAAGACCTCTTTCTCTATCTCTACTTGTTTTACCATTCTCCTCAAGCTCTCCTCGGTAGCAGATGAAGCCGCCTTGAGCTGGTTCTCCAGCCTCTGCATAGTTCTCTCCAAACTTCTAAACGCCGAAATCATCTGTCGCATCACCAAGAAATTCTCATCCACTCTACGGAACCACTTATCATCAACAGCCATCAAAGCCTTGATATCTGTCCTCGCGGACTTGGATTTTATCCCCATCTTCTGCCTCACAGCCTCAATCATGGTTAGTCTCCTCAGATAGTAAACCTCAGCACCTCTTCTAAGAAGCTCTATGAAACCATCTGTATGTATTATCGGTATTGTGTCTACGTATACTTTGTCTCCAGCTTCTACCGGTATCTCCGACGGAGAATCAACATGTCTAAAGTCTTCACCATCAGTTGTATAGGTTATCCGATAGCCTGTGTCATCCCTCTTCCGATGAACATCAGCGTAGAACCTCATCTACACCACTTTCTTTGGTGTATTCGTGCCATAGGTAGTGGCCATGTCCCCCATAACCTAAAAACTGGTTTAAAGCCATTACCAAAAAAATAGGTATTATACTACGGCTGGGCTTAGGCTTAGGATACCAAGCCACCATGCATACCTGTCTAATAACGACTTGAATAATGGCGTGGATGAGGGAAAATCGATTATTTATAGACCTATGGGTTGAGGACAATATCCTATGCATGTCTTATAAACCTGACGAGGAATATGACCACTATGAGAATATTCCTACCTTTAAAACCCCGAATTATGAGGAGGGTATAGGCTTCTGCTCAAAATGCCAGAAAGGACACATTCTTGAACAATTTCAAAAATGCCCATTCCACGCAATAAAAATAAGAACAAAACCAAGAAAAAAGAAAAACAACCTACCTAAATAGCTGTCCTCGAATTGTTTTCCAAGGGATTTATTGGCGAAGGTTTTGGAGAAAATTGGTTTAACCTTCGACGATCTTTATATAACAGACATAGTAGTGATTGAGTGGAATGCCGTTCAAGCGTAAGAGCCGTGGCAGGTCGAAAGGCGCTAAGGGGAAGGAGCCGACTGTTCAGTGCGACAACTGCGGAGCCTATGTGCCGAGAAGCAAGGTCCAGCGTGTAACGCGGCGTGTTTCTCTTGTCCGCGGTGACTTGGCCCGTGAGCTGAAGCAGGCGGGTGCCTATCTCGCCGAAAACATCGTAGTAAAAAACCTCTGCATCAGCTGCGCCATCCACTACGGCGTCCTCAAGGTTAGGGCCAGAGATGAGAGAAAGCCCGAGCAATTCCTCTAAGATGTTGGATATGGTTTATTAGAACCCGAACCATACGCCGACTCAGGTGAGCTAATATGGCTACTGCGCAGGAGAGGGCAAGGCTTTCGCTGGTCAAGCTCCGTCTAGCCATGATTGGTACATGGGCGTTGATAACGGCGGTGGCCTCGCTTCTCTTCGTGGCTGTGCTCACTTTTCTCCGCATACCGCTGCTGAACTTCTACACCATCATAGGGTTTGTCGTCGTCTTCCACGTCTTCCAGTGGCTTATCGGCCCATACATAATCGGAGCGGTTTATAGAACCCGTCCAGCGGCTGAGGCTGGACTCGGCTGGGTTGAGGAAACTGTCAACCGGCTGAGCCTGGCCGCGGGGATGGAGAAGCCGCCGAAAACCTATGTCGCGGAAATAGACATCCCCAACGCATTCGCATACGGCAGTCCCCTCACAGGCCCCATGGTCGCTGTCACCAGACGGCTTGTCGAAAGCCTTCCGCGGGAAGAGGTGGAAGCCGTCATAGGACATGAGCTGGGCCACATCAAGCACCGCGACGTTGCCTTCATGATGGCGATAAGCATCATACCAGCCATCATATACTATCTCGGCTACACATTGCTGGTCTCAGGAGCCTTCGGAGGCCGCCGAGAAGGGGGAGCCTACGCATTTCTCATCGGAATCGCGTTGATGGCTTTCAGCTTCATCTTCAACATATTCGTCTTCTACATGAGCAGGCTCCGCGAATACTATGCCGACTACTTCTCGGCAAAAACCGTGCCGAATGGTGCCCGAAACCTCCAGCGGGCCCTTGTAAGAATAATGATGCTGGCTGGTAGATTGAGAAAAGAAGAGGTGGCGCATGTTGAGCAGTTTAAGGCCTTCTTCATAGCCGACCCCGACGTCAAGCTTCAGGCATTCGGCGACATCGACAGGGTCGTCGAAGAGGTGAAGAGCCGTAAACCCAGCACAGTGGCAGAGCTCTTCAGCACACACCCCGACCCAGCCAAACGGCTAAGAGCACTCGACAACTACGTCCTCAATACGCCCTAGCGAAGTAAACCACTTCTGCCGCATTTTTTCCGCAGATTATGCAGGGGCCGTTGGGCACCTCAAGCTCGTCAAACCTGCTTCCTCTAAGCTCCCCGCCCGCAGCCTCTTTAAGTTGCTCAACACACTCCACTGAGCCGCACCAGCCAAACCTCGCGATCCTTCTCTCCGAAATAATTTTTTTCACCTCATCAACATTTGAAGCGTCGACAATCATCTGACGCATGATACGCCAGCTCCTCTCCGCGAGACTCTGCTCCATGCTTTTCAACACATTTTCCACAGCCTTCTCAATCTCCTCGACGGCGACAGCCTGTTTCTCCAACGTATCCCGTCTAAACAACGTAGCCCGGTTCTCCGCCACCTCACGCGGCCCTATCTCCAGCCTCACCGGGACACCCATTTTCTCCCAGTAGTAGAACTTTTCACCCGGCGTCACATCCTCCCTATCATCAACCTTCACAGAAAACTTTTGCAGCCTCTCCGCGACACTGTAGCAGAATTGTTTAATGGCCTCTTCCTGACCCTTGAATACAATTGGAACGATTACCACGTGGAGAGGAGCGACAACAGGCGGAAGCACGAGACCCCTGTCGTCGCTGTGCTGACTTATCAACGCAGCCAAAACCCTGCTATAGCCAAAACCGTAGCACAGCTGATGGGGGTTCTCACGCTTGCCTTCACGTGTCTCAAACTCTATCTCAAACACCTTCGAAAAATTCTTCCCAAGATTGTGGACTGTCGCGACTTGGTTCACTCTGCCGTCGGGGTTCCATGCGTCAAAGGCTATTGAGTATCTTGCGCCGGGGAACTTGTCGAAATCAGGTCTCTTGAGCACGAGATAAGCGAGCCCAAGCTGGTCCAACACCTTGCGATAGATTTCCACCGCTTTACGCACCTGTTGGTCGGCCTCGGCCGCAGTTGCATGAACCGTGTGCGCCTCATTCCAAGGAATCTCCCGCACTCTTAGCAGAGGCCTCGTCGCCTTGGTCTCATGTCTGTAAACCATGTTGCTCTGATGGACAAGTAGAGGTAGGTCTGCGTGGCTTCTTATCCACAGCTTGAACATGGGATACATGATGGTCTCGCTCGTCGGACGCACAATCAGCTTAACATCAAGCGGTTTACCGCCAGCCGACTCTATCACAAACACCTCCGTGCTGAAGCCTTTGATGTGCTGCGCCTCTTTGCCGAGAAGCTCCTCCGTCGTAACAAGCGGGAAAATCATCTCCTTATGACCCGTCTCCAGCAGCTCCTTCTCCAACAACTCCTGCACACGCCTCAGTATGTATGTGCCGTTCTCCAAATAGACAGAGAAACCCTTAACCGGAAACCTATCATCAACGATACGGGCCTCGAGCAGAAGCTTGTCAAACCAGTCGCTGAAGTTGCGGTACTTGTTCAGCGCCGTGGCAGCCGACATCAAACATACTCAACACCCAAACCCTATATAAGCGTGTTTTTCCGCAGCCAGGCCTGCCGGTATCTCCACCGGTGAATCAACATGTCTAAAGTCTTCGCCATCCGTTGTGTATGTTACCCTGTAGCCTGTGTCATCCCTCTTCCTATGGACATCGCAGTAGAACCTCATTTACACCACCTTCCCAATTACTATGGTGTATTCGCGCTATAGGCCGAGACTGTTGCCACTGACCAAGAACCATACCTATCGACCTATGGGTTGAGGACAATACCCTATGCATCTCTTATAAACCTGACGAAGAATATGACTATTCTGAGAAATGTTCTGGCTTTAAGACGCTAAAGTATGAGGTTTCAGCAGCTTTCCGTTGGGCGTCACACCATGCTCCCTAAACCCCCGATATGTATTTAGAGCGGTCTTTAGGAAAAATTTACGGTGCATCGCCTCTGTCGGTAAGCTTCGGCGGCAAGTTTCTGCCCACAAAGCTCGAGCTGATTAGGGCGAGGCGCTCCCTTCAGGTTGCGAAGAGCATTTACCGTATTCTGGAGGATAAGCGTGATGTTTTGGTGAGGCGTCTGAACGACTTGGTTGAAATGGCTGAAACGGAGCGGGAGAAGATGGAGCAGCCTCTCCGACAGGCATACATGTCCCTCTTCAAAGCATACGCGGAAATGGGCTCGGTCAAGGTCGAGGCAATCGCCGCCACAACACCGCCGTCCATAGAGGTTAAGGTAAGCGAGAAAACCATCCTCGGCATAAGGATACCAACCCTGGAGATAGCGAGCACAAAAATCCCCCTCAACTACGGCCTACTCGACACAGCCTCAGCATTCGACGAAGCCGTCAGGAACTTCAGAGAAATAATAGCCACGCTTTGCAGAGTGGCCGAAATAGAGAACACAATCTTCCGCCTCGCCGAGGAGCTGAAGAAAACACAGCGCCTACTCAACGCCCTCGAACACCTCATTATCCCGAGATACCAAGAAGCAATAAAATTCATCAGCTCAAGCCTCGAAGAACGCGAGAGAGAAGACTTCGTAAAACTCAAGCATGTGAAACGCATTCTCGAGAGAAGAAAAGAGGTGGAGACAGTTGGAGGAAAAGGTTAGAAAAGAGTTCGAGCAGCTGAGACAGGAGATTAGGAAAAAGAAGCAGGAGATGGCTGAGGCTCTGCGGAAAAAAGCAGAAGAAGCCTCTCCATAATATTCTGGGTTGAAGACACGGGGTTAAATAACCCCCAGACAGGCGGTCTAATGAGTTGGACATCCGCGGAGCAGCCGCAGCCACCGTGATCGCAGCCTTCGCCTACATCACCGTCTTCCACTACCCTCTGGTGAGGGGCCTCGAGCTAACCAACCTACTCTTCTACATGGATGTCTGGCCAACCTTCATCGCAGCAGTCGGCTACTCCACAGCCTATCTCTTATCCTCACGTCTCAGCATCAACCTCGGCAAGCATTGGAGCCGCTACATCGGCTTCAGCACAGCAGCGGCCCTCATATTCTACTGGCACCTACCCGCCAACTCATTCTTCGGATACGGAATATGTCCAGCCGACCTCAACAACCCCATACTCTACCAGCTCAAACGAATATCCTACTTCATCACAGGCATCATCCTCTACTTCTCCGCACAAGGCCTGTCAAAACCATGGAGAGAAGCATTAGCCATCGCATTCGGCAAAGTCATGGGATGGTACGGCTTCTACCTCACACTTGTCACCGAACCCCTCTACGTCGCACCACCAGTCATATTCAGCCCCCAGCTCCACCACGAAGCAGGCGCAGCCATGATACTCTCAATGATAGCCCTCGACTTCCTCGCCGCAGCATCCCTAATCAACCACCTCTTCAAAGACAAAAAAGCAACACCATACCCCATAATAACCAGAACAGAAAACTGAGTCCAGCACATGGCCAGATCTAAAAACATGCAACAGCGTGCTCAGCTGGAGTAGCTCAGCCAAGTTGATAGATACTGGCGGCCGAATCCTGCATTTATAGAGGAGGCGATGGGTAAAATGGCTTGTGTATGTTGATGAGGTGGAAAGAAAGACGGTGTAAGTGTTGCAGTAATGTTTCTAATGGATTCTGTCTCATCATACACAATGTTTAACAAGGATACGTGGACAAGGCTTGACTAGCGCCCATAGGATAGATGAACCCAACAACTTCTTTTTATTACTCCAAAACAGTCATAAAACAACGCCACAACAACCATGCAGCCAATAATTGCGCCTCGGCTTGTAAACATGTCTCTGCACCCGGACACTGTTATAACCCTTATTAGGTTCTTGGTCTTTTGACTGGTCATGGGCGGTTCTGTAGCTTTACCTCGTGATTTGCTGAAGGAGCTGCGGGAGCATATTGATAGAGTTGAGGAAATACTTGCTACTCTGGAGGAGATGGCCGATAGCGAAGGGTTGGAGCGCATAAAGAAGGCTACAGAGGAGTACCACCGTGGGGAGACAATATCAGCTGAAAATCCAGAAGATATACGAGAGTTATTGAGGAAAGCGTAGCACTGCCTTGACCTACAAGGCTCCTTTTACGAAATCATTTCTTAGAGAGTATAGGAAACTTCCTCAAGAGGCTAGGGAACGTATTGAGAAAGCGATACTAGAGATTGTGGAAAAACCATACAGCGGAACAAGGTTCAGGGGGAGAACTAACAGGCTACTACAGATGGAGGGGTGGAGACTACATGATAGAAGCGAAAAAATCAATCCGTAGTATTCATAGACGTGGGTATGAGGAGAACCATCTATGACTAGCTTTTAAAAATAAGCTTTTGGCTTATCGTCTTTCTCTCCCATCCCCTGAGTCTTGCTCCGACTTTGTTTTCAATGCTTCCAACGAACAATCATAAGTTGACGGGAATCTTATCACTAGAGGCGCCCTTGACCATTAATGGTTATGTAGTAGACTTTACCATTGGGAACCAAAGATGGTCAGGAAGGTTGTGATAACTGCGGCGGGTCTTGGAACCCGGCTGCTTCCTACAACCAAGGAGATGCCGAAGGAGATGCTTCCCATCTACGTAAGGGCTGGAAACGGCGCGGTCACTCTCAAGCCCCTCCTACAGGCCCTGTTTGAACAGCTCTACACCTTCGGGTTCAGACAGTTCTGCTTCGTCGTGGGCAGAGGCAAAAGAGCCATCGAGGACCACTTCACACCCGACTGGGACTTTATCGATAAAATGGATAAGATGGGCAAATACTCAACCGTCTCAGAGCTCATCACATTCTACAAGATGCTGGAGGAATCAGTCATAGTTTGGGTGAGCCAGCCCGCTCCACGCGGGTTCGGAGACGCCGTGAAAACAGCCCGCCACTTCGTCGGAGACGACAACTTCCTTCTCTGCGCAGGAGACACCTACATCTACAGCAAGGACGGCAAATTTCTCAAGAACCTCATAGCAGCCGGGCCCAAGAACGAGTACGACGCAACACTCCTTGTCCAGAAAGTAGAGAACCCACAGCAGTATGGAGTGGTTGTTTCACAGCCGGTCGGCGGAGGACTTCACCGCGTATCCAAGGTTTTTGAGAAACCCAGGACACCGCCCTCCAACCTCGCCATCATGCCCTTCTACATCTTCACACCATACATCATGAAAGCACTTGACGCCACACCCGAAGACGCCGGAGGAGAGCTGCAGCTAACCGACGCAATCCAGAAACTCATAGACACAGGCGGCAACATACTCGCGGTCGAACTCGATGAAAAAGAGCTCCGCCTAGACATAGGAACACCCGAAACATACATGGAAGCACTGTCACTTTCATATCGTTACACCAGAGGCGGCGAAACATGAAAATAGCCGTCATCGGGCTCGGATATGTTGGACTCACCACAGCGGCCTGCCTTGCCTCCCGAGGCTTCAAGGTTATGGGCATAGACGTTGACCAAAACAAAGTCGAGACAATCAAGGCCGGGAAAGCACCCTTCAAGGAACCTGGCCTCGAAAAACTTCTGAAAAAAAGCAGGCATAACTTTGGCTGCAGCAGCGATTACGCCGAAGCAAGTGACGCGGACTTTGTTTTCATCTCTGTCGGAACACCTTCGAAACCCGATGGAGGTATTAACCTGTCGTATGTCGCCGAAGCTTCACATAGTCTCGGGGAGGCCCTGGCCAGCCGCAGAAGATCCTGCACAGTTGTTGTGAGGAGCACCGTTGTTCCCGGGACGACGCGGGGGCTTGTGAAAAAAGAGCTGGAAAACGCGTCGGGTAAGACGGTTGGTGATGGGCTCTTTCTCTGCGTCAACCCTGAGTTTCTCCGCGAAGGCAACGCTGTGCAAGACACATTTAATCCTGACAGGATTGTGATAGGTGATGACTGGGGGAAAGGTGGGAGAAGACTGCTCAAGCTTTATCAAGGATTTTACCGGCGTATGATGCCGCCAACAATCTTGACAAACACGGTCAACGCTGAGATGATAAAATATGCGAGTAACGCGTTCCTCGCCGCACGCATAAGCCTCATCAACGAGGTTGCAAACATCTGCCAACACATCCCGGGAGCAGACATCACCGTTGTTGCGAAAGCGGTTGGATTGGATAAACGTATAGGCCCCTATTTCCTGAACGCGGGACTTGGATACGGCGGAAGCTGCTTCCCCAAAGATGTCAAAGCCTTGAAGAAGTTTGCGGAGGAAATGGGTGAGCACCCACTTATACTGGACGCCGTCGACAAGGTTAACGAGTCCCAGCCCCTAAAAGCCATTGAACTGGCTGAAAAAATGGTTGGAAACCTTGAGGGAAAGACCGCGGCTGTTCTCGGACTCTCGTTCAAACCCAACACAGACGATGTGAGAGAAGCCGTTGCGCTCAAAATAATCAAAGCACTGCTGGAGAGAAAGTGTGTGGTGAAGGTGTATGACCCGGTGGCCATGGATAACGTGAGAAAAATACTTGGTGAAAAAGTGGTTTACGCAGGTTCTGCGGAAGACTGTTTAAGAGGGGCTGACGTCTGTATATTGGCGACGGAGTGGGATGAGTTCAGGAGATTAAGGCCTCGAACCTTTGAAAAGCTGATGAGGCGGCCTGTTCTGGTTGATGGGAGAAGGGTTTACAGCCCGTCAGAGTTTTCGGAGAGGGTGAGGTTTGCGGCGGTAGGACTCGGCTCATGAGAGTATTGATGGTTGGGAGAAAGCCTTCGATAGCTTTGGAGGACTTGAGAAGATACTGGGGCGAGGTCGAGGTTGTGACGGGTTTCTTCAAGCCTAGGCTGAGACGGTATGACCTGGTGGTTGCGCAGGAGCCTACTCTCCGGGTCGGGGTCCCAGCCCTTCTGCAAGCAAAACTGTCAGGAGCTCCACTCATCACGGAGGTGCATGGTTCCTACTTGGAGCAGGGTTTTCTTCCCCGCAAAGACAGGCTGGCTGCCTGGTTTGTCCTAAGGTCGTCCAACATGGTTCGCGCGGTCAACAACAACATCGCTTCTCATCTCAGAGCAAACGGCGTTTCGAAGGTTTCCGTGATCCCCTCGGTCTACATTAGGCTCGACCTTTTCAAGCCTCTCAGTAAACCCTCTGGGAGGGGGCATATGGTTTTGACAGCGGCCCGGCTTGTTCCTGAAAAGGGTCTTGAGCTCTTGCTGGAGTCGGTTCCTATTCTCCGCCGTGATTTTCATGATTTGGAGGTTAAGGTTCTCGGTGATGGGCCCGAGAGAGCGCGGTTGAGCCGCTTGGCTGAACAGCTTGGTGTATCTGATGTGGTGAGGTTTCTGGGATGGGTTACCGAGGATGAGGTTGTTAGACACTATAACGAGGCCGCTGTCTTTGTGTGCACCTCCCATTTTGAAGGCGGGCCGAGAACTGTTTTCGAGGCCGCGGCATGTCTGACGCCCAGTGTCTCAACACCCGTTGGAATAGTTCCCGAGGTGCTCCGTGACGGGGAAAGCGTTCTACTGGTGAAGCGGAGAGACCCCCAGCTTCTCGCCGAAAAAATAGCACAGCTACTGAACGATGTAGAAAAACGCACACAGATTGCTGAAAAAGCGCGCGAAATCGTTGCAACAAAATTTGAATGGAGTGAATCGATAGAGAGGTATGCTTTGAGCTATATGCGTTTTGCCGCGAATATATTGAAGACCCAATAGGTTATCAAGGTTTTTCTTGTTGTTATAGGGTTTATTTAGTGGTTATTTCCACGCTCGATGTCTATGGTTAATGTATTGACTTTCATCGGCCGGGTTGAAGGGCTGGATGCCCCATCCCTCCATGCACAGTATTTCGAAGAATATTTGATGCTCAGCAGATATGTTGATCATCTTTTTGTTGTATCCGATACTGTTGCATCACGTAGATTTGACCTGCCCCCTAACATGGAGATTGTTAAGGTTCCAGCTCTCAGGGTTCCCAAGTTGTACGGAGCCACTAAAATTGTTTTCTATAGTTTAACACCTGTTCTGAAGGGAGGGGATGTTGATGTTGTTTATGTTAGGACCTTTAGCCCACCTGAGCTCTCAGCCATATGGATGGGTAAACAGTTGGCTGGCATACCGTCCGTTCTTGTTCTCCCAGGAACTTGGCTGTTCGGCGACCCGATGCAGGCTAAGGGAAAGGAGAGGTTCTATAGATGGTTTCTTAGAAGGGCTCTGGATGCTTGTGAGAAAGTTGTTTTATATTCGAGGCTTATGCTTCCCGAGGTTTTGCTCTACCATCGGAAGCTTGACGTCTCTAAGGTTATCTACATACATAACGCTGTGAATGTTGACAGGTTTAATCCATGGGGTGATAGAAGTCAGCGGCTTGAGACGTTGAAGAGAGGACGGAGATGCGTACTTTATGTTGGACGAGTTAATGAGAAAAAAGGTGTGGGCGACCTCGTTCAAGCCTTCGAAATAGTTAGTGCCAAGTATAGTGACTGTGTTTTGGCCATTGCTGGTTCTGGTGAAGCTGGCTATATGAGCCGACTGGCTAAGATGGTTGAGAAACCGGGTCTTGCTGATTCTGTCTTTTTCTTGGGCCCGGTTCCCAACAGGGAGATGCCTATGCTCTTCAGGTCAGCTGATGTTGTGGCTTATGCGACGAGGGAGGGTGAGGGTATTCCGAGGGCTTTGCTGGAGGGGATGGCGTGCGGCCGACCTGCTGTGGCGACAAGGGTTGCGGGAATACCTGAGGCCGTGGTCGATGGTTTTACAGGTTTCGTTGTGGAGCCCCGGGACATAGCGGCGTTGGCCGATCGTTTACACAAGCTACTTACCGACGATTCTTTACGCAAAGAAATGGGGGTAAACGCGAGACAACATGTTGAGAAAGAGTTTAGCTATGCTGTGATTGTTCCAAAAATTGCCCGGGTTTTGGACGAGGTGGGTAAACGCAGGGCGTAAACAATTTAAATCATGGTTTTATAGCGTGGCTTCTATGACTGTTGATGTAGTGGTTTTCGGCGGGGCGGGATTTATCGGCTCGTCCGTTGCCAAGCATTTGTCAAGTATTGGTTTTAGGGTCAGGATTGCGGATGTGGTCAGGCCTAGAGAGCAGATTGATGCTGAGTTCTTCGAGTGTGATGTTCGTGATTTGAAGTCCGTTTCCGACGCTTTGGATGATGCCCGGGTTGCGGTCAACACGGCTATTGTTCAGATTCCAAGGATTAATGATGAGCCTCGTCTCGGTTATGAGGTTAACGTGGTAGGTGCCCAGAATGTTTGTGAGGCTGTGGCGAGGAGTGTTTCATGCTTGGGTATGGTTCAGGCGGGTACTTGGCATACTATCGGGGAGACGGGGTTGATGGGGGTTGTTGACGAGGATTTTGGGTATAGGCCTGACAAGGTTGAGGAGAGGGCTAGAATTTACGCCTTGTCTAAGGTGTGTCAGGAGTCTGTGGTGAGGTTATTTAGTTACATGTTTAGGGATAAGGCGTATGTGGTGGTACGGACTGGGACGGTTCTGGGGCCTGGAATGCCTGAGCAGACCGCTGCGAAAATCTTCATAAAGAACGCTGTCAAGGGGCTGCCCCTTACCCCGTACAGAAACAGCATGTATAGGCCAATCCTGTATGTGGATGTTGAGGACGTTGTCAAGGTCTATGAGCTGGTCATTAGGAGGATTTTTGACGGCGGCTTACGGGGGGTTGGAAACATCTTTAACCTCGTGTACCCCGAGCCGATCACAGTCATCGAGCTTGCTGAGATTGTTAAGAAGGCTGTGGAGCAGTTGACGAACGGCAGGGTCAGCCCAGTGGTTGAGGTTGTGGATAAAGGGTTTCCACCACTCTTTACACCCGACGACAAAAACAGGTTTATCTGCAAAATCGACCGCATCAAGGAAATTCTCGGTGTCAGGGAGTTGAAGGACCCGCGGCTTTCGATAAAGGAGCTAACAGCACTAATGCTTTCCAACGTTTCAGCTTAATTACTAATTCATAAAAGTATTTAGATGAGTTTCTGCCAGCAAATCATGAGATGTCTGGTTACGCTTCAATTGTCAGTCGCGTCAGAAGTTATTTTTTTGCTTTGTCTGTTGCTAGGAGGCATGTGGTTAACTGGTTTCAGCTTTTGCTGAGGTCTTTGTTTAGGTTGGAGGGGGGGTTTGTTTCAAGACGTGGTGGGGTGATTGTTTGTAGTGCACGTTTGCTTTTGAGGCAGCTTGTTAGGCTTGAGAAAAGCTGGCGTCACTATGGTGACATGCTTTCTGTAGTCAATTTTGGACCCGATGTCTTAATTATTGGAGATTATTTCGGGAGGGATTTCACTATACCTCTTAAGGCCGAGGGGGTGGCGCCTCCTACCATTCTTCTCCGCAAGTATCCGATGGATGTTGAGGGACTTGTTGTGCTCGACGTAGGGGCTTATTTGGGAGATACGCCGCTGATGTGGATGTACAAGAAGGCGGGCAGGGTTGTTGCAGTTGAGCCTGTACCTTACCATGTTAGGTTCATTGAGATGAATTGTCGCGGACTTCCCGTTGAAACATTGAACATAGCTGTGGGCAACGCTGTCCCGGACATTCCGTCAAATTATGGATCGATTGGATATGGGTTAGAATTTCCAGATGGCAATTTATCCAAACTTGAGGTGCCTGTGAAAAGTTTAACCGAGTTAGTTAGTATATATAAGCCCCAAGTTGTTAAGCTCAACTGTGAGGGGTGCGAACACTTTGTCATGAAAGAGTTGCTCCTACTTCCTGCCTTGGGAGTGAAAAGACTGGTGGTAGATTTTCATGATATACCAAATCATGAAGCTGTTGCATCTGTCAGCGAGTTGCGTAACCATCTTGGCGACGGAAAAATCTTGTCCAAAAGATTAACTCAAACCCGTTCAGGAGAAAAACGGATGATCTTAACTGTTTTTTGGGAATTTTAGGTAACTATTTTTCAGCCACTTGTTTAAAGAGATTGACGTATTTGTCTACCATGTTGTGCCAGTCAAATTGTTTAGCGTAGTTTATGCCTTTTTCAGCCATCTGCTTTGCTGACGTGTCGTCGTCGAGTAGGTCGATTATGGCGTCGGCCATAGCTTCGGCGTCCACAGGTGTTACTATTCCTGCGCCCGATTTCTTGACTGGGAAAGACTCATCAACATCCGTTGAAACCACAGGCCTTCCGCAAGCCATGTACTCAAGAAGCTTAAATGAGAGCCTGCCACCCAACGACCTGCCCTGCGGCAGAATACACACTCTGGCTCTCTGAATATAGCTAGGAAGCTCGTCATGGGTGACAAACCCAGGCATCTCAGCCCTGCCACCAACAAATCTTTCCAGCCTTCTCCTTACTGATGGCGGCATATCGCCAACGAGTATGAACCTGACATCACCTCTCTTCCTCGCCAAAGCCTCCACGAGGTCCACTAATAGTCTGGAACGGTGGTGTTGAAAGGTTCCATAGTATAACACGACCGGGTCATCGGGCAGAGGAGAAGGTGTGAACAAATCGGTATCTACACCATATGGAATCACTTCAATCTTCTCATAATCAACCCCATTCATGACGAATTTATCCCGAATCATCTCCGTTGGAACAACTATTTTTGCAACCCGCTTATTCTTCAAAAGTTGAAGCTCCCTAGCCAAAGTAAAGCGTGGAACATTCTTCTTCTCCGAGTAGGGTAGAGTAATCTTAGGGTCATCAACATCTAGAACAACCGGCTTAGTAAGAACAGATAGAATCAATGGAGAAGCTGTGTCAAAAAACCAGTATAGATCGACATCCGCCAAACCCATGAAAACCTGCCCAGACAAACTACCAACCAAGTAACCAATTCTGCGCGGAAGTCTGAAAGGAAGAACACGCAAAAGCCTAAAACCGTCAACACGGTAATGCTTTCCCAAGGTAGATCCCGCGAAAACATAGACACCAAACCTCTTAGAAAACTCGCCCAATAACTTCAAGTACCTAAAGTTGTAAAACGGATAGGCAGACACAAAAGTACCAATCTTCACGCCTCAACCCAGAAACTACCACAAATAAAAGTTAAATTACTGAACAACATCGCCAGCAACACGCAGCTCATCCATTCATTTGAAAAAACCTCATGTCAACGCTTCACGTTATCTTCTTAAACACCTCGAGCCCAAACCCTGTCTGCGGAACTATGCGGGCAACCGGAGTCCAAGCATAGTCAGCCAGAAGATAGAATTTACCGATTTTTCCTCTACCCCTTAAACCTCTAAACCCATATCCTTTAACAACGTAACCGCGTTGCACAAAATCTTGAACGACCCATGCAGATTTGTGCTGTAAAGGAACGCATCTCTCTGTTTTCGCTCCATGCCAGCCGTTGGGCGTGGTTAAGTAGATATAGCCACCTTTCCTAGTTATCCTCTCCATTTCATCTAGGAGACGATACCCCGCAGGCTTGCTGAGATGCTCGATAACCTCGATGCACAGCGTCAGGTCCGAGAAGCCATCGGGTAGAGGTATCGGCTCTGTCTCCAAGTCAACCCTCAACGGCTCATATATCTTGCTTATTTCTGCCAAGGTTCTGAGATAGGGCTCGTAAACATCCAGCCCAACAACTTTAACAGGCTTGCCTGCAACAGCAGCCAACATATGCCCAGCCCAGCCCAATCTACATCCAACATCCACCGCAACCCTCAGACCATCCCTCAACTCCCTGCAAAATAACGCCAACCTAAAAGCAACAAGCCCCTCAAGAAGACCCATAAAATATCCTCGCTCCAAACATTTAAGAAGTTTTTCCAATAAACACAATCATCGCCAAAAGCAAGACTCAGCCCGAGCTGTGTAATCATCAACTATGACACAGGCATGAGAAAAACATACGCCAGATCACTGCTACACCGCAGGCCCCATCTTTTCTCAGTCATGGAAACATCAGCATACAGCTTTTAGTAGGTTGGAGTGTAGTTGTTGAGGCTTGTCGGGAAGTATCCGTGTCCGATTCAGCGGAGCTTTGCTGTTCACCGGCAACCTCGTCACCTTGTTAACAGGCTTCATATTCAACGTGTTGATAGCGCGAAACCTCCCTCAACCCGTTCTTGGAACATGGTTCTTTATCGGCAGCGTCCTCCCCTACTTCCAAGTCTTGGAGAAAGCCATACCCTACTGGGCGGGTCGCGACATCCCACGAGGAGAAGAAGTGGGAAAAACAACCCTACTATTCAACACCGCAATATCCATACCCATAACACTTGTATTCATACTCCTATCAAACACCCTATCATCAATCATAGAATCTGAGCCAAGAACCTTCATCCTCGCATCAACACTCATACCGGTTTACTACATCTCAGCCGCACTAACAACAATTACCTACAGCACCGCACCCCACAAACTCGGACTAAGAACAATCATCATAGACAGCGTAAAAATCCCCCTCGCCTTCATCCTACTACCATACGGACTTGAAGGAATCGTAGCAGCAGTCACGACAGGCAACATAGCCTACACACTATACCTACTCAAAACAAACCAACAACATCTCAAACACAGCTTCAACAAAACATGGCTGAGAAACTCGCTAAAAAAAATATGGATACCACTACACGAGAACCTGCTAGGCTATATTTCAACAGCCACCGACTCCTTCATCATAGGCGTCCTCCTCACAGCAACAGACCTATCACACTACGGCATCGCCCTAGCCATAGCAAGCATCATAGGCACAGCAAAAGGACTAACCGGAACAATCTACCCGAAACTCCTAAAAACAAAAACAGCGCAGCCAACAGAACTAAAAGCACTCTTCAAATTCCTACACATCTTCACCACACCCATGATAATAGGAGGCATCACACTATCCAAACAACTCACCGAAATCTTTGGAACAAGATACATACAAGCCGCCCCTCTACTACCCATGCTACTCACAGCCAACGCCATAGGCATCACAACCCTAACAATGAAAACAGTCATCACCGCACTAGAAAAAAGCGACACACAAAACAGCAGCAAACAATTGCTAAAAAGCACATTATTCACCACCCAGCTACCAAGCTACCTATCCCTAGCAACCCTCATCACAGTAACCGCCGCTACAGCAGGCCCACTTGGAATACATGGCGCCGCAGCCGCCAGACTAGCCTCCTCAATCACAGGCATCATACCCATGGTTCTAATATACGCGAAAAAAGCCCCACCAAAAACAATCTTCAACGGCCTGGAGAAAACTGTTCCAGCCTCAATAGCAATGGCCATAACCCTGTTGATCATCAACCCTGTAGGAACCATACAAACCCTAGCATCAATCGCCATAGGTGCAGCAACCTACTTCGCATTCCTACTGCTCATAGACAAAGATGCTAGACAACTAGCTAAACAAGCCGTAGAAGAAGCCCGAAGACTTATCCTAACCTCATCAGACTAATCCTTAAGAACACTGACGCAACAACGAATACAGAAAACCCATGCCAAACAACATCCAAACAGGACATCCAACCTGAGAAAAGGCGGATGAACATGAAGATACTGTTCACCGCGAGTGGGAGAGTTGGCGGAGCGACTCTGGCTATGCTTCACCTCATGCTCGGCCTTCCACATACTGGTGTAAAACCTATCCTCATAACACCTAACCCATCGGCCATCGACAAAAACCTACTCAACAAACTAAAGGCAAAAAAAGTAGAGGTTATCGGCGAAAACCCTAGGGTAAGGGGAGCCCTCCACTGGATGTGGCTCTTCTTCAAAACATTAAAAACGGCCAGGAAGCAAGGTATCCACATCATTCACAGCCACGGGCCCAAGGAAGCAGCGGTAACAGGGGTTGTCGCAAAGATTCTCGGCATAAAACATGTCTACACGGTGGAGGGTGACCCGGTATTGGAGACGCATCTCAACAAAAACAGCCTCCTCTCCAGACTGGTTAACACGGTGTTATTCAGACTCGGTCTCCAGCTGGCTGATGAAGTTGTGGGATGCAGCCAGTGGATGGCCGCACACCTCAGAGAAACACATGGGGTAAAAGCCACACCAATATGGAACCCAATAGACCACGAAAGATTCTCAAAAACAGAGCAGAAACCCCCTCGGGAGCCGACCATTCTCACCACAGCGAGACTCGACAGAGTAAAAGACATAGAAACACTCATAAAAGCAATAGCAAACATAGACAAGCAGAGCCGGCCAAACCTTCTCGTGGCAGGCGACGGCCCGCTAAGACAAAGCTACACCCAACTAGTTAAAAAGCTGGGACTCGAAAACAACATCCAGTTTCTAGGCCACAGGTCTGATGTCGAAAAACTGCTGGCCAAAGCTCATATCTTCATACTTCCATCCATCTACGAGCCGTTCGGCATGGCCGCGGCCGAAGCGATGGCCGCCGGCAGGCCAGTCATAGCGTCAAACGTCGGCGGCCTCAGAGAAATAGTCGACCACGGCGTAAACGGCCTCCTCTTCACACCAAGAAGCCATCACGAGCTAGCGCAGCACATAACAAAACTGTTGACGGATAAAGAGCTATGGACAAGGATGTCCCAAAACGCGGCTACAAAGTCGGCACTGTTCAAACCCGAGGAAATAGCTGAGCAATACAAGGAAGTTTACAGAAAATGTTTAGCTTAAAAAATGCCCCAGCCGTCTCCGAACTATGATAGTTGTCACAGGCGCTTTAGGCTTCATAGGCAGCCACCTCGTCGAAACACTCCTAGACAGAGGTGAGAAAATCACCGGAATCAGCAACCCATCACCCCCGGAGAATAACTTGAACTCGTTAACCAGCCACAAATCAGCGTCAAACCTCAAAGTAGAGTACAACGACCTGAAAGACCTTGAAAAAGTAAAAGAAATTTTTAGAATCATCAAGCCAGATGCAGTGTATCATTTAGCGGCGCTGGCATCCCATAGACTGAGCATGAACGAACCATACAAATATCTCGAAAACAACATACTTTCGACGCTTAACATTTTGGAGGCGGCACGGCTTAGCGAACCCAGTCCCAGAATACTTTTTTCATCAAGCAGCAGCATCTACGGGAAAAACACCCCACCTCTCAGAGAGGACATGAAGCCAGACCCCATGGGGCCCTACGCCCTCAGCAAATGGATATGTGAAGAGCTATGCAGCCAGTATGTCAAAGACTATGGGCTTGACGTGGTAATTGTCAGGTACTTTAACGTTGTGGGAGAAAGATGCCGCGGGAACATAGTTTTCCGTGTTTTCGCTGAACGTGCCTCCAAGAACCTCGACCTTGAGGTTTACGGAAGATATGTAGACGGTGTCTTCAAACCAGCTTCCAGAGACTTCACATACGTTAAGGACGCCGTCCAAGGCACTATTCTGGCGGCCGAAAGAGGTGGACGGGGGGAGGTTTACAACATAGGATTCGGGAGACCAGTCAGCGTCAGAAAAGTGGCCGAGCTCATCATAAAACAGTTGGGCAGCAGCTCGAGAATAGTCGAAAAAGAGCTGAAACCCCACGAAGCGCTAGAAAGCTACTCCGACAACACAAAAGCCAGAGAACAACTGGGCTGGAGACCGAGAACAGACATAGAGGATATGGTGGCAAAATACATAAGATACTGGAAAACAACACAACCCAGTCCATAAATCAACAAAAACGCTGAAACCAACTATTCCCCACCTTCTTAACCAGATTCTTGAACACTACATCCACTAGAGGAATCTAACTGCTTTTCAGGTAACAGCTTTGGACGCTGCTACTGGAAACAGTTTTACAAGCAGATTAGAAAAGCAGACATACCCTGTACATCTGTGGCGGAAAAATGATAATTTAACAAATTCACGGAGTGGAATAGCGTTTCTTAAAATCATGTTGCCCCGAGTTCAAGAACGCTTGTTCTTATCCTATGGGTTCAGTCTGTTTTGTGTTGAGGGTTTAGGAAGGTTATTGTTTGAGCTATTCTGTCTGCGAGGCTGCTGGTGCGAGGACTCTTTTGAGATAGTTGTTTCTGTTTCTCTGGCGTGGGAAGGGTGATTTGCGTGGCTTGGCCTCGAGTTTGGGTGTCTGGCTTCTAACTTTCCCAGCCTTGGTTATGCTTCCGTGGGAGGGCATACCATATTGTCGTCTGTTTTCCGGTATTTAATGCTATCTTGTTTGATTCGTTAAGCCATATGGGTGCATTTCCTCTAAGATTTTTGGTTTCTGTGCTCTTGGCATATTGCGGAGGCGCCGTGGTGGTGGTTAATGCCGTGGTGGAGGTGCCGTATTCACTGTTGCTCTGCGTTTCGTTTCTATATAATACGAGTCCTGTCTGGGGTGGGATGGTTATCAAGCCGGTAAACACGTTGCCGGCCCTGTCACGATGTTTCTCCGCAACAAAGTATGTGAAGCTTCTGCTTGACGCCGTGTTGAGAAGGACTAGGCCGTTGCTGTACCTTCTCAGAAAGAGAGCGCCATTTTTCTCATCTCCTTCAACGGTTTCCAAGTCTTGCAGAGGCCTGCCTAATGGGAGGTAGAAATCTTTCAGAATATATGATGACGAGTATCCTCCTTCATCTCCGCGGAGAGTGATATACGTGTTAGGTCTGTTAAGCAGGTATAGTGCAGCCAAAACGAAGCCAAAATGTCTTCTCACATTATCGGGGACAAGCATAGGATTTTCATTCCACAGTTTAACGTATTGTCCTGGAACTGTATCTACTAACACTACGACCTTGTTGTCGGGGTAATTTTTGAGAGCATGAAACTGTTGATACAATAGTGAGGGAGACAACGTTTTGTTAAAGATTCGTGTGAAATACTCGATTAAAACGCCGTCGTAATCAAACCTAACGACATACTGGAACTCTTCGTTGCTGTATGTTCCTATGTTTGCTATGATTTTACGGTCGGGATAGGGGTCCAAGATGCTTTTCTTTAAACGGTTGAGCATATGGTCTAAGATTATTTTACGTGTTTCGCGGTCTGGATATTTTGATGGAGGAGCTCCGTCCATGTTCCAGAGATAGACAAAGTTGGGGAGGTTGTCGTGGAAGAGGATCGGGGACAGTGTGGGATTTCTGTACCCTGCGTACACATATAGCATTTCGATGTTTTTCAGCGCTGTTTCGATTACATCCTCACGACCTATGTCCACGAGAAACTCGCAATACTTTTCCCGGACTATGAAGTATCCTGAACTGTTTATGCGTGGGTATTTGGCTGAGGAGGAGGCGCTTAAAAGCCATTCCTCCGAAACCCCTCCGTAAACGCTGGGCCAGTAGTGTAGGAACTCGTAGACAGGTGTTGTGCCGTTCCATCTCATCATGCAGGGAGGAGTGTTTGAGCTGTTTCTCCTGCTGGATGCGAGGGAGGGGTCGTTAAAGTATAGGAGGCTGAGAACCTGTGTGTTTAATCCTTTCACGTAGGTGTTGGTGGCTAGGCCGCCTAGAAGCAGGTCATATTTCTGAGCAAGTTCCAGCGGATCCTTTCCGAATACTTCTCCATGGATGGCGGCCAGCTTGAAATTGATTTTGTCCTTGCCTAGCAGTGGAAGACGTTTTTCAGGCTCCGTATGCAGAACAAAGCTGTCGAGCCAGAATGTTCCTGCACATGATTTTCTGCATATATAGGTGACAAAGATTCTTACGGCTGTGAAATTGGCTGGAACTTCTGCTGTGAATGAAACTTTTCTCCAAAATGGTGACGCTTCCTGTGTTCGTAAAACATATAGTGGCGGGAGATAGCGCTCGTTGCCCGTGTTGTCGCGGACGATGAAATACAACATGACAGCATATTCGATGTTGATTACTTTTTCACTGGTCTTGTAGCTGAAAGTGAATACAATTTTCTCACCTGGAAGAGGATAGAATGCCTTATATGTAGGGTTTTTAGGCTGTATTTTCCATGATGTCAGAATAAGCCTTGTATCCTCGCCTGATTCGTTAGTTCTTTGGATTGAGATTTTTTGGCTTCCTGCGCCAGAGACGAAGTCGTTAAAGTCTATGGATGCCTCTGCTTTGGCTCCTTTGGAGCCTTGGGGCCATTTCATCCAGTTCCAGTAGGGGTTGAAGATGTCTGCAAAACCTTCTCGTTCACGCACGTTGGAGACGACTGTTTCAAGCTCGCCCAAGCCGCCGAAATAGTTGCTAAGAGGTATTCCGTATGGTGTTGCTGTCTCCGCAACTGTGTTAGAAGGAGAGGTTACATACTCTCCACGGTAGGCTCTGACCCTGTAAAAATACGTTTTTTCGCTTTCTACAGAAGTGTCCACAAAGTTCATTGTGTTGGGAGGTGTCTCACCAATTGTTGTAAAAATCTCGTTGTCTTCGCTCCTCTCGATGCGAAAACCCTCTTCATCAACCGAGTTGTCCTGCCAAGTAAGAACAATGCTTCCGAAATCAGCGTTTTGCACTCTCAGGTTAGATGGTGGGGCTGGGGGGCTACTGGTGGTTATTGTTGTCTGCTGTACAGTTGTCTTAGTTACATGCCGTGTTACAGTTACAATCGATGAAACATACTCTTTCACTGTGGTGCTGAGTTGTGAGAGATAAGTGGTTGTTTCAGTAACTGTTGAGTAGATGGTTGCGGTAAATGTGGTCGTTAACTGGCCTGCCATAAAGCTGGACAATCCCAGCAAAACCAGCAAAAAACCCAGTACCGCTTTCTTCATCAAACTCCGTCCGTTGACGTGTTTGATTTAAAACATTTCCATGTTCGTGAGGATAGAACATTTCTGCTGCCCTTTTTCGAGGTTTGAAGCTGTCCATCCGCATGGAGAAGCTTGCTTAGTGGGTCGTGTCTGAACTATCGCGTCTGTTGTTGCATTAGGCTTCTAACTAGCTATCATGTGGTTCTATGTTTTTCGCGTGGAGGGGTGGGCCAGTCTTCCACTTTTAAATGTAGGGACTGTGGTGTTTTCCGCGGATGTCGCGGGCTGTTGTGGTGCCGACGGGTGTCGGCTGGGCTGCTGTGGATGATGGTGGAAGGGTTGTTTTGCTGAGGTCTTTTTCCGAGGATTTGGATGAGCTTGTTCGTATTGTTTCGTCGGGCGACGTGCCCAGTGTGTTTGTTGAGGGATTTCTCAGGGAATTGCGGGATCGTGGATATTCTGTGTTGGGTTATTGGGATGACAGGGTTGGCGAAGTTTTGAAAAAGTTTGTGACAGCTTTTGGCCTGGGTCTCGAGGGGGTAGAGAGGACGCTTGTCGATGTTGAGGCCGCGTTGGAGCCGGCAGAGGCGGAGAAACTGCGTACCCTTGTGCGGGAGGTGACGTTGGCGCTGACACGGCAACGTATCATGGCTGAAGCTGGTAGGAGGGATCTCCACATCGTCCACGCCGTGAGGGTGCTTGACGACCTTGAGAAAACGCGAAACCAGCTATATGTGCGTGTGAGAGAGTGGTATGGTGTTCACTTTCCGGAGCTGGCTTCGATTGTGACTGAGGTGGATGATTTTCTCGAGCTGGCTGCTGTGCCTGTCCTGAGGCATAGTTTTGATGAGAAGGTGGTCTCGAAGATTTTGGGCCCTGCGTTGGCCGCGCGTGTTGTAGAGGCTGCGGGGAAGTCGGTTGGCGGGTCGCTGGGGCCGAGGGATGCGGCGATGCTTTCGTCGACAGCTTCTCTCGGGCTTGAGGTCAGCAGGTTGGCCGAGAAAACCGCCGAATACATCAGGGAGCTTATGGCTTCGGAGGCGCCGAACCTCTCCGCCGTGGCCGGCCCCGTGCTGGGCAGTAGGCTGATTTCTTTGGCGGGAGGGCTTGAGCGTCTTGCACGGCTTCCCGCAAGCACTATTCAGGTTCTCGGTGCGGAAAAGGCGTTGTTCAGGTTTCTGAAAACGGGACGCGGCTCCCCCAAACACGGCGTGATTTTCCAGCACCCCCTCATACACACCGCACCCAAGTGGCAGAGAGGAAAGATAGCAAGGGCCCTCGCAACCAAGATAAGCATAGCTGCGCGCATAGACTATTTCTCTAAGGAGGATCGGGGTGCGCAGCTGCGTGAGGCGTTGGAGAAGAGGGTTGAGGAGATACGCCGCAAATATGCTTCGCCGCCTGTGAAGAAAACTGTTGAGCGGAGGCGTAGGAGACGTTGAAGGTGTCGGTTAAGCCTCATCCACGCTTTGAGGGTGTTTATGTTGTCGAGGGTGTTGAGGGGCTGAGGCCCGCGACCAGGAGCCTTGACCCCGGGTTCCAAGTCTATGGAGAAGAGCTGGTTAGAGTGGATGATGTGGAGTACCGTGTCTGGAACCCTTTCCGAAGCAAGCTCGCCGCGGCCATCATAAAGGATGTGAGGGAGATTTTCATCCGTCCCGGGTCTAGGGTTCTTTATCTCGGCTCGGCTTCTGGGACAACTGCGTCGCATGTCTCAGACATCGTGGGGCTGCGTGGAATTGTGTATGGCGTTGATTTTGCTCCAAAGGTTATGCAGCAGTTTATCCAGAAAGTCGCTGAGCGGAGGAGAAATGTTGTCCCTATTTTGGCTGATGCGTCGAAGCCCGAGACCTATGCACATCTCGTCGGTGTCGTGGATGTTATCTACGCCGACGTCGCTTGGCCCGCTCAAGCTGACCTCGTTGCCGCTAATGCGAGGCTTATGCTGCGAAGAGGTGGGGGTCTTCTGCTTGCTGTGAAGGCGCGGAGCATCGACAGCGTCGAGGATCCGGGAAAAGTGGTCGACCGTGAGGTGCGCACGCTTGCCTCAAGCGGGTTCGAGATAAAGGAGACACTCGGCCTCGAGCCTTTTGAGAAAGATCATGTGATGGTTGCGGCGATTTACCTTGGCTAAGGGCTTGCTCTGCGGTGTTGACGAGGCTGGGAGAGGCTGTGTGGTTGGGCCTCTGGTTATAGCCGCTGTCGCCGCCGAGCACGATGAACTACCTATCTTCAAAGGTTTGGGGGTGGCTGACTCGAAGACGCTTTCCCCGCAAAGAAGGGAGGAGATTTTTGAGAAGCTGCGGGAGAATTTTCGGCTCGGGTATATGGTGGTTACGCCGAGGCGTATATCGTCGTGTCTAAGGGTTAACGGCGGCGAGGGGTTGAACAATCTGGAATATGATGTGATGGCGGAGCTTGTGCGGAGAATTGGGCCTCGTGTGGTGTTTGTTGACTCGCCTGACAGGGATGTACGACGTGCTCGCCGACGGCTTTTGGAGAAGATTGACGCGGATATGGAGGTTAAGTGTATGGTGGAGGGTGATAGGAGGCATGTTTTGGTCGCGGCGGCCTCTATTGTTGCGAAAGTGGTGCGTGACAGGAGAGTGGAGATGCTGAGGCGGCGGCTGGGAGACTTCGGCTCAGGATACCCATCAGACCCGAGGACACGGAAATGGCTCCTCGAAAACCTTGAACAACCTGCTATCAGACCATACATTCGCATGGGATGGGCCACCCTTGAAAACCTCAAACAAACAAGGCTTGACGAGTTCTAGGATAGCGGCGTTTACAGGCCGCCCAGGCGTAGGAAAGACAACAGCGATGATGCGTGTTGTTGAGATGCTTAGGGGAGATGGCTTCAGGGTGGGAGGTTTCTACACCCGTGAGCTTCGGGAGGCTGGTGTGAGGAAAGGGTTTGAGCTCGTGGACATCACGAGCGGTGAAAAGGCGTTGCTTGCATCGGTTTCGGCTGGAGCAGGCCCCCGCATAGGCAAATACGTCGTCATGTTGGACAATTTGGAGAGGCTTGGCGTAGCCTCTCTTGAAAGAAGCTTGGCAACATGTGATGTCTTGGCGGTGGATGAGGTGGGGCCTATGGAGCTTCTCAGCAACAAATTCGTGGAAACCGTGGAAAAAATTCTGCACGGCGGTAAACCCTCGGTCTTCACCGTCCACGTATCCGCCACACATCCCGTGGCACAGACGATAAGGAAAATGGCTGGGGAAAACCTCTATGTTCTCGACACGGTGAATAGGGATAGGGTTCCGAGGGTTGTTTACGAGGTGGTGAAGAGGTGGCTGAGAAGCTGAGCTTGTTGGAGTCGCTGGGTTTTCCGGCGAAATGGTACCGCGAGGGGCGTGTAGAGTTTGTGGCTCCCGTGTTTCCGACGACGAACGTCGGTGAACCAGCCGCTCCGACACGCTCCCCAGTCTTCTACAACCCCTTCTCAGCACTGTCAAGAGACTTGACAGTTATTTTGGCCAGAACATTTGGCGAAGGGGCTGTTGCAGCGGAGCCTCTCGCCGGCTCCGGTGTAAGAGCCATTCGTCTGCTTGTTGAGACAAACACGGTTACACGGGTTTTGATGAACGACATCAACCCAAACGCGGTGAAAGTCATGCGCCTCAACGCGGAGTGGAACGGTGTAGCAGGTAGATGCGAGATTTTCGAGGGTGATGCTGCTGTGTTTTTGACGCGGCTTAGCGGATGGCGGGAGCGGGTTCACTATGTTGATGTGGACCCGGTAGGCGCCCCCGTAAAGTTTGTGGAAAACAGTCTGCGCGCTGTTGCGAACGGCGGATACATAGGTGTCTCCGCCACGGACTTGGCGCCTCTCGTCGGAAACCATCCCGAGACATGCTTCAGAAAATACGGGCTATACTCTGGGAAAACTTTTTTCGCCAAGGAAGCGGCTCTCCGCCTCCTCGCATCATTCGTCATAATACGTGGAGCCGCGTTGAACATAGCGGCAACACCTGTTCTCAGCGTCCAGCACAGACACTTTGTCCGCGTATTTTTCCACGTTCTCCGCGGCAGGTCTCGTGTAATCAAGTTGCTCGAGAAAATGGGATGGATAAAAGCCTGCAACTGCCTATACAGCGAAATCTCTCAACTGCATGATTTCCCAAGTAGGGTTTGCCCGAGATGCGGGGGCAAGGCTTCGGTTGTAGGGCCTGCTTGGCTGGGGCCTCTACACAGCGAAGAACATGTTGAGAAGATGCTCGCACAGTCCATGGATTTGCCGAAGGCTCAGAAAGTTTTAGAGAGGATAAGCGGGGAGGTGGACGTTGTCGGCTATTATCCTGTGGATAGGATAGCTCATGTAACTGGTTCGACGCCTCGGTCGCCGATAGTGCTTGTTGCTTCTTTGAGGTCGATGGGTTACAGGGCCTCGCTAACTCACGTGGACCCGACGGCTGTCAAGACTGATGCTCCTCTTGAGGATGTGTTGAGGGCCGCCGCTGGTCGAGCATCCGACGCCTAGCCGGGCCCCGGTAGCCGAGGCCGAGGAGAAAGATTTCGCTGCTCCCCTTCTTGGTTGACCGGGGCACATAACGCTCAACCCTCCAGAAACACGTCATCATCTTCCTCTCGAAAACCCTTAGACGAGGATGTTCAAAGGCCTTGAACACCGCGTTTCCACCCTTTCGGAGAAACCTGTGGCAAAGGTTGAGGCTTGCCTCGAGGAGGTCTATCTGCTGCTCCACCAACAAGTCATAGTCTCCCGAGTGGTGGGGGGAGAGGTCGGAGACCACGATGTCGCAAAAACCTTGGCCCAAAGCTTCTTGAACCTCTCTGGTCAACCGTGCTTCGTAGATGTCGGCCGTTATCGAGACTATGTTCGGCCATTCAAGCTGAAGAGGCTCCCTGTCCACCGCCACCACCAATCCTTTCTCGCCGACGATGTCTGACGCGACCGCCGCCATTCCCCCGGGCGCGGCCCCCAGGTCAAGCACCCTATGACCCTCGCGGATAATCTTCCATCTTTTCTGTATCTCGAGAAGCTTGAAGGCGGCGCGTGAGGGATAGCCCATTTCCTTGGCTTTCCGCCAATAAGGGTCTTCCCTTCTCCGCTGAAGCCACTGCTCCTTCGTCAACTTTACTTCTGGCCGCTCAGCCACTCCTCTAGCAATATGCATGTTTTGTAGTGGGGTTCGCCTCTCGGTCCACAGACGTTGTCATACACACATGAGGGACAGGGCACGCCGACAAGCGGCTCTATGTTTATCTGCTTAATGAGGGGGACAAGCCTCCGCGTCCACCTATCGTTGCTGAAAGCCTTAACCCGTTTAATGTAGCCTTTACGCTCCAGCTTAATACCTATCCTCGAGCCCTCACGGCTCGTCACCCCCAGCTTATGCCACAGCTCCGACTGAAGCATCCCCACTTCATTCTGCATCAACAGCGCTAACGCCTTCTCCTCCAGCTTAGAAAGCTTCGCAGGCAAGTTTACCCAAAATGATATAAACGCACTGCTTATTGATAAAGATGTCTCATCTAATATGTTTCGGCGGTTGATTCGAGAAGGGCTATGGCTTTGCGGAGGGTTAGGACGCTGACCCCCGCTGCTTCGGAGACGGTGCTGAGGGGCTTCTTTACTCCTTCTCGGCGGCAGGCTAGATAGACCGCGGCCGCGGATATGGTGGCTGGCTTTCTGCCTGAAAGTTTGCCTGAATTGGCTGCAGATTGGTAGATTCTGCAGGCTGTGTTGGCCAGGGTTGGCGGCAGCTCCAGGGTCCGTGTCAGCTTGTCTATTAGGGCTGCGATGTTGAATGGTTTGAGCTTCAGGTTGAGGCCGAAAACGAGCTTGGATACCTCTCGGTTGAGCTGGTTGAGGGGGACATCGGCCGCCGAGGCAATCTCTTCCAGGGATTTGCAGAGGCCGTTGCTGTTTGATGACAGGTAAACCAGAGCCGCTGCGGCGGGTCTTCTCGAGCGCTTGACCAGCTTCGATGCGACAGCTTTTTTCGCGAGCTCCCCCGCTCCCTCGGCTGTTTGACGAGGTAGACCGGCCTTGTCGGCTATCCAGAAAACTTCGCTCAGCAACCGACTCAACAACCTCTCGTCAGCGGAGAACAAGCGGCCCTTGCTGATTGTCCCTATTCCCCCGTCGTGTAGAAGGCTTGTAACCCTAGGCCCTACCCCGCCCCTGGGGTCGAGCAACATTTTCTTAGTGGGAGTTGTTGATGCTGCTCTCTCCTCTACAACCGAGCCGCAGACGCTGCAGAAAAGCTCGCCCGAAGCAGGGTCGTTAACGAGTGAAGGCTCTCCACACTGTGGACAAATTCTCAGCTCTTCTCCACGTATAGCGCCTCACCCTCCACAACCTCAGCCTCCGCAGCGGGCTTAACAGCCACGTACGGAGACGACACAGGCCCAAATATGTTTGAGACATAACCAACTTCTCTGCCCTTGCCGTTGTAGACTTTGTCGCCGAGCCGTGGCACGGTGTAGGCCCTGATGACGAGGTAGTCCCTGCGGATGTGGAGGACTTCTCCGAGAAGCTTTAGCCTTCGCAGCGTCTGTCTACTTACCATGTTTCCGCATCTCTTCCGCAACCATCTTGAGAAACATGTTCTTCGACATCTTCGGCCGCGGCTTCACGACAACATAGCCAGTTCTCCTGCTCCATCGCCGAGGGTAAGCAGCCTCAGCCTTCTCAACCTCGTAGCCAAGCCTCCTACACGCCGCCGCCAAATCATCCGCCGACGGCCTCTGAACCGCGAGACCGCGTGAAACACGACGCCCCTGTTTACGGCTGCTCTTAGAGTCGAAGTAAACAGGCCACAAAATCAAGCCATCACGTCTAATCAAGCCCCTCCCTGCTTCACGAGAACGGCGTTGACTGTGCCGTCTTGTCCGGGGCTTGACGTGACCCTTGCGAGACCCTCAGGCGTCTCTATTAATGTGCCTTTGGTGATGACTTTTCTTCTGTCATAGTCTCTGTTGCTGGGGTTGGATACTACGCGGAGTATCTCGAGACGCTTGACAACGGAGCCGACTGCGACGTTGGCTGTTTTCGTCGATAGAACAGCTGCCTTAAGGTTTCCGCCTGATGCTCTACGTGTAACCACTTTTTGCTCCCCAAGCGAGACAAGGTTTATCTCGCCGCCGCGTTCCCTCTTTCTCCTACTCCTGGCTGGATGAGCCTTAGCCCCCGTCTTTTTGCGTTTGTGAAGGTCGCTGTGCCACTGAACCATTCTGCTTCTTCGGAGTTGAAGCATGTTTTATACTTGTTTCACCTCCCGAGGCAAGCATCTTTTCTATGAGCGACTTGATGGAGGCCGGGGTGTTCTCCACGCCGAAAAAGTCCGCGAAAAGTCGAGAAGTCCTTAGAACGGATGTGCGGCCTTTTTTCTCAGACTCGACCAACCCTCTTTCCTGAAGTATCTTGATTTGCCTGTAGCTGTCTTTTCCACGTATTGCCGCGAGTGTTGAAAGCGGTATGGGCTGGTAGTATGCGATTGTCGCCAAGGTTTTGAGGACACCGTGTGGAAGCATCTTGCGGCGTGTATATTTTTTGACATGGGCTGCGAGGTCGGGTCTCAGCCGCATGTAGTATCGCCCGCCGTCCAGCTCAACTATCTCCACAGCTCTCCCGCTGTACTCGTTCTTCAACATCTCCAGAATTTTCCGAACCTTTTCAGGTGACCTTGTTCGGAGAGCGCGCTGCAGCGTCTTGATGTCCACGGGTTTGTCTGACGCGAATAGGAGGGCCTCAGCCACCAGCTTGCTGTCCGCCTGAGGCTCCAGAAAGCTCACCCCCAAGGACGACGAGGTCGCTGAACTCGTCGGGTTGGAGAAGCAGAACATAGCGGCGGGCGGCGGCGAAGAGGAGAAGTATGAAGGTTTTGGCGGCCTCGAGACGGGGCATTCCCTCCACAAGCTCGGAGAAGGTGATAGATGTTTTCACGCTGAATATTTCTCTCAGCTTTTCGAGAAACTTGTCAAGCTCCTCCTCAATCTTGACTATGAACTCGTTGAGTATCAGCCTGTTCTCCATTATCTGGGGTGTGGCGGTCTCGGTTTTGCTGCGGCCTGATTGTGAAAGAGCTTTTTGAAGCGCTGTCACGATTTCCTGTAGCGTTGCTGTAATTAGCTCGGGTTTGAAGGGGAGCTCGATGGGTGGCATGATGTTTATCTCGGGCTTGGGCTTGGGTTTAGGCGGCTGATCGGCTTGTAGAAGTTTTTCACTCTTTATCCGATGTATGACGGCGGCGGAGTAAACGGCTATTCCGCAGATGTTGAAGTCTATGTAGCCCTGTGATCGGAGAACTTGGGCAAACTCCGTCAAAACCTCCGAGAGCTTCACCTCCCAAACCTTCACCCTATCCAGCCGTGTCACGTCAAAGAGTATCCGCCAAGGAGCCGACATCAGCTGCTCAGCAAACCCGTTATCCAGCCTCAACCACCTCGCTCAACCGCGTCCTAACAACATGCGAAGACTCGTTAGCCATGTAGACACCATACAACGCATCCGCCTGCTCCGCGATAATGTCCTTCAAAGTGATGATTATTATCTGTTTCTTGGTCGACATTTTCTTGAGAAGGTTGACGAGGTTTTTGACGTATACAACGTCGAGGTGCGCGTCGATTTCGTCAAACATGTAGAACTGTGCCGGTGTCAGGTCCTGTAATGCGAGTATCAACGCAACCGCTGACACCGATTTCTCTCCACCGCTTATCGAGACAGTGCTCCGGGTCTGTTTTCCAACAAACTTGACAAGCATCTCTACACCGGAGTTGAGTGGGTCATCGGGGTTCTCGAGCTTGAGAAAACCCTCTCCACCTGTTAACTGGTTAAAGTAGAAGCTGAAACTATCCGAAACCCTGTCCAAGGCTCTGCGGAAAGCGTCCACCTCCTCCCTGTTAATAGACTCGATCAGGTCGAGTATGCGTTTTCTCTCCATCTCGAGCTCGTTTATCCTCGTGGAGCGGAGGCGATAGTTTTCGATTATGCTATCATACTGCATAGCCGCAAGCTGGTTGACCACAGGTATCTCGGCCACCTCTGTTTCGAGATGTGGGATCAATTCAAGGGGGAGAGTTGTCTCCGCTTCTTCGGGTGAGCCGATGCTCTGCAGCCTTTCGCCGATGGACTTAAGGGTGGTCTCTATGCGAACTCTTTCAATAGCCAAATTGTTATTCTCCCTCTCAAGTGCAGAAACCTTGTTCAACAAGGTGGCGAGATGCTGTTCAAGCTGTTTAACCTCTTTACTCTTCTCAGCCAGCGTCCCGGAGAACTGGCTCAACTCCGTCTCCACCTTCTCCTTCACCTCCCTGGCCTCAGCTATTTTCCGGTCAAGCTCCTCTACCATGCCGCGGAGTCGCTCAAGCTCTTCGGCAAGCTCATGTTCACGTTGAGCAATCTGCTCAAACTCTTTCTCTGCACCAGCAATAGACTCCTCTATGTTCCTAAGCTCAATCAGAAGCCTATCCCTTTCCCTTTCGAGGTTGATATAGGCGCGGTAAAATGTGGATGATTCCTGCGATTTCCTCCGCATCTCTTCCTCGGCTTTCCTCAGCATCTGCTTCTTCTCGGCCACCTCCTGTCTCAGACGTGTGAGAGCAGTAATCTCATCAGTCTTATCGGTTAACAGCTGCGTTAGCTTCTCCTTTTCCTGAATGAGGCGCGAGACCTCGTCTTCGAGTTGCTTGAGACGTTGGACGCTGTTTTCTATGGATTTGGAGAAGTTGTTTATCTCTGTCTCGAGACGGGTTTTTTCAAGAGTCTTTGAGTTTAGCTGCCGCCTCGTCTCCTCTATTTCGGCATGTATTTCTCTGAGACGTTTTTCCGCGAGCTTGGCCTCCGTGTCAAAGGTTTCCCTCGCCTTTAGAAGCTTGGCCTCAATCGCTTCGAGCCTTTCGATGCTTCTGTTTACCCTCTCGGCTGCTACAGCCTCGCCCATTTCGCCGGCGACGCTGATTATTCCCGAATCTCCTACATACACGCCGTCCATCGTGGCCACGTCTCTGTCACCGAGCTGAAGCTGCTTCACAGACTCCACAGTCCTAAACCCTGCACCGCGGGTGAGGGCCTTCACCAGCGAATCAAGGTCTAGAGACTCGGCAACAATCTTAAGCGGAATCTTCTTCTCAGCCGCCTCCCTCGCCAGCGACAAAGCCGCTTCAACATCTGCGACAAAAACCGCGTTAAGCCAGTCACCGAGAACAGCCCCATGTGCACCCGTGAGCTTCTCACCAAAAACTTCGCGAACAGTCTTGAGACCACTCTGTCGCCTATCCTCTTTCACGGCCGACCGAAGTGTTTCAAGCAACTGTTGGCCAGCGGCCTTTAGTAGACGAGTTTTTTCTAAGAGTTTGTCGATTGACGCGGTTTTTTCACGTCTTGATTCGAGTTCTCTCTGGATGGTATTGGCCGTGTTTATCTGATTGTCTAGCAGCTGGGATAGCTGTTCCATAGATTTTACGAGATGGGTTAGTTGCTCGGTTTTTTCGCTGAGGCTGTTTCTGATCTCTGCAAGCCTTTCCTCAGCCTCTTTTTTCTCCTGCTGTTTGCGTGTCAGCTGTTTCTGGATGTTGTCGAGGAGAAGGGATTTGCCGTCGTCGCTGAGCTTGAGGAAACGCAGCTCCTCCACTTTTGCCGCGTAACTGTTCTCGGCTTCGTCGACCTCTTTCTGAAGCTCTTCAACACGTTTCTTGAAATCGTTATACTCTGCCTCCCTAAGAGTCCATTTTTCGCGTGCGTCTTCAACTTGCAAGGTTTTCTTTTCATGTTCCTCCTTGAGCTGTTTTTGTCTCTCCCGCCAGTTTGCGACACGTGTCTCCAGAGACCTCCGCTGTAGGTCCAGCTGTTTTAACGCGTTTTCCGCAGAGTTTTTCTCAGCTATTTTACGGGATTTCTCTGTCTCGAGGCTGAGAACTGTGCGGTCTATTTTGCTGACCTCGGCGGCCAGTTCTCGCTGCCTGTCCCCAAGTTCCTCGGCCTCGGTCCTGAGAGCCTCCAACCTAGCTCTAACCTCTTCGGCCTCTGCCTGTTTCTCTGCAAGCCTGTTTAACAGATCAGCTGCACGTGTGTCAAGCTCTTTCAAAGCCTGTGCATGTGACTTGTACTCGTTGACAAGAGAGAGTGATTTCAAGCTGTTGAGGATTTTTTCGGCTAGGGTTTTTCGAAGAAGCTGGTTGCGTTCCAGCTCAAGTTGTTTGACGCGTGACCTTACCTCCGAAGTGGCTGCTTTCGCGATGTCTATGTTTTTCTGTGCAACTTCAAGCTCTTTATGAGCTTCGTCGCGTCTTTTCTTGTAGCCGGATATGCCGGCCGCATCCTCTAAAACCTCCCTAAGCTCCCTGCTCGTCATCTCTGCGATGCCCACAACCGAGCCCTGCGTCACAAGGTTCAACCCATCCGGCTTGATGTTAGCCGCTGAGAGAATCGTGAGAAGCTCGTTTCTTGAAACGATGCGGTTGTTGAGCATGTATTCGCTTTCACCTGTCGAGTAGAGCCGTCTGCTTATGACCACCTCCTCCGAGTCAACGGGGATGCTGTGGTCGGAGTTGTCGAGCGTAAGGGTCACAAGGGCCTGAGCATCAGTGCCCTTGCTTGATTCATGCAACAGCTTAGAAAACCTGTCAACCCTGAGATTGTGTGCGCTCAGCTCCCCTAGCGCAAACTTTACGGCGTCGAGGACTGTGGACTTGCCCCCGCCGTTGGGCCCCGTTATGACCACAAGGCCAGGCGGCAGCTTTATCACGGTTCTCTTGTTTCCAAACGATTTAAAACCCGTGATAGCCACCGACTTTATTCTAACCATCCGCCTAATTCAGCGTAAAGGGATGTTTATCAACATGCCTCAGGATGAGGAGATGGGTGATATGCCCCAATTACGGGGGTAAAACACGACGATGCATAAATATGGATTCTACTGGTTTTCCACCGTTGAGCGAGCACCCTTATGAAGACAGGTTGGAGAGGTTTCTTTCCCGGCTTAGAAGCTCACCTGTGGAAGCGGTTATTCTCTCCAAGCAATCCAACGTACAATACTTTACAGGTTCACAGAACGGGATGCTGCTGATAACCGTGGACGGCACAGTCAGCATCTTCTCAAACACCCCCGTTAACACTCCTCTGGCCAGCCGAATACACATCGTTGAGAGACTCGGCCGCAGAGAAATCTATCCAACGGTGTTTGAGTACATAGGTGACAGGAGGATGGCGGTTGGCTACGACAGCATGCCTGCCGAAACCTATCAATCAATCATCAAGAACTATCCATCCCTCTCGCTCACCTGTGTCAAAGACCTTGTCTATGAACAGCGGCAGAGCAAATCCGAGCGCGAGATAGAGCTTATCCGCAAAGCCTCATCAATCGCCTCCTTCGCCATGGATATCGTCAGAGAAGTTATCGCCGGAGGAACCACGGCTTCGGATATTAGGCGAGCCTTGGCCGACAACATCTACCGCCTCGAAGCCGACCTCCCATACAGCCCCCACATATCCATCGGCGAAGACACCTTCCTCAACATAGACAGCCCAGCAAACCGGGGAATAAGAGAAGGCGAACTCGTTAAGATAACTTTATCAGCATCAGTCGAAGGATACATATCACAAATTTCACGCACCTACTTCTACAAAAAATCACAGGAAAAAATCAAGAAAACTTATCAACAGCTAATCCGTCTAAAAGAGCACATCAGCTCACTTCTCTCTGTATGGTCCTCAGCCGTCTCCATATATGATAGAGCAAGAGCTTTCGCGATGGAGATTGGCCTCGACCCCACATCTCTAACATTATTCGGACGGGGTGTGGGTCTCGAAGCTGAGGAGCATCCCTTCATCGACTCGGCGAGCACCGACATTATACGCGAGGGGGCCGTAGTATGTGTAGGCCCAGACCTGCTTCTCCCAGGCAGATACGGTTTATCCGTCTCCGACATATATCTTGTAACCTCGAGAGGTGTGGAGAAGTTGACTGATGCGGATACTGAGATGGAGGTTGGTTAGAGCCCGAACCTACGTTCCCTGTTTTGATATATGCGTATTGCTCGGAGAAGGTCGATATATCTGAAGTCTGGTAGGTTCACGTCTTGGAAGACAAACTCGCTGTAAGCAGATTGCCAGAGCAGAAAGTTGCTTATACGTGTCTCGCCAGACGTTCTTATGATGAGGTCAGGCTCAGGGTTGGGTACACCGTTCGTGTAAAGATGTTTCTCGATAGTTTTTTCATCGATTTGCTCGGGAGATAGCTGGCCCATCTTCACCTGCTCCGCAATCTGTCTAACAGCCTCAAGTATCTCCAGCCGGCCTCCATACGCTATTGCGAGGTTGAGGAACCTGTTGTCATGCATCTCAGTCGCGTGCTCAAGCTTCTCAAGCGCCTTCACAACATTTGTGGGAAGCATGTCCTTTCTGCCGATGACCTTGACCTTAACGCGGTGCTTGTATATCTTCGGGTCTCTAAGAAGAGAGTAGGCCTTCTCCTCAATCAGCCTGAATATCTCCTCAACCTCGTGCATGGGACGGTTCAGGTTCTCTGTGGAGAGAATATAGAGTGTCACGGTTTTTATGCCCAGATCCAGCAGCCAGTCAAGAATCTCCTCGACCTTATCCGCTCCTGCTGCGTGGCCTTTCCAAGGCGGCCACCCGCGGCTCCTCGCCCACCTCCTGTTACCGTCGAGAATAAGCCCAACATGGCTAGGCATCTGCCCCGAGGAAACGTTTCTCAAAAGCCATTTCTCATATACCCAGTAAACACCTGTTAGCTGGAGAAGTTTTTTCAACAAAGCCGGGTCACTGTTTCTTGGCTGTTCCTTTTCTGAACTGTTTTCCATAGATTGAGCGAAGCACCCGTGTCATCGCAAAAGTCACTCCCAGCGTCACCACACCCATCACCGCCGTGAGAATGAATAGGAATGTTGAGCTCTCGGTTATCGTCGCTGGCTGCGGCTGCTGAAGAAGAACTCCCGCCCGTTTGAGTAGGGCCCACAGCCATATCGAGAGAACACCTGCGTGAATGGTTCTCCAGAACCCATAGTATCTTATGATGTAGTAGTATATCATGTTGGAGAGAACCACGAGTATCGCGCTGATCGCTATGAAGTCGATGCTCTGGCTAATGAAAACCCCTGAGAGCCGGAGTATTGTGGGCAGAAGTATCGCCGGGTCATTTATCTGTCCAGTCGACAGGTTGAGGGAGACGTAGGTTGTGTAGGAGGATGATAATCCGAGGTACAGCCCGATGAGCAGAGACGCTCCCGCGCCAAGGTAGGCGAATGCCCTTATCTGACCGATTGCCGGCATCTGAGATATTCTGTAGAAGCCTGTGAAGAAACGCGAGAGATGAATGTCTATCCTGAAGCCCCAGAGGAACAGAAGTAGGCCGAGGAAGAGAAGTAGGATGGAGGGCTGGGCCAGTCCGAAGATGCTTAGGAGCGCGGAGAGCGCGATGAAGCCGCCTGGTATGCCTATGATGAACTTGGCGTACCGCGGGTCGGTTATACCAAGCCGCAGATACTTACCAAGAATGAGCCACGACTGCTCAACCGTCTGACTCTGCTTGACGGTGACCCGCTGAACCGAGGATATCGCCACCTGTGAAGAGATTATGGGTGTAACTATCGCATCTGTCTCGCCGTCGCTTACGAATATGCAGCTCTGAGCGGGAAATTTTTCCAGCACCTCGCGGAGCTGGTTGAAAATGTTCATGTCAGCCTCGAGCCCCTCCTTCGGGGAACCTGTGAGCGTGGCGACCTCAATCGCCACACCTGTTCTGCTCCGGGTCAGCTGATCATAGAGCTTGACGGCGTAGAAGAGAGCGTTGGCGTCTGGGTCCTCTGGGTCAGCCAAGGCAAGCCGCACAGCAGCATCCAGATTAGCTTCTCTCCCAACAACGGGGCCACTTATCCCAGTCTTCACCCCAAGGTCATCATCCCTGTCAACAACTATGATTAGAAGCCTGTCGCCGTCCTCAGCCATTATCCAAAAATTATCTCTGCCGAGAATGATTTAAAGCCTTATAGGGGGTCATGTTGTTCAAGTGGGTAGAAATGAGTGTTCTAGGTGGTGTTGGCTATATTTTGAACATTATCCCGTTGGCTAACATTGTTGCACCGCTGTTGATCGGGATTGCATGGTATCAGATGGGGTCTAGGACGGGGCAGAATCTTCTCCGCGCAACGGGGATTTTGATGGTTCTTACATTCGTGACTTCTGTTGGTTTTCTGGTTTTCTTCTTGGGCAGCATCATCGGCGTCATCATGTCAGCACCCTTTGCATTAGGCGGCGAAGACATCTCCTCCGCGGTTGCGGCGGCTTTATTTCCACAGATAATGGGTTATTTGGCTGTTTTTCTCGCGGCAGCGGTGGCCTTGGCTGCTCTGGGCCTCGCCACCGTTGTTCTGGAGCTGTTGTCACATTTCCGTGCGGCAAAGGTCCTAAACTCGGTCTGGTTTAGACGAGCGGCCGTGTTGAGAATAATTATGCTAATTCTTGTGTTGGTTTTTGTGGCTGTTGTTCTGGTTCTAGCGGTATCTGCCCCGGCTGTGGTGACGGGGGCGGCGCTTCTCGGAGGCAACTCTCTTCTCCTGCTGTTGCCTGTCATCGTACTCGCGCTTCTTGCAAACATCTTTTCCGCAATAGCGTTCTTCACTGCTAACATTCCCTAAATGGGTTTTTTATCGGGCTGTTAAGCCGATACGGGGGATGACCGAGGCTTTTCACTGGCTTGAGAAAGCTGTTCTCCGCTCGTTGCATCAGCTGGGCGGAGCCGCGTCTTATGGTGAGTTGGCGGCTAAGGTTGCGGAAACGGTTTCCGGATGGAGTAGGGACGACGTGGCTACGGTTTCTTCTGTCGCTAAAGCCTGTGGATGGCTTCGTGACAAAGGCTATGTGACTGTTGAGGAAAAAACATCGAGAAAGTTTGTCACCTTGGACGTAGAGGGGGAGGAGTATGTTGTTAAGGGCTTGCCCGAGAGAAGGGTTGTCGAGTTTCTGCAGCAGCGTGGCGGCGAAGCATCTGTCGACGAGGTGAGAGCTCTCGAGAGAGCGGATATAGGGTTGATGTGGGCGCGACGCCGTGGCTGGGTTGAGTTCGCGAAAAAGGATGGCTCCACGGTTGTTGTGCTAAAGGGCCCTGTTCCGCCGCCGACAAAAATCGAGAATTTCCTCATTGAGTTGAAAAAATTTGGAGAGATGGAGGTGCCTGATGCGGGGGAGCTTCGTGAAGTGGTTGACGAGCTTCTGCGCAGGCAGCGTGTGGTGAAGCTTGTCGAGCGGCCTGTGAGAAAAGTGGTTTTGACTGAGAGGGGCCGCGAAGCCGCCTCTCAGCTCGAGGAGGCGGTGGTGCCTGAAGTGACTCGTTTGACGCCTGAGCTGATAAGGGCTGGTCGGTGGCGTGAGGTGAAGCTGAGCCGCTACGATGTAAGGGCTCCAACACCTCCTGTCTTCGCGGCCAAGAGGCATCCGCTCACCGAGCTGATACGCATGGTGAGACAAGCCTATGTCGAGATGGGGTTTGAGGAGATTATGGGCCCGATTGTCGAGCTCGCTTTCTGGAATTTTGACGCCCTGTTTCAGCCGCAGGACCATCCGGCCAGAGAGATGCAGGACACCTTCTACCTACTGGAGCCTCAGCAGGGGGATCCTCCGCCACAACACATCGACGCTGTCAAAAAAGTGCATGAAAACGGCGGGGACACCGGCTCGAAAGGCTGGAGATATAGATGGTCTCTCGAAGAGGCGCGGCGTCTTCTTCTAAGGACACACACCACTGCGACGACCATTAGACATCTTGCGACGGTTAAGCAGCCGCCGGTGAAGGTGTTCTGCGTTGACAGAATTTTCCGCAACGAGAAGGTGGATTGGAAGCATTTGGCGGAGTTTCACCAGATTGAGGGCATCGTGGTTGAACGGGATGCCAGCCTCAGGATGCTGATGGGTGTTCTCCGGGATTTTTACAGCCGCCTGGGGTTAAGGGAGATACGTTTCAAGCCGAGCTATTTCCCCTACACGGAGCCTTCGATGGAGGTTGAGGTGCGGCTTGGCGGCAGGTGGCTGGAGCTCGGCGGCTCAGGGATCTTCAGGCCCGAGACAACCTACCCCTTCGGCGTAAGGCATCCTGTTCTGGCGTGGGGCCTCGGTTTAGAGAGACTCGCCATGGTCATCTACGGCCTCGAGGACATCAGAACCTTCCACCTCAACGACCTCCGATGGCTCAGAGAAGTCTCACCCTTGCAAGTGTTTAGAGCGATGAGGGGTATGTGATATGCCGGTCGTAAACATAGACGTTGCGAAGCTTCGTCGTCTCGTGGGCAGAGACCTTACACTCGAGGAAATATCCGACTACTTGGCAGCCCTAGGCATGAGCGTCGAGGAAGTAGGCGACATCCTACGTGTGGAATACAACCCCAACAGGCCCGATTTCTCAAGCGTCTACGGTGTTGCAGCGGCTCTCCGAGGCTATCTCGGAATAGAGGCCGGCCTGAGAAAAAGAAGCTATCCACTCTCGGGGATAAGCGTCTACGTGGACAGAAGCGTCGAAGACATCAGGCCCTACATCGTCTGCGCAGTGGTTAGAAACGTGGAGCTCTCAGAGGCAGAGCTTGTCGAGTTTATTGCGATGCAGGAGGATCTTCACTGGGTGATCGGCCGAAACAGGAGGAAAATGGCTATCGGGCTACATGACCTTTCAGCCATATCTCCACCATTTACATACAAGGCTGTCGGAATGGATGAGGTTAGGTTTGTCCCACTCAAGGATTACCGTGCTATGACACCGGGTGAGGTGTTGTCCAAGAGCGAGATAGGCCGGAAACATGCCTGGCTGCTGAAAGACGCCGCCAAAGCACCTGTCATCGTCGACAGCCGTGGACAGGTTTTCTCGATGCCGCCCATCGTAAACGCCTCCATAACCGAGCTCACACCTGGCAAAAGAGACATCTTCATCGACGTAACTGGCACAGACATGGAAAAAGTAAACCAAGCCCTAAACATTCTCGCCGAAGCATTTGCAGACGCTGGCGGGAAAGTTCAGCGCGTAAGGGTCGTGTATGGACGGAAATCCTTCTACACACCTGAGACTAAACCTCTCGAGATGATGCTGGACATGACGCTGGTGCAGAAGTTGACAGGATTGCAGCTTTCGCCGAGGGAGGCGGCGAAGCTTTTGCGTAGGATGGGTATGCAGGCAAGTGTAAAAGGGAAAAGGCTACGAGTATTTTATCCACGGCATCGTGCAGACATTCTCCACCCCGTCGACTTGGTCGAAGACATCGCGGTCGCCTACGGATACAACAACATGACACCCGTCAGCCCTCAGTCAAACACATATGGCTCTCTAAGGCCTCAAACAACTTTCTACGAAAAAGTAGCCGAAATCATGCTGGGCCTCGGCTACACCGAAGTCCACAACCTCATGCTAACAAACGAGCAAACACACTATCAAATGTCTGGCCTAGGTGATACACAGCATGTCATACTCGCAAACCCAGCCACACGCGAATACACCATGGTCAGAACATCCCTCATCCCCTCACTTTTGACAACCCTCGCAAACAACACAGACAACCTATATCCCCAGAAAATCTTCGAGATCGGCGACATCATATACATCGAGCCATCAGCCGCCGAGAAAACCGTGAGGATGAAGAAGCTCGCCGCAGCAACGGCACACGCAGAAGCAGGCCACAGCGAGGTCAAAAGCGTCCTCGACGAGCTCTTCAAACTTCTCCAGCTAAAACCCGAATACGTTCCAGAAGCCATGGGAACATTCATAGAGGGGAGATGCGCAGCTCTCACATTCGACGGTACACAAGTGGGTGTCGTCGGCGAGGTTTCTCCCACGGTTCTGGAAAACTTCGGCATAGAGATGCCAGTAGCCATCTTCGAAATAGAATTAGATAAACTATACACGATGCAACAACTATATCGGGCCGAGTAGAGATATTATACGCCCCCGCCACACCTTAAGCTCCGCTCGAGACACGGTGCAACGCCCGTCTATGAAGCGGTGAGTTAGTGGCGGGGGACAACTGTTCACCAACGTGTCACCACGACTTTTTTGTCGGTGAAGAAGTCGACGGAATCCATTTGGCCATGTAACACTCCGTAGAAGCTGTTTTTTCTGCCTGCGAAGGGGAAGTATGCCGCTGGAGCTGCTACGCCGATGTTTACGCCGATGTTTCCGGCGTTGACGTATTTGATGAATTTTGATGCGTTTGAGCCGTTTGATGTGAAGATGCACGCCATGTTTCCATATTCTGTCTTCGCGTTGATTGTTTCGATGGCTTCGTCGATGCTGGACGCTGTTATCACAGATGCAACTGGCCCGAATATCTCCTCCCTGGCGATGGTCATGTCTGGCGTTACTTCGTCGAAAATGTTTGCTCCAAGGTAAAATCCGTCGGGAAACTCATGCACCCTCACCTCTGTACCGTCCAACAAAAGCCTCGCACCCTCTTCAACACCTTTCTCAACATAGCTCTTTACACGCGTCTGAGCGGCCTTGCTCACCAGAGGCCCCATCTCAACACCATGCAAAAGACCATGTCCTATCACGAGCTCTTTGCTACGCCGCGCAAACTTGTCCAGAAAATTTTTCTTAAACCCTTTATCGACGACGAGAAGGTTGCTTCCAGCGAGGCATCTCTGGCCCGTGTTGCCGAAGAAGCTGGACACCGTGGCAGGTAGCGTCACATCCATGTCTGCGTCAGGCATTACGACGATGTAGTTTTTCGCACCACCCTGAGCTATGCAGCGCTTCCCATGCTCACCCGCTAACCTGTAGATATTCTTGGCAGCAGGTGTCGAGCCGACAAAACAAACACCTTTAACCTCAGGATGTTTGACGAGTGCTTCCGCAGTTTCTTTTCCGCCGTGGACAAGGTTTATGACACCGGGAGGAAGCTTAACCTCCTCCTGAAGAACCTCCATCACACGTGTCATCGGCACAGGGGTTATGTCACTGGGCTTTATCACAACAGTATTGCCCAAAACGATGGCGTATGGGAAAAACCAGAAAGGAATCATGATGGGGAAGTTGAATGGACATATGACCGCGAACACTCCAAGAGGCTCCTTCACAGAATACTCATCAATCCGCGGTGAAATCTCATGCATCATCTCACCCTTCGCCAACGTGTAGACCGTCGCAATAGCTGCATCCACGTTCTCAATCGCTCTCCGCAAGTCTCCACGGCTCTCCTCAAGAGTCTTCCCATGGTTGAGAGTGTTGATCGCCGCCAACTCGTCAAAACGGTTCTCTAGGACACGCTTCATCTGGAAAAGGTATTTTACGCGTTCGAGGAAAGGTTGACGGCTCCATTTCTCAAAAGCTTCTGCAGCAGCCTCAACAGCAGCGTTGACCTCCTCATCAGTTGCATAAGGAACCTCGGCTATAACCCGTCCCGCACCCGGATCATACACAGGTCTCCAGACCTCCGTCCGCGAGTCTATCCACTCTCCGTTAACAAAGTGACGCAGCCTTCCAAACGAAAGACCCAAAAACTCCTGAACCTGCATAACGCCATGACCAAAAAGGTTTAGGGGCTTATTTCTTTTTCTCAAGAAATAACTGATATACTAGCTTGTGGCGAGTAGGTCGCCAATGAAGCTACTGTCTTTTGAAAAATGTGAGGAGAGAAGGGTTGGGCTGTTAACTGACAAGGGTGTGCTAGACCTTGCTACCGCCTACAGGCTGGTTTATGGCGAGGATGCTCCGCGCTGGCTCTACTCCATGAGAAGCCTATTAACAGCAGGTGAAGAAGCTGCGAGACTTGTGGAGAAGCTCAGAAAAAAGGCGGCGGAGTTTGGAGATGGCAAACCCGTATACTACAAAGAATCTGAGATAGTTTTCAAGGCCCCTGTTCCTGATGCAAAGAAGATTTTATGCGTCGCAGCCAACTACGTGCTACACGGACAAGAAATGAAGGTCACCGTCCCCGAGAAGCCGTATTTCTTCGGAAAATTCGGCAACAGCTTAATCGGGCACGGGGAAAACATAATCATCCCCCGTACCTCAACCATGGTGGACCACGAGATAGAGCTCGCTGTCGTAATCGGTAAAAAAGGAAAGTACATTTCTGCGAATAAGGCGGAAGAATACATAGCAGGCTACATGGTTTTCAACGATGTAAGCTTCCGTGATAAACAGCTCCCGCCAGGGTGGCCGGAGAAGCTGAACCCCTTCGGACAAAACTGGATACTCGGCAAAAGCCTCGACACAGCAGCGCCATGCGGCCCCTACCTCGTCACAAGAGACGAAGTAGGCAGCCCGTATCCGCTCAAGCTGGTGTTGAAGGTCAACGGAGAAGTGCGTCAGAACGGTTCCACAGATGAAATGTTCTTCAAAATCGGTGAACTGATAGAGTATATCTCCGACGGATTAACCCTTGAGCCCGGCGATATCATAGCCACGGGAACGCCCGCCGGCGTTGCGGCCGCTGGCAAACAGTTTCTAAAGGACGGAGATGTCGTGGAGGCAGAGATTGAGAAGGTTGGGCTGTTGAGGAACAGGTGTGTCAAGGAGACATAGTCTACGGCCTCGTGGCGAGGGACAGGGAGACGTCAATAAACTGGTTGTTTCTCACTATGGTTAGCGTTATGGTTTGGCCGGGGCTGGTCTTCTCCTCCATGTATACGAGAAGATCGTCGATGCTGTGTATCGGCACACCGTTGACGGCTACTATCACGTCTCCGCCAACAACAATCTGAACACCGTTAACAACCACCGTTCTGTCCCCTCCTCTTAGACCAGCTCTCTGTGCAGGACTGTTGTTCACGACCTGTGTTATCAGGACTCCTCGGGTGACGTTGTATCCTCCTGCAGAGGCTATGTCCATGTCAAGGGTTGTGCCGCTTATCCCAAGCCAGCTCCGTCTATAGACCCCGTCTTTTATCAGGGCTGGAACAACCCGGGCAACTATCGACGATGGCACGGCGTATCCGATTCCGACCCCGCCCGGCTCAATCGCGGTGTTGACGCCGACAACCTCCCCCCTCATGTTGAGTAGGGGGCCTCCGGAGTTTCCCGGGTTGATGGCCGCGTCTGTCTGTATGACGCCCGGTATTGAGTAGCCTCTGCCCGTCGGCAGAAGTCTGCCCTTCTGGCTCACCACACCCGTGGTCAGGGTTCCCTCAAGCCCAAACGGGTTACCGATGGCCACAACCTCCTCACCTATTCTGAGCTCTGTAGAGTTGCCGAGCTTAAGTGGCTTAAGGTTCTTCGGCGGGTTCTCCAGCTTTATCACGGCTAAGTCGCTGTCAACATCTGTGCCAACTATGGAGGCGGCATACATCTCCCCCGTGTAGAACACAACTCTGATGCTTGAAGCACCTGCGACAACGTGATTATTTGTCACTATGTGGCCCTCCGTGTCATACACAAACCCCGTGCCCACAGCCGCACCAGCTTGAGAAAAGACACGGATCAAAACCACCGAGCCCTTCACCATGTCGTAGATGTCGGCGTAGCTGGGACGGTTTCCCGCGACGGTCACCACAGAGGTGACTTGCGAGACGAGGGTGACCGTTTTTTCAACAGTTGGGTTCTGCAGCGAAGAAAACGCTTGCTGAAGACGTAAAACATCCTCCCTCACCGTGATGTAGAAGAAGAAGTTGAGGCCCACCAAAACGACCGCTACGGCGACAACCGCGGCAACCAGTTTAGCGGAGCCGTTGGCCATGTCTATCACGCTGTCGAGGCATGTATTAACGCTGATGGATGATTGCTACATAATTTGTTAACCATTTATAGAGAGGTGGCAAGTGTTTGGGAAGGTGTGAAGTGTGTCATTCGAGCCTCCACGTGGTATGGATGACCTGCTTCCCGAAGAGTTCGCGGTGAAGCAGCGCATAGTGGATGTCATCCGTGAGGTTTACCGTCTCTATGGCTACGAGGAGGTTGAGACACCCACCCTCGAATATCTCGAACTCTTTGAGGCGAAGTCTGGTGAAGAGATTAGGCATCGTATGTTTGTTTTCGACGACCCTCACGGCCGCAAACTCGTGCTTCGCCCCGAGGTCACAGCATCTGTTGCACGGCTTGTGGCATCCAAGCTTTCGCGGAGGCCTCTGCCACTCCGTCTTGGCTACATCGCCGACTGTTACAGATATGATGAGCCGCAGTGGGGTAGGAGGAGGAGGTTTTGGCAAGGGGGTCTTGAGCTTTTCGGTAGCAGAGACCCAATGAGTGATGCGGAGATTATCTTGGCCAGCAGAGATGTTTTCCAACGGCTTGGGCTTGTTGAACAGCGTTTCAAGATTGGGCACGTGGGGATATTGCGTGGAATAATGGAGAATGTTGAGCAGAAAACGCAGGACACTGTACTTTCTCTCCTCGACCGCAAAATGTATACAGAGGCACGGGAGCTGATGGAACAGCATCTCGAAAAAGAGGCGGTGGAAACGCTTTGGCGCCTCGCCGAACACCGTGGAGACATAAAAGTGATTGAGAAGGCCCGGGACATCGTTTCACCATGGCCCAAGGCATCACAGTCGCTGGAAAACCTCGAAGCAATTGTTTCGCTCATCAGAAACGTTGACCCAAGCATCTCAATCGAAGTGGATCTCGGCTTTGCACGAGGCCTCGAATACTATACAGGTATGATTTTCGAGCAGAAACTCGAAGGAGAACAGCTGTCGTTTAACGGCGGCGGCCGCTACGACGGGTTAGTGGAGCTCTTCGGCGGAAAACCTACTCCAGCAGTCGGCTGCTCCATCGGCATAACCCGCATCCAGATGCATCTCCTCAGCAGAAAAAACACAGACTACACCGTTCCCCCCAGCATCCTGCTCACCGTATTATCCGACAAAGCGTCATCCTACGCTCTACGCGTAGCAGACCTCTTGAGAAAAAATGGATACAGTGTTTCTGTTGACGTGTCTCGGAAGAAGCTGGGCGACGCCATCGAAACGGCTGTGAACAGGGGAATAAGGAGCCTGGTCATCATAGGTGACAGGGAGGCCGCAGACGGCACAGTTACTCTCCGCGACCTCACCACCAGAACACAGGTCACCGACTCGCTTGAAAAGATGTTAAACATGTTGGCGAAGTGAAGGGTTTGTTGACGAATTTTTTAGAGGCGACGGTGGTCATAGCCGCTGTTGGAGCCGCGGCACTTGCAGGTCGTTTCTTGGACCTACGTGGAGCCGGGGCAGCCGCGGTCTTGGGCTACATGATATACATTTTCGGGGGCAGAATGCATTTCCTCCTTCTCCTCGTCTTCTTCATCGTATCTGGCTTCTCCACAAGATACCGCTACCGCGAGAAATACGGCGAATACGGCAGAGGCGTGAGGACATGGAGCAACGTGATAAGCAACGGTCTTGCGGCGGCCCTCATAGCTACGGCCGGCTACTTTCTCAACGACCCCTCCACTGCTCTTCCGCTCTACGTAGGAGCGGTCTCAGCGGTTTTTGCCGACACCATGTCGACAGAACTGGGCCTCCTCTCTAAAAGACCGCCCATATTGATTACCTCTTTGAAGAGAACTGAGCCGGGGACACCTGGCGGCGTTACACCTCTCGGCCTGATGTCGGCCTTCGTCACAGGCTTCATCATCACGGCGACGATTTTCTTCTACACAGGCTTCTCCGCAGCCACGCTGCCCTTCAACAAGGTCGCCCTGGTCAGCGTTTTCTCAGGGTTTACGGGGAGCCTGTTCGACAGCGTCGTCGGCGGACTCGTCCAGTCAAGGTACAGGTGCACCGTGTGTGGCCGAGCTGTCGAGGTCAAGAAACACTGCGGAAAAGAGACACTTTATCTCGGTGGAAGCAGGCTTATCAACAACGACCTGGTCAATCTTTTGACATCATTTTACGGAGCCTTCTCAGCTTACTCTCTCTGGGTTTTCCTCGGCTAAAGCTCCAGCTCCCGCCTATGTTCAGCCAAAACAACACAACCACCACCCTCGACATGTACGACATCCTCGACGCGGACACCTCCAAAACTCTTGTCATAGAGGCCCGGCTCAACAGTGACGACGTCGCCCGTGAGAAGGTTGTCGCGGCTGAATCGTGTTAGGTAGGGTTCTTCACCAATCGTCAAACCAAGTCCGTGGCCGAGGCCGTGAACAAAACCCCTCTCAACAGGCTGCTTGCTCAGCGGAGTGGGCCATCCACGGGCCATGAAAAGCCTGCAAACACGGATAAACGGGGCTTCGCAGACAACATTATCCCTGATCATGTCCAGCGCCGCGTTCTGGGCGTCAACGGTGTCTGTGAACATTTTGCGTAGGAGTGGTTTGGCTCGTCCGACGCAGTAGGTTCTTGTGAAATCGTAGCGGTAGCCCGTCTTATCCGCGGGAAAGATGTCGAGAAGAACCGGTTCACCGGGTTTTATTGGCGTGTCTTTTTCGCCGCTGTAGTGTGGGTCTGCTGACTCCTCTCCGACGGCGAGGATAAATCCTTCAACGAGGTTTAGGCCCTGTTCGGCGCATGCTTGTCGAACGCTCTGTCGGAGGATGTTGGCTGTCAGAGGCTTTTTCTCATAAAGCACTTTATCACCCGCCACGCGGCTTTCCTCAAGAATTTTCTCAACTCGCTGGGCAACGGCGACGGTTTTTCGGCCGGCTTCTCTGATGCGTTCAATCTCCCAGCTGTCCTTTGTTCGTCTACAAATGTCGAGCAGCGAGGGCCCCGGAGTGGCTTTGACGCGGAAGCCGCGGCGACGGAGAACCTCCGCGAGAAAAACCGCCCATCCCGCTTCAAACCTGCCAGCCAAAACAATCCATCCACCTACTCTCTCCCTCCGCAAAACCTCTGAAACAAACTCTGCCCAGCCACGGCCCCGCCCAAACCTGCGCACAAACAACCTCAACCCATAGTCGTCAAAGGTCCTGACCAGAGACACCTGACCAGTTCGCGCACTCTCCACGTCAAGGTTGCTCACAACCAGCAAAGGCTCCTCACCCCTCTTCTTCAGATACAACCCACCCCGCGCAACCGGCGCCCTCACAAGATAAGCCAACTCCGGACAAGAAGCCGTCGACTCACCATATACAACAACGGCGTCAACATCCTGCCGAGCCATCAACTCATCAAGTGAAGAAAGCACAGCAGAAAATATCCAAACCAGTCAAAAAACCTTAACCACTATGTTGTAATACGCGGACTAGGGTGGCCTGTTTGGGGCTTAACAAAGGTTAACAAGTTGGCTACACCGCATGGTTCAAGGTAGTTGATTGTGCGTCCGGGAAAGGTTGTAGAGCTTGACCTTGGAATAGCCCGTGGATGGCTTGTCATAGACTTTTTCATAATGGGGATTAGCTGGGGCGGAGTTAGAATAGCCAGCGACGTGACAAGAGCTGAGACAGAGATGTTGGCCCGTCTGATGACGCTGAAGTCTTCTTTGGCAGGTATACCTGTAGGCGGCGCCAAGACAGGAATAGCGGCCGACCCGGAAACAGTGAACAAGAAAACCCTGATTCAGAAATTTGTTGAAAAAACCAGAGAGTTGCTGGTTGAGGGAAGCTACATACCCGGCTCAGACATGGGGTTCAGCGAAGAAGACGTACAGTATCTTTACTCATTTTTGGGTGGCGTGCGACGGCCCACACTACACAGTGGACAAACAATCCCATCACGCACAGGGCTTGCCGTCGCAGAGAGTCTACACGCATCCATAGAAACGCTCAAACACATCAAACAACTTATTGATGTGGAGACGGTTGCACTACAGGGGTTTGGAAACATGGGAACCGCGGCAGCTTATCTCCTGAGCAGCCGTGGTTACAGAATAGTAGCGGTCTCCAACAAATACCATACTCTCTTAAACCACAAAGGCCTGGACATAGACCAGCTGCTGGATATGAGGGCAGAGCATGGAGAAAAATGTCTCAACATCTATGCCGAGAAGAACCCGGGCTCCCGTCTCCTACCGCCTACAAATATCACAAATATCGAGGCAGACATTTTCGTTCCCGGTGCAAGACCGAAAACCATCACGGAGCCGATACCCTGTAGAATAGTTGCCCCTATAGCCAACTACTCCATATCCACAACAACCGCCCGCATCCTCGAACACAAGGGCATCAACATAATACCCGACATAATATCAACAGCCGGAGGAGTCATAGCCAGTGCCCTATCACTCTTGGACAGAAGCTTCGAGGACAGTAGGAAAACAATAGCAAAGATTACGCATTACAACATGGAAAAAGTAGTTGCTTTGGCCCAGAGAAAAAATACAACAGCCCTCGAGGAAGCCTACAACATGGCGTGGCGTCGGGTAAAATGGCTACATCTCACGGGTCCACATGCCATGGTTGACTACATCAAAACATGGGCAGCGGTGGGTGAGAAAAATGTTCTAACACGGGTTTCCAAATTCATGAAACTATGGGCAGCCACAAGCTAGCCAATCTCCCCCAGAACAACATAAGCCGCTAAGAAGACTAATAGACACGATACATGAACGCGTAGTTCCTTGGTGTATAACATTCTCCGGAATATCCCATTGTATGCCGTTTTAGACATTTTGCGGGGTTGATGGATGTTGCTGTCCGCAGCTCAAGCCGAGTTTCAGCCAGCATCCTCCTAGATACGAGGGAAAGCTTTTTCAGCACCGTTAGAGGATTTTCTCCAAGATCTTCAGTAAACATGTCGCGGTAAGCCCCTCTGTAGAACGGAACCTTTTCATAAGCGTGTTTCAAGAGCTTGCCGAGCTTCTTGGCCTGAATACGGGCTAATTTCTCCCTGCTATACCACTGGGACCGCTGCAGCATCAGCCAGTAGACAAGGTCTCTAACCAAACCCTTAACTCGTTTAAACGGGCCGTCAAAATTAAAATTTTTAGATAAGAGCAGAGACACCGTTCTCGAATGAATAAGCGTATCGTCTTCATCATCTTGTTGACTGTTGCTTCTTTTTTTATCAGGCTGTATAAGCTGGATGTTCCCGACAGACAGATAGGTGACGAGGTTTACTATGTGCCAGATGCAAGAAGTATCCTGGGTCAGAATGAGCAGGGGTTGCCCATAGACCCTAGGTATGGACATCCTCCGCTGGGCAAGATGCTCATAGCGTTAGGCATGCTGGTGTTCGGCGACAACCCCTTTGGATGGCGTATAATGTCCGCTGTGGCAGGAACAATAGCTATACCTATTTTCTACCTCGTGGTTAGCAGACTGTTTCAGGGCCGAAAAGAGTATAGCTATGCAACACCAATTGCTACTTTCCTCTTCTCATTCGAAACCCTCACCTTCTACTTCTCCCGCGTAGCCCGCATAGACATATTCATGCTAGTCTTCCTGCTCGCCGGAATCTATTTTCTGCTGGACGATAACTTAAAACGGAAGATATTGGCGGCGCCTTTATTCGCGGCGTCTTTCCTCGCGAAAGAGTCGGCGCTCGTAGTTATTGTCCCCCTGCTACTGTACACAGGTTGGAAAACCGGTGGAAAAACTCGTAAAAAAGAGAGGAGCTGGCTTCAGCGGTTTGACTGGAAAACTGTGCTGACGCTTCTCATAGCCACCGGTGTCTCAGTCGCCGTGCTGTGGTATTTGCTGGAGTGGGTCATCCTCGTTCCCCGTTCATCAAACCTTGTTGAAAGAATTTCGCTGATGCTCTCGAGGCTGAGCATCAGCAACCCTACGGCAGCGGGACGCAGCGAAATATGGCAGTGGTTTTTCAACTACCCGGTGACAAGGGCCGTTGCCATAGTTCCCGGATACCAGATTAACCCCGCAACGGTTGTTACGGGGCCGCTGGTTACGCCGGGCCTTAGATACAGCTATGTCATACAGGTGAGCTGGACAGTTCTGGCCTTCATGGTGCCCGCCATGCTTTACATGCTGTGGCTTGCGAGAAAAGATGCGCTGGGCCGGTTTACATCTCTCTACTGGTTCGGCGGCCTGATGGGCTGGATCATAGTCAACATGGCCTTCAGAGGCCTGATATACCTCTTCTATATCCTCACAATTCTTCCACCAGTAATAATCGCCATCTCATATTTTCTCGGCAAAAGACTTTACGAGGAAAGCTCAGGCAAGTCGGTCAAGTGGACTGCTTTAACAGGCCTTTATCTGCTGCTTCATCTCCTATACTTCGCCGCCCTCTATCCTGTCCCACTACTCTGACACCTCTAACCAAAATCATTTCAGCAAAGTTTCTCACAAACGGATACTTGAGCTCAAGCAGTGTGAAGCCCTTCAGTAGCCAGAAAAAGAGGCCGCTTCTACGGAGAGGGTTTCGCCCTCTCGAGTCCAGCCACAGGTCCAGCCACCTGAGCTGTTTCGGGAACAAGTGGTAGCCGGAGAAAACTATGTCCGAGAGGCCGAGGCTTTTGGCCAGGGCTATGAGCTGTGGCCTGAGAAAATGTTTCTCAGGGTTTGTCATCTTCCTCATCAATCCCAGCACATGGAGTATCTTGGTTGAGACGACCCTGAACCAGAGGTTGGCGATGTTGGGAACCCCGACGACGACCTCGCCTCCCTCCTTCACCACACGGACCTGCTCGCAGAAGGCTACATCATATTCGGGAACATGTTCGATGCTCCCGAAGCTGCATGACATGTCGACGCATCCGGAGCGCAGCGGCAATCGTCTAAAGTCTCCCACAACTATATGTGTTCTGCCGTAGAGCTTTTTCGCCTTGGCTCTTTCGTACGCTTTCTTAGCTATCCCCGACGATATGTCCACGAGGACTAGTTCCCGGTCGTTCTTCATCAAATAGTAGCCGTATTGGGTGTTGGTTGCCTCGTTGTAGGCATCGAGTTTGAGAATCCTCCTTGGGTTCCCTGACACGAGCTGGTCAAGCAGGGACAAAACAATTTGGCGGTAGAAAACATCGGTGACCGCTGGCTTATCATGTCTGAGATGGAAAGAGGTCCTCGCAACCCAGTCCCAGTAAGCCGAGAGACTCTGCACCATAACACCCAAAAGCTATATTCACGGCTTGTTAAAAATCCACAACCCCTCCAGTGACATATTTTACGGGCCCGGTGGGATTTGAACCCTGCCGGCGCGGCACTTCCGTACCGCCGCTCACGACCTCTGGCTCCGGAGGCCAGCGCTCTATCCATGCTAAGCTACGGGCCCATGTTTTGATTCTTGTTTGAGGATATTTAAACACGATTGCATAAATTCAGCCATTGTTGCTTATGCGGCGTGAGATAGAGCTTGGTGGGTGTTGAGGAGAGGTTGCTGAATATTTTGAGGCAGAGGTTTGAGTGGGCTCGTGAGAGGTTTCCGTTGGATGGTGTTGTGTGGGAGCGTGTTGTGGATGCTCTGCAGGAGGAGCGAGATAAGCTTACGGTTCTTCGCAGGATGGAGGAGACTGGTGGTGAGCCTTGTCTGGTCGCATACGTTGATGACGAGTATGTTTTCATGGATTGTTCAGCCGAGAGCCCGAAGGGGCGGAGGAATCTCTGCTACGACCGTGAGGCAGAGAAGCTGAGAAAAGGTGTCAAGCCACGTGGAAACGTCTTCGACATGGCCAAATCCATGGGTGTAGAGGTTTTGACAGAGGAGCAGTACAGGTGGCTGCAGTCTTTCAGCGAATTTGACCTCCGCACATCCAGCTGGCTTAAAACACCGGAGAAAATCAGGAAACTCGGCGGAGCAATATATGGACAGAGAAGATACGACACTGTCTTCATAGGAGCGAATAGTGCACAATCTTTCTACGGGAGCAGAGGGTTCCGCGGATTGTTGAAGGTGTAGCCTCTACTCGCCCAAAACCTGTACGAGGAGTTTGCGTGTTCGTGGGCCGTCGAACTCGGCTGCTATGATGGATTGCCACGTGCCTCTCACTACTTTGCCGTCTTTTATCGGCAGTGTTATGACGTGGCTGAGGAGGATGGAGCGGAGGTGAGAGAAAGTGTTGGCGGTTGGGTCGATTGTGTCGTGGTGGTATCCTTCTCTCTGGGGTGCAAGCTTTTCGAGAAACTCGAGCACATCGCGCTTGAGGTTTGACTCGTTCTCGTTGAGGTAGAGGGCGAATGTGGTGTGCTGTGAAAAAACGTTCACCAGCCCCTGCTTCACACCAGACGCCGCGACAACTCTCTCAACCTCATGAGAAACATCATGCAACTCAACCCGCGACCTTGTGTTCAACACAACCGTGTCATAAACTACTTTCACAACTATGTTTCTGCAGGGGAATAATTTAAGCTCGCGCCGGGCAATAACTGAAATTTTTTCAGTCACGGCGCTAATTCTGCAAGATGTTTAACGTTCGGGAGCATCGTTTTAGCAACAACCTCTTTGTCAGCGGTGTAGAGAACTGCATTCTCCATCATGGCTAACGCGACATAGGACGAGTCATAGAACGTGATCCCATACCTATACGCAGCCTCTACTGCAAAGAACTTCAACTCTCCCCTAAGGTCATGGATTGTTATGCCTAGGTCTTCTAAAGCCGCAAGAGCTGATTTAACTTCTTCTATTCCAAACCTAGGGTTGTATCGCAAGGCGTTAGCCACTTCAAAGAACAGGAGACATGGTGCGATTAGGTCCACCTCACCTCTAACATATTTGTCCCTTATCAGCAGGGCTTTGTCGCGAAAAGGCTCGACGTTAAACCATTTCACAGCTACGCTTGCGTCAAGTACGAGAATCTTCTCCTCCTCCATTTTATCACCTCATCCGCCGCTATCCAATCCGAGCCTTCGGTGATTTTCGCCAGTCTATCCATCTCCTCGACCGCGCGTTTCATCGTTAAAGGGTCTCTGCGTGGCCTTTGTTTCTGCTCCTCCTGCTCCACCACTGTCTCAACATATTTTCGGAGCAGCTCGCTCCAGTTTATGTGGCGAAGCCTGTCTACCCTTGCTTTAAGTCTCTTATCAACCCTGAAGCTTATCGTGCTCACGGGTTCTGTAATACGAGCCCGTTTAATAAATATTACAAAAAACCACGATAACCATCCATGGACATAAAAAAACACATGTGTTGACTGCATCCACGACTTGGTGATTTATTGGGTCTATGTACTCACCTCAAAATGGGGAGTCTTTGTTTTATGTAGGTAAAGACCGATGTACCGAACAGCTTATATGCCGACAAGGTATACTATTAGTCGAAAGATGTCATCTAAGGTGAAAAGCAGCGTATACGTCGACGGTGAGATTTGGCGTAGGTTCAAGAAGTATGCCGCAGAACAGGAGAGGGAGGTTAGTGTTTTGCTCGAAGAGCTGATGCGCGAGGAGCTGATGATAGATCTACAGGCCGCTTTGGAGGAGTTAGCTGAACAGGGGGAGATAGAGCTTGATTTTGAGCCTGTGAAGCCGGCCACAGGATTAGTAAGTGGTCTCGTCAGAGAGATGAGGGATGAGAGAGATAGTTTATCTGGACACTAGTGCAATCGTCAAGAGATACGTGGATAAGCCCGGCAGCGAATTCGTCAGGTCGCTGTATAGAAGCGCTTACGCGGGCGGGGCGAAGCTCGCGTCAAGCGTATGGAATATAGGCGAGATGTTGGGAGTTCTTGATAAAGCCTATACAATAGGCAGGAGAAGTGAAGAGGACCGTGTCGCGGCCAAGAGAAGATTTTTGAACGAGCTGAACCGGTTGACGAGGCTCGGCGCACTAACAATAATTCATCTAAGGTTTTCCATATTGAGAGATGCTTGGAAGCTTATAGAGAAACATCATATCTACCAGGCTGACGCGCTGCAGATAACGTCCGCGAAATATGTATCCGCTGATCAAATAGTAGTCGCTGACAGGAAACTATGTGATATCGCCTTGAGTGAAGGGTTAAGCGCGGTCTACGTCGGGTGACTTAGCGTTTGTCTGGATGTGGGCGGGTCTTGTTCTGTGCTGGCTCATTTGAAGGATGGGATGATTTCTTTGGCGAAGTCTTTTATGCTTGATGTTTCTGGGTCCATGTCTCGTAGGATGACGAGTCCGACGCCGAGACTCTGTAGCTCCTCAACCTGTTTGATGACTTGGTCAGGGGTTCCGTGTAGGAGTGTAAAGGTTTTGCGCAGGGCTTGTTCCTCGGTTTCGAAGGCGCCGAGGTGCTTTATCTTCTCCCTCTTGTCCGTTTCATCCTTGTAGATTAGGAGGTTTGTGAAGATTGCTTTGCTCGGTCTTCTGCCTAGCTTGTCGCATTCTTCGTCAAAATGTTTGACGGCCTCTCTGTATTCTGTCAGTGTTTCGCCGTAGAAGTTCCAGCCATCGCCTATCTCGGCCGCCAGCTTAACCATTTTCCCTTTTCGCGCACCTATCCATATGGGTGGATGTGGTTTCTGGACCGTGGGCGTGTTGCGCATCGCTTTTTTGAGCGTGTAGAACCTGCCTTGGTAGGTGGCGGGGTCGCCGTCGGAAAGCAGCAGCCGCAGCACCTCAACATATTCTCGCAGACGTGGAATTCTTTCTTTGGGCTTCCATGTCTCCATTCCAAGGGCCTCTAGCTCCTCGGCCTGTGGCTCCGACCCTGTTCCAACGCCGAGCTCGAGGCGTCCGTTGCTGATGATGTCGAGGGTTGCGGCCATTTTCGCGAGAAGAGAGGGGTGGCGGTAGCATGAGCATAGGACAACCGTTCCCAGTCTCGCATCCGTCACAGGCGCAAGCGCTGAGAGAAGCGTCCATGACTCGAGGATGCGTGAGGCGCGGCGGGGCTGCATGTGGTCAGTTACCCAGAGCGAGGAAAAACCAAGCTCCTCAAACATCAAAACCGTGTCCACAACTTTTCTAAAATCCACGTCATAGCGTGGAATGACTGCTCCAAAGAAAACAACCATGGACACGCTGTGTTGGATGATGTTATAAACATACTCACAACCTGCATCAGAATCTCGGTTGAGACGTTTGCTTTCTCCGCGATTTCGGGAACTATGCTGACGAGGTCCGATGCAGTGAGAGTGGGTTTAACTCCTCCTGTCCTGTAGTCTATTCTGCTGGCTATGGTGCCGCCTGTGTTGGCAATCATGACGCGGGGCAGGTTTTCCCGAGGCTGGGCGGGTGGAGGTGGGTTGAAAGATGGCGCGACGGCTGAGGAGAGCTTACGTATCTGTGTAGAGGCATCGATGCGCACACCTATGTTGTAGCCGTTCGAAAGCTTCAAAACCAGAACATCAGGCGCCCCATACTCGTAACGCGCAATCACAAACCCGCGGAGCCGCAGCCCATTTCTCACAACCTCAACCTCATCACCCAACCCCACACCAAGCCCACTCAACACCTCCGCAACAAACCCACCATAACCAAGCTCAGAGACCATACCCCCGAAAACACCCCACACCCATGATATAAACAAAAAACATCACAAAAAGAAGGGAAAAATAGGGGGATGGTTGGCTGGCAGGCAACCACCAAACAACACCTAGGAAACCCAAAAAGAGGCCGGTCGTTAAAGGTTGGGACATAACTGGCAAGAGAGCCAGTTCGTTTTATAACATGACATACCGGCCTATGGGTTTTATCCCTGTTGTTGGGCCGGTATGCCCGCCAGCCTCTTTTGGTTTTCCCGTCGGAACGTCAGCCATATCTTGAAAGCTATTGTTTCCTCGTCTTCTGCTTTTGGCTCTCTGCCCGTCAGCGACATTGTTAGACGGTTCAACGCCTTCCTAGAACTGTGGCTGTATCTCATGTTTTTGGTCTTCGGGTTTCTGAAGAGTCCGAGATACTCTCTGACTTTTCTGAAGGATTTGCTGAAGTCTACGTATGTCAGTAGTTCGGCCAGTGCCTCTCTTCCCATCGAATGATTATCGTCTGCAACACCCAGCTCCTGCGCTACTACTCTAAATAACGAAAGCCTCTTCTCTGCTTCTTCTACTATTGGTTTGGCTATTACCAACTTCTCCTCCTCTGTATGGTCTATGAGCCTCCTGAAGCTTTCCTTTGTAATCTCCGGCACGTCCTTAGACTGGTTCTCCAACCTCTGTTTGTCTCTATCCAATCTCCTAAACGCCGAAATAATCTGACGCATGCTCAAGAAGTCCTCGTCAACTCTCTTGAACCATTTCTTCTCAATGTTCATCAGAATTTTTACGTCATTTTTGGCTGACTTCGGTATCCCCAGTCTCTGTCTTGTCTTTTCAATAAGTGAGAGTCTTCGTAGATAATAGACCTCTACACCTCTCCTCAGTAGCTCTATGAATGCGTCGGTGTGGATTATCGGTATAGTGTCAACGAATACCTCGTCTCCTGCCTGCGCGGGGATGTCCATCGGAGAATCAACGTGTTTAAAGACTTCGCCGTCAGTTGTATATGTGATGCGGTAGCCGCTGTCATCCTTTTTCCTATGAACATCAGCGAAAATCCTCATCTACACCACCTTGCGGAAGACCAGCGCATATTCGTGCCAGAGGTCATGGACATGTTGCTTGATGTCGTGGTATCTGGCGAAGTGGCTGCCTGAAATCTTGAACTTCAGCGTCTCGAGATGTTTGAATCCAACGAACTCCGCGAGTTCAACCGTTAAATTGACGAGGTTTTTTCCAACAGCCTTTTCCACATTGTTATTCTTGAAGTTTTTGAGGACAATCACAGCCAAGTCACGGTTTCTATGGAACTGGTTGAGACAGAGATACATCGAAGTCAGCACGCCCAGCCAAGCCGCCCTAAAGTGTTTACCGGTTATCACGCTAAGGTTACCGGCGGAAGTTACCGTCAGTCTGCCAAACCTCGGGCTGAAGCTATCACAGGGCCTGAGGAGGCCATACGGAGGAGAGGTAATAATAACCCTCCTCCGTACGCCTCCAGCAAGTCCTCTTGGTCTAAGAAGTTCATAAAGAGAGGCAGCGTTTACGTTGTAGACGTCCAGCAGGGTGCTGTGATTAGTAACGACCAGCATCTCCGAAAGAAGCTCCTCAGAGAGTCTGGCGTAAGTCGACTCAATATCGTTGAGGATTAAGTGGTTATCATTGGTCAATCTGCAGGCTATGGCTGGGATAAAGCTGGGCCCCTACATATCGGGTGTACCCCCTATCCCAGCCATAGGGTCGATTATTACATCATTTGGTTTTACGTAACGCCGCCAAAGGAAAATCGCCAAGTATGGGTTCATCACTGCAGGGTGCTCAATCTTGACTTTGATGAACGGAAAGAGCTCGTTGTATTTGGCGAATGGTAACCGATAGTAGTCACCTGCATTTTCCGGCTCGAAGGATAACAGCCTCTGGTATTCCTCGGAACCCCACCACCCTTTCAGAATGGTGGGGTCTATGAATTCAGCCAAAAGTCAACACCACCTCCTCAGCACGCTCAAGCAGAAATGTCAGGTCAGCTCGCAGGTTATTGACGACAGTAGGTGGCAGGAATCGACTATAATACTCCGTAAATACTTCTACCGAGGCCCTCGCAGACTTTAGCACATGGAGCTTAGCAAACAGGTTGACATCATTAGATGTCGCCGTATCGATAGTCACCTCCACTTGCTCAATCAGATGCTTAAAGCTGGCGAGACAACCATAGCCAAGCTCCTCGAAGAAGCCGCCGTAGCGCTCCAGCAGACGCTCATAAGTCGAACCACCCCCCGAACTCAGGCCCTGGCACTTGTCGCCCGCGGCGGGCCTTGGAACCGCGGGCGCTCCCGAGTCATCAAACAGCCTCTCGGGAGACGAGTCCATGCCACCTTTACCCCGGTGGCCGGGTCCGGTACCATGACTTAATGTCATGGCTTTCCCGGGAGGCCTGAGTCCACCTCTCCCCGACAGGAGGAACCCCTCCCGCCGGAGAGCGGCGGAAAGGGCCTCCTATCGGGGAAAGAAAAAATAGGGGGTGTTTAGGTGGGTTGTCGCTGTTGTCTAGGTCGGTATTGTAGTGGGTTGTGGATATTCGGTGGGCATAGTCTTCCGTTCTCGATGCATAGTCCGAGTTCCCGCATGCGGGAGCATGAAGGTGGCCGGTATTTCACACGGCTCCCCCTCAGCCCCGCTATATGCTCTATCTGATACCGTGCTATCCTCTCGTCGAAGTCAGCTCTCTTCCTAAAGACATCAACGATTTCCTCGATGCTGTATCCCGTATTGACCAAGTAGGCGGCGTATACGAAGTTCTCTGTGTGGCTGGCGTCCGCCAGCCTATCGCTAATCGTCTTCATACAGGGCGGTATTGCGCCTTTGACGGGTGTGACCCGTCCTGCCCGGGCTTTGATTTTTTGGAGCTCCTCGGTTATGTCGGCGACCATTTCGGCGATTTGTTGAGGTATTTTTGTCAGTTTGGGCGTCTGCTGGAAGCTGTTATAGAGAAGTTGGTAGAGTTTTTGTCTGATGAGTCGTATGAGACGAGTCTTTGTTATGAAGACCCAGCCTCGATGCAGTTTTTGGTTTACTAGCTTCCATGAGATATCGGTGGTAAGGCCTTCAGCAAGCTTTAGGTAATCAGTGAACCTCAGCGCATACTCCTCTCCCTCTCGCCTGACCTCAAGTAGCCGGGAGAGGAGCCATTCTGAGACATCCGCATTCTCCTTCAGTAGAAGCCTCTCGACCCTCGCTGACTCTGCGAGGGCCCATCGCCTTTTCAGCCAGTCGTCGTCGATTGTGTGGACAACGGCCTTCGCCACGGGAAAGGAGAGAAGCTCCACGAACGGTTCATCGAGCCGGGGAACAACCCCCAGCTCTCCCCGTTCGAGAGCCTCCATTAGCCTCTCCCGGGCTCTTTTGTATACCGCCCTGGGTAAACCCTCGAAGCTCACGCCCCTAACCACCTCCCTAGCCTCCGCTAGGAAGGGGTAGGATGCGAGAAGCTTGAGGGTTACCTTCGGCTGTGGCGCTGGCTGTTGTATGTTTTCAGTCATAGTCGGCGGTTGGTGCTGAGGATGTTGCATCTGTGTATGTTCGGGTTGTTGCTCCGTCGGAGATGCCGGGGTTTCGGCCTGCCGTAGAGCCTCCAGCCGCTCCTCCAAGGCATTGACGAGCGACTTGAGAGACTCTTCTGTAAGGTCCTCGACCTGGTTGAGGATATGGTTCACCAGCATGTCCTCGATTTGTTTGTCATCTGCGGGAGCTGTCTCACGCCACCGGTACATGGGATACTCTTTTTCAAATGCTTCGACGAGTTCGTCGTAGCTTAGGGAGTCATCGTAGACGGCTGTCCAATCTATTGCTTCTGGGTCTGCCTCGGGGTTGAGAGTCATGAATCGGCTGACAAGTCCTCTGAGCTTCACGTAGTTGATGTTCTGTCTGCGGATGCGTTCAAGAACGTGTCTCAAACGCTCTTCATCCATGACAACCACTCATCCAATAGAATGGGAACATCTGTGAGCTTGACCGGCTTATCTGAGACCAAGTCTCTGAACCATCTGGGCAAGTGTTTTGTCAAACGGCGGTATCTGTCGTCGACGAGCAGGACCAGAGCCCTATCATTGGGGCCTCTGACAGCCCTACCGGCGGCCTGCACGGCGGCAAAGAGGGCCGGTAAAACTAGTCCATGTAGCCGGGAAAGGTCACTGCTCCCAAAGACATTCTCAAGCTTGTCCTCGAGCTTCTTTGTTCGCGGTGATGGTTTCGCGAATGGTATGCCCACCAGCATAACCAAGTCGGCTTGGAGGTTGATGCCCTCTGCCAGCCTTCCACCGAAGACGGCTAAAAGCGTTTTTCCACCCTCCGCGAATTCAGCGGCCGTGGCTTCCACCTGTTCCTGCGTCATCCCCCGTTGCTCGGCGATAGCGTCGCTAAGCCTCTTCTGAATCATTGAAGCAAATTCATAGCTGGGTAGGAAGACGAGAGTCCTCATTCCATGAGATTGTTCTATAAGCCATCGGACATCTTCATAGAGCTCCACATCCCTGTCCCTGTATCTCGTCGTAAGGCCGCTGACAATGTATGCCTTCAGATTATCGTCGAAGGGCCACCCTGCTCGCAACAGCGTCACTTGGGTTGAAGCCATGCGTTCAACGAGTTCCGCATCCATCGTGGCCGTCATAGCTATGACCGTTCTCCAGCCTTCGAGAATCTTTTCAAGCTCCTCGCGTGGGTCTGCTAGCGCCTCCAGCCAAACCCGTTCACCCTCCCTGACTAGGAGGGGCTTCTGCTGGCCGAGAGCAGCCTTAAAGTCTGCGACGCTCAACACATAGCTGGCGGGTACAACATTCTCCTCAAGTTTCCTAGCCTGTATCTCCTGCCCCGCCTCGAAGAGCTCTTCGAAGCTGGGCAGTAGGTTTTCTACCTCAGCCTCGTCAACGTCAACCGCCTTGTATCTTTGATAAGCTTCTGAAAGACTGCTGGAAATATCCCTGAAGCCATACCTTGCTGCCTCTGCGGCGGCCTTGTGGAGCGTTGCCAGGCTTATGGCGTCTTTTGAGAGGTCGAGAACAGTCTTCAAGATGTTCTGGAACTCGTCGAGCACCAAGATGGTTCGCTCGCGGGTCCAACGCCATTTTGCCAAAAGCCAGGAAACTACAGACAACTGTTTATGGGTGGCGACCAGCGACGTCGAGTATGGCATCGATGTCAGCTGAAGCTCGTAGGGACATGTGACCGACTTCCTACCGGCATCTTTAATCTCTCCAACAGTCTTCGCCTTTATTTGGCTAGGCCTTCCGGGATAGTATGAGCAACGTCCGGATAGTCGTACAACTCTACAAGCCGCGTTGAACCGTCTCTGCTCAACCTTGCTAACCGTCTCATGGATACAGAGAAGCCGGCGGCCGTAGATGGGCATGCATCCTATCTCGCTGGCGATGTGAGCTACTTGGGACGCCGTCCGGGTGAGCCATAGAACCCTCAGACCTTTCTCCTCCGCGTAGGCGCTCACCGCGGCCCATACAGGGGCTGTATAGGAGGCTCGGAGACGCCAGCCAGCCAACCACCCCCCATAAACAGTCTCCTCATAGCCTCTTCCCCAGCCCCGTAGGGCCCTCCAGAAGAATGCTAGAGCCGTTGGAAAGGCTCTCGTAGACCCTATTAGCGATGTCGGCCTGATATCTACGTAGACTAGTGTGTGGAAAGCGATTCTTGAGTTTTTCTAGAAGCTCAGTCTCCTCCCGAAGCTCCACTACCCTGACCATCTTCACCACCTCTGCTTTGGAATAGCTTGGTCCAAAGTTTCGTAAACCGGTGTTCCTGAATGGAATCGTTGCTTACACTCTTCACATAGTAGTTCCCATAGAGTCCCCTCCGTGTCAAAGAGGGCAAAGCCTCCCGGTTCCCTCACAGGCAGTTTCTGCTCACAGTGGCTGCATTCAAGCCTAGCCGGAACAATCGTGTAACCATAATCATTAATGACAATCTTTGGGGTCAGCAGTTTTTTCAAGAGCTCTTTGTCAGTAAATAGCGAAACTAGGAACTCCATCTTCACCTCACCTTCTTCTCGTAGACCTCCTCGGCATCCTCTAATGTGTCGAACACCGGGATGTCGTCGAAGTAGCGCTGTCTGCATTCCTCACATACGACCTCTAGGATGAATTCCCCGTCTACAACAGCGTACCCCATCGCTAAGTTTTTCAGGTCCTGCTCCGTGACTGCGACCTGTTGGTTGCATGCATCGCAGACTATAGCCGACTTCGGTATCGTCGTCACCAAGTCTCCAAAGAATATCTCCACTGGTCGCGAGACGAGTCGTTGTACCCGAAGGTCCGTGTGCAGCTTCACTAGGTACATTTAGACCTCCTCCGCGTCTTCTAACGTTCTACCGCAGTAATGGCAGAATGCTGCGTTTATGTCGTTCAACTCTTCGCATTTTAAACACCTCTTCCAGTTTTTCATATCCATCACCTCCCCAGCCCCTTTTTCCGACAACCACGCAGAGGAATTTGGGGAAGCATGGCCTACTAGCCGTGCCCCGACACCCCTCCCTGATGAGGGGAATAGGAACACGGTGTTCAGCCACACCTCTCCCAAACCCTCTGCATGGCGCCCGAGGGAAAGGGGCTTGGTCAAACCCCGGCCTCCACGTGGAGGAGGCGGCCAGGCCCTCGCCCCTCATCCCCTACGCGCTCACACGCCTCGGGGACTGTCACAGGGGCGTTGGACGCCGCAACCCATCATGGAGCCTCCCCCGGAGCGGAGCCACATGGCCCCGCCCAGGGAAAAACCCCAGACGGGACCACGTGGCTTGGAAAAAAGGTGGGGGGTTTAGGCTTCGTTTGCGTGTTTATTGCAGGCTTTGAGGGCGTCTCTGAACCATTGTCTCCATTTTTTATCAACGAAGTCTTTGAACGGCTGGGCTGGCGTATACCCATCTGCTATCAGCAACCCTATGGGGTACCAGATGTGGCCTGTCAACGCTCTAACCACTGGGGGAAGGATAGGGTCGCCTTCCATGTCCCGCCAGAACCGCTCCGTCGGCCCTTCACCAGTCGCTTTCTGCAGCATCAGCAGGTACTTGACGGCGACGAGTAGGTTGTACATCTCGTAGCCGGGTCCGCTCCTCCTGAACCTCTCTGTGGTGTTTTCCCATGCCGTCTTAAGATAATAGTAGAAGCCGTCGAGGTTTCTCCTCCTAGCCATAAGGTAGGCCCTGAGGAGGTCTGTGAAGAAGCCCATTACCACGCTGTATACGCCCCCGCATCTTTTTATGTCTTCAAGGCCTCGGTGAACGTATTCTCTGAAGCTTTCGGCGCGGGCTTCGTGCTCGGGCGGCCACCCATCCTTCAGAAGGCTTTTCAGCGGTAGCTCTTTGAACTTTCGATAAGGTATTCCGTAGGTCGACGGGTCTTCCAGTATGGACCGCAGTACATCGAAGTGGGAGCATCTCGGAGCGTTTCCCTTGATGGGGCTTATGTAGAAGACAACAGTCTTCTTATCCACAAGTACAGGCCGTGTGCATCTAAGCGCCCAGTGAGGTCTCCAGAAGATTCTGGCGGGTCGGCTGTCTTTGAACGCTATTGCAACAGGCTCCCAGTCATAGGGTTTTAGCGCTGTAAACCAGTCGTAGGGGAAGTGGAACCATAGGTAAAGCACCGTGTATCCGTTGTACTCTTCAACAGTCATCAGCACCTCGATGAGCTCCCTACGAACCCTCCGGTTTCCATAGACCACCGGCAGAGTCCACTTCTCGTTGTTGCCCATTTTTTAGACCTCCGGAGCGGCCCTCTTAGGGAGCCTCCCGGCCAAGGGGGCGCATGCCCCGCCGGGAAAGCTCCCGACGGGACACGCCCCTTGGAAAAAATAGCCGGGGGCGCCCGGGTTTTACCCCGGGTCACCGCCCGGAGGTTGGGGTTTTTGGCCGGTGGTCTACGTCAGCCTTCCCCAACCCTCTCCCAGAGGGGGTTTGTAGGGGCTGTTGAATACCTCGAAACAATGGTCGCAGAGGTTGTTGATGAGTGCGGAGCACTTGGCTCCGCACCAGCGGCATCTAAGCTCGTCTTCGATTATTCCTTCGACCACCGCCCCGGGCCTCAGCTCCGGGAACGGTGGCAACCGACACTTTAATCGATAGGGGTCGTTGTTGGTTATCATTGTATCGAACTTCAACTCCATAGCCTTTCCGTCCACCCTCGTCAGCAGCAGCGTCACCCTCCCACGCGGGAGGGGCTTGTCAAAGACCAGCTTCAGCCTTCCCCCATCCCTGTAAATTTTTCCCCTGAACTTCATCTGCTTCACCTATGGTCTCGGAGATGTGAACGGAAATGTCGCTCGTTCTCGAAGAACCTCAGACATTTTGTACACCATATGTATTGCCATGTCCTAAGGGCGGGAACCCCGTCTATGACAACCTCCTCTGGAGTCTTTGTCTTGTCGATGTGTTTTTCGCCGAAGTGTTTGACCGCGGAATACAGGTCGTCGAAGAACTGGTCGCAGGCTGGGCACGGGTATGTCCCAGCCAGCTCCTGGAAGACGGTGTTGTAAAGGTTGAACCAATAGCCGTTCGCAGGTATTCTCCCCCTCATCTTGCCTAGGGCTGGGCCTGACCTCCTGAGGATGTTGAGGTAGTCGTTGGCACAGCCGTCGCACAGGCAGAGGTCTTTAAACGTCATGGTTATCGGGTCGTATGACGGCATAAGCTTTGTCGCCGGCCGTCCACATCCGCACCGGGTCTGAAGGTTATCCTGCGTCATTCGAGGTTCTTGGCAAGGCTTCTCCATGAGTTGTGTAGCCTCTGTCAGCGAGGCCGAAGCCCCACATCTAACACATCGTAGAACCGACTCGTCAGCGAAAGCCTCCTCCACGACCATGTGGCCGTGGAGGGGGAATCCACCAGTGGTTTCATCTGCCTGCTCCTCTTCTGCTTTTTCTTGTTGTGTCTGTGGTTCGGCTTTCCCGGGGCGCTCACAACCACCACATCATCTTGGCGGGACTCCCTCCCGTGGGGGTATGCGCCCATGCGGGGCCTCTGTCACCTGCTCTTCGTCTTCATCGACCATCTCTTCATCTTCTTCAAGCCTTAGAGGAGGTTTCCCCGGCTCTCTATCAATTCACGCCTCTCTGGGCCTCCTCCAAAGGCTCCTTCTGCTCTATCGGCATTGTCTGAACACTCTCCTCTGCCCCAGAGTTGTCTGGTTGTGTAGCAGTAGTCTCGACAGTCTCCTCAGGCTTAGTCTCTTCAATCACCTCTTTTACGTCAACGTTTAGTTCTATTTCTTTTGGAGGCTTGGGCGGAGAGGCTGTCTTCAGTTTGCCGTTGTAATAGACGTAGGCCTTCTTACCCATCATTACTCTCTTCGCCTGTTTGGGGTCAATTGTTCTCAACAGGTCCTTGACGCTGTCGGGTATCGCCTGAAGTCCTATGGATATTACTGCTGCAACGTCTCTGGCGAGGTGCCAGGGTATCTGGACAGGGTCCGGGCTTATCAGGACCATGCCGACGCCGTAGGCCCTCAGCTCGTTAGCCATTCTCTCACCAATCGACGGAGGCTCGTCGAAACGCCTACCACGTATGTAGTTTTGGCACTCTTCTGCAATCACCAGCGTCTCTAGTTTCTGGGACTGTCCCTGTCTAAGGGCCCCGTAGTAGGTCTTTGAAAGGATGCTGAGGCTGTAGATGGTTTTCAGGTAGACGCTTCCGAGCTCTGATAAGTCGTAGACAACAACCCTGTCAGAGCCTATGATGTTCTTCGCAGGCCTCTCCTCGTCTATCTGGAGCCACATCATCCTTCTAAGCAATGCAGAAGCCATATTCGCCTCGGCAAGTCTCCGCTCCGCCATTGCGGTGTTTATGAACTTCTCAAGAGCTGAAACTACGTCGGATGTCTTCGGCACCCCTCTCCCGTAGAGCTTTACAAGCTCCCTCAGGAGAAGGGCTGCGCTGGCGGATGAAACATCTGCGATATCGCGTGTAATTTCTCTCAATGTCTCGACAGCGAGGACAGCGCATTCCTTCGGCGACCTACCACCGTTGTCCCACACGTTGAGTTTCCTGACGACGGAGGCTCCCTTGATGAAGTTAACGTACTCGCCTTTCTGGGCCCTCCCAGCTCCGCCAGAAGCTCCACGCGAACCCTATGCGGCGGAACTGAGCTGGGGAGACGTGAAAAACGCTGGCGGAGAGAAGAGGGCTTTCCAGTCGATGACGATTACCCTGACACCACGACGTACGGCTAAGGCAATCGCCTGTTTAGCAGTGTTTGTTTTGCCGCTACCGGTTGGTCCAAGCAGTAGTAGATGCCTCTGAAGGTCGGAGACTTTAATGACGCCCAGAAGTCTACCCGATTCAACGACCCTCTTTACCACAATGGCTATCATTAGCAGGGTTACAGCGATGCCTGTGTACTGAGCCACCTGTGTTGTTATTGTTTTGACATCTATTGTTGGCATAGGTGATTCTTTGATGATTCCACGTTCAAACAATCTCTGAGAGGCTAACATGGCTGCATACCAAGCGTACCCTACGAAGCCAAAGATGATTATCAGTGTCACAAAAACTCTAGCCCACATGCCTGCACGCCCTCTTAGGCCCGTCGAGGAGCGAAGCGTCTGCATCTGTCGCAGTAGTATAGTCCGCCGACATCTTTCCTCATCTTGCCCCCGCAGTAGTCACAGTAACTCATGCGCCATCTCTGCAGAAGGTATTCAGCATACACTCCGCCAAAGATACCTACAACCATCAACAGAACACCTTCGAACAGATGCCCCTCGTTGACCAACTGTATCCCATAGACCAATGCCAGAGCTATCAATCCGGGTACCAGCAGACTACTTGTCAACTTCTTCTGCACCCCCACACCATATGGCCGATGGGCAGTGTTTCCACGGACGGGTCGGACCCGCCCATCCGCGGAGTCCCTGGTCGCCATCCAGACCTTACCCCCGGGAGCCAGGGGATTTTTTGGAGGATTTGGAGGGTCATCTTCCCTCCCCGTGTTTTTGTGGGGAGGCGGGCCTATGCGGCCCGGGAGAGTCTCCGCATCCTCCCAGCCCCTGTTCCCGGGGTTGGCCCGCCGAGGGAGGTGCTAAGTATCGTTGATAGTCTTTGACCTGTTTTTGTCGGCGTTTATTAGAGACCTGTTGAGACCATTGTAGTTATCTAGAGTCATCCGACTGCTTATCAGAATACCTTGAACCTCTGTATCTCCTAGGTATTGTTGAATCGGCTGCTTAATCCATGGAACCAGTGTCAATCTTCGGGGATGTCGTCAGAAATATTCGGAAGCATTATTCGTCACCTGTCTCCGCCAACAGGGCTAGGAGCCTCTCCATCAAAGCACCCCCACGGCGCCTTGATAGAGTAAGCCCATGGAAGAGACACCATGCCTCTCCCATGGATAAGATGGCTCCGAGAGCTTCCTTGGCGGAGCATCTGAACAACCTCTGAACATCGTCTGTATGTCGTCTGCTTGGGTGTCTCCCGCTGGAGCCAACCGCGCACGGGCAGGAAGGCTCCCCACATGTATGCCGACCGCTCACGGGCAAGTCCGGCAAACACATGGTGCAGGAGACATCCCTGTCACCCGCCTCAAGCGCCTGCCTGCAGACAGCCGCCGCACACGGGCAAGCAGGCCCCCCACACACCGGAGCCGCTCACGGGCAAGCTCACCACAGGGCCCGCACACGGGCAAGACCCTGCGGGGGTGGCCGGTGTATAGGGCGCAGGATGCATAGACCCGCTCACGGGCAAGGCCTATGCAGCCCCAGCACACGGGCATGGAGCCAGGCGCGAGCCAGCCAACCACCCCCGCCACCCCATTTAATGATTATGGGGTGGACGCCATGTTTCAGGCGTATGGGCATATGAAGGAAAAAAAGAAGGGGTGTTTTGGCTGGCTGGCGCTGTCACAGCCAGTCAAAAGAGCTGGTTCTGGAGATGGAGGACGAGCTCCTCCCACCTACTAGCCCGGACTCGGAGGTATGACCTCCGAGTTTTGGCTTGGTAGGTTAAGAAGCTGTCCTCGCTTCCCCACACCTTCTGGAAGTCACTCATGTCTTTCACCCCTCCCGCCGGGAGGCTTCTCCGCCCCTCTCCCCCACAAGGGCGGAAGCCTCCCGGACTCGGGGACCGGAGGCTCCGCCCGCGAGGGCGGACACTAACAGACAATACGAAAGGGGGGAGAAAGCCTCCACGGAAAAAAAGGAGGGGAGTTTGGGTCGCTAAGAGGTCAGAGAAGTCAGATGAATGACAATAAAAATGGCACTAGAACATGGACAGTTAGAAGAGCCAGCGCTCCGCCGATAGCTAATCGGAAGCCGAGGAACTCCTGCCGGAGTCCGAGCCCCAGCAGGAGCCCTATTGCAATCATGCCGACCCCGATTATATTGATTATCGGGGTCAGGATGTCGAAAATCAACAGAATCACATCTCTTATAGCGCTTGCTATCGATGCACTGATAGAGCCGCCGTCAAGCAAAAGAATCATCATGTCTTCATTTCTCTTTCACCTCGCAACCCCGACGGGCCATCGAGGGCGTCTCCCCCCGCCGGACGACAATTCCGGAGAGCCCACCTCCGGAGTTTCCCTGGCATCTTCGGGGGGCATTGTGTTGTTGAGCCCCCCGCCCGCGTGAACGGGCGTTGCCGGGAAGAGTTTCCCGGGTGTGGGCTCCGGGATGGCGGGGAGAATCAGCCAACCGTTCTCCCCCTTGTCCCGGGTCTTTAGCCGCCTCTTCGCCGCACCCCGGTCCGTGTGGGGCTGTTATCTGTAGCGGCTTCTGGGCGGGCGGCTTCAACCCGGACGCGGAAGCCCAGAGAAGACGGAGAGGACATTCTAGTGATTCTAATGGCTCTGGGTTGGGCCGGCGTCACCCCCTTGGATAAACCGTCCAAGGGATGGACACCAGCCGGCTGCACCAGCTCCGGCGGGGTAGCACCCACTTGGATGAACCATCCAAGCCCTGCCCAGCCCCCTTGGGCAGCCGAGCCAGCCCCAGCCATCATCCCACAATCCCCCGGATATACTCTGGTGGACCACGCCAAGCTCCCGAGGCTACCCGTCGCAGGCTGCTGGACCATCCAGCCTCACCCGGGATGACCCCGGGCCCTGACCCCGACCGCTCACGGGACACCCATCATATACCCCACCCGAGACCCCCGGTAAACAATATATGGGGGCTTGATGGTTTATTCTACGGGGTTCCCTGGGCGGGGTTTCCGGGTGTGGTGCGTGGCTTTCTCACCCTCCGGGGAGCCCCTCTCCGTCACGGACCACCTATCCATCGCCGGCTTCGGCATTCATCCATGCGAATGCCTGGGACCTTGGGCCAGGCATGCCGGCGCCCAGCCCTCGGGCGACGGGGTACCTGCCGGACCCCGTCGTCGGAGCGCTCCGCTGACGCCCCATCCCGGCTCAGCCAGCCGCAGGCTTCATCGAATCTCGCATGGATTCAACAACCCTAAAACACGATAATACTTAAGCTTTGGCCGACCAGAGTGGCCGACCAAACTGGCCGACCAGCAAAAATATATACAGTATGTGGCCGACCAACATGAAAAACCATACCGATAAGCTTATCAATAATGCGGAAGGTAATTTGCACACAAAAAAATACCAGATAACCAAAAAATTCCTGAAAAAGTATTAAAAAGTAAAGAAATGGTGATAAAAGGCTTATAGAGCCAAGTGCGAAAAATGCGAACATAGCTATATTAAGAAGCGGCCATAACGGGGTTATATGAAAAATGCTCCTTTATAAGCTTTGGCCGACCAGAGTGGCCGACCAAACTGGCCGACCTAGGTGGCCGACCAAAAGTGTTCAGATTCAGCCAAAGCTTAAGTATTATCGTATTTGAGGATGGTCTCGAGAAAGCCATGAAGCACCACACCCGGAAAGGGTCAAACCTCGTAAAAGGGCTGAGAAGCGGTAGGCTGCGGCTCGCGACCACGACCATAAGCCTAGCGGCTGCCAACGCGCACCTGCTGCTTGCTGCAATGGCTCAACAGACGGGGCAAGGAGGAGGGCCTGCGGCGATAGCCAACACGTTTCAGGGCGCGGTGTCAGGGTTTGGGCAGCTCCTGCTCCTGATAGCGGCTGCGTTGCTGGGCTCAGGTCTAGCATTAAAGTTCCTGCCGACGGGGAGCCATAGAACCAAGGACGCCGGCGGCCAGCTTCTTGACAGCGCCCTGATACTCGCCGGGCTGGCAGCCCTAGGCGTCTACCTGCTCTACTTTGCCGCAACCGTGGCCACGACAGGCGCTGGCTTTGGTACCACGCCGCCGCAGCCGAGCAGCCCATGGGAGGTGCCCCGATTCTAGTAGGTGAACATGTTGGGGCCAACCCCCTCCATATTTTTTCAAAATATGGTTTATGGTTAGAGGTGGTTATCCGTGATAGCCTGCGAATACTCCGGGCTTGGAGCCTGGGCGGCTGTTGCTTGGTCGCTTATAGCCATAGGCTATGGGATTGGACTCGCCCTACACAAGCTGCCCCTACCCGGAGGTCATGGAAGTTCTTGGGGTGGACAGCTTATCAGCTATGCCCTCGTCTCAGCCGGCTTCATAGCTATCCTCGGGACGGCTAACTCCTTCAACGGCATAGTCGGCATGGTGTCCCAAGCTATTTCTGCGGAGAGGACGCCCTGTGCTTCACTACCTGACATATACATGGGGCTTGGTATGAAGGCTTTCACCATTTTGGCCATCATTACGGGCATAGGAATGGGTACTGCTCTGATACCTATAGTGGGGCCGGCGATAGCCAACATCTTTAGCGTAATCGCCTCTCTGCCGGGGCTCGCGCTCTCTGTCACGTTAATCACAGGCTTCACTCTGATGGTGTTCCTGACCGTTTTCGGAAGCTTAGCGGTCGCCCTTGCGCCGATAGGTGTGGCGCTTTTAGCGGTTCCCGGTGGGAAGCTGAAGGGTATAGGCGGCTGGCTTCTGGCGGCGTCTTTGGCCTTCGCAGCCGCCGGCCCCTACATACCGGCCATAGGCCTGATAGCTTGCAGCGCTGGGGAGGCAAAGCCCTGCAGTCTTGACGATGTCGCCAGCACAGACCTCGGTAGAACCTTTCAAAATGTCTTCGACCTCGTGGGCTGGCTGCTTAACGCTCAGGACAACACCATCATGCGGATGTGGAGGTTCGCCTTGGGCTCGCTCGCTGGATGGGGTATTGTGATGGCGGCTGCCTCTGCCCTGAGCAAGGGTATAGGCGGGGTAGCAGCCTCGCTTGGTTTCGGGTGATGAGAAATGGCTAACGAAGCTGAGATTGCCTTCGGGATTGCGGCCCTCGTATACGGAGCCGGCTTAGTTCTCTTCAGCCTCCCGCTCCCCCAGTTCAGGAGATGGGGGTGGACAGCGATGATGCATAGCTGGTCAACGGCTGCCATCCTGTCTATCGTCGGAAGCATCGCGCTGCTCAAGCCTGTGTTAGCAGGTTACCTGCAGAGCATGGGAGTTAGCCTGCCCTTGACGGCCACCTTCGACGACGCCATTGCGTCGGCGCATGCGAGCAGGGACATGGCGTTCGAGTGGCTCAAGGCGGTGAACCTTGCGGCGATGAGTCTCGGCACGTTGCAATCCATCGTGATGCTTGCTCTTCTGCCGGCTTGGCTCTCGGGCGTGGGGATACTTCTGTCCGCGATAGCGAGCTTCATCTTCGGCGCCGTCTTCAACCTGCTCATATTCATTGCCAAGCTGTTGTCGGGGGTTGTTGTCTTCATGGAGGGTGTGGTCGCCTTCGTGGGCTTGGCTAAAGGCGTCGCGCCAACCCTCTTTATTATAGGAGCGGCGCTCTTCGCTATTCCTTTCGCGAGAACAGCGGGGAAGACAATGATGGTGCTGGGAGCGGCTTTGACTCTAGCCCTCCCGGTCGCGATAGTGGCGGCATCTCCTCCGCCGGGCTATGTGGAACAGAGCATCATGGAGGCCGCTGATATCCAGAAGCTTAGCATAGCCAGCAGGGCCGTTGGCGAAATGGAGGGAGGCGTGAGGTACACGGTTTATGACAGGGAGAACGACACGTTGTGGTACCCGTTTCTCATTGCTGAGTTTACGCAGCCTCCCGAGATAGACAGGGACAAGGTATGCGCTAACCTGCCCCGCGGAGGCAACCTGACCTGCGAACAAATAATAGAAATAATGAGAGATGTTTTGAAGACTCCTCAGAAGACCATATTTGACACAGGTGGCGGAGGATACTACAACGCCTATGATGAGGGCTACCGCATGTCCTTGATTAACGGAACCTACGCGAGGCGCGTCTGGTTCCTGAACATGTGGGTGACCCTCTACGACACTTCTCCACGCAACATAACAGTTCACAAGGTTCCCGAGGACCCTGACCCTAGCGCCATGGCCTGCACCGGAACTGACCCTGACCGGGAGTTCTTCTTCGGCGGATGGGACGATGGCTCAATCTCCTGCAACCCGTACCTGATTTGGAAAGAGAGGTGGGAAAGCTTCTGGAAAGCCTCCAACCTCTATAACGAGACGAGCCTGTGGATGGTCGCCGCCAACAGGAACACAACCTTCGTCTGGTTCACGGAGCAGCCTTGGGGCACCAAGAAAGAGGACCTGAACATATATGGTATAACCCTTCCCAAGGTCAGGGAGACCAGATGGCAGGTAAACGAGACCTACACATGCGAGACCGACGGAAACTCCTCAACCGTTGAAACCTGCTGGAGATGGCACTACTACACAAGAGGAGACTATAGCGGAAACAAGAGCGTCTACTTCGTCTACCTCAACATGGATGACTACGATGTCTGCTGGCACATAGACCCGATACATGGAGGCCCTGTCAACGGCACAGACATCTGCGAGAGACGCCTTGGAACACCGTCATGGAGTTACGAGTTCAGACCGTTTACATCAAACCCACCCTCTTGGAACCACACCGTCATGGACTCGAGCTTCGCAGAGATACAGGCAGCCGGCTTCATAGACGGCTACGGCCCCTACGTTCTGCCTCAGAGCGTGGAAGCAATCGACCGCAACGAGCCTCTTGAGCTGAATGCCCCAACCCAGCAGAAGAAAGTCTTCGTAACCGCTAACCAGACAATAATCAGGGACAGTTATGATGGTTATCCAGAGGTCCCCGACAGCCTCAGCTACAGCTTCAGGGTCATCTTCACGGCCTCGGAGTCCATGCCTTACCTGCCCCCCGTCGAGTGGCATAAGTTTGACGAGGACAGGGAGTATACGCGTGAGCTTGCCTCAGGCGGCTACGTGCCCGACAATATTCTAGGCATTTCCGTGGACAATTTTAGAGGCGAGTGGGCTAGGTACCAGAACTTCAGGCAAGGGCTGTACAGAGACGGGCCGAGCCACGAGGCGACAAGGCGAATAAACGCGGAGCTCCTCAGGTATAGGGAAGAGCACTGGGAGAACAACGCCACAATATTCAACACAAGCATACCGCTTGCGAAATCCGTCTCCACCATCCTATACAAGTATGCTAAGGGCACCTATGCGGGCAGTGACATCCAGATATCCGTTCTCCCCATCCTCATGACCGATGTCGGCAGCGTGAGGATACTCAAGCCCCTGTCAGAGCTCATTGGGCAGTCGTTCGCGATAGGCCTCGCCATAGGCCTACTAGCCATCATAATAGACAGCTTCCAGTCGCTCGTCGGTGGCCAGAGCGTGATGATGAAGTACGTGGTCGGGAAGGTCGGCAACATAACCCACGCGGCCAAGTTCATGACAACCTTCACCGGCGCCGTGCGGAGGATGGCGCGTGTCGATATGCTGGCGAGGTGGGCGCAGAGGAGGCAGGAGAACCAGCTCCTCAAAGCCGCCACCGAGGCCAGGGAGAAGAACAGAAAGACATGGGACAAGGTCGCTGAGAGGACAAGGTTCTCAGGCATCATGGAGCGGATGCTGGACAAGAGGCGGGAGCTTGAGGGCAGGGGCGGCATCGTCGCGAGGGCCGAGAGGCTGGCCCTCGGCGTCATGACGAGGAGCTACACGGTCCGCGTCGCCATGTCGGCGGTCAGGAGCGACCCGAAGTTCGCCGAAAGCGTGAGAAACGCCTACGCCGAGAGGCTGACTATGAAGGGCTATTCGCTGGAAGAGGCTACGCGTAAGGCGGACCTGCTCATCGGGTGGGCTAAGCAGAGCAGGATTGTTGAGGCGCGTCCAGAGAAGGTTGCACAAGGCTTCGCAAACATGCTGAAGCCCTCCACGATGTCGCAGAGGATTACCTTGGTTGACAGCTTCGCGAGAAGCGACTTCGGCAAACACGTTGTTGGCGCAGCCCTTATCGAGGGCATCCTCTCCCCGACCGTGGGTAAGGCCGCTGGCTGGATGAGTATGAGGCTGTCAGCATCAGGCCACGCGAGCGCCGGCGCCTTCTTCGGATACGTCTCGGACCAGCTCGACGGAAGGATAAGGGCTCCAGCCGCCTTCACACTCGCCGCCGACAACAACCCCTTCTCGCCGGAGGGTGTGAAGCCTCTTGTGACGCCGGCCTATGTGCCCGAGTTCAGGACAGGCATACTCCATCCAGCGGGGTCGGCTGAGCAGCCGCTGATAAGGCAGCACGACTACGGCGGCGACCCCTCCGACGTGAAGCATGCCTACGACATGCACAGGTCCTACGGCACCCCCGAGGACTACAAGAGGTTCCAGGAAAGATTCGAGGAATACATGTGGATTGTCGCCAACCCGTATGACCCGGACTTCAGGCTCACCAACCTCATGGACGGCGGCGACAGGATTGTCGTGGAGACAAGCATGGGGACCTATGAGGTGTCGAAGAACGAGCTGGACGAGTTCATGAAGGTGATGGAGGAGATGGGTGCGCGTGCCCATGCTGCTTCGGCGAAAGGCTACGACGTCTCTCCAGCGGATTATCAGCCGGGCCCCGGAGTGTCCGAGCTCCAGCAGCAGTACATGGATAGCCTCCGGGAGAAAATCATCTCTGGGGCCGATGACCCGAAGACTCTGGACGAGCTCTTCAGCGTAGCCGATTCTCTGGGGAAGAGGGAGGACGCCGCCTCTTTTGTTGAACGGGTCGGCTCCGAATCAGATGGAGAGTTCAAGGTGCCGTGGTGGGCTGCGGGAAGAGAGGATGTCTCGGAGCACATGAGTTGGGGAGACTTTGGAAAAAAGGAGAATGATGTGGGCGATACGGTTGAGTCCCAGATGCCTCCAGAATGGGGGCAGGCTGGGGCCGAGTCTGGAAAAAATGGAGGTGAAAATGAATGGAAGAGGAAGAGTTCAGACTAAAGTCTGGGGTTAGGAAGAGGGCTAGCACAGCTCCTGAGCTACCTAGGGAAAACTTCTCCGAGGCCGATGAATATGACGAGTACGTTAGGGACGAAAATGGCAGGCCTGTCGACATACTTAGAAGAGGCGCCGGTAGGAGGACGAGGAACGCACCTGCTCCTCAGCTCAATAAATTCATCATTTTAGGGACCATTTTCTCCGGGGCGCTGCTCCTGAGCGGACAGCTAATTCCGGGTGCTCTCGTGGCCGGCTCAACCCTGTTCATCGTCATTGTGGCGCGGCTGAGAAGGTGAAGGCGATGGGCATCCTCGCCAAGATTCTCGGCATCGGCCCCGTGTTCTTCGGCGGCTTGATAATAGTGACGCTGGCGGTCTTCTCCTTCAGCCCTTCGCTGGCCCCTTATACGCCCTACCTAGCCATATTCTTCCCGTCGCTGGTGCTTGGGTCGCTTGTCTGGCGCAGGGCCTATCCGGCCGCGGTGTGTTACCTTAAACGCTACACGAAGTCTCCGGCGTTCTGGCATGCGGTTGCGTCCGAGCTGCCTGTGAGCATCAAGGTCCAGCCTGCTGTGAGGCTTATCGACGGGCTTAGGCGGCCTGAGGAGCTGACGCTGATTTTTGAGGACAGGTCTAGGAGCAGGGGCTATGCCGTGAAAGTGCTCAAGATAGCGGATATTCAGAAGAACTTCGAGACCACGACGGAGCATGAGCGGATGCTTCTGCTGGATAGGATGGTCAAGGCCATTGAGGGGTTATCTGACGTGGAGGCGAAGCTCGTCATAGACAGGTCGCCGCAGGGAGAATATGCCTACATAATTCTCTATTCAGAGGTTGTTGAAGGCGACGAGGAGGGGGCCGCACACAGCGTCGAAACCGCGGCGAAAACCTTGGCTACAACCCTCGAAGGCATCGGCATGGTGCTCATAGATGACAGCAGCTACATGAACCACAAGCCGGTGATGGGTGACAGGGTAACGCTGAAGCCAAACATAATGCATGTCATAATCCTCGGAGCCGCGTCGGCGGCCTCGGCCGTGGCCACCTTCTTCAGCGTGGGGCTGGGCACCCTAGGTTTCACCATGTTTCTAAGCAGCTTGATTGGGGTGGTTGCTGCTGTTAGGGCTGCGTTGATGGTGAAGAAGGCGTCATGCCCGCTATGCTTCTCCGGCTTAACCCATATGCACTGGTCTCTGGGCAACGGGGAGTACAGGCTGTTGGAGAAAGGTGTGCTGCTGAGGCGCGAGGGGGGCGAGTGGGTGGCGTCGAGGTATGTCTCGGTGACGGGCAACAACAACCGCGACCTCGAGATGCGTGACATAGACAGGAGGCTTCCCATGTACCTCGCCACCTTTAACAGCCTGATATACTCGCTCAAGGACTTCAGGATAGCGTTACACATTGTTCCGCAGTCGGCCGGCGACGTCATGAGGATGGCGATGGCGCGCGCCGACCTCTATGGAATGGATGCACAGGTAGGCGGTGCTGTGTCCGGCTACCTCAAGGCCGGGCGCAGCATGAACGTGGCTGAGAGAATCAGCCATGGTGAGAGACCTTACGTGATAAGCATAGTGGTTGAAGTGAGGGTCAGAAGCGCCGCAATGTCTTGGAAAGAGCTCGACATGTTGGATAAACATGTTCACGAGGCGCGTAGCCTTCTGGACACGATGAACTTCTCCACTAAGGAGGTGGGGGACGGCTGGGGAGCTGCTCTTTGCCACAGGTTCATGTACCTGCCTCAGCCGCGGAGAGGCATCTTCGACCCCAACCCGATACCGGTTGTCAAAGCGTTGACGAGAGACTTTGTCGCCGTCAGCCCGCTGGCTTTCAGGCGCCGGCCAATAATGCCCAAGGACGGCGTATACCTCGGCAGAGACGAGTATGGCAGGCCTGTGTACTGGAACCCATCGATGCTTCATAACCCGCATATGCTTGTTCTAGGCTCTCCCGGCACCGGCAAATCCACCCTGATAAAGACGCTGCTCTTCAGGATAGATGGCCTCAGCAAATACTCTGGCACGGGGAAGCCTCCCGCCGTCATCATAATAGACCCGGCCGGAGAATACGCCGCCGAGGCTGACGAGCTCAGCTCCATGGGCTTGAAGGTCACCGTCATAGACCTCTGCAACAAGAAATACAACCCGTTGCTTCTCTCAGGCCTAGCCCCTGAGCAGAGGATAAGCAGGTTCGTGGACGCGGTTTTGCCCAACGCTATCCCGCTTCAGCCCACCCAATCCAGCATACTCTACCAAGGGCTTAAGCTGATGTACAAGAGGATAGGCGGAGTTGATGACTCGGACCCCTCCACATGGAGGGATGAGAACCTGTCTAAATGCACAATGGCCCAGCTCTATGCATACGTTGCGTGGAGGAGAAGAGAGGCTGAGAAGCTGGTTATCTCGCGGGGAGGCTCTCCTGAGCTCGACGCCGCGGTGACGCTGCTGCTTGACCTAGAGCGGAGGCTGAGGCCCTATGCGGAGGGCGCTTTCGCGCTCGATAGGACCGATGTGCTGCTGAAGGATTTGCTGGTGGAGGGGGGTGTAGTGATAGTGAGTTTCCGCGCCCAGTCGGGCGGCGGGCAGGTGCGTATGAGCGACGACATGCAGAGGCTAATCACTTGGAGCATTCTCGAGCACATACATGATTACATGCTCAGCCAAGAGGTCAAGGAGGGCGTGAGGCTTATGGTGATAATCGACGAGGGCCACAAGTTCCTGCTTGGAAAAGCCGGCGAAGTCCCTCTCGGTACTCATCTCAGGGAGGAGAGAAAGTTCGGCACAAGCTACGTCATGATAACCCATCTGCTCGATGACCTGCTTCAGGAAGCTGACATGGCTAAGAGAAGAGGTGTCCCGACCGTGGCGGCCCTCGTTTCTACAACGATTGCCTTCGGCTACGGTAACCCGGGCGAGGCCCTGAACGCCCAGAAGCTGCTTAACCTGACAGACGAGGAGAGGAGAAGGCTGGAAGGCTTCGGGACAGGCGAGGCCTTCCTCAAGTGGAGCGTCGACCCGAGGCCCCTGTTCTTCCGCATAGAGCCTGACAAGAGAGCTCTTGTGAGAAGGAGGATGAGCAGGAGGGAGATGCTGTATGAAGCTGCTTAAACTGGCTCTGGTCATACTCCTAGCCGCGGTCTTTCCATTGATTGTTCACGGCGACGTCCAAGGTGATGCGCCCAGCCCGACGCGTATCATAGTGTTCTACGACTCTAGGCAACAGCCCCACATCCTATGGCCCTACGAGTTCAGGGTGATGGTGGTCGAGGACCTTGTCGGAAGCGGCGGACAGTGCTGGGTAACTCTTCCAAACGGTACCGTCGCGATGGACTATACTAGGTGCAGGCCTTTGGCGAACACTCGGCTAAGGGTGACGTATGCAGAGCTTCTGCAGAGCGTTGAACTAGTAACCGGCGAAGACGGAGTGGCCAGCTCTTCTTGGAGGATATTCACATACCCATCCGCGACCTTCAGGGTCGAGGTATACGTCGGCGACGAGGCCGTTAAGAGGGAGTTTCCACTGGGCGTCAGATGGTTCACACTCGCCTCCGTGGCCGCGTTCTCGGTAATGCTGTCCTCCATGATTTACGCTATGCGGAGGGGGATGTGGTGATGCTGGGTGGGCTTCCGATAGACATGTTCGGCCTTGTTACGCCTCTGGGCATGGCGCTAATCGGCATAAACTTGGTGGCGGTAATCGCGGCCTTCGTCCTCTACATAGGGAGGGGAAACGCCCCCCTTCATGTTCCATCCACGAGCTATAGGGCGGCCTGGGTAGTCAAGGTGCTTGTGGCGTTCATCTTATACCTCATCGCCTCCTCCGAGGGGGCCTCGTTCTTCTCGGCCATCATAGGACCGGTGACAGGGGCGTTGAAGCTCCTCGGCCCCGGCTACTTTGTCTTCATGATGGTGCTTGACATAGTGCTTGCGTTGATGCTGCTGAGCCTCGAGTTCTACAAGGCCTATCTCTTCGTCATCTTCAACGTGTTCTACGTGCCGCTTGTGAACTTGGCGGCGCTCCTGTACGCGTACAAGGAGCAGCGGGACACCATCAACCGTGTGAGAAACGATGTTTACACCGGGGATGGCGCTGAGGGGGGAGTAGCTATACTCGGATACGCGGTCAAGACAGTGATGATGGTTGAGCAGGTGGTCAGGGGCGGAGGCTCTTCAGCAGATGTTAGGCGCCACCTAGTGGTCAAAAACATCCCTGTACCGGTAGAGGTATGCTACTCGCCGACCGTCAGCAAACATGTTTTCAACCCTCACCTGATTATAGCCGGCAGCTCCGGCACAGGTAAGACAACCACAGTCTACAGCCTCGTAACGCAGTTGATGGAGCATTACCCCATCATACTCTTCGATGTGAAGGGTGACTTTACCGAGGCCATTTACGAGCGAAAGCTAATCGACAGCGGCAAGGCCTCCATCCTAGTCGCTTCTGTTGCCGGCGTCAACCCCTTTGCTAGGGCCTCCAACGAGACTCCGAATGAGATGCTGGAGGACCTGATGGACAGCATTTCGGTCATCGAGGAGGTCGGCGCCAAGCAGGCCCACTTCATACGCGAGGCGGCTGCTAAGATAAAGGAGTCTGGGAAGCCGCTGACCTACGAGAAACTCGTCGTGGAAATCAATAAACTGCTCTCCGACGTTCTCGCTGGAAAGGTCAAGTACGGGCCCCAGACCAAGGACGCTCTTCAGGGAATAGCTGCTAAGCTCAGCGACCTCGGCGAGGTGTTCAGGTCATCCGGAGTCGAGCCGGCAGAGGTTTACGCGTCTCTTGTAGAGGGGTCGCAGCACATGCCGCTGATAGTGGTTAACCTTGCATGGGTTAACGAGAAAATGAGGGCAATTGTGCTCGAGCTCCTGCTTAGGAAGCTTCACAAGGTTATGCAGAAAAGGTCGAGTCTCGCCTATCTGTCGAGCAAGCCGGTAGTGGTCGTGGTCGACGAAGCATATCTGGTGACGAGGCCCACACAGCGATGGGGTGGCAGGGACGCCTCCAGCAAGAGCAAGCTGGAGGAAATTGTTCGCACAGGCAGGAGCTACGGCGTCGCCCTTATACTCTCCACGCAGAGGCTCTCTGACTTCTCCGACGGAATAAGGCAGAGCTGCTTCAGATGGGTTGTCTTCAACACACCAAGCCCAGAGGATGTGCATGTGCTCTCGGGAGTGGCGCCGTCCAGCATAGTCAGGCTAATCAACGACCTCGACAAGGGCGAGGCCTACATAAAGATGCCCACCCCGGACAAGTACAAGCAGTACATAGAGAAAAGCGAGCGGGCAATAGTCGAGGGATACATCTTCAGGATGAGGAGAGCTTTTCTGACACAGGAGCAGGGCAAAGGCGGAATCAACATCCCCGTCTGCGGCTGCGGATACGTGAAAGCGTCTACGGGAAAATGTCTAACCCACCGAGTCCGCACAGCGGCAGGGACAGGTATGTCTATGGACGAGGCCGCGAAACCCCCATTACTTCAGTCTATCAATCTAACGTCCGGGGCATGGTTCGCTAATGGAGTTGTGGAAAGCGACGGAGATGAGTCTGGGCAGCGGGCCGAGGCTCCATCAGCCTCGGTCGAGTTGGAGAATATTAGGCAGGCGACTCTACAGGGCATCAGGAGCGAGGAGCTTAGGAGAAAGTTTGAGAGTATTCCTTTAGACCTTCTGGAAAGGTTTTACAATGTTGTTGTTCATCAACGTGGTTTGGATGGGTTGGAGAAGAATGATGTCGAGAAAATGGTGAGTTACGGTTTGTTGAAAAAGGTGGGGGATAGGGTGAAGCCTGACATCTTTGGTCAACTTTTCATAAAACATTCTGGGCAACGAGGTGGTGGAAGTGGCTGAGGACGACAACTATATCGAGGACTACATATCTATGCAGGGGCTTTACGACAGCTTAGCGAGCCAAGGCGGCCGTGAGCCGGTGGCCCCGCCTCGCCCGAGGGGCCGTAGCGCCGCAGGCGGAGAACCTGACTACGACTCTCCTAAGGGGCTTATATCCGCTAAGACAGCTTTCGCCTTGGTGCTTTTCTCAAGCCTCGCCACAGCCGCGCTGAACCCGTCGTGGCTGCTATACTCTCTGCCGCTAACCGTGTTCATCGTCTCGTTCCTGTCGTTGGCTAAACGTGGGAGTAGAAGGGAACCGAGGAGGTTGAGGTTTGTCGACGATTAAGTATGGTGCGGGCTTCATAGTGGGCGGGCTGCTGTTCATGTTCATGCAGCCTGTGCTGGCCTCCATCGCAGTTGTAACGCTGATAGGGCTCGTCATAATCTTTGTCGTGGCTATGCTTATCCCGGGCGGTTGGCTGCTCTTCTTCGGCGTCAGGTCGTTCATGGGGCTTCTCAGAGGCATCATCGCGCCTGTTATAGCCATCATGCTTGCTGCCCTAATCTCTCTCGCAATAGCATCGTCCTCACCATTGGCGGCCTCCGTTTTCTCCTTCATAGTCGGCGGGGTCGCCGGCGTCTATGTGGTTAACAGGCTACTGTGGCGGAGCAACCCGCGGCCTAGGGCCAGCCTTCTATCAAGGCCCGTGACGCAGACTGGTGTGAGAGAGACAAGAAAACTCTCCAAAAATGTGCCGAAGGGGCCGATAGCCGTGGTGAAAACCGGGAGAGGCTGGCTCTTTGGAGGCGGGGAAGCCGGCTTACCCGTATCAGCGCTCAGGAGCGGGGTCATCGTCCTTGGAGAGGAGTCTATAATCGCGGCGAGGACAGTAATCTGGTCGGCTGTAAAGGCCGGGCTCAGGATTGTATCGATAGGTTCGCCGTATATGGCGGCGGCTGTGGAGAGGGCTAAGCTTATCCGTTTCGGGAAGATTTCGATGAACATCTTGAAGCCCCCGTCCAGCGACAGGCTTGCCGTAAGAAGATGGGCGGAGAACATCGCGGTCCCGCTCGCGGTCGCAGCCGGCTTGGATACTGCCGAGGCAGGGATGCTGATAAGGTTCTTCGAGAAATTCGGCGGGGCCCAGATGAAACCCGACGACGTGGACAAGCTTGTGGCAGAGTATGGGCCAACCGGGTCGGCGCGGCTCAAAGACGCTCTTGGAATGGTGTCCTCGCTGTTCGGCGAAGGAAATCCAGAGCCTGAGAAGCTTTTCTCAGGTAACTGGCAGCAGCTCGTAATCGACCTCGGCCACCTAAGCCCCTCGAGCCAGCTCTTCATAGGCATGTACCTGCTCTACGAGTCGGCGAACCTCTTCCCGGGCTGCGTTGTTGTTTTCGACAGCGCCGAGCTCGGGCTTCCGGAGCTTCAGATACTTCCATACGACGCTAGACATGTATGGCTAAGGACCATAAAGGCTGTTGAGAGGATGAGGGGCACGGGGTTCGTGATGGTTTCATCGACCGGGCTATTGGCTCCAGAGCTGATGGATCTCGCTGACACCTATATCGTGACCCGGGGCCCGTCGCATGTAAGGAGGGCGTTGGCTGAGAGGGTGGGTCTGGAGGTTAACCCTGCTGAGATGCCTGTTGGACATGCTCTGGTCTACACCAGAGCCATTGCGGGGAAGGGGCCGGCTGTGTTCGAGGGAGAGCTGCTTTCCGTCCCTGTCGCTGACCTCGAGGCACTGGGGAAAGAGGCTGAGAGGGATGCGCAGCTCCTGAGGGAGCATCTTCTAGCGGCTTTTAGGGACACGTTGCTTTACGCGGAGCTCGGCGATTTGGCTGAAACAGGCTACAGGGTGTTGAAAGCTGTTAAGAGGCTGCAGACCCCCACCGACGACGCTGTTGAAAGCTACGCCGGGGAGGGGGCTAAGAGGGTACTTGCTCTATTGCTGGAAAAAGGCTACGCCGTCAGAGACCCAGCCGGGGTGCTTGGACTCACCAGCTTGGGAGAACACGCCATCAAGGACTGGGAGTCGAGGACGGAGAAGCATGTGTCGGGCGAGCAGGAGCAGCAGCCTCCGCAGCCTTCTGCTGGTTTACAGACAGGGCTTTCAGCCTTCTCGCGGCAGGTAACTGAGAAGACTAAGGATGGGGACTTCAGCGAATCCATGAGGCTGGTCGAGAGGGCTAGGATGAGGCTGCTTAGAGGCGACAGCGTGACCGCGGTCGGTATAGCCTACAAAGCCGCTGTATCGGCTCTCAAAGCTTTGACAGGCGTGGAGAAGGGGCATCTACCAGACCTCGCGGAAAAAGCCGCGGAAAAGGGGCTGGTGAAGATATCCGAGGAGGAGGCTAGGCGTCTCTATGCCGCCAACATAGAGGCGAAGAGACTGTCGAAACAGGCGGCAGATGGTCAACCGGTTTCGGAGGAGGATAGGAAGAGGATGGCTGACGCCGCCGAGCTCTTGATAAGCTTGGCTGAGAGGGTGATAGCCTTCTCAGAGTCGATAGCCGAGGGAGCCGGTGAGGAAAGCCGTCAACATGTTGACAGCGGGGTGGAGGAAAGTGGCTAGGCTGGGTCGCTTCATGGTAGGGCCGTTCACCTCATGGATGCATAGAGTCACCTATGTGGACTTCGTGGTGAAGGGGCGTAGGATGAGGGAGAGGCTGGCCTCTTACGGTGTACAGCCGGTGCTCGGGCTTCCTCTATACGAGCTGGAGCGGGCGTATGTCGACAGGGACGGTGCCCTGTGGCTCCTCATAAGCAGCAAGGAGTACGACCTCGTTAAACATTTCCGCGGGAAGCCGAGCATCTGGCGGCGGCTGCCCTGCCTCTGGTCAATGAGGTGCAGAAGCTGCGGCACCTATCTCGAGACAGGGCTTCAAGGCAGCTCCCCCTGTCAGGAATGCGGTGGGAAGGGGCGCCCTATCGTTTTCTGGAGGGATGCATACAGCCATGAAGTATTCGTGGGCCCGTGTAGGGTCGGGGTAGGAGGGCTTGAATGCGGTGGCAGAACCTACTACGTCGGCGAGGTGGTGTCTCTCTCTAGGGACATGCTGGGCAACCTATACGCCAGGGTCCTCTCATTCCTACCCGGCGAAAGCGTAGACGCTAGGATGGTTGAGGTCACGGAGCTTCCGGAGCTGGGATGGTCAAAGCCCGAGGTGGTTGCTGATTGATGGTGAGCGAGCTCCCTATCCCCCGTTACTTGGCTGAGAAGTTGACGTCCATGGGTATCAAGCAGCTCTACCCGCCTCAGGCCGAGGCGGTCTCTAAGGGGCTGCTCGACGGACGCAACCTGTTGGTGGCGACTCCTACGGCGAGCGGAAAAACTTTGCTAGCCGCGCTGGCGGCGTCTAAGCATTTGGAGAAAGGAGGCAAGGTGGTTTACCTCACTCCGTTGAGAGCTATAACGAGTGAGAAGAGGCAGTATTTCGAGGAGCTTTTCGGAGAAGGCTACAGGGTTGCCGCCGTAAGCAGGGACTATGACCAGCCAGAAGAGTGGCTAAGCGGCTACGACATCATCGTCTCGACCAATGAGAAGATGGACAGCGTCCTCAGACACAAAGCCTCGTGGGTAAAGTCTGTGTCGCTCGCGGTCGTGGACGAGGTACACTTGATTGCAGCCGAGGAGAGGGGCTCGACGCTTGAGATGCTTGTGACCCGCATACTCGCCGAGCTTCCCGGCGCCCAGCTCCTTCTACTCAGCGCCACAATCAGAAATGTTGAGGAGCTTGCCGACTTCGCGGGCGCTGACGTGGTGGCCACTAGCTGGAGACCTGTCCCGCTCAAGGAGGCCGTGTACCAGCATGATAGAGACGAGCTCCACTACGCCGACGGCTCTACTGAGAAGCTGCCGAGGCTGAGCGGCGACCCTGTGAAAAACCTTGTCCTGAAAACTGTTTCAGAGGGTGGCCAGGCTCTGGTTTTTGCCTCGAGCAGGAGAGTGGCGGAGAGCTTGGCGGAGAGCATCGCATCAGCCCTCAGGCCTTTCTGCAGCGGGGCTGAGCATCTAGCTTCTCTGGCTGAGGAGGTTTACGACGGAGGCGACTTCTCATCACGTCTCGCCCGCTGCATCAGGCAGGGAGCGGCTTTCCACCATGCCGGCCTATCGCCTCAGCAGAGGGCCGCTGTCGAGAGCGGATTCAGGAAAGGGCTTCTAAAGACCATAGTCGCGACGCCAACACTTGCCGCGGGCGTAAACCTCCCCGCCCGCGCGGTCATAGTGCCTGATGTTAAGAGGGGCGCCGAGGACATGACTGTCATGGAGTATAAGCAGCTAGCCGGCAGGGCTGGTAGGCCGGGGTTCGATAGAGAGGGGCTCGCAGTGATAGTCGCCAAGAACTCTAGGCAGAGGAGCGCGTTTCTGCAGAGGTATGTCAACGGGGAGCTTGAGCCGGTTGTGAGCACATTGCCTGACCAGAGGAGGCTGAGGTTCCACATCCTCGGCCTCGTGGCGAGCGGCTACTCGGGTCACCAAGAGCTGACAACTTTCTTCGAGAGGACTCTGGCATATAGACAGGAGCGTGGCTTGATGGATAAGGTGGAGAGCGCCGTCTCATACCTCGAGGCGGCTAAGTTCATCAAGCATGAGAAAGGTGGGTGGGCGGCTACCCGACTCGGCAAGAGGGTTGCAGACCTCTACATCGACCCGCTGTCGGCCCGCATAATCCTTTCGAGGCTTGAGGATGTTGAGAAAGCAGGTCCGAAGGCTGACGACGTTGCTCTCCTGACCATCTGCTCCACACCCGACATCGAGCTTCTATCCCATATACAGCCTGCCCTCGACTGGTTCAGGGACTACGACGACTTCGACGGCCCAGCCATCGCAAAGGCCAGCGTCCTCAAGGCGTGGATTGAGGAGATTAGCGAGGCCACTATAGGTAGCAGGTTTGGCGCCGCGCCGGGGGACATCCATGTCCTAAGCGAGTCTGGCTCGTGGATAGCTCAGGCGGCTTCTGAGCTTGCCGTAATGGTCGGACGACGTCAGGCGTCAAAGGTGTTTCTCATTCTTTCCGAGAGAATCAAGCACGGTGTCAGGGAGGAGCTGCTGCCGCTATGCTCGCTGCCGGGCATCGGCAGGGTTAGGGCTAGGGCCCTCTACAACGCAGGCATCCGGAGCATCGCCGACGTGGCCGCGGCAGGCGTCGAGCGGCTGGAGAAAATACCGCTGATAGGTGCAGCGGTCGCGGCTAGGATTGTCGAGGCTTCGAGGAGAGGTGTTGGCTGATTCTGGGTGTCAACATGTTGACAGGAAATGTTGCTTATAACTGGTTAATGGTGTCCGCACTTTCAGGGCCTTCTCTGGTTAAATACATCTTTTATGAGGAAGTGATGTAAGGATGGGCGAGGAAAAAAAGGAGGAAATAGTCCAGGAAAAGATTCCGATAGATAAGCTGACCCCGGACCCGATGAATGTTCGGGTGGACATAGGAGATGTCTCCAACCTTATGGAGAGCATAAAAGAGGTTGGGCTGCTTAACCCGCTCATCGTGAGGCCCCTTGAAAACGGCAAATATGGAGTAATCTGCGGCTCCCGCAGGCTATATGCTCTCAGAGCCCTCGGCTGGAATGAGGTGCCCTGCAAGGTGGTAAAATATAATGACAAGAAGGCTCTGGTTACCAGTTTTACCGAGAACGTGACGCAGAAAACCCTTAATGAGCATGAGAAGGCTGCGGTATACCAGAAAGCCCGTCAGGTTGCTGGCTCGTATAGAGCCGCAGCCGCGCTACTTGGAGTCTCCCATGAGGAGATAAGGCGGGTGCTTTTCTACGCCGGGATAGATATATCCGACGACATAGAGGTCGTCGACGGCAGAAAGAAGAGGGAGCCTGAGAATAAAGAGGCTGGCGGCGTGGACAAGGCGGGGGGCGGGGGAGGCCAAGAGAAAAAGCAGGTCTCAAAGAAGATTGCGCGCGAGGCCGCCCGCGTCCTCAAGAAGCTCGGCGAAATCGGCAAAAAACCCGACAAGGAGGCCGACTCCAGACCCGATGAACAGGCCAGCGAGGCCCAGCCCACGATAAGAGACGTAGCTGAGAAGCTGGACTGGAGGCCGAAGGTTTTCAAGAGCTCCAAGAACTCAAGACCTCTCCACGAGATTCTGGCCTCTCCCGAAGCGAGAGTCGCAATACCTGATAAGAGCACGGCTAAGCTATCTCATGAATGGGCCCGTGTAGGCGACCCCGTGAGCGCTCTGGTTCCCGTAACCTCTCTCGACCCACCGTTTCAACACATCAAGGTCCTGCTCTGCCCCAACTGCTTAGCCCCGCTCCGCGGCGTGTCTCACGGCTCTGCGGTTGTCTGCTTTGAATGCGGTTTCCCCAACAGCGATGTATGGAGGCCTGCGTGAAATGGAGGCGCTAATACGCAAACTCTACATGAGCACCGGCGTCAAGGCCCTCGACGATCTGATGTATGGAATACCTCGCTCAAGCATCATGCTTGTCTACGGTAGCCAGAAAGCGGGTAAAACCACGTTCGCTATGCAAGCGGCTCTCCGCACTGCTATGGATGAGGATAAGGCTGTTCTATACCTCGACACAGAAAGCGGCGGCGTGAGCCAGCTAAGGTTCTACAACCTCGCCTCTGCAAGCGGCGTACACGAAGCCGACATACCCCGTATAATCTCGCGGATACAGATATTCAAGGCGAACGAGCTCTCTGAACAGCATGCCGTGATAATGAAGGACTGGGACCAGCTCAGGAAAACACATGACATAGGCCTATATGTGGTCGACTCCGTTGCATGGCACTATCACCAGCGCGTCATGGGCGCTCCGCCGGAGCATGTCGGCAGCATCGCCCGCGAGCTAATGGGGAAGCTTGAGCTGGAGGCCAAGACGTTGCTGAACTACGCTTCCCAGACAGGGGCCTGCATAATCTTCACTTCGTGGAGCGCCTCGAAGGCGAAGAAGGCTTTCGAACAGCACCAAATCCGGGAGCTGGAGAAGTCGGCGAGGAAAGGGATTGTAGATATAAGGGATGTTGACATCGTCTTAGGAACATATGGCGAGGATTATATCGGCGGCCGGTTTCTAGGCTACATAGCCAAGGTCATAGCGAGGATATGGAGGCTTCAGGGAGACCTCAGGTTCTTCGTCGTCGAGGCGCATCGTGAGAAGCCTGACAACATAGGCATTTACATGAGGCTCACGGAAAAGGGCCTAGTGCCCGTCGACGGCGCGAAGCCCATGCCTCTGGAGAGCGAGATGAGGAGGAGGCTATTGAGCGAGGAGGAGGCTGCGGTTGCTCAGGATTCCGACGGGAATAGAGAAGCTGGACAATCTACTGCCGGGCGGATGGGCCGTAGGAAGGGTTAACATCGTCTACGGCCCTCCAGCCAGCCTCAAGACAAGCATCTGCATAGCGTCTTCTAAGCTGTTTTCTTCGCGGGGAGGCGTGGTCTTCTACCTCGACACGGAGTCGAAGATTACATCGCCTCCAAAGGGCGTCGCTTACTACGAGTGCCACGAGGTTAACCCGTTCCTAGAGAAGCTCGCAGAGATAAACAGCAGACTCCGTTACCTAAACCCTCCTCTAGTCCTCGTGGTTGTAGACAGCGCCTCAGCCCCGTTCCACCTGCTATACCTCGAGAACCCGGGCTACGCGCGTGAGAAACACGCCGTCTTCAACCACTTTATCCGCTCTCTGACCGGGCAGGGCGCGACGGTGCTCATCACGTCGTGGCAGCTAAGGGGGTATTTTGGTCAGACTCTTGACCCGGCGGTCGTCCTCAGAACCAGCAGAAGCGGTAGATACCTGACCGTATATCTGGAGAAATCCGTGGACACGCTTGTCGGAAAGGAGGTGTTAGACGTGGAGGAGGTCGTCTATGCCGCCGCTATTTGACTTCCTCAGGAAAGGTAGGAAAGCTGACAAGGATGCCCCAGCGTCAGGAGCCAGCACCCTGCCTCATCTTCAGATACGTTATGAGGGGGACAACTTTAGGATGGTCGAGGGATTAGACGACGTAAAAGTGGTGCTGGAGCGCAGCATCGAGATGATGAGGCGCACCAAGCTTACTGGAAGAGATTATAGGATACATGTGCTGCTCGCCGGCCCGCCCGGCATAGCCAAGACAATGCTTATTCTATCGGTTGAGAAAGAGGTTCCAGCGGAGAACAGGCTGTTTCTGCTCGGCAGCCAGGTCAGCAAAGCAGGACTCCGCAACAAGCTGCTGGAAGCGGGGGAGAGGGTTGAGCTGGTTCTGATAGACGAGCTCGATAAAATGGCTAAGACCGACTATGACGTGCTGCTTAGCTTGATGCAGACCGGTCGGATAAGCGTTTTGAAGGGAAACATCGAGGCTGACCGGACATGTCTCGCAACTGTCATAGCGACTGCCAACTACCTTGAGAAGATTCCCGCCGAGGTTCTGGATAGGTTCATGATACTGTACCTGCCTCAGTATGATTCAGGAGACTTCGAGAAAGTAGCTGTCAGGATTTTCACCGAGTATGGCTTCGACGAGTATTCGGCGAGAAATTTGGGAAGAACCATGTGGAGCAACGGGTTCAGGAGCGCCAGAGACGTGTTAAGAGTTGCAAGATACTCTCAGGGAGACATGAGACAGGCGCTAACCGTACTGTCGATAATGAGTCGCAGAAAGCCGCCAACGAGGTAGCATGGTCTATGAACCTCAACCGGGTGACAGCGTAGTCGAATCCGACCGTGGTGAAAAGTATGGAGGCCGAACCTATAATGGTGGTTGTGGTTAACTGCTGTCAACATGTTGACAGTCCCACAAATTTCATTTGTAGCTACTTATATTCCATGGGTTTTGTCAACAAGTTGACAGGCTTGACATAAAGTTCCATATAAGTAGTTAATAGGGCCCGAGCTGTCAACTTGTTGACAGAGCCATCAGCAAACGGCGGCTTAAGCCTGTGTCTATCCCGATAAATTCCCCCGATTACTGGCATGTTGTTATGAAGAAGAAAGCCGGACATACGCGCTATCTAGCAGCCGTCCCAGCCGTGGCCTTAGTCGCTTTAGTGCTTTTCCTAACCCTTACGCCGCCAAGCCCCCAGAGCAAGGTGGTGGTCAGCACAGCGGCTCCCCCCTTCTCGTTAGAAGAGATTAACGCGGACGGGTTGACCGGCAGGGTTTTCTCATCCACCAGCCTAAAGGGCAAGCCAACCCTCATAGAGTTTGTCTTCGAATGGTGCCCACACTGTAACAGGATGGTGCCAACGGTAGAGGCCCTTCACGAGCGCTACGGCGACAAGGTGTTTTTCCTGACTGTGCTGGGTTCTCAGGGCACAACACCTCAGAAATCGGCCGAGTTCCTGAAGAAGCATGGCATAGGCTGGACCGCGGTCTATGACCCTACGATGAAGGTGTTTCTGGACTATGGCGTAAGGGGCACCCCCACATACTTCTTCATCAGGCCAGACGGGACAATAATGCGTAAACTGGAGGGGGAGCAGTCATACGATGTCTTGAGCCGCACAATGGAGGAGCTTCTTTCAGGGCTTTAGGCGAAAAGGGCTTTAACCGGTTTTATCCATCAGAGTTTCTCGAAACCCGATGATGGAGCAATTTCTAGCAGGACTTGTGGGCTCATGGCTTGCGCTCTACCTCATGGCTAAGATGGTTAAGCCGAAGAAAGCCTCCATCTACCCCTTCCTAGCCATCTACAGGTTTTCGCGGGTTGAAGGAGTCTTCGACAGCATGGCGTTGAAGGCGCCGAGGCTGTGGAGGCTGGTATCTAAGCTTGCCGTGGTGCTCGGCTTCGGTATGATGTTCTTCGCGTTCTACATTTTGTTGAACAATCTCTCCATCTACCTGCTAAGGCCAGCGGAGGCCTCTGTCCGCAACGTAGTAGTTCCGCTCATTCCGGGCATAACCATCAAGCTTCAGAACATACCCTACATGCTTCTAGCATTAGTGGTTGTGTTGGTCACTCATGAAGGCATGCATGGGATAGTCGCGAGGCTGGAGGGCATACCCATCAAGTCAGCGGGTGTTTTTCTCGCTTTCGTGTTCCCAGGCGGCTTCGTTGAGCCAGATGAGAAAGCATTCAAATCAGCTAGCCCTGGTTCGAGGATGAGGATAGCCTCGGTAGGTTCTTTTGCCAACCTAGCCGTCGGCCTCGTAGCAGTAGCTTGTCTTCTATCGTTCTTCACCATGGTGGAGACCGGCCTCTATGTAACTGAGGTTGACGATGATTCGGTTGTCCGGGTGGGTGAGGTTGTGAAGAGCCTGAACGGGGTGCCTGTGAACAGCGCAACCATCGCGAGAACAGTCACTCTCACCGCGGAGATAAACCTTGTAACCGATGGCGGAGAGCGCTCATACAAAGTCGGCCCGCAGCACATCGGGCGTGAGATGAGCCTCGCAAGCGTCCTCAGGTCTCTTGGTGTTGTTGACGCGGAGCCTTTTGTAGAGCCTAGATTTGGAGCCCCACCGGGCCTATCCCATGCTGTTTTCAAGCTGTTTTTCTGGCTTCAGCTTGTCTCGCTCGGGGTCGCGGTCTTCAACATGCTGCCGATAAAGATGCTTGACGGCGAGCTGATGCTGAGGGCTTTGCTTGAGCATGTGGGCTTCAGACACGTCAACCCAGCTATCTATTACCTCTCGGGCCTTTCGATAGCGCTACTTGTCGCTAACGTGGGTATGAGCTATGGACGCTTCGGCCTCGTTAGCTTCTAGGCCAGAAAGCATTTTTACGTTGGTATGAGATGGTTTATGTGAATTGGCTATTGTGGTTAAGCTCACCAGATTACTCCGAATGCATCAAAAGGAGCTGGGATGGTATGAGGATACTCTTAGACAAGGATATCCCGGTGCACAGTATCATGCCATGAACCTTGCAGCTCTGACGCAGGCCGTCAGGTTTATCGGGTCCCTTATCGACCAGGGGTTTGAGGACGCTCTGGTGGCCAAGTTTTTCGAAGACCTTGGTGAGGAGGAGAGCCAACTCCCCGTCAAAGGCGAGGACTTTATCAGGTTCATGAAAGCCTCGGGCGAGGTGGTTAAAGCGCCTGACCCAGTCTATTGGATGAATAATCCAACGCCTCTCCTCTACCGCATAGAGGGGCAGATATATGTCAAGATGTCTTATTGGGTAAACCCAGTAAGCCCCTATCATACCGTCTTTATCAGGCTCGACGACGCGGAGGAAGGCGGCAGGTTCACAGATTATGTCAATCTCGAGAAACCGGATAGAGTTGATGTGGATTATCTCGGTATCCCCGAGAAAATGGCTGAGAAGTTCAGGAAAATATCTCACGGCGATTATCTGAGGCTTGCGGGGCTCGTGAACGGCTACGCGGCCTCTGTCTACAGGAGGACAGGATACCCTATCCAGATGCTGTCCCCGGTGCTTCTGCCGGGAACACTAGGCGTGTACTTCAGCACAGGCGCGAAGACTCCAGCCACACATATGCATCTGGGATACATTACCCCGTATGACCAGCGTTTCGGCGAAGTGCTCAGCGTATACAGAGAACGTGATGGGGTGGTCCCCGACAGCAGAGGCAGAGCAGCAATAGTCAAGATACAGACCTACGGCACAAAAGTTGGCGAAAACCTCTACAGAATAGAGAGTGAGGAAGCGTTTCAGGCTCTGGAAGAGCTGCTCGGAGAATACTATCTACTACTGATAAGAGCCGCAAACCTATGCGGTGAAGGCCTCTATCTCTGGCTATGGTATGAGGGGGAGAGGCCGAGATACAGAAGAATCCTCCCGCCCCAAAACCTTTTCCCAGCCATTCTAGCAGCGAGGTCGTACTCTTTCTTCGCAAAAATGCTCGGAAAAGTCTGGGGCGAGGGGCCTAACCACCTGCTCTTACTCAGAAAAAAAAGCATCAGGCTAGGGGACAGAAGAGCGATAATCCACATCGGGACTGAGCCCAGAAAATGGAGCGGAGAAAAAATATACCTAGACATTGAAACAGGCTCAGGGTTCGCCCTGCCCCTAGATTACCTTGACGAAAAATAGTCAAAGCCAGATACCTTTCGCGGCCACGCATTTCAGAACTAGTACATTTTTCTCGTCTACTGGAACGTCTTGTCCCGAGACCGGAGGCCTCTGCGGAGCAGAAACAACATAGAACCTTTCTCCACCAACCTCCGCGGAATCCCCGACCATGAACCTTGGCAACCATTTCTCCAACAGTTTAACCGTCGGCGGATGCCGGACATAGACAACGACGTCATCATACTTCCTTGCGTCGGTCGAAAGCTCCTCGAGAGAAGAAGACGAGACCTGTATACAGAAGTTTGGGAAAAGGCTTGAGAACGCAGACGGAGGCAGAGAAGGCAACACCTTGAGGACACTTCTCTTCCTGCTCACGGAGTTTAACTAATAGCCGATGAATAAAAGTTGTTTAGGCCAGAATGGGAGAGCCAGAGATTCACGATAACTCATAAGCTACCTCGATAACGGAATTCATAACTTTCATACTTTAGCGACAGCTTCCGACGTGTCTCTGCTGCGGTTAGGAGATGAGAGGACATTTACCTTTTGAAAAGCTTAACTCTTAGAAAATTCCTTATACATCATGAGCTCTGTGAGGGTTTTACCTATCGTATTACTTGTTATAGGATTGTTGGCGGGTTTCTTCAGCGGCTCGACTCTGTTTCCCGTAACCTCCACCAGCACTATAGTCCAGACTAATACGGTTACAAGCAAAAGCACAGAGACCAAACTCCTGACAACAACTCTACCTGTAACGGTGACCTCGTACCAGACGCTCCAGCGGTCCACCACATTTTTTGTCACTATGCGGACCACGTTGACCTCAACCACCACCAGCGTCTCCACCGTCAAAACCACAGCCACATTAACCACGACTTCGACCACGACAGTGGTGTCAACAGTTTATCCTGCTGTTTCTGGAACTGTGTTGGTTAGAGATAGGGGCAGCGGCTCCAAGGATACGCCGCCTTTTACTCTCGAAGCGACATCAGACCTGAAGATAAAAATCACTATAAGGGCTAGGGCCGACCTACAATACGTCGCCTTATTATGGTACCTATACGAAGTGGGCGAAGATGTCTTCTATAAGAGGGGCTCGGTTTACGAGGAGCAGGGGACATTCGAGTTCTACGTGGCGGCTATTCCCCGTGGTAACTGGTATATACAGGTAAACTCTGCCAACTGCAACTGGGAACTCACCGTGGAGAAGGTCACCTAAATAGAAGCTCTATCCATCATATTTTTCTGACGACTTTGCCTTCCTTCTTTTAGAGGGTTGAAACGTTGGTCTACTATGAGAAAAGTTTCTTTGTAGTGGTTATAGTTGTGGTTATCATAGTTTCTGTGGTTGTAGTTATAGTGGTTTCGCGCAGCCCCACAATCGTGGCTTGCACCACAAAACTGGCCCCTAAATTGCCTGCAGTTTTTCCAATTACAACGGAGTAATTCCCATCCTCAGTAATTAACAATTTTACATCCACATCTGTTCCCAATCCACTTGCTAGGATATCTTCCTTACTATATATCCCCAAAAGGTCGATAAAGATGGCGCTACCCGTATCTGTAACGAGCACCAATACAGGATTCGACGCCATAACTTTAACGGAAACCTCACTTCCTGCTTTGATAGGACCTAAATGAACCGCCTCGGCTACTTCGCTCAGGTCCCTTCCAGACACAGAGCCATGTCCTTCTTTAATGAAGCTTGTCCTAATGAAGGTCGTTTGTGTTATAGTTATTGGCTCCGAAAATGTTCTAACTTCAACCGACTCATAACTATATTGAGTGACCCAAACAATGACGAAAACAATCAATACTAATGTGATAGATAGAAAAATAGTCTTCATCAGGCTTAACTTCAACAATCTTACAAGCCTTCAGTAGATATATAAGCATTTGATTAATTTAAGTGAGTGATTTTAGCCGGCTGTAGAATGGTTTATTGTTATGTCCCTCAAACCTGTAACCCAATCATACATGATGCGTCTGCCCTTATCTGTTTATATGCGTGGCGTCGTCTGCGGATGTATGCTGGTTTATCGGCAGGGCGATGTTCTTTTGAGACGTATCCACCCGTTCCATGTTCCAAGGAATGGTGAAAGGCTTGAAGAGGTGGCTGTAAAGGGCGAGACAGGTAATGTTCACAGGCTGGTCGGAAGATATGAGGCATACTCCGCCTACGGGCAGGTCTATGTCTTGGTGAAAGAGGAGTCTGTTTTGGAGCATCCTGAGCACCTGCCTCTCACCATTCCACCCGGCGCCTATGTATTGTCGCGTGTTAGGGAGTTTGATAGGGAGGATTTCATAATGAACCTGGACAGGTACCTCGGGAGGCCTGTCTCTGATTGAGCATAGTCAAGCTCACTCATCGTCCATGGTATGTTATGCTGGCGCCGTTTTATGTATGGCTCGCAGCCTCTATCACAGTTGGTTTTCTCATATACGTCCTTTTTCCTGTACCTTTGACTATGTTGCTTCCTGTTCTTCCTTTACCCTTGGCGATAATATTGATATCTGTCATAGCTGTGTTTAGTGGGCTTGCAGGTGAACTATCTACACAGAGTTTGAGAAGATGGATGAAGACGCGGCTTTATCCAGTCGGCCTCCACTCGTTCTATAGAGTTAGGCCCTACAAGCTGCTTATGGAGGATGGGCATGTTGTGGGCTTTACATGTTACAGGATTGTGCATTGTGATTGCTGTGGCAAGCAGTTTAGGTTTATTCCCGTGACTGAAGACGAATTGCTTTTTCTTCTACGTGAAAACTTTATCGAGAGAATAGGTAGAGAATCTAACGACCCTCTCTTACTCAGCAGGGAAATGTTTGCAAATGAGCTGAAACTTTATGGGATTAGGCTTAAGACCGAATACACGACCCTGTTTCGACAGTTTTACTCGCTGGAGTACGACAGCTCCAAGAGGACGCTCATATTTTACCGGCCTCCGAGGGAGCTGGAGAAGATGCTTCGTATAAGGAGAGCCTGGGTACAGATACTGGATAAGGCCGACCGAGGGGATGAGAACAAGCTAATCTACCTAATAGCAGTGAAAATCAGGTTAGCCAGCAGTGTAGACAACAGCCCCTACTTCCGCATAATGTCAACATGCCTTCTAGGCATAATGAAGGTGAACGGTATGGTGTGGCTGCATCAGACGCCTCACACTCTGCCGCTGAAGCTGGGCAACCACCTCGCATGGATTATGGGGGTGGATGAGAGGTATAGGGTGGTTGAGGCTGACCGTGCCGGTGATGTGTGGCGGCCTCCGAGACAGCCGCCTATCCGAAGATAAACTCCTCATAGACAATAGAGCCCGCCTCCAATATGTCGGGGCGGAACTTGCTTCTACAAAGTGGTGCTATAGGCCTCTACGTGTCATCCATCATCATAAATCAGGTCTGGGACCGTTGGCCTAAACAGCTTATTTACTTGTTTTTTGTCTTGTTTTTTGTGAAGTTTGGGCTGAGTTTTTGGCAGCAGTGTTTTTCTGAGAGAAGGTATCCAGTTAGTGTAGAGAGACTTGATTTAGATACGCTGGTCAGGACCAGGGTTCTGCCGTCTGATAGTGCTAGAGAGGCTTACTTGCTGTATAAGGATGATTTTGTTGAGGTGGCGGCTCTTGTTTTTGATAGGTTGCCTAGTAGAAGCTTCTGCGCGAGGGTAATGAAATATGCGAATTTTATGAGAACACCTAATTATCATTCCTCAAATCCCAGTAGATAGTATCTTTCTAACATAATTTTATATAAATCATCAAAGAAATTCCGAACACTAAGACTCTCAAAACTGAAGATTTTTGCAAAATTCTCTTTGACTAACCCCTCCTTCACAAAAATTTGCATATCATCCATCACTTGCGGAGGATCCCGCTCAAAATCGACGATCAGGAGACATATCTTTTCATATTTCCATGGAATATCATAAGGACTTAGTCTGTTTGCAATAGATAAAAAACTTAGAATGTATTTTTCCATATTGTATCGTTCTGCAATTTTTACTTTACCCTCTTTAGCAGCTGCTTCGTCATATCCAGTTTTGGGAAGTAGATAGATATACCCCAAAACTAGATAAGGAAATCTGTTATGCAAATTTAGAGCTTCAGCCAAAAGCCTCTCAAAAAGCGTGTCATAGTTCTTTTCGATGGAACTTAATTGACTTCTAACATTAACAGTAATAAGAGGACCGACAGATAATGCCTTTCTGCTATTCTGTGGAGCCTGTACTAAGATGTCTTGAGTCTTAATTTTAGGATATCCATATAATGGTTTATCGACGTGTATCCATTCGGGAGTAAACTTCCTTTTTAACTCTTCAATTGCGTAATTATGTAACATTTCGATAAGTTTCTTGGATCTTATCAATCCTGTATAATTTCCACTTCTAATAGCATTTTCGTACTCCATTTTCATTTTCTGAAGAGTTTTAACCAACAATTTCATATTTGCTGACATTTTAAATCATCATTGGGTACTTCCAAACCTAAAAGTATCGAGACCAACTTATTTATTCTTACCATTTCTTTTTCGAGGTAATTCCTCAAATAGCTTCTCATATTATTTTTCTTAATCAGTTTATTTTGCTTAATTTTTCTATCGCATAGCTCACCAATTTTAGCAAGTTCTATGTGCAACTTTTCATTTTTATCAAATTTTGGTATTTGAAAGAACAATGGTCTTCTGTGAATAGCTCTGGCACCAAAGAGCCCTCTTGGTTGCAAAGGTTTAATAAGAATGTTGATTATTTCTGAATTAAGGATTGCGCAAAGGTAATACGCCTCCATTTTTTCACTTGTTTCATAAAACCATGTTTTTACATCAACAACAAAATTTCTTGGCTTTATCTCACCATTCGATATTTCGAAGTTAGGTAAAGATAACCTATCAACTACACATGAGACAACGTTGGTTCCTGTGGCGTTGTATAACACTATATATCTTTTGCTCGGATTCTGAGATGTTAGTAATTCATTATAGTTTAATCTGTCTATCAGCCTGGGAAATCGTTTTTTAGATTTTTCCGTCCTTTTTTCCTCCCAAATTTTTTGGGCTTTTTTAAACCATTCCGTGATGCCCAGAAATCCTTCTAGAGCATCAATGTCATATAACTTAAAACTATTAGAATTTGGTTGAATGGGGAGAATTACAGGCCTCATCTTAACGTAACCAAATGGAATAATTTCCCAAGCCAGCACGGTAGCGTATACAAACTTAGATTCCACCTTTCCCTTAAGTTCGACTTTATATGGGTATTTAACCAAACGAAATATCTCCTCGGAAGTCTTCACAGCTAAAAAAGTATTATCAATCTGTGTAGAGATATCGACAAAATAAAGGGTTCGTGGAAAGATGCTAGCACCAACTTTAAACTTCTCAAAGTAGTAGCTTGGCTTAGTAGGGAATTCTGGTGGTGAGTAATCATATCGTTTGACAGAAAACAAATTTTTGACCTCATTCAACTTAGCGTTTCTCTTTAGAAGTTCACCTACGTACATATCGGTCAAAACTGGATATTTCGTGTTCTCACTTTTTATAGCTATTAGAACGCATGAAGGCATATTAAACAAAGGGCTTACATTTTCCAAATCTAATATTTTTACTAAATTCAATTGTGGCGTTTCAAAACGTCTGAAGTTAATGTGCTGGATTGTTCCGGCTAAGACGCTTTTGGGCATTACAAAGCCTATTATCCCATTGGGTTTCAAATAGAGATCAGCACATTTGCAGAAGAATAAAGTAGCCATTTCTATCTGGGTAAAAAGATAAATATCGTCCTTTCTTAGAAGTTTATAATATAATATCTCATTTTTCAAAAAATCTTGATACTCTCGGTTCTTTACGGATCTCATAACTAGCCAGGGAGGATTACCGATAAGTATGTCGAACTCTCCCAACATGTTTTTTAACGATTTCAAAGCATCACCTGTGTGTATGGGAAGAGTAATTGGAGTGCCTCTTTTTACGAGATCGCCTAGAGCTATTACATAGTTTGCTTTAGCCAATAAGGTCGCGACTGGATTTATGTCTACGCCAACAACGTTATTTAAGATTACCTCTAGAAGTTTGTCGGATGTTAAATGGAATTTGGTTTTTTCTAGAAGAAGATGAATAGCATTGCAAAGAAATGTACCAGAACCACATGCTGGATCTAATATCTTTGGAATTTTCAGATGTTTTTCGTTCCAAAGTTTTAGCACTTCTAATAATATAAGTTGAGAAAGCCACTCTGGCGTGTAGTATTCTCCTGCTTTGTGTCTCTCATCACGCAAAATTATATCTTCATATATTTCTTTAAAAAAATCTTCATCTATTTGAGATAAATCATAAGTTGATAGTTTTTTTGCCATTTTAAGGAACAATTCTAGGCTGGCATCAATTATTTCGTCATGAAGGACCCATGTGAAAAAGTCATCCTCTACAAAATTAGATATACCATATGAAATAAAATAATTCCCGTCTAAAACTTCTCTAATTCTCTCCTTATCGATTTCAACTTGGGATTCCAATTTGGAGTAGATTATTAATTTAACCAATGAAGCAAGATATGTATGAATGATAAATAACTCAGGTTCAGGCTCGTATAGTTTGAAAGAATTTTTCCAGTGACCAAATTTTAACCCTACACTCTCTTTATTTTTTACTTTTTCCCAGAGTGATCTAAGCTTATGAATAGTTTCAGAATATATTTGACTTTTTTGGCCAAACTCAAGTCTCAGTTTTTCCGCTGAAGGGAATTCTTTTGGTATTAGTTGAACCATTTAACCACCTCCTTACATCTCCTTTGAAGCAAACATTAGCTAGTCCTATTTTCTTCGATTTAACATAACCTTGGCTTTCTAGAGCTTTAAGATAGCTAGCTAGGAAGGTTCTATTCACTCCTAATTTATTAGCTAAATTCTTGCCAGGTTGCCTAGTATCGTTTCCGAGTAATTTAATTATCTGGGCTGTCTGCTCTTCATGTCTCTTAACCAACCCCATTCACTAACAGTGAACTCGTCGCAAAACTATTTAAAGGCTTCGCGATGCTGAGTGGGGCTTAGTATGCCTCTACTGCCTCCTAGGGCCGATGATAGGATGGTTTTGAACGGTATACTATACGTCCCAGTTACAGGCTGCTGCTGGATGGATATGTCTGTACGTTACGGTCATTACTCTACAGCCTTTAGGAGGCTTAAGAGGCGGATGGTTGATGGAACATGGCCTAGAATACTTGAGTCGTTGATAAACATCGGATACTCCATGGGTAGGCTCAGCATGGACAGGGTTGCCCGTAGATAGCACGATCGTAGAGGCTAGTAGGGGGTAAGCTTCAGGCAGAGTTAGAGTAGAATCATGCTGTGGATATAACCATCGAGGGGATACCGATTTCGACCAACAAAACCGTAAAAGAAATCTACGACGCGTTGGAGAAGTCTGGAGAAAGAGGGATAGAGTTAGCTGCACAGTTTAGAAAAATGGCAAACAATAAGACCATAGTCCATCAGCTAAAGGAGGCGCTTGAACATGGAAAATTGCTGGAAGAAGCCGAGAAGTTATTGACGCCAAAGTCTGACACAAAAACGGCCAACACGCCTCAAACTAGAAAAATCAGAAGAATATGCTGGTGCATCCTCAGTAAACAGGCGTAACGTTACCTCTTCATTCCAAGACGTATCAGCACTACACTGATAGCGGCGAAGACTGTTCCTATGGCTATGAAGAAGACCGCGAACCCGGCTCCCAAGCCACTCAGAAACCCGCCGCCCGGCTCCGGCATTCTAGAGACTAGCCAGTAAACATTGTATCCAGCCAGAGCCAGACCCAATATTAGGAATAGCCCGCCGAAGACCTTTGCCAGCGCCCTCAAAACCATGACAAAACAATGCCAGTTTGTCGTATTTTTCTCTTAAATGGGCAAGAGGGGTTGTTTGAATTCGTGGTGAGGCGCTTAGATGACTTGCTTGTATTGGCTATGGCTTTCGCTAGCTGGCTGATTAGCTTCTACATCCATCATCCAACGGTCGAGGGTAGCATATACAGCGACATCGTCTCGTTCTGGCATCATGAGCCGCGTCTCCAAGCCGGCCTTATCCCTTGCCTCCAGTATTTCTTCAAGGCCCGCAGCTCTCGTAGGCATGTGGATAACAGTTTATAGGGCTGCTCCGATTGGTTTAAACCATAGACAGGTATAGAGTAGGCCTCATCTGTTTTTATGCCTGAAGACGCTGTTCAACCTTGATGACCCGTCTCCTGGTTTTCATTGTTGCTGTGATGGCTTTGCATATATTTCATGGGTCTTAGCTGGAGGGGGAGAGGTTCTTCAATATGACGGTGGCGCTTCCTTGACCCATCCCGAAAATATGCTAAAACATGGCTCAGTAACAGCCCATCTACCATGGCTATTTATAGCGTCAACAGGTTGACGCCCCGAAGGGATAAACATTAATTGCGTGGCTGTGGGTTCACATGTGTTGCTATGCCTCGGGAAGCTAATGTGGAGTCTCTTAACCGTGTTTATTCGGAGCGTTTGAGAACTCTGAGGACGCTGGCCTCTTCCGGCCGTGTCTCTCATACGCAGCTTCATGAGGAGCTGGTGACGCTGGAGAGGCTCGTAAAGCTGTTGGGAATGCTTGAGACTAAGGGGCTGGCAGAGCTCCTCCTCATTGGGCCGGGGGAGGATGTGGTTTTTGGAAAAGGCTGGCTGCCGGTACGCGGGTCGGATATCTACAAGCTTTTTCAAGCATTTGCCGAGGCCGGTGTCCATCTCTACACAAAACGAGGCTCGTGGCATTGTTACACTCCTCTTGTTTACGTCTATAAGGGGCAGCACTATGTTGAGCTGCCTCTCGAGACCCATTTTGAGGCTGTAAAGTTCTTTGTGAGGCTGGCGGATGCCGAGGTGGAGGAGAAGCTGACCAGCGGCCTCTCCACTTTCAGGGACAGCCGCCTCGACGAGCTGCTTGAGAGCGAGGAGTACCCATACATGGATAGGGTGGGGTACCTCACGTGTCTGGAGCCTGAGCAATATCTTGAGCTGGCCGCACGCGTCAACGGCTACGCCGCGTCGATTTATACGATGACAGGGTTTCCGATTCAGATGCTCTGCCCATACCTGCCAATCGGAACACGGCTGGTCATAGCAGCTCTTAACGACTCGCTGGTTCCTATGCAGCCAGGTAAGCTACTCGGCGAACTCACGCCCTATGACCCGGGATATGGTAGGCTTACGGCGGCGCGCCGGCCGCAGGAGAGAACGCCACATTTTTACCCCGACTTCCTAAAGATGGAGCCGGAGGGGGTGAGGGCTGCGGCCGAGTTTCTAAGGTCTCTGGCACGTGTAGTCTACCGAGATGACTCGGGCTCGTTCTTATACGAGCTACCCCTGAACGAGCATGTGAGAGGGGAATTGGCAAGGATTATGGGCAACTCCTTCTGGATACTGGAGGACTTTATCTCAAAACATGGCGAGGGCCTTTTCCTCTACATGAAGACTCCTCAGGGAGCAGACGTCCTCGTTGAGGAAAAACCTGCTCCCGCGGAACTGGCGCCGCTTCTCTGGCTTGCGGAGGCCTATGGCTTCGACTCGTTCGTAATGAGGCCGGCGGTTAATGAGCTGATGGACTACGGCCTGCTAGTCAACCTGTTGAAGGATAGCGTAACCCTTGGTGTGGAGTCTTTTGACATCTACCTCTTGACTAAGCCGAAGCCGTTGACGTTTGTGGGCGGAGTGTATTATGACCAAGAGGAAGGAGTAGGCGTAGCCGCGCCTGTTCCCTACATACATATCCCGGGCTAAAATGCCCCGGGTCATTATCTTCTTTTATCCATCTTTGGCTCATAGACGCCGCCGATGAGGCGGCTGCAGCTTCTCATACCCTTCATCATATCTGTCGCACTTCTGCCTCTCGCGTATGCGCAGCAGCAGACGTTCTACATCCGCGTGTTAGATTGTGTAAACGGCCTTCCCATTATCGGGGCCAGCGTGGTGATAGAGACGGTGGGCTACAGCTTCAGCACTGTCACTAACTCTACCGGCTACGCCGAGCTCCGCGGCGACGCTCCCAGAGCATACCGCTACTATGTCTCGGCCAGCGGCTACAGGCTCAGGTCGGATGAGGTTGTCTTCTCCCCGGGCATGGTTTACACAACATGCCTCTTCAGGGCCACGGAGGGTTTCTGGAGGGTTGTAGCCGACATAGTTGAGTGGCGCGGCGACATCCACGCCGGCGGCAGGGGCTGGGCGATGCTGAGGATGAAGAACCTTGAAGACGGTGTCTTCAACGTGACGAGGCTGGAGATATGGGTGGCCGGCTTCGGGAAGCCTGTGGCGGAGGCTGATATACCGCGTGGCGAGAGGCTTGAAAGGGTTGAGAAGCTCTTCAACATCACTGTCGCGCCTCCTCAGGACTCGCCGACCGGGAGGGTTATGGCCGAGCTCAGGTTCAGGACGATATTCACCTACCCGGATGGCAGGCGTATAGGCCCTCTAACGGTTCAAGTGGACCTCGACTACGTGTTGATACAGCCATATAGGACGGCCTCGGTCCAGTTAATCGATTACTGGGGATTCCACGGCGTCCCCAATGTTACGCTTGTTCTTGAGAGCCAGTTGACAGGGGCCCAGTACACCTTCAGAGCAAACTCTACGGGATACGCGGTGTTGGAGAGGGTGCCTGAAGGCGGTTACTTGGTGAGGGCCTACTACACCTCGCCATATGATGGTGAGACCTACCTAGTCCATCAACGTTTCCAGATACTGGCTGACCTCGCGGCCAACCCGGCTGTGAAGTGCAATGTGGCAGAGGTTCATGTGGTTGTCAGGGACCTTGCCGGTAGGCCGCTTGAGGCTATGGTGAGGCTGGGTAAAGTGGCTGCGGCGGCGTCGGCTCCTGCCGACGGTGGCGAGGCGCGGGCTGTCTTCGTCAACGTGCCGTGGGGCGAGTACCCTGTCAAAGCCTTCTGGAAAGACGTCGAAGTCTACAGCGGGCGGGTGAAAGTGGATGAGCCATTCGCCAGACCCGACCCTGGAGGGCGCTTGGAAGCAGTGGCAGACGTCGGCGACATCATCCTAGTCTTCAGAGACTTTTACGGAAAGAAGCTCACCGCCAACGCTACGGCAACCCTGTTTCCGGAGGAGCTTTCAGCATCATCACGTGAGGAGGTTGCGTTCCAGAGGCTTCCGAGGGGGAGCTACTCGGTTGAGGTTAGGTTCTACAACTCCCTACTCGGCGAAGAAGCCGTCGTCGGGCGCTTCTCATACACCATACCTGAAAACCATGGCAGACACGAGGTCAGGCTATCTGTATTCGACCTGATTGTGAAGATGTTGACCGCTGATGGGGAGCCTGCTCCAGTAAAGGAGCTTCTCGTCCACTCCCCCTCAGCCCCATGGAAGAAATTGTTCCAAGTCATCGACGGCAAGGCCGTGATAAGCAACTCCACAGCCGGCGTCTACGTGTTCGAGGCGGAGTATATGGGCGCGGTTGTCCTGAAGGGGGAGATACGTGTGGATGGGCCTGAGGTAACTTTGACTGCGAAGGTGAGCAGGTTCGCTGTCAACATGTTGACATTGGATGGTGAGCCTCTTGCGAGGGCGACCGCGTCCCTGAAGCTTGGGGGCCAGACTGTTTCCGCAGAGGTTGTCAACGGCTCTGCGTCTTTCGGACTCCTGCCCCATGGCTCCTACCGCTTATCCGTGCTCCTAGATGATGAGGAGGTTTATAGTGGCACTGTAGACGTGAACGGCTCGTTGTATAGCTTGACTGTGCAGGCCGGTAGGCCGGTTGTCTATGTCCTCGACCAGAACGGTGTGCCGGTGGCGCAGGTCGGGGTTGAGACGCCGGGTGGCGCGGCCGTAACCGGGGGAGATGGGAGAGCTACTCTGCCTCAGGCCCCGGTCAAACAGATACCTTACAAGCTGACCTATAGAGGTGTCCCGGTCGCAGAAGGCAGCCTCACGCCGGGCAAGGTGCAGACGGTTAGGCTGAGGCTGGCGACGCTAACTGTCAAGGTCGTCGGCGAGCTGGGGCAGCCTCTCACATCGGATGTGGACCTCATCCGCGGCGGCAGGCCTGTGGCGCGGCTCGTGGGCTCGACCCTGACGTTTGACCGAGTGCCCGCCGGCGTGTACACGCTCTATGTCTCATACTCCACCAAGCAGGTTCAGAGACAGATAGACCTGCAGAGCGATGAAGAAACCACTATCATTATCCCTGTGGCGTTCAGCTTCGGCGGCGCCCATCTCTCGCTCTCCGACATACAGCTCATTGCGACGCCGGCGGTCGCTGTCGCGGTTGCAGCAGTGATTGCGCTCGTGGTTCCGAGGATTCGTAGAAAGGCTTTGTCTAGGATGAGGTGGGAGTAGTGAGGAAGGCTCCATTAGCCTTGCTGGCAGCGGTAATCCTTGTTCAGCCCCTCATCCTCCCAGTCCAGGGGCAGGACATCGGCTACAGCTTCAGGCTCGAGCGGCTAACAATATCGGCTGACCTCTACGCTGTCGACGTGGCCGCTCAGAAAGTGGTGGCTGTGGGTAAGTCGGGCGCGGTTGTGGTGTGGGGAGGCGGCCGCGCGGATGCTTTGACCGTCGCCTCATCGGACCTGTTCAGCGTGGCATGTGGAAGGCTCTGCGTCGCGGTCGGCAGGTCTGGTACGGTGGTGGAGATAGACCCTGAGACGCTGAGCTTCGTGACCTACAGGCCGGCGACCATGGACTACAAGGCTGTGCGCCTATCTGGCGACCGCTTCTACATCCTAGGCGACCAGAGCGTCACTGTATACAGGGCTGGTGGTGTGGTGGAGAGAACTGTTTACACTGGCTGGAAGCTTTCATCCATAGCACCTGCTGGCGACAGGGTTTATGCGGCCTCGGGCTCCAAGCTCTTATCAATTGATGTCGCCAGCGGCGAGGTTTCCACGGTAGCAGACCTTAAAGCCGCTATCCGCCAGATATACGTGTTCGCGGGAAAGGTCTGGGCCTTGACTGAGAGAGGTCTGATGAATGGAGAGAATCTTGTTCAGCAGGGCGCGTTCGCGTTCATGAAGCCGCATCCAAGAGGGTTTCTGCTTGCACAGGGCCAGTCTATCCTTCTCTACGACATCTATGACAGAAAGCTGTCCACCTTGGTGAACCTAGACCAGTCTCCAACGGATTTAGTGCTTCAAGGCTCATCAATCATGGCCGTGGGCTACAAGGGATACGCCGCAGCCGTTTCTGAGAACGGTGTCAGACGTGTATTCGCCCCGTCGCTGAGATACGTGGATGCGGTCACCGACGGCGGCGGCACAGCCTACATCGCAGCGGAGGACGGCACCTTCCTCATATACCGGAGCGGGTTTTTCACATCCTACTCGCTCGGCGACAACATAAGGAGCGTGGCTTTTTCTCTGGGGAAAGTAGCTGTCCTCGGCCGCGAGCTATGGGTCTTCGACGGAACAGGTTTCAGGCCGGCAGCGGCAGATGTTCGGGCAACCGACTTCTACGACATGGCGCCGTCGAGGAGGCCCGGCTACTGGCTGACGCTTGTTGGCAAAGGCGGGAGAGTGGCCGATGTGTCGGAGAACGGTGAGGTCAAGGTCGTTTCCGCGACTTCGGCGGACCTCTACTCGGTCTCAGGCGGCTTCGCTGTAGGTGACAAGGTTGCGGTGCGGCTGGGCGACGAGCCGAGGGTGGCCAAGATGAGTGGGAGAATGGTTAACGTTGTTGACACGGCTTGCGGAGGCATAGCGGTAGGCGACTCAGGCCAGATAGCCTACCTCCTGCAGGACGAGATACGGAGCACATCATTCGGCAAGACAAGGTTCACCGCAGCATCCATTAACCCGCGAGGCGCCTATGCCCTGCTCGCCACGTCAGGCGGAGAGCTCGTGCTATATGACGGCTTCAACGCGACTCTGCTACCCATCGCCGTACCGGAAGCGGTTAGAGCCGTGGCGTGGCTCAGCAGCAGGGAGGCTCTGGTAGTCACCTCGGGCTCGATATACAGGCTGGTGGAGGAAAGCTATCCGCCGTCTCGGCTGGAGGCGTCGGCGCCCAAGGGTCTGGAGGTCTTCGCCGGCTCGAGCAGAGACATCCGAGTCGAGCTGACGCCGAGGAACGGGTTCTCCGGCAAGGTGGAGATACAGCTCTGGGTCACTGGCATGCCGGGATACGTTTCCACGAATCCGTCGACGGTCCAGGTATCCGTCACGCCGCTTTGCAAAACCATGGTGCAGTTCAGGGTCTCAGCCTATCCAGAGGCCAGAGAGGGGGCGGCGTCCATCATCATGAGGATGGGTGACACGGTGCTCGCAACCATTCCCATAGCAGTCAAGAGGCCGGGACAGCCGCAGTCAAGCGGCCCCATACAGGTTCCAGCCTTGATGGACCTCATCCTGCTCGCTGGCATGGTTGTCGCTGCAGCAGGCTTCGGAGCAGTATTCGCGAGAAGGATGAGGGGGGGAAGAATGAGAAGGAAGAGAGTGGAGGAGGGAGTTGAAGAAGTGTAGCAGATGCGGTACCGAGCTACCGCATGACGCCGCTTACTGCTATAGCTGCGGCTCTAGGGTTGGTCGCCGACGGGGAGTGATAACAAAGCTCTCACCATTCCTAGTAGCAACAGTGCTGGCGGTAGCTCTCCTGACAATAAGCGGTTCGCTAGCTCCCCATGGCAGCAACCCTGTGCTGGAGAGGGTTAGGGCGGCGGGGTTCAACGCATCTATCGAGACCGGTGGATACGTAGTCATAGACGTAAACAATGCATGGTCGGCGCTCGACTTCACGTTGCTGGAGAACGTTCTAAGAGATGTTGACGCGAGGTGGGTTGTCTTGAAAAACTCGGCAACATATGGCGACGTTTCCAAGGCCCATGCGATGGCCGTGGTCGCGAGCGGGCTTGATAACGTGTTAGGGGTTTACGTGGACGATGGCCTCATGGTGGTGACGGTCAAGAAGCCCTCAGCTGAGCTTCTCCACACATTGTTCAAGCTCGCTGGAGAAGATGCCGGATTGGTGGTGAGGTTTTCCACATAGTAGCTGGTATATCGTTTTATCCGCGAGGTGGAAAGCGTGGGGTGATGAGGTGCCAGTGGCTCTACAATCATGGAGGAGGAGAGAAACGCTGCGAAGAGGATGGTGAATACACAGTAGTCGACATCTTCAGCCGTGGAAAGCATCGCCTCTGCAAGAGGCATAAGGAGGAATACATCGAGAGGCTGGCGGCGGGAGCTGGTGAGAAAACCGTGAAGCTGGTTGTCTGGGGAAGGAGGTGAACATGCTTGTCGGAGTACAGTGGTCTAGGCGGCGAATACGTGGAGATACCGTTCGAGGTGCTGAAGGAGGAGTGGAACACCTACTTGATGGAGGACGGCTCCGTCATAAGGGCCCGGGCAGTGCTTCTCAGGATACGGCTGCAACCGGACAGCAGGCAGGGCAGGTTCCAGACGACGCTGGATGTGCAGAATATCTTAATGGTAAGCGCACCGACTAACCTCCGGGGAAAGGCTACGGAGCCTCCAACCATGGACGAGGTGCTCTATCCAGCTAGATACGGTGTAGCGGTGCGGGTTCTACAGGGCGAGGAGAGGTATAATGTTTACAGAGTCATGCCGAAGGGGCCCGTCTTCAAGACCAAGATGGTCGCCTCTGACATGGCTTTCAGGCTGACTGGTAGATATGACAGTGATGGGCAGCCCGTCTACGTTCTCCAGACAAGCCTAGCAGTCATGTCTCCCCCTGGTAGCAGAATCGAGTTCTCGACCTAATGTGTTGGGTCAAAACCGAGGGACATGTCAACATGTTGACAAATCTACAATGATTTTTGTATCTACTCATGTTTAAGGATATTCTGTCAACAAGTTGACAGGCTTGACACAAAGTTCCATATAAATAGCTAAAAAACAAACTGTCAACAAGTTGACAACCACCGTAGAAACAATGAGGTACCTGCTCCGTCAACATGTTGACAGAATAACGCCAAGCAAGAGTAGCTACAAAAAGGTTTGTAGTGTTGTCAACTTGTTGACAGAGTACCGCGAAAGTGCTTAAACCATTATATATATCTTCGCGATAGTAGGAGCCCGAGATGCGCGAATCATTAGCCGTGTTAATAGTTGTAGGCGCGAGTGCGCTCTACAGCTTCTTGTTAACGGCTCTCCTGCTCACAGCCATGCCAACTACATGGCTCAACGACGCAGTGGGCGTCACCCTTCTCTGGCTCTGGCTCGCCGCATCTGTGCCGCTTCACGAGCTAGCCCATAGGACTGTCATGAGAATACAGGGCATTCAGGCGGAGATAGCTGTCACCAGAGGGATACTCGGCTTCGGCGGCGACGTTAAGGTACCGGAAGGCGCAACCTTCTCAGCGGCAGGCGCAGCCTCCGGCCCGATTGTGACCATGGTTATGGCGGCGATTGCTTTAGCAGCGTCGCCTGTGTTCAAGCACCTCAGCCTAGCGGCGCTAGCCCTATCGGCCACATTAATCGGCACACCTTTTGGACTGGACGGCAGGTACATGGGCAGGAGGATGCGTATGATTTTTCTCATCACGGGCTTAGCCCTTACAGTAGCCTCCGTTTACGCGGTAGCCCACCTCGCTAAATATGCTGCCTGAAGCGTTTACGGAAGCGGAGACACTGCTGGCCGTCATGTGGTTCCTGATAGGGTTAGGGACAGGGCTTGCCTTACTACGGTTCTGGAAACTCATCCTAGCATCATTCATCATCGCGCTGCTAGCCCCAGTTGTGCTGCCGATGCTTGGTGTTAGCCTACCGTTCTCCATCACCCCCGAGAACATTGTGGACCTCATGATAAACGGGATTCAGATGATGGCGTCCTTTCTCTCGAGAAACCAGTTTGGGGCGCTGGGGTTCTTAGCAGGAGCTGTTCTCGGCCTTCTCACAACAATTCTCCGGAGATATTGAAGCCTACTATCTTCTAGGAGAAAGATAGAAATCTTAATACTCTTCTCTTTCTACGTTGATTAGGCATTGTCCCAGGCAGATGAGCACGTTGTGTATGTGGGCAATAATCATCCGGAGTACTATGTTAAGGAGATGAAGAAAGGCCTCGATAATAGTGCTAAGAGAATTATCCTAAGGGCTAGGGGAAGAGCTATCAGCAGAGCTGTCGATGTCTCGCAGGTGTCTTCAAGGATTCTAGGGCTACGGGTCGACTCCATCAAAATCGACACAGAGAGAAGGAGGCTGAAGAATGGAAGAGAAATCGGCATAAGCACTATCGAGATAACTATGGAGGCTGCTACTCCATCTCTTTAGAGGCTTTGCTATAAACGCCGAAGTCATCAGTTTTTTCTCCAAACCCAGAGCCTGCTGGTCAGATAATTTACCATAGTTCCTACGAAGATTCCGACAAGGTTGGAAAACAGGTAAAACATGCCCAGCTCTGTGAGGAGGTATAGGATGGCCAGGGACATGACTGAGCCAGTAACCCTTGATACATGAAACTTAAGCATCCTCTCAAGCACCCCTGCCGATTCCGTCAAGTCTCTGAACGTCCAGCGCTCATTCAGAACAAAATTGCTGAGTATCGAGGCTTCTAGGCCTATGACCGCGGCGACCATGTATAGCCGCGCCCCGAGGACATAGCCTGTTAAGAGGTATAGAATACCCGTGTTGACTAGGACTCCTGAGCCTCCGACCATGCAGAACTTGGAAAACCTGACGAGCTCAGCTCTGCTTAGCATTTCAAAAAATGGGGAGGAGGGTTTGATGCTCTACCGAGCCGTGAGCTGAGCCCTCACCTCTCCATTTGGAAACTTCTCAGTCTCTATCTGTATGTAGAGCGCGTTGTTGAGCAGCAGGGTCATGAATCCTTCGAAATCTCCCGCCCCAACTCCCTGTACGCCCTGTATCTCCTCAGCCTTCAGGTAAAGCGGCGGAACAATGTTGTATGTTATTTCTCCCCATGTCTTCGGCGGGCAGGCGGGCTTGTCTCCGCCTCCGCAGAGCCAGACGATTACCGGCCCCGTCTGCCCCTGTCTACCCACTGCGATGTAGATTTTTGTGGGCGGGGAGCTCAGCCTCATCCACGAAAGCGTGTAGTACACCTCGTAGCTGTAGTTTCCGTCTTCTCCTCTGACTCTTCTAGCGGTCATATCTAGATGCGCCATGGCGCCGCTGTACACGGGGGGCACGACCTCGAACGGAGTCAAAGTGGCGACTATCCTAGTGCCCGTGTTACCCAGCGGCATATACTGTGTACTGGCGAAGGCTGTGAGCATGACTGCTACGGCGACGGTAGCTGTGAGAACCGCTGTCCAAACACTATTACGTCTCATCGCGTAAAATATCACAAACGCATGGCTTTATCCAGATAACCTACTTATTTTTCGCAGGCTTCTTAGCCTCTTTCGTCCCAACGTCTCTCTTGGATTCTAGGGTTATCTCCATGGTGCTTACGTCCACCACCCTGTCGCCGCGGCTCCTCCGCTCGGTGCCTATCTCCACCTTCGAGACCTGAATATGCGGCGCCAGACGCGTTACAAGCTGGGACACGTTCACGGCGTCGGCTATCCTAGCCCCCCGCGCCTTCAGCACAACAGACCTGTAGCCGCTGGCGACCGCGGCTATGCAGCCCAATGCGTAGAAGCTTGCCCGTCTTCTCCCCACCGGAATCACGTGAACATCCTTAGCCGTCAAACCGTAGCCACCTCGATTTCTGGCACCCGCTTCCCGACAACAAGCCTTCGGGTTTTTCCTCCGCGGCGGCGGAACTCCAGCACGTCAACCGCTCCCATATCCAGCCGAAGACCCTCCAAGTAGTCACGCATATGGGTCCTGCACAGCTCTAGTGTGACGGCTCTCGTCAGGTTCTCAACCGTATAATCAGCCCTTCTGTCACAGACGCCCCCCAGCCACTGGCACCGCATAACCATTGATGAGAAAAAGCTGGATAAATCAGTATAGCCTAGCTGGCCCCGTCAACATGTTGACAAGCGCTATGGTACTTCACACATGAGCCTGAACGCTCTTCTTGTCTATTATTTCTACCGAGGGGCCTCCTCTAGTCGACCGGCAAACGGCTTCCACCACGTATACCTGAGAAGGCTGTAGGCCGGGAACACGTGACTCGAAAAACGTGGCGCTGGCGCCGGGCGGTAGGTCGGATGTAGACACGTCGTCGACATCTATGTTCGGTAAAACACTTACGCGGCAGCCCGTCAACCTGATGCCGCCGGCGTTGTGAATTTCCACGGTAACGTAACTCAGACCAGTTTGGGGATTGACTGTTATGTCTGCATACTTTATCACCACCCGTTCCGATGTGCCCCAGACCCCCAACCATCCATAAGCCGTGGCGAGGACAGCCAATGTCATACCCAGCCCCACAATAAGAATTATAACCGTTAGAACCGCTTTCTCCATGCCGCGTCAGGTGCTGTTCTGAAATATTTATGCGGATAACGCAGGCATGCGAGCCGTTATCCGAATATATGCACCCGTATAGCGGAGATTATCGCCATGAACACGGAAAAACGCATCAAACAAAACGCCAGAAAAGGACTCAGCGCACCAATCCTCGCCCTCATCCTCGTCGTAGCAGGAGTCGCCCTAACCATCGTAGCCATGTCGATGGCAGGCGGCTTCCTCTTCGGATGGGGGACGGCGGCCAAGGTGACCATCGAGCGCGTCGACATACTGGTTGACCCGGTCAACGGAAACGGCTTCGTAACCGTTGACGTCCGGAACAGCGGAGGCAGCGTCCTCAACGGCTGTACGGTCGACGTGCAGGACGGGACAGGAGCCTCCCTATCGACACCGGCTGGACCAACATCACTCAACCCAGGGCAGACAGGCAGCTACACGGAAAACGCCGTAACAGGCTTCAACAGCGGAAACATCTACATAGCCATCGTCACCTGCACAGGCCCAGGAGGCATCCAAGTCGTCGACAAGAAGTCGGCGGTAGCCCACATCTAGAGGTGAGGGAATGAGCCTCATCAAAACATCCTCCCATATTTTTTATGGAAGGTCTAGCAGGAGGTCTCGGAAAGGACTCAGCCAGCCCGTCGCAGCCATAATACTCGTCGTGATTGTCACCGCTCTCGCACTCATAGTAGGCGTCCTGACCATGGCCAGGATTGGAGTGTTTGCTAGGGCTGAGAGCATCAGGGTGATAGAGGCGCAGTCCTACTTACAGGACACATGCATTTATGTGAACGCTAAGGTGAAGAATGATGGCTCGACAACCATCACGGGGATAACCGTAACCGCAAGATGGGGGACTAACACCGCCTCCGTGGGCTCGATAGGAAGCCTCCAGCCGGGGGCTGAAGCGTCGGCATCGGCATGTGTGACAGGGTTAGGCGCAGGTCGGGGAGACCTCATAGTCATCGAAGCCTCCGGAACAGGCTCCAGCGGAACCATCAGGCACTCGACATCCGTGCCGGTGGTGTAGGATGAGGAAAAACTCCTCTTCTTTTTTTCCGAGATATGGTTTAAGCGAGGTTATCGCGGCTGTTGTTCTCACATTTGCCGCCATAGTGGCTATGGCGGTTGCTTTTGCGGCCGGCGTCTTCAGGACGGCGCCAGCCGCCACATCAACGGGACTCCTCGTCTCAGCTCATCTAGAGCCCTTCGGAGACGGGGGGCTGCTGACCGTCACGGTCTACAACATCGGTAAAGAGCCCGTGACCCTTCAGAGCATAAGGCTCCTCAGCGGCTCCAACGAACTATTCGTTAGAGGAGTTGACGAGGCGCTCAAGCCTTCAACATCGTGGAGCGACACCTTCATAGTCTCTGGCGTTTCCTCGGGAGGGGTCTACATAGTTGAGGCCAGAGCCCTGACCCATAGAAGCATTCCAACATTCATCATAGGCAGCGTGGAGGTGAGCATGAGGTGAAGAGCAGGAGAGGAATCTCTCAGTCGGCTGCCTCGATAGTCGCGTTAGCCGCCACCGTTATGATAGTTGCCTTCACGTTATCCATGCACCTGCCCAACACGGTCTTCGTCCAGAGAGCTGCTGTTGAGGAGGTTGGCGAAGCCGAGAAGCTGGCCGGAGCCAAGCTGAGCCTAGTGGCTCTGATAGATGGTAGAGCGATAATAGCCAACGACGGGGCGGCGCCGGTTACCTTGACCAAGCTCTTCACGGAGACGGGGGAAGTGGTGCTCAACCCGCCGATAACCATACAGCCCGGCCAGAAGGCATCGGTCCTAGTCGGCGACGCCCAAGCACTGGCAGCCGAGCTGGAGGGCACGGGGAGCCTCAAGCTGGTTCTCAAGGAGAAGCCGGGCCTCCAAGTCGCCACGGCGACATACACGACGAGCTGCTGCGTCACGACCAGATACGTCTTGACAAGGAGCACCACAGTATACTACACCACATACACGCCGTACTACGTTACTTGGACGGCTCCGACACTACAGACGACATACTCGACCACAACAATAACCCAGAAACTGACCCTATGCCTATCCTGCTACTACGGCACGACATCAACAAGAACCTATATCTACTACTATTACTATACGCCCTACCAAGCTAACCTAGCGACGGCAACATACCTTACAACGGTTGTGATACCCAAGCAGATAGGTTCGACGACAACCACTTCGCTTGACACCCTCGCGACTCCATGGACCATGTGGTACGTCACCAAGGTAACGACAACACTACCCTCCGTAACAACAGTCACCACGACATACACTGCGACAGCCACACTCCCAACATACTCTACCACAACGTACACCACAACAACTATGTCCTATTGGTGGAACATATTGACATCAACCAGCGTAAGCATCAGACCCACGGTCACTACAACAACCACGGCCACCGTGACTGTAACTTCGGTGGTGGTGAGCTAGAATGGAGAGCCATACAGCACTAGTTATACTGCTGTCCGCCATCTTCCTGATGGCGGGGGTCTTCGCCACCTCGGCGGTCTCGCCCAACATCTGGATGCCGACCCCCAAGCCCGTTGTTGAAAGCGTTCTACTGGTCGGCGGAGACCTGCTGGTGGACGTCAGGAACCCGTCCAGCCAAGTCCTCAGATGCCAAGTCTATGCCGGCGACAGGCTACTCTCCGGCCCGGCTGAAATCCTTCCAGGCAGGATAGCCACCTACACAGGCCCGGCAGTAAGCAGGTACGTCAACGTCGTATGCGGCGAGAGTAGAGATGTAAGGCTCGCATATCAGGTTCCGGGACCGGGTAGGGGAGACGCCCAGGGTCCCAACGGAGGAGGGGGCTCGGGGAACGATGAGGCTCCCGGAGAGGGTGGTGGAGGACAGTCTCAGGGCCCCAGCGGTGGAGGTGACTCAGACTCGGGAGACAGTGGACCCGGCGGGCCAGAGCTGAGACATTTCTCATGCGAGGTTAGGTCGATAGGCAATAAGAAGCTGGTAAGGCTTCACGTAAACATTCAGGCCGTCGTTAACCAGGGAGCGAGGCCCTACAACTTCACCGTAGATTTCGGAGACGGAATCGTTGAAACAGCGATACAGGACGGCTCAGCATACACAACCAACCACGTATACGAAAACGGCGAATACACCGCGTCGATAATAGTCACCGACGCGCTGGGCAGAGCAGTTTCCTCAACACTAAACATACCGGGAGGGTGTAGGAACACATGACGCGGAATAATAAAGCCGTCTCAACAGCAGTAGCCTCGATAGCGGCGCTGGCTACAGTGCTGGCCATATCAGCCCTAGCCTCGGCCATACTTTTGGGCAGGGCGTCTTCAACCACTCTGGCGGCGGCCGAGAGGCTGTCGCAGGGAGAGAAAAAGATACCCGTCAGGCTCAGCACCGTTTACCATGTTCCACCGGTCATCATGCTCAGCAACGATGGTACACAGCCGGTGAAGATAACCAAGCTCTACCTCGATGGACACGAGCATCCTATTCAAGCAGTCACACTCGGCCCAGGTGAGAGGGCTGAGTTCGTCGTAGGCTTCTCCGAGAAAGTGGCCGTCGATGTAGATGGACACGGGGCAGTTGCGGTCGAGACGGTTAAGAGACCGGCCCCGCCTGCCGGCGGAGCGGGAGGCGGGCTACAGGTAGACTTTAGATGCAACTTCCCCCCCTCGGTGATGCCAGTATACTTCCAAGCATTGGCCTACGGCGGACAGCCTCCGTACAGCTTCACCCTCTACTTCGGCGACGGCGGGTCGGTGACCTACCTAGGACACGTGCTTCTCACACAGCATTTCTACTCAACCCTCCCGGTGACTGCGACGGTGACAATTAGAGACCAGAACGGCACAACAGCCTCATCATCGCTACGTGTCTCCCTAGGAGGTGACAGCCAGTGCAGCGGAGTGCCACCGCCATGAGCGTTGACAGAGCCGGGCTAGCCGCGGTGGCGGCGGTGGTAGGCGTGATAGCGTTCACGTTGACGATGCTCTACGCAATCGCCTACCTAAATGTCCAGAACAGGCTCTCAGCAGGAGTCAAACAGGAGGCGCAGGTAGGGCAGGCGCCGAGGGTGCCAGAGGTTGTCTCCGCATACATATACAACTCCAGCCTCTGCAGGCTTCTCAGCGGAAACCTGACCCAGCTAACAATGCCCTGGAAGCTGCTTGTTGTCAACACGGGCAACGTACCCGTCGAGGTTGACAGCATCGTCGTATCCGTTGACGCATTGATACTGTATCGGAGCAGTGAGAAAAGAAGCCTCCTCCCCGGCCAGTATATAGTCCAGCCTCTAGCCGACTGCGGAGCCTTCTGCGGGCTGTACATGACGCTTGCACAGGCACAGGTCCACACGTCCAGAGGAGGCCTATTCATAGGCGGATACGCTGTTCCAAGGCCCGAGACAGTGGTGACTATAACGGAGGATAGGAGGTGCGTGGAGCCTTGAAGACAAGGGCTAAGAAAGGTGTCTCAGCAGCAGTCTCCGTCGCCATCCTAGTCCCGGTCATAGCGCTCTCATCCATGCTGCTGCTCAGCGCATACATCCAAGCCACCGCCTCTCACCAAGCCGGCCTCAACCAAGCCAGCCTAGCGGCTGAGGAGGGGAAGAAATACCTCAGGGCAACGGCTTTCAGGGGCCCGTCCAACCAGACGCTGATAAACCTCTACGGAGCCGGAAAGCTGCCGATAACCGTGGACTACCTGCTGGTCGAGCTTCAGAACGACACGATACTTGTGGAGAAAAGCGGCAACATATTGACGGTCAATCCCGGGGAAAACGTAACCATTGCTCCGAGCCAGCTCGACCCAAGGCTCGCATCCTATGACGGGGACTACTGGAAAGCGAAGAGAGAGATTAAGCAGCTCATACTCCACACGTCTGACGGAAACAGCCTATACCTGAGCTGGGGTACATGGGCCGGCGCCATAGCAGCCACATACAGCACCAACACAGCCACGACAACCACCCAGACATCCAGCACGACAACAACGATAACGCAGACAGACACAATCGTCATTAGAGTCAGAGCCGCGTCTACGACGACGAGCGCAGTCTGCACAGGTTGTCCAAGACTGACGACGACGACGACTCCGCCCTTGGTTTTTTCAATCACATGCGATGCACAGGCCAACTCATACTGGAGTAGCTTATATGCGACATGGTATTGGAGCGGTTGGAGTATTTCATGCTCGGGCTCCATCCAAGGTGGCTCCCCACCATATACTATAACCATAACAAGCTACTGCACAATATCAGTAACAACATCGTCAACAAGCTTCAGCGGAAGCTGCTCAGGCGGACTCTCAAGATACGGCGACCCGCTCCAAGCACGAGTAACTAAGACTGTAAGAGATTCTGCTGGTGATCAGTTAACCGAGACAAGCTATTGCACAATGTACGGCTCATATTATAACCCTAGAACAGCAACATGTTAGAGAGGTGGTTCAATGATTGCTAAACGTGTTAACAAAGGTGTTTCAACGGCTCTGGCCACGATGGCTATTATACTGGTTCTCATAGGTAGCCTTGTGTGGATGTCGTACATGGTTGCGCTTAACGCGAGGCAGCAGGCCCAGATGGCGGGGCAGGCCGAGACAGCGGCGCTGAAGGCCAAGGAGCTGGTTCGGGTCTACGTCTGACTCGACGCGGTAAAGCAGCCCTCCGGCAGGTACCTGAACCTGACAAAGATAAGCTTCGTAGGTGAGTGGAGCGGCGAAACAACCATAAACAGCCTCCTCATAGTCTGGAGGGATGGGAGGGTTGAGGAGAAGCAGGTATCGATAAGGCTAAGGGCAGGCGAGGACAGGACCTACACACCGTCGGAGCTGGGGATAGCCGGGGTGGACGACTACTACACAGCCCTAGCCGCCATCAAGTACATACAGGCCCACACAAGCCTTGGAAACGACTTCGTAAGCCTCTGGGGAAGGCCTGACAAGCCAGCCGTGTACGTAACAGGCACTACGAGGACGGACACCTACACGGTGACAACAACCACAACCTCGGTGACAGCCACCACAACAACCAGGACCACCACGACAACATCCTACACCACCACGTGGACAACCACTAGAACAGCTCCCCCTCCATGGGGCACACCCTCCCTGACATGGCAAATCCTCGAAAATTATTGCACATACTTATCTGTGCAGTTCAGCTTCAACCCAAACGGCTGGGGGACTCCACCATACATTATAACAGGGCAATGGAGCGCCTCCAACATGTGGGGCGGGCAGCTTGCGAGCGGAAGCTTCGGCCCATACACCGTCTCCGGCTCCTACGGCTGGACCGTTGGCATGTCAGCCTACCCAGACCCAGCCTCATATGGATGGACCGTGAGGGTAGTAGACTCGGCGGGCAGAGCCGCTGAATGGAGCGGCGGATATGGCGTAGGCTGCGAATACCAGCCAACAACGTCCACAGCACCCACACCACCCGGGCCCACCACTCAGCCACCAACCACAATAAATGGGACGACCACGTATACGATAACCGAGACCGTTACATCGACAACCTTCATATACATAGGCGCTACGATCACGGTGACAGAAACCGCTACAGGCACTACATGGGTTACAGTGACCTCTACCATAACCTCAACAGACATTTGGTACACCAAGGCAACCACATGGACATCCATAACATGTACACAGACGGCCCAGGGTGTCTATTGGAAGAGTTTGCAGGGATGTCAAGGATATGAGTTGGGAGAAAAAGCGAGCGGGCCTGATGCTCGACTTGCTTCAGAGGTTGCCGGGGTGACCCCTATTTATGACGGTTTTCCATCCACATCCCTCATGTTTCTAGGCCTACTGTTGATGATGTCGTATCCTACGCGCTCTAGAAAGCTTCAACTAACGGTTTTAGCGACAATCATGCTGCTAATATTGTATATGAACCTGGTGGCCGTAATCTCAGTTCTTACCCCCTCGGCGCGTGCCGATTATGTCTACACCACAACGACGTTGACTTCATGGGTTACCATAACGGTAACCAACAACCCAACCGCAACAGTTACCACAACAATTTGGCAAACAGCCACATGGACAGACTACACAGTCACGTGGACTCAAATAATCAGCACATGGACAACAGAGACATGGACAACATGTAGCACTACTGTTGCGACCACTATACGCACCTGCACCTGCGGAGTCCTTGACGGGGCCTGTCTGGGAAATTGTATAGGTGACTAGCTGGCCTCAAATGATTAAATGTTTGGAAAAAACCTAGTGACTGACCATGTCCCGAGTTAGGAAAAACCTGAGAAAGGTAGGGCTTGCGTTGCTGGCGTACTTTGCCATGTTCGCCATCGCCGTGGTTATAGGAACTGTACGCCTCGCCCCGCTTAACCACATCTTCCCCGAACTCCCCGGATGGTTCAACATCTACATATTCTGGAACCTTCCAGGACTCGTCTTGGCAGCCTTAGTTTTTATAGGAAAGGCTGAGAGAAAATACGTCATCGCGGGACTCGCGGTGGTGGTCTCGGGGCTGGTGTTCTGGAACGTGATGGCCGTCGAACCGTTCCCAGTACCAGTCGAAACCTACCACGATTTTGCGAGGAGAGGGAGATTCCAGCTCTGCGGCGTCTACCAGCTCAAGCTCGGCCACAACATCATAGACTACAACGCTACATTGGACAAGAACATACAATGCTACCTTCTCTTCCTCAGACCCGACCCGAGGAACCAGATTGTGACCGTCAGCCAAAACTCTTGGATAAAGGTTCAGGTTGTCCGCGAGAACTCAACCACGAACTCCTTCCTCTTCAACGGTTGGATGACCCCCGCTGGAACAACTTTTATTTGGTGGATACGGACTGGCGAATACCGCAATACAATACTCGTTAGATATGTTGACGGCTGGAGCGACTACACAGGGTACACTTTCAGGGCTGGCGGCCCGACATATCGTGACGACTTCATATTCTGGTACTGGTATTCCTATCCCGAAGAGAACAGGCCTGTCACGGTATCGCTGACCCTCCACGTAGAACTCGATGTACGAGGGGGGTGACCCGCCATTAGCCAAGTGACCTCATTGACATTCCTCCTACTCTTGATACCGTCAACCGTTTCCATACTATACGCATCTTCAGAAACCTACGTAATTGAGCTCAAAATCAACATAGATTTCATACCAAATCGGATACTTGTATGTGCTCCCGAGGAGGTGCAGGAAGATGCACGATGGGCTGCAAGCAAATGGAACGAGGCACTAGAGACCTTCAGTAACGTTTTCAGAGAACTGAAAGGTATTTACATCGAGGTTGTCAAGGACGGCTGCTTCGCAAACATAAACTTCTCGGAGCGGGCTATCAAGTCCCCCGAACTCGGCGGGTTCAACCTTGCCTTCGATAAGGAGACATTTAGGTTGAAGGGGGCCAACATATCAATAGCAAGCAGCATCGTCGACAACCGCGCGCTGCTTCGCTCCGTACTCCTGCATGAATTCGGCCATCTACTTGGAGCTTCCGACCTCACACCCCTCGGGAATGGGAAGGAAAGGTACCTCATGCTCTACAGGATGGATGAAACAAGGCCAATATTAGACATAACCTTCGCTGATGTATACCTTGTATGGCTGTCTAGGGTTAAACGAGTTGAATGCGATATTTCCTGCCCTGCCTACGCCCTCAGAATACCTAACTACACGTTGGAGAATTTAGCGGCGTCCATCATCGTTCCAGCGGTTTTAGCATCCATAGTTACTACAGCAGTAAATCATCGGAGTATAGGTTATAGTTTAGGCCGACGATAACATGAAACCAAACCAACTCATCCGGTTGACTATAGTGCCCCTGATATACCTAGGACTTAGGCTATCTCTCATACCATTAGCCAGCCCACTGAAACATCCTTTAGAGTGCCTCGAGCCGCCGTTCGACGGCTGCGGCTTCATCTTCGACGAGGCCCACTACATACCGGCCGTAAGGAAGATGCTGATGGGCCAGGCTGTGAACCTTGAGCACCCCCCTCTCAGCAAGTGGGTAATCATGCTGGGCATCATGGCTTTGGGGGACAACCCGTGGGGTTGGAGGATTCCCATGGTGCTTTTCTCTGCGCTGACCATAGCGTTGGTGGGGCTTGTCGCGAGGAGGCTAGGCGGAGACAGGTACGCCATAGCTGCCCAGCTCCTGCTATTCACCGACGTGACGTTCTTCAATGTGGGAGGCATAGGAATACTGGACCCTCCCTCCATCTTCTTCATGGTGTTCTCCGCCTACCTCTACGTGTCGGGCAGGAAGCTTCTCTCAGGAGTCGCCGCAGGCCTCTCCCTGCTGTCAAAGAGCAGCGGCATACTAATCATACCCACTCTGATGGCGCTGGAAGCCGTACACGAGTACGGGAAGACGAGGGACCTTGACAGGGCCGTGGAGGCCTTGAGGAGGGGTGTGAGGCTCTACGCTTTCCCAGCCCTGCTTGTCTTCTTCGCGGGCGTGGCCCTCTGGGACTCGCAGACACATGTGTTCCCCACGCCGCTGCACCACCTCGACTTCATGCTGAGCTACCACACAAACCTGAGGTACTTCGAGCCATGGAAGGTTGAGCTACCCCTTTCATGGATTATACCTCCCATAACTAGGCAGCCTGCGCCATACTTCGTAAACACGGTATCCCCGCCCGGATACCATCCAGTCGCTTTCTGGGGAGTCTCTAGCCCGCTTTGGTGGAGCATCTGGCTGATAGCCCCAATCGCGTACGGAGTCATAAAATCCTCGAAGATACACAACCCAAGCCCCGAAGCAATCTCCCTAGGATGGTTCGCGGTAAACTTCGGAGCATTCGCGTTCCTAGCCTATGTCGCCAAGAGATGGACATACAGCTTCTACTTCCTCCAAGTATCGCCTATACTCGCAGCAACCCTTCCCCTCATCTTTGACAAGCACCTGCCACCCATAGCCTTCAAGGTATTCCTAGCAGCCCAGATACTCTGGTTCATAATGTTCTACCCAGCCAAGCCCGAGTGGCTGATACAGCTCCTCGGAAGCCTAGGACTAGGCGAGGTCCCGTGGATATGAGGGAGACGCTTCTACAGATAATGGTGGCGTGCTCGACAATCGGGCTGGGCATATTACTGCACTCCCCATTTATCCAGCCCAGCCTATACACGGACATCATGGGCTTCTTCTGGAGTGACTTCGCTGAAGCAGGCAGGATACCCTACGTGGAGCCTGACCATACCGGGAAACACTTCGAGTACCCGTTTCTTTCAGGAGCGTTATCAATCATAGCATGGCGCATTGGCGGAGACATGGTAGGGTTCTACCTCGCCTACTCAGCCATGGTGCTCACGTCGGCTGTGGCTATGGCGTATGCCGCGGCGCAGCTCTCCGGAGACAGCGCATACACACTCGTCTACCTAGTCGCGCCCAGCTTGGTTGTATATGGGATATACGGTTATGACGTATTCCTCGCGGCCCTGACAGCCCTGTCCGTCCTAGCCTTCGCCAGAGGCAGGTATACGGTTTCAGCGGCTCTTCTAGCCCTAGGGTTCCACACCAAGCTTCTCAGCATACTTTTTCTCCCCTACGCCATCCTGAGGCTTCAAGGCAGGGAGAGGCTGAAGTATCTCGCAACATTCGCGGCTGTAGCCCTGCCACCCATCCTCGCTTTTCCAGAGGCATACAGAGCCGTGGTAGAGGCCCAGACTGGATGGAGTTTGGAGAACGCGTGGTACGTACACCTGTTCCCCGACGCAGCCGCTCCCGTGGGGCCCAACACAGCCCCCGGCCTCGGAGCAGCCATTCTCTTCGGGCTAATCGGCGTATCCATCCTGTACCTTTACGTGCTTAGGAGCAGGCTGGAGCCGGGCAAGTTCATGATGCTGGCCGCCATGTCGTACATGTTGTTCACGCCGAGGTACAGCCCCCAGACAAACATATTCCTCCTACCGTTTCTCCCAGCCTCGGGATTGTTGATGCCCGGCTTCGCCCTATGGGAGCTCTCCAACACGGCTATACTCCTGACATGGTTCTCAACACCCGCGCCCCATATGCCGTGGAGCCTGACCCAGTCAATGGCGCTGCTGAGGTTCGCAGCCCTGTCGACCATGTTCATCCAGTCGCTCTACTCCATGGGGCTTCTGAAACCCAGGCTGACGCGGCTCGAGCTAATCCCCAAGATAGCCAGCATCCTCAAGAGGCTTAGAACATGAAGCGCTTAATCCTATGCCTCATGCTCGCCATGGCGGCGTCGGCTGCGGCCAGCATGTTGATAGGGCCGCCCAACTTCCTCGACATCATACTACGCTCGCCCCAGGGGCTGGTCCTCATCGGCAGAACCATGATGGCCTTCTCCATAGTGTACCCTGCCACGGGGAACACGTTGTTGTCAGCATTTGCCGCAATAATGTTCAACAACTCGATAGCTTTGGCAGCGGTGTTGGCGTCGCCGCCCCTAATCCACTCCGCATACGGAATGCGGCTGAGCCGGAGATGGGCTGGGACGCGTTTTCACAAGTGGTCCGGTGACGTGGGATGGAGGTTCTACAGCAGGATGATGGCCGTCATAGCCATCATGTATGTCGCAGGCTTCGCCGTACAGATACCCGCGGTACTGGCCGTAAGAGGCCCGGCAGCCTTCATGCTGCTTGAGGGCATACACGTTCTCCTTGCAGCCGCGGTCGTGGACAAGGCCTCTGAGCTGGAGCCCGACAGCTTCGCACAGAGGTACAGAAAGATGGTTAGAAAGTATCTGCCCATAATCCTGCTGCTGTTAACCCTGTCGGCGGCGGTCGAGGCATATGAGGCAGTCAGCTAAACAGCGGGGCTGTCAACATGTTGACAGAACACGGCCACGCCTTATCTCAATAAATACACCTTAGGCGGTTAAGGCATTCACGGAGGTGAATGCCTCTGTATACGGCGCTGATATTAACAGCATTCCTCACACTCGGCTCCATAGCATCTGGAGCCGTTTTCAGCCTCCTCCTCACCAGCTTTTCCGGAGCAGGCTTCGCCACAGCCTTTCCAGCCTTCGTCCAGTCGCTGTCGAGGTCAACAACAGTCGCCCCAGGGGTATCCATCGTCCCAGACGTGCCGAGGCAGGTCGAGGCGGCTGCCGAGACAATAGAGGCCGCAATCAACCCATCATATGAGAAGCCGGCGAAGCCCTCGCCCCCCTCAATGGTCGCCGCCATACTGCTCAGCAACATGAGGCCTATCTCGCTGGTTCCGGCGATACACGCGGTCATGCCGCTCGCCATGGTCATGGAGGGAAGAGGCCGCCCCAAGCCAATAGGTAGGAGGCATGAGAAATTCATCCTCGTATCAGCGCTCGCACCCATGGCTGTGAACGGGTTCACCATGGGAGGCGTAGGCGCCGAATACCCGATACTGGCTCCGCTGCTGGCGCTCGAGGCCCTGTCCCTATCGTTTCCGACATACGTGGCCGCCAAAGCTCTATGCGGCGATGGATATGGACTAGGAAGGCTGGCGCAGGCCTACCGAGGCTCTCATAGGCTGTTTCTCTACGCGGTGCTGGTGGCCGCGATGGCAGCCGCCTACGAGTCACACATCTACTTGGTGGCGTAGCCATGAGCAGGGCAGAAACCGTTCTCACAGAATGCCCCTCCTGCGGCGAGGCGCTTCCCGAGGGCTCTCGCTTCTGCCCCACGTGTGGCAGGAGTCTCGCCGCCCCCGAGAAGACACCTGAGAAGGCAAAGGTCAAGGAAAAGGCCCCGAAGCCTGAGAAAGCTGTGAAGACGAAAGCGGAGAAGCCGAAGGTAAAGGGAGAGCTGAAGGCGGAGAATATTCTGAGGGCTCTCCAGCAGTTCCTCATGGCCAACCTACCGCTCCCGAGCCCGCTCATGGAGCCGGAGGATGTCAAGGGAGCTAAGACCCTGAAGCGTTACAATGTCGGCCTCGCCTCGGTGCGGATAGCGGAGATGGGGACCTTCGGGCTATACCTCGTCACCGAGCCACCCATCTCAAACGAGGGAAGACTCGCGTATGCATTGACCTTGGACAGCTTATTCAGGGAGGCTAAGCTGCCTGCTGTCGAGTCCGTGCGCCAGCCTATGAGGATTGGCAGGGCCGAGGAGAGGCCGGAGGCTCTCGCCCTCGACCAGCTCGTAAACAGCATCATAGCCGACAAGCTGAAGAGGCTCGGTATCGAGCCTACGCAGGACAGGATACTCGAGGTCAAGTACTACGTGACTAGAAACGTCTTCGGCTATGGGCCGGTGGACGTGCCTGTCAACGACCCGGCTGTCGAGGACATCTCCTGCGTAGGCCCCGGCATCCCGGTCATGATAGCGCATAGAGACTTCGGCCACCTCCACTACCTGCGGAGCAACATAGTCTTCGAGACCGATGATGAGATAAACGACTTCATGAACAGGCACGCCCACAGGGCTAACACCGTCATGACGCTCCATAAACCATACGCCGACTTCCCGCTCGCAGACGGCAGCAGGTTCGCCGGCATACTTGGCAGAGAGCTGTCAGCCTTCGGCCCCACATTCACCATAAGAAAGTGGCCCACCGACCCTTGGAGCCTTCCAAGACTCGTGAGCATGAAGATGCTGACCCCGCTCATGGCGGCCTATGTATGGTTCGCCTTAGAGAACAAGGCGTTGATAGGGATAGCTGGGCCGACGGCAAGCGGCAAGACCTCGCTCTTCACCGCGCTCCTAGCCTGCCTCGACCCCAACAGCAAGATAATCACGATAGAGGACACGTTCGAGATAAACATACCGCAGAGACACTGGCTCCCCCTCACTGGCAGGAGGTCGGCCATGATAGCGGCTGGGCAGATGGAGATAAGCGAGTCCGAGCTCATAGACATAGCCATGAGGATGAGGCCCGACTACCTCGTCATAGGCGAGGTCAGGAAAGACGAGTCGGTCTACTACCTGCTGAAAAGCGCCTTCACCGGACACGGGGGAGGCTTCACCTTCCACGCGGGAAGCCCAAGAGAATTCTACTCACGCCTCGCCCTCATGCTCAGGAAAACCGGCATGTCGGAAGCGATGCTCAGCTTCCTATGGGGCTGCTGCATCACCAGCTTCCAAGACACGCCCACGGGAAGAGCGCGCCGCGTCATAGCGGTGTCCGAGATACTACCCGACCCAGCCAAGCCAGAGGGCATGGACGTCATCGACATATTCAGGTACAACGCATCCGACGACAGCTTCGCACCGAACGACGTGTACGAGGTGCTGAGGAAAAGCCCGAAGCTGCAGTGGTTCATGAAGGCGACCGGTTTCACCGAGGAGTTCGTCTCAAAACAGCTCATCCACCGAGTCGACGCAATCGAGGAGGGCGTGAGAAAGGGGATGAACGCCGCGGCCTTCCACTACTACGTGTCGGAGGCTAGACGCGGTTGGAGATGAGTCCACGCATAATCTACCTCATCGTTGCAGCAGCCGCAGCCGCCATATGGATAATCTACATGGAGATACTTGGCCCCGGCGGCCCGGAATACCTGCTACCCATCCCGCTCTTCTTCGCAGCAGTGGCCGCAGGCTCAGCCGCGGTTCCCCGGCTTTCGGAGAAGCTTCTGCGTACGGCGACGACGCTCTGCGAGAAGGCGGGGCTGAAGCGCATCCCCTACGACGTCGCGGAGGAGATGGCCGCCCACCTAGCCTCGGCAACAGCCCTCGCGGCAGCCATAGCCGCGGCATGCATATACACGCTATTCATAGCCGGGCCTGGGCCGCACATGCTGCTGGCATCCCTAGCCGCTGCACCCCTCTCAGTAGCAGGAATGAATCAGCTACTTCTCAGAAGCAAAGCGAGTGAGAGGAAGGAGAAGACCGAGTGGGAGCTCCCGTTTTTCGCAGTATATTCCTCGATTCTAGCACACTGCGGGCTCACGCTTTACGCTAGCATGAAGCTGTTGACCAAAACCGGTAAACGTCTCTTCAGCCAGATGTCGCAGGAGGCCGAGGATGTTCAGAGAATGGCCGAGCTCACCGGCAGAGGCGTGATAGAGAGCTTAGAGGTCCACGCCTCCTCACACCCCCACGATGGGTTCCAGAACCTAGTGTTCGCGGCCACCAGCGTCTGGCGGATGGGTGGAAGCATGGTGTCGGTGCTGGAGGACAGGGCGACGGAGCTGCTTAAAAGCCTCGAGGAAAAATACGACCGCTTCGCGACAACCGTGTCAGCGGTGATGGAGGCGTTCATAATACTTCTGCTCCTCCTCCCCATGGGCATAGTGCTCACAGCGGTCACAAGCCCGGCGCAGGCCGCTCCCCTCGTCACGTTCATGACAGTCGGGCTAATCCCCATGGTCGGCATGCTAATGTACTTCTTCGTGAGGAGCAAGAGCCCGAAGCATCTCGACGACATCAAGCTGACACCGAAAGCCGTAGCGTTTGGCGCAGCCATGGCTGTGGCCACGCTTCCCCCACTCATGCTCGCAAAGGCCCCGATGACGCTTATGTTCACCATACCCCTCGCCGCGGCGTGTATAGGCGTGTATATACAGATGAGGCCTTTGATAAAGGAGCTCAAGGCATGCGACACGGAGTCCCGCCGCTGGCTCAAGGACGTGACCGAGTTCAGGAGACTGGGGAACCCTCCGTCAACAGCCATCCTCAAGACAGCAGGACACAGGTATGCGCCTGAGTTCAAGAAAATACTCGACGCAATAGTGGCGCGTATGTCGATGGGGTTCACTATCTGGGAGGCGGGCGCGGGCATCACGCGGAGCTGGCTCCTCAGAATATCGCTGTTCCTGCTACACAGCATAAACCTCTCGGGCGGCGGCAGCCCCTACCTGATGGACAAGCTGGTGGAGCTGCTCAGAGGCTACAGCCTCGCGAGGGAGAAGATGGTGGGCAGGCTCTCGCCCTTCAAATGGCTGGCCCTCGCCATGCCGCTGATAACCGCTGTCACGATAGGGATGGTTCTGCCAATCGCGAACCTTGGCTCAATACTCCAGATACCGAGCGAGGGAGCCGCCATCGCCGGCGGCGCAGGAGCAGGAATAGGCCTAGCCCAGACAACCCCCGAGGAAATGATGATGATGGCCGACGCCGGGATGGTGATGATAGCCATGGGTACCCTGTTCTACATGCTGATAATAGGACGGGCCGTCGACGGACATCCCTACAACATGCTGAGGATAGCTGTGGCGATGCTGGTGACCGCCGCCAGCTACTACGCCATAGTGCCGGTGGGCAACTCCATGATGAGCATCTTCCACTACGGGTGACGCGGCGATGATACATGTTATGCTGGTGCTTCTACTGATTGCGACGGCCCTGTCACCTGCGCAAGAGGCTCAGTACAGCGTCAGCCTTTCAGCGTCGCCGGCGGAGTGCGCCGCCGCCCTCATCGGAGCCGGGCTCTACAGAGAGGGTGTGCAGGCGACGATTGAGGCGAGGCCGACGACCGAGTGCCGGTTCTCCAAGTGGGTTTTCTCTGGAGGCGGGCTTCCCAGAGAAGTGTCTGCCAACCCGTTCACCTTCTACGTCTTCGGCAACATCGAGGCTGTCGCGGTCTTCGAGAGGCTTTACAGGGAAAACGGCAGCGTTATACCGAGGCTGTACGTGGCGTTCGCGGCCAACATATCGTCTACCATGCTGAACCTGCCTAAGCCGAGGATAGTCAGGCCCGGCGAAACAGTCGAGTTCAGCGTGCAGAGAGAGGTGCTCGAAGGCGACATGAAGTACATCTTTCTCTACTGGGAGGGACCAGACGGGCTGAGGATAGACTCGCCAACCTCATCCATGAAAGTGAACAAGAGCATAACCCTCGTCGCCAACTTCTACGCCTACAGGAAATTCCTAGACGAGTACTATCCGCTCTACCTGTTCAAGAGACCGGTCTTCCCCGATATCCAGCTCCCGGATGGACGTGTGCAAAGAGCCGAGGCCATCAGGATAATGGGATACAACGTTACGCTGCCTATCCAGCCCGTGCCCGAGCCCCTGCTCAGCCTCATCGAGCCGGTCTACTACACATACGTCCCCTACATCCTCGAGGCCGATTCCCCCGTGCCGGTCTCTGTAATCGTCAACGGCAAAGAGCTGGTGATAGCCTCCCAAATCAAGCTGATTGATAGAGAGGGGAAGACCGTCGTGGTAGAGGCTCCAACGGCGATGAAGGAGGCCTACATGTCCGCTGTATCGGTTGGAGACAGGCTGTTCACACCCTCTTCACAGGAGATGGAGACCGTGGTTGCTAAGCTAGAGAAACCGCTCTACATAACCCTCATGTATAAGCCGAAGGGACACGCCGCGTTACTGAACATACCCGTCGTCGGCGAAGCCCTCTACAGCCTCGCGGAGGCGGGCTACAGGATACTGGCTCTGCTCCACCCACAGCCCATGACACTACCATATCCCCTCGCGCTGGCGTCGCCCATAGCCATATTCGCATCAGCAGCCGCAGGCTCCTACATATTCGCGAGAAAAACCTCGGCAAGCAGTCTACGCGCAGCGGTGGCCGGCGGGGTGAGGACGGCTGCCGGGCTGAGGCGCCGCATCGCACCCATAATTGACAGAGGACCACCAGCTATACAGATTATCGAAGTGGGCAACGAGCCGCCCGCCTCAGCGGTGTTCAAGGCGCCTGAGCCGTTGGCTGAGATGATGGACAACGTCAATCTGGTGAACCCCGTTGAAGAGGGCGAGCCGGACGAGGAGGAGACAGCTCTCGCCGAGGAGGAGCTGGAGACACTCGATAAAGTCGAGGAGCTGGAGAAGGTTGCTGTCGAGAGGCATAGGCGGATAACAGCGCCCTCGTCGCTTCTCCAGCTAACCCGGTTCGACGAGAACATCTTCAACGCAGTCGCCGAGGGATACGTGAAGCTTGAACCGGACGAGAAGCCGGCCATATACATGAGAGAGGCTAAGCAGCTTCAGAGGCTTGCGAGCAGTGTCAAGGTAGGCCTGATAACCGTGGCAGTGGGAGACCAGCTTCTGACCCGCAGAGCTGTTGAACAGGCTCTCAGAGAAGCGGGGAGAAAAGCCGCCTTCATAGGAAACATAGTGCTTCCACCAAGCCCCGACGCCGCCGCAACCGAGCTGAAGAAGCTGGCTAAGGGTGCCGACACAGTGGTCATCGAGACACGTGGCTCGCCGTGGCTTGCGCAAGCAGCCGCGTCAGCTCGCCTGCTCATCGTAGCCCTCGGCAAAAAAGGCGAGATAACTTTCCCGCCGATACCGAGCTCGAAGACGCCGGCCATAGTGGCTAGCCTGCTCGCGGAGAAGAACCTGCTGCAGAGACTTGACTACAGCCAGTTCACCGAGCTTGTAAACATGGCGGAGATGTTCAGAGGCTCGGCGACGGTGACCTCGTTCATAGAGATGCTGGAGGAGGGGGCGCCGCCAGAACTTGCGCTCGACAGCATTTGGGCGATAGAGTTCAGGCAAACCTTCCCAGGCTTCGAGGCCGAGATAGCGAAGAAGATTGTCAACGGCATGAGCTACGGCGAGGCCAGAGACCTCTACGTCACAGCCTATAGACAGGTGACCTCCGGCGGCAACCCCGAAGCCGCTTGGAGAAACTTCCTCAACAAGCTCCAGAAGCTGGGGGTGAGCCTGCATGCAGAAGCCGGTGCATGAAAACATCCTATCATCATACATAGCCGAGGCATGTAGAAGCATCTACCCAAAGCTCCCAGACATACTTTACATCACGGAGCACACCAAGCCCGAGGAAGCGGTAACCCGGATAAAACACTTCTTCAACGAAGAGCGGAGCCGTCCCTTCACAGCCCACGTCATCGCTTCCCATATTCTCAGGAAAGCGGCCGAGATGATGTATAGGGATGGTTACCAAGGTCACTTGGAGGCGTTTCTCAAGTTAATGGAGGTGCTCGACGAATGAGCATTGGAGAAACACACCAACCTCTAACCATTCCCGTCGTTTACGGAGTTGGAAGCGGTGGAAGCAAGCTCGCGGCAGTCCTTGTGAAAGGGGTCGCCCCCGGCGGCAGGCGCCTCCTAAACACGCTTCCAGCCACCGAGCCCGTCTGCATAAGCAGCAGCAGAGCAGACATAGAGAGGCTCAGAGCCTACGTCGACAAACACCTTTACGTCATCGGAGACGGAACCGGAAGCGGGATGAACCCTGACAAGGGTAGAAGAGATTATCTCGACCACCCCTCGCGCAGGGCGATAATTGAGCTGCCGAAGAAAGTTGCGGAGGAGAAGGGAATGGAGAGAATAGACCTGATACCAGTCATATTCACGGCTGGCTTCGGCTGCGGCTCGGGCGCGGGACCAGCCCTGATACAGGACCTCGTCAAACACTACCCCAGTTCATGCATCCTCGGGATATGTACCCTTCCCTTCCCATGGGAGGGGAGAGAGACGTATAAACGGGCTGTGAAGGCGCTTGAGGAGGCGGCTAAACATGCTCCGGTCATCCCGGCGAGCAACTCATACCTCATCCAAGAGATACAAAGCATCGACATCACCAAGGCGCTGAATACAGTAAACGAGAAGATGCTTAAACCATTGTCCACGCTCCTCCGAACAATGAGCAGCGGCAGGTCGATAACAGACATCGACAGCAGCGACCTGCGAAGAATGCTGCGTGGGCTCGTCTTAGCCATGCAGTGGCTCCTACCTACACCCGACGAGATACACAGCCTATCCCAACACAACTCCAGCTCCCTAGTCTCCGTCGTACGGGGCCGCGGAAGCCTAGGAGTCATTGCCTTCATCGAAACCGGAAAAGGAACCATGTCGCCACAACACATAGAAGCAATACCCGGCCAGCTCTCCACGATTCTTGGAGCAGAGGTCAAGGAAATGAAGACGCTACTAGCCAAGAGGCCTGACGCCGAGAAGACAAGCGTAACAGTACTTATTGGAGGCGCGAGGCTCTATGTATAGAATATTTCTAATGCTTCTAACACTCATCCTAGCAGCCGCCCCAGTAATAACCTTCCCATCCCATGCACAGGAAACATCGCTGGAGATAATAATCAACGAGCCCGAATGTGTGGCAAACGTGGTGGTGGACGGCAACATGTTGACGCCGGCCGAGCCCGGCAGATACGTCGCCGCATCCAGCGGCGCCCTCGCCTCGATAATAATCCAGCTCAAAGACCTTAGCTGCAGAGCCTCTGTAGAGGGGGAGCTGGCCCGCAGCCCGTTCATAGAGGCGGGCAAACTCTACGTCGACGTAGTCATGAAGAAAGGAGTTAACGTTGTTAGGATAACTTTTGCATACAGCAGGCCTCCGCCGGTCTACGTAACAATCACCCCTACCAACCCCGGCTGCGTCGCCAACGTGACCGCAAACGCGCCTGTCAATTATGTCAACGGCTCATATATAGCCGGGCCGTGGAGAAAGGGGAGCCAAGCAGAGCTATCAGCCACCCCTGCACAGGAGTGCTACATAGCGGGGTGGATGCAGGGCGACAAGGCCGTGTCAAAAAGCGAGGTATACATATTCACGGCAGAGGAGAACAGCACGCTCACGCTCTCAGCCGAGAGAAAAGGCTCCAGCCCACCGCCCCAGCTAATAGACTTTGCCTACCTATCCGTCATCGCTAGAGGACCGGGCAAGGTCGTGGTATCGACGAAACCGATAACCGGGGAGGTTTTGGGAACTCCTCGCTGGGAAGGTGTGATAGCCCCTGACACGACGGTCTACTTGGAGGCCGTGCCCGAGGGCTGCGGCCGTCTTGTGAAGTGGACCGGGCTGAAGGCGCTGGAGGCCGTTTACACAGAGAGCGTCGCGATAAACGTGCCAGCGGGATTCGTGACCATAGAAGCCGTGTTCGAGGAAATGAACCCCTGCCCCTACATAGCCATAGGCTCGACACGGTTACTACACTTCAACGACCTGCCGCTTGTGGTCGGTGGAGGAGGCGCCGCAGCCGCGGCAGCCGTGGTCTACAGAATGGTTACGTCTTCGCGGAAAAGGGAGAAGAGCCGCAGAGAGGTGGAGGAGAAATGGGTTAGCGATGTGCTGAAAACAAATCTCGCATGGGCGAGCCAAGGCTACAAACTCCTCCTCGAGCTGATAGACCGTTACAGGCCGCTCTCTGCCGGGACTCTGGTGGCGTTGTTAAAGGCCGTAGATGAGGGGGCGATGGCGGAGCTGCTCGAGGAGCTGGACGCGGCACGCGATATCCACCAACGGCTCTACCTGATATACGAGTATGAGGCGATGGGTAGGAAGACGGCGTTCAACCAGGGAATGTGGGCGGGACACCTCCTGACAACCCTGCTGGCCTACAGGGGATACGCTCCCGCGAGCCAGCGGGTGTTGAACACATGGGTCAAGAAAATGTCCGTGGTAAGCAGCAGCGAGTCAGCGGACAGAAACATAGAACTACTGTGGACAGACCCGGAGCTGAAGGCTTTACAGGAACATGAGCTGGAAGAACTCTCCGAAGAACTCCGAGTGGAAGGCGTCGAACACGTGATGCAGAACCCGCCGAAACCAATCGCGGTGCTCGTTGAAGAAGTCGTCGAAACCATCCTTTCAAACAGGTGCCCGTCATGCGGCGCCAAGGTGAGACCCGGCAGCGCCTACTGCATATCATGCGGGACTAGGCTTCTGCGGCATGCCTCCAAGGTGGAGGTTGAGCAGGTCGAAGAAAGGCGAGTGACGGAGGAGGCTGAGACATCGAAACCCAAACCAGTCAAGGAGGAGAAAGCCGTTAACACGGTGTGTCCACACTGCGGCAAAACGGTTCCGAAGACAAGGTACTGCATAAGCTGCGGCGCGTTAATCGAGAGACAAGCATTGGCGAAAGAGGCGGCGGCAGAGGGGAGACACCTCAGAGAGATGCTGACGCAGCTTAGGACGAGGATACCTAAGCCCACGTCCCCGGCAACCGCTGAGACCTCTGAAAAACCACGACTTCAACAACCACAGCCTCCCCAGCCAAAGCCCGAAACATCTAAGCCGCCTATACATACACATGAGGAGCCGCCGACTGCCCCCGCAGAGCATCCGCAGCCGCCAACACCATCCAAGCCACCTGAGGTCGGCGACACAGAAGAGACACACTCCATAAAATCTAAGCCAGCTCAGGAGCACATCATCCAGCCCATGCCAGTCCAATTCCCGACGATTAAGCCGACTCAGGAGACCGTGGAAAGCCGTGCCGAGTCAGAGCCCACACAACAAGTCGAGAGCAAAGCCGCTACAAAGCCGCGGTGGGAGATACCGAGGTGGATAATAAACAACATAGAGGGGCTGGTTGATGAAGATGAGCTGAGGCAGGCTGTTGAAAGCGTGGCCCATGAACCTGACGTCGACAAGGCGGCGTACAGGGCCGCCAACATGCTGGCGCAGAGACGCGAGTTCCCAACAGATGGGGACCGCGCCAGCTTCATAACAAGCCTAAGCTCCGTAATCCCGTTCGCGATAAACGAATACAGGGCAGCCCTTGAGCAGGCTGAGGAGGAGACTATCAGTGAGAAAGGAGAGACCGGTCATCCTAAGCCAGTACCTGAGGCCGAGAAGAAGGGGCCTGAGCAGGCTAGGGCCAAGGTGAGGCTCCAAGACCTTCTCAAGGCTACTCCACAGAAATGGACCGCATACCTCGTCGACGACGTCGCGAAGGCCCCGACCCTGCCTGACCAAATCATGAAAAACCTGCTCTCAGACGCGCCTTACCGAGTCATAACGGCCAGCGAACTCTCCAAAATAGATGAGATAACAGGGCCTGTTATAGTTGTCGTGACCCTAGCAGTCTTCTCATCCAACCTCATCCGCAGGAGAGCCAAGCCCGACGGCAAGTATATGAAGCATATAATGGATTCAGGCCTAAGGATAGCACTAACCAGAGGGTACCCGCTGATAACACATTCCAAGATACTTGATGAGCTCAAGGCGTCTGGCTATCGGAGGGTGTGGATAGACTTCGGCGTCGAAGAGGTGGCGAAAAAGCTACGTGAGAAACATCCATACCTCGAGCTACTGGCCCCCGCGGAGGCGCTGCTGCCCGGCCTAGCAGACGCCTTTGTAGAAGGCGACCACGCCCTTAGACGTCTTCTGATGGACAGGCTTGCCGATGAAAGGCTGGTGTTCCTGTTCGAGAAGGCTTTGAAAGCAGTTACCTCGCCTGCAACATCACAGGACAGAAGGGAAGCCAGAGCGGTGTTGCTGGCGCTCGGCCTCGCCAAGGCCTCAGAAGATAATAAACAGGCAAGTGAAGATATGGTTGACGGGGGATGAGTGAACTGGAGTTCAGCTTCTGGAAAATCAACTGCGACAGACGCGTCGAGCTACTCTGGAACCATGTCAAGGAAAAGCTCGGCGCCATAAGCATGGAGGTGCAGAGAGGTGGGACGAGGGTGAGGATGTACTGCCCAGCCACGCAGTACCACTTCGACATAAGCATGAAGAGGGACAGCGTCTACAAAGTCTTCAAAAACATCAATGTACCAAGTCTGGAGAGCCTGAGGCAGGTGAGGGACGGTGTCTACACCATGGTAGACATAACGCTCATCCCCACACCACTTGAGGAAGGTGTTGAGATAAGGCTCAAAAACCCCCCTACCTTGATAAAAAGCTACGAGAATAGCCTCGCGATAAGGAGGCTGAGCGGCGGCAGGATAATGGACCTACGCGAAGCCTGCCTCAGCCCGTTCCGGCTACCACAGCTCCTCAAGACGCCGCTGCTAGAGGCCAGGGCAGACTTGCGCTAACACTATGCTGCTCGAAACCGTCAACATGTTGACAGTCCCAGAAGAATCATTAATTACCTTCCAATGCTGTATTTTGACACGATGGGTCTGAAAGAGTACCTAGTAGCAATGTATCTTAGCGAAGCTGCAGCCATCTTCATCATGGCTGTTATGTGGCTTTCGGAGTCTGTCGAGTCCGTTCTGAAGCTTGGGTTCACAGCGGTAATAGCCGCCGCCATCACCATATACTTCCACATAGCATACATCTACTTGAGCGGCAGGCAGAGGTTCAGCTAGACCTCCCGTACCTGGCTGAAATCCTCCTCCTCCACATCCATCTAACCACCAGGGTAACCGCAGCCGCTACCCCTATAGGTATAGCGGCCACATAAAGCCCCAAAGCCGGGAGAATGGGGTGTATGAGGAGCGCCGCCGCAAGGGCTGAAAGCATGCTTGTAAGCATAAAAATCGGCGGCAGAAGCATATCCGCCACGAACTCCTCCCTAGCCCTCTCCCTCTCCAGCTCCTCCACACTCATCCCAAAACAACCAGATAATTGCGATGGATTTAACGGGATAAAGCCCTATCTATCAGTTGCGTCTAATCCTTCTACCCTATGTCCAGCGCAGGCATTTTTATCCCCTTAAATAATCTCATGGGCCGCTTACCTGTCAACATGTTGACAGGCGCCAACCTCATAACATTAAATCCAGCAGGCCAGCCCGTAGTTATGGCGTGACCGAAGCAATTCTGACAGAGGATGCGGCCAAGTATGTTCGCGAAGCTGCTGCAGCCCTGCGCAGAAGAGACAGGGCCAGCATGAGGAGGCTGAGGAACCTCCTCTCGTCAGAAGCGGATGTAGCCGAGCTCAGGCTCGACTCGGTCAAGAGCGGCCGCGCCTACAGGCTTAGACGGCGGGGGCTAGTCGTGATTAGGATGCTGATTAATGCGATAGACAACGAGCTTACCTAAGCCTGTTTATAACAATAAATCCACCAACAGCGACAAAGATACGGCGAATGCTTGCTTCAAAGACCTCGAGGGCTGACACCCTCGCCGTCTTCAGCGAAAGCCACATACACGTCAAGCTAATAGCCCCCATTAGACTCTATCGAATGCAACATGGCCACCCCGAGCCACTCGAAATAAAGCTGCTGGATGAAATTGACCAAGAAGCCTATGAGAACGCGTTCAGGGCTTATCAGAGAGGAGACAGGCGCGCCCTGAGAACCATCATAATCGAGGCGGTCAGAAAATGGGCTGAAAGCAGCGGGGGAAAGCTGCTAGCCGTTTATGATATTAATGGCGACCTTCAGTTCCTCATTAAATCAATGTAGACGAGAAGAGCGGTTTTTTATCTGGTTAAATCTACCGACACCCCCACAATATCCGTTGAGGTCCGGAGACAGACTATTCATCTTCACCGAGAGGGCTGCTGAGGCCTACAACGCCGCGCTCTCGATTCTAAGAAACGGTGGAGACCCGTCAGAGTTACAGAAACTTCTACAGATACTTGAGGGGGAAATGGCTTTACTCAGAAACATGTTCGTGAAAAGCTTGAGCCAATCGAAAACACGAGATGAAGTCTCTATGAGGAGAGAGGGGCTAAGGGTCCTCGACGAGATGATAAACAGGATTAAGATGTCTCTTGAAGCTGGCGCTCCCGTGGAAGCTTTTTCATCAGCCTCCTAGGAAGATGTAGCTGAAGCTCGTGGCCCTCAGCCCACCAGTGCCGTATAGCGTCTGTGAACCATTGCTGGACATCGCTCATATATACATCGACGCCGGCATGGATGATTGCCACCTTCTCAGCGCCGTTTGCAGCCACCATGCGGAGCACCGAGTCGCTTATACCGAAGCTGTCATACTTCAGGAAAAGCTCCGAATCAGCTCTCTTCGTTACATAGAGTTTCCCGAAACGGGTAGGGTAAAGGTATCCCACCGTTTTACCCATTATCTTAACCGGTCTACCTTGACCGCTTTCGATAAGCCTCATCACATACTCGGCCGTAATGCCAGTATCGGCAGGGGGCTCGCCATAGTCGTCCAGAGTAGACACTCCACCGGCCAATAGATTGGCCATGGATATATCTGGATAAGGCCTAATCCGGATAAATCCATCCCAGAACACAGTAGGAGCATGAAAACTCTTAGATGCGTAAGCTGTGGAGACGGCCTCGAAGGCGGCCGCGTGGAGAGCTACCCACACAGCGGAGGAGTACCGGTAAACGGAGCAGGGGCAAGGCTGTGGGTATACGTGGTCTGCCCGAGATGCGGCTACCAGAACAGCTTTAAGAAGCTTGGGCTAAGCCCGGAAGAGGCCGCGAAGCTATTGAAGGCGAGAATATGAGCTTCAACGAACTCCAGCCCCTAGTCAAAGTTAGACGCTTCAGAACAATACCTCAGCTCATTTCTCGGCAACGAGGACACAGCTATGGTGGAGGCCTCTTGACCACATATCCAGCTAAATGCACCTGAACATAGCATATCCCCATGGCCCGGAGATATGCGGACGGCTACAGATACTGCAGCAGATGTATGGAGTATAGGATGGTGATGTCCGACAGGTGCCCCGAGTGCGGCACAATGATGGGGAGGGCGTTTTATGGTATTATATTTTAATAGGAGATGTTTGTCTCTTTAGATATGTGCAACTATACTATTGAATATCGGGATAGGAAGGTTGGAACTCTTAAAGATTATAAATGTCCTCATAACCCTATAAGTAATGGATATTGTATATTTCATGCTAAAGATTATTGGAGATCCTCCTCCATCCATGAGGAAGAAGTACGTAAGGAGTTTTATAAGCTTGTCGAAGATGCTATTACAAAGGGGGAACCGTTATTCTGTATAGGGTTTAACCTTCCTAGTTTTGATTTTAGGCCTATTAGGGAAAAAGGCTTAAAGATTGAATTTAAAGAACCTGTATATTTCATTGGAGCAGAATTCGAGGAGGCAAATTTCAATGGAGCAAAATTCAAGGAAGCAAATTTCGCATATACAGATTTCATGGATGAAGTTGATTTTTCCTATATTTTTACTTTAGAATGTAGTGATGATATTACAATAAGATTTGATTATTCAACATTCAGAAAAAAAGTTAGGTTCATTGGAAAAGCAGATAATCCATTACGTTTACAAACAGTATCGTTTAAAGGAGTAGATCTAACAAATGTCGAGTTTTATAATGTTGAATGGAGAGAAAGGTCTGAGTTTTTAGGTCTTGTAAAGAGGAATATAATAGTAGATGAAGAGTTCCTTGATAAGAATCATAATTATGAAGAGGTATCAAAGATATATAACCAATTGCGGAAGAATTATGAGACCAGATTATTGTTCAATGAAGCATCGCACTTCTTCATAGGGGAGATGGAGGCAATAAGAAAAAAATTATGGAGAGGAAATAGATTAGATAAGTTAGGGTCAATTCCATATCTATTATACAAATATATAGCGATGTATGGAGAGAGTGCATTTTTACCACTAGTAGTGTGGACACCAATAGTAATCATATCATTCTTAGCATTGAGGATTATTACCAATTGTAATGATATAAATGATATAACATGCATAACTCAACAAGCAATAGATGGGATTAGTGCATACTTCCAATTCCCAAAGCCGGATGATAATATCGGAGTAATCGAGAGATTGGTAAGTATTCCAATACTAGGAGCAGCATTCATAGCATTAAGAAGAAAGTTTGAGAGAAGGAAATAGACTATTATCAAAGGGTTTCCCAACAGAAAACCCAGAGATTCTCCTAAAACGTGTTACGGAATGGCTGGAAAAGAGCTGTGTTCAGCTACAGATACTGTAGTAGATGCATGGTTTACCGGAAGACCGACGCCCATAGATGTCCAGAATGCGGCGTCACCATGAGAAGCAAACCAAAGAAAAAGAAGAAAGACGTGAACGTTATACTTGTTAAGCCGGATGATGCGGAACCCATAGAAAAGGGGGTTGAAGCGGTTTAGAGCATTCTACATGCCTCCTTCAATAAGGTTTTCTAGGCCTCGAGAGTTTAAAGCCCTCAACTCAGATTACTAAATTGGTTTGGCTCAGGAAGAGGAAGAGGTAAAAACCTACAGCCAGCTTATCAGGAGGCTTGAGGACAGGCTTACACATTTCATGGATACAGAGGCTGAAAAATTCGCCAGCGCCGTCAGCATGTTTACTCCACCGCGTAGAATAATCATCTCCCCATCCCGCAAGAACTGGAGGGTTGCGGCCGTGGACGGGGGCAGCAGCATCCTCCCATTCGCAGACGTCAACGTGGGCTTCGCGGCAGCACTTGCAGTCATACATGATGATGAACACAGGCGCAGAATAATGGAGCCTAAGCTCCTCATCCAAGAATATGGAGAAGATGATGGCGAGTTTAGCGACAGGCTTGACATAGAAAGAGAGACTATGCTGCTGATGCTGGCGCAAAAGGTTGTGGAGGAGAATAAACCAGATTTGCTTATCGTGGATGGGCCTTTGATTCCCCGACCAAAATATGTCGGAGAATATGTTTACCAGCTCAAGTCACTGATAGAGCTCTGTAAAGAGAGAGATGTCATGGTGGCTGGGTTTGTGAAGAGGCCGCAGAGCAGGTATCTCTCGACGCTTGGGACAGATAGGTCGCTTCTCTCAGCCACCCTCGAGAAGAATGAAGCCTGTCCATGGCCTCCCGCCACACCGCCGACCGAGAAAACAGATGCGAAATACACCTACATCAAGTTATTGAACGAGCCGGAGGCCGGGGTCTTCCGAATAGATACACCACCATACATCGATGATAGCCGAGCCCTAGAGATACTGGAGTACATCACATACAGTTCGGACCCCGTGCATGGACCACCCGCCCTAATCATGAAGGCCGACGAAGAGGTCAAGATAAGCAGAAGACTGGTCACAGACCTATACAAGTCATGCATCCATAGAGTTTTGTCGAATGTTCCACGTAAGCTATGGGCCCCGCTTGTCCCGAGATGGGGTGAGAAGATATGGTAAACATCTTCAGAGAAATAGTCGGCTACGTCCACTCGACGGAGGGGAGCTACGGCTCAGACAGAGCAGAGATAACACTATTGGCTAACAAATCGGTACATAGAGGAGAGTACCTCTGCATAAAGCATCCGACCGAGGACAAGCCCGTCTTCATACAGGTCGAAGCAGCCTTCATGAAGAGGCCTAGCTCCAGCTACGATGAGAAGATGCTGAGAGACGGAGACGCTGTGCAAGACCCCGAAAAGATAGTGGGAAAAGCTGTCTGCTGGCAGGTCGGATACGAGGAGAATGGTATCGTCAAGTCCCTGCTCACACCGATACCGCCTCTCACACCAGTCTATAGACCTAGCCCAGAGGCTTTAGCCTCATTCATCAGCCCAGAGGGCCCCAGCATATCGCTGGGAACAATTTACCCAACCGATGTCAGGCTAAACCTCAGCCTCAAGACACTGTTTAGGCAGGGTGCTCTGGTCGTTGGAGGAGTTGGGACAGGGAAAAGCACGCTCCTCATGTCAATGATGCTGAAAATACTGAAAAACGTTAGAAACCCCCACATACTCTTGATAGACTGGGATGGAGAGTTTAGAAGCGATGTCTTAGAGAAAACAGCGCAGGAACATGGAGGCTACATGAAGGTAACCGCATCCACTAAACTTGCGCGGAAGGAGAAAAACATGAGCCCGGTAAACTGGTACAGCAGCTTCAGAGCCCTCGCAGGTCTTTCGGGAAACGCGAGAGAGGCGAGAACGCTATACGCCATAGCCAAAAAGCTGGAGGAGATGGGGGTCAGCTCGATAGAATGGTCTCAGCAAGGCCTCGACACCATACTGTCCATGGTTGAATCAGAGGATGTGAAGAAACGCCTCGAAGACTTGGGGAGAAACATCTTCCAACACGCTCCGGAGGAGAATGGATTAGATATCGTCGAAGCGGTAAGGTCCAACGCGTTGGTTCACGCAGATTTCTCAGACGCCTCGAACTGGGACGAGATAATCAACAAGAGCAGAGAGATGCTGGATGCCTGCTACGCCAAGGCAAGAACAGACCCGACATTCGGAGTCGCCGTCTTCATAGACGAGGTCCATAACTTCGCCCCACAATCACCACATGAAGGCGCGGCAAGCAGAGAAGCATACGACATGATGATACCGGTCATGAAGCTGATAGCGACAACAGGCCCCAGAAACGGCATGCCACTCTTCATAGCCACGCAGAGACTCTCGGAAGTGGACAAATTCATATCAACACAGATGGGCCAGAACATATTCGCCTTCAGGGTTGAGGACGTGGACCTTGAGAGGCTTAGGAGCATAGTGGGAAGCGATATAGCCTACTCCGCAAGGCTACTGCCCAGAGGATACTGCATATACAAGGGACACGCGCTCAAGATACAGAGGCCTGTTATCTGCGTAGTGGATAAAGAAGCGGATGTGGCAAGTGTCGGCAAAGACCTTTTAACAAGATGGGGGAGCTATCCCTGACCATTTATAGTCGATGCGATAACCTGCTCCGGCTCCCTAAGAGATTCCCCGGGCCTCACATAGAGATGGCCAGACCTCCGCTCAATAACCCAGCCCATTTTTGGAGCCATCTTATCCAATACTCTCCTAACCTCTCTCTTCGACAGCCCATGACGAAGACCAAGGGAGGTGGCGCAAACCCTACCCCGACGCCCAACCAAGGAGATGAGACGCCCTACAAACCTGCCATATATCGCAGCCTTTTCCCGCTTTGTATGCCTCTGGATGTCTCCGCCTTCAAGGTTCTTGAGCCGGCCTGCGATTCTCAGAGCTAGTTCAACGATATGGGAGAGACATTAAGACAGAGAAGCTTCTCAGAGCCTGCCACGGTGACGGAGACCGTCCTATAGCTTTTAGAGCCACATGAATAACATGGAATTCCCCCGTTGCTCACAGGCTCGGTTTGGAAGACATCGTAAACATAGCCATTGGATGTCTTGCGGGCGAGCCCTTTAACACGGAGCGCTAGAAGCGCCTGATTCACCGACGTCCTAGGTATCCCCAGCTCCTCCGACAGCAAAGTCGTCTTAAAAGGCCTACCCTTAGCACGTCTAAGCCTATCATAGACAGCCATCCAAGCAGGAATGTAAAGCTTAGCGTATGGTTTAACCATCCCAGTCAAAATGTTTTCCCACATGCTAAAAATGGTTTAGACCAGAGAGTTTAAACCGAATCATCTGCTTCGATTCCACTAACCACCTTCACCCCCTCATTATCCACATATCCATCCATGAAACCGGCGTTAGATAACATGATTTCAAGTTTTATGGATGGCATCCACATCAGCTTTTATCCATGAGGTGTTTAAAAAGACTGGATGAGGCTCGACGAGCTGCTGACAAGCTACGCCGAGACCCTCTCGTTACCCAGCCACCTCGTAGACTTGGCTAGACAGATGCTGGAAAGGCTCAGGAGAATGGGTTTGTCGCAGGGAAGGAATGGGGAGACCCTAGTGGCCGCGGTTCTCTACATTGTCTGCAAACATAACCAGTACCCTATCCAGCTAAAGGAAATACTCCAGAGGAAGAGGGGCTTCCTGAAGACGCTGAGAAAGGTGTCGGAGGCACTTGGCTACAGCACCGTGGCTGACCAGAGACAGTCAGCACAACTCTTCCTAAGGATGCTAGCCACCAAGCTTGGTCTAGAGACCTACGTAGACGAGGCAGCGAGCATCCTGCATAGATATGGAGAACACACATACATCGCCGCCACCGCGGCCCTGTATATTGCAGCCGCACCAAGCTGCTCCTTGACCGAGGTGACCAGAGCATCCGGTTTCTCAACAGTAGCTGTATGCCGAAAGTCCAAGATAATGAGAGAGAAGCTCGGGATACATGTAAAAAATAATGAGGGTGGGGTTGGGGCTACATCGCCGGCGCTTCAGCAGCAGACTCCGCCCGCTTCTCGGAGGGAGCTGGCGGAGCGGGTTTAGGTTTAGCCTTTCTCTTAGCCTTCACCTTCTTCTTCGCCGGCTTCGACCCCATCTTCTTAGCAGCCTTCTTGCCCGCCACAGCTCTTCACATACTATGTGTAGAAGGTTGTAGTAAAACGTTTACCACTTCTGTAACGCTGCAACTCAGAGACATGTTTAGCAGAGGTCGGAGGATGGCCTCATACTCTTTAATCCATGTCATTAATTCACGGTAATGTGAGCGAGGTCCTTACACTCCACAATAGCCAGTATTGAGAATGCGATGTTCTCATGGGAGAGGGGCTTGCCGAAGCTTGAGTTTTTCCAGCTTCCTTATCCTATCCGATATATGTGGATGGGTGCGCTTCGGCTTAATCCTCTCCCAGATGCTTGGCTTATACATCTTCAGATTTTCCACCGCACGCTGAACCTCCTCATCAGGTATGTGGAAAATGATTCTCATTGGGTCGTCAGAGAGTGGTACAGAGCTCTCCAGCGTCAAAAAGACCGTAAGCTCCTTGTAAAACTCGTTCAGGAAAGAACGGTCTGAAACAAGTGGAGCATTTTCCAGCCTCTGGTTGAGCAGGTATATGCGGGAGAGCGCCCGCTGAAGCTTGTCAGCCCCATCGGGCAGGGTCAGAGCAGCCACCGCATCCGCGTATTCTTCCCTGAGCCTGCTAAAGTAGAAGAAAAGCATCCTAACGGGAATCCCGACAAGGCCTATGAACCAGCTCGGCATAAGGAGCAGCGCCAGCGACTTGGCCCGCCTGCCTCCCAGAGCAGGTATAACGCGGTAGCTAATCGTGTAAACAGCGGCCAGACCCAAACCTATCGATGTCACAAATAACGCGTCACGGTTCTTGATATGCGCCAGCTCATGAGCCATCACCGCCTCCAGCTCATCATCTGGAAGCGTTCTCACGAGGGCATCAGTAGCCCCTACAACAGGCCCTCCCAATCCATGGAAGGCGAACGCGTTGGGGATAAGCTTCCGCGAATAAGCCACCTTAGGCGTATCCATGCCGAATAAATTCGACACCTTCATAACCGCAAGGATAAGCTTAGCGTGGTAAACCTGACCAATGTCAGCGTACAGCACCTTGGTGAACAGCCCTTCAGAGAACAGCCAAGGCATAAAGAATGCAGCCACCATGACCATGATGAGGATATTGTATATCGTCACCAAGAGCTCAAGCCCCTCTATGCTGGAGAGAAACCATACAACCGCATAGTGTACACCAAGTCCGAAGGCTATGTAAGCCATAATCAGGGAGAACACCAGATACATCTTGAGCTTAAGCCCGAGAAGGTTCATATCACCTCACCACCTCCCCGTAGAGCTTTGGATAGGTAAACACCTTAGCAGGCTCATGTATCTTGAGCAGCAGGTCATTGTTGGTGAGGGTTATGTTGCGCCCAAACGGCCCTATGGCGGCGGTCATCTCCCACACCCGCTCCGCATACGCCGTCGCCACCTCATACTCGTTGACCCCTTGGGGGACAATGTGCAGTATCAGGTCGTCGTAGTCAGGCTCGTCCTCATGCCCGCTAGAGCACTTCATCGTGTCCTCTACCCTGACGACATAGGTGCCGTGAAGCGATACATACCTCACCCTGACGCCGGCATCCACCTCAACCTCCTCCGTGCCGCTAACATAGACCGGGGGAAGCAGATACGTCATCATATCGCCAAACCTGCAGCCATGCTTGTTCTCAAGAGCCGTGACAGTGAAAACCACAGGTATAAGCGGCTGCTGCTCCACCTCTCCCCTGAGATACGCCATGAAGTTTCTGAGGAACAGCATCAGGTACAGCTTCTGTCTGAAGAAATCCAACGGCGACCCAAGCTCCTCGACAAGGTAACCCATCTCGCTTAGAACGGGGTTATGCATGAGAGCATGCATCCGGGCGAGGCCTGTTCTCTTCAATACAACATCCGCGGCAAGGTTTTTCGCAAATTCAAGTAACTCTTGTACAACCTTTTCACGGAATTCATCATACACCGCTCGCTGACGCCTTTTATCGATATGCATAACCTCCTCCAGAACCTCTGCCACGAAGTGCTCCATGTCAGACGCAAAACCCGACAAGCCACAGATACTGCCCCTAATCTCAGGACTCAGTGTTTCGCAGAACTCCCTAAGCCTATCAGCCAGCTCCCTCCTAGCCACCGGGCTCCCTATCTGCTCAAACCTCTCCAGCTCTCTGAGAGGGCTGCCGTCCATGACCCTGTACCATGTCTGCATAATCTTCTCGTCGTTGAGCCGGCGCACCATGGAAGTCACACCCTTCACATCGCTTAATGCCTCCATGGTCTCGACCGCTGTATCGGCCGCCAGCATCCCAACATACTCGGCATGAGACAGCCTTATCCCAGCAAGGGCATACCCGTACTGGATTATCCTGTCGATGAAGGCGTCGGCGATAAAGCTGTAAACGCCGTAGGCAACCAGCCCGGCGTAGACAATGTTCACCACCAGCAGGAATACAATCGGCGAGCCGCCGACAACCCTTACCTCAAACCGGACCTCGAAGCCTCTGGCTCTCATCTCCTCGACTATGCGGCCCACCTCGGCCGACCTTCTCTCAACCTCGTTCATGTATTCGGCGAATTCGGCGTCGGTGACATACGGCATGAGCGCCAGAGCATAGGCCCCTCGCCTGACGCTGTCCAGCAACAGCCTACGGTCCGCGCCGGATAATTCCAGCATCTTGGAGACCGTGTAGAGAGTGTACTCGGCCTCAAGCACGTTACCCGCGAGAATCGCATCCCGGGCCCTCGAGCTCAGCAGCTTAAGGTATAGTTTGAGGGGCTCGTCACCCAACCTGTCCAGAGCTCTCAGCAGATACGTGGACACCATGAAGGAGTCGGCGGCGGAGAGCACAGCCTCCAGCCCCCTCAGCTCCCTGTCCAAATCCTCCACGATAGAGAACTGGCTCTGAGGCTGCACAGGTGGAGCGATGTTTATTAGAGCGGGTATAAGAGCCACGGCGGCAAGCTCTGAACGCGACCTCAAAACAAGAGACAACGAAACCACGGCAAACACAACCACGGCCCCCGTGAGAATAATGTAGTAGTCGCGGAGAACCTCGAAGACCTTAACAGGCTTCTCCAGCCTAAGTATCTGAAGAGCTGCGCCGTTGCTGGATGAGCCGCCTACCAGCAGGCGGTCGCCCACCAGCGGCTTGATAAAATACGGCCTCATATCCAACTGCTTAACCGCCCTATATCCTCTGGCGGTGCCGAACACCTCGACATAGCCGCCGCTAGCGTTGGTGTAAGCCAACGCCACGTATCCCTCGGGCATCACCTTAGCATCCCTGATGTCCAGAGGCCGCTTAACCACCGAAACGTTTCCACCAGCCTCAACCAGGATAGTTGACCATATTTTGCCAGACTCTACGGCGGAGGCTGAGGCGACGACCACTCCATGGCCCGCGGACAGCGAGGTCGGAACCATGCCGGCGCCGAGCCTGTAAACAGGTATGGTATGCCATGTCTCACCCCGTTTAACCATCTTGACGAGCCAAGCGGAGCCGTTTACAATGGAGAGCCCGAGTACGCTGCCGTTGACGGCTAGGTGGAAAAGCCTCCCGCCCCTATACGGGCGACAATACACCGGAACCCGCTCACCTGAGAACAGGCCCTCGCACAGCTTGGTGGGGCCCGCGAAGTATAGATGAGTAGAGTTTGCTACCGCCGGCCGGCCGAGAAGAAGACCTGTGTCAAACGGCTCAACCACGCCCGGCAGCCATAGTGCTACTTCACCCCTTCTCTGGAAGAGGACAACCTCGTCCGCAACCATTGGCACACGCTCGTATGGCTCCATGAACCGTATGATGCCCGACATATGGGTAACAACGTCCGCATAGAGCCGTGGGTCGATTACCGTCCAGTTGAAGGCTAAGGTCCCGTTGCCGGTGAAGTCGACGGAGTACACAGCCATGACGTACACCGGTTGCCTGTTAGCGGTTAGATAGACCATACCCCTATCCCACTCCTCGTACCATTCCTCGGCTATGGAGAGCTGCACCGGGTACACGGTGGCCGCTGCCCAGAGAGCTGCCAACACGATTGAGGAGATATAGAGACCACGCCTCAGCGCCCTGCCCATCAACTGTTCTACGCGACGCGCGCAAATAAGCTGATAAACGCGTTAAACGATTTTATCCGTGAGCATGATTTGCTGTGGTATGGAGGCGGCAATGTTGGCTAACGCTCGGAAGATTGGCTCAACCGGAGCAATCATATCCACAGTCGGCCTGCTGTTTTCCATGCTGCTGGCCTACATACCGATTGTCACGATTGCTATCGGAGGGCCGCTGACAACTGCTGGGATTATAGCTGTCGTAATAGCGTTGAAGCGTATATCAGAGGCTGTTAAACAACCCGAAATATACAGGTTTGCGCTATACAGCGCCGCGGCTACGGTTGCTGGAATGGTTGCTGTGGTTCTGCTGATGCTGGCGTGGCCTCCAGCCTACGCCTCGGTGCTGGGCTCCCCCGACCCCTACACGTACGCGTTCACGTTTCCTTCGTATTATCTATTCGGAGCCATAGCCGTGATTGGGATATCCGCAATATTCACCATTGCATCAGCTTTCCTCCTCAAGAAATCGCTCGACATAGTGGGCGACAGACTGGGTATTAAAACGTTCAAGACGAGCGGGCTGTTACTGTTTTTGGGAGCGGTGCTGGCCCTAGTATTCGTGGGCGTGTATATCTCAATCGCAGGATACATCATACTCGCGGTAGCCTTCCAAACTATACGTGCCGAAAACAGGTGGCCTTGAAAGGTTATCTCCTGCTTTGAAGCATTGAAGCCATGGCTATGACGGACGCGCTTGAGAGGTTTCTTGAGACAGGTAAGGACTGGCAGCGTGTCCCAGTCAAAGGCTCTCCGGGAATATTCGTGGTGAAGGCTCCGGCCTCGCGTGGCAGGTCTGCTTCACTACTGGTCGAGGTCAACCCTGTCGGAGAAGACGGGGCGCCTACTAAGAGACGAGGCCTCATGCTGAGGAGACGTGATGAGCTGGAGAGGTTCAGAAGGCTACTAGAAGATAAAAGGCTTGAAGAGGTTCTAGACGCAATAGAGAGACTCAACCCGGCTTCCGAAGAAGGCGGAGAGGCGCTGGAAATATAACCGACAGGTTTTTAACCAAAGCAGGGACAGCTAAGCATATCCATGATGATAGGCCCTCCGAGGTTTGAGAAGGTTCTCAAATGCCCGAACTGCAACTCCACCCTACACACGCTCGTTGTTACACAGGAGTATCTGCTGAGCATCGACCACCATGGGAGTAAATATTGGAAACTTGTCAGCTCATCCTATAGATGCCCTAAATGCTACGCTGAATACCCCTCTAGTGAAAGCTTCACAACAATGTCACCGGCCCAGATGTATGAAGACTGGGAGATTCATAAGATGAGAGAGCAGGGGGAGCTTCAAGTCGTCACAGCAGTCTGCACAGACCAACAATGTGGACACAGGTGGCCTGAGATAGTTGGCAAGACTAGGCCGCCCTGTCCACGCTGTGGATGCGAAACAAGGATAGAGCCCTACACGCCTCCGGAATAGAGCGGCTCAATCTCTATCACGCCTCTCCTCTTTCTCCGCACAACAGCCACATCCACTCCATGTTTTTCACCCATTTTCTCAAGAGCTTTCCGCTCATCTTTTTGAACCCTGCCTCCAGCGTACTTGCATTCAACCAGCATAACTTTCCCATCCTTTATACACACCAAGTCAACGGGCCTGCTTCTAGCAGCCCTGATAACAAGCCATCCTCTCCTCTCAAAATAATCCCTAACCTCATACTCGAATCTCCGGCCTTTTCTATAACTCATCCGAAGTCACTAGGTCACTCAAAATATTTAAGAGTCTAGGGCCTTCTTCCACTCAGATGCCGGTCCACTGGGACATACCCAGCCAAGAAGACCCCACAAAAATCTATAGGGTGACTTTTGATGGTGAAAAATTCTCATGCACATGCCCAGACTATGTCTTCAGAGCAAAAAAGTTGGTAAGAGACTGTAAGCATATTTACGCGGTTAAGGTTGCTGAAGGCCTGTTAACAACTCCACCGCCCCCGAAGAAGACAGAGGCGGAGAAGAAAAAGGATAGGAAAGTTGTTGAGCAGCCTCTTGATAGGCATGTGTTTGTCAGCCATCCGATGGTTAAGCCGGACACAATAGAGGACCGAGAATACCAGAGGAACATGGTTGAGGAAGCTCTCAAAAACAATACATTGGTGGTTCTGCCAACGGCATTGGGGAAAACTGTGATAGCTGAGCTAGCTGCAGCCGAACTACTTCACAGGCACCCCGGCTGCAGGATACTTGTTATGGCACCTACAAAACCTCTAGTCCTCCAGCACAGGCAGAGCTTCCTCAAACACCTAAACATTTCGGAGGACGAGGCTGTCGCAGTAACTGGGGAAACCGGTGAAAGCGTCAGGAAAATGGCTTGGGGCAGCCCATCCGTCAGGATAGTGTTCTCCACACCCCAGACGGCTTACAACGACTATAGGCGCGGCTGGGTAAGGCTTGAGGAGTTCGCGCTTCTAGTCTTTGACGAGTGCCATAGAAGCAGAAGCCGGTACGCATACACTAGGCTGGCTTCAGAATACGTCAGAAGCTGCCCATGGCCCCGCATCCTTGCTCTCACAGCCAGCCCCGGAAGCGACGAGGACAGGGTGATGGAGGTTGTGAAGAACCTATGGATAGAAAAGATATCGTGGAGGAGCGAGGAGCATGAAGAAGTATCGAGCTACATACCCGGGGTGAAGGTTGACTGGGTCAGGGTCAAGCTACCAAAGGAGTATGAGGAGATAAGGTCAGCAATCAAGGCAGCGATAGAGAACAGGGTAAGACAGCTACAGGGCTTCGGCGTAGTGAGGATGCCTCTGAAAAACGTCACCAGAGCCGCCCTCGTGCAGGCGATGAATAGGCTGAGGGCCGAGATAAGCTCTGGAATAAAGGGGCGGAACATGCATTACATGGCCATGATATCCGAGGTCCTCAGCCTATACCATGCGCTAGAGCTGATAGAGAGCCAGCATGTATACAGCCTGAGGCAATACCTCAACGACGTAAAGTCCTCGGAGCTGAGGAGCCATAGAATGCTCGCGTCAAGCGGGGACTTCCATAGAATAGCTGAGCTGGCGGAGAAATGCAGCCTAGACCATCCAAAGGTAGAGGCTTTGCTCAACAGGCTGTCGCAGCACTTCAGCGAGAAACCCGGCGACAGGGTCATGGTCTTCGCTAACATCAGGAACACGGCTGAGGTGGTTACGTGGAGGCTCAGCCAGCTCGGCTACAGGGCTAAGATGTTCGTCGGCAAGGGCGAGGGCAAGGAAGGGCCCAAGATGAGCCAAGAGGAGCAGATGAGGGTGCTGAAAGGGTTCAGGGAAGGAGAGTTCAACATACTCGTCGCCACATCCATTGGAGAGGAGGGGCTAGACATACCGGAGTGCGGATACGTGATTTTCTACGAGCCGGCGATATCGGGGATACGCTACATCCAGAGAAGGGGCAGAACCGGCCGAAGGCTGCCGGGCAAGGTGACCATCCTCCTCGCCGAAGACACGGTTGACGAATACTACTTCGCCGAGGGCTACCGGAGGGCGAAGAAGATGGCGAAGCTGTTGGAGAAAGTAGCTAAGAAACTAGAGGGGTTCAAGCTGGGTAGGAAGGGGCCGGAGCCTGAGCCGGGTAAGCCATGGCCATGGCTTAGGCAGACCAAGCCGACAGAATATGTTCAGGCCGAGGACGGCGAACCTGTTTATGTAACCGCGCGTAAGATATCCCACGGCGAGCTATTTGCATGCAGGAAGAGGCTCTACGAGCTGATACTTAACTCTGGGGAAAAAGGATTATCCTTTGCCGATGCCCTGCAAGCTGTCGAATACGACCCGGATATCGTGAGAATGTCCATCAACAGGCTTGTCGGCGAGGGGCTGGTGGTGAAGGCTGGTGACAGGTATGTGGCGAAAGCTGCGGTGAAAGCAGCCAAAGCTCCATCCAAGGTTCACACCATCAGGGTTGAGAAGGTTTACCCCGGTTTCGCGGTAGTGGTTGTCGATGATAGCTTCAGGGCTAGGCTGGAGCCAGCAACCTATCAAGGGCCACGGGACCTTCTCAAGAAAGGGAAGACATTCAAGGCCATAGCATCCTTCATAAGAATAGATGGAGCGATGACAGTAAACATACATGATGTTGTAGCGACAGAGGCCTCATCCCCTTAAATCCATCATTATAATCCCTAAAACCATGAGTCTACCATTACTCGTCATCGCCATGGCCGTCGTCCTCTTCCTCATGATTAGCCGAAAAGCAAGGTTTGCGTTGGGCCTCTTTTTCATGAGGCTGTTTAGACCATTCAACGGAAACAACCGTGATAAAAGAAACGGTGGAAAACAGGTAGTTAGGAGGTGGTGACATGCAGAGCATTCAGAACAGCTACAAACATGAGTCCACGTTGGTTTTCTCCATCAAGGTCGACGGAGAAGTCTCTGATAAGCAGATATTCGGAGCCCTCTACGGGAACACAGACATCCTAGAGAACATATCCCTGAGCCGCCTCCAAGCAACAGGTGAAGCAGGCAGATGTCTACTGGAGAGAAGCGGCGACAATTGGCTCCTCAAGCTGCCTATAACCATGCCGCTTACCAAGGCCGCGCTCTTGGCAGCAGCTATCGAGAGCATCGATGAGGTGGCTAAGCAGCCGGCTAGCTTCAGGCTCATAGCTCTTGAATCTCCTAGGGAGAGGATGATTAGAATAGCGCGGAGAGCCAAAGAACTGAGCGAAAAACTAATTGATGAAGGCCTTCATGTAGAGGATAATCTCATAGAGGTTAAAACATAGAGCCGTATTCTTCCTCTTCCAAAGTGGATATATCTACTCTCGGTTTCCCATCTCCATTGTGTTTGCCCCGTGGACCGTTACGAACAAGTCTTTTACAGAACGGGCACCTTTGTAAACCTCCTTCCAGCCATATGTGGAGCCTGCAGGAGCAGCAATACTTGAAACCATGTCTATACCTTCCCCCTTTCCTCACCAGATACACTGGGAGGCGGTTTTTCCTACGAGTATGAAACTCGACGATGAGAAGTTCAGAGCAACCCGGACATTCATCACCCGCGAAATACATGTGCACTCCACAGTTGGAGCAATACTTGACCACGGAAATGTCTTCAAAGAACACCGGATTCATAACCAATTGTTTAGATTAGACTAGGTGGATATAAGAAAATGAGGGCAAGTCGGAAAAAATTTGCTATTTTTTGACAATATATGGTCAACGAGTATCCGTGGAGAGGCGAAATTTCCGGGAATTAGGCCCAATTATCTGGCGACCGAAATTACCCAAGAAGTATTACGCTTCAAGATACGTGAGGGCTGCTTTGACCATATATGGTCAAGCCCTCCCTGTAGAAAGCCGAAATTTTGGCGAATTAGAGCGGATTATCCTGTGACCGAAAATAGGTGGAAGGTATTACGCTGATGGATTGAGGGATGTTGAGCCTACATTCTCCATTTTATCTAGACGAATTTTTTGCTTCAACCTTCTGCTCCTCGGGCCGCTTCGCACATGATTGTGGCAGATTGGGCAAATCCTTGACTCCGTTTTCACATATAGGTGGCATCTTCTACAAAACTTGTAACCCATTGCATAGCTGTTCCTAGCTGTTTTCCTCACTTCCATGTTATTGGCAGAGGCCGTTTAATAATTTAAGCGGATAGGGCCTTTATCAATTAAATTCTTCGATTAGCTCATGGTTTTCATGAGGTCGTGGGTAGCGGTTGTGGCTGGATGGTCCATTAGCTAAATGGCCTCATCGGAATAAATGTATGCGCCTCCGAGAAGATTTTGATGAGGCGCGCCGTTTTACTCATGGTTATACTCGGCATAGGGGCGGCGGTTTTAGCGGTTACAAGCTCTAGGGGACCTGTTTTGGACATGTTCCCAGAAGAATCGGCGCCGCCCCGCTTAGAGGCTAGTCTCGCAGATATTAGACTTATGGGCTCCTACCTATGGCTGTGGCTCTACTCAGACAGGTTCGTAGAGGTGCGGGAGGCCATCTGCAAAAATATCACAGGAGAACATGAACAGGTCCACGCGGTTTTCGTACCTCCACAGAGGGGCACATTTATCCGGGTGCTATGCCCGCCCATATACGGCGAGGTTTTCGAGATAACAGTCAAAGGCTCAATAGAACAGAAACTAATGCTGTTCATCCCCAAGGTGGGTGAGGCGCAGTGATTAGAAGCGGATACGGCTGCTATGCCCTTGGATACCGCTTCTGCTCGAGATGCAGGACATACTTCAAGACAAGGGCCATTAGATGCCCTGACTGCGGCACGCTGTTGAGAAAGAAGCCGAGAAGGAAGAGGAACCGGCTCGAAACCAGCACAAGGCCTCATCCAGTTATATCCAAGGCGGAGGCAGGTTAGGCATGTTGAAGGCTGTTGTGAAGAGGGATGGAAGGCTTGAGGATTTCGACCCTTCACGTATAGAGAAAGCCATACTCGGGGCAATGAGAGAGGTTGGGCGTGTTGACACCGTGTCCGCCAAGAAAGTGACCGCTGAAGTGGTCTCGATATTGGAGACACAGGGTGATGAAAAGCCTCACGTCGAGCGGATACAAGATATTGTCGAGCTTTCATTAATGAGGCATGGCCTCTACGACGTTGCCAAAGCCTACATAACCTACAGGCACAGAAGGGAGCAGGAGAGAGCTGAGAAGAAATCCATACTTGGGGTGGAGCCTCAGAGATGGACCAAGAAAGCGCTATCCGTCAACGCGGTTAGGCTGCTTGCTTCGAGGTATCTTCTACGGAATGAGGAGGGCAGGATTATCGAAACCCCCGAGGGAATGGTGTACCGCGTTGCTTCAGCCATAGCCGTCGCAGACAAGGGCGGAGCCCTAACATACAATATTCCAGAAAACTTCGTGACAAACCAATACATCCACATAAGGGGCAAGCCGCTTCCCGAAAAGGCGGTGGAGTCTTTCCACAGGTTCGCCAACCTTTTGTTCGAGAAACGCTTTCTACCCAACAGCCCGACGCTCTTCAACGCAGGAGCTAGGCTCGGCCAGCTCAGCGCATGCTTTGTGCTCGACGTCGAGGATGATATTTCCTCGATTATGAGGGCTGCTGAGGGGGCTGCGTTGATTTTCAAGACAGGCGGAGGAGTTGGAATAAACTATTCAAAGCTGAGACCGGAAGGTGACGTTGTATCTTCAAGCGGTGGTGTCGCATCCGGACCGGTCTCATTCATGAGCCTGATAGATAAGGTAGCCGATGTTATCAAGCAAGGCGGTAGAAGAAGAGCAGCCAACATGGGCATACTCGAGGCATGGCACCCAGATGTCATGAAGTTCATAACATGCAAGGAAAACGGCGGGTTCGAGAACTTCAACATATCCGTCATGACTGATGAGGAGTTCTGGCGAAGCTACCACTCCAACTCCAGCTATCCTCTGATAAACCCAAGGACAGGGATGAAGGTGGGGGAGGTGAACGCCAGAACACTCTTACAGGAGATAGCTAGACAGGCGTGGATGACAGGCGACCCGGGGCTATTGTTCAAGCATCATATAAACAGGAGAAACCCTCTCCGACAAGCTTTGGGCGATATAGTATGCACCAACCCATGCGGGGAGCAGCCGCTCTATCCATATGAGTCCTGTAACCTAGGCAGCATCAACCTTTACGAGCACGTGGACAGGGAAGCCAGAAAAATCGACTGGGAAAAGCTGAGAGAATCCGTTGAAACCTCTGTAAGATTCCTAGACAACGCGATAGACGTCAACAGACATCCGTTCCCGCGCCTAACAGAGGAGAACCGGCGACACCGGAGGATTGGGCTAGGCATAATGGGGTTAGCGGACATGCTCTACGCCCTCGGCATACCCTATGACAGCGAAGAAGGCTTCAGCACCATGAGCAGGGTGATGGAGTTCATCTCCTACCACGCCTACATGGCATCGTCAAGCCTTGCGGAGGAGAAGGGCAGATTCCCATTGTATGACGCCAGCTTCTACACACAGGGGCTGCTTGCCGTAGAGGGCTTCTATCACCCCGAGATGTGGACAATGGACTGGAGAGAAGTGTCGGAACGCGTGAAGCGGGTGGGGCTTAGAAACAGCCACGTCACCACGGTAGCCCCCACAGGCAGCATATCCATGATATTCGATGTATCGGCCGGGCTAGAGCCACAGTTCGCGCTTGTCTATGAAAAACATGTCACAGTGGGGCGGTTCTACTATGTCGACATAGAGTTTGAGAGGCAGTTGAAGGAGCGTGGGCTTTACTCCATGGAGCTGCTCAAAAAAGTCTCCGAAAACGGCGGCTCCGTACAAGGGATAGACGAGATACCTGAGGATATGCGGGACGTCTTCGTCACAGCTAGGGAAATTGCTTGGTGGGACCATCTCAGGGCCCAGTATGAGATACAGAAGTGGGTTGACAGCTCTGTGAGCAAGACAATCAACATGCCGGCAGAGGCAACGGTTGAGGACGTCCTAAACGCATACGTCGCGGCTGAAAAAATAGGAGTCAAAGGGATAACCGTGTTCAGAGACACATCCAAAGGCGTTCAAGTCCTACACGCCCCCTCAGTCAAGGTGAGGAGACAGGTGAGAAACAGGACATTGGAGGTCCTCGGCCTCGGGAAGGAGCAGGTGCTGGCTCATGAGCAGCGATAAACTACGCGCCTTCCTCGACGAGAGAATAAAACAGCTCGAGAAAGAGCTGGATATATTGAAACAGCTCAGGGACCTTCTTAGAGAGGAGGGGGAGACAGGCTTCGACAACCTGCCGTGGAGACAATACCGTGACGGCCGCGGCGAATGGGTCTTCGCAGACCAAGCTCCTCCAGACCTTGTCGAAAAGGCCTCGGCCAAGGGCGGGGTAAAGATTGGGGAGTATGTTTACGAGGTTACCGAAAGCGGGGGAAAACGCTTCCTAAGACGCAGACATCTACAAGCAAGCCAGCAGACCACGGGGGCGTGAAACATGATAAAGTTCAGAGTAAACCCCATGTATTTAGAAAGCTTCGCCAGCTACCTATCCATGTTTGAAGGCCTGATAGACGAGTATAGACTCGTGGAAGACCAGAAGGTTGACGGGGTTGAGGCGAACGGGTTCATCGGCTTCGAGTCTGTCAACAACATGCTTCTCGACATGGTTAAGGAAAGATGCGAATGCAGGCGATGGGGAAGGCTCCACGCCGGCTCATGTGTAATCGTCTATCATCCAGACGATGTAAGAGTCTACACAGCAACAGCCCTAAACGAATGCCGGGCTGGGCTCATCCACACCGCCGCGACACTATACACAGCCTCAGCCGGCCTATGCACAGGCATAGCGAAATTCTTCAACGATGATGTCCTAGTGTTCTCGGATTTGAAGGGGGCTGAGATTGCGGCCAATAAACTGAGGGAGTTAGGCGCTACTGCGGCTGTGCTGCCTTTCGAGCGCGAGAGGGCCGCTGAGCTTGATAAATGGTTCGGTTTCCTCACAAGACATAGACTCCCGCTAACAAGGCCTCAAAGACCCTAATCCATGTCCAGCATCCCCATGACCATGGAGGGAGACGTCGAACACCTGCTTGCAGAAATACAGGAAACATTTGTGAAAAAGCTTAGAAAAGCGGCTTATATGCCGAGCCTCCTGCAAGAGCTTGAGCCGATTGCTCGTCTCCTTTCCTTGGTTCGGAGGCTTAGGGACGCGGGGTTCCATGTCATTCTTGCATCCAAGATGCCTTTCAAGCCTGCTTCACATCCATACCCTCCAAAGGTCTGGCAAGCTTTCTCCATATTAGGCTCACTAACAAACGTCTACCAGATAAACAGCTCCTACTACATCCCCATCATTGGAGGAATTTTTGCAAAAATTGAAGGAGAAGAGCAGGAGCCGTTCGAGCTGAGGCCCACGAGGCTGGAAAAAATCAACTCATATGAGCTGCGGGTCTACACCATTGACTCCCTTAAAGAGCCGCTCGAATACATGAGGAGAAGCTTCTCCGCTTACCAGCTCACGCAGTATCTCCCCTCAATCGAGGAGTTGATGGTTTTCGAAGAAATCTACTTGACGAAAGCGGCCGCGTTCAGCCACCCCGACCTCGTACAGATATACAACCCGGTCCTGCTCTCGCTCTTCGGCCACCACAGCTTCTATGTACGCGACAAGCTGGGCCTAAACAGCCAGCAAGTAACCTTCCTCTCAGAAAAGCTGCTTCAGGAGATTTTATGGCCTGAAAACCTTTGGATAGGTAGTTTAGGAAGAATAGCTGTGGTGGATAGAGACGCGGTCGGCAACCTTATACAGCTCTCCACCCGCTCACCGATAGACGTGCTGGCGGCTGCCAGGCTCCTATCCCTGCGCGGCGTGGTTTTCCACTATAACTTCATCCAGCCATTGAACAAGTATGGCCTAGTGATTCATCTTAGGACAAGATACCCGCTGAACAGCAGGTATCTCGTACTGTTTCCACGGAAGTTTCTGCATCTCGAAATAAGGCCCGCAAGGATTGTATCCGAGGGCTCGAGAGTGGTTCTAGTGGATGACGACGCAATCCAGAGCCTACAGACAGGCACGTAGCATCACGGTGGAGCAGCTCCTCGGAAGACCGCTAAACCGCGTCGAGAGGAGACTCGCCCCAAACAGGCTTTACGTCTGCGGAAAAATGCGTATCCCTCTTCAGACCCCCCGTGTAGCCGTCGTGGGAACAAGGAACGCAAGCGAAGAAGGTCTGAACTATGCACGGGAGCTAGTCAAATGGCTCTGCAGACAACGGGTGATTATTGTCAGCGGCCTCGCGAAAGGGATTGACACCGCGGCTCATTTAGAAGCCGTCCGCAGCGGCGGGGAGACGGCCGCCGTTCTCGGCACACCATTAAGCCGTGTCTATCCACCAGAAAACAAAGGCCTACAAAGCCTCATCATGAGCGAGCACCTCGCGGTCAGCCAATTCCCTGATGGACACAGGACGCAGCCCAGAGACTTTATCCTCAGAAACATGACGATAGCCCTGATTTCTGACATCGTCGTGGTCGTGGAGGCGGATGAGGGGGGCGACTCAGAATCAACCGCATGGTCCGCGATTAGGCTCGGCAGGCCGGTCCACCTGACGCCTCTTTCAGCCAAGCTTAGCCACAAAATGGAGAAATATGGAGCGGAGATGCATGGAGAATTGGAGAACCTGTTAGAGGCTTTGGATAAGGCCTTATCCGGTTAAATCTATGATGCATGAAGGTATAGCCATGAGCCAAGTAGTTGTCAAACAGGAGAAAAAACTACCAGAAGAGGTGCCAAAAGCTCTGCAGAAAGCCCTCGAGCCTGTGCATATTGAAAGCTATGAGATTAGGCGAGTCGGGCTAGACCCTCTACTGATAGTGAATGGTAAAGTTGTCGGAGGCTGGCTTGACCTCTGATGGCTTGAGATGAGGCTGAGTTACCGTTGCAAAGTCTGGAGCCTTTAGCCGTCAAAAAGATTATCACGCATTCTGGGCCGGCTCACTCAGACGAGTTCTTGGCGGTAAGCCTTCTGCTACACAAGTATCCTGACGCCGTTGTTATTAGAGTCCCCGACTTCACCGGCGAGCCTGAGGAAGGTGAGATAGTCGTCGATGTAGGCAAGAGATACGACGGCAGAATTTTCTTCGACCATCACCAAGACGAAGACCTGCCAAGCAGCTTCATCCTCGTGCTAAGAGACTTCTTCGGAATAGATAGCGAGAATCTACCGACGGACTTTAGGTATATTGACCTGCGGGATAGGTTTGGGGCCTACGTGGCTAAGAAGGTTCTGAATATGGATGAAGACCGTGGTCTTGTGGAGAGGGCGATGCTGAAGTACTTCTCGACAATCACGTTGCTTTCTCCAGAGCATCCACTCCATTATATCATGAGATGTGTCGGAGAATCCGTTCTTGCCTTGCTTGACGACTTCCTATTCGCCAAAAACGGCGTCAAGCTCTTTCCAACACCCCTCGGCTACGTAGTGTTCTCACCCAAACCCCTCAACCTCACCTATATCCGTGAGGCTCACGCAGACAAACACATCATAGGAGCTGTGATGCCTTCAAGGGATGGAGGCACCATGTTGATACAGGCTAATGAGGGGAAGTTTATACCAAAGGCGACATCATACCCGAAAACATTCGTTCATAACAGCGGCTTCGCGGTAGTGGTCCCGATACCTTACGAGCAGATAGACCCTCTCAAGATAGTTATGGAATGCGTCATGGGGGTCTGAGACATGAATAGAAGCGTTGTGGTCCCTGTTGTCCTTCTATTGATTGGGTTATTCGCGGGACTTGCCGCTGGCTTAACCCTAAGCCCGAGGGAAAGGGTTGCCACCACGTTCACAACCACGGCAACCGCGGTCTCCACACGCGTGCTAACCGCGACAGCCAGTTACACCGTAACATCTACGACAACAGCAACACAGCCCACCACACTAACTTCTACGAGAACAGTCACGGTTACCACTTCAATCATCCCCGAAATACCTCAGCTATACAACCACTCAGGCGTAGCGGTCTGCTTCTCAAGGCCCATGGTCTGCGAATCAATGTTGGAAACCCTCATCAACGCGGCGCAGAGACGTATTCTCGTAGCAGTATACGTATTCACAAACGATAGGCTCGCCAACGCTTTGATAGCCGCTCACAATAGGGGCGTGGATGTGAAGGTGGTGCTCGAAGCCGAGTCAGCCGAGATACGAGGCTCCGAATACCAGCGCCTAAAGGAGGCGGGCTTAGACATCAGGCTCGACGGCAACTCTGCGCTTATGCATCACAAGTTCATGGTTATCGACGAAAGAATCGTGGCAACCGGTAGCTACAACTGGTCGGGAGCGGCTGAGGAGGCTAATGACGAAAACCTCGTCGCGATACTATCCGAAGACGTAGCTAAGCAATTCGTGGAGGAGTTTGACCGCCTATGGTCAATAGCCAGCCAGTAGATAAGCCAAGCAGTGCTTGGCCATGAAGGTTCTTTAGCCAGCAAGCCGAAGCGACAGCATGGGCCGGTAGCTCAACATGGAAGAGCGCCCGCTTGGCTTGCGGGAGGTCGCGAGTCAGCTCCAAGAAATTGAGCTGGCCGATAAGGTTCAAGTCCCGTTCGGTCCATCGGGGTTTCAAAACCCCCGGCCCATATGCCGTGGTTTATTTGGATGGTCTTCAGGAGCCTTTGACCATTTTTTATCTTGGCCTTATCCGTTTAAATCCCCACCAAAACAATATAGGTTGAGTTGATAGAGTTTGGAAGGTATAGGATTAAGCCGCCTCTGGTCAAGCCCTCGAAGCTGACGGTTGAGGAGAAGGGGGGCGTGGGTAAGGGGCTTTCCGACGGCTGGGTCGCTAACTATGCGATTGGGTGCACTTTTGGATGTAGGTTCTGCTACGTGGACTCGATACATAAGCTATACTCCTCTCCGAGAGCGGGGCGGCTGGTCGATAAGGACTGGGGATATTATTTTGCTACACCAACCAACTTAGACGAGGTTATCGAGCAAACACCATGGAGCAGGTGGCGCGGCGAGGAGGTTCTCCTCAGTTCAACACATGACCCCTATCTACCTCAGCTTGCTGGATGGACGAGGAAAATCCTTGAGCACGGCTTGCGATGCGGGGTGAGGTTCTGCATCCAGACAAGGTCGCCGCTCGTCCTCGAAGACCTTGACTTACTCGAGAAATACAGGGAGCAGGTAAGGGTTCAGGTCTCCGTGGCAACGTTCAGCACGGAGCTGGCGAGGGCTATTGAGCCGCGAGTTACTACGCCGCAGAGAAGGCTTGACATAATCAGACAGGCGCGAGAGGCGGGGCTCAGGACAGGTGTAATCATCGCTCCTATTCTACCGCCGTGCAGGCTAAGACCTGACGTGGAAGGTGACTTGATGCAGATTTTTGATGCTTTGGGAAGGGTCAGGCCTGACATGGTCTATGGAGAAACCCTACACATCAGGGGAATGAACATGACTTATCTCGCAAATGCTCTGGGAGAGGAGCTGAGCGTGGACTATTCATTCGACCAGCGTGTTGGAAAGCTTTTCACGGCCCTGCTGATGCAGCATGGTTTAAACGGACGTTACTGGTTTGGGAGGTAGCTTGGCGCTTAATCTCCTTGAAGCAGTGCTCTAATAGATAGTGCTTCAACTGCACCCCAATTCTGGAAAGACGTGTATCCCACCTGAGACCAGTTACACTCACCGCCCCATCTACACCAACCTCGATAAAGAAAATCACCTCACCCAAGTGAAGCAGCTCCGTATACTCGCCACATGTTTCGCTCGCCAGCCAATACCTCGCCACCGGCTCAAGGCTGTCGAGAAACCTGTCCCACTCCTCCCAAAGCCCTTTACTCGCCAATTTTCGGAGCCGGGCCCTGAACATCGACATGGCTCTACGGTCGCCGCGAACCAGCAGCTCCCGGGAAATCCCGTGATTTTCTACCATGACTTTTCAGATGAAGCGCCTTGATTTATCCCGTTATAGTAGGGCCTTAAACCTCTTTATTTCCGTCAACATGTTGACAGTTTATGGATGGTCGGATGAATTTCCCGCGAAAATGCCCAGAGTGCGAGTCAGAGCGTATCATAAACCAAGGTAGATGCGTGACCTGTCTTGACTGCGGCTGGTCCTCATGCCTTATGTAACTTCGTCAAAGCCTCCAGATTTTAAACATGAGTTCGCTATTTCAGAAACTATGATGGCCTCATCTGGTTATATTTCTCCCCAAACACGAAATGCGTATGAGGTGGTGTGGGAAATGATTGAAAAACCAGTCGAACCTGAAAACGTTCTGATATTTGATTGGCGGCATACAAGGATGGGAGGAATTACTTCGGTTTATGTCGTATGTTTCACATGTTATCGTCCCCTAAGACCAGACTACAGCAGGTCCTCAAAAGCCGGCACACATGGGGAAAAATTCTACATTCACCCTTCTCAACACGACATCCAACACATCACCTTGGTTTCAAGCAACACAGGAAACAAACACTACTCGGTCTCAGACGCCAGATTGGAGCAGCTCGCCAGCCACATCTTTCAGAAATGGCTGAAGACTGGAAAACTGCCCGATTTCGAGGACTTTGAAGAAGCATTCAATTCCTACATGGCCTCTAAATGTTATAAGAGAGGTGAAAGTGGTGTATCACATGAGAAGTTTTGAAACATGGAAAACTGACCTGACAAATCGTCTTACCCAGCTAAATGCGCCAAAATTTTTGCAACTGAAGCTCGAGAACTTGACAGCTAATACAACTATGCTTGTTCAGTTTCTCCTTGACCTACATATATGGGCCAGAAGCGCAGGCATACAGCTTGGGGAGATGCTGCCGACAACAGATGAGCTCAGGCTGTGGTTGGGGTGATATTTCATGGTCGAATGCCCATACTGCGGAGAGGGGCTGCCTCTAACCGGTGAATTCCAAGTTGACTGGTGGGAGAAAATCGGCGTCGTCAAAGTGAAGTGTAGCTGTGGCAAGGAATTCGAACACAAGTTTATGTATGTAGGCACTTATGACCCGGATGCTGAGGATTTCATAGAACATGGTTGTCCGTGAATTCGAAGAAACTAAAACGATAATCAGGCTACAGAGTTTGTCTGAAGAGGAGCTGGAGAACGCCATAGCCAGCTCTGCTTTGCCTCTTTTCCAGCCTGTTTTGGTTCAGGTAGAGGATGGGGATTTGTATGAGGTATGGGCTGAGGGCTGGTCTATTGAATGCGTCGCTGAAAAGCTTCCAACAGGCTTGGATGAGGATGAGCTGGTTTATGAGGCTATTTTCGAGAAAGCTGGAGAAATCATCGAAACAGGATGGGATGGATATGTATATGTAGGTTATGAGGATGATGACTATCCCTTCGGGGTAACCGTTTTTTACAGGGCTGTTATGTGAGCAGGGCCTCTGGCCTTAGCCGGTTTTATTGCTATTTTTGCAAGTTTAGCCACGATGCTGTCCCGATTAGAGCAGTTTCTTCTGCAGGAAAATTCTCCGAGTCAGGCACAAAACGAAGCAGTCGGTGGAAGGGTTCTCCGACCATATCAGGTCGAGGCTTTCGAGAAATGGGCTGGTCGGGGATGTAGGGGAGTAGTTATAGCGCCGACGGGGACGGGGAAGACGATTATTGGGCTTCACGCCATTAAGAGGATTGGGTTACCGACGCTTGTAATCACACCATACGAAAGGGTGATGGTGGAGTGGGTTAAGAAGGGTAGAGAGGCTGATGTTTTGTTTACGAGGTTCTATGGTGGTGAGAAAAGGCTGAGCAGATACACGGTCGCTATTTATAACAGCGTGTGCCGCCATCCCGAGATACTGAACCATTTCGAGCTGATAATTCTTGATGAGATACACCATGTTGGAGCCGATGTGTTCTCCACTATTCTGCCGAAGATTGATGGGAAAAAGGTTCTCGGCCTGACAGCCACGCTTAAAAGAGAAGATGGTAAACACTACAACATCCTATCAAAGTTGCCGGTTGTTTACACGTTGGACTTGAAGAATGCTGTTGAGAACGGATACGTGGCACCAATAACGCTCGTCCCCATCCCAGCCGAAATGAACAGGGAAGAGAGGAAAAGGTATATGGAGATACAAGCCGAAATATGGAAAGTTAGAAGCATGCTCTCATTTTTAAAGAACTCCAAAGCGTTTCAAAGAGATGCCGAGGAGCTGGAGCGGAGGCTCAAGGTTCTCATCAATGAGAGGCGGATTTTCCTAAGCAGGATAGCCTCCAAGAAAGATGCCCTATACAATGTCGTAACCCAACATCCCCATGAGAAGATAATAGTGTTCAGCGAGTCGATACACAGCATTGAGGAGCTGAAGACGTATCTTTCCGAGAAAGGGGTCGCGGCAGAAACGTATCACAGCGATAAATCCATGAGCGAGAGGGGCAGAATATTCTCCGAGTGGGGGAAGAGCTTCAACGTCTTGTTAGCTGTTAGAGCCTTGGACGAGGGTGTGGACGTGCCAGAGGTGGCTATAGCCGCTATCATAGCAAGCGGACAGAGCGTTAGACAACTTGTGCAGAGAAAAGGAAGGATTATGAGGCCGCGTGAAGGCAAGCAGGCAAGGCTCTATGTGATATACGCAAACGGCACTGTAGAGACCAAGCTCATACACAAGATAAAATGCATTCTAAAGGGTTTCATAAAGCTCTACTAAGGCCCTAAATGCTGTCAACTTGTTGACAACAGCGGGCCTCTGAGAGTTATTTACTTGAGAGAGATATTATCGCCTGCCATGACTAAGAAAAAGACAAAGACGAAGGCGAGAAAGTCGGGACGAAAGAAGGGCGGAGCAAAAAGCGTCAAAGAGAAGGTCAGAAACATGCCTAAACCAATCAGGGAAAAGGTTCTGAAGATTGCCGAGAAGCCCGAGGATATAGCAATAGTCGAGCCAGCGGCTGGAGACCCCATCGTCCATGTCAGAGACAAGACTGTGGGGGCATGGGTGGATATCTAAACACCCAGCCCCTAAAACCCTTCACCTTTTTTTATGAATATGGCCTTTAGCGGTAATAAAAATCAACTATTTTCTTTAGGGTATGGAAGAGGTTAACCCTAAGGAGGTTTTGCAGGTCTTCGAGAGAAGATTTAGAGAGCGGCTCGAAAAGGCGAGAATATATCCAGATTTCGTTCATTCCATCGCTCCTCATTTAAGGAGACTGCGTTATTTGAAAAAAGCTCTATCCCTTGGCTATAAGCCCTATTTATTTGGAGGGGAATTAGAGCGTGCCTACCTGCCTTATCATGGCAGGCTTGAAATATTTGGTTTAAACAAAACTTACCGAATTCAGTCGGAGCTTGTAGGGTATGATGGACGTGTTTTTCTAAACACAGGAACATCCATGCATAACAAAACCATATATCTTGAATTGGGCGAAGCTTTACCGCCCTTTTTCCCGACCAAACCCAACGAGCCTATTACGGTCAGCAAACAGGAGTTCTTGAAAATGTTTAACGAATGTAAACGGTATATGAGGAGGCTGAGTAGATACATGGACGTTTCCTATCCCGAGATACCAGACGAGGACTTTGAAGTAGTTTTCACAAGGCGTTGGAATTATGACCTTATTGATTTGATTTGGATTCCGAAAGACCTCTTCACCACGGCTCATATATACAGAACGCTAACAGATAAAGAGAAGAGAAGGATAGAACAGAGAGAACGCTTATTGATGGAATATAGGCGGTCTATCGAAGAGGTGAGAAAACTACGGGAGATTGCCCCAGGCTTCTATGAAGTTGATATCCAAAGCCTTCCATCCGCTCTTGTTGAGAAAATCAGCGACGTCGCCGAGAAAGTTTACATAATTAAGGGTTATTACTATTACCAAGCTCAGCTCGGCATGTCCGCTAACCTATCAACCCTGATTGCCTGCAAAATTTTGAGGGATAGAGGTATAGATGTGCGCCTTCATAGGCGCATTAACAGCCGCTTTCATGAGCCTCCTGCCGATGCTCCGAAGGAGTTGATAAGAACCGAAGATTTCTACATCAAACCGAAGCCTGTTAAAGAGTTGCCGAAACCCCCACTCGCTAAACCCATCATTACACATAAGAGGGTTATCCTCCTTGCTCCATAACTGGCCTCATGGGATTAAATGTATGAGAGAGGTCTATACCTGTGATGAAAGGGTAGGTGAACGATATGGTAAAGACGAGGGCGGTTTATTTGATTGAATGGAAGAAAGTATGCGAGGTGAGTGATGACGTTGCTCAGGAGCTTCTCGAGTTAGAGACAAGCAGTAGCACAATACCCGTTTACCTCGACGAAGAGGTTTTTCAGTCGCTTTCTCCAAAGGCACAAAGGGAGTTGGAGAGTTTGAAGAAGCTTCTCACTGGAGAAGTGCTGGAGATTGTCGTTGCTGATTGAATAAAACAGGAAGGTAGTTTGGCTAGGGTTGGATAACTTATGGATGCGGAGGTTTTTGTCCCAGCTAAACCATCTGCAAGCCTAAATGTTCGGCTACCCGTTGAGCGGCTCGAATACGTCCAGCAGTTCTACTCTGATAAAGAGAAGCCTATCGAGGCCTTTCTCGAAGACGTTCTCGCTGGCAAAGTCAAGACCAAAGATGGTCTGAAGCTTAGCCCCTCACAGCTTACAGGAAAGCTCCCCGAAGGAGGCTTTTTACAAGAGATACTCGGAGGCCCCGAAGCCTACACGGTTGCTAAGGAAAGGGGAAGGCTCGGATACCGTGTCGGAACAGTAATCAAAATTAATGGATGTTTTGACCCTGAGCTTTCTCAGCACCATAATCGTTGGGGGGTTATCGCGAAGATAATAGATGCTTATCACTACGAGGTCGTCCTTGAGTCCGACATATACGAGAAGTTGGTTATACGAGACGTTGATGTCAAGGCGATTATAGGAGACATTTTACATGATTACCGTGGAATAGGTGCAGAGAGGCATAGAAAAGAGGTTGTGCCCCTTATCGAGAAGGCTTTAGCGGGGAAGATACCGTATGTCCACTCTACTGCGCCGTGGCCGAGGATGCCGTTGATGCAGGCATATGTTGTCGCCCTTATTGACCACGGGACGGTTCATAAAGCAATCAGACACATGAAGAGAAAGTTGAAGGTTATCGAGGAATGCTACAAACAAGGGCTATACTATGGAGACGATTACAGATATGTCAAAGGAATGGCGCTTCTATGGCTTAGGCTTTTCAGCATCCTTAAAAAACGCATGGAAGCTCTGGAGAGAGGCGAGGGAAGGAAATATACGTTGTCGCGGCTTCATGCCAAGGAGTTGTCGCATTTCCTTGATTTCCGCGGGGTGCCTCATGTGGTTAAGCGCAGTAGCGAGATTAAAGGGTTCTATGACGTGTTTGTAGATGACGCGCTCCTGTCTTATTTGAGACAGAAAGAGGGGGGAGTAGGTGGCGAGGTTTAAGTGTCCAGGCTGTGGAGAGAAGCTTACATATTTGTTAGAGCATCTCTCCGTGGTCAAAATTTTCAAGGTCTTTCCATCGCCGAATATTCAGCCAAGCTATGTTGAGGATGTAGATTGTGAACCTATTGACTATGAATGTCCTAAATGCGGTCATAGAGAGCTTTTAATTCGTGATTTTATGGATAGAAAACATGCGGGGGCCTCATCCGATTAAATACATGGCTTGACAATTTGTTGGCATGAGTGTGTATAAATGTGAGGTTTGCGGTAAGAAAGAGAAATTTGATTTCGAGATTGAGCTGATTTTCTATGTATGTGGAGACTGTGTATCAGACCCGAGGGCTGACCATGTATTTGAGAAGTATCGGGCGCAATACGAGGCTGTTGAGGATTGGCTTTACGAGCAGATGAGCAGAGCAGGCTCAAAAGTAGTGGAACACTGTGTAGACGAGGATGAGGCTGAATGAGGTATTATTTGAAGCCTCCGAGAGTTTACAGCATCACAGCCCGCTATGGCTCATGCCTTCTATGTTCTAAACCGCTTGTCGGTAAACAAGCAATTTATTTAAGCGATATGGGTGCTGTCGTATGCGACAGCCATAGCTTTTACCTCGTCCTTCAGGAGTTTGACAACGGTTACATGCGTGAGTTTACGGTTGTGGACACCGCTTACACCCAGGACGAAGCGGAGAAGAAAGCCTCTGAATTGAATAAATCACATATGATAAATCGGGGGCAGAGCCTCAGCTTCAACAGTTATACATACATGCATATCAGCGAAGCACTCCAAATGCGTCCTCGGACGGGTTTGGTTGAAGAATGAGGCCTGAGCTGTTTAAATGTTTAGCGGGTTTAGAAGCAGGTATGAAAACAGTTTACCGTGTTTCTTCAAAGCCTGAAGCTTTGAAGAAATTTATGAGGGATGGAGAGGTGGTGGAGCTTGTCGTCGTTCCCCAAGAGTGATATTAAACTCGCAGTAATACGTGGGCGCCCGTGTATAGTAGTTTTTGTGGAAAAGGTTGAAACCCCTCATTGTTGCAATTTCATGTTTGATGGAAGGCTCCTCGTCAGGGTTCTGCTTCATTCCAGCGAAGAATATTTAGGGGTTTTCGAAGATGTAGAGGAGTGGTTGATGGCGGTGGCGTCTTCTGGTGTTTTTTACGTCGCCGTTTTCTCAAATGATAACCTTGATAACCACATCATCACAGAGATAGCTCTTACAAATGAGCAGAGACGGTTTTTTGAAAACGCTCTTCTCATGTATTCAAGGAGTTTAGCGGCCTGAGGTGTCGAACATGAATACAATCGTCATAGATGCTGTGGGTGGCGCGGTCAGAACTAATTTTACGGTGTTTTCTCCCGCCCTATTCGGTGAGCCCCGACTTACTGTAAGGCTGTCCTCAATCTTAGACAACAATTCATTAACGATACTTATTTTCCTCAGCCATGACTTTCTAAGTTCAAACCAATGAGAGTTGAGTAGTTCCCAGCCCTCCTCATGTATCGTTATCTTGTTGTTTTCATATTTTTCAATAAATCCGAGTTTAGCGAGCATGCTCAGATACGGCTCAACCTCCTCCTCACCTATCATGTCAATTACGCCAAGTTCCTTGACATAAGCCTTGAAAGCATCAATTGATATCGTTATTGGGGGAGAGGGCGGTGCATGGTCTCTGAGGACGTGTGCGTATAGCATTGCGGCCACGTATGACAACATACAATACGCTATGCCTTGGATGGATTTAATTATTTAAGGCCATGTCTGAATTGGTGAAGGCCGACAAATACTGGGCAGGCCTTTTCTGTTTTTATTCTTAGGTTGAGATGTTTCAGACATGAGCGTTCATCAGCGTTCGGTTCAGGATTGGTGTGAAGAAGTGTGGAGAAGATTTAGCAACGACATGCCTGTTCAATTGTTGCTGAAGTTGGACGGGTTGAGGGAGCGGCCCAGCTATGGAAGGCTTCTGAATTTCGTGTTGTATTTCAGGCTTTGGGCTATGATGGCGGGTAAGGATGTTGAGGATTTTCTGCCCTATAATAGTGAGGTAGAGAGGTGGTTTCCTTGCTCTGTGATGTGAACGCTATAAGGGATGTGAGAACAGGAATTTCTAATGATACGCCGTTTTTGGAGGTTGTTACCGCCACGACTGATAACCATCCGCATCTATGGTTTATGTTTGCCACGGATGGGTGCCGTTGTCTGCTGGTTTTCCTCAGAAGCCCTGATTTGAGAGACGCGGCCATGGAGAGGCTGGACGAGGTTGAGAGACAAGGGCTGGCTCGGAAATTTGTTTGTCCAGACCGCAGGATAACGAGGTGGCTTAGGTTGGCTGGAGAGAAGAGAGGGTTCAAGCTGAGGGTGTTTTTCAAGGGTGGTATGATGCCTTTTCTACATTATTACGAGCTACGTTTCATTCCTCCGATGGAGAGCTGGATGACCTTGGATGAGAGCGATGCTGATTTCCTGAAACGTATCGCAGACCTTATCGAGGAGAAGGCGAAGACGACGGAGAGTGAGGTATGAAGTATGGCTTTCGCTAAACTCCTTGTTTTTATTTCGACGATTTACGCCAGGTAGTGGCGAAATTTTGCATTTTTGTGGCCAAAGTGTTTATGACATGGTTTTTTGAGGTATTTTGGCTTTCTAAGCCGTGGAGAGCCAGAATTTCTGGTTTTCAGAGATTGTTTAACGCTTTTATAATTTCATCAAGTAGAATAAGCTATGAACGGTCGTGAAGAGGATTTTCAGCCACCCAAACCTGATGAAGATGTTCAGGCAAAGCCTTTATCGTTTCATGGAAAAGAGAATGCTATGAATAGCCGTATTGATGATTTTTCGCCTAAGAAGGTTCTTGAAGGCATGGAGGCGAGGATTATACATGAAGCGTCTGGCACTTTGAGGCTTAAGCTACCTATCCGTGTTTTTAAGGAATTTGAGTTACCTCCGAAGGGCGATTATATAGCGGTTGTGAGGGGGGAGAGGTTTACGGGCCGTTACGACACGACAGCGGGGCTGAGGCTTAGGATACCGAGCCAATATGCTGGCCTGTTCAACGGCTGGGACGGCAACCGTATCAGGGTTGATTTATGGGTTGAGGATAATATGCTGTGTATGTCTTATAAGCCTGACGAGAAGCTTGCCTTTTTCTATCCAGCGTCGAGACAGCCTTTCTATAGAAAAGGTCATGGTTTTTGCTCCCATTGTCTTACCGCTTTTCAGCTCAAGCTTGAGAAGCCTTACTGCCCTATGTGTGGTCTTAAACTAAGAGAGAAGCCGAGAAAGAGAAGAGGGGATGTTAAGCGGTATGATTTCGATTTTGACGAAAATGAGGAAGAGCCGAACAATAATGGTCAGGGATAAGGTTTTTGAAGGTTGTATGAAGACCAGCGTTCTTATGAGGAGATAGTTACATTCCCTTGTTGGCCTAAGTCGGTTAAATACTTTGGATAAGATGGTTTAGCCATGACAAGCTTGGATATGTTTCTTGAGAGGGTTGAGATGGATGCTGTTGAGAGGGTTGAGGTTAAGCCGTTGCGTATAGCTATGCCAGCCTCAAGGCTTAAGGCGTTTTTCAAGATGCTACGCTCGCATTATTTCGATAATTTCGGGGTTTATGTGAGGAATGGTGTTTTAAACAGCGCCGTTTTAAGCCCTACCCATGTTACCTGTGTCCGTTTAACCGTTGACGGGGTTTTTGAGAACCCTGTTGTTGAGCCTCCGTTAGGTCTTTTAAACCTTGAGAACGCTCTTAAAGCCCTTAGAAGCATCAAATCAGACACACCTCTTGTCTATGATTTTTCTCAGATTGGGGTGATTAGGTATGGTGATATGGTTGTTTATAGGGAGAATGATGCTGGTTTGAAGGTTGAGGAGCTTGTATGGGATATTGAGCATGATAGATGCGCAGAGGTCAAAATCCCCACAAAAGAGCTTCTATCCATATTAGCTATCTTCACAAACAACTATGACTATGTCAGGTTTAGTTATCATGATGGGGTTTTAAAGGTTTGGGACGATAATATGGAGAAGGTTGTTAAGGCTCCTGGATGGGGTTATTTGGATAGGCAGTGTTTTTCCTTCGGGTATATTTATGAGAGTGTTAAAGGTCTTGATAGGCTTGGTTGTATGGGGGTTAGTCTATGCTTTTATATACATGGTAGTAATAAGCCAGCTCCTATGGCTATTAGAGCTAAGATAAAGGATATCTTATTAACAATATACCAAGCACCAAGAATAGAATAAACAACGACCAATATGATGTTGTAGGCTATTGGGCCCGGGTGGGACTTGAAACCTACCGGCCGCCTACTGTAAAGGTCTGACTCACGACCCCCAGCTTAGAAGGTTCTCCCCAGCCTACTTAACCGTGTGTTATGGCTTTAGGCGGATGGTTTTCTCGGCCAGACAACGCTCAAATATTCTCTGCATCCTTTAAAACAAACCTGATGAAGAGACATCGTGAACATCCGTTACCCCCTGATTATGCTTAACTTCAAGACATACAGGGAATCTATGATAAAGGTTGGTGCCGCATTTTCGCGGTGCTCTCTCATGATTTATTCCAGTTTGTTTGCTTGTTTGTGTGGTTGGGTTTCTTCTCGATGTTTGGTGTCGTGATGATGGTGTGGTGGCTTGGGTTAGAGGGTTGTCTGGTGTTGTGCGGGTTGTTGTTGGGTGGTGGCCGCGGCTCTACTTTGCGGGTCCTCTTGATGTTTTAACAGAGGTTGAGAGGGTTCTTGGGGAGCGTTATGTGGTTGGACGGGTTGTGAAGAGGGTTTTGGGGACTGGGTTGGTTGAAGCCTTGGAGGTGGAGACGCCTCCTTCGGAGAGGCGTTTTCTCGCCGAGTTTGTTTCTGAGAAGTGGTGCTGCCGCGGCATACGTGTCTACAACGTGGACCTCCCGCCTGCGCAGGAGTTTCTCTACAGCCACGGGCTTGCTCCGACAGCCGCTGTCGAGGAGAAGGATGGTAGGCTGTATGCGGCCGAGGACCTCGGCAACCTCTTCTACGACATCTCTTTTCTCCATGTTGCTTATCTCGAGGCCACGGTGGCCTCGGCGACTCCTTTCCCACGTTTCATCCATCCCCTCAAAAACGTGAAGGTTGTCTGCGACGGTGAGGAGATTGTTCTCGACGGTGATGAGGAGAAGGTTCTCACGGAGCTGGGGCATGTTCTCGACGAGCTTGATGTGGATGTGGTTGTCACATATGGGGGCGACTCGTTTCTCTTGCCATATCTCCGGTACAGGGCCCGTGTCAACGGTGTAGAGCTTCGGCTGGGCCGGGAAGAGGACCCACGTAGCAGGAGCCGGGGCTTCTCCTACATGAGCTATGGAAGAGTTTACCACAGCTATTCAGGCTACAGGCTCCGTGGAAGACTTCACATAGATGCGGATAATTCGATGCTTTACAGGGAGACGGGGCTTCATGGTGTTGTGGAGGTGGCGCGTGTCGCCAGGCTTCCGGTGCAGGATGCGGCACGCTACACCATCGGCCGCTGCATGACCTCGCTCCAGTATCATCAAGCTTTTCTCAACGATGTGTTGATACCTGTTGAATGCGGCAGACCCACATGCATGACTGGGAAGGAGCTACTAAAAGCTGACAGAGGCGGGTGGATACTCGACCATCAGCCCGGTGTTTACTGGAATGTTGGTGAGCTGGATTTCCACAGCCTCTACCCCATGCTCATGCTGAAGCACAACATCAGCGGCGAAACCGTGAACTGTCGATGCTGCAGCGGCAACGACATACCGGAGCTCGGCTACCACGTCTGCAGAAAATGGCGAGGCATAGTGCCACGGGCCATCGAGGAGCCCTTGCGTAGAAGGCTCGAGTACAAGAGGCTTTACCAAGAGATGGGTGACAAGGTCTACAAGGCTCGGGCCGATGCGTTGAAGTGGATACTTGTCACCTCGTTCGGCTACCTGGGATACAAGAAGGCGAAGTTCGGGAGCCGGGAGGCGCACATGGCTGTCTGCGCCCTCGCCCGCGACACCCTGCTCAGAAGCGTCAAGCTCGCCGAGGAACATGGTTTCAAGGTCCTGCATGGCATAGTCGACTGTCTATGGATTTGGCGGAGAGATGCTTCCGAGGATGATTACAGGGCCTTTGGAGAGGTGTTGGAGAAGAGGCTGGGTCTGCCGGTCGGCTACGAGGGCACGTTCAAGTGGATAGCCTTCCTCGACTCACGCACCAGCCCGGGAAGACCGGTAAACAACAGATACTTCGGCGCATACATCGGTGGCAGAGTCAAGTGCAGAGGAATAGAGGCAAGGAGAAGAGATACGCCGCCGATTGTGCGCAAGATGCAGCACGAGCTTCTCGCGAGGCTGGCCGAGATATGTTCGTTGCAGGATGTGCCTCAAAAGCTCGGAGAATGTCATGAAATTTTCAGGAAGTATATGCGCATGGTTTACCTTGGCGGCGTCGAAGCCGAGGAACTTGCTGTGACGAGGAGTGTGTCAGGGCCTGTGGAGAGTTATGACAAGGAGGTTAAGCATGTGCAGGCGGCTAGGATGCTGAAGCAGATGGGGGCCTCTGTTTCACCGGGCCAGTCTGTCAGCTACATAGTGAAACGGGGAGCAGGGGTTCCGCTACAGCTTCTCCGCAGCAGCGACTATGATGAAGAATATTATGTGGATTTTCTGCGGCGTGCGTATGAGACGGTTATCCAGCCTTTCTCTACTCTGCTTCGCCGGAGCTGGGAAGCGCCATGAAGTCCTCGGGCTTCACCAAGGCGTCGAAATCTGGTGTGAGCTGGCCTCTCTCCTCGAGCACACGTCTCGTCAGATACCAGAAAGCATAGGGCAGCGATGTTCTGCTTCTGTTGTTCATCGGTATCACGAGGTCGACGTTGGAGCATGTGTTGTCTGTGCTGCACATAGCTATCACGGGAATACGGGCTATAGCCGCTTCTTCAAGGGCCTGCGCATCGTAACGCGGGTCGGAGATAATCACGATTGAGGGCTCGGTGTAGTTTTTGAGCGTCCTGTTTGTGAGCATGCCCGCCATCATCTTGCCCGCTATAGCCATGCCGCCCGTCAGCTCCGCAAACTTCTGCACAGCCTTCATGCCGAATACGTGTGTCGAGACAGCCAGCACCTCGTTGGGCTCGTAGAATGATATCAGCTTAGCGGCGAGGTTAAGCCGCGTAAGAATCTTCTTGACCTCGAAAAGGTAGACGCCGTCATACCTCATCCTGAAGATGTAGGGCTCCATGTGCTTGACCTTGATGCGTGAGCCTACGTGAACGTTGTATTTGACAAGCTGCTCAAGTATCTCCGCTTCCTGTTCAGCCGACATCGTCATTATACATCAGCCTCCTGCAAGTGAATCGAGCCGCCAACCATGTACCATATCCGCAGCAGCTCATTTGCCTTAGCCACCCTTTCACCCCCCGCTACACCTGCCTTAATAAACTTGCCCCCCAGCCCGATGGCCAGATGCGTCAAAAAGCTGTCGCATGTCTCACCCGACCTATGCGACACAACACGCACAATCCCCCTTCTCTCAGCCTCCTTCGCAGCCTCCACCGTGTCCGTTACCGTGCCGACCTGGTTGGGCTTAAGAATAACCGCCCTCACGGCCCTTTTCTCAGAAGCCATTCTAATCAGCTCCGCACGTGTTACGACGAGGTCGTCTCCGCATACAAGCAGCTTCGGAAAAGCTTTGCACAGCTCAGCAAACCCTTCCACATCCGTTTCCTCAAACGGGTCCTCGACATAGCTTATCCCATACCTCTCGACAAGCTCTGAAATGTGTTGCATGTGCTGCTCACGGGTCAGATGTTTTCCACGGTTCCTGTAATGATATTTTTTCTGAGATGCATCGTAGAGGCTTGAGGCGGCGACGTCCAGTCCAAACCCTACATCCAATCCCTCCGACGCCTCTTTCACAGCCCGCAGAGCGTTTTCGTCGTCGACGGGTGGCGCATAGGCACCCTCGTCACCTTTCCCTCCACCGTATCCACCGACCTTTTTCGCCAAAACCCTGCCAAGCCTCCTATGCACCTCCACATTCGTCCTAACAGCCTCCTCAATGCTTCCCGGTTTCTTTGGAAAAACGAGAAACTCCTGTATATCTGGAGCGCCTTCGCCCGCATGCGCCCCTCCACCCAATACGTTGCCAAGAGGAATAGGATAGACGGGAGCAAGCCCGGACAAGTCAGCCACACGCCTCCATATGTGCTTCTCCATCAGCATGGCCGCGAGCTTTACAGCGCAGGCCGAGACAGCGTAGGCCAAGTTCCCGCCTATTTTTGAAAAGTTCTCTGTGCCGTCAGCTTCCTTGAGCAACGTGTCTATGCCTGTTTGGTCAGATGGGTCACGTCCAACGAGTCTGCCCCGCAACGTGCTGCTGAAAATTTTGACAGACTGTTTGGCGCCGCCTTCGGGGAACGGAACAGCTTCCCTGCTCCCCCTGCTTTTTCCGGAGGGCGCCGACGCGGTGGCTGACACCCTGCCCGAGGATAGAGTTACCTCGATGGTTTCGCTTCCCCGGCTGTCGAGGACAACCCATGCCTCCGCACCGGTTATCGTGAATGATTCACGGCCCATGGCTATGCACTAGTGGCCTCGGAGTATTTTTGATGAAACTCTATGAGCTCGTCCATGACGTTGACCGCTGAGATGAACATTCTTCTGCAGCAGTATCTTTTGAAGCCGAGGCTGTCGAGGACGTCCTTCGGATGCTCTCCCTCAGACACCCTTCTCTGATACTCGTCCCATTTGTGGGCGATAACGCGGCCGCAGCTGAAGCATCGGATTGGAAACATCAACTCCGCTTCTCACCTGTAGCTTTTCTGCGGCTTCCGTCGAGCGCTCCTCCTGTTGGGCTTCTTGGGCTCCGCTCTCCTCGGGTCATCGACCAGCAGGCTTCTGTCATAGCTTTCAAGCCTCTGCTTGTATTCCTCGGACTCGGCTGCAGCGGCCTTCGAAACCGCTATGGCTATGGCCTCAGCCGAAGACATGACACCGCCGCCTTTCACAGTTACGTGAAAGTCGTGTTTCTTCCAAAACTCAGGTAAAAGCATCAGCGGTGCCAGGACTTTGCTCTTGAAAAACTCGTTGAAGAGTTCGATAGGTGTCTTGTTGACGAAGACGTTTCCTTTCCCAGGACGGAGGAAAACCTTTGCCACAGATGTTTTCCGTTTCCCCACGAAAATATGCTCTGTTTTCCTCATTCTCTACCACCTCTAAGCATCTTAGACAGCTCCTCGAGCGTGATGTATCTGACTATTTTCGCAGAGCGGTTATATAACTTTGTGAGCTTCGCGTCCTCAAACTCTATCTTCTCACCCTCCACGTTGGCGGGGCCCTTCAACACCACCAGCCTCTTCGCCGCCTCACGTCCCCGCGGCTTCTTCCGCGGCAGCATCCTCGTTATCGCCAGCCTCAGAATTGCGTCGGGCTTGGTGGGATACCAGACCGTAATTTTCTTGTGAGAGGAGAACTGTTTCCTGTTTCTCAGCATCAGATAGTGTTCGAGAATGGCTGACTTGTTCCCCGTAATGATGGTTTTCTCCGCGTTAATGACTGTGACCCGGTGGCCTTTGAGCAGGAGCTTGGCTACATAGGATGCTAGTCTGCCGAGCCTGTATCCCTCTGCGTCCACGACATATGTTTTCTCAGCCAATTATCCTAACCCCCGAACCTTTCCCAAACTCCCTCAAAAACTCTTCCAGCAAAAGGGTCCTTCCACCGGCTTTCTGTATTTTCTGGATGGCTGATTGTGAGAAGGCGAAGGCGCCGACAGTTAGCTTCTTCGTTAGATAACCGTGTCCGAGAACCTTGCCCGGCACAAAAACCACTTCGTTGTCCACGGTGTTGCGCTGGAGGCGGCTTATGTTAACCTCTCTGGTGGAGCGTCTGCTACGCCTCAGCTCCTTCAGCAACCGTTTGGCGAACCGGGTCTTGCCGCCCAGCTTCCTCACAGTTATCTCAGCCTGCACCCTGCGGCTCACGGGCCATCAACTCCCTCAGACCTGCGCCGATTTCTTCAATCCTCGTTTTAACTATTCTGGCGGCTTCGAGAACCATCCGCCGCGGCGGCAGAAACCCGTAGCTCTCGACGTAAAGAAGCCAGCGGGAATCCTCTTGATAGAGAGTAGCTATTCCCGACTGCCATTTTGCATGTTTCTTCCCTCTCCCGAGTCTTACATACAGCTCCAGCTCTATTTTCTGACGAGGGGCAAGAGCCACTATCGGGATGTTTCCGTCGAAGGGCGCGACCTTCGTGTCATGTCTCTCTGGCTTGATGTCGCGGCTGTAGACCGTTATCGGCTGTTCCGATGCTTCCGCTCTCAACACGAACCTGACGACACATTTTTCGCAGCCAAGCCTACTCTGGCAACTACATTCCTCGGCCACGTTAAAGTTATCCAAATCAGTTATGAAGGGGATGAGAGAGATCCTGTGAGCCAGCACCTCATTAGTCATGGCCGACGAATTCTCAATAACCAGAATCTCCTCAACAGCCATGGTGGGTACCTCGCGGATAATCATCCGCCTCAGCGCATTCGCCAGAGGATGCGGTAAGTCTGTAACGTCAAGCGTAATGGATTCAGCGTCCTCCGCCACTATCTTCAAACCTGTTCCTCTGGATTGCACCGCCAGTTTAAAAGTGTAAGTTGCAAATGCTTTTATAAGGCTTAACAACTACAGCAGGCATGGAGGTTCAGAAGGAAGCTTTCAAGCTGACGGTTACCGAGCGGGCTGCAAAGAAGATTGCTCAGCTTATTGAGCAGGAGGGCGGCAGCGAAAACATGGCTCTCAGGATATACATAACCGGCGGCGGGTGCTCGGGGTACCGCTATGGCATGGCGCTGGACGAGAACATCTACGAGGATGATGTCGTCGTCAACGCATATGGTGTAAAAGTTGTGGTGGATAGCTTTAGCGCACCGTTTCTCGAGGGCTCTGAAATCGACTACATCGAGGACGTGATGGGCTCAGGGTTCGCCATCAACAACCCCAACGTCGTCTCCAGCTGCGGCTGCGGACAGAGCTTCAACCTGAAATGAAGCCCGAGCCAGGCGACAAGGCCCCGGACTTCGAGCTACCAGACCATCAAGGACGCAAAACCAGTCTAAAACAGCTCCTCCAAAGCGGCAGGGCGCTCGTTCTCTACTTTTATCCAAAAGACGATACACCTGGATGCACAACCGAGGCCTGCGGCTTCAGAGACTCGATGGAGAAACTGAGTAAACATGGTGTAAACGTGGTGGGCGTAAGCGTCGACAGCCCAGAATCGCATCAAAAATTCATCGCAAAATATGGGCTGAATTTCACACTTTTGACAGATGCTGATGGAAAGGTTGCGCGGCTATACAACAGCTACAGCGAGGAGAAAGGACGCTGCATAAGAAAAACATTCATCATCGACAAAGACGGCGTAATTAGGGCTGCGTTTCACAAGGTTGTCGCCGACGGCCACGCTGAAGAGGTACTCCAGACAATTAAGAAGCTCGGGCTCTGACCTCCCTATAGTAGCGGCAATACATGGTTATTGGGCAGACGCTGCAACGTGGCCTAGGCCTCCGGCATATCTCGCGCCCAAACCTGACGAAGAGATGATTGATTAGAAGTATGTCGCTGGCCGTGGTCAGTGTGGTCAAAGCCTTCTTCACCTCCTCGTATCCAGCCTTCTCGTCGACGATACCCAGCCTCTTAGAAACAGTCTCCACATGCGTGTCAACCGCAATCTCAGGCCTTCCGAAAACAACCGATAAAACGATGTCAGCCGACTTGGGGCCGACGCCGGGAAGCTTCAACAACTCCTCCCGACTGTCGGGAACACGGCCACCCAACCGGCCGTAAACAATCTGCGCCAGCTGCTTAATTCTCTTGGCTTTCTGTCGATAGAAGCCGACGGGTTTGATGAGGCGTGCGATGGTTCGTACATCGGCTGAAGCGAGGTCACGCGGGTTTTTGAAATGTGTGAAAAGGTTGTGGTAGGCTTCGTCGGTTTTCTCGTCACGTGTTCGATGTGAGAGAACTGCTCCGACAAGGACTTTGAACGCATCCCTGTCGCTGACATGCATGGGGAAGGCGTGTCCTCCATATCGTCTCTTCAAAACCTCGACTATTTCCTTGAAGCTTTCCCTGTCCAAGCCTTGGTAAGACTTGGTTGATGCTTTGTGATATGAGTTTTGGGGTGGCTTAAATAAAGGGTGACAAAGGTCTGACCGTGCGCAGGTACGGTGAATGGCTTCCTGTTGTCGGAGGGGTTTTGGCTAACGTTGTTTTCGGCGCCTATGTAGGCTCGTTTTCATCCCTGCTTTCTAACATATTGGATGACGTAGGCGTCCCCTATGCGGAGGGCGGGTTGATCGGCTCCGCCTTCTTCGCGGGATATCTGATTAGCCAAGTGCCATTCGCCATTTTGGCCGAGAAGCTTGGCAGGTGGAAAGTTATTTCCTCCGGACTTGTTCTATACACTTTTACACATTTTTTCTTCGCAACCTCGTCCACATGGTTTGAGATTCTGGTTTACCGGTTTATTCAAGGGTTTATCGGCGGCGCGGTTTTTATTCCAAGTCTACAGCTTGCTTTCGAGGTCTGTGAGAGGAGACGCTCGTTAGCGACGGGATTTGTGGCATGCGGGTTCAACATCGGCACCGGGCTGGGCGCGGTCTACAGCTTCAACGCCTCAGGCAACGGCGGATGGCAAACAGGGTTAACACACTCGACCCTGCTCTTCGCCACACTCATCCCCGTCGCCACATTTCTAACATTTCTTTCACGGCAACACAGCTTCAGTATAAGACAGTCGGTCAATTTTCGTAGAGACGCGGCCTTCTATTTTCTTAACATGCTGCATTTTGTGCGCCTAGGTGTGATAATCGCCGTAACCACGTGGATGCCTACGGCTCTCGCCAAGGTTTATGGAATGCCGGGTGGCTTGGCAGCCTCGTACGCGTTTGTTCTCCAGACGGCGGGCATAGTTTCTCTCACCTTGGGCGGCTACATCACCGACCTGCTGGGGAAAACAAGGGTGCTTGCATTAAACGCCGCGGCTCTCGCAGCATCGCTGGCCACGGCCTCCAGCACACCGGCCTGGCTGCTCCCCATCCACATGACGGCTCTGGGTTTCCTAGTTTACCTGCCCACTCCAGCGGCCTTCGCCATACTCCGGGACAGGTATCCCCAAGGCGTGGCAGGTGTGGCGGCGGGTTATCTCAACACGTCTGCCGCGGCAGGAGCCATAGCTATGCCTCTTTTCTTCGGTGTTCTGCACGAAGCTTTCAAAAGCTTCACCGCTTCATTCTACACAGCTGCGGCACTATACACCCTGCTTCTCCCATTTATCCCGCTTCTCTCCAAAAAATGACACGATGCGATACTTTTTTATAAACGCGTTACCTGTTTGCCCACATGAAGAAATATACATTACCACAACTGCCCTATGCCTATAATGCGTTGGAGCCTATTATCTCTGGTGAGATCATGACGCTTCACCACACCAAGCATCATCAGGCGTATGTTAACGGCGCCAACGCGGCTTTGGAGAGGCTGGAGAAACAACGGAAGGGGGAGAACCCGGAGAACATACGCGGCATACTGCGTGACCTCAGCTTCAACCTCAGCGGACACAAGCTCCACTCAGTCTTTTGGCCAAACATGGCGCCGCCGGGAAAGGGCGGAGGGACACCGGGCGGAGCAATAGCCGACCAGATAAACAAGGACTTCGGCAGCTTCGAGAACTTCAAGAAACAGTTCAGCGACGCGGCTAAGAATGTCGAGGCCGTGGGATGGGCCATACTCACATACGACGCCGAGTCCGAGACACTTCTCATCTACCAAGTTGAGAAACAGAACTTCATGCATCCACCCGACCTCCCACTGCTGCTAACCCTCGACGTATGGGAGCACGCCTACTACCTACAATACAAAAACGACCGCGCCGCATACGTAGACAAGTGGTGGGAAGTCGTCAACTGGGACGACGTCGAAAAAAGATTCTCCAAAGTAAAGGTCTAATTCTTTATTTTGTTTTCTTTGTTGAATAGGGTTCAGAAACTCTGCGGAGGCTTATTATGGTTTATTTTCTTTCGCGACTTGAGCCCTACTATCGTTATCCCTACTAGTTCTCCCTCTCTTGTTCGCAATATGACTCCTTCCTGAGACTCTACGCTGTCATCGGCCTCCCGTGGCTCGCCGAAAGATATGTAGAGAACATCATTATCCTCATCATAATCTACGTAAAGTTTAAGAGCTATTTTCTCCAAACAACCTCACCCTTTAACCTCCCCACATCTAATGTAAAGTATGCGGTTATAATATGCTTTTTCTCGTCAACACCCTATAAACAACCACCAAATGTCAGACTCCTTAACCGTGTTGACTATTTCATCTCTGTAAGGTGATACTTCAGAATGCCTAGTCGATATGTGATGCCAAGACTTGTCAGAAAAACAAACCATAGGAGGCCTAAAAATTAGCACCAATAAAACCCGTTCCATTAATTTTAACTACGTTGATAAAAAATTTGTGAAGCCGAGGTCTATTACTCTTTTTTGTTTTTGGTGGTTATTGCGAGTATTATTGTTGGTGTGGCTGCTGCCAGTCCTGCGAGGCCTAGAGCTGTGTTTCCGTGGTTTTGGAAGATTATTGATAGTAGTATTGGTGCGGTGAGTGATGTGAGTGCTGTGGTTGTGTCGTTGAGGCCCATGGCTTTTCCTCTCTCGGATGGCTGTGTCTCGTCTGAGATGAGGGCTATTGAGCCGACTGTTGCCGCGCTCCATCCCACGCCGACGAGAAACATGCCTAGGGTGACTATGTCGAGGCTTTTGCTGACGGACATTATGTAGGAGCCTATGGAGCAGACAATCACCCCAGCCAGCGTGACAGGCACTCTTCCAACCATATCGGCTGCTTTTCCAAGAGGTATGGAGAACGCGTACATCCCTATGACGTGGACGGTTACGATGGCTGAGATGACTGTTGTCTCAACATGTCCGAGATGTAGGAGCAGGGAGCCGAGCGACATGAAGGCAACCATCACACCCGTGGCCACCGCGGCCGACACGTATGCGAAAACCAGTCTACGGTTTATGATGGCCGAGAGCTTTCTTGCGGCTTGTTGAGGTGTTTCGGCTGGGTTACTGTATCTGAGGGCCTTGGCTATCTGGAGCGGGTCGGGTTTCACGGCGTATGCAACAGCAAAGCCTGCGGCGGCGAAGGGTATGAGCATGAGATAGGTTGCGGCGATGTTTTCCCCGCCCGCGAGCATCTGAACAGCCGCGACTATCGGCGGCACAGCCAAAGTTCCCACCATGCTCCCAGTCAAGATAACACCTGTTCCCACGCCGCGTTTCTCGGGCGGCAGCATGTCTCCAGCGGCCATCCTGCCATAGTCAGCCATCCCACGGCCAACACCGAACAAGACAATCACTAGCAGGAAAGCCTCCATGAACCGTTGCTGGTAGAAAAACGAGGCAGCTGCCGCGGACAACGCTACTATAACCATTCCCGAGTAGATGATCGGCATTCGTCCAACTCTGTCCATCAGCCTACCCATCTGATAGGTTGTCACGATTCTCCCACCCCACATCAGCGCAGAACCCAGCCCAGCCAGAGCAGCCGACCCGCCTAGGAGAGATATTGTTATCGGAACATGCACCACAAATGTCTGGACATTAATCGTCAAAAAAGCCTGTGCCGCGGCTATGAGTGCAAGGTTACGTTTAACCGCCTGCAGAAGCGTCTGCCCTGCTCCGCTCATTTCTTATTCCAGCTTTCACTCTCTTATAAAACTGAAGAGGTGTTTTGACGCCTCCGCAGAGCCTGCCCTCCTCTATGCAGAGACCGTGTGTCTGCATGGTTGCGCATCGGGGGACGCTGTATTTTGTCCGGCTTCCCTTGAGGCCTGCGATGTGCTCGACCTGATACCTCGCTATCTTGGGGTCGAAGTCTCCCCGCTGGCTGTAGATGTTGACAACCTCTTCCACGGTCATACCTATGCGTAGCATGAAGGCTGCGGCGGCGAAGTTGCCGAAATGACTCACCGGCTCGCCTGCGAGAAGACGTTTCCGAAGAGCCTGCATGCATGGCGGCCATTTGTCGGGGTCAAGCCTAACAGCGGGAGCCGCTTCTCTCTGGTGAACAGATTCAAGCAGCTTCTTCAACCTCTGCACATGTTTTTCGAGGAAGGGTGGTGGAGCTAGGCTGCCCATTTTCTCGAGCCTCTGATGGATGAGTTTCTCGAGGCCGTTTTTGACAAGCGTCAGTGCTTCGCTGCGTGTCACGGCGACGTATCCTTTGTCAAGGATTCTGTTTACCAGTTTGAACCGCGGCTCGTTGAGGGGTGTAGCATGTCTGAGATAGTCGACGAAATGTATCCAATACTCATACGGCGGCTGGCCCTCTCTTATCCTCATGCCAAGAACCTCGGACATCACGTATGCGAGAACCTTCCGCTGCTCCTCTCGTGTGTTTTTCAACATCGCCGCATATCTTTCGGCCTCGTAGGCCGCGAACCTTCTCTTGGCGAAGGGGCTGTCAAGCATCGCTACAAGAGCCATGGCAAGTGGGTGGCTGAAGATTTCGACATCGCTTGTCTCAAAGTGTTGAAGACGTTGTGCGGGCCAGCGGCGGAGAGCCTCCTCAACCCTCCTCACAGCAGCCTCGAGGTACTCGTTGTTGCCCTCAAAATCCTCTAGACGCAATCCCTGCTGCGCAACATAGTCCCTAACTTCTCTCAGAAACGGAAAACCTGAGAGAAGCGCCTTCACTACGTAGTCGTCAGCCGCCAAACCCAAGCAATCAATGGCCCCGTCGCTTTTAAGCTATGCCGAATCTTTCCAAGTTGATTCTTTGTCTTTTGTTGAGCCAGAGGGCTTCTGCGACGAGTTCTCTGCGGTCGAGCCTGTGGACAAGACGTGCTTCTGGGGTTTTTCTCCTAAGGTATTCTTCGTGTAGCTTGATGTATTGCTGGGCGGTTTGGGCTGGGAGGCTGGAGACCAGTTCTCTGATAATTGCTTTCTCGACTTGGTGCAGTATGTTTTTTGGGATGTTTTTCTTGGTGGCGGGTGTTAGGTCTCCTGTGTAGCTTTCGGCGAGGTCGTGTAGTAGGGCCATTTTCACGGCTTTGCAGGCATCGAGGCCACGAGCTTCGGCCTCCACCATGGCCAATACCGCGAGGGAGTAGCTGTGGCTTGCCACACTTTCGGGATCTTTGACACCTTCCTCGAGCCAGCCCGTGCGCGGAAGCCTCTTGAGAAGAAGAAGTGCTGAGACAAGCTGCTTCAACGAAGTCTTCTCACCATCTTCATCAACCCCGACCCATATTGAAGAGCTTTTTTACTTCTGTCAGCCAAGTCGCCGAGCCCCAGCATCTTGCCCACCATCCGTAAAACCTGTTTCCTCATAACCATTCCACCATGAGTCCCTAACTTCTGCTCCACTGGCATGGACAAGGCCACCGAGACAACATCTCGGGTGAGATAAAGCGGGAGTGGATATGCGCCGCCAAGCCTCACTGCGGTGAAATCCCTCACCAACCCCTCGACAGCAAGCATCTCAAAATCTCTCTGGAGAGCATGTGCTAGCGCGGGATACCCTTGCTCATGAAACACCTTCTCATACTTCATGTAGCCGCCGAAGAGCTCGTCAGCCCCCTGCCCCAAAACCGCCGTCCCACACCCCATCTCCATGGATTTTTTCGAGAGGAGATACATGGCGACAGCGATGGCCGCATCCATGTAACCGAGGGGTCCCAGCACTTTTTCAATCATCTCCAAAGCCTCCGCCACAATCTTCTCATCAACAACCGTTTTCTCAACATCCATACCTAGAAACGATGCAGCGGCCTCCGCGGCTGCGAAGTCGTGGCTATCCACGGTCCCAACAGTAAGAAGAAGAGGTGAAAAGCCACTGTCCTGTAAAAGCTTTGCGAGAATTAGACTGTCCAAACCTCCTGAGAAGAAGACCGATACATGGCGTGGACAGAATTTCTCTACGGCTTTTTCCAATGTTTCGAGAAGCTGATGAGGCCCAGCCTCAACGTTCCGCCATTTATGGTATCTGACTGTTTCCTTGGTTGATGTGTTGAGAGCAGTGGCAGGTGGCAGGGGCTCGAGACCTCTCACCAAAGCCTCAGCCTTCACGTTGGTAACAATATACCCCTCCCTGTCGGCGAAAACAGGCACAAGCCCGACAACATCCCTGAACACAAGGCATCCGCCGTCTACGACGCCTCCTGCAAACCCCTCAGACAACCTCAGCCATTCTACAACCTTGTCAAACGTCCGAGGAACAGTTGGAGTCTTCTCAACGGGAGGATAGATGATGGACACCGCCTCGTTGTCACGCACTCCCTCGAAGAAACCCTCCACAGCTGTGTTTTCGCCTTCGACGTGGAGCATCATTTGGCTAAGGTCGATGCGGCGGCTTGCTTTGAACGTCCGCGGCCCCTCGTCACCAGCAGAGGTCAGCAGATACTTCATCATAGGGCCTCAAACCCGCCTCGAAAACATATAGCCAACGCATACAAACCCCATACATGTCAGAATCCTGCGAACATGTCCTCGAGTTTATCGGTGACCAGAAAGCGGAGAGGGGTGTCAACAAATATTTCCGGTGTAGGAAATGCGGGGACGTTTTTGTTCACAGCGATGAAGAGAACAGGACCTATCGGATACCGGGTGTGAAGAGTTAGACGCCGAGGTGAAGCTCGTCGGCCGTCAACCCGACTGCGTGGAAAATCTCTTCACCTATTCGGGTTACTGCCTCTTTCTCCTTCTCCTTCAACCTGCTGTAGACGCTGTAGAAGCTTCTCCGCACCCGTTCCACTCTGCTGAAAAGGTCATCACCATCCCTGTAAGCCGCCTCACGCCTCTTCAAAACCCTTCCACCATCCGACGGCGACGATAAGATGTAGATGATTTTCCCCGGCAGCTTGTAAAAGTCCTCAACCTTGTCTGACGCGGTGTCGACATGGGCTTCGACGAGGACCGAGAAGGTTTTCCTCACTCCGTCAACATTCTTAACCACGTCGATAGCGAACCCGCATCTACCGAACCTCGAGTAGATTATTCTCTCACGTGGATAGTGTCTATGCGTAGCCAGCCCCACAACGTTCTCCGAAGTTATTAAACCGATTATCTCGTCTGTAATTTCGTCGCTCATGGCTTCCAAGCTGTTTGGGCGGCAAATAAGTCTTGAAACCCTCTGTAAGGTTTTTATCATGCATCCTAGAGGTGAACGCAGGTAGTGGAAATTGGGCAGACGTAAGTATTCGCGGCCGAGGCATGGGTCTCTGGCTTATCTGCCGCGGGGCCGAGCGGTGAGCATTCTTCCCCGGGTCAAGCACTGGCCCGATGGAGAGGGTGTTCTCGGCTTCGTTGGCTACAAGGTTGGCATGACTATGGTGCACTACGTCGACAACACTCCCAACTCGCCAACGCAGGGAAGCGAGGTAGCTAAAGCATGCACAGTGGTCGCTGCTCCACCCCTCAAAGTCATAGGAATCTCCCTCTACCGCAGCGAAGACGGAGCACTCGTCAACATAGGAAGATACTGGAGCAGGGAGGTGCCGGAGGATGTGAAGAGGAGAAACCCGACGTTCAAGCCTGAGCCATCCGCCGACGAGATCGGCCAGCTCAAAGATGGTGTGGATGAGGTGAGGCTGGTGGTGGCGACGCAGCCAAGGCTGGTGGGCGCGGGCAAGACGCCGAGGATATTGGAGATCAAGGTGGGCGGCAAACCTGATGAAGCCTTGGAGAAAGCGAAGCAGCTTCTCGGAAAAGACCTCCGCATAACAGATGTCTTCAAAGAGGGCCAGTTCATAGACGTTATAGCTGTAACCAAGGGCAAAGGCTTCCAAGGCGTTGTCAAGAGATACGGTGTCTCTATTCTGCAGCGTAAATCCCGTAAAACGAGAAGAGGTGTGGCTGCTATAGGGCCGTGGAACCCGCATTACGTCATGTACACGGTTCCGAGGTCTGGGCAGATGGGCTATCATCGGCGGACAGAGTTTAACAAACGCATACTCAGGATTGGCGATGACCCTGCGGCGATTAACCCGAAGTCGGGATGGCACAGGTTCGGCGTTATCAAAACTGATTACGTTGTCTTAGAGGGCTCGGTCGCCGGCACTCCTCTAAGGCCGCTTGTTCTCCGTGCACCGGCCAGACCTCCCAAGCAGATGGAGGCCCCTGAAATCACTTTACTTGAGGTGTAGTGAATGGATTTCACTTCTACTCTTCTTCTCCAGAAGCCTCAGCAGCGGACAACCAACGTCTACAACCTCGAAGGCGAAGCCACTGAAACAATACAGCTCCCAAACTTTTTCTCAGCACCTCTCCGCGAAGACCTCGTCACACGAGCCTACATCCACCTCGCGACACACAGCCTCCAGCCAAAAGGCACATCCAAGCTCTCGGGACACAAACACTCCGTTGAGTCATGGGGACCCGGGTTCGGATTAGCCCGCATATCCCGTATAAAGGGTAGAGGTTCGCCAAAGTATGGAGCGGGCGGCATGGTTCCCTCAGCTGTAGGCGGTCGCCCAACACATCCCCCAACACCCGAGAAAAAGATACATAAGAAAATCAACAAAAAAGAACTGTGGAACGCGTTACTCTCCGCACTCGCATTCACAGCCTCACCTCAACACGTCAAGGCACGCGGCCATAGAATAACTGAGCAAACATCTCTCCCGCTGATAGTGGACGATCGTCTCGAGACCGTTTCCAAGACGTCGGAGGCAAGGAGCTTTCTGGCCAAGCTTGGTCTCGGCGAGGAGCTGAAGAGATGCAGCCAGAAAAAGGTGAGAGCTGGAAAGGGTAAGATGAGGGGTAGAAGATACAAGCGGAGAAAAGGGCCCTTGATAGTTGTCTCAGCCGACCGTGGAATAGGAAAAGCCGCGTCAAACATCCCTGGTGTAGAAGTCGTCACCGCCAAAGACCTCAGCGTCCTACATCTCGCACCCGGAGCAAAGCCTGGCAGACTCACTTTATTCACAAAGTCGGCGCTCAAAGCGCTGGAGGAGAGGCTGAAATGAACCCACAGGATGTTGTGAAACGTGTTTACATCACACAGGATACAGTATCCCTCATCGAGTCCGAGAACAAGCTGGTCTTCATAGTCGACCTCAGGGCAGACAAGCACATGATAAAAAACGCCGTCGAACAGCTCTATGACGTGAAAGTGGAGAAGGTAAACACGCTGATAACCAGCCGCGGCGAGAAAAAGGCATACGTCAAACTCAAGCCCGAGTACAAGGCCTCCGACCTCGCGGTCAAACTCGGAATATTCTAGATGGTGGAGAGTTATGGGAAGAAATATTAGGGCCCAGAGAATTGGCAGGGGTTCGCCACGGTTCATAGCCTCTAAACACCGCCGATACATGGTCGGGCTCCCGTCTCAGCTCTTCAGCGGGAAAAGCCTCACGACAGCTGTTGTCAGCGACATAGTTCATGACCCGGGCCGAGGAGCGCCAGTGGCGGTGCTAAGACACGACGGAACAGAGTTCTACATCCCAGCCGTAGAAGGCATGTACAGGGGCCAAGTCATCGAGATAGGCGAAGCCGCTAAACCCGCTCCCGGCAACATCCTGCCAGTAGGCAAAGTTCCCGAAGGAGGTGTGGTGTCAACCGTTGAACGGATACCCGGCGACGGCGGGAAGCTTGTACGCTCCTCCGGATCCTACGCCGTGGTCACCGCCCAGCTGGGAGACCGCACCGTCCTCAAGCTGCCGTCGAAGAAAGATGTGGAAGTGTCTGCAAAAGCTTTCGCGGTCATCGGTGTTGTGGCAGGCGGCGGAAGAGGCGAGAAACCCTTCCTAAAAGCAGGCGCAAAATACTACCTGATGAGAGCACGGCACAGGTACTGGCCCAAGTCACGAGGAGTCGCAATGGTTCCCGCCGTCCACCCATTCGGCGGAGGCAGCCACAAACGCATCGGAAGACCTGAAACAGTCAAACGCACCACACCACCCGGCAGAAAAGTCGGCCTCATCGCCGCACGGAGAACAGGCCGCAAGAAAAAAGCGTAAAACACAACAAGAACCGCGTGGGGGCATACGGTTTTCACGGGTCCAGATCCTTGCTTCAGGAGACGGCGGCGTGGTAGAGGAGTGTCTTTATTAGAAACCGTTCCTGAACATAGGTGGAAATGGTTAGGGAGCTGACATACCGCGGATACACCGTCGAACAGCTTAAGTCGATGAGCATGGATACCGTAATCAAGCTTCTCCCCAGCAGAGCGCGACGCAGCCTCTACAAACGGGGCCTCACACCCGCCCAGTCCAAACTCCTCCTCAAAATCCGCAAAGCCAAAAAACTTCTCGAATCAGGTCAGAAGCTCGAGAAACCCATCAAAACACACTGCCGCGACATGTTCATACTCCCCGAAATGGTCGGCCTCACCATACATGTCCACAACGGAAAAGAATTCCAACCCGTCGAGATAACACCCGAAATGATAGGCCATAGACTAGGCGAATACGCCATTACAAACAAAAGAGTTGTCCACGGAAGAGCAGGCATAGGAGCCACCAGAAGCAGCATGTACGTCCCGTTGAAGTGACTTTTTCTTTTTTCTTTTTTGGGTGTTTTGTCTGTTTAATTTGTTATGTTTTGTCTTTTTGATATGAGTGTTGTTTCGATTTCTTTTAGGGTGTAGGCTTCTAGCTGTTGTTCTTTCTGTTGTGCTTCTTCGAGGAGATGTTGTGTGCCTTTGTATGATTGGTCTGTGGCCGTTATTATCTCTAGCGGTATTCCCAGCTCGTTGATTAGGGTGAGGGTGTCCTCTAGCTCCATTTTGGCGGTTGTGGTTTCGGTGAACTTGCCTATGATGAATGTGGCGTTGACAGTTAGGGCTGCTAGATATGCTTCTATGAGGTGTTCGCTGTCTCTTGATAAGTAAAGCTTGACCTTTATTGCTATGCCATTTTCATGGATGAATTTCAGGAGCTGTCTCCAATGGTATGCTAGCCCTGGACGTGTTGTACATATTGTGACGTAGATTGTGTCGTTGAGTCGCAGGAATATTCGTGTACTGTCCGTTCTGTGGAGAAATGGGCGATAGGTGTGTAGGAAGGATCTGACGGCTTGGGATATTAGCTGATGCTTGTTCTCTATCCCTAGTTTAGCTGCTAAGGAGGAGTTTAGAAAGTTTTCCATCTCCTGCTCAAGTTCGTCGGTGAGAAGTTTTGAGATGTTTGTGGTTGTCTGGTGGTTGTTTTTCCTGAGCTTGAGTTCTAATGCTTTTCTCACATAGCTGCTGATGTCTCTCGCCTCTCCGGCCTTGATTTGGCTTTCTATGGCTTTGTAGGTTTGTTCTTCTACGCGGATCTCTATTTTTCTTGTCTTTGCCGGCCTCAGCCTAATCCTCATCTAATTAAGACTATATGTTAAGAGAGTGGCCCGAAAGTGGGTTTTCGAATCGTGTACTACATCTTTGTTTTTGTACGACACTATCATGTAACTCTTATGTTTTTGGACATACGTAGAATGCTAGAATCGGTATGAACCTGAATGGAAAGGAAGGACAAAGCATTGGTAGACAAGTAGAGGCGGAGCGTTTGAGCAAGCGTAAGCTGGTTAAGGTGTTGATGCGGCTCTACCTAGAGGGGCCCCTTAAGCCTTCGGAGCTGGGGCTGACAAGGCAGCAGGTGACAGAGCTTGTTGAACTGGGCCTTTGCACCAAATCAAAAATACGTGGATATAACTCTTCAGGGGGAGTCCTTTCTCGAAAACTTCGGGAGGATTAGGATCGTGAAGGGTTTAAAAAACATGCTGACCAATGGTTTCTTAGTAGACCTGTTAAAATATGGGTGGCGCTTTTCGCCAGATAGTTTACACATCAACAAGCTAAAGCTGGTCAGCTATATGATGAGAAGCAGAGGTCATAATGTGGCTGACATCACATGGCTGACTAGAAACGATATTCAGATACTGCGCGACATTGCACATGGGGTACGGTTCCTGAAACATGAGGCTGGGAACCTTATTCATACGTGACTTGTAAAAACTCTGGCGAATACAGAATACTGCAAGATCACCAAGCTGGGGGAGGATTTCTTAAAATGTCTAGACGAAGTAGAAAACCTGTATAGAAAGCTAAGGGCTGACGGCGTCCAGCAGAACCGGAGCCTTAGTAAGGCCAACGATGGGGAGGTGAACGGATAGAGGGCATCACATATGTCTTTCTCAAAAACTCTCGGGTGCACCCGGGAAATGTGCCCTGAATCAGTTCAGAGGCCCTGCACGCCATCCTGCTACCCGGCAGGAGGATGGCTGATCAGGTGACTGTGAAATGAATCTATGGGACAATAAATCAGTGGTACAGCAGCTTCCAGAAGCTACATGGGAGAAACTTGAGATACTACTGGCTACATACTTGACCGATGGACACCATAACGGAGTGGCCATAGGGGTGCGGAACATAGACCCGATGATCTTCAGACATCTTGCGGACAAGCAGCTCATCAGGACAGTTTTCCCGGTAAGAGGTACAGGAGATACATGGTGTCTCGGCGCCTACTTTCCCAAGAGACTCTCAGACATAGCCTTGTCACTTCTTGAGTGGCCTGCTAAACCTAGACAACGTATTAAAGACGAGCCGCTAAAAAAGCTGAACCTGAGCAGAACCCTGAGGTGGGTGATCGAATACGAAGGCAGCATTTTCATGAACTTCTGGGGTAACGTACTTATGATGATGATTGAAGTCTGTCAATACGAAGACATAACTGCGAAGCTGCCGGCAGTTTCAACAAGCCCTCGGGAACGGAAGTCCATAAGAGAAACTGCTAACCTTCTCTATTCCCACGGCTTGTCACCATCACGACTGTGGCTCGACAAAATATTAAACAGATTTATCGAAGACGAGGACGATAAACATGCGTTGAGAACAATAAAAAGCTATCAAATGGATATGTGCAATGGTAGAACTGCTATCTCCCACAACTACCTAATATACACCATATGCTCTAAATCAAGGAACTCATGGATGACGTTGAGTGACCTCACGCTTCAAAAAACTTGGAAAAACCTGACGACCTCTATAGACCTAAAGGCACAAGGAAGCGTAATACTTAGTTGACGGCCAGCCCATTATAACGAAAGACTAACCAGCCCAACAAATTTTCGATACGCTTCTTTCTCACGCTAGGCCTGATCTAGGCGCTTAGCCTCACACGGCCTCTTAAGCCCCTCCAACTTGGAGGAGAAATATTTCCACTGTAAATTCCCTTGTTCAAGCCTACTTCAGGATGACAATAGGCCTCATTCTATGATGCGTCTGAAACTTATGGACGCTAAAATGAATAACAATGCGTCGAAAATAGTGATAGCAATCAGATCTATTATCAGATTTGAAAGTTCGCCCGTAATTAATAGCCCTCTTACTGCGTCGACGACATAACTTAGAGGGTTGAAGGTTGAGAGTTCTCTCAGGATTGGGGGCATTATCTGGGTGGGGTATAGGGCGTTGCTCGCGAAGAATAGCGGCATAATTATGGCCTGTCCTAATCCTAAAAACCTCATCCCTAGTTTTCATGAAGGAGGCCACTAGTATTGATATGGCTGCGAATCCGCCTGAGGAGAAGAATATTATGGTCAAGGCAAGGATGAGGTAGGCTGGGTTGGGTATAAAACGTACGCCTATCACTAGGGCTATGGGGAGTATTATTAGGGCCTGGAACAGCGCTCTAACGCCCGAAGCCATAGCGCGGCCAATAACTGTTGAATATCTAGAAGCTGGTGTGACAAGCAACTTCTTAAGAATGCCAGAGTCCCGTTCCCAAACCATCATCAAACCATAGAATATGCTCACGAACGTCGTCGTTTGAACCATGATACCTGGAGTTATAAAATCTGTGTATGGCACCCCTCCGGTGGGTATGGTCCTGACACTGCTCATCACGGGGCCGTAGATTACTATCCAGAGTATGGGCTGAACAGCTCTAAAGTATAACTCCGTCCTGTCGTGACGCAGCCTCCTCAACTCCAGCTCAATCATGACCAGCGTGTTGTTCAGGCCTTCGAACATAGCTTATCCCTTCATAATCATGTAGCGCATATGTTTGAATTCGCTTATTCTTCCAACCTCCACAATCCTGGTTCCAACATATTTAAGGAAAACATCATCCAAAGTCGGTTTAGTGATGGACACTTTTTCCACCAATATTCCTTCATTCTTCAATATATTTATTAAAATTGGTAGCGCTGATTCAGCATCATCAACAAACACAGTTAAGCCCTCGTCTTCTATAAAAACGTCTTTAACGAAACCTAATTTCCGGATTTCGTGCGTCGATTTAGGCTTGAAGACAGCTTTCTTGAAGGTAAATGCGATAATCTCGCCGCCCAAGGAACGTTTTAACTCTTCGCTTGAACCCCTCGCGACTATCCTCCCCTGATTTATTATGGCTAAGTCATCGGCGTATAGTTCGGCTTCATCCATATAGTGGGTGTTAAAGAAGATAGTTACTCCGTACTCTTTCTTGAAGAGTTTAAGCCTCTCCCAAACAATCTTTCTAGCTGCGGGATCTAAACCAATTGTCGGCTCATCCAAAAAAATTATTTTGGGCTTTATTAGCATGGCACAAGCTATCTCAAGCCTCCTAATCATCCCACCCGAATATGTTCCAACAAGCTTATTTTTCACATGTGTTAAACCCATGTTTTCTAAAACTTCTTCAACAACCATCCTTCTATCGTGGCTAGGTATACCAAATATTTTCGCATATATTAGGAGATTCTCGTAGCCACTAATATCCGTCCAGACACTCATCTCTTGGGGCACATAACTTATTAGCCTCCTGACTTTACCCCCTTGTCGAACAACATCTAACCCAAAAACATACGCATCGCCCGCGGTAGGCCTAATCTGCGTCGTCAATATACGCATAAGTGTGGTTTTCCCAGCACCATTAGGGCCTAGAAGCGCAAAAGCCGTCCCAGCTTCAACACTCAAGTCAACACCATCCAACGCCCTTATCTCCCCATCGTAAACCTTCACAAGACCATTGGTCCTAACGGCAAGAACCATATAGCAAGATTTAATCAAGAGGTAAAATATCTTATCTATGTTCTACTTTTTAAGGTATGGCTCATCCTAGGAAGGCAGAGTGTTACTGAGTGTCGGTCTGGCTTAATTCCACCGCATTATTTCCTCTCCTCCTGCGGATGCTTCTGTGCTCCATTTTCATCCATCCTGGATTCTACGACAAGTTTCCTTCACCAAATATCGAATTTAACCGATATTGCTGTCTCCATTATCCAACTCTTTTCATAACCTACTATTATTCGCCAAATATCTGATAAAGAGTATAGCATCTGCAACAGCGCTGATACACAAACTAAAACTCAATCCATGAGAAGGAAGAGGAGAAATATCTGGTTGACCACGCCTTGTGGTTGGACAGAAAAATTCATTAATCGACCACAAGAAGCTACGTTGTGTCAGACCCCAGCACCTACGAGATGAGAAGAAAAGTCCTTCTGGGGCTTTTCCCTTTCTTGTTACAGGCGGTTACTGAAATAGGAAGTATGCCAAAAATTCATTTCGGCTCTTCATCGGATAGTTACCAAGACGACTTGGTTAGAGATGTATTAGAAAAATTGAAAGGACGGCTACAGATTTCAAAGACAGGTGATGAAATTCATGTGACTATGGATTTGGAGTTATTGATTGAGTTTGTTGAAGAATACTTGAGGAGAGAATACGCCGGTGAAGGCGGGGCTTCCAGCGTACTTAACAGAGTTGACAAGAAGCTTGGAACATTAAACATATTTGCAGTAATGAAGATACCTCATAGGTATATTTATGTTTCCTTTTCCGATGTAGACATGCAAAAAGAAACCCTTGAACAATTTGCTGAGGAGATTTCACCCAATCATCTTTACATATTGACGAGTGAAAACAGGGAAACAGATGTACATTCGACACCCTTGTTTGTGGGCGAGAATAAAGTGTTGTGGGGGAGAGTGAGATGTTTACCTATCTCTAAACTTTTGCATACCACTGTTGGTCTCGAGATGGCTAGCGATTTTCAGCTTTCTTCCAATCGCCTTACCTTTCTCTTGAAAAGCCCACCTTGATTTTCTTTTTCCCTGAATCGATTACAACGTTACAGTTTTTGAAAAAATCTAATCCGAGGATCATGTCTACAGGTAGGTGGGGGTTGAGCTCTTCTTCTAATACAGCCACGGGAAAGTTGCGACGTATTATTTTACCCATTGTGACCTGTTTTAGCTTGATTATGTAAGCTCGTTCTATGCCTTTTAATGTTAAAAAATATTTAACTTTGCTATCATGGTATAATTCTTCAAGTTCTTGAATGCGTGATGTTACATCTGCGTATCCAAGTTCTGCTGCCGTGGTCCTGTTCATAATGCTATTGCAGTAACTTAAGTTGATCAGTGTAGGTATCTCTCTGACATAGTTGTTTACCCCCTTGACTCGACAAATGCATATGGCTGGATAATCGTGGATGAGCTTAGCCCTCAAGTTCGATAACCCTATTGTGGTAGTCTATTTTTGCTTTTACCCTTTCGAGGAAATTTCTCCCTAGAATTGCGTCTATTCTAGTTTCTTGGGGCAGGTCAAATGCTATGAATTCGAGGTTTTTGACGGTAAGTTGTCCTATCGTTACTTCTTTCATTGATAGCAGAGGTGCGTCAACGAAGCTGTTGACGGATGCGAGTGTTGTAACATAGTTCGGTCTAGTTATCATTTCTGTCATGGTGTCTGATATGGCTTCGGGATAACCAAGCATGTATGCATCCACCCGCGGCATGACGCAGTATTCGGTCGTGGTCGAAAGTAAAGCGAGATACTCTCTAGTCAACTCCCCTCGTCCTTTTAAGGAGACAAATAAACTTGGAAAAAGTTTCGAACTCGACTTGAGTTTCAAACTAATAGTGGATATTCTGGATCACCTGCATAAAATATACATAATTCTTTGTAGCCCCTGGTTTCCTGTCTAAGTCTGTATCGATCAATGTCTGTGCAGACCACTTTTCCTCTCACAGGTTGGCCGTTTTCGTCTCTTGCTGTAACCAGTAAGGCGACCCAGAATCCTCTATGTTTTTTGTATATGTCGTCTATTGAGAGTTCTTCAGACATACTCTGTAAGTTAAATGAGTTTGGTCAGCGCTTTTGTCACTGCGCCCCGTGCAATCTCTACTCTGAATGCGTTTCCGGTGCCGATGGCAAGTGGTTGTGCATCGTGCACGGCAAGGTCTGCAGCTCTCGTTATGTTTTCTTCGTTGAGCGTTTTTCCTTGAAGAAATGTTTCGGCGTCCTTGGCGCGTCTGGGCTTCACGTCAACACCGCCTAATACGATGCTTATGTTATTGACTGTAGAACCATTCATGTTAGCTACTACTGCTACACTTGCCAAGGCAAAATCAATTGACCCTCTCTCCGCAATTTTGTAGTAAGCCGACTTGGTGCCTGCTGGGGGTGTGGGTACAATAACCTCCTTTAAAATTTCGTTGCGTCTTAACACGTTTTCCTTTATTCTTCCGTCGACCAAAACTATACCGGGCATAAACTCATCCATCCTTAAAGTTTTCTCTCCGCTTGGTCCCGCTATCACAACGCGCGCGTTTAGAGCAAACAGTGCTGGCGCAATATCTCCGGGGTGAACTGCGTAGCATAGTCTGCCGCCGAAAATACTGTGGTAAAAACGGTTGTCGCCTATGGCTCCATAGCAGATTGTTCCACCGTTTCGCCAGCAGTCATAGTTGTAGCGCAGATACCAGCACCAGACCTCTTGGAGAAGGTCGCCACCTATTGTAGCCATGTTCCTAAGCTGTGGAGATGCCGCTCTCTCCGCTGCCTCGGCCAAGACTGTGAAACGTTCCCTAACGATATCATTCTCCGCAACCTCGCTAAGATGCGTTGTTGCACCTATCCTTAGCCCTTCTCCATCGAAGTTTATGTAAGAGAGTCCAAGTCCAGAGATGTCAATCATGAGCTGCGGTATATGCGATTTTACGCCGTTCTTCACCAGATATAGTAGGTCTGTTCCGCCTGCTACAATTTTCGCCTCGTTACCAAAACGGTCAAGTAAGCTAACTGCTTCTTGTAGTGTCGAAGGCTGGAGAAGGCCCATTCTTTTTACTTCACTTCTCATATCATCCCCCTCCTCCGCATCCAAGCTATTGCTTCCATGATATCTTTCTTATTAATAGGCAGTTTTGTGAACCTATAGCCGCCAAGCGCATTACTGAGGGCGTTTGCAATAACGGGACTCACACCTGTTAACACATTTTCTCCAATTCCTTTCTCCCCGAACCCTGATATTGGGTCATGGTATTCCTCCCAATGGTAGTCAATCTTGTCGGGAGCCTCCATGATGGTTGGGATACGGAAGTCATGGAGGTTGGGGTTGAGATAGCCGCCTGTAACTGGATCAAGGATTATTTCTTGGAAGAATGTTTCACCCATGCCCATGCCGACGAAACCTCCTCTAACTTGGCTTTCTGCACCTTTCCAGAAAATAACCCGTCCTATGTCCATCCCGGAGACATACTCTGTTACGTGTACCTCGCCGCTTACAACATCCACCTCTACCTCTACGAATTTGACGCCGCCTACTCTTGATACTATTCCTTGAGGTAGTGTGAATGTGCCGTATCCTTTTATAGGGGCTTTGAGCAGTGCGGCCGCCTCTTTAAATGACATTCCTTTGGCTGGGTCGTTTTTGACGTAGACCCTGTTGTCGCCGAATTCAAGGTCTTCTGGTTTTACGCCCAGCTTCTCAGCGATAATTGGAAACCATTGCCTCTTAAGGTCTTCGACTGCCTTAACTATCGCGAGTCCCGCTACACGTGTTGAGCGGCTTCCAGCAGTAACTCCGGAGTTTGTGGTGACTGACGTGTCTGATGAAACCACTTTTACGTTTTCAAGTGATGTGAGCCCAAGGGCCTCAGCAGTCATGATTGCGAATGAAGTTCTTCCTCCGGCACCATGGTCAGTTAACCCTGTGTAAAACGTCACCGTTCCATCAGGTGCAACCTCGATCTGGCCTGTTATGGGTGGAGATGCTGCTCCTTTTGCCGCGTTTAGGAGCGATACGCCTACGCCACGTCTCTTTGTCCCATTGACTGATGAAGGGGCCCCCCAGCCTTTCCATCTCTCTTTCCATCGGAATTTCTCCATAGCTCTAAGGAAAGCCTCTGGCTGGCCGAAGCCGGTATACCTGTTTCCGGTGACCGGATCTATTGCATTCTCCTTGGTCCTCATGTTCTTTAGCCTAAACTCTACAGGGTCTATCCCAAGTTTTTCAGCGAGCATGTCTACGCCCACTTCTAGAATGAAGTGCCCCTGTGATTCACCTACATCTCTCATAGGTCCTGAGTATCCGAAGGCGTTCGTGTTTGCAGATATTGCCTCCAGCGAGACGTTTGGAACGGTGTAAGCATGATAGAAGTCGGAAATCGCATCAGATCCCTGTGATCCGCCGTATGCACCTACGTTGATGACTAGTCGCGCCTGCATTGCTGTGAATGTTCCATCCCTTTTTCCTCCAAACTTGATATAGCCTCTTATTGGGAACCTTTGGTGAGGGGCTAAGGCATTATCGAATCTTGTCGGACCATACTTAACTGCGGCGCCAGTTGTTCTCGCCATTGTTGCTACAACAATCAAGTCCTCTATGGGTGCCGACTTGTTTCCCAGAGCCATGCCCAGTACATGTCCCGACTCTCCTCCTAGGCTTGTGGAGAAGATAACGTCTGTTAGAGGCATCCTGAAATAGTTTGCAACAGCTGCCTGAGCGCTGTGGGCAAACTGGCCGCTATACCTGAAGTAAAGTTTTCCACCTCTCCAGTAGGCAACTATCGCTCGAGGCTCCATCTCGTAATGTTGCTCTATCTGTGTCTCTATCTTAGCCTCGACGATTTCATCAGCTTCTCTGAATCCGGCCTCTATATCGCCATATTTGATCGTTATAGTTGGAGGAACTGGCCCCGTTTCTGGGTTAAATCCACCTCCAGCTACGTTTCCATCAGGCCATATCCTCGGAGCGTCAGGCTTCAATGCCTCTTCCTGGTCCATAACAAAAGGAAGCGGCTCATACTCTACCTTTACAAGATCAATAGCTTCCTCCACCTCATTGGGAGAGAGGGCGCCCACCGCTGCCACCGGTTCACCGATGTATCTAACTCTGTCAATAGGTAGCGGGGTATGCGGCCTTGCACCTACAAGTGAAAATCTAGGTAGATCACGCGCAGTTACAACGGCATATCCCCTGGCTTCAGCCAAGCTTGTATCAATGTTTTTAATTATAGCGTGCGGATGTGGGCTCCTCACATATCCCATGTAAACAAACCTTGACTCTCCTACGTGGGAGGGGTTGATATCATACGTGTAAACAGATTTTCCTGTTATTTTTCCCATCGTATCAACACGGAGAATAGACGGATTACCAACTAGTGCGTAGCGTTCCTTTTTTATCCCAACAACCGGCAGCGGCTCGCTCATGCGCTCCCACCTCTCAAACGAGCTGAGGCAAGCTGTATTGCTTCAATAATATTCATATACGTTCCGCATCTGCATAGGTTTCCGCTCATAGCCATCTTTATTTCTGATATTGTCGGGTTAGGGTTCTTTTTCAACAGGGCAGTAGCTGACATAAGCTGACCCGGTTGACAATAACCACATTGACTTGCATCCTTTTCCACCCAAGCATCCTGTAAAGTTTTCAACACTGGATCATAATCCCTCCCCTCAGCGGTTAGTATTTCCTTGCCATCTGCCCTCACCGCTAGGTAAGTACATGAAAGGATCGGGACACCGTTTACTAAGACTGTGCAGCCTCCACATTCCCCTCTATTGCATGGACGTTTAGTAGCTATTAGTCCAAGCTGTTCTCTCAAGACGTTGACAAGGGTGTCATACGGATTAACTATTGCAGAGTATTCCTTCCCGTTTACACGCATCCTAATTGTGCGTGATGCAAAAGCAGCTTCAATACCTGTTTGTTTGAGCTGCGCTGGTTCCTGAGCGGCTACAGATGTGTTCGGCCTAGTTATCGCAGCCACCGAAATCAGTGAAGATGATGTGACGGAGAGTTTGATAAAATCCCGCCTCGAGAGACCTCCTCCCCGTTTTATCATGTGTAAACTTACACTAACTTACAATATATATAAAAATTTTTGTAATATCCATATTCGTGTTAATTGACAATGCTTATATCTATCAAAATAAATTTCCGAGGCATGGCTGAAGGCGATTTCACTACACAACTTGTCCGCCTCAGCCCAGAAATATTCACTGCCATAATCCTAGCCTTTGTAGCAGTATACGTAGTCCATTGGTTCAGACGAGCTTTCAGACAACCCCGACCGACACCAACAATGGTCCCGGAGGTAACGCCTGAAAAAATAAGTGCTTTTGATCCTGTTCAAAGACTTTTTCACTGGCTTAATTTTGTAACGCTTGGTATAATGACTCTAACAGGGCTAGCATTATATTTTCCAAACGTCTTTGACCCTTTTCTAGCGCCCTTGGGAATAGAGGGAACGCAGGCTAAGATTTTCTGGCATGTTAACATGGCATGGTCCCTACTTGGATTACTAGTTATACATGTTGTCTGGGATGTGGGTGTGAAAAAGGGATGGTGGAACATATGGATAGGTTTAAAAGATCTTAGTGACGGTTGGGTAAGAACAAAACACTTTCTCGGACTTGTAAGAGAATACAAACCAATCCCGAAATATGATGTATTCATGAAGACTTTCCATTGGGGTCTTACAATAGCTCTTGTAGTTTTAGGCATCACCGGTCTCTATTTTTGGAATCCATATGGGCTAATACCTCAAATACCTTATGAAATTGAGCATCTATTCCGAGTTCTCCACGACCTTTTTGCAGCATTAACGATAGGTATGGTGATTGGCCATGTTTATTTCGCTGTACTTCCTGTGAACTGGCCTATTTTGAAGGCAATGGTCACGGGATGGATAAGGAAAGATTTTTACCTTGAACATTTTGATCCAACAAGATGGAACCTCAAAAAGGAGTCGAAGAAGCTTGAGGTGAAAAAATGACTTTAGAAATAGCGAAAGCTGAAAAATCAATACCGTTTTCGAAAAAGATCGAACTGGGAATTGTCGGCGGAGTAGTTGCATCAATCTCTATGAGTGTCGTGATGATCTTAGCTGCTGGACTCGGGTTTGAAAACCCAAGATTGTTTACCATGATACCTGAGACACTTGGAATCGCAGGCCCATCTTACGAGTTGGGGCTCATAGGCCTAACCACGTATTTCATAATAGGGGCATTGTGGGGCGTTCTCTACGCATTTATCTTCCAAACATATAGCGTAACGAAAGGACTTGGAATAGCCGGTGTTCAGCTAATAGTTTTTGCAATATATTTGACAAATACAGAAATCCCAGGATATGGCTTAAGTTTGATAAACATGCCTGTTCTTGAAGCAGCTAAGATTGTAACAGTTTACGGCATAGCGTATGTTGTCTATGGCGTCGCAATAGGGCTAATAGGGAGAAAATTTTATTAGGCAAGCCCTAAGTCAAAAATGTCAACTATCTCAGAAAGATTGGTTAGGAAGTAATCAGGCCTGGCCATGATTATGTTTCTCACCTCAGCGGGTTTTAAAGGCAACGCAGCTATCTTGATGCCAGGGACATTAGCTTCCTTCACGGAACGTATGGTGGTTGAGTCGCCGCAAACAAAAAGAATGTCGCCCTGTTTATCCTTGATCTGTCGTTTTGCCAACCTCAACGGAAATAAAAAGCCGATAGGCTGGTCAACACGCACTCTTGAAACAAACCCCTCAAAAATTCCTGTCAATCCATGTTTCTCAAGAAGTTCCCTGACAGTGTCTTCCCCAAACATGCTGAATGCGTAAACCATGACGCCTCTCTTCCTAACTTCTGACAATGTTCTGAATGGGTCGAAATTCAATCTGGAACGTGTCGCGGCCACCTTTTCAACATTGGCGACCACTTCAGAAACTCTCTCCACTAGTTGACAATATCTCTTTTTTGACAACCGACGTCTAAGCAACCTTAATTGTGCGAAAACATTTGTCTTATCATTTCCTGCCAGTTCAGGAACATGGGACCATACTTCAGAATAATCTACGTTGACATCGATTAAACAGTTTTCAAGCAAAAAAAGTAACATCTTAACAACCATCTGTCCTTCAACTTTAGAAACCAAATTATAAATGTTCACTCCCTAACTGCCTTGTCGCCTAATTCCCTTTGACTCTATGTCCTCTTCTCTTGCTGCATGTCCGTGCCTTGGGTTTATGCAGTGCATAGAAGAAAGATGTTTTGATTGCTGATATCTTCAAGGAAAAAGATCTCATGGTCCTTATTATAGGACGTTTGATAAGGATGTATTCATGGCCCACCTCAGCCGGCGACCGTGTGCTCGGGGGAGCCGTCTCTTCATGCCTATTCTAGCATATGGTTCAACTGCCTAGTTACTTGAGCCAGCCATTGCGGGAGAGCTGAGTCCTTAAACTCAGCATAGTTAGGCTGAATCTAGTCCTGCTGGCATGAACGTAGCGTTGCCATGGGGATGAGATTGATTGGCTTACATGCCCGAGATAGTTGCTCTTAATTCTTTGATTATTTTGTCGAGTTCGTCGAGAAGAGATATCGTCTTCTCCCGTGCCGCCTTTTGTCTCTCCAGCACAGATGATAGTTTCGAGGCCCTCGCCTCCAACTCCTCAACCCTCTTCTTCAAAGTCTCAAGCTCCTCAGACCTTTTATCTGTCAGTGTTTCCTGCATGGTCAGGAATAGTTCCGGCAGTTTTATCTTGACACCTTCCCGGATGAAGCGTTCATAGGTTTCTTTGACGAGTTTGCCCGCCTTTGTTTTTCCGGCTAGGTGAGCCCTTATCGAGGCCTCAGACCTCCCCAGCTCATCTGCTATTTGTGAGACGGACATTTTGGCTTTCTCTCTGGCGAGTGCGGCCGCGGCCACGGCTAGGCTGTCCACCCACGTCAACCTCTCCTCAGGGTTTTTGAGGTCTGCTATTGCCTCCTCGCTGAAGAGCGTGGCTATCATTAACGCCGACTCGAGCCTATGTATCCCCTCCCTCTCGATTGGAGTGAGTGGGATCTCGCTCACTCGGCATCACCTCTGGCCTCCATCTCGGCAGCCTTCCTGGACACGGTGAATTTCCTCCCGCTGTGCACAATCATCCCCTTATCCGTTATCTCAACGGGGTGTCTCGACATCGAGTGCGCAGTTCCCCCCATTTTCCAGACTATTATACTTCTTCTAAGCTCTCCGTCGACCTCGTCAAGATCCAGCCTGACTATCCCATCCGCCGCATGCTCCACACCAGGCCCCCCAAAGCCACGCTCTGTGACGCTAACCTGCGATATCAACAGTGAGGTGACGCCCATGCCGGAGAGAACTTTCTTCAGCTGCAGTACAACTCCCCTCGCTGCGGCTGGCCTAGTAATGTAAAGAGTTGTGACAGAGTCTATTACGCATCGCTCTGCTCCAGTCTCTCTAAGAGCCTCCCTCAAAACATCCACCAACGCCTGAAAATCGTCAGGCTCCCTGACAACATACTTCTCCCTCTTTGCGGCCTCGCCGATCCCCGATGTGAAGGCGTCGACGACAGCAAACTTGCCAACACCTTCAAACTCGCTAACATTCCACCCAAACTGCGACATCGAAACCCTCACCTGGACAGGATGCTCCTCCAAGGCGACCAAGACACCCGGCTCGCATCTGACAAGTTTCATGTATCATGTGGGGTGGATTTGAGCCCGTGAGGCTCTTCTGGAGTAGCTGGTTTAGTAGGCGAGTCCTCTACCTGGTTAGGGTACACCGTCACCAAAAACTACCGAAGTTCGTGGAAAAAATTTTCACTACGGCACCTGCTTCAGTCAACGGTTACATCGTAGGCTAGGGAGAGCGTTATCCGCTTCTCAAAGCTTTCCAAGCTGCCAGGTACATCAATGTCAAACCCATTCTCTATTATTGGCCCAAATTTTCTGAGAAGGGCGGCTATCTCTGGGTTTTCCTGAGCAAGCTTATCCAATGACTTGAGGTTAGACCCTGCGGGATACTCAATAACCCTCACCATCACACCATCGCCTAGAAAGAGCGTGTTTCTATTAGCGCCCAAAAGCTTGGCCATCAACCTACCGTTCTCGGGATTGTTGAGAAAAGTGTTGAACTCCTTCTCCCTACCTTTCTTTGCGCGGAAAGTTACAGCAATACTCGTTGTCATGAGGTATGTATGTGAAGCTTTTAGTTAAAGGTTTGGGACAAGCATGTTGGACGGTCCTTCGGAAATCCTTTTTACATGACCATTGACCCTAAAAAATACAGGCTGTATGACCACGCGACTTTTGTTGGCCGCCATCCTGTTCATTACCTCTAGTAGGGGTGAAAATATTTCAAGAGCTGTTATTGAGTTGGAACCGGAAAAGGGACTCATGGTCTTCAAGCAACTGCCACGAGTCATCTCAAATCTAAACCCCTAAAGGAAATCGTTTACGCCATTAACAACTCAGCTCATCTACCCCGTGTAGCGCAAACATATGTGTGCGGGGGGTGGGATTTGAACCCACGAACCCCTTCGGGACAGGGTCCTAAGCCCTGCGCCGCTGGCTTTACCCAGCTGTGGCTGGGTAATTTGACCAGGCTTGGCAACCCCCGCATGCAAGACCTCTTCATCCGTTCAATTAAAGCTATTCACAGTGGACTCCACGTAGATGACTAAGCTTAAATAGACTATCTGGTGTTAAACGAGAAGGCTGAAAAATGGTGCTTTTAGAGGCGGAGAAGCTTTCTAAGAGGTTTGACCGGTTGACTGTTTTAAACGACATAAGCCTAAAGGTTGAGGATGGGCAGATCTTAGGCATTATCGGTCCAAACGGAGCCGGAAAAACAACTCTAATCAATGTTTTAACCGGAATTATTCCTGTAGACAACGGCCGGGTTTTCTTCAGAGAGACAGACATTACAAACATGAGGGCATATGAGAGATTTAGGCTCGGGATTGGCCGCACTTTCCAGAGCGTAAGACCATTTTTAAGCCTGACTGTTAAAGAGAATGTTGCCGTCGCAGCCAAGATGCGTGGTGAAAACGAATCCACAGTATCCGAGGCGTTGAAGCTGCTTGATCTACAGAGACACTCCAACATGAAAGCCGCAGAGTGCAACCTTTTTATTCGTAAAAAAGTGGAGCTGGCGAAGGCTATTGTTGGAAAAACTTACCTTGTTTTTTTAGATGAACCGTTTGCAGGCCTTGTTGAACAGGAGATTTACGAGTTTATTGAAGTCATAAAAAATCTCAACAAAAACGGGTTGACTTTCGTCATCGTTGAACACGTAGTGACGGCGTTGGTTAAGCTGGCTAACAAAATGTTAGTCATACATCTCGGCGCAAAATTAGCCGAAGGCAGTCCATCGGAAATAGTGTCAAATCAAGAGGTTTTAAGGGTATATTTGGGTGAACAGATTGAATCTGCTGGAAGTTAGACATTTGAACGTAGCTTATGGTCGGCTGCAAGTGCTTTGGGACATCAGTATCAGCCTAGGTGAAAACAATGTAGTGGGAATAATTGGTCCAAACGGTGCTGGCAAAACAACTCTGCTTAAAACTATAGCGGGCACCGTGAAACCGTTGACTGGGGAGATAAACTACTTGGGAGAGAAAATAAACGGGCTTCCTGCACATGAGCGGGTCAGACAAGGTATTGTCTATGTTCCAGATGGGAGCGGTGTTTTCGGCAAAATGACTGTTTATGATAATCTCGTTTTAGGTGCATTTCTAAACCGTGATCGTCTTGATGAGATGCTGAAATTTGTGTATGAATTGTTTCCGGTTCTCTATGAAAGGCGAAACCAGATGGCTCAAACACTCAGCGGTGGCGAGAAACAGATGCTGGTTATTGCTCGGGCGTTGATGGCTAAACCTAGGGTTTTACTTCTGGATGAGCCGTCTACAGGGTTGTCTCCTATTGCGGTGAAAAATCTCTTTACTTCTCTGGAAAAACTATTGTCAACTACTGACTTGAGCATCGTATTGGTGGAGCAGGATGTTAGTAGAGCTCTTAAGCTATCCAAATACGTGTATTTGCTGGAGAGTGGCCGTATTAGAGCTGAGGGCCCCTCCAACGAGTTCAGTAAGATGGAGAAGCTTCGTAGGTTTTACGTCGGAGCCTAGCAACGCTTCTGATTAGCCCAACGACTCCTGAGGAGGCTCCTACACCGACCGCGATCAACACCAAGCCTATAATCAGCTTGGTCAACGAGGGCAGGTTAACCAAAAGCAGTTGATATACTACGGTAAAAATTATTGAGCCTATCAAAGGGCCAACAAGAGTTCCCGAGCCTCCTAATAGAGCGATTATTATGGGGAGAAAGGCAAGCTCTATGGCGAAAGCGAGACGCGGATTAGTATAGGTCTGGAACCACATATAGGCTGTACCGGCAAGCGATGCGAGCGCCGCGCTTATTATGAAAGCAACCTGTTTATAGCGGAAAGGGTTTATGCCCGAACATTCGGATGCTTGTTCATCCTCTTTTACACAGCTAAAAATATTCCTGAATGAACTTCTGTTGATTGATACATGTACTAAACCTGTCAATACGAGGGTTGTCATCGCTAAGAGGTACGCGTTTTGTGAATTGCTCTCTCGAGCCACATCACTTACCAGATTTATTCCGGAAAATCCGCCCGAGATCAGACTCATTTCGGGAGAACTTATGACGATGTTAACGAGGCTGATTAATCCGAGCGTGGCAACAGCAAAGTAGAAACCCTTGACTCTAAATAAAGGATAGCTAAGCAAAGCTGCTACTCCTGCACCGACTGCCACAGAGGCTATGATTGCTGTAAACATGCTTAGGAGAAGCAGGTCGCTTCCCAACATCAGTGATAAGTTGTTGAGTGTTATTGCGAATACATATGCTCCTAAACCATAGAAAATTATGTGTCCTAAGTTCATATAGCCTAGGAAACCTCCTAAGATGTCGTAGCTCAGAGCCAAGGCTGCGTAAATGAACAGAAAAATCAAAAGACTTGTGTAGTAGGGTGCAGCGAAAAATCCTAGTGTAAATGCGACGACTAGTAAGACAATCCATAGAGTTATTGATCGTGAGAAAAACTTCCTCAATCTCCCATTATCCCCGTTGGCTTTATCATCAGAATTGTGAGCAGTAGGATTATGGCTAGTGCAGGTGACCAATAAAAGGAGATGAAGACGCCGGTCAATGTTTCCGCTATTCCTAGGACTAGGCCGCCGACGAGTGCGCCGCCGAGTTTACCAGCACCACCGACTACGATAACCGTCAATGCCTTTACAGTTAGTGACAAGCCGATGAAAGGTGTCATAGGGAAACCATTGCCCATGTAAATTAATCCACCTAACGCCGCAAGTATTGTTCCTAACCCGAAGGATATCGCCCCAACACGGTCAATAGGGACACCTAGAAATGCAGATGCCTCTCTATTATAAGTAACCGCCCGCATGGCTCTTCCTAGGAAAGTTTGTCTCAAGAAAATCCAGAAAACAATAGTTATAGTCAGGACCAATCCGAAAGTGACTACTCTAAAGAATGGAATAGAGATGTCGCCTATTTTAAGTGGCTGAAAACCCATGTAAATGCTTCTTGGCAGGGTTCCTAGAAACGTCGCCGCCAAGTCCTGCATAATAAATGATATGCCGAGTGTTATGAGGATTGAGCTTAGAAGCAGATTTTGCGGAGCTCTTGTTGAAATAGGCCTCAGCAGGCCGCTGAAAAGCCCTAGACCTATGAGAAAAAAGAGCGGTATAATTAATGCTGGTGCTAAAACGAACCCGGTGACTGGTTGATCGAAGAAAGTTGTTAGGCTGAAGGCCAGTAAACCAGCTAGCATGACTAGGTCTCCATGTGCTATGTTTAAAACTCCTGCCACTCCATACATCATCGAGAGACCGAGCGCTATTACAGCGTAGATTCCTCCGAGAACTATGCCGTCAACTAGGGATTCGATAAAAAAAGTGGGAGCTACCATGTTTAGCTTCTTGGATATACGTATGTTGCGTTGGCTAGTTCACTTGGCCACACTGTCTGTATTCTGCCGTTTTGTATCTGGATTGCGACCAAGCCTATGTTTCCGTATCCCTGTGGACCTATTATCAGGGGCCCGCTCACGGTCATTATCTGTAGCCTGTGCAGGGCATTGTTTATGGCTTCTCTGTCTAGTTTACCCGCTTCCTCCACAGCCGCTACTATCATCTGGAATATGATCATTCTTAGCTCGGTCCATTGCCAATCCACCCAGTTGAGTCCTGCCTTTGTCATCAGCTCGTTCAACAGATCTGACTGGTAAAACTTGAAGGATGGCGTCCAGAATATTTCGCTGGTCACCCCCTCTGCTAGTGGACCGAGGCTGTTCACGAAACCGGCTCCGTATTCGATGACGTGAAACTCTTTCGGCTTGAATCCCGCTTCATTTGCTTGACGTATGAAAAGTGCGTTAACTGGGCCGAACATCGCGAGATAGACGATATCTGGCTGGATGGATTTCAGCTCCCTTATGACGCCTGAGAAATCTGTGGTGCCGGGTGTCAGTAGTTGATCGTACACTATCTCTAGACCCGCCTGTCTCGCCAGCTCCTTACCGCTGTTGTAGGTGTCAATGGCCCAAGTGATGTCCCAGCCGACAAAAGCGATTGTCCTAGCCCAGCCGGTTTGCTTTATGAGTTCGAAATAGGATGCACTCCAGCCGTTTTGGTTCGGCTCCCAGTACGGAACCATCGACGTAACCACGTATCTGTATCCTTTGTTCCACATATCTTTGGTACTAGCTTCCGCCATTATCATGGGCACTCTGTACCTCTCAGCCACGGTAGGAATCAACTGAATTCCTATGTCTGCGCTGTATGGGCTGACCAGAATATGCACGTTATCCTCGGTCGCCAATTTCGTGTACAGCTGTATAGCTAAGTCGGGCTGACTCCGGTCATCGTACATGATGATCTCGACAGGAACTCTAACACCGAGCTCCCTGAGGTAGACACCTTTTCGTACGTTGTTTACCCAGTTCAACCATTCGCGGTTGAAGGCCTCGTATCCCGAGGTTAGGGGTGCAAAAAGCCCATCCTTCGATATTGTCATACCAATTTTCAGCGGCGGAGCGGAGGCTGGGCTGGGGCTGGCGGTAGATGTTATAGTTATGGTTATTCTCTCGGTAACAGTGCCCCCGACGGTTACGTATTCTGTGCGGGTGACCACGTTCTGGGCTGAGCTCGATATACCGACAAAATAGCCGCCGACTACGCCGACAACCAAAAGCGCAACAGCCATAACAGCCGCAATTGTGCTTGATAAGGCTATTTTCCCACTGTACACGAACGGTTAAATCGGGAAGTCTTATTTAAATTTATTTCCTATTTAGCCCAAGTAACACTTCTTGTAGATTTATGGCGGACAGCTCGTCTGGCGTGCCGTAGAATGATTTCTGGCCTGATACAAGGACTGTTACATAGTCGGCGATTGACACGGCTATGTTGACGTTTTGCTCCACGATTACAATGGTTGTGCCAGAGTCGGTTATTTCTCTGATTCTTTTTCGGAGTTTTTCAGTGATGGCGGGAGCCAAGTTTGCTGTTGGTTCATCGAGCAACAGGATTTTCGGCTGACCTATCATGGCTCGCCCTATTGCGAGCATTTGCCGCTCGCCGCCGCTCAGTAACGCGGCTTTCTTGGTTGATAAGGATGCAAGTTCGGGGAAAATTCTGTAAACCTCATCTATCCGGAGAACGTTTTTCTCTCCGACAAACGCACCCAGTTCCAGATTTTCTCTCACTGTTAGATTGGGGAAAATGTTGTCGGTTTGAGGAACGTATCCGATCTTCTTTCTCGCGATTTCCTCAACTTTTTTACCCACAAGCTCTTCTCCATCAAGTTTTACGGAGCCGTCGAAAATGTTGGTGATTCCCATGATGCTTTTTAGGAGAGTGGATTTTCCGCTTCCATTTACACCCAGCACTGCGAGTACAGCGCCTCTCTCGACGTCCAAGCTCACATCATGTATGATTTCTATCCGGCCATATCCTGATTTCAAGCCACGAATTTCGAGTATATGCGGCAAATTACCCACCCGTATAGATTTCTAGAAAGTTTTTGTCGTAGAGAACTTCGTTAGGAGAGCCTTCTAACACGATTTTGCCGCTTCTCATGACATACACCCAGTCGACGAATTCTTTTACTATCTCGAGCCGATGCTCTATCAGGAATATTGTCAGGTTCTCTTCGTCTCGGGCTTTCCTGAGGATTTTGAAGAGCTGTGTGGTTAAAATTGGGTTTATTCCCGCCGCCGGCTCGTCAAGCATTAGCAACTGTGGATCAGCCATCAAAGCTCTGCCCAGTTCTAATAGCTTTAACTGGCCTCCCGACAACTCAGTTGGATAGCTTTCAGCATATTTTATCAACCCGATTTTATCCAACACGTCATATGCTTTCTTTTTCAGGTTCTTTTCCTGCTCTTTTACTTTGTTTCTTTGAAAAACTGCTGCTGCAGGATTGTCTCCAACTTGGTTTCTTGACGCGAATACCAAATTATCGATTATCGTCATTTTGTTGAAGACCTTTGGATATTGAAATGTTCTGACTATTCCTTCCCGGAATACACGGTGTGGAGGAAATGATGTTATGTCTTTTCCATTGAAAAACACTTTTCCGCTTTGTGGTTTGTATACTCCGGTGATAGCGTTGAAGAGTGATGTTTTCCCGCTACCATTGGGCCCTATCAATGCATATATTTGGGATCCCTCAATGGTGAAGGATACTTTGTCGACTACTCGGAATCCTCCGAAACTTAGCCCGAGGTTCGATACTTTTAACATCTCTTCGTTAGGCAATTTTTATCTTCCCCTCTTTTACTAGACCGGTGGGTCTGAACATTATTGTTATGATGAGGAGAATTCCGGTGAGTATGAACATGGTGTTGTTGGGGTCTATTGGAAGGTTTAGGTAGTCTTTTATTATTCTTGTTCCACGTGCTATGGATAATACGGTTAATGCTCCTATGAAACTGCCTGTTATAGTTGATGGGCCGCCGATGATGCTCATTATCCATACTTGGAGTGTTATCGCGAGCACAAAGAGGTCTGGTGAAACGAAGCCGACATAATGGGCGTATAGGCTACCCGCTGCCGCGGCCATCGAGCACGAGAAACCGAAAACAAAGGCTTTTACTACTGTATTGTTTTTTCCATACATCGCTGAGGCTACCTCGTCCTCTCTTATCGCCCTCAAAATCCTTCCGAAAGGTGAGTTAGTGATAAGCCAACTTACAGTAAAAAACACAATGTATAACACCAGCGCAATCATTAGATGTGTTAGCAGGTACATCTGGTATGGTGTTGTTCTCGGGTCTAGGAGAGGAGGTATACCTCTTATCCCTAAGACGCCGCCAGCTATCCATGACTCGTTCTTCAAAATTATTCGGATGGTTTCAGAGAAGACCAGAGTTATTATTGCAAGGTAGTCGCTGCGCACTCTTATAGCGGGAATGGATATCAGCAGCCCCAGTAGTGCAGCGATAATCATAGCCGTAAACATTCCTAAGATTGGTGGATATCCGTTGGTGGCCATTATCGCTGATACATAGGCTCCTGTTGCGAAAAAGGCTGCCTTTCCAAAGTCGAGTAATCCGGTGTATCCATATTTCAGGTTTAAACTGAGTGTTACTATTGCAAACAAAATGGTTAAAACTAATGTATCGAGGATGAATTCTATGTTAATCACGTCTGGTCCGCTCTTTTGATATGATGGAGCTTAGGCCTGTTGGCAGAATTAGGATTGTGATTACGAGAATTGCGAACGCTGTGAGGGCTTTATATTCTGTGGGGAGGCCGAGCGAGCTGAGCGCTACGACTCCGAAGCTCTCAGTCAGCCCAAGTATGTAGGCTCCTATAAAGGCGCCTGATACGCTTCCTATTCCTCCGAGTACTGTTACTGCAAACATGGGTATCAGCACCTCTACCCCCAGTTCGGGAGTGAGCCGTGTATCGGCGGCTCTAAGACTGCCTGCAAGACCTGCCAGAACACCGGATAGAACCCACACGAGGATTGTCATTTTATCGGCGTCAATTCCTGAAACGCGTGCGAGCAAGGGGTTGCTCGAGAGACCTCGCACGGCTTTTCCGAACAATGTGCGCGTGAATAAAAGAAGCAGCATAAGCGCGGTTAATGCTGCTACGATGACTATGGCTATCCATAAAACGGATATTCTTATTGGCCCTATGTCGTAGGAGGAGAAGAATTCTGAATAAAAGTAAGAACGTCGTCCCGCGGCCTCCCACATCACATATCTCAAAAATATACCCATTCCAGCTGCGGCGATGATGAGATGCGACAGCGAAGCGCCTCTTTTAATCAGCTGCTTGAAAACGGCCAGGTAGATTGACGCCGCAACCCCGCCTGTGAATACCGCGGCTATGGGAAGAGATAGCCAGTAACCGAGTCCTACGATGTCTGCAAAAATGTAGGTGATGAAGGCTCCTATAGTGAATAGTTCCGCGTGGGTTAGATTTGGAAACTTCATCAGCTGATATTGTAGAGTGAGGCCGATTGATACCATAAAGTAGATACTGCCAGTTATCAGTCCGTTTAACAGCGTCTGGATTAGTGATGTGTCAAAAATCAATTTAGTGCTGTCGGTTAGGTGGTTAGGTTGAGACCGATGACTGAATCCCAGCTGCCTATCTTCTTGAAGTCATAGTCGCCGTCCTTGACTACGCGCCATATCTCGTAAGAAGCCTGCTCCGCGTCTCCCGACTCGTTCATCATTTTCTGCCCGCTTGGGCCTATGTAGTGGTAGGCTGCCGCCTTGACCATCGATGCTATCTTGGCGCCGTTGTATTCGCCTGCTAACGCCACCGCAAGAGCTGACACCATGGTGGAGTCGTATGTGGTGTCCGCGAAGAGACCTGGGTCTTCTCCGAATTCTCTACGGTATGTTTCCACGAATCGTTTCGATGAAAGTGATTCTGCGGATGGTGCTGGTTTTGTTCCAGTCATCTGTGTTAGTAGCAGGTATTCGGCTGCTTTCGCGTCTGCGAAGAAGGCTTTGTCGCTCATGCCTTCTCCACCGAAGCTTAGGATGTTGGTGAGCCCAAGGTCGTAGGCTTGTTTGAAAACAACTATGCCGCTGTCGACCCACATCGCCCATAGAACCGCGTCCACGTTAGCCTGTTTGACTCGGTTCAACTCTTCACGATAGTCTCCTTTTGTTGGGTCATATCTGATACTGATAACTATTTTATTGCCCAAATGTTTTTTCAGCCCCTCCTCTATACCTATGCCATAGTCGTTGGACACGACGAAGGTTGCTAAACGGTTTACACCCTTTGCTGTTATGAGGTCGGCGAGAGCTCTCGTCTGCTCGGCGTCGCTTGGAACAACACGGAAAATATAGTCGCCGCCTATTTCAGAAATCGCCGCCGCAGTGGCGGACATCGATATGGCAGGCACTCTTCTCGACTTCAGGTAATCAGCTATTGTCAGGAATTCGACACTTGTAGCCGGACCAGCTATCACCTGAACCCCGTCAACTTCTACGAGTTTCTTGACCGCGTCGAGAGCCTTGGTCGGCTCTCCAACCGTATCCTCGGCCGCTATCGACACAGTGCTGCCAGCTATACCGCCCCACTCGTTGAGCATCTTGGCAGCGAATTTCGCGCCGTTGAGCATTTTACTACCTATTGGGCCGATGTCCCCGCTGAGCGGTAGGAGAACACCTATCTTGATTTCTCTGGGAAGCTTGGATGCGGTTACGGTCTGGGTCTGTGTTACCTGGTTTGTAAGAGTAACTGTTCTTTGCTCCCTCGGAGCAGATGAACCGACGAAAAACCCTGCCGCACCTGCCACCACTCCGACCCCGACAACCGCGCCAACGGCCGCAGCTGTGCTAACTGCTTTTCTTCTGCTGATTTTATTGTTCATGCCGTCATGGAGCTGAATGGGTGAATTTAAATATTGTTAAGAACATTTCAACCAGCACATTCACCTCGCTAAAGTTTATAATCGGGAAGAAGAAGAGCCAGTTGTGTCTCTCTATCTCGAGGAAAAAGTGGAGGAAGTGGGTTGGGTCGGTAGGCCTCTCAAAAGATATGAGGACAGGCGGTTGATAACCGGCAAAGGCCAGTTCACCGATGACCTTCGTTTAAAGGACATGGTTTACGCGGCTATACTCAGAAGCCCGTTCGCCCACGCTTATATTAAGAACATCGATGTGTCAAAGGCTGAGAAGATACCGGGCGTGATTAAAGTCGTCACAGGCAAAGACATAGCGGCTATAACCAATCCTTTTCCACAAGTCGCTCCACCTCCAGCAGATAGGATAAAGGATTACTGCATGGCAGTCGACAAGGTTCGCTACATGGGCGAGCCAGTGGCTGTCGTCGTCGCAGAAGACATGTACACAGCATATGATGCGCTTGAGCAAATAGAGGTGGAGTACCAGCCACTGCAAGCGGTGGTGGATGGTGAAAAAGCACTGGAGTCCGATGCACCGGTTGTTCATGAAGAGTTGGGAAGCAACGTGGTGTGGCATGGTGTCTATAACTATGGTGACATCGAGAAAGCTCTTGCTAAAGCTGAGGTAATCATCGAGGAGACACTACGTTTCAACAGATACAGCGCTATACCTCTTGAGAACAACGTCGTAGTCGCAGACTATAATGCACAAGATGATATCTTAACAATTTACGCACCCAACCAGATGCCCATGGTTGTAGGATTCATGATAAGCGTGGCCTTAGGCAAACCCTTGAGCAGAATTAGGATGATAAGCAGAGATATCGGAGGAGGTTTCGGAACCAAGATCAACAACTATGTCTACATGACTTTGCTGGGCGCCGTGTCGATGCTTGTCCGACGCCCAGTCAAATGGGTGGAGACGAGGAGAGAAAATTTGTCAGCCTCGTCATCGCATTGCAACGAACGCACCTTCCACGTAAAAGCGGGATTTAAGCGGGACGGTACCCTGCTCGGCTTGAAGGTTAAAGCAATTGATGACATAGGTGCTTATCCACGCTATGAACCTCTGGGAGCGGTGATATGGGCACAGGTCTCGTGCAACGTCTATAGATTCAAGGACCTTTACGTAGATTTTTACTCGGTGACCACCAACAAGTGTCCAACAGGCCCTGTCAGAGGCTATTCCCGACTGCAGCACATGTGGATGATAGAGAGAATCATGGATATTGCGGCCAAAAAACTTGGCATAAGCCCCGTCGAGATAAGGATGCGTAACTACATACGTAGAGAGGAGATGCCGTACACGACCCCGAGCGGCTGTGTCTACGACGGCGGAGACTACCAACTGGCCACCATCAAAGCCTTAGAGCTGATTAACTATGATAAATGGCGTAAAATTAAAGAACAGCAATCAGACGGTGGAAAACGTATCGGCATCGGAATAGGAGTAACCCTTGACTCCGGTTCAAACAACTTCGGCCAAGTGAGGATAATTAATCCCAACTTCCCCATGTCTGGAGGCAGTGAAGCGGCATGGGTTAAAATCGACAACATGGGCAACATCATAGCAGCTGTCAGCAGCAGTCCTCAGGGACAGGGTCACGAGACCGTGGTTAGGCAGCTGGTTGCCGACGAGCTGGGAGTTACACCAGACATGGTAACGGTTTTGATAGGGTTTGACTCCTTCAGCAACCCGTTCTCAGGACACTCAGGAACGTATGCGAGCCGGTTTGCCGCCCTCGGTGCAACGGCTGTCGTCAAGGCGGCACAAGCTCTTAGAGCCAAAGTTCTCCAGATAGCGGCTGCGCTCCTGGAGACCGATGTGAAAAACCTCACCATCAAGAACGGTGAAGTAACTACAATCTCCGGCGACAAGAAAATACCCATCTGGCAAATAGCGAACGTTGCGTGGTCAAACCTACGGCTACTGCCCAAAGGCATAGAGCCAGGGCTGTTCGCTCACGCGGTTTATGCACCGGATTTCACCTACCCAGACCCCGAAGAAAAAAGAGGCAACCTGACCCTCACTTATTCTTACCAAGTCCACGCCGCTGTTGTCGAAGTAGATACAGAGACGGGGGCTGTCAAGATTCTAGATTACGCGATAGTGGATGACTGCGGCCGAGAGATTAATCCACTGATAGTCAGAGGACAGGTGATAGGCTCCGCGTTCAACGCCATCGCCGCGGCCCTTTACGAAAACTTCGAATACTCCGAGGATGGACAGCTCCTCAACTCCAGCCTGGCCGACTACCTCGCACCCACAGCCGCCGATGTCCCCATGATAGAGAAAATAGCGAGCCTCGGCATACCCAGTCTCACGAGTCCTCTTGGTACGAGAGGTGTCGGAGAAGGCGGCGGATCACCGCTCGCCGCGATAGCCGCCGCGATCGAGGACGCGCTTGGGGTCAAGATAGTAAGCAGCCACATCAAACCATCAACCCTCTGGCACCTCATCAAAAACCAAAGTTGAACACTGTTCTGAGCATTAGGCTTAACAGCGACCTCTGCGACTCACGCACCGCAGTCAAGCTTTCGGAACTATGCGAAAACACCGGCTTCGACGGCTTCTGGTACTGTGAGGACCTGTTCAAACGCGATGCATGGGTTGTCTTATCAGCCGCTGCAGCTTCGACGTCTTTGATTAAACTAGGCACCGCTATCGTTAACCCTTTCAGCTCTAATGTTGTCGAGATAGCTATGCGGGCGGCTACTTTGGCTGAGCTTAGTGGTGGAAGATTTTGTCTGGGGATAGGTGTTGGGGCGCCTGAAACACTCAGATGGGCAGGCCTAAACGTTGACAAACCACTGCAAGGACTTTACGCAGCCGTTGACAAGCTACGTAAACTTCTTGACAACGGGACAGGGCCGCCAAATGCATTAACCTTCAAAGTATCGCATAAAATACCCATCTACATTGGTGGACAGGGGAGAAAAACTGTTGAGGCTATAGGCAGAATTGGGGACGGTGGTCTTCCTCTCATCATACCTCCGGAATCGGCTCAAAAATTTTTGCCAATAATCCATGAAGGAGCTCGAAAAGTTGGAAGAGATGTTAGCAGTATAGATATATCAGCCTGCCTATGGTACTATGTCGCGGAGACAAAGGAGGAGCTAAACTCATGCAGAAAATTGCGGGAGCTTATCGCATATTACGGGCCGCTGCTCTCCGAGGAGGTTTTAAACACTGCGGGACTGAGCCGACAAGATTTCACATCAATAGCAAAACTTGTAGCCGAGCAATTGATTGATGAGGCGATCGAGCTTGTTACACCCAAAATGTTCAACCTTGCAATAACCTCTACTTACGATGAGCCTCAAAAAATTCTTCACAGGTTTCGTGAGTTAATGAGAATGGGTGTTAAACACTTTAACATCGGGCCTCCCCTGGGGGAGGACTTGGGTAAAGCAATAGAGTTCACTGGACGTGTCCTCGGCGGCTTGAAGACAGGTTTGTGAAAAATATTTTTAAAGCAAGGAAGGATGATAAACTGTCTTGAAAGACAAACTGGGTTATGAAAAATTTGTTGAAGAGGTTTTTACCTTACATAGAGACATCAGGTATGCTGAGCTTTTTGATGGCGATTGCAAGCGGCTGGGCGGTGGGATGAGGCCTGGTGTGGCTTCCATTGACCCGCCCGAGGTCTCGGCCGAGGTGGACGTGGAGACTGCGAGGTTTGGTTTACTGCTTCTGAAAAACAGGGCATATTATGGAGCGCTGGACTATGTTTTTGCATCGATGGAAAAGGTGAACGTCATCGTGCTCCCAGTAGATGACAAGGTTCTTGTGGTGGCGCTTAACCCTCCCACAGGTCTCGATATCTTGTCTAAACTGAAAGAAACGGCCGCGAAACTCGGTCAATTCCTGAAATAACTTAACACTTTTTCGGCTATGAGCTTGACGGCGTTTCGGGGTTCGGGGCCGAGCGGCGATCCGATCTTGAACCTCGTAAATCCGAGACTGTGAAGATTTTCAACAGTCTTGATGAGACCCTCTACTCCCACCGCTCCTAGACTGTAGATTTTCTCTGGAAGAGCCTCCCACCCCTCTTCACGGTATATTTGCTCTAGCAAAACCACATCATCATAGTCTAGCGATATTTTTCTCAGCTGAACCTCCGCCAGATACCTAAGTATGTGGATAATGAATTTTGCGAAGCTTTTTCGCGCATTGTTTTCATCGGTATCGATTGAACATAGTATTGACGCTATCTGGTTTCCGGGAAAATCAGATGGAATTTGCCCGCTGTAGCCCTCTTTTACATAACGGAGTGCATCCTCGCCGAAGCTTGGGGGAGTAAGCAACATAAGCCCTCCCACTCTCCATTTGCCTATTCTACGAAGCATGGTAGGAGACTGGCAGCCGATGTATATCTCCACGGGTTTTACGGGTTTGCTTTTCAGCGGAGATGTTGCGGGGTTGAGGACTTCTTTTAGATAGGTGACAGATTCGTCAAGAGTCTGGAGAAGGTTTACGTGTCTTAGCCCGCTTTCCTCAAGCATTTTTCTAGACCCGGGGCCGAAGCCGAGCACAGCACGACCATTTGAAAGGTTTTGAAGTGTGGCTGCACCCATTGCAATCTCAACTTTTGTCGAGCTGAACGGGTTAACGATGCCCGGCCCCACTTGAATTTTTGAAGTGTTGGCCGCTATGCCTCCAGCTATTACCCATGAGTTTTCCCACAAGGGGTCGTGGGTGACCCAGACACCGTTAAACCCAAGCTTCTCGCTGTAAATGCTCAACTCCACTGCGTTTTTGGGACACTCTAAAAAAGGGCCAACAGTTAAGTCGAATTTCAGGCTCATTGAGTTATCCCCAGATAAAGCTTCGCCATCTCGCGGTTGCTAGCCAACTCCTCGGGCTTGCCCTCGAAAATCTTCTTACCCACAGCCATCAAACACACCTTGTCAGCCATCTCCAGCGCTCTCTTAACATTTTGCTCTATTATAACTAGACTGAGGCCGTTTTTTCTAAGCTCCTTTAGATGATTGATTATTTGGAGAGACGTTTTAGGCGACAACCCAGCCGTAGGCTCATCCAATATAAGTATCTCAGGATTGCTTACCAAAGCTTTTGCTAATGCAAGCATCTGCCTCTGTCCCCCACTCAAAACTCCTGCTTTCTGGTTCCGGCGCTCCTTTAAGACGGGAAATTGTTGATACAGCTCCTTTATCCTTTCCTTAACTTTTCCACCTGAAGCCAACCCACCCATCTCCAAATTATCCTCCACAGTCATGGTTGTGAATACATTGTTTAGCTGTGGAACATATGCCATACCTCTTCTTATAAGCAAATCGCGTCTGAGATATGTCACATCTTGATTTTTGAAAAACACGTGTCCATCGAGAATGGAGGCAAGTCCGAAAACTGATTTGAAGACCGTGCTCTTCCCGCTTCCGTTTGGGCCCAGAACTGCGACAACCTCGTTTTGCGACACATTCAGCGAAAAGTCCTGCACTATAGCTATCTTGCCATATCCCGCATAGAGGCCCCTAATAGAAAGCATATTTAAGCACCCAGATAAACTTCAGCCAACACTGGGTCATTGATTACTTTTTCAGGAGGTCCCTCTAACACAACTTTTCCCTCGTTAAGTAGATAGATGTAGTCGGCGTTAGCGAACAATATGTCGTATCTATGCTCTATTATCACATAGGTTAATCCCACGACTTGATTTGTTTCCTTAATTATCTTAAAAATTTCCAGAGCGAGAGCGGGATTTACACCTGCTGTAGGCTCGTCCAGCAAGATTAGTCGCGGGCTGCTCATCATGGTTCTCCCAAGCTCGATAAGCTTCATCTGACCTCCGGATATCTCGCTTGATTTATTCAAGGCAACGTGTTTAAGTTTCAGAGTTTCTAAAGTCTGCCAAACAAAGTCGGACAATTGTATGTCCTGTGTTTTCCACGCCTTTTTGAAAAAAGCTTTCCGAATGGTTTCTCCAGCTTGTTGTTTAGGCGGTAACATAAGGTTTTCGGCGACGTTCATGTTCAGCCAGAGAGTAGGTAGTTGGAAGCTTCTTGTTATTCCGAGGTTGTATATGATATTCGGCTCCAGCGTATCAATTCTCTGTCCGTCGAAGATAACGCGTCCGCTGTCAGGTTTAATCACTCCGGTGATGATGTTGAAGAGAGTTGTTTTTCCACTGCCGTTGGGCCCTATTATTCCGTATATTAGACCAGGTTTTATACTGATTGAGATTTCGTCTAAAGCCTTTAGTTCTTTGAAGCTTTTTGACACCTTGTCGACCACCAGCAAGTCATTCATGTTTTCTCCCTCCTAATTTTTTCAATTATTCTAAGTAATCCAGGCGTCTTGATAGATTTTTCTGGAAATATTCCAGCCGGCCTGTACAACAGTATCAGCAGCATCAAGACGCCGACTATAATCCACCGGAGATAGAGGGTCTCCAGCGGTATGGATAAGGTGGCCAAGAACCCGCGCAACACCCTTGTACCTCTGTCAATAAGGGTTACAGCAAGGCTGCCGACCACCGCGCCCAAATGATTGCCAACACCTCCGAGCATTACAGCTACCCATATGTCGAAAGTCTTTAGACTAGTGAAATCGTCCGCAGCAACAAACCCAAGATAATAGGCGTAAAGCACTCCTGCTACGCCAGCCATCGCAGAACCTATCATAAGCACTTTTCTCCTCTCGGGCGAAGGTTTTTTTCCATAGATGTCCGCGGCGAGCTCGTTGTCTCGTATGGCTTTTAGTTTTCTTCCATATGGTGTGGAGGTCAGCCTGTTTACGAAGACAAACGTTAAGCCTGCTATTATCCAGATAGTTATGCTGAGTAGGTAAGAGGCGGTTGTTGGATCCCCTGCTGCTGTGTAGGGATTAGGTATGCCCACCAACCCATGGTATCCGCAGACAACCGGTTCATAGTTTCGCACCACTATGCGTGAAGTTTCACCTGCAGCGAGAAGAACTATACCCAGAACAAATCCCTCCTTTATTCGTGAGGTGGAAAGGTAGAGCAGATACGCTACCGCGGCCGACAAGGAAGCTCCAAGAACGAGAGAAGCAGTAAACAAAAGAAAGGGCATATGAGGGGATGCGCTGGCCATGTCAAGCCGGAACTGTACAGCCTCTACGCTGCAAATGTCAACGGAAACACCCGCCATTAAGTTGGCTATGTTGGCTGCAAGAAAACCGGATGCATAGGCGCCGAGACTGAAGAATAAGACTTTTCCGAAATTCAGAATACCTGTGTAGCCGTATTCGTAGTTGAGGCTAAGAGATAATATAAGCCAAATGGCGTAAAAGTTTGCTGTCGACACCATGATAGAGAGGAGTTGGTTGAAATCCATTTAGCCCGCAGCCCCTCTACGCGGTTGCCGTGAAAACAACCCTGTTATTCCGGCAGGCCTGATAACAAGAATGACTATCGTGATGATCATCGGCATCAAGGGTTTGAGTGCTAAGCTTAGGCCAAAGTTTCTGTTTAGAATGTCCATCACCGTGTTTTCCGCTAACGTTACTATGAAGGCTCCGGCTAATGTTCCTGGGTAGCTGAGGAACCCGCCCAGAGCCGATGCCGCTATAATCCTGATAAGCGCCTCCAACCCAATGTCTGGATGGGCGTGTGTAAACACGACCCAGAACGCCCCGGCAACGCCGGCTAAGCCGCCTGATATAAAGAAGGTGAGGAAGGCGACTTTGTCGATGTTTATTCCTGAGACGACGGCTAAGTCTGGATCATCGGCTACGGCTCGCATCTGTTTCCCTTGCCGCGTCTTCATCATGAAGAGATAAAGTGTGGTCGTCGCAACTACAGTTATAGGGAGAACAAGCAGCAGTATATCTGTTATCGCTATGCCGGCAATTCTGAACACAACGTTTGTCACAACTTTTGGCTTAACTCCGAAACCCCAGTTAGCAGCCGCAACTACCGTGTAAATAGAGTAACGGATTATCAGGGATAAAGCGAAAGATGCTACCATTAAAATAAACATCGGTACTTTCCTATTTTTCAATGGCCTAAAAACGGTGAGGTAGGATAAAACGGCGACCACGCCGCTGAAAATAAACGCTGGTAACACTGTTTGCCAGAGTGGAAAACCAGCAAAATTGATTAAGTAAAAAGAGACGTATCCGCCCACGGTCACGTACTCGGCGTGTGCGATGTTTGGGATTTTTAGGATGGCGAGGGTCAGGGTTAACCCTATCGCCATCAGGGCGTAGAGAGCTCCCGATTGCAGTGCTCTGACGAGCGACGATGCAATTTCAATCATTTCATCGCCTTAGCTGGTCAGTGGTTTTACAACGTTTGCGGAAGCATCGTAGAATGCTATATCTATCCACTTGAATGAGTCACCTTCCTTGATTATTCGGGATATTGTATAGTCTTGGATGGCTCTGTCGCCTGCTTCATCCATCCAGATGTGTCCGCTGGCGCCCATGTATTTTCTCGCGGTTGGAATAACTGTGTCGCGTAGGACTTGTCCATCGTCGGTTCCTGCGGATAGTATGGTGAGGATTGCTACCCATGCCGCGTCATATCCTAAATCGGCCTGCGGCCCTGCTTTTCTGCCGTGCATTTTTTCAAAGGCTTCTAGGAAGGCGAAGTATCTGGGGTTATTTGGCGGAGCCGTGTAGGATGAGGTTAGAGAGACTTTCACCATGAATTCGGCTATCTCGGCTGGGGCCTGTGGAGGTAGAAACGCTGGAACCCTGAGGGTGTTGATTCCGAACCATCTTACGTTTGACAAGGTTTCATCAAGTCTGGCTTCACCAAGGATGAGAAGGCCGTCGGTCTGGAAGGAGACAGCTACGACAGCTGTTTCACTGGGACCGCTTCTCCTCACCTCTTCACTGAGCTTAGCCACCTCGGCGCTGTAATCCGATTGGTCAGGCTGATACGGCACACCGATAACAGTGCCTCCCGCGCTCTCAAAATCATTCTTAAACTCTCTAAACAGCGACTCGCCGAAAGCCTCGGCTCTGTATATGACAACAGCTTTGCGGAAACCTTCAGCCAACACGCTTCTGGAGAGAGCTTTTCCCTGAACATCGGCGGATGCTATAACTCTGAAGATGAAGTCATTCGGCAGCTTTAGTGTAACTGCTGTGGAGCAGCAGCTAATTAGCACGACTTGCTTCTGGTCCAGATAGCCTTTCACCGCTGCTACGCCCAGGCTGCTGATGGGGCCGACGATTATGCTCGCCCGATGGTTTTCGACCAGGCTTTGTACAGCTCTGACAGTTCCCTCCGGTGTACTTGCAGTGTCTTCAACCACAGCCTTGAATCTTATCGGGAACCCTGCTTTCTCAAGCAACGCGTTAGCCTCCGCGACAGCCAACAAGCCAGCATCTTTCATATCGTTTCCAAAGCTCGCCTGAGCACCTGTTAACTCGTATGCGAAGCCTATGGTGTATTCTTTCTTTTGTGCCTGCGCGGTTAAAGTAGTGGTTACCAACGAGGTCTGGGTAACGGTTGTTGTCGCAACCTGGCCTCCCACTGTTACTGTGACGGTTTGGGTGGGAGCTGGAGAAATACTGGGACCAAGAAGCGCGCCAAGTCCAAAACCCGCCAACAACATTACGACCGCAACAGCCGCGACGACATAACTGGAAATTCCTTTTTCGTTATTCACGAGGGATTTCTCAACAGTAACCTTTATTTAAACGTTGTCAAAACACATTACATACACGTTAATATTTAACCGGGATTTCACTCTCCGTGAACATATAACATGGATTGGGGAGGGCGTTTTCCATCTTTGAGAAAAAACCTCTACTTCGCGAGCTGTTCGCAGGGCCCTATGTCTGTCGATGTCCTTGAAGCCGTTAACAGCTACTTGTCTTCTATTGTTGAGAAAGGTAACCCGTGGGACGAGTGGATGAAAACTGTGTATGAGGCGGCGGCCCTCTTTGGGAAAATTGTTCAAGCAAATGAGGAGGAGATATGTCCACACTATTCCGCAAGCAGCGCGCTAATCTCTCTCATAAGCTCCTTCACGCCGGGCAGACGAAACAAAATTGTCACAACCGAGCTGGACTATCCCTCTATAGGTGTGCCATTGGCCGCGCTCAGGAAACGTGGGTTTGAAGTGGAGGTTATACGGGCTAATCATGGGATGATCGACATCGACAAATTTAGGGAGAAGGTTGATGAAAAGACTTTGCTTGTGGCTACTTTTCATGTTAGCGCTTTGAATGGATACATGCAGGATGTCGAGGCCCTATCTGAGCTATGCAAAGCCAAAGGTGCTTACTTCCTTTTGGACGCGTACCAAAGCATAGGGGCAGTCCCAATTGACGTGGATAAGATGGGTGTCGATTTTCTGGTAGCTGGGACGACTAAGTTTTTATTGGGTATTCCAGGCGCCGGCTTCCTCTATGTGAGAAAAGATCTATTCTATGATTTGGAGCCTACGGCGGTGAGCTGGTTTTCGCAGCGGAACCCGTTCCTATTCGGCCCTGAGGTCCTTGACTATAGGGATGATGCAAAGAGGTTTGAAATGGGGACATGGAGTGTTGTGAGCATGTATGCTGCTCGTGCAGGAATGCGGTTGATAAACAGGGTCGGAGTTGACTCTATTTGGCGCAGAATCCAGAAAACCCGTGACTATTTCGTGGAAGAGGTTGAGGACGCTGGTTTTCAACTGTTTTCACCAAGTTTAGAGAACATTGGACCAACTGTTTCATTGCTTTTCGGACAAAACAGTTCGATGATTGAGAGGAAGTTGAGGAGCAGGCGTGTAATTGTTTCCGCAAGAGGTCCGGGGGTCCGGTTTGCTCATCATTTTTTCAATGACCGTGGGCAGGTGGATCGTGTAGTGGATATTTTGAAGAGACATTTCCGCAAAAATTACGGGAAATGCTGAGGATTGGGTGTTTGTTTGAAGCGTGGGAGTTTGTCTGCTTCGGAATTTGAAGCTTTGCTGCCTCGGCTCAGGGTTTTCTTGGGTGATGTGAATGTGAAAAAGGTTTTGAAGCGTGGTGTAGATGCTGTCGAGTTAGAAGATGTGATGGTGTTGTCTGTGGCGGGGTTTTTCTTTGTGGTGGGTAATGAGTGGGTTGTTCCCGCGCTTGTCGACGTTAACAAGCCTCTTATCGATAGACTTGCATCGGTTTGGGTTGACATGGGTGCGGTGCCTCGGGTTGCTTCAGGAGCCGATGTCATGAGGCCCGGCATAGTGAGAATGGATGTTTTCCAAGCGGGTGACGAAGTGGTCGTCCGCGACATCACTCACTCGAAACCCTTGGCAGTTGGGCAGGCGTTGATGAGCTCCGAAAAAGCCTCGGCCCTCGCGAAAGGAAAAGTGGTGAAAAATCTTCACCACATCGATGACGCCGCGTGGAAGGCGTTGAAACAAGTTTTGTGAGAAGACAAAATATAAGAGCATCATCTAACTCCATATATTGTTGATTGATGAGCAGACTGTCCTGAATGCGTTGCGTCAGGTCATTGACCCTGATCTGAAGATAGACATTGTGACTTTAGGGATGATTAAGAATCTGGTTGTCAAGGATGGTGAGGTGAGTTTTACTCTTGAGCTCACGACTCCGGCGTGTCCCTATAACAAGTCTATTGAGGAGAGCGCTCGGGCGGCTGTGGAGAACCTTCCTGGAGTAAGGTCTATTGACATGCGGGTTACGGCGCGTGTGTGGTCTGCGAAGCCTCTGGGCGCAGATTTTCCGGATGTGCGTAACGTGGTGGCTGTGGCGAGCGGTAAGGGAGGTGTGGGGAAGACGACGGTTGCCATCAACCTCGCATGCAGCCTCGCCATGGCAGGGGCCAAGGTTGGACTCGTCGACGCCGACATCTACGGCCCCACCATCCCGAAAATCGTTAAGATTGTTGAGCCTCCTCGTCTAAGGCCCGATAAGAAAGTGGAGCCCGCTAAGATGATGCTGGGCATTAAGGTGATGTCGCTTGGGCTTTTCGTCGATGAGGGCACGGCTGTTATCTGGAGAGGCCCTCTCGTAGCCAGCGCGGTTAAGCAGCTTCTTACCGAGGCGCAGTGGGGTGAGCTGGATTATCTCATAGTCGACCTACCGCCGGGCACAGGCGACGCGTCTCTTACTCTCGCCCAAACCATTCCTCTCACCGGCGTCGTCATAGTAACCACACCCCAGCAGGCTGCATCCGTGATTGCCGCAAAGGCTCTAAGAATGTTTAGGAGACTTGGAGTGACAATCATAGGAATCGTCGAGAACATGAGCTACTATGTCTGCCCCGAATGCGGTAAAGAGACCAACCTCTTCGGCGAGAGCCACACCGAAAAGATGGCGGCGGAGCTTGATGTCGAGGTTTTGGGCAGAATCCCCATGTCTCCCGAGGTTTCGGTAAACCATGACCATGGCATCCCAATAGTCTTGGCTGCTCCGTCTTCTCCAGCGGCTAAGGCCTTCGAAGAGGCCGCTAAGAAAATCGCGGCTAAGATAAGCGTTCTTGCACATGCCTCTGGAGCGGCGAAGGCTGGAACAAAGTGACGAGGGAGAAATCGGTTCAGCTGTGCCCGGTCTGTAAGAAAACGGGCCTCGACCTCTATCTCGGAGGTTATCTGGGGAAGATGTATTTTTGCAGGTCGTGTGGATATGTTGGGGCGCTTGTTATCGAGATGTCTTTGGAGGATTATCTCGAGATGTTGAAGGGTCAATAGTATTCGGCGAGGCTCATGAGGAACTCGGGCCCGAGCGGATACCGTGAAGCAAGCTCTTTCTTTATGAGGAATTGGCGCTCGATTGTTTTGAGGGCTGCTCGTGCGGCGAGGTCTGCTCGCCATGCTTCGCCGACGCCGACGAACTGGTGTCGGTCGGAGTTAAGACGGGCCCTGCAGTGTATTAGTCTCATGTCTCCGTGTTTTTCTCTATGCTCCTTGAAGTAAAGCGTGAGGACGCCTGTGCCGAGTGCTTTTCTAAACCTTTGCACAAACTTGTTCGCGACATCCATTACTCTCTCCTTGTCCTCGATGTCTATTCTGCTCATTTTGTAGCTCACCTCGATGACTATGTTGTTCTGCTGCTCTTCAGCTGTTCTCGCTATGGGTGAAAGCGCATCCATCAAGGTAACTATGCCCACCACACGGTTTCTCTCCGTCACAACCAAACATGAGAACCCGTACTGCTTCATCCTCTCAACCGCCTCGACAACTGTCTCGTTTCCACGGGCCGTCACCACCTCACGTGTCATAATGCTCCTCACAGGGTTGCTGAGCGTCCGCACCTTCTCGCCAGCGACCTCACCCAGCGAAGCCCTCGCCCTCGGCTTGATAATCTTCTCCGCGATATCCGTGACCGTCACTATACCGACGAGGTAGCCGTTGTTGACTACTGGGAGCCTCGAGACACCTTGGTCACGCATGATGGAGACCGCTTTCCCTATGGTGTCGTCGGCGTTTATTGTGATGACGTCTTTTGTCATGATTTTCTGGACAGTTAGGTTTTTGAGAATTTCTCGCGAGTTTAGTATTAGGTCCGCGGCTGCCACGAGTCCGACCGGTTTACCGGCCTCTGTGACGGGCATGGCCCGCAGGTTTTTCTCAACCATGGCGGCGGCCACGTGTGGAAGAGTGTTCTCCGGAGTTATTTTGGGGGTTTTCACAGCGACGGTGCGGGCCAGCACCTTTGTTGGGTTGACGTTGGGCCATAGGGCGGCCCTCTTCGTCACAACACCCACCAGCCTGCCGGAGCGGCCATCCTTCACAACCACTACATCAAGCTTCTTGTCAGCGAATAAGCCAATAACCTTTGTAAAAGGCTCATCATCCAACACGGATACAAAATCGGTCATCATAACGTCTGCAGCTTTCTTGTCCATGTCCAGATTTTTCGCCGACAGTTATTTAAGTTGAAACACTGGAGCACTCGCTACAATTGCTTGAGTTTTCTCGAGAGCTTTAAATCCTGACGCAGCGTCCATGAAGTGTATGCTGGGGACTAGGACGATTACTTCGGGTGCTGCCATGGCTGCTCTTGCTCTTATCCTTGCTTTCCTGCCGCTGAGCTTCCCATTTCCCCCCATACCTTATCTGAGGTTTGACCCCGCGGAGATACCTGTGTTCATCTCCCTCCTCGGCTTCGGCCCGCTGCCAGCTCTCATAACCAACCTCGTCTACTACTTTGTTCTGCTGGCTGTTGGAGAGTTCACTCCCGTGGGGCCGACGATGAAGTTTCTGGCTGTTGCCTCTTCTCTGCTCGGGTTCTGGCTGGGCTCGAGAATGGTTTACGCAAGAGGGTTCAAACCCATGCTCGCCGCCGGAACTCTGCTGGGGACCGTGTTACGGGTCTTGGCCATGACAGCCGCAAACTACGTCATCCTTCTCATACTTTTCCCCGAGTTCCTCGGCCTCGCCACAACCCTGCTCGGAGCTTTCCTTGGGATGGATATCTCAACAGGACAGACTGGGTTCTTCCTCGTGCTGGTGTTCACAGCCGTCTACAACATCTTACACATGGGGTTCAGCCTCGTCCCCACCATTCTACTGCTAAAGGCCATCCAGAAAACACGTGCTCTCGGCAGCGCATGGACACCTTGGATGATACAGGCCTCTACGGGAAAACGACAACCTTAACACCTTTCCTCTCGCTGTGGATGTTGAATCCGTCGACAAGCTTCTCAAGAGGAAGCCTATGTGTTATCAGAGGCTTGACCTTCACCAATTTCTTTTCGATAAGTTGGATGGCTCTGTTTATGTGGCTGCGTGTGCTTGCGTATGTTCCTGTTAACGTGTATTCGCCGAAGTGGAGCTTGTTGAGGTTCAGCTCCGGCACTCCGCCGTGAAGCGATGCAAAAATGTTTAACACGCCTCGTTTAGCGAGGCAGCTGAAACCTGTTTCCACGGCCTCCCTCTCACCAACAGTTACGGTCACAAAGTCGGCGCCATCGCCCATCTCCCTCCGCAAACGTTCCACGATATTCTTCTCGGATGCGTTGACGACATAGTCGGCGCCGAAATTCTCCGCAAGCTTCAGCCTCTCCTCCGAATAGTCCACAGCAGCCACCGAGGCGCCCTTCAGCTTGAGCAGCTGGACCTGCAGCAACCCTATCTGCCCCACACCGACGACAAGCGCCCAGTCACCCGGATGTAGACCTGACCGCTCGACACAGTTGATGCACGCGGCCAAAGGCTCTGTAAAAGCCGCCTCCTCAAAATCAACCGATTCCCTAAAACGTTGAACATAGCCTGGATAGGCGACAACGTATTCTGCGAAACCGAAGACCTTGGGCATATGCGGGTTGATGCAGAGGTTTTCATAGCCTTTGACACAGTAGCGGCATGTTCCACATGGTTTTGAGAGAGTTCCCGCAACCCTGTCACCGGGCTTGAGCACAGAAACGTTTTCACCCACCTTCTCAACAACGCCAGCAACCTCGTGACCCGAGACACCGACCGCCGGAAGAGAAACCCAGATACTCTCTCCCGTATATGTCCTTACGTCAACTGGGCAGACTCCACAGGCTTTCACACGTACAAGAACCGCGTCACACCCACACTCGGGAACCTCAACATCCTCAACAGCGACATTAAAGGCACCGCGTAGAACAGCGGCCTTCACAAAGAGAGCGCAAACACATCATATATTATGTTTGTCCAAAGCCGTGAAAACAGGTTCACGTGCTCGCTTTGCCTGCAACCTCTCTCAGCATCCTCATGGCCTCCACCAGCATCTCACGCGTCTCCCTCAAGTCACGTGCGACAACCTCCAAAATCTCCACACTCCTCTTACTCTGCTCCGTCAAAACCTCCAAAACCCTAGTAAACCCTCTCAACAAAATCATCCATCCGGTTTACGAATTCTCTGAACTCCGCCCGATAATCCCGGAACTCGTTCCGGAAATCTCTGAACTCGTTTCTAAAGTCCCGAAATTCATTTCTGAATTCTCGGAATTCTTCCCAATATGTCAAGAATGTTGTCTGCATGGCTCCGAAGCCTTCCTGAAGCTCGTCGGCCAGTTTATTGTAGCGTATTTGGAAGTGTTTGAGGTTTGGCCTGGGCCGTGTCTCGGCTTGCTCTATCTTTTTCACTTTTGCTGGGGAGGCGGGGTCTTCAAAGCCTCCAAGAACATGTGGAGCGTCTTTTCATCTCCCTGGACGAAGATTGTAACGGCTCCGTCTTTTTCGTTTCTCACGTAGCCGGCCAGCTCAAGCTCCTTCCCAAGGTAGCTGAAGTTCTCGGAAGAGAGCCTCCAAAACCAAGAATAAACAAAGATGGTAGATGGATTGTTGGGGTTGGGTCGAAGACTCTCTATGAGTTGCTTAGAAAGCCTTTGAAACTGAAGAGGTTAAGGCCCTTCATCGAATATTCTGACGAATGTATGGGAGCGTTTCTAAGAGGATTCTTCGACAGCGAAGGGAGCATAAGTAAACATGGTCAGATCACTGTTTATAACACCGACTATGAGCTGTTGTGCTATGTTAGAAGAGTTCTCCTTAGGCTGGGAATAAGAACGACCCAGAAACATCCGAAGATACGTAGTCCAGCTGGAACTCCTTTGAAGGACCCGATATCAGGAAAACCATACAAACGGGAGAAACATACATATTACCTGACTATCAGCAAATTATTCAATGAGAGGTTCTATGATAGAGTTGGGTTCATACTAATTAATTACGCCGGGGGTGGGATTTGAACCCACGAGGCCTGTGCGGCCACGGGCTTTCCCGTCATGTCTCAAGGCCCGCCCCTTATCCTGGCTTGGGTACCCCGGCACCTATCCATGGTTGTTGTATGCGTATTATATGGTTAATGTTTTTGCGAGGTTGAGTATTGCGAGGGTGTATGCGAGGGCTTCTTCTGTTCTGATTGTTTTGACGCCTTGGTTGGGTGCTGTGTTGACGGTTAGTGTGAAGAGGCTGCTGTAATCGAGTCCGTGGGCTTGCGCTATTTCGTGGAGGCCTTTGTCGGCTGCTCCGAGGACGATGCATGTTTTGGTTGATTCTCTTAGCTGTTGGGCGACCAGTGTGTAGACCTTGTTGATTGGTTCACCGAGGCGCGAGGTTGCGAGCCTGAAGCTGTAGGGTTTGAGGGCTTCTTCGATGCTCTTGACGACACGTGTCCTGAACCCTGTGTATGTTTCGCCTGATTTTTTTCCTACAACCGCGTACTTGATTCGGCCCTCCTTAACTTTCACTCGTAGTGTTACTATCGTGTTTTTTGGAAGCTTTCGGGAGATTTTCAGCGGCTTGCCCATGCCGGCCTCGAGGAGTGATGTCTGCCCCGACGCCGTGACAAGTGCCTGCCTATAGTGTGTTCCCTCTTTTTTCAACGCTTCTGCCTCGGGGTGTGTGGGTATGTTGAGCGGCGGCAGGAGGCCTGCGTAGCGGAGGCTCGGCTTAAGAGGGTAGATTTTGGAGCGTAGGTAGGGTGCTGTTACCAGGTAGTCGAGAAGCTCCTTTATCAGCTGAGCGTTTCGTAGACGCGGGGCCCCGGGCTCGTCTGGGTAGAGAACAAGCTCATCAACTCTGAAAGTGGCGAGAACTCTGCCGACGAACCCGATCTTCATGGTGGCTTCTCGGAAGCTGGGCACCTCAGCCGTGAAAGAATGTGGAAGAAAAACCGCGAAGGTTTTCATGCCGGAGGCCTGTTGCATGGCTATCTGCCGAGGCTTTATCTCTATGCTCCTGCGTCGGGAACGTTATATGTCGAGGACGAAGCGTACAGTGTTTTTCTCCGTGTCTATCTCCATCAACGCGTAGGTTGGTGATTTCACGGCTGTGCCTGTCTGGTGTTTTTCTCTGTTGTAGGGTTCTCCCCATAGTGTGGCCTCGAGCCTGTATTCTCCGTTTCTCATGATTCTGTTGACTTTTATCTCTGTGGCGACTATGTTGTCTATCTCGAATTTGTGGAGGAGTTTTTCGAGCCAGTCGTATAGGAGCTCCATGAGGTCTTGTCCACGGGCCTCGACTGTTGCCGAGACAGTTTTCTCCGACGCGTTTAGGACAAGCGTTTTGAAGAGGGCGAGACCAGCCTGCTCAAACGCCTCCTCCAACGATGATCCATATGCCTCGATGTAGATGTCGGCCATGTGTGGGAGCTGGCGAAACCCCGCCCGGGACATGCTCATAGATTTTCATATGCATGGACTACTTATTAGGCTGCTGCAGAATGATTCGTTGGGATGGTTAGGCGGGATGAGGTAGAGGTGTTGAGGCGCAGAGGTGTAGATTTCCTTGCCATGGCTGAGAAAGCGATTGCGGAGAAGAAGTATGATTTGGCGTGTTTCATGCTGGAGCAGGCTGCCCAGCTTTATCTCAAGGCCGCTCTCCTCAAACTCGTCGGAGAATATAGCAGGACTCTTAGCCTGAGGTGTCTCGTGTGGGAACTGGCAGAGGCCTCGAGAAACGATGAGCTTTGGAGGTTTGGCGAAGAGAGGAGAACCGTTCTCTCAAGCTTGGAGGATGTCTACATTATGGCGAGGTATTTTCCGAAGGAGTATTCGGAGATGGATGCCGTGGAGTTTTTAGGGGTTGTCCGCGAGTTGTTTCGCCTTGTTGACGGTGTGGCGGGTTTTCTGGCATGATGGAGACTGCTCTTAGAAGGGCTGAGATGCTGAGGCGTTGGAGAGAATTTGTCGGCGTGGTGGCGGAGGCTGTTAGGAGGGTTTTGGGGGATGCGGATGTGTATGTGTTCGGCAGCGTTGTCTCAGGTGATTATGTGGCGTCGAGCGATGTGGATGTCTTGGTTGTCTCAGACAGGGTTCCCGAGTCGATGCTTGAACGGGGTGCTTTGAAGGTGGAGATTGAAAGGGCCGCCGGCCTCCCCGTCTACCATCCCTTCGAGCTCCACATCGTCAGGTCCGAGGAGGCTGAGCACTATTTCACGAAAATTGGCCGCAACATTTTGAAGATTTAGTACCACTGGTTTTCTTCGACGACGATGGTTTGGCTTCTTCTCCTCATTATGACGGTTGCTGCGACTGCGAGGACGGCTATGCCTGTTGCTGTGCCGTAGACTATGAGCTGGGCTGTTTCACGTGATAGGCTGGGCGAGGCGAGCTCTGTGGTTGTTTCTACGGTTGTCTTTGTTGTTGTTGCAGCGGTTGTGGACGTGGTGACCTCCTTTATGTCCAGGGATATGGTGTAGGCGCCTCCTCCACCTACTCCGCCCTGGTTCGCGACCCTGACGTAGTAGGTCTTCTCACCTGTATCCTCTGTTTCCAGAGTCACCGCAGCCTCTCCGTTCGCGTTTGTTCTATTGCTTCTGAGTCCGTAGCCTGTCTGGTCTAGGATGGCGAACTCGTAGATGTTTCCCGGCTGTGTAGTAAGGGTTGCGGTCAACTGTTTCCCTTTTCCCAGCGCCGCCGTAAAGACGTATATGTCGACGTAGTCAAGTCCGTCGTTTGAGTTGGTCAAATAGCCTGAAACTATGGTTGTTTCACCTGTCCTCAACATGCCTATCGACGTCGCTTTCTCTAGTTTGTCGGGGGCTTCTTTTCCCCCTGTGTCCATGAACCGCTCGAGCCCCAGTGTGATGACGTAGTCTGCTTTGGCGGGTCTCGCTTCGGAGAAGATGCCTATTTTGAAGCAGAGCGTGGTGGGTGTGTTGTCGCCGAAGTTTGTGTGTGTCCAGGCGTAAACATAGTCAAGTGGGCCGCCTGACTGGATTGTTTGTTCACCGCCTACGCGGGTGAATTGGTTGGGTTTTATCTCCCACATCAGCAACGTGTTTAGCCCTGTCGAGGTGTTTGTCGTGACGGTTACCTTGAGGACAAGCCTCTCTCCGGGCCTCAGGTTCTCAAACCTGTAGAAATCCTCTCGCAGCCTTCCCTCGAGCTTGGACTGTATCGGCGGTAGACTTTCCTCGGCGAGGTTTATCCGCTTATCCGTTGTGATACATGGGTCCCCCGTCTGAGCAGTAACTGTAAACAACATGGCTAAAACGATGCTGGCGGCCAGTAAAATGGTTGCTGAACGCATTCCGAAAGCCTTGTCAACCGTGTAACTAAAAACGTTTTCCGTGTTGAAATGTCTCGAAATTATCCCGTCAATACCATGCGCTAGGCTTTGGATGGTTTATAAAAAATTTGAGGGGTGTTTAGAAAAGGTAGGGGGGTTTTTGGTGTTTATTTCTTGGGTGGTGCTGCTGGGTAGATGCCGAGGCGGCGTCCTCTCCAGCGGATGTATTCGCTGACGATGACGACGATGACGATGACCAGCAGTATGAGGCCGATGATCAGTGCAAGGAATGTGGCGAGGGTCATGGGCACGCCGAGTAGGACGGTGTAGAGGTCGAGGACGAGTGTGGCGCTTCTTGTGCCTCTTGGCACGTTGGTGCTCTGGGTGAATTGTTCGTAGGTTGCTCTGACGGAGTAGTCGGCGCCTATGACTTTGGTGAAGACGGCTGTGCCGCTGGAGTCTGTTGACGCTGTGGCTATTGTGGTTCCGCCTCTCTGGAGCTCAACTGTTGCGCCCTGTATCGGCTGGCCTGCTGCACCTCTGACGATGACGGCGATGTCGTATACGCCTGCCTGGATGGTGGCCGATGTTCTGGATGCCGTGAACCTTACTCTGTCTTCGCCTATTGGTGTACTGTCCTTGGTGACGGTTATCTGGTACTCGTTGTCGAGCGGTACTTGTCCGACGACGACGATGCCCTGGCTGTCTGTTGTGCCTGCTTGTTGGCCGCCGAAGGTTATGGCTGCGCCTGCCACGGGTCTGCCGTCGAAGTCGACTACTGTTAGGGTTACGTCGTCTACGGGTATGACTATGCTGCCTCTGCTCTGTAGTCCTGCCGGTGTGTCTCTTACTGCTGCTCTGGCTGTTGTTCCGTATGGGCTTGTCCATTCTACTGTGAAGTCGTAGGTTCTGCCATCGGGTACGCGCAGGATTGTGAAGATGCTGTCGGGTCTGAGCTGGATGTCCTGTTCTCTGACGAGGTTGGGTGAGACGCTTACTCTTGCGCCCGAGACGGCTCTACCCTGTCTGTCGACGACGTTGAAGCTGACATCTCTGAGTGCGAGTACGACTGTGCCTTCGACTGTTCCGACGTTGGTTCTGCTGACGTCGAATGTTCTTCTACCAACTTCCTCGCCGTTTGCGTCTGGCCAGAGTGCGACGATGTCGTAGGAGCTTCTTGCGAGGCGTTTGGCTTCGAAGATGGCTCCTTGTCCGCGTATGGTGAACTGGTCGGGTAGTGCGAGGCTTGGTGCGCTGAAGACGTATGCCGGGTCGGCTGGTCTCTGTGCGTCGCCGTAGACGAACCTTATCCGGAGGTCGAAGATGCGTGTGATGACGTCGAAGCTTCTGCCCCAGCCTGCCGGCGGGCAGCTGGCGAAGCTCTCGGTAATCGGTGTGACGAGCGGTCTCTGGTCATACACGTTGCCTCTGCCACTTATGTAGATTCGCTCCGTTGTGTAGTATTGGTACCAGTGGTCGCCTACGAGGCTGCAGACCTCTGCTCCTAACCATCCGTCTCCTGTGGGCCAGGGTCCGGCTTCGGCTGTGTATGCGAAGCCTAGCGGTATGTCTGGTTTCTGTGTCTCCTGTGTGGTTTCGTCGTCTCTGCTGTCATAGGCTATTGGCCATCTTGCGAAGCTGTTGACAGGCCATGTGGGTTCCCCGTTGGCTCCCTGTCCGAGGTAGAGGACTCTCTGGATGAAGACTCCTCCGGGCTTTCTGATCGGCATGGGCACTATTTTGCCGTCCGGTCCAGCGTAGCTCCATGCGGCGGATTTGCCTGTCTGCGCATCTACTATCTGGTAGAATGCTCCGGGCAGTGGTCTGCCGTTGAAGTCTGTGATTCTGGCGGAGACGTTCTGGAACTCGAACATCTTGATGAATGGCCTGTGGGCTCTGTTGTCTGGGTCGTTGCTAAACGCTATGACCTTTGTTTCACGTGCTAGTCCTTCGTATGGTCTGCCGTAGCCCATGTACTGTATGCCGAGGTCGACGCCGGGCACCTGTTGCTGGTCGCCGACGTGTAGGTTGACGGGCTGTCCGGTGATTGGGTCGATGGCTTGGCTGACCCAGTTTCTCCAGTAGTTGCTGGTTGTTCCTCTGTTGGGGTTGTCTGCGCCTGCCTGGCCTGTGCCGTCGTTGTACCATATGCTCGGTGGTGGCGAGACCTCATCGATTACAAGAGAGCTATTGCCCCAGATGACTGTCGATGGTGTGTCTCCGCTGGCGACTGTTACGAGGCCTACTGGTTTGCCGACGATGCATACGTTGACTGTCTTGTCTCCGACTGTGATGGTTCCAGGTGTGGTTACGGCGTCGATGGTTCTTGGGCCGAATGTTGCGCCTAGTGGTGGTACTATTCTGCCTTTGACGATGTAGCCGACGAGTGGTCCGCAGTCGTATGTTCCGAGCTCAAGGTCTCCTACCTGCCAGAAGACTGGGATGTCGACGTCGGTGGCGTTGAGCTTGATGGCGACGACTTTGCTTCCTGGTGCGGGTGTGGCTGTCCATGTCCTGGTTAGTGCGTAGCCGGGTATGGGCTGGAAGATGCCTACCGCGTCGGGTCCACGGTAGTAGGTGATGTCGAAGGGCGGGTGTCCGAAGAGCATCCACGCGAATCTGAAGACCGGTACCGAGGTGTCGCCTGTGCTGAGTCTTGTCCAGACGAGCTCGTAGTGGTCTCCTGCAGCCGGCTGTGGAGCGGGTCTGCTCCATGCGCCGCTACCGTATTGTGGCAGGGATGGATCGATTGGCAGCTGGTCGCTCCATACGCTGATGCGGTACTGTATTCTGGCGTTCTCTGTGAAGCTTAGGGCGCGGTAGTAGCCTGTGGGCACTGGGTTGTATGGCCACCCGTCAATGGGTGCTCCGTCGCTGTAGCTTGGGTAGGGTATGTCCCATGTCTTGGTTATCTCGTCGTAGACCCATCTGCCTTCGTCTGAGTCAAAGACGAGGTCCCAGTCGGTTCTTGTGAACCGTTCGCTGGTTGGTAGCCATGGCAAGGTGAGCTGCCCTGTTGTCCATTTGGCTGCTCCACGGGTTTCGGGGACTGCTGTGTAGGTCCATGTCTTGCGGGCGTGGTCGACGGTTATCCTGCCTGGGAAGACAGTTTCGCCGTCGGTGACGTTGAACCACCATATTCTTGCATAGAGGTCTTTGACGGGTCTGTCTTTGTTGGCGCTTATGGCGAGGACGAAGGTTACGTCGGCGATGGCGACTTTGTCAACCGAGTAGCCTCTCTTGGTGAGGTTGAAGGCGTCTTTGTAGACGATGCTGCTGTTGAGGTACCAGTAGACGGTCAACGTGTAGTTAACAACCGAGGAGCCTAGGATGTTCTCCATCGCCTCCTGAGTTGGATAGAGGAGTGTGAGGTTGCCATTGGCTCCTGTCTTGTAGAGAACCGAAGAACTGCGTTCTGCCGTGCCCGAATCATCATAGTATACGTCTAGTTGGACTACTGCGTATGGTATGGGTCTTGCGAGGTCTTCGTCTTTGAGGTTGAGGGTTATGAAGCCCACGGGTATGGGCACGGTTACGACTTGTTTCTCGAAGACGAGGCTGTAGGGTCTTGCTGGAACCTCTGGCACGAGGCCGTCAGCTACTGCCTGCTCCCATCTCCATCTCTGCTGGTTCCATAGGCCTTCGCTGCCGACGACTGTGAAGTTGTGGGTCGGGTACTTGGCGTTGTCGTTCTGGCCTGTCGTTACGTTGAAGAACTCGGTTATGAGGAAGCTGTCTCCTGGCCTAACATCTCCTCCTGGACCTGGACTCGTTAGAGGCCCTCTCTGCGTTGTCAGCCATCCGCTTCCTGTTAGCCCGACTCTGTCGTAGAACCTTGCCCACGGCTCCTCGCCTCTGGTGAACTCGAGCGGGTAAACATAGTCGTAGAACTGGAGGTCTTGTTTGCGGTAGGTGCCGTTCCACCATATGTTGCTGCTGTGCTGGCTCTCTGCTTTGAGCCATGTGGTTAGAAGTGTGTCCTCGGTCCATTTGCTTACGAAGAGGCTGGAGAAGACTCCCTCCTCGGGTATGTACATCTCCATCATTACGCCGTTGTCGTTGACTATGTGGTATGTTGCGTTGCCTATGCGGCGTGCTTCGTTGAGGTAGTCGAAGTCGCCGTCGACGATGCGCTGGTAGAAGGTGTGGGCCCATGTGAGGAGGTCGATGTTGACTGGGCCGCATGTTGTGTATAGTGTGGCGTTGCCTATTGGGTTGAGGTCTGGGTCTGTGACGAATTGGCCGCCCCATGTCATGTAGACTCTGAGGACAACCCTGTCGTTGATGGTTGCAGGTGTGTTTCTAACTTTTGGTGCGCTGCTGTGGCTTGTCCAGTCTATCTTGATTTCGTAGTCGACGGGGACTGTTCTGCCTGGCCATTTGCTGTTGCCTGGTGTCTGCACTGTCTCGGCGTCGCCTGAGGTTACTGTTGTTACCGTTATGTTGTAGTAGGTGCTGGGCATCTTGTAGAAGATGTAGCGGACGTCTCCGTAGGTCTTGAGGCCGTTGGCCTTGGATACGCCGCCGAAGAAGTGGTCGATGTCGTAGCGGAAGAACTGGCTGAAGGCCACGGATGTGTTGAATGGGTCTGTGTTGGTGTCGATTGGCGGGTCCATTGTTTCGAGGAAGTACATTCTTCTGCCTGTTAGCGGGTGTTCGCCTACCCATGTGAGGGTGATGTTGAGCCTGGGTATTTTGTTGTCTTGGTTGAAGTCCCATGTGGTGAAGACGAAGTCGTTGATGAGCGCTTTGAGTTTGATGGGTGCGTCGATGTTGCTGTCGACTGTGAATGTGAAGCTTCCGTCGGGGTTGAGGCTGAGTGTCCGCGAGCCTATTCTCGCTTCAGCGAACTTGACCCAGACGCCTTTCCACCATACCCCGTTGATGGTGTATTCGCCTCCCGCGAGGTAGCCGAAGTCGAGAGCTCCTGTGCTATCGAGCTGGGATGTGTAGGGTGTCGCAGGCGATGGTGGCGTGATTCTGACGAATGCTTCTCTCGAGAGCGGGCTGTCTTCGCAGTCGACGAAGACTAGCTTGACCTTGAATACGTTGACTACGAGGTCTTCCATGATGGTGTGTGTTAGCTTGTCTATCGATGCTTCTCCGACCGGCACGCCGTCGTAGGTGACTGTCACTGTGTAGGCTGACTCCATCGGTAGCTGGTAGAAGACTGCCCATCCTTCGCCGTGTATGTTGTAGCTCCATCCAAGTCCTCCGAGTAGTCTGTCTGGGTCTGAGCCTGCTCCTTCTTTGACTACGTTTGGTCCGTTGCCGCGGCTGAGTGTTACGGCTGTTTTGGCGGCTGGGATTGGGTTGCCGAGGTTGTCGACAAGCCTGTAGGCTATGTCATGGACTTTGGCGGTGATGTATACTAGCCCTGTTCTGTAGAGCGCTATGTCTGGAGCCTCATGTTCCGCAAGCGGCTGAAGCAGTATAACCTGCCGCGCGTTAGCGAATAGGTTCCATGCTGGAATAGTTGGTGTACCGCCTAACAGCATCCCGCCAGTGAAGTCAATATACGTGGCGATGTCAGTGTTGTTCTGCGAGAGCAGGACTCGTAGAGTTCCTGTTCCCACGGGGCCTGGCCATATCTCAACCTCCGCTGCACCCGTTTCAGCTGTGGTGCCGAGTGTGAACGCGCCTATTCCGGTGTTGTCTGGGACGCCGTCGGGCCCTATGTCAAGCCAACCATCTCCAAAGAACTGTCCATTGAGAATGTTTGAGCCGGTTCTTGCTTCATGGTACTTTATCGACGCCTTCGCCCCTATGATTGCAGGGTCTGTGACGGTATCGTCAGCGAGTGTCGCATTCTCGACTATCCATACATCGACTGTGCCTGTGACGGCTATGTTCAAGGTTTCTGCGACGGGGTCAAAACCACCTAGTACGATTGTTATTGGTCCTGTCGAGTTTAGCATCAGGGTTACCGGCGGCCGGAGGACTTTGGTTCCTATTGTGAATGTGTCTCCTGCGACTTCGTGGATTTTGACGAGGACAAAGTTCCAGACGGTGTCGTCGTCGCCCGGTGTGCTGTCTAGGTTGGGTCTCTTCCATCCGTTGTATGTTGTTGTGTTTGTCGCTGCTATGGCGTATGGGTTGCGTACTCTTACGCTGTCGACGAGTACGGGGCTGCCGCCGTATCCGTTTCTGCTTCCGCCTTTCCACTTGACCTGTATCTCGAAGCCTCCCCACCGCGGGTCATCGCTCAGGGTTCTCGTCTTCATGTAGGTGATTTCGGGGATGAGGGCGCTCCAGTTCCTGCCTGCGTTGATGTATGGTCCCTGCCAGCTTCCGCCCCAAGCCCGCTCAAAGTATCCACCAGGCCTCCACACGGGTGAGGCGTCGTCGACGGGGTTGAAGAAGTAGCTGGCGTTGAGGCTTCCTCTGAGGCTCCAGTCGGTGCCGTTGGGGAAGCGTCCATACCTGCTGAATTTGCTTAGGTATCCTGGCCACTTGTGCGGGTCGTCGGTGCAGCCGTCGCTGCCCGTCGTGTGAATGCTGTGGGCGAGATAGTAGGGCGTGTTGGCGGATGTCTTGAAGTTAAGCGTCACCTCGGCGCCAACCATTTTATCACCTACTTCAGGATGCTGAATATTCAGGTCAGCGTCCTGCACACAGAACCTAGCATAGAACACGGTGTTGTTGTTGAAGTTGGCTGTGATTGTTACGTTTGCTTCTGTTACGGGCCATGTATCAAAGCCATCAGTCGCCGAGGCGCTTCTTGGAACGGCTGTGTGGTTTAGGGCGAGGCTGAGAGGCCCTGCAGCGACTCCTGTTACCCCGCCTTGTGTAACTGTTGAGCTAAGTGTCGGGTCTGCTGAGAAGCCTCCGAACAACGGTCTCCATTTATTGAGGGATGGCGCAAGGTCCACAAAGCCAGCTGTTCCGTTGTATTCGTCGCCCACGTAGAGTGTCTGGTTCACTAATACTGTCTCCCACCAGACTCTCTTAGTGGCGTTGAGATGCGGAGCCCCTATCGGACTACGTGTATTGGGAGCGGTGTCTGGAGCAACTATTCCTCCGTGGAAGGCTGTTTTGTTACCGAGGTTCAGTATCTGCAACGGTATGGGAACAAGCCTGTTGTCGGCGTATCGTCCTCTTGTGCCGGGTCCATACTCGTTCAACCCCTGGTAAGCAGGGTAAATCTCACGCGTATACCTGCTCTGTCCATCATTGCCCGTGATAGCGGCCTGTAGGAGGGATGTGGAGGAGCCGGCATCCGTATGGTCCGTGTCATAGATGAAGATGGTAGCGTATGTCAAGTTATCCTTAAGACTGTACCAGCTGTGTTCGTGGAAGACTTTGAACATGTACGCGGCACGGGCAACCCACGCCCTACCAGGGGTGCTAAAGTTACCCGCGAACCACTTCGGGTCATAGCCTATAGAAGTAGCATTGTCCAAGAAGTCCACCGGACCAGACCCCAAATCCGCCCTAGGCAAATTGAAGTCAAAGGCGCCTGGATGGATATCCCATATGCCGTCATCGTTAAGGGTAACGTTGCTTCCGTAAGGTATCGTTGGTGTCAATACCCATGGCGCCCCTATTAGTGCATGCTTGAACCTCTCCGTCGCGTTAACCGTCAACCAATAGACTATGATTCCTCTGAACGGGTTTCCGGCACCGATGCAATCTCCCTGATAGCTCCTCGCTTTTACAATCACCGTGAAGTTATCCCATCCCGCAGGCCACCGAATCTGAATAAACCCAGTACCGTTAGGCCTATCAGTCACAGGCAGTGCTGGACCCTCCCAAGTCAGGTTCCCAAGAAAGTTACGAGCCCAATTAGGATTATTGAAGTCATGGTCTTGTCTGGGCTGCTTAAACCGGTAAACCTCGACACAAACATTGGTAACGTTGTATCTCTCTGCGTATCCTGTGCGTGCAGGGTCAGGGGTTACCGGTGGATAAACTGTTGGTGTTCCCTCCCATGCGCTTGTCACTATTTTTAGCCATGCGGTGTAGTTGGTTTGTGCGAAAGCCGGCGCGACAAGCGAAGCTCCAAGGAAAGCCGTCGGCAAAGCCAGCAGCAAAGCTAGCAAAACTGCTTGACTTTTTCCAATCATCAACACACCCAGCCCAACACCCACTATATAACCCGTAACAGTCTAGAACCCCTCCAAAACTCTGGACAACAACATCCAAAAAATACAAACAACAACACCCCCGTAATACCACACCCTTAAAAACCAAACCCCCAAAACAGAAAAACCCGCCAAAAAACCACAAAAACACAAAAAACAACACATTCTACAAAACTAGAACACAGCCAAAACCCAAAAACACACCCAAACAAAAAAGGCCACAAACCCTAAAAACACCCCCACCAAACAAACAACAGAAACCCCCCATGGCCACACGCCTCAAAAAAACCATCCTCAAACTCCTCAAAGAAGACGAAGAACTCCGCTACACCATCGCCGGCTACCTCGGACTATCCGAGATCCTGAAACGAATGGACGCGATGGAGACCGAGATGAGAAAAATCTGGGAAGAACTGAAAACTTCCAGAGAAGGACAAGAAAAAATGTGGAAGGGGCAGGAAAAGTTATGGGCTGAAGTTCGCGATATAAGGATTACTCTTGACAGGGTGGCCGTCAAGCTGGATAGGTTGACGATAAGCGTTGAGGAGAAGGCTCTCAGCCACGTTAGGCATCGGCTGAGGGAGATGCTGGAGGTTGACGTGGAGCTGGGCAGGCTTTTTGTGGATTCGCGGGAGATTGATATCTACGGTGTCGCCGGTGACTTGGTGTTGTCGGCGAGGCTACTGTCCGGATGGAGATGGCAATGGTTGACGAGGTGTTGGAGAAGGTTGAGCTTCTGAAGCAGAAAAAGCCCGAAGCCCTGAGGCCAAAGCTGGTGAAAGTAGTTTACGCAGACTACGCCGTGCCAGACGCGCTGAAATACGCCGAGTCCAAGGATGTCTGGGTTCTCAAATGGAGCGGGAGCCTCACACCCCTGAAAGTGGTCGAGATTTCCTAACTCTCCACGCTGTTAGGGTTTTATACACGGTTTGTAGAACAGTTAACCGGGATGATGACGAACGTCCATCTTGAGCTGGTGATGGACGATGGGCAGTCTGACCACTTCATTCAACAGTCTGTATGTCGAGAAGCGTAACCTCGGGTGAGCCGTCGTCAGAGATGCTTGTGAAGACCCTGTCACTGTGTAATAGCGAGAGATAGCTGAAGGTGCGTGAAACAGATGCGGGGGTTGACCTATATCCCTCCTCGAGAAGACGGTAGGCGGCGGCGAGGCAGAGAACATTCAGCTTAACTTTTCCAAGCGCTCTATGGAGAACACGGTAGACATCAAGCAATGCCTGCATCTCAGCCTTCTGCCCCCCAATCCTAACACTGTGAAACAATGGAACAAACGTGGTGAAGAAAGTCTGGTCAACCCTCTCCACAGGCTTCTCAAACACATCCGACAACTCGCGGACATTTTTCAGAAACTTCTGCGAGACCTTATACCGCGCCCGCTTCACCCTCTCGAGGAAACCGATGTCAACCATCCACTCCAGCCTCGGCGGAACAAAGTGCCTATACTTGGCGTAGAGACGGCTCTTAATCCACTCAGCCTTCGAAGCATACTTTAGCCTCTCCTCACGAAAACTCGTGGCCTGTTCAAGCTCCTTCTGAACCATGGCCCGCCGCCTTTCCGGCAACCTCTTCAGCAACCGTCTCAGAGCCTCGGGATAGACCTCCTCCATCACAGCATACATGGCCTCGAGACGGCTGAACTCATGCACATCAGCCATCCACCTAAGCATGCCAGAAAAAATGTAGAAATCCTTGCTCAGAAGCGCGTGGAGGAAAAGTGTCTTCTCAACATCGGTCAACCTCAAAACCTCTGAGACCACGGCCGTCCTCTCTCCCGAGACATGTTTCCGCAAAGCTTCCGAAGAATTGAGACAGATGTAGGCCGCTCCATAGAGGCCTGGCCTACCCGAAACCCTGTCGTAGAACCCCAGCTGCGCAGCCAGCTTGACATAGTTGCGTGCGTTAACCTCAGTCCTAAGCATGCCAAGCATCTCTCCAACATCGTCGACCAAGGCCCTACATGTCTCATACAACACCGAGGCCAAGTAGTCAGCCGAACGCGGCGAACCATCCTCGAGAATGCAGGGAATAAGCTTCAGGTAGCCGAGTCTGCAGACGTCGCCGTGAACCTCCGCTATCACGTTATCCTCACCATCCTCCGAGGCTCACCCTTAGACAGAACAAGAACCTTCTCCCTGTCAACACCCTGCCAAGGCTTAAGATACATCAGATACTTGTGTCCCCGTCTTATCCCGTCGCTTATGATGGCCCGTGAGGTGAACCCGCTTTTCTCAGCAGGCTCAACCAACAGCTCCGCCAAATCCACCCGACGACCACCCGACTTCACATCACCCACAACCAGCACACAGTATCCACCCTGCTTCAACACCCTGAAAAACTCATCCAAAACCCTCCCCATAAACTCGACATACCGTTTAACAGACTGCGTGCCGAAAAGCCGCTTACCTACGACACGGTAATCGTGTCCAAGGAACCAGAGCCTCAACCAGTTGTCCCAGGCATATGTCTGCAGGTTTAGGTATGGCGGCGAGGTTACGATGAGGTCGACAGATCCGTCGGCTAGGGGGAGCGTGGCGGCATCCATGTTGAAGGCCACGCCCCTTGTCTCAGGCAATCCATCAGCCAAAACAGACTCAGCCTTCCTCAGCAAACAGGCCAACACGTTTCTAACAGGCTTCTTCAACCCATGCTTCGCCACATACCGTCTCATGTAGCCCGGAGCCATCGAGAAAGAATGGCTGCATGGAACACTCAAGCTTATCTCAGATGAGCCATGTAGAATACCGAGCATACAGGCCTTCACAAAGTTTGCCACATCATCGTCCGAGCCTAGGAGCAGCTCCCTGACGGCAAGTATCTGTTTGAGTGTTTGGGGATGGTAGAAGGCTCGAACATCTTCGTCGACATCGTAGACCGAGACCGTGTCAGGCCTCATAACCCTAGAAGCATTCTCAAGCCAGCCTCTAACATCCCGCAGCATAGCAGGCTTCACCTTCGCACGGGTCACAACATAAGCCTCTGGAGCAAGGTCGTTACCCAGGCCTATGCGGCCCGTCAAACATGCCTCGAGAGGAGCAGTTCCCTTTCCGGAAAACGGGTCAAGAACCAGGTCACCGCGCTCCGAAAACCTCGTAATAACCCATCGCGCCAAAGCTGGCGGAAACGAGCCCGTCCTCGACATGATGCGGTGAAGCGAGTGCCCCCAGCTCCTCCCAACACCCTTCCACGAATCAGAAACCTCGCTGCTGGATATGTACGCTATTTCCGTCATCAAAAAACCCGAAGCAACCTGCTCCACGCTATAATCATTCACCGAATACCCCGATGGCCAATTCCCCGATTACTTCACCTCAAAATATCAAGGTAATCGCGGGACAATATCCCGCGCCAGAAACATGGAAAAATGTGTAGACGATGAGGTGGGCTGAGGAATCCCGCCGCGAGAATAATAAAATATCTCCTTAGAGAAATGTTCTAAGCCGGTGCGTGGTGTTTGTCGTCCACGGTGCTTGAGTATGATGGGCGGGCTTTTTACGAGCTTGTTGTGAGAGATTTTCGCAGGCAGCTGCCGCTTATACAGGTTTCACCCGATACTTGGATAGCTTATTTCGACAGCCTCGGGGACCGGGAGTTCATAGCCTACTGTGCAAAGATACTGGCGGATCATCTACGGGACTGCGAAATCCTCGTCACATCGGAGAGCAAGGGGATACCGCTTGTCCACGAAATAGCAGCAACACTCGGCCACCCACGCTACATAGTCTGCAGAAAAGAGCGGAAAGCCTTCATGAAAGACCCTATAGTCGTCAGCTACAGGCCCATAACCTCTACGAAAGACCTTGAGCTGGTGATAGATGGGAGATACGTTCCCTACATCAGGGGCAAAAAAGTCGGAATAGTTGACGACATCGTCAGCACAAAAAACACCATGGAAGCCATGGAGAAAATCGTGAACCTCGCCGGCGGCATAGTCACCAAAAAAGCAACAGTCCTCGTCGAAGGCGAACACCACAAAGACGTCATCTACCTCGGCGTCCTCCCAATATTCAAGAAAACAAGACAATAACATCTATAAACAACCAAAACAAACACCCCTACGCAGCCCGGTCGTCTAGCGGCCAAACCTGGTCAGAAAAACAAGGGCCAAGGATCTCGGGCTCTGGATCACTCCTCCGTGAGGAGAACCCCGAGGACGCCGGTTCGAATCCGGCCCGGGCTACCTCCTAGCTGTATGAGTCTACAGTTGTTTGATGTTGGCGTCTATGTCTTCTTCGGCTGGGAGGGCTTCTTCGTCTCCTCTTACGGTGACTACGAGTGAGCCTGCTATGGTGGCTCGTTGGAGGGATTCGTTGAGTGTTCTGCCTTTTAGGATGGAGGTTATGAAGGTGCCTGCGAAGGCGTCTCCCGCGCCTATAGGGTCCTCGACATAGACGGGGATTGGTTCGGCGAATGCTCGCGTGGTTCTATCCGCGGCCAAGGCGCCTCGCTCACCCATCTTAAGCACCACAACATCGACTCCCATGTCGAGAAAACTTTTGATGATTCTGTCTCGGTCATTGGTTCCCAGCAGTATGGAGGCGTCCGTCGGGTCTGTGAAAAGTATGCTGGTTTTCTCTATTATCGGCATCAGGGTTTTGACGGTGCTCTCGCTTGTTTTCCACAGCACGGGCCTTATGTTTGTGTCAAATGAGACGGTGACATTATTGGAGACAGCGGCGTCAAGTGCTTTGTATGTTGCGTTTTTCGCTGTCTCGCTTAATGCGGGCGTTATGCCGGTCACGTGGAAGACTTTGGCTGAGCCTATGTACTCTGGGTCGATGTCTTCCGGTGATAGTCTGCTTCCCGCGGAGCCTGTTCGGTAGTAGAACATTTTGCTCTTCGACGGTATCGGAAAGCCTCGTTGAACAAAGTAAATCCCGGTAGGAGCTTCTGGGTCGACTTTCACTTGTGAGATGTCTACACCTTCTCCTCTCACCCAGTTGATGATGCATTTGCCGAATTCGTCATCCCCAACCCTTGTGATAAGCCCTGAGTCGATCCCCTGTCTCCTCACGCAAACGGCGACTGTGGTCTCCGCTCCTGCAACATGTCTCTCAAATAATGTGACGTGTCTAAGTGGACCTCTTGATACTGCGTTGAGTTGGATGAGTGATTCGCCGAGTGTTACGACTGTCGGAGACATTTCTACACTCTTAGCTCCTGCTCCCTGGGCAGAAGTTTCTCAAGCGTCTTTTTCTCTTCGGGTGTTAGGTCGCGTGTGGGCGGTATGGGGCCGCCGATGTCAATGCCTCTGAGCCTGAGGGCGTAGCGGTTGGCCGCCATGTCTGGCCCAATTTTCTTAAGAGCCGCCCTCACGTTGTTCAGTATGGTCTGGAGCCTGAGGGCTTCATCCAGTTTACCATTTCTCACATGGTCAAAGATTTTTATGGCGATTTCGGGATAGATGGAGGCCAGAGAGCTTACGTGAACCCGGTATCCTACGATGAAGCTGTAGACCATGAGATGGTCTCCGCCAGCGCCTAGAAACCTGCTGCCCTTGAAGTGTGTGAGAACTTGCAAAAGCATGTCCGGGTCTCCGCTGCTTTCTTTCAGGCCGACTGTTGGCTTGACCGTTTCCAGTATCTTCTTAAGACCCTCTAAGGGGATGCTGTATCCTTGGCGGCCTGGGTTGTTGTATACAAGCACGGGGATTGAGGAGATGTCTGCGATGGATTGGTAGAATGATGTGAGGGATTCTGGGTCGTATCTGTAGTAGAACGGGGCGACTGCGGAGACGGCGTGTGCACCTATTCTCGAGGCGTGGCGTGTAAGCTGCTTAACTGTGTCCATGTCCGATGCGCCCACATGGATTATCACGAGACCCCGTGAACCCGCGTACTCGACAGCGGCCTCGGCCACCTCCTGTCTCACCGAGGGCCCGAGTTTGACACCTTCTCCAGTCGTGCCCAGCACGAAAAACCCGTTGACACCATGTTTAAGATGGAACTCTATCAGCTCAGCCATCTTCTCTCTGTAAGCTGTTGATGGTGTAAGAAGCGCGGACACTATGCCCTCGAATTTTTCCAGCTCCATCTCATTCTTCGGCGACTGCGGGGTATATAGGAGTTGCCCCATGCAAGTGTCTGTCAAACACGATTCAGTGCTAGCGGGGGATTCGGAATATCCTTTAAGTTGTGGCTCTGTGTTATTCATATGTTATGAGCTGGGGTAGTCTTCCAACTGAGCCCAAGATTGAGGGCGAGTTTGTTGTCGAGCGGCGGGCTGTGAAGCCGGGTCGACGGTTTGAGGGGCTGAATGTGTTTGTGACTGGTGCTGGACGCGGTTTCGGCAGGCTGATTGCTCTTGGGTTTGCGCGCGAAGGTGGCAATGTGGTTGTTCACTACAACAAGTCAGCCGAATCCGCGCTGCAGACGGCTAAGGAGATTGAGCAGATGGGTGTTAGAGCCTATACTGTCAAGGCTGATGTTACGAAGTGGGATGAGGTGAAGCAGGCTGTTGAAAAGACGTGGCGAGAGTTCGGCCCCATCGATGTGTTGGTTAACAACGTCGGCGACACGGCGCCGGGGCAGATGTCTTGGCGGGAGATAACGGAGGAGAGGATTGACCATGTGCTGGCGGTGGACATCAAGGGGACGCTGTTCATGACGCATGAGGTTGGGTCGCGGATGCTTGAGCGTAAAAGAGGTGTGATTGTCAACATCTGCTCCAACGTCATCACCACGGGCAGCCCACGTGCGCCACAGTATGCAGCATCGAAATATGGTGTGCTCGGTCTCACAAAATCCTATGCAAACGCTTTCGCGCCCTATGTCAGGGTGAACGCCGTCGCGCCGGGCTACATGGAGACGGAGTCTCTCCTATCAAGGCCTGATTGGACAGCCGGTAGAAGGAAATGGGTTATCGAGCACACTCCTCTCCGCAGGATAGCGAAGCCCGAGGACATCGTCCCCGTTGTGCTCTTCCTCGCTTCGGATGACTCGATACACATGACAGGCAACGTCGTGATATGTGACGGCGGCTTCAGCATGCCGGGTGCTTAAATGACCGCCACAATACAGGACGTTTTATCGAAGATTGATGTGGAGAAGACGATTAAGCGGACGCTTGACTTGGCTAACATCGAGAGTCCGACGGGTTTCGAGGGCGAGTGTGCAGAGGCTTATGCTAGGATGATGGAGGAGGTGGGGATGCGTGTCAAGCTTCAGGAGGTTGAACCAGGCCGTCTCAACGCTGTCGGCGTGCTGCCGGGAAAAGGCGGCGGCCCATCGCTGATGTTCAACGGACACCTCGACACATCCTTCTCTCCACGCGAACCCGCCGAAATACTTAAGGCAATTTCACCCGTGTACCGGCTTGAGCCTCCATGGGCCTATCGAGAAGGTGACTGGCTATATGGCATGGGCGTCTTCAACATGAAGGGCGCGTTGGCGGCGTATGTCTCGACTGTAGAGGCGCTGCAGAACGCGGGTGTGGAGCTGAAGGGCGACATCATGATCGCGGGAGTGGTTGGCGAGATTGAGAAGACGCAGGTTGACCAATACAGGGGTGCACAGTATAGGGGCTACGGCACGGGAACCGCCTACCTCGTAACACACGGCGGTGTAACAGATTTCGCCATACTCGGCGAACCCACGGGGCTGCGTCTGATGCTGACACACTTCGGCTCCGTCTGGGCCAAGTTTTATCTCAAAGGCCAGATGGTCCACACAGCACATTCCACCGGCGTAACCAACCTGATTCTCCGAATGAACAGGGTGCTGAACGTTTTGGAGGAGTGGATTCCAAAGTATCAGGAGAGGTTTAGCCACCAGGGTGTGAAGCCGACTGTTAACATCGGCTCGATAGAGGGTGGATGGCCTTGGAGATGCTCCCGGACACCGTGGTTCTGCAACCTATATGTCGACCTTCGGTATCCGCCTCCATACTCGGCCGTGGACGTTAAAGAGGCTCTCGAGGAGATGTTGAATGAGGTTGAGAAACGCTATGGCTTCAAGCCTTTGCTCGACATCTATGTGAGCGATGCATGGGCCACTGTTCCCGAGGACTCCGCTGTGGTGAAGGCTATAGACGAGGGACATAAAGCTGTGTTCGGCACACCTGCTGAACGCGTGGTTTTCTCATGGTCATCCGACGCAAACGTTTTGACGAGAAACGGTGTGGTGGCGGTCAACTACGGACCGTCCGGCGGCCCCGGCAAAGAGATGCGTGGAACCCTCTACATCCCCAACCTCATCGCATGCACCAAAGTCTACACCATCGCCAGCATGAACCTATGCAACATGGACAGGAAAAAGGTAAAGCAGCGCTTTACCATAACCTACGGTGAGTAGACATGATGGGCAAATATGTCGGTAAACCGATTAAGAGGAGAGAGGACCCGATTCTGTTGACGGGCCGTGGTAGATATGTTGACGACATCAAGCTCCCCAACATGGTTTACGCGGGGTTTGTACGTTCACCCTATGCACACGGCCGAATAATCTCTATAGACATTTCAGAGGCACAGAAACATCCCGACTTTGTCGCAGCCCTTCTCCCCGAGGAGGCTGCTCCGCTGCCCAGCTGGATGAAGTATAAGGGCCTACGTGATGTTCCGAGGTTTTCTCTCGCGAGAGGCAAGGTGAGGTTCGTCGGCGAGCCGATTGTTGGAGTGGCTGTGAAGAATAGATACAGCGTCGAGGAGGTTGTCTCTCTGGTCAACGTCGAGATTCAGCCCCTTCCTCCGGTTGTGGATGCTGAGCAGGGCCTCAAGCCCGGCGCGCCTCTACTCTACGAGGAGTGGGGAAACAACATCATCATGAACTACAGCTTCAAGGCGGGCGATGTAGAAGCAGCCTTCGCCTCGGCTGACCTTGTTCTACAGAGGCGATACGTCAACCAGCGCTATGCGCCCACTCCGATAGAGGGCCGCGGCGTGGTCGCTGACTTCGACAAATCACGCGGCGAGCTGACCGTCTGGGACTCGACACAGTTTCCGCATGTCCTTCAGACATATCTTTCGCAGGCCCTCAACTACCCCGAGAACAGGATACGGGTGATTGCGCCCGATGTAGGCGGCGGCTTCGGACCCAAGTCAAGCGTCTGGCCCGAGGAGGTTTCCACGATACAGCTTGCGATGAAGCTGGGAAGGCCGGTGAAATGGGTGGAGACAAGGAGCGAGCACATGCTTGTCTGCGGCCACGAGCGGCAGCAGGTCCACTACGTTGAAGCGGCTTTCAAAAGAGATGGGAAACTCCTCGCCATACGTGACAAGGTCATCGCCGATATTGGTGTGTATGGTGCTTTCTGGACGGAGACACAGCCTGTGATGGTCACGATGGCGGCCATCCCCGGCCCCTACCGCTTCGACGCCTACGAATACGAGGTCTTCTGCGTAGCCACCAACAAGGCTCCATATTCGCCGCATAGAGGATTCGGTAGGCCGGTGGCCGCGTTTGTGATGGAGAGGCTGATGAACGATGCTGCCGCAAACCTCGGCATCGACCCCGTGGAGATACGTCGCAGAAACCTCATACCAGCCGAGGCCATGCCATTCAAAAACATCCACAACATAGTATATGACAGCGGCGACTACCCCAAAGCACTCGAAGAAGCCTTGAAGCTGGCGAAATACTATGAGCTGCGGCGTATGCAGGCTGAGGCCCGTAAACAGGGACGCTTGATAGGAATTGGGTTGGCTATGTATGTCGAGTACACTACGCCCAGCAGCGAGAGGCTTGACAAGGGCCTTGGATGGGAGGTTGGCGGATACGATTCGGCGACTGTGAGGATCGAGCCCGAGGGCAAGGTTGTTGTCTTGACGGGGACGGCGAGCCAGGGACAGGGCCACTACACTGTTTATGCTCAGATTGCCGCGGACTACCTCGGAGTAAACATGGATGATGTCACGGTTTTCGAGGGAGACAGCAAGACCTGTCCCTACGGGTTCGGAGCATGGGCGAGCCGCAGCACCGTCGCGGTCGGAGGAGCCATCATCAAAGCATGCGAAACACTTCTCGCAAAAGTGAAACGCATAGCCGCCCACATGCTTGAAGCCAACCCCGAAGACATCGAGGCAAGCGACGGCAAACTCTATGTAAAAGACTCTCCAGAAAAATCCGTAACCTTCGCAGACGTGGCTAAGATAGCGTGGCGCCAGCCCACCCGTCTCCCACCCGACACAGAACCCGGCCTCGAGGCAACCGCACACTACGAGCCAAAGGCTTTCACCACATGCAGCTACGCCGTCCACATACCCGTGGTGGAAATCGACCCCGAGACGGGGCAGATGAAAATTCTCGAGTACCACATCTTCGACGACAGCGGCCGCGTCCTCAACCCACTCACCCTCTATGGCCAGATACATGGCGCAGTAGCCCATGGAGTAGGCGGCGCAATCTATGAGGAGCTTGTATATGATGAGAATGGGCAGCTGCTAACAAGCACTTTCGCAGACTACCTCATCCCAAGCGCTGTGGAAATGTTCAACATGAACATCGAACACATGGAGACACCTTCTCCGCAGCCCGGAGGCTTCAAGGGCATGGGCGAAGGCGGAGCCATAGCCGCGCCGGCGGCTCTCGCAAACGCTGTCCAAGACGCGTTAGCACACCTCGGCGTAATAGTGGACCAGACACCCCTCAAACCCGAGTACATCCGCAACCTGATAGCAAAAGCAAAAAAAGCCATTTAAAATTCCATTTTTTCACTTAAATATCTGAAAAAACCTGTTTGACGCGGGTTCATAGTGGAGCGGCTTGAGCAGAAGCTGCTTGTCCAAAAGATTGAGCGCGGTGTGGTAATAGACCACATAACCGCCTGCAAAGGTTTTCTCATCTACAGTGTTCTCAATCCTGACCCCGGTTCGACCGCTGTCATAGCCAAAAACGTTCCCTCCACAAAGCTCGGCCGCAAAGACCTCGTCAAGATAGAGGGAGAATACATCACCTCGAGCCTCGTAAACGTCATCGCCCTAATCTCTCCCACAGCAACCATCAATATCATCTCGGACTGGAGAGTGAAGTCGAAAGAACGTGTAAATCCTCCCAAAGAAGTGGTGGGCGTCATAGACTGCAGAAACCCCTTATGCAGCTCGAAGGGCCCCGGCAGCAGGTTTTCCGTCAACCTAGACACCGAAAACCTCGAGCTAACGACTCTGAAATGCCTGAGCTGCGGATACGTATACTACTACGAGGATGCTGTGAAGGAGATTTCGCAGCGTGCTTCAAGCGGGATACTTGTGTCGAGGACACGGGTGCAGCGTGAGCTGTTGGACCTGCTTGTCAAGAAAGGCGGCCTCCGCTACCGTCAGAAGTTTAGGCTGAAGAGCGGCAGGGTCAGCCCATACTTCGTCAACATGGGTGCTTTAAACGATGGCGAGTCGCTGTCCAAGCTCCGGTGGATATTCGCCAGCTATATAGCGCTTCTCCTCAAAGAAAACATTCTTGAAGATTTTGACTTCGTCTTCGGCCCCGCCTACAAAGGCATCAACCTCGCATCACTCGTCTGCGAAGGACTGAAAGAATACTATGGCATAAACAAGCGGTTCCTATATGATAGAAAAGAGGTGAAAGAGTATGGTGACGTCGCAATGGACGGCAGCATAGTTGGCTCCGAGTATTTCCAGCCGGGGCAGAAAATACTGATAGTGGACGACACCGTGACGACGGGAAGAACGAAGGCGGCGTCGATAAAGAAGCTTGACTCGCTTGGCAGTCACAGAGTTGTCGCCGTTGTGGTCGCTGTAGACAGGCAGGAGACATCCGAGGAAGAGGAGGTGAGCGCCGTGGAATATCTTGAGAAGACGCTCGGTGTCAAGGTTCACCCAATTCTCACAGCCTCCAGCATCTATGAGATGATTAAGGGCGAGCTTCCTCCCGAGGAGCGTGAAGACTGGATCCGGTATTACAGAGATTACGGTGTGGTGAAGCTTTCGTGAGCAACAGTCCACTGGAAAGGTTTCGAAAGGCCTTGGAGCAGAGAAGCTCGATTATCTGCCTCGGCCTCGACCCAAACCCGGACTTACACCCACAAACAAGCGAGAAGCTACGGTTTTGCCTCAACATGGTTGACGCCGTAGACCCCTACATCGCGGCAGTCAAAGTCAACGAAAACTTTGTCCGAGACTTTTCGCTGACCGACCACAGAAAACTAACCGGTAAAATACGGGACATGGGGCTGGTCTCAATCTATGATTGCAAGATGTGCGACATAGAGAACACCGTCAAAGCAGGCATCAAGCTGGTGTCAGAGATGGGCTATGACTTCATAACATTTAACCCAATCATGGGAACGCTGTCAAAGGCTGTGAAACACGGCGAAGCAAACAACGTCGGAATCATCGTGTTGCTGCATCCATCCAACCCCGAGTCAAGCAAATATTTCAGAGCAACACTCGCCGACGACAGAAAAGTTTACCAAAAAATTCTGGAAGAGGTTGTTGAAAACGGGGCCGAAGGTGTTGTTGTGGGGCTGCATCCAGAGTTGGGGGAGGCAGAGATAAGAGCTGTGAGAGACGCCATAGGTGCTGAAAAGATGATTCTTTTCCCCGGCGTGGGCGCACAAGGCGGAGACCTCATCACAGCCGTTAAAGCAGGCGGCTCAACAATACTCGTCAACATCGGACGCGCCATCATCTACTCAGCCAACCCAAGACAAACCGTCGCAAACATATACAACCGCATACAGGAGATCAGACAAGAAAAACATATTTAGTCAATCAACGTTACTTGTAAATGTGAAATGACGGAGAAAAAGATAACCTATGTATCTCTATTTGCCGACGAGTCTCTTCACCCAGCCTATGAAAAAGCCTTGAAAGATGTTGAGCAAAAATTTCTAGGAAAACATTATCCCATGCTAATAGGTGGCCGCGAGGTTTTCTCGGAGCAGGGAGAGTTTGAGACCCGTAGCCCCATCGATACCTCGGTTATAGTGGGCTATTTTCAGAAGGGAGGCGCGGAGCACATGCGTCAAGCAATCGCCGAGGCCAAGAAACGGTTCAGGGAATGGGCTGACACGGATTGGCGTGAAAGAGTGCGTGTGATGCGTCGGGCCGCGCAACTGATTGACGAGAGAAAATTTGAGATAGCCGCCGTAATCACCTACGAGGCTGGCAAGAATAGGCTCGAGGCCTTGGCCGAGGCTTGGGAGGCTATTGACGCGCTCAAATACTATGCCCAAGTGATGGAGAAGAACAACGGCTATGAGTTTGAGATGGGACCCGGCGGCCCCGGAGAGCAGTGCAGAATGGTTGCAAGGCCCTACGGTGTCTGGGTGGTCATCTCACCCTTCAACTTCCCCTTCATGCTCGCCAACGGCATGATGCTCGGCGCCCTGATAACAGGCAACGCGGTGGTCTTCAAGCCAACAAGCGAAACACCCTTATCCGGTCTGCTGCTCTACCGCGTCTTTGTGGACGCTGGAGTGCCGCCCGGCGTAATCAACTATGTCACGGGCCCCGGCTCCGCGTTCGAGGACGAGATAGTGTCCAACCCGGATGTCGCGGGCATCGCTTTCACAGGCTCAAAAGACGTGGGCATGAGGCTTTACCGCAGGTTCACATCCTCCCAGCCCTATCCCAAGCCGATTTTGCTCGAGATGGGGAGCAAGAACCCGACGATAGTCACCAAGAACGCGGACATCGGCAAAGCTGTGCTAGGTGTCGTGCGAGCCGCATTCGGCTACGGCGGCCAGAAATGCTCCGCAACATCACGCGTCTATGTCCAGCGTGAGATAAAGAACAGGTTTATCGAGGAGCTGGTGAAAGAGACCAGCCGCATCAAGATAGGTGACCCACGTCTCCGAGAAGTGTTCCTCGGCCCCGTAATAAACAAACGAGCCGTCGAAAACTTCCGCAGCTACGTGGAGACGGCGAAGCGCGACGGTGGAGAAATTCTCTACGGCGGCGAAGTGCTTGGCGGCGGCTTGTTTGACAGAGGCTATTACGTCCAGCCCACCATCATAGACAAGCTCCCCCGCAGCCACCCCTTGTTCAAGCAGGAGCTCTTCCTTCCCATACTGCTGGTAGCGGAGTTCGAAACCCTTGAAGAAGCCTTGAAAGAAGCCAACAACACCGAATACGGCCTAACCGCGGGTATCTATTCCGAAGACCCACGTGAAGTCGAATGCTTCTTCAACAACATCGAGTTCGGCGTAACCTACGCCAACAGAAAAGGCGGAGCAACCACGGGAGCATGGCCCGGCGCACAAACATTCGTCGGCTGGAAAGCAAGCGGCGCAACTGGAAAAGGAGTAGGAGGCCCACACTATCTACTGACATTCCTCCGCGAACAGGCGCGGACAAACGTGGTCGAGTAGACAGGGTTCTCCACTGACCAGATATGCGATAAATAGTGGCTGTAGAGGATGTGTTTTACCTGTTATGGAGAAGTGGCTGGGCTTTGGGTTGGGCTATGACCCGTCGATGACCGTCCGGGAGATGACCAGCTATGCGAAGAAGGCGGAGGAGCTGGGATTCGACATGGTTTTCTTCTCCGAGACGCTGCAAACATTCCGCGATGCAGTGACCACTCTCACGTCCTTCGCCCTCGCTGTTGAGAAACCTCTCCTCGGATGCACACAGGTGGTTAGACTCAGGTCACCGCTTGTGCTCGCCCAAACCTTCGCCACACTTGACGAGCTCTCGGGCGGGAGAATAGTTCTCTCTCTGGGAGCATGCACAAAACAGCACATGGCTAAGCACGGGCTCGAATACGCCGACCCCGCTGAAACACTTGTCGAATATATCACGTTGTTCAAGAGGCTTTTGACCGGGGAAAAAATAACCTACGAGAGCAAGCACTTCCGCTTGAGGGAGGCCGGTCTCGGTTTCAAACCCCTCCGCAGCAACATACCTGTGTGGGTGGCTGCGACAAGCGCCAAGGGCCTCCGCATAGCAGGGGAATACGCCGACGGCGTCCTACTTAACGCAACGACCTCAGTAGAATACTGTAGAAACGCTATCAGAATCGTCCGCAAAGCAGCTGAAGAGAAGGGCCGTGACCCCGACCAGCTTCAGATAGCTGGCTTAATAGTTACGGCAGTTGATGCCGAGAAACCTGCGGTGGACTATGTTAGGCGAGAGGTTGCGAGCAAGCTTAGCCCGCTGATGGTTGACTTCGCCGTGAAACCGCGGCTCAACGTCGGCGAGCCATACATCACGCCACAACTCATAGAGAAGATGCTCGAAGCCTACAACACAGGCGGATATGAGAAGCTGATGGCGGAGATTCCAGTAGACGTTTTGAAAGGTTTAACTGCAGTCGGCACAGCAGAGGAAGTCCGCCGGAAAATCGACCAGTACCGCGAGGCAGGCGTCAAGTATCCCATAATAAGGCCAGCCGACAAAAGCATTATCGACGCTGTTCTCAGCATTTTCGGGTAAAGACTTTTAACTTGGGTGAGGCTGTGAAGAGCTGTGAACCCAAGAGCGGTATCAACAACTCTGGTTGTTGCGGTGTTGGTCATAGCAGTTGTTGCGGGGATAGGTGTTTACCTCGCTGTTCAGCAGCTTTCCACACCAACCGTCGCCGAGAAACCGCTCGTCATAGGCTTCTCCATATCCATCTCAGGCGACTTCGCGGTCCCCGGCCGCAAACAGCTCGAAGGCATCGAGCTCTGGAAAGACTGGATAAACTCCAAAGGCGGAATCTACGTCAAGGACCAGAACAAATACTACAAAGTCGAGCTAAAATATTATGACGACAAATCCAGCAAAGACGAGGTCATACGGCTTTATGAGAAGCTGATAAACGAGGACAAAGTAGACATCCTCTTGTCACCGTATTCAAGCACTCTCGCGCTAACGGCGGCTGGAATAACCGAGAAATATGGGAGGCTGATGGTCGTGGTCGGCGCAAACTCCGACACAATCTTCAAACAGGGATACAAAAACATAGTTGGAACATATACACCTGCGAGCAAAATGCTGACACAGGCGATAGACATTCTGCTCAAGAAGGTGCAGAACCCGTCGGTCGCCATCATCTATAAAGACGATGCATTCGCCAAGTCTGTCGCCGAAGGCGCCAAAGCCTATGCGGAGCAGAAGGGTGTCAAAGTTGTGGCGTTCGAGATGTATCCACGCGACGCGAAAGACCTCTCACCCATTCTCACCAAGATAAAGGGCTTGAACGTGGACGCTATCCTCGGCGGAGGCCACTACGAGGATGAGGTTCTTCTCGTAAGACAGGCCAAGGAACTTGGCATAAACGTGAAGCTGATGAGCCTACTCGTAAGCCCGTCTCTGCCAGCTTTCTACGACGCCCTCAAAGAGGCATCGGAAGGCATACTAGCTCCCTCACACTGGGAGCCTCAAACAAAACCAAAAATAACCTACGGACCAACAATCGATGAGTTCATAACACAGTTTAGACAGAAATGGAACAGCGAGCCATCCTACCACTCTGCAGCAGCTTTCGCGGCAGGCCTCTACATCACAGCAGCGATTGAGAAAGCAGGCACCCTCGACAACGCAAAACTCAGAGCGGCGTTCAACGACATCGACATAACGACTTTCTACGGCCGCCTAAAGATAGACCCGGCAACAGGCAACCAAGTCGGACACGAACTTGTTCTCCTACAGTGGCAAAGGGGACAGAAGCAGGTCGTCTGGCCTCCAGAGGTTGCTACGGCGGATCTGATTTTCCCGAAGCCGTCGTGGTAAATGTTTAATCCCCAAATTTTTTTTCAAGCCATTGTTAACGGCCTCCTTATGGGGGCGGTCTACGGAATAGCTGCCGTGGGCCTCTCGCTTATATGGGGTGTTCTCGGAGTGGTCAACCTGGCCCACGGCTCCTTCATCATTCTCGCGGCGTACATCGCGTATGTATTCTTCTCAGCTGTGGGTGCTCCGCCGCTTCTCACAGCCCCCGTCGCCGTGGCATTGGGCTTTGCCGTGGGATATGTTCTCTACAAGGGTGTTGGGCGTAAAGTGGTCGCACTCGAGCCATCCACCTCGCTCCTCTTCTTCTTCGGCCTCTCGCTTCTGCTCAGCAACTCCATCCTCAATATATGGGGCCCCGATGTGAGGGGAATTCCATGGCTCATCCAAAGCCTTGAACTAGCTGGAACAAGGATACCTTTGGCCAGGCTCATAGCCCTTGTCTCAACAATAGTCTGCTTCCTGCTGCTTTATATGCTGCTTCAACGCACATACTACGGCAAAGCCATTAGAGCAGTCGTCGCCAACCGTGTAGGAGCAGCTTCCGTGGGAATAGATGTCGACAACGTCTTCGCCATAAGCATGGGAATAGCCCTCGGCATCACCTTCTTCTCAGGCACCATGATCTCCCTAGTCAACCCGTTTACACCGTCTTCTGGCGACGGCTACCTCATGTACTCCTTCGCCTCAGTCGTCCTCGGCGGAGTAGGGAACATCATAGGAACTCTTCTCGCAGGCATTTTCATGGGACTTGTAGAAAGCCTCGTCGGCGTATACTTCACCCAGAGCATAAGCCCAGCCGTGGCCTTCATAACCATCGTCATAGTCATCATGGTGCGTTACCGTGGAGGCAGGTAGACAACGGCTTAAAATCGGCCTCATACTCTATGTCCTGCTGCTCGGCATATCCATTTTGCCGCTGCTTACTGGAAACACCGCGTTAATCGCCTACTTCTGGAGCTTTTTACAGATGCTCGCACTGGTGATGAGCCTCAACTTCATCACAGGATTTACCGGCTACGTCAACTTCGGCCACATCGCCTACTATGGGATAGGCGCCTACACCGTCGCCTACCTCACAACGACAACCCGAGTAGACCCCTACTTCTTCGTCCCCGTCGCAGCCATTACATCAGCCGCCGTAGCCTACCTAATCGGCCGACCAATCCTGAAAATAAGAGGACCATATTTCGCTATAACTACTCTCGGACTCGGAGAAGCCGTACGGGTAATAATAGTGAACATCCCCGCATTCAACTATAGCGAAGGACTGCCCATAGCAGCCTACTTCACCTACAACGTAACCAGCTCATACATAGCCATGTACATGACGGTGGCCGCCCTCTTCATACTCACCCTCTACCTGAAGAGAACACGATTCGGATACATGCTCGAATCAATAAGGGAAGATGAGGATGTCGCCGAATCCATGGGAATCAACACAGCCAAAGCAAAGCTCGCAGCATATGTTCTAAGCTCCGCCTGCGCAGGAGTGATCGGAGGGCTGACAGCTATAACACATGTCTACGCGCATCCCGGCTTCTTCTCCATCACACTCAACGTCTCTGTGCTGGCTTCCCTCCTGATGGGTGGCGGAGGCACGCTTCTGGGACCTCTCGTAGGAGCTGGCTTATTCTTCTTCATATCAGACGCGTTGCTTATCCGTTTCCCATATCTTCACCTCGTCATATTCGGTACAGTGGTTATGGCTGTTACGCTTGCCATGCCGCGGGGGCTGAGCCACCTAATCTACAGGTATCCTAAAATCTCGAGAAAAATAGCCGACGTATAGCTACTCGAAAAGAAACTCACCGCGTCTGATATAGTCAACCGAGCCCTCCGCCTTTATCCTCCCCAACTCCACATAATAGACATAGTCAGCTATTTCCAACACTCTGTCAACATACTGGTCGACAATCAAAATTCCTATGTCTCTTCCCGTGAGTTTGCGGAGCTCGTCGTAAACCATGTCAGCCATCGCAGGCGAAAGACCTACCGTCGGCTCGTCTATCAAGAGGTAACGCGGCTCATTCATCAACGCTTTAGCGAGCTCGAGAAACTTCTGCTCGCCGCCGCTCATCTTGCCCGCCATTGTGTAAAGCCGTTCCCTGAGACGGGGAAACTGGTTCAAAACGGCTTCAACCCTCTCAGCCACAAGCGCCTTGTTCCCTCTAAAAAGCCACGCCGCCAGCTCCAGATTCTCCTTCACAGTCATCGAGCCGAAGATGCCGCTCTCCTGCGGAATATAGAAAACGCCCATCCTGATTCTCTCATGAGGCGGTGCAGAGGTTATCTTTCTACCGTCGAGCAGTATCTCTCCGCTTTTGGGCTTCAGAAAACCAAATAGTGTTTTGAGGAGGGTGCTTTTACCTGCTCCGTTTGGGCCGATGACCGCATAAACCTTCCCAGGCTCGACTTGGACACTTACGCCGTCGAGGACAAGTATGTCGCCGACGTATGCGACGGAGAGGTTTTCAGCCCGCAGCACGTCTCTTCACCCCAAGGTAAAGCTTGACCACCTCCTCATTTCGCAGAACCTCATCCGGCGAACCCTCCAAAAGCTTCGAACCAGCCGCCATAAAAACAACCCTTCTACAAAGCCGCCTAATCTCAGCCATGTCATGGCTCACAATCAAAATAGATAACCCCTGTTCGTTCACCTTCTTCAACGCATCTATGAGCGTGTTCTTCAGTACAGGGTTCACTCCTGCGAAAGGTTCGTCGAGAAGGAGAAGCCTTGGCTTAAGCATCATGGCTCTGGCGAATTCGAGAAGCTTTCTCTCGCCGCCGCTCAGCTGAGAGCCCAGCAAGTCAGCTTTTACATCCAGCTTCACAAGACGGAGGCTATCGAATGCAGCCTTGCGCAGCTCCTCCACAGAGGTTTTCAGCCACGAAGCTGAAGCAACCAAGTTGTCTAAAACAGTCAAGTTACCGAAAACCCTTGGAATCTGATAGGTCTTCACTATGCCGGCTCGCGCCAGCTCATACACATTCTTCTCCAAAATATTCTCTTCATAGAAATACACCTTCCCAGAATCGGGCTTGATCAGCCCGCATACCACGTTCACGAAAGTAGTTTTACCTGCTCCGTTGGGGCCTATCAGTCCGAGAACCTCGCCCTCATACATTTCAAGTGACAAACCATCCAAAGCCCGTAGCTCATCATATCTCTTAACCACTTCGACAGCCCTCAACACAGCCCTCGAACCAGAAGCCTCAGGCCCCATCGCCAACCATCAACACCATACAAAATATAAACGTGAACAAGCAAACACACCAAGACGCGTCAATCAGGCTTGGCGAATCAGTAGCCTTTTTACATGCCCTTGGCCTAACTATATGTGGGTTGTCGGCGGACGATGCTGAGCTGCTGAAGTCGAGGGCTGAAGCTTTTTTACGTAACGCACGTAACTTAATGGATGAACATGAATGGGATCTGGCCATGTTTAACCTCGAACAATATTGTCAACTTATTCTGAAGTATAAGCTCTTAGTCAATCGTGGAAGTTATCCGAGAACACATTCTTTGAGGACGCTTATCCGTATTCTAGGTGAAAACAAACCCGAGCTACTAGCCATGGTTGAGGATAGTGCAAAGCTGCACTATGTAGCGAGGCTTGAAGAAGCCTACATAGTCTCACGGTATCTGCCCTACAGGTTTGAAGAGAAGGAGGTCAGGGATGTTTACAGGTTTGTCGTGGAGGTGTTTAAGCCTATTGTCGAGAAACTATGAGGCGAGGCTGCTCGAGTATCTAAGGCGTTACAGAGAGGTGGGTGCTGAGGTAAAACGTATCCTCAAGAGATTCGACCCTGATGTTAGAGTGTTTGTCTTCGGCTCAGTTGTCCGCGGCCGATACACAGCCGCAAGCGACATAGACATCCTCGTCGTAACAGATGATTTGTCGAGAAAGTATGAAATGATGGTTGAGGTCTATAAGCAGCTTGAGGCGCCTATTCAGCTCCACATAACAACTCCCGAAAAATACCGAAGCTGGTACAGCAGGTTCATACCTGCGGACGAGCTTGTCGAAATCAACTGAAAACCTGCAAATCACATCCGCTCTACAACGTTAGCTGCATATCTTGAGAGGGAAAGGATGTTGCCTATTCGCAGCTGCATAGCCATCCATTTTTTTGTCAAGATTAGCCCCGGTGGGATTTGAACCCACGTCGCGGGCTCCAAAGGCCCGCATCCTTGGCCGCTAGACGACGGGGCTGATGTATTTTTGTGCTGAATGGTTTTTATGTTTATTGTTTGCCTGGCTGTGCGTAGGTTACTTGGTCTACGCTGTGTACTGCGGCGCCGAGTTGTTTGACGGCGTTGGCGATCTGCTCGTAGCTGATGTTGTTGCCTTCTATGGTTAGTTTGACGGTTTCGGTGTCTGCGTCAACCTCTATGATGGATACCTCCACCCTCGTCACACCCTTGAGCCCCGTCAAAGCCTGCGCGAACTCGACCATCCCGGGTTTATGGGGCTTTAGCACATCGAGAACAAGCCGGGTCAGAACAAGCTCATGTTTATCAGGCATTTTACGTGTATTCACCCGGCGGTTGATTTGTCGGGGTGGCTTTTTTATGTTGATTTTTGTTACCTTTAAATAGACTACTCACGTCCATGCAAAAACGATGTGGAATTTATTTAAAAGCGGGTGTAAAAACATTCTAGACGTGATGAGAGCGGGTATTTCTGAACGGTGATGACAATACCCGTTCTGATATTTCCTTGTAACAGGATTAGAATTTTATAGTAATGGACCGATGCTAAAGCCGGGTTGAGAATCGCGGTCATAGGCGCTGGCGTCGGCGGGCTTGCGGCAGCGGCTCTGTTGGCTAGGGACGGTCATGAGGTTGCTGTTGTCGAGAAAAACGAGAATGTCGGCGGAAGAGCGGGAGTGTTCAGCCGCGACGGGTTCACCTTCGACATGGGCCCCACCTGGTATCTGATGCCGGAAATATTCGACCGTTTCTATAGCCATTTTGGCAAAAAAACCTCTGACTTCTACAACCTTCTGAAGCTTGATCCAGGGTACCGGGTCTACTTCGATGACGGAGTTAGGCTCGATATATCGGCAGAGCTTGAGGAAAACATCCTTCTATTCGACCACCTTGAGCCAAACGGGGGTGAAAAGCTCCGAAGGTTTCTTACGAAATGCGAAGAGCTCTACCAAAGCATATCCAAAACCCTCTACCTCGACCTCGACTCACCCCTCAGCTTCATCAACCCGGAGATACTTGCCCAAGGCATCAAAATCAACATATTTGAATCCGTCGAATCATATGTCAAAAAATGGTTCCAATCCGATAAGGCCCGTAAATTGCTTCTCTACTCCATCGGATTCATCGGAACACCTCCAGCCAAGGCACCGGCTTTCTACGCCATACTCAACTACGTCAAACTTGTCCAAGGCGTCTACATGCCTGAGCACGGTATTAGACAGGTTGTCGACACATTATACAGGCTCGCGAAGCAGGAAGGTGTGGAGTTTCTCCTCGGCCATGAGGTTAAAAAAATCGAGGTGAAAAACTCAAGAGCCGAACGTGTCCACGCAAACGGATTTTCAATAAATGTTGACGCTGTCGTGGTCAACGCCGACTACGCAAATTTCGAGACCAAGGTTCTCGAGCCACGTTACCGCACCTATGACGCCAACTACTGGAACAAACGCATGTTCACCCCATCAGCTCTTATCGCGTACGTTGGAGTTGACAAAAAAATCAAAAACCTTATTCCGCACAACATCTTCCTCGAAAAAGACTGGGGCGAAAACTTCTATCAAATATTCGATCCACGATATGCAAAATGGCCTGAATATGCTTCCTACTATGTGCATGTTCCATCGAAGATAGATGATACAGCTGCACCGGCAGGAGGAGAAGCGGTCTTTATACTGATACCGGTTGCCTACGGAATAGAAGATGACGACAATAAACGCGAAGTCCTCTTCAACAACGTTCTCCGTGACCTCGAGCAGAAAACAGGCGAAAACATCCGTGAAAACATCGTTTTGAAACAATTCTTCAGCATAAGAGACTTCTCAACACGTTATAACGCATACAAGGGCTCGGCGCTAGGACTCGCCCACACACTTAGCCAAACAGCTTTCTGGCGACCTCGGCACAGAAGCAAAAAAGTAAAGAACCTTTACTACAGCGGCCAATATACTCACCCGGGAATAGGTGTACCGATGGTTCTGATATCCGCCGAAATTATTCGCAACAAACTGCGAAAGGAGATGATGTAAATGTTTTCTCCAAACCCTCCGCCCGTCGCGAAACCCTTTCTCAACCTATTCCAAAGAGGGAGCACAACCTATTTCAACAGTACTCTCTTCTTCCCCACCAACGTCAAAGTAGACGTATTCAAACTCTACGCATTCCTGCGAAAAGCAGACAACTATGTGGACACAATCCCGCAGGATATTGAGGGATTTTATACCTTCAGAGAAGAGTATGAGAGAGCTGCAGCTGGATATCCATCATCAGACATCGTCATCACCGAGTTCATAGAACTCGCCAACCGGAAGAAATTCGAGCAGGAATGGGTAACAGCTTTTCTTGACGCTATGCAGTCAGACCTTTACCGCAAAACATACTACACACTTGATGAGCTCTGCGTCTACATGTATGGCTCCGCAGAGGTTGTTGGCCTCTTTATGGCTAAAATCCTAGACTTGCCGGAAGAGTCCTATATCTACGCAAGGTTTCTCGGCCGAGCTATGCAGTACATCAACTTCATAAGAGATATTCGCGAAGACTATGAGCTGGGCCGCCAGTATCTACCCTATGAGGAGATGAGGATGTATGGGATTGAAGATTTTGAGCCGTCGCGTTTCTGCGGAAAACAGGAGAATTTTGCAAAGTTTATCCGGCGGCAGATCGAGCGTTATCTTGAGTGGCAGCGGTTCGCTGAACAAGGCTATAGATACATTCCCTACCGTTTTCTTATACCGATTAAGACGGCTGCTGACATGTACAAGTGGACCGCGAAGATTATTTACAGAAATCCTTGGATGGTTTTTCTGCGTAAGATTAAACCAAGAAAGAGGAGGGTGGTTTACAGGGCCAACCTCAATTTTGTCATGGCTTTACGGCACAAAATTATCCCCGGTGAACTCACATGGCCCTAGAAACTGTCAAGAAAGTGCTCAAAATTTCGCGATTCCGCTTCTGGATTTACTCCGCGGGGCCATATGTCGTGGGCTACACTCTCGGCGCATCAGGGTTCAGCGACTTTCTCCGCCCCGAATACTACATTTACCTCATCTACTTCTTCGTCCCCGCAAACATACTGATTTATGGTGTTAACGACTATTTTGATGTGGAAACTGACGCCATTAACCCCAAGAAAGATCTGAAGGAGATCCGAGTCATGGGCGAGGACAGGATTAGGTTGCGGAAAATGCTTCTCGGCGTGCTTGGCATTAGCTTTGGGCTGATGCTTATTCAAGATAACATGGCGCGTATCCTCTTTGGCGGGTTTTTGTTTCTGTCGATTTTCTACAGCGCGCCACCTATACGTTTCAAGAGTAGACCCTTTCTAGACTTCGCGTCTAACTATCTCTACATCATGCCCGGCGTATTCGGCCACTATATCGCCTCAGGTCGTCTGCCCGACCCACTAATACTCTTAGCAGGATTTCTACACATAGCTGCTATGCATATTTTCTCAGCGATTCCAGATATAGAGTTCGACCGCTCTGTGGGAATCAGGACCACGGCCGTCGTCATGGGCAGAAAAAAGGCGCTGATCCTCGTGACGGTTTTCTGGGGTGGTCTAGCATATCTAGCCGTAACTCTCACGGGATTTCATCCTCTAAGCTTTTTGGCTCTTATCTACCCCACGGTGCCGCTATCTGTTCTGGTATTTGGACGCGACATAAACCGTGTCTACTGGTTTCTCCCATACATCAACACCACGTTGGGCGGACTTCTCTGGCTCGCGCTCGTTAACCAGAAAATCATCACGTTTTTCCCAGAAATTTTGACGATCGGTTATGCAGATTTTTAGGCCCTATGTCGATTGGAGTAGGTCGGCCGCAGTTCTCGACGACCTGCGTCTGGGTAAACAGCGTGTAGAGGCCAAGCAGATTCTGAATATTTTTCTGAGGAAGGCTGGTCTTCTCAGAGACGGGTTACGCGGCTGGCTTAATCACCCGATTGTTCTGCTATATTACAACGGCGGCAGGCCATATGTTGACGATGTGATTGGAATGTTCAACGCTTGTGTCAGGGAATGGGTCAGAAGAGGAAAACAAAGTAGCATCAACCTAGACGACGTCAAGCATCTCCTCGACCAGCTAGAGAAAACACCCGGCACTCCCATAACACATCTTCACGAAATAGAGTATCGTAGAATTCTTCTTCTCAAAAAACCCAGCCACTACATAAAAGCTTTCACGGAAGAGGAGGTTAGAGAGGTGTTGGAGACAAAGCCTATCAGAATGAATGGAATAAACTCGTGGATATTTGATGATATGCCGCGTTACAGGCGAATGGTGAAAAAATTGGTGAAAATCTATAGCTTGTAGCCTATTTTTCTTAGGAATTGTTTGCGGGCTTCGATGTGCTTCTCGTCTTCGATGCCTTTTGGCTTGTGTCCGTCGACTACTCCGAGGACTCCGCGGCCCTGCTCCGTCTCGGCGACTATTATCTGGAGGGGGTTGGCTGTCGCGGCGAGGATTGTGCATACCTCGGGCACGTCTTTGAGCCGCTGCATGATGTTGATGGGGTAGAAGCCTTTTATGAAGAGGATGAAGGCGTGGCCGCAGCCTATTTTGAGCATGGTTTCGGCGGCGTGTCTCCGCAGCTCCGGGTCAGTTCCCTCATGTCGGACGAGGCATTCGCCGCTCGCCTCCATAAACGCAAGCCCAAACTTAGCGCCAGGAACGGTGTTAACAACCGCCTCGTAAATGTCTTCAACGGTTTTGATGAAGTGCGAGACGCCGAAGACCACGTTGCAGCCCTCGGGAATCTCAACACTAACAACCTCTATCTTAACGCTCACGGCACTCGTTGTCGCAGCCTGCTTATGTGTTTTTAGAGGGTTCTCTCTATGAGGAATGTGGCGAGTTTTTTGAGCTTTGTTTTTGCAGGTGTCTCGGGAAGAAGAGGCTCAACTCTGTTCCATGCCTCTTGAACGCTTCGCCGCATAACCTCACGTGCATACTTGTCTGCGCCGGATTCTCTGATGAGCCTTATCGCTTCCTCGAGCTCTTGTCTGTCGGATGTGTGCTTCTGAAGTATTTGTCTGAGCCGTGAGGCTTTCTCGGCGGGTAGATGCGCAAGAGCATACACGGTCATCAGGGTGTATTTGCCCTCGGTGATGTCGCCGCCTATCTCCTTGCCGTATTTGGCTTCTTCGCCGAAGATGTTGAGGTAATCGTCCTGTATCTGGAAAGCTGTTCCGACGACTTCGCCGAATAACCCGAGCTCATCGAGAAGGTCTTGGCGTTCGGCGTATATGGCTGCAAGCTCTACGGCGAACCGTGACAAAGCACCTGTCTTGAACGCCGCCATCTGGAGATAATGCTCCTCGGTGATGTCTGAGACAAGGCCTCTGTGCCAGACGATGTCCATGGTTTGGCCGAGGCTGAGCCTTGTCATCGTCTCAAGGTATTTCTCGAGAAAGAGTGTGGCAACTGTTTTGGGCAGCTTTTTTGCGGCCATGTATACTGGGATGTAGTAGTAGGCATTGCCTGCGTTGATGGCGATGTCTATGCCGTAGATGCGGTGGATGCATGGCTCTCCTCTTCTCATGAGGCTGCCGTCCTCGACGTCGTCAACTATCAGGGTGGCGTTGTGGATGATTTCGGGAACAGCGGCCAAGGTGTAGATGCCCGGGTCCCTGCCGCCCAGCGCCTCATAGACTATCACAGCAAGAGCCGGCCTCCATCTCTTGCCACCTCTCCTGAAAAGCTCCCAAAACGGTTTCGCCAGCCCCTCGGTAAAAGACTCGGGGCTGTAGCGGTAAACAGGTTCACCAAACTCCTTAACGAGAAAGCCTGTGTCAAATATTTTTGGTGTGAGCTTCTCAACCGCTTCCTCTATAGGCTCCACGTATTCGGATATGATGGATATGACCTCTTCCTCTAAGCTCATCGGCGGTTCTCGGTTTGCGGAGAATTTAAACGACTCTGGCTAAACTTTTACCCCCTGTTTTCTCAGAAAAGATGAGAGAGCGGCGTATGACTGTTTGATCTCCTTGTTTGCGCGCAGCTGCTCGGCGAGGTATTCGGGATAGGTTCCCGAGAAGTTTGCATATTTTTTGAGATAGCTTTCGCTTGAGAGGATTTGGTCGGCTGTTGCGATGTATTTTCGCGCCTCTTCGCTTGTTACTGGTTTGTAGCCGTCGATGTGGAGAATGTTTTGGAGAGGCCACCTAGGCCGAGGCGGAGGCGTTTCATCTTTTTCACCTATCAAGAGAAGAACTATGGGGACCACTCCAGTCGGCAGCTTCAGCAAGGCTGATAATCTCTCGCACTCGAATATGCCGCAGTCAAGCAGCAGCGTGCCGTAGCCAAGGGCCTCGGAGGCGATAACCATGTTCTCGACAACCAGCCCCAGCTCAAAAACAGATAACAGCGTCTCGGCTGGATATGTGTCAAGCTTGAGGAAATTCTCCGAGGAAACTGTTTCCGCTAAAACGCTTAGCCTGTTAAAATCCAAGCATATGAGGAGAACCGCGGAAGCCTGTTTGATGGCCTCGGAGCCACAGACATCATGCACGGCGTCAACCAACTGCTCAGACCTGAGCCAGATGATTGAATATGCTTGGAAATAGGATGGAGCCATCTGCCCACTCTCCACAATCATGCCGAGGACCTCCTCACTCATCGAAGACTTGCGGAAACGGCGTATAGAGCGGCGACTCGTCAAAAGCCCTAAAACACTCTGCTCAACCCTTCTCTTCAACAGAGAATAAAATGATAAAAAGGTGGTTTTTTGTTTTATGGGATCTGGGAGACGGGCTTGATGCCCAGCTGCTCCAGTATCCTGTCTATTTCTTCTCCGTTTTCGTCGCTGATCCGCTGGTCGACGCTTGCGGGGGTTATCTCGTTGATTTCTACGACTTGCTCGGTTGAGGAGAGGCCTGTGAGTATCAGCGAGACCTGCATCGTTGAGCTGAGGGTGTCGTCTATCCGCGCACCCCATATCACCAACCCGTCATCACCCATCAGTTCCGAGACAATCTCTGCCGGCCGCGCAGCTTCCGCGAGCTGCATGTCTTCTCCGCCGCAGACGTGGACTATGGCGCCTGAGAGGCCTTCGTAGGATGCGTCGAGGAGCGGGGACTGGAGCGCGTTGAACGTGGCTTCCTCGGCTCTGTTGGGGGTGGAGGAGCGGCCTACTCCCAGCGATGCCAGCTTGCCTCTGCTAACTACTGTCTTGAAGTCTTCGTAGTCGATGTTTATGAGGCCGGGTTTGGCGATGGACTCGGTTATGCTCTGTATCATGTTGCTGATGACTTCGTCGGCGAGGCTGAAAGCTCTCCGCAGGTTGTGCTGTGGATAGAGGTCGAGGAGCTTGTTGTTGTCGACGACGACCGATGTGTTTGTGTAGTTTTTCAGCTCCTCAAGACCTGCCTGAGCAATTCTTTTCCTCACCATGCCCTCGAAAACAAAGGGAAGAGAGACTACACCGACCACCGTCGCGCCTTCTTCACGTGCTATGCGTGCGACAACCGGCGCCGCACCTGTTCCTGTTCCACCTCCAAGCCCTGCCGCGAGGAAGACGATGTCAGCTCCCTCGAGGGCCCTTCGGATCTCCTCCTCCGATTCTTCAGCGGCTTTTCTTCCGCGGATTGGGTCGCCTCCTGCGCCACGGAGCCGTGTAACCGATTTGCCGAGTAAAATCTTCTTGTCGGCTCTCACCATGTCGAGATGCTGCAGGTCTGTGTTCGCGGCTATTGTGTATACGCCTGTCAGGCCGAGCGCGTTAAGCCTGTTGACTGTGTTGCATCCTGCTCCGCCTACTCCGATTAGCTTGATTCTTATCTCCTCTGTCGCCTGTGTGAGTTCTTCTACGCTACTCACTTATCTGTACCTCCGTGCGGATGAAGTCTCTTAGGGCCATGCGTATGGCCTCTGCCCGGTTGGGATAGAGTCTGCGTTTCACCAACTCGTCGATGGCTTGTAGATACGGCTCGGGCAAATGCACCGTTACAACCTTCATCTCCTTCCCATCACCTCCATTTGCTCCCAGCTGGTGACTTGACATGTTATAACTAAAGGTAATACGCTCGTATGTATCAACACGCGATTTTCAAGCCATTTTTGGCCAACTCATATGCAAAAACTTACACTTTCCAAAAGTTAGAAAACTAAAATTAATCATCTGATGAGCATCTTGTTGGACGGCGTCTCATCATGCTCGACGAAATGCATTATGAAGAATTTCGAAAAACACTCGAGAATCTTGTAGCGGAAGCAGTCGAAGACGTTGTTGTTCTTGTGGAGGGTGTTAGGGATGAGAGGGCTCTGCGCGCCGCTGGGTTTCTTGGTAGGATTATTCATGTTAGCAGGTTTTGGGGAGAGTTGGATAGGATGCCTCGGCCGCGTAAAATCATTCTGCTTCTCGATTTTGACAGCGAGGGTATAAGGAGTATGAAGAGGGTTTCTCGGCTGCTGAGGCAGATGGGTTACGAGGTTGACGAGAGCTATCATAGACGGTTGCGTGTGCTTAGACGCTTCGGGATAACGACCGTCGAGGCTTTGGCCAAACTTCTCGAGGTTTAGCCTTCCTCGGGCAACAGGATGTCTGAGGCCCCTCCAGCCACCCTTATGACGGTGTATTTCTCCTCGAGCAACCGTTGATACACATCCTCTCCGAGGCCAAACTCCCTGCAGAAACGTTGGAGAACGTTGCCGAGAGGCTTCAAGTCTGCTTCGCCGAGCCAGCGATAGGACACGAGATGCTCTCTGTAGTATTTTGAGGTGTAGAGTTTTGATATACGTTTGAAGGGTTCGGGTGGGAGGTTTTCGCGGAGGTCTTGGATGGTTAGCTTCTCTAGTGTGATGAGTTTTGTGTATGTTGGCTGGTCTATTTGGCCTTCGAGCAGGAGGCCGCGGAGGTATCTCTTGACGTCTTCTCTCGGGGGCTGCAGCCCTATCCGCCATCTATCGACACGGCCTCTGACGTAGATGACGCCGCCGACCATCCCCGTGGCCACACACCGTCCAACCAAGCATTCGTCGCTGTCAAAGCTGTCCACACCCAGAACCGCTACAACACCACCCGCCATGTATTCGCCGAGATAGTCATCAACCCTCCCGCCGATTATGAGATAGGGCCTGTGTTCACGGAATTCACGCATCTGGATAGCCACCCTGTTGCCCGCGCTTCCCCGAACGAAGATTTCACCTGCTTGGAAAGCCTGCGCCAAAACGTCGCCCGCGTTCCCATGAATGACTACACGGCCGCCAACCATCGCATCCGCGACATCATCCTCCGCATTCCCGTAAACCGTTATCAAGCCTCCTCTGTTGAAGTTGGCCACACAGTTTCCCGCCGTGCCATAGATGTTGAGAACACGGCCAGCAGGCACGTTGACCCCGAGGTACCTATGCCCATTTACGTTAACAACATCCACTTTTTCCACACCTTTTGCAAAAAACTCGGCAATTATTCTGTTGACGCGTCGATAATCTAATCCCGCTGCGTTGACAATCGTGCCAGCATGCGGCGGCTTCTCTGTTCTTGGCTGATAATAGTAGCGGATGTTCTCTCTCCCGGACAAGACTATGCCTTTCTTCAAAGAGGCGAGGAAAATTCCGCCTGGCTTAACGGGCCACACAACCGCGTCGGGAGAATTCTGCCGTATCTCCGCCTCCTCACTCGCGATATAGATTCTCTTCTCGTCGTAGCCGACTACGAGCGGCCTGAATTTTGACCTGTCAGCCAAGGCGAGCATGTAGACGTCTTCGCCGTCGCAGTATCCCGCGACCGCGCTGAATGGGCCGTCGAGGCCTGCTCCACGCATGCGAACATATTCATCCACTCTGTCAAGGTCGTCTTCAAACCCGTTAACGAGTATCTGAGCTGCTTTGATGATGGATAGTTGCTGTATGTTGGTGAGGTAGTCGAGGAGATAGGCTATGAGCTCGCTGTCTGTTCCGACGAAGCTCCGGTAGCCGCGGAACTTGATGAACTCCATGTTTGCGCCGAAGCTGCTGATGTCCCCGTTGTGCGCTATCGCCCATTCTTGGCTCGCGAATGGATGTGACCAAATGGGGTAGACGCCTGGAGAGTTGGTGGGCTGCCGTGTATGAGCTATCCACATATCCGCCTCGAGGTTTTTCTCAGTCAAGCCATACATGTTGGAGACGTCCACAGGGTATCCGACGCCTTTGAAGACCTCGGCAAACCTGCCCCACGAATAAACTCTTCCACGCATCCCCGCGTTCCAGAGCTCGTAGTTGATACTGTCGACAAGTTTCCTCAACGTTTCCTCGGCTGTCTCCACGTAGGCGCTCCACGATGCGAACCTACTTGTCGAGAAGCTGTCGAACCCCAGCTCATAGAATCCGCCGTCAACACGTGTCTTGAGAACCTTCTTTACATGTGAAAGCGTGTTTTCAGAGTCTATGAATATTTTGAGTTTATGCATTCCGTTGTTGCCGTCGAGGTTGTAGGCGGCGAAGCCTGCGCCGTATCTGCTTCCCCGGAACCGCACGCATTCAATCGACGAAACCGCTTCCTCAGCCCTCACCTTCTCAGCATCCCTTCTACGTAGAACGCCGAGTATCCCGCATGCAGATATCTCCCGCCTCGTCTCCATTCTTACCCCTCGCCGGCCAACTTGATACTGAGAAGTGTTCTTATTTCCCGGGGCAGCTCAACAGCTCTTAGCAGCTCTCTGTTACCCACCAAGGTATTGAAGATGTTTGAGACGCCGGCCGCTCCCGCGAGCAGCTTAATTTCTCGTTGAAGTCCGAGGAGTAGGTTTTCCATCTTTTCCTGCACGTGGTAGGCGTCGTGTGTGAGAAGTGGTTCGAGGGCTTTTTCGACGCATGTGGAGAGCATGACGGCGTCCGCTCCGAGGGCCACGAGCTTGAACACGTCGTCGGCTCCTCTCACGCTCCATCCACCAGCGACCAAGCTCACGGAGTTGCGGAAACCAAGCCTCCGAAGCTCCCTGTCCAACAGCGAGACAACAACCTCAACCTCGTCATCTCCACCCAAATCCTCGTCAACAACAACCCCTGAAACATGCGCCAAAACAGAACCGAGCCAGGAAAAATCCGTCGCGGCTCTTACATGAGCGAAGAAAGGTTTACCGGATTTTCTGCATCGACTTGGTTCACCGTAGCAGCCTGCGTAAACTCTGTCGCCGACGTATGCGTGGTCTATGAGAAGCCCTTCCCCATATTTCTCGAGGCCTGTGGGTTTGTCAACCATCGCCAACACACCCATGCAATAGCATGCACGGACAACACCTTCTCTGAAGCCGTTTGAGAGATGGGGGCCGAGCTTAACAACTATCGGCATCGAAAGCCTGACCACTCCTCCGCAGAGGTAGACGTGTGTTTCGACGGGTTCGCGGTAGGGGTCTATGCTGGGTCTCGTGACCTGCGCCCCATCTGTTACTATGTGGTCGCGGATGAAGTAGGGTTCTTCGACGTATGGCGGCCCCGTGCTGCCCATGCTCACTATCGGCGGCTCCGCGGGCTGCTTGCCCACGACGCCGGCCATCTCCTGCAGATGTTTTACACGGGCCTCTGTCCATCCTCTAAGCAAGCGGCTTCACCCCCATTATGCTGAGCTGATCCCGCTCGACCCCGCGTGCGACCAGCAAATCCCTCCGTCCACGCAGCTCCGCCAGGCTCTTCATACCCAGCCTCGCGAGTATGAGCCTAAGCTCAGCCGTCCAGCCCTTCACCATGTTCACAACCCAGTTGGTCGCTGTTTCGAGTGACAGCAGCTTCACCGGGTTGTCCTCGATTTTGTTTGTCAGCACAGCGGGGCAGAAGCCGAGGTGGCATTTGTGCACCATGATGCAGCCCATCGCAATAAGCGAGGCTGTTCCGAGTGAGACAAGGTCCGCGCCCAACGCAATCAGTTTCGCGGTGTCCTCGGCGCTGCTCACACGGCCCGCGGCAACCACGGAGAAGTCTTCACGCAGTCCCTCGCGCCTAAGCATATCATCAACCACAGGAACAGCTATCTCAACAGGCAGCCCAACATTATTCCTCACAACAGCGGGCGTCGCACCCGTCCCAGCACCCTGCCCATCCATAATAATCCCATCCGCACCCATCCGCGCAACCCCACAAGCGATGTAGCCGATGTAGTTCGTCACACCGACCTTGACGAAGACAGGCTTGCCCGTCGCCTGCTTCAACGCCATAATCCGTTGACCAAGGTCCTCGATGGAGTAGATGTCATGATGTGGCGCTGGGGAGATGGCGTCGACACCCACGGGTATGCGTCTTGTCTCTGAGATGAGACGTGACACCTTCACTCCGGGCAGGTGGCCTCCTATGCCGGGCTTAGCACCCTGCCCAATCTTGATAACAATGCCCATACCGGTGTTGAGAACATCGATATCCACACCAAAGCGTGCAGAAGCCCACTGCACAGTAATTCTCCTACACTTCCTCACCTCGGGATGAAGACCACCCTCCCCCGTCCCCGTCAAGATACCCGTCAAATCCGCGGCACGGGCGAGGGCGATGTTGGGGATGCCGCTGAGGGCTCCGAAGCTCATGTCGCCGAGGTAGATGGGTGTGGTGAGAGAGATTCCGCCGCCCGCCATGAAGACCGATGTATCTATGTCTTCCACGGGCTCGAATGAGCCGTCCTCATTTTCCTCGAGCTCGGCCCTGAAAAACAGCCTGTCGAGAAGCCGCCGCGAAGAATACTTAGCCTTATCCCATACCCAGACAGGCTCCCCAAACCTAGCCAACTGCCTGATATGCTCAATCCTCGTCCTGTTCCAAAACTCAGTCCCCTCCTGCCTCGGAACAGGCAAATACTCGGCGACGAGCTTAGCCATTATTTATCACACCGCGGTGACTACATTTGACAAAAAAGCATTATTTAACCATAAAAACCGTCAAAAAGACAACCAAATCCACCCAAATAGCAGCAAAAAACCAACAACCGATGAATCACAATCCACCTCAGCACACTCTCGAGAACATCCGTTTCATCAGCATACTTGTTTGAATAGGTTGGCGACACCGTTGCACTAGGTGAGAAAGCTGCCGCAGCCTACTCCGTGAAACTCATGCCCACATCTATACAGGTGTTTGTAACGCCGGGGCTTGTCACATCGTCGATAATCAACCTGCTCAGCATGGTGGTGCTCGCCGGAGTACTGGCCATACTGTTTGTGCGAAAAGGCTGCAGACAGCTGTGTCCAGGTTTCTCTCGGCACCTGCCCCATGAGACGTAAATCCTTAAATTAGAACTGGGGCAAACATCAAACATGGCTGAGCGCCGTAGAACTCTTCTGAAGGCCACTCTGGGCTCCTCTCTTCTCATCACATTGGCACCCTTCCTCTCGTGGGGAGGCTTCCTGTTCAGGCCCGAGGCAGCATCTGGACAAATCCGGCAGAGGCTGATCAACCTGAAAGATTTTCCCGTCAACTCAAAGCTCACTTTCCCGTTCCCAGCCACAGGTGACCCAACCGTCGACTCCGACCCCTTCAGACAATTTATCCTCGTCCACCTTCCATCAGGCGACCTCAAAGCATACAGCAAAGTCTGCGTACATCTATGGTGTCTCTACGACTACTTCCCCGAGAAACGACAGTTCCAGTGCCCATGCCATGGAAGCATATACAACCCCGACACAGGCGTCTCTGTAGGAGGCCCTGCGTCGCTGCAGCCCTACCCCACCAACGCACTGCCCGAGCTCAACCTCGAAATCGACCCCGATGGCACAATTTATGCGACGGGGCTGAGAGGCAGGATAGGATACGGCCGCGAATGGAGGGCCGAGGCTGCTTGGATACAGCAGAGACAGTCAAGCTCACCCAACACACCCGTAACAGGCTACGTCGTCTTCAGAGACCCGCTACCACCCGACGACATGCTCTCACTCATCCGCGGCGTTGACGCACAGATCGTCAAATGGTTCGGCTACCTCGACAAATCCCCAACCGAACGCGAATGGCTCACCGGAGAAGGAGAACAAAACATCACCACAGCAACCGCCGTATATGGCGCAGATGTATCGGCAACACCCTCCTCACTCCTCAAACTCCTCGAAAACCCTCGGATCATAACTATCCTCCCCCGATAAAACACAAATACCGAGAACAAGCTATTCAACACAGCGGGGGTCGCCAAGCCTGGTCAAATTACCCACCCACAGCTGGGTAAAGCCAGCGGCGCAGGACTGAGGCTCCTGTCCCGAAGGGGTTCGTGGGTTCAAATCCCACCCCCCGCATAAACGCGCGGTTCCTGTTATCGGATATATAGTGGTTGTCGGCTGGTTGGCTGTGCTGCAGATTGGTGTGGGTTGTTCAAGTGACCGTGAGCCTTTGCCAGGGGCTGTTGCGAAAGCGAGGAGGTTTGCTGCGCGGCTTGGTGACTACAGAAATGAGGTTGTTTTGTTGACTGGTGGTGACGGGGGCTTGATGCGTGTTGTGTGTGAAGAGTTTGTGCGAAGAGGTGGGATAACGGTTGGTGTCATCCCCTACGAGGATGAGTTCATCGACAAAAGCCATCCACGATACAACCCCTACAACACAATCGTCTTCCGCAGCGGCCAAACCTACCAAGCACGCAGCATCGGCCTCGTCAGAAGCAGCGACAGCTTCGTCATCCTCGGAGGCGGCTCAGGAACAATCATCGAAGCACATCTCGCATACATCTACCGCATCCCACTCATCATCCTCACCGAAACAGGCTACCCATCAGACATACTCGCGCAAATGCATCCCGACGGACACCTCGACCACAGAAAAATCAACGCAGCCCACTACACCAGCGACCCCGAAGCAGCAGCGGACAAAGCAGTTCAGCTCGCACGCCAAAAAACACAAAACCTTTAACAAACCAAACAACCAATCAAACATGCAGCATGAGGCACGGATAGCGCAGCTCCTTCACACACCTCTTCAGGCAGTCGAGGTCGGCGACAAAACCATCGCCCAGCTCCTCGACCAGATGAAGCTGACAGGGTTTCAGGGAAGAAACCTCGCATTAGCGGCGGAGATATGGGCGAAAGCCGCACAAGCAAAAGACACGGTCATCATGCTCGGATACGCAGGCTCCCTCAGCACAACAGGCCAGTGGAAAATCATCAAATGGCTCATTGAGAAAAGGTTTGTGGATGTTGTTGTGTCGACGGGGGCCAACATCTCCGAGGACCTTATAGCCGCCATGGGCTTCAACTACTACACAGGCACATCATACATTGATGACGACCTCCTCCGCCGACTCCGCATCTACAGGTTCCACGACGTCTTCGTCAAAGAAAAGGACTACATCAAGATGGAGGAGATGATCGCCGACTTCATGCTGACCCTCGACAACACTAAACCCATGTCCTCAGCTGAGTTCCTCCACCTCTTCGGCAAATGGCTCGACCAACGCAACATCCACGGAATAGTCCAAGCAGCATACAGAGCAGGCGTGCCCGTCTTCAGCCCAGCCATCGAAGACAGCGCATACGGCGTCGCATACATCATCAACAAAAACCGCAGACCCCGATTTACACTCGTCCTCGACCACTTCAAAGACTATGAGCAGCTTGTCAGGATTCGTGGCAGGCAGCGCGATAGTGCAGCTGTCTTCATCGGAGGAGGTGTGCCCAAAGACTTCATCCAGCTATCAGCCGTCGCGGTTGACATACTCGAGAGAGGAGATCCGTTGGCGACGAGGCCACACCGCTACGCCGTCCAGATAACAACCGACAACCCTCACTGGGGCGGCTTATCCGGGGCCACGCTCGAGGAAGGTAAAAGCTGGGGAAAAGAGACATCCGAAGGCTCCGCTGTCCAGTGTTTCTGCGACGCAACCATAGCCCTGCCCCTCATCAGCCACTACCTACACGAAAGAGTCGGCGAACGAAAACACAAGCCAGACCTCTCCTGGGTCTTCTCTACCTGATGGCGAGAATCATCAGGTCGCCTACATTTGTGCCTGTGGGCCCCGTGAGAATCAGCCCACCCGCTTTTGAGAAAAATGTGTAGGAGTCGTTGTTCTCGAGGTAATGGATGGGGTCCAGCCCTTTTTGGGCCGCGTTTCTGAGGGACTGATGGGTTGCGGCTGCGCCTGCTGCATCGGTTACGCCGTCAACCCCGTCCGTGCCAAGTGATGCAAAAACAAACCTCGGCACATCTCTCAAGAGATGTAGGGTGGCCAGGACCAGCTCCTGGTTGCGGCCTCCTCTGCCAGGGCCTCGGACGGTAACGGTTGTTTCACCGCCTGCCACCAGCGCGAAGGGCGGAGGATGGGGGATGCCGTGTTTCACAACATCATGGGCCACTGCCGCGAAGATGTTTGCAACGTTTCTCGCCTCCCCCACCACGCCGCTCGTCAACGCAACAACCCTGTAACCTCTACGCCGCATCTCCGCCGCAGCTGCTTTCACAGCGTCTATACAGCCGCCGACAACCACGTTCACAACATGTCTGAAACATGGGTCACCGGGCTTAGGCGTCTCAGAATATACTCCCTCGGCGCCGAGACGCAGCCGTCGCCAAACATTCTCAGGCACCTTGACACCATGTTTCCTTAAAACATCGAGGGCGTCTTGGTAGGTTGTAGGGTCTGGCGCCGTTGGCCCCGAGCCTATCACGTCGACACGGTCGCCGACAACGTCGGAGAGTATGAGGGTGAAGGCCCTGCATCTAAGGTTTTTCGCAAGCCATCCACCCTTGAATGCTGAGAGATGCTTCCTCACCGTGTTCAACTCATCGATGGAAGCTCCGGCTCTCAGCAGCGCAGAAGTCGTCTCAAGCTTGTCCTGTAGCGATACACCTTCGGCGGGCACGGCTGCCAACGCTGAGAAACCGCCTGAGACGAGAACAAAGACGAGCGAGTCTCTGCTGCATGATGATACTGTTTCGAGTATCCGTTTTCCCGCCTCCTCGCTGGAGCTATCCGGTAGGGGGTGGCTTGCTTGGAGGACCTCAAGTGGGGTGAGACGCCGTCTCAACCTGTATCCACGTGGGACAACGACCACACCTCTCACATCTAATCCGTTGAGGAGACGCAGCATCTCGGCCGCCATTCCCTCCGCAGCCTTTCCTCCACCGACTATGACGAAGTCGTGGAACCGTCTCAGCTCAACCAAATGCCCCGCGATGTGTAGATGTCCGCCACGCCGCTTCACCGCACGCCGTATCAAAGCACCTGGCTCAACAGCGGATAACCCACTTCTCAACGCGGCCGCAACATCTCCGACGCCACGCAACCCAATGACACGCAACAACAAACATCCAATCCAAACATCTTAACAACCTTAACGGCGGGAAAAAGGGTTAAAGCAAACCTGCATCACAAAACTTTGATGGACATTTTCTCGCAGGCTTTCTGGGAGGGGTTGACGGCGTATGGCTATGTCGGCGTCCTCGCCGCGAGCTTTCTTGGAAGCCTCCTCCCATTCGTCTCGGGGCCATACATTCCCCCCATCATCATCGCCGTGATGGCTGGGAAGCTTGACCCGTTGCCGACGGCTTTGGCCAGCGCGGCTGGGGCGGCGTCGGCGAAGCTTGTTCTCTTCAGGTTCTTCAAAGGCGGCCGTGTGTTGATAAGCGACGAGACGAGGAGAAGGATTCAGCCTCTTGAGCAGCTTGTCGCACGTCACGGCTGGTTCGCCGTCCTCGCCGCAGCCGCCACACCTCTCCCCGACGACATCATCTACATCCTCCTCGCAATAGCCAACTACAGCAGCAAACTCTTCCTCCCCACAGTCTTCGCCGGCAAACTCCTCATAACAACCATAGCAGCCTACACCGCCCTTTACTGGAGCTCCCTCGCATGCACAATAATCGAATGCACAGCAGGGCAGCTAAACCCCCTCCAGACAATCATGCTAGCAGCGGCGTCAGCAGCAGCCGCCATGTTCCTCATCTACCTAATAACGAGAATCGACTGGGAAAAAATACTCGCAAAACTGGGGGACAGGCAACGTTAAAATATTTTGAATGAACGTGTTGAGTGTACCTCATAGGCTTGAGCTGTTTGTCTCGGACTGTCCTCTGTGCAGGAGAGTGCGGGCTATGGTTGAGCTGGGCAAATGTGCAGGCTGCAGCTTCACGGTTTATGACCTGTCAAAAAACTACAACGCTGTGGAGGATCTTGTGAAAAGGTATCGTGTCCGCGCCGTGCCCACGCTCATCATCGACGGGAAGATAAAAATCGTAGGCATCCCCACTTTCACATTCGTGTGTGACGAAAACCTATACCATGTCCTTGAGCAGAAATATGCCTTCAAACCATGAGCCACTTGCACCTTGACGCGGTGAGCTATGTTCTGTAAAGGCTTAAGAGGGTGAAGTGAGCGGTACGTGTGGGGTGCTGTTGGACACAGGTTCTTCACAGTTTGTGTTGACTAGCATGAGGCCGGTCACTTGGGAGGATTATCGCCGCTATGTGGCTGAGAAAGGCTATGTTGAGGTGGAGGATGTAAGGATAGAGATAGGGAAACCCCATAGAATCACTTCCTACAGTCCACCGGCATCATACAATCTCGAGACTACGACCGTCTGGAGTTTCCCGGACCGCGGCGACTGGGCCACACACTCCGGTGACTACAGGGGAAACTGGAGCCCCTATGTCCCGAGAAACCTGATTCTAAAATACACCAAGCCCGGCGAGCTTGTGCTGGACCAGATGTGCGGCTCGGGAACCACGTTGGTCGAGGCAAAACTCTTGGGGCGAAACGCGATAGGCGTCGACATCAACTATGAAGCTTGCATACTCGCGCTGGACAGGCTCAACTTCGAGTTCCAGCAGCTTGACGGCGACAGGCGGACCGAGATAAGAGTATATCAGGGAGACGCAGCCAACCTCGACGTCATCGAGGACGAGAGCATAGATCTGATAGCGACGCATCCACCATACTGGAACATCATACCCTACTCCCACAAAAGACCTGAAGGTGACCTCTCAGCATACAGAAAGCTCGAAGACTATCTGGGAAAAATAATGCAGATAGCCCGTGAATCCTACCGCGTTCTGAAACCGGGGCGACACTGTGCAATACTCATCGGAGACACGAGAAAACACAAACACTACGTACCCATTTCCACTTACGTGATGATGAAATTCCTGCAAACCGGGTTTGTTCTGGCAGAGGATATAATCAAGCTGCAGCACAAAATGAAGACGACGCGTGAAAAATGGCGTGGAAAAAATTTTGAACAGTATGGTTTCCACAAAATAGCTCATGAACATCTCTACATCTTCAGAAGGCCTGAAAACGAGGAAGAACGCGGCAGATTGTCGTTGAGCGGCTGGTTAACGAAGATTTGACCACGCTGTCGGTTGGCGAATATTTTGGCAGAGGCAGGAATAGAAGGAGAATACTTGAGGTTGTCAAGCTCAGCAACGGATGGATACTGCTCAAAACCGAGGACAGCAAATCTGAACGCGACTTCAAGGTGAGAACTGTTTACCAGCTTGAGCCACGTATCAGGTCATACACTCCCAAGCACGCCCACTTCGCCATAGATTTCTACGGTAAAATATGTGCCGACAGGACGAAAGCCATGCAGGTCCTAAAAGCTATCGTGAAGGTTTGGCAAGGCGCGAACATTGCAGATGTTGTCGAGAGGTTTAGACATGTCGTTAATGATCTTCCCGGGTATGATTTGGAGTACATTCTCTATGCTTTGGCGTGGATCTTCGAGCAAGAAGACATCAATTTCGCTGGAAGGCCTGAGAGTAGGCAGCGTGAGCTCGATGAGACGCTAAACCTTCTGGGCATTAAGGTGCCTAAAAACAGGTTGGGAAGCCAGCTGGCTTTAGCGCTCCTCTGCAACATAGCAAACGGCGTGCATCCAGTAGATGCGCTCCTGAAAGCCAACCTCGACGTTCTGCCCATCAGAAGAGGAACAGTGTGAGCGTTAACCTTGATTGAAATGTTGTGGGAAGGGCCCGTAGCTGCTTTATTTTTCTTCCCGGCTTGGTGAGCTTATGCCTAACCTCGGCACATAACACCTGTAGAAGTTTGCCGCATGTTTGGTGCATTGTTTATAAGGTTTTATGGTGTATTTGGTGGGGTAAACCTAAATAGAACACCTAAACAATTATAGCTTGAAAACAAGCGGCGACAAAACGCCGCAGAGATTCAAAAAACAAGGGAAAAACGCACACTGATCCCGCAAGAGGGAATTGAAAGTCACAAAAAAAGTTAGGGAGTTTTTACGGGATGCAAGACAACTGATCCCGCAAGAGGGAATTGAAAGGCCCAGGACACTTAGAAAAGGCTACATCATGTCAGTCTGATCCCGCAAGAGGGAATTGAAAGCTTATCGTCGGGGAAGATTTTTTACAGTGTTTAGTGGAATATGCACTGATCCCGCAAGAGGGAATTGAAAGTGAAACTTTGCCCGCCCGCCCGCCTGCCCGCCAATTCTCATCTGATCCCGCAAGAGGGAATTGAAAGCTGCTCATAGTCGTGCAAAGTCTCCCGCAACAGCTTATTCTCCTCTGATCCCGCAAGAGGGAATTGAAAGCGTTTCACTTGTTTGGTTTTGCGAAAATGTTGAAAAAAGGTGGTTTGAATTAGTTTGCTGAGGCGCTGGCTCTCGCCCACTATGCAGAACGGCAGAATTTCAGATATGGACAGTATCTGTCACACTCAGGTGGAAGACCGGGGTCAACCCCCTCCGCAACAACCCGGCAATACAGGTCACGCCGTTCAACAAACTCCAGCCTCAACTCATCATCCACATGAACAAAATGCTCATAAACCTTGTAAGAACCATCCCTCTTCACATCCACGTAAAGAAGCAAGGCATGATTCACCGGAACCCTAAACTGAGCCTCAAAAGACAAGGCATAACCCGCCAAAGCAACCTCATGAAGACGCGAAGGACGCCGCGTCTTAAACTCCACCAAAATCGAGGGCGGAATCAAGGCATCAATCCTGATGGCACGGTTAAGGCCCAAAGGTCTACCGTCCACAGGAAACTCACAAACCCACGGCACAACCCTGTAAACAACACCATCCCAGCCAAGATGACGCGAAAGAGACAAAACACGATCCAGACAAGAAGAATAGGTCAAACACGCAGAGCTCCACAACGAGTCAAACACCCTCTCAAACCCCCTGAAAACACGCCTCCCACGAATATCCTCACCCATATCCATCATCAACTCATACAAAACACGGCCACTCTCCGGCCTCCTATGATAAAGAATCCCCTTAGCCGCAGTCGAAGCCTCCACAACCGCACTATGCACAGCAGAACCCAAAAACAGCTCCTCACCAGCCCTCTCCCTAACCCCCGCAACATGACGAAGATAAGCCAACCGACCCGAATCACATCCAAAAGAAAGATCAGAAGCATTAACCCGAACACTATACGGAGAAAGAAGCGGAGGCTCACGCCACCTCCAACCCCGCAACTCCTCACTAACCGCAGAAGGCATCTCCTGAAAAACCTGCAAAACCCTCACAACATCCTCAAAAGTATAAAACACCACATACAGAACAAACAAAAACATCCAAAAAAGCATTAACCAAACTAACCCACATACACATCCAACAACTCATAAAGGTTTTTCCAGCATCTCAACCAACTGTTCTATGCTTTGCCGATGTGACAGTTTTGATATTCAGAGGCCTACGGCCACTTTTGCGCCGGGTCGTAGATTTTTGCTTGTTTAACGGGTTCAAAGGCTGTGGCAGGATTTTCCGCTCGCCTGTAAATTGGGGATGAAAGCAGCTCTACCCCACATGAAATATCTTCGCAGAACTTTTTCTAAGCCACCTCCAAGGATTCAAAATGCCTAAAGGAGACTCCATTATGTCAATAGTTCAACGCCCCACCCACTATAGCCATTAAAAACATAACAATGGGCATCTATATTGTTGGGCGCGGTTGAGAAGGGATAGGCAGAGGGTCCTTAGGCTTGTGAAAAAGATTCTTGACTTCGCTGAGACTATTTACCCGGATGGTGGTGAGAAAGCCGTTGAAGCGGTAAGGCTTGCGATGCGGGTCGCGCAGAAAACAAGGCTGCGTCTACCACCTCAGCTAAGAAGACGCTTCTGCAGAAAATGTGGAACACCTTGGACAGGACCCTCCACCTTCTCCGTGAGGGTTAGAGGAAAACGTGCAACCCACGTTGTCGTACGCTGCAAAACCTGCGGCCACACGAGAAGGTTCTACGCCTTAAAGCGCCGAAAAACATCGAAACCCGCCAAACTAACCCAAAAGGAGGGGATTGTTTGAGCAGAGATTCTTGACATTACGGATCTAGGCGTTGAGACATAATTATGGCTCTTTAAGTTCAAATAGGGACGGAGTATGCTGTTGAGTTAGAGTTGGTCGACGTGGTGCGTGCAGTTGAGCCGGAGAAGCTGATAAACCGTGTAGCTGCATATCTCAAGAATAACCAGGTGGTCACTCCGCCGCCGTGGGCCATGTTCGTCAAAACCTCGGTTGCGCGGGAGGAGCCTCCCCGTAACCCTGACTGGTGGTTTGTGAGGGCTGCGTCTATTCTACGTAAACTATATCTTTACGGCCCTTTGGGCGTGTCACGGATGAGGAAATTTTATGGGGGGCGGCATCGTGTAGGCATGGCCTCGCCCTACTTCGCCAAGGGCGGCGGAGCAGTTGTGAGGAAAATAATGCAGCAGCTGGAGAAAGCAGAGCTCGTCTCGACGATTCCCAGAAAAGGCCGCGCCATCACACCCAAGGGCATCAAACTCCTCGAACAAGCCGCCAAAAGCATTCAGCAGGGCAAAGAGAGTTAGAGATAGTTCCTCAGCAGCATAAATAATATCACCAAGGCTATGATCAGTATTGGCGAGGTCCCGATGTATAGGCCGTCTAGCTTTACCCCTATCAATAGAAGTGGGTGGATTTTCTCGAGGTCGCCTAGGTAGCGTGTGAGGAAGGGGATGGCTATCAGGGCTGCGCCGACGATTATCAGCAGGAGGCCTAGAAAAGTTGTCCAACCCGTTACAAGATCCTGCTGCAACTCTATCCCACCTCCATAGAGGCTTTACGCAGGATTTCTAAAACCTCTTCGTCGCTGAGCTGGTCAAACCTTTCATAGAACTGGCCGATGGCGAAGAAGTTTGTGGGCGTCTCGAGGACGACAACGTCGTCGGCTATTTTCTTGAGTTTTTCAACTGTTTCTGGGGGTGCGACGGGGACGGCCACTACGACTTTTCCGGCGCGTTGGTTACGGGCCATGTGGACGGCGGCCTTCATTGTTAGCCCTGTTGCGAGGCCGTCGTCGACGATTACAACCCTCATGTCTATGAGCGGCTGCATGGGTTTTCCGCCTCTGTAGAGCATGGCCCTTCGCCGAACCTCCCACATCTCCTCCAAGGCCTTCTTCTCCACATACTCACGCGAAACACCCACGATTGCGGCTATTTCCTCGTCTACGAAAACTGTTCCATCTTCGGCGACCGCGCCGACTGCTAGCTCAGGCTGACCGGGCACACCAATCTTACGGGTGATAACCACGTCAAGCGGACACTTCAGCTCCTTAGCCACCTCATACCCAATAACCACGCCACCACGCGGAATCCCGAGAACCACACACGTTCCCTGATAGAGCCTCTTCAGATATTTTGCAAGCTTCTGCCCCGCGTCAACCCTGTCGGCGAATAACAACATGAGAAAAAACATGAGCCAGGTTTTTAAACATATTCACAACTGGATGACGCGTTGAACGAGGGCGAAGAGCCAAATGAAGATGGCTAGAATGATTGTTGCTAGTGAGAGGGCGTTGCTGCCCACGTAGGTTAGAGTGGCCGGCGTTACTCCAGCATCCTCCAGCTCAATTGAGTAGGGTTTTCCTGTTATGGGGTTGATCATCCTCTCCACGGGTGCGTATGAGTCGGTGAGAACGGGGTATTCCTCGAGAGCGGGTATGGTTGTCCACCTGTTTGACATGATTTTTTCAGCAAGCCACTCGTCCTTGACACGTGTGACGGCCTGTTCCAAGTCACATGTTGTAGATGCGCAGGCTACCAGTATCAGGTTTTGGACAAAGCTTCCACCGCTTTCGGAGGCTTTGAAGACGTAGAGCTTGGGGAAAACCTGTGAAACGGTGCGGTACTGAGCCCAGAATATCTCCGACGTGTCGCCGGTGAGAGACGCTATCAGGTTGGCGACCAAGACCCCGTCGTCTGTCATTTTCTGGCGGAGAAGCTGGTAAAACTCGATAGTCATTAGGTGGAACGGGACATAGGTTTTCGAGTATGCATCCATTATGAAGACATCGTATTTCTCATCGGTTTTTGTGAGAAACATCCGTGCGTCGTCGACGAAGATTCTCAGCCGACTGTCCTCGGGGACGTGGAAAAATCTCCGCGCTGTCTCGACGACGTCGGAATCTATCTCCACAACGTCAACTCTGACATCTGGATAGTTTTTGAGAAAGTATTTTGGGCCGCTGAGTCCTCCGCCTCCTATGAAGAGGGTTTTTTCTGCGTCTGGTTTGAGGGCGAGGCCGAGTTCGAAGAAGCGGGTGTAGGGGAAGATGAGTTTAGCGGGGTCTGTCTCCGAGGTGGTGCTGTGCGGTAACCCGTTCAGGTAGAGGGTGACTATGTCGCCTTGTTTGACGACTGCGAGGCTGTTGTAGAGGGTTTCACGGCTGTAGAGAACTTCTCCACCGGCGGCGGTCAAGCCCTGTGCGAAGTAGCCCACGGGCGTCAACGCGATGAGCAGAAGCAGCGCCGTGAATATCTTCACCGTCTTGGAGAGATAGAGCGCCGCAGTTATCATGAGTGCTGCGCCGCTCCCCAATACAACTGTTCTGACGTCGAGGCTGGGGAGAAGCGCAAAGACTGTTAGGAAGGTGCCGGCGATGCTGCCGACCGTCGAGAGCGAGTAAATGTCTCCAGCCGAGACACCTACTTTCCCACGTGTCTGAGCCAGAAGCTTGACGGCGTATGGTGAAACCATCCCCATGGGAATTGTAGGAGGCGCGAGGAGAATGGCCGTTGCTATGAGTGGCCCAGTTTTTTCGTCGAGACGGGCTGCTGCGGCTGCTTCGAGGACCATGGGGGAGAAGAAGGGTATGGCGAAGGTGAGCAGCCCGCCGGTAAACGCTATCGCCGCAAGCATGTTGATGCTCGGCCTACGGTCAGCCAGCACACCGCCCAGTCTGTATCCTATTGCCAGCGACGCGAGAACAACTCCAATCAAGCTCCCCCAGACAAATATCGTGTTGCCGAAAACAGGCGCGAGAAGACGGCTGGCAGCCATCTCCAAGCTCATCGCAACCGCTCCCGAAACGAATACAACTCCGTAAAACCCGTAACTCCTCAATCTAACCAGCCACAGCAACTATAAGCTAAAATACGTTTCCGCAAATCACGCGAGAACACTTAATTACAGGAAACAAGACATGGGTAGCAGGTGCAGACGGATGGGGGAACCGCTCTACGAGTCGCGGCCACTTTACCAGTGCGTAAAATGCGGCAGGGTCTTTGAGAAGGAGAAGCTTACGAAGGGCCCCGACACACGCTGCCCATACTGCACACCCGTGGTCTACGTCATCAAGAAAGCCAAGTCACCGACCGCGAAGCTCATCAAAACCTCTGAACTGGGACGGGACCCCAGCCTCGAGCTCTTCGAAAACATGTACAAGTAAGACCGTGGTAACTGCTCCGTAGCAACCACAGCACACTAAATTCCCCTCATCTTTGCAAAACGTAAAACAGGCCCTTACACGACGGCCACCGCATGATACAGCTCCAGCTCACGTCGATTTTGGAGACGGTTCTCTGGATAGCCTCGGCAGTAGGACTTTTTCTTCTGCTGAGAATGTTTTTCGCGCCTCTCGTCGACCTTGTGTCTCAGCGGATTGGTGGAGCGCTGCGGGTTGGGGCCCTTGTCTCGGCTTACCTGATTGCGGTGGCGAAGGTTGTTCAGCAGGCTGATACATGGGTGGCGGCCGCGGCTGGAGCGGGCCTAGTTTTATTCACCGCGCTATGCTTCAGGCCCCTCAAGCTCATGGCCCTCGGCGACATCATGAAAGCCGTCGGCGTACTACGTGAGGGCGACTATGTATCGATAGGTGGCCGCGTCGCACGAGTAACTGAGGTCAAGGCAACACACATAATTCTGACAACCTCAGACCTCAGGAAACTATACATACCCAACGATAGATTGCTCTCCGAGAAAATAGTCAACTTCACCAAATCGGGAGCAGGTGTGCTGTTTGTGAGGATAAAGATTGACGGCAGAAGAATAAGCATCCCAGACGCCAAGCTAATCCTGCTTAAGACCGGGACAGACATCGCCAAAGCAGAGGCGGCGCCCAACAGAGCGCCCGAAGTCCGCGTCGAGAAGATAGAAGACCCATACGTAACACTCCGCCTCACACTCTACGTAATCAACCCCGCGAAAGCAGAGCCCCTCGCATCACACATCATGGAAAGAGTTTACACAAAGCTCTCGGAAGCCGCGGCAGCCGCCGCAATCTAACCCATGAGAGGAAAAACATTCGCTACAACATATTCGATGAACTGGGCCTCAGACATCCGTGAGAAGGAGACTACCACACAGTTCCTCGTCACACCCAAAACGGCGTTGGAGCCCTTCACCGAGAAGACAAGATACCAGATCTTGCCGTGAGCCAGATACTCTTCATACTTTCCTGTGGAGATTAGCGAGGGGCCGTAGAGGGCCACCTTATCCACGCCGGGATAGTCGAGGCTGTCGAAGAAAATCACCTTAGTAGCCTCGGGGTTTGCCTCATGGTATCTCTGCAGGTTCTCCGAAGGTATCCGCGCCTCGACTATGCTGCGGTAGTTGAGGAAAAGATGGTGCGACAGGACGCTGGCGACATAGTTGGCGAAGTGCTTGTTCTGCACAACCGTGAGATAGGTTTTGTTGTTCTGATTGTGGAAGAAGACTGTGGCCTGTATAGTTTTGAGAACGGGCTTAACCTCGCCCCGCTGGTTGACATAAATCACCTTATCACGTGAGAAAAGGCCGAAAAGCATCCCATCCCTCAAATCCAGCTTCGAAACATCCGTCACAAGCTCAAAATCAACATCACCATGCTTCTGATGCTCAACAACCCTGAAATCACGCAGCTTAGCCGCTATCTCATCGAAAGAAGTCGGCTGCTTAATCTCGAAAATCTTGGCAGACAGAACCATGCCCCATCCCTAGTGCTAGAAATCCTGCAGTTATATTTTAAGCCGCATCCACAAAACCCCTAAACCTCTCACCCCGCTGCAACATACATGGTTTATAAGCAGATGTGGATGAGGCCATTCATGACCGGTGTTTACAAGGTTGTTCTTCCACGTATTGATGTGGCGATGGAGTCTGGGCGGATAAGTGAGTGGGTTAAGAAGGTGGGTGACCGTGTGAGTAGGGGAGAAGTGGTGGCTATCGTGGAGACCGAGAAAGCAGCCGTCGAGATAACTTCGGAGGTAGACGGCGTATTAACGAAAATACTGCACAACGTCGGCGAAGAAGTGAAAGTAGGTGAAACAATCGCTGAAATAGAAGTGGACAAATAATGCTCTACTTCACAAGCCTTGTAACGGCGTCCACAATCTTCTCAGCAGACACCATGAATTTCTTCTCCAGCTCATACGCCTGAGGAGCAGGCATAGGCGGCGAGTTAATCCTCACAATAGGCGCCTCGAGATACTCGAAAGCATATTCGCAGACATGGCTCGCCACCTCGGCTGATATCCCTCCCGTCTTCACACTATCCTCCGCAATAACCAGTCTGTTGGTTTTCTTGACTGAGTTAATTATCGTCTCATAGTCCATCGGCATTATTGTTCTGAGGTCGACGACCTCGGCTTTGATGCCTTTTTCCTCGAGCTGGCTTGCGGCGGCCATGGCTTCGGACACGGTTCGTGAGACAGCGACTATGGTAACGTCGTCGCCAACACGTTTGACGTCGGCTCTCCCAATAGGTATCAGGTATTCTTCCTCGGGAACAGGGCCTTTGTAGCCGTAGTAGCTTTTGTTCACGTAAAGGGCGCCGCTCTCCACGAACAACACAGGGTCATCATCCCTTATCGAGGATTTGAGCAACCCCTTAGCGTCATAGGGGGTAGCGGGAGCAACTATCTTGAGGCCCGGGGCCTGCAGAAGCGACGCCGCCAAAAACTGTGTATGCTGGCTGCCATAAGACCTTCCCAGACTGTACTGAGTTCTGACGACGAGAGGGAGCTTAACTTGTCCACCGCTCATGAAACGCATCTTCGAAGCATGTGTGACAAGCTGGTCAAAAGCTATGCCGACGAAGTCGAAAAACATTATCTCAGCCACGGGCCTGAGACCGTTCAACGCCGCTCCAATAGCCGCACCCACGATAGCTATCTCCGATATCGGGGTGTCCATCACTCTTTTCGGCCCAAACTCTTTCAAAAGGTCTTTCGTCACTTTGTAGACGCCGCCGGCCGCCGCCACCTCTTCACCGAAGACTATGACCGAGTCGTCACGCCGCATCTCCTCACGCAACGCCTCGTTCAACGCCTCCACATAGGTAAGCTCACGCATCGTCAAACCACTCACCTAAGGCGGGTTGGCGTAAACAAGCGAGGAAAGTTTCTCGAAGTCATAGACGGGTGAGTTGAGCACCTCCTCGACGACTTTGTCGAGCTCCGCCGCCACTTCCTCCTCTATTTTCTTCCGGTCCTCGTCGGTAATGAGGCCGTTGGCCTTCATCCTCTCAGCGAGCATGTTTATCGGGTCGCGGCGCAGCCACTCCTCAATCTCCTCCTTAGCCCTATACCATGTGCCGAAGTCGTATCCGCCGTGGCCCTTCTGCCTATAGGTTCTACACTCTATAAACGCTGGGCCTGACTGGTTTCTTATCTTCTCCAAAGCCTTAGACGTCGTTTCATAGACCTCGAGGACGTCGTTGCCGAACGCAACGTAGGATGGGATGCCGTAGCTTGAGGCCCTCGCGGCTATGCTCTCGGCGGCGAGAACGTTTTTGAGCGATGTGTACATGGCGTAGAGGTTGTTTTCGCAGACAAACAGGACGGGAAGCTTCCAAACGGCCGCGAGGTTGAGCGCCTCATGGAAAGCGCCTGTGTTGACTGCGCCGTCGCCAAAGAAGACCGTTGCGACGTTGTTCTTCTCCCTGTACTTGAAGGCGAGGCCGACGCCCACGGCAATTGGTATGCCGCTTCCCACGATGGCTGTGGCCAGCGGAATGTTGTGCTCCACAGAGATGGGTGCATGCATAGAGCCTCCCAAACCCTTGCATGTCCCAACTGCTTTTCCCAATATCTCGCCGAGGATGGCTTTCATCGGAACTCCACGCGCTATCCCATGTCCATGCCCTCGGTAGGTTGAGATAACCACATCATCCTTGTCCAGAGCCTCTATGACACCGACGGCGACAGCCTCCTGACCAAAGTATAGATGGGTCGGCCCAATAATCCGCCCCTCACGATAAAGCTTCTCCACACGCTCCTCAAACAACCTAATCTCAATCATTTTACGCAGCATTTTGAAAAGCTTATCACGTGTAAGCTGCTCACGCAACATCGTCCACGGCCGTGGAGCAGCGGGCCAGAATTTAAAGACATGGCTTTTATCTGAAACACCTATCCCGAAAAACATGCGTATTGATGTCTTCTCCCCAAACAAGACACAACAAACTGTTTACTCTGGCTATGCCCCCAATCAACTATGTCATGGCATCAACGTACTGGGGCGCGTGACGCCAGGTATGTGTCCAGCGTTGTTTTGGGGCTGAAGCCAAGCAGCTGATGTGCTTTGGAGATGTCTGCGACGCTGTATCTGATGTCGCCCCTGCGGGCTGGTTCATATACTATGTCTGAAGCTCTGCGTCCGAAGGCCGTCAAAACTTTTTCGGCGAGGCTCTTGATGGATGTTGGCTGGCCTGTGCCGATGTTGATGGTTTCAAATTTTTTCAGCGTTTTTTCGAGAGCGAGGAGTATTGCCTTGGCTACGTCGTTTACGTGGATGAAGTCCCGCACCTGTCCACCGTCTCCATGTATGTGTAAGGGTTTGCCTGACGCTGCGTCTGCTATGAATTGGTCGACGACGCCGAGAAACCCTGACGTGCTGTTTCTCCCATACACGTTGAAGACCCGTAGAGCCACCGCCTCGACGCCATGTTTTTCGCCGAAGCTTCTGAGCATCTCTTCGCCGATTAGCTTTGTCCAACCATAGACAGAAAAAGGCCGTGTCTCAGCGTCCTCTCTCAACACGCCTTCGGCGTCGCCGTAAACCGCCGCAGAAGAAGTGAAAACAAGTTTACTCACACCTCTCTTCACACATGTCTCCAGAACATTCTCCAGACCCATGACGTTGACCTCAAACGCTCTCTGAACATTCTTTTCACACGCGGGCACCGATGGAATGGCTGCCAGATGAACCACGGCATCAACCTTGTCAAAAAACTCGGCCAACCCATGTCGAGCCGCGACGTCGTGGACAAACACTTTCAGGTCAGGGGAGGTTGGGAGATTTTCCCATTTTCCCGTCGAAAAGTCGTCGACCACCTTTACACGGACCCCGTTTTCCAGCAAATGCTTTACAAGGACGCCGCCGATGAACCCGGCTCCACCGGTGACCATCACGTTATCCAAGCCCATACACCCTGAGATACTGTGGAAAAACCGCGTCCCAGGAAAATTGGTTAACCACGTTTTGGTAAGCTTTCTCTGCGAGACGCTTCGCTTCGGCGGGGTTGTTTAGAAGATGTGCTATTGCTTCTATGAGTTGGTCGGGGTCGCCGGCGTCGACTAACAACCCTGTTTCACCATGTTGGATAAGCTCCGTGTTCCCGCCAACAGCTGTAGCCACGACAGGTGTCTTCAGCGCCATCGCCTCGAGAAGAACAGTGCTCATACCTTCTGCAACCGATGGCAAGACGAGGATGTCGGAGCCGGCGATGTAGCCCAGGGCCTTCTCATGTTCAACCGCTCCCGTGAAAACCACGTTGGAAAGATTCTGAGCAGCTTTCTCGAGAAAAGGCTTCTCAGGCCCGTCGCCGACGATCACGAACCTCGCCTCCTGCAAACGGCGGGCAGCCTCCACAAGCATGGCCACGTTTTTCTCACGCGACAACCGTCCAACATAAACAACCTGAGGATGACCAAGCCTAATTCCCTCGACATGCAGCCCCACGTCTACGGCGTTAGGGATATAGACCACATCAACGCCTCTCAAGCGATAAAACTCAGCCGTCTTCCTCGAAACAGCGGTCACCGCATCAGCCCATTTCAAAGCCGTTTTCTCAAGCCGTGAAGCAACCCAGCCCACCAACGAGCCATGCAAAAAACCCACCTGCTCGGCATAAGCCCCATGCATGGTCAAAACCCTTCTAGCCGCAGAAGCCGTTCTCATCGCGAGACATGATGGCACGTTGTGGGCGTGGACAACAGAGGCCCTGCGGAAAAGAGCAGAAAACATGGAGGATAACATGAAAGTAGGGTTCTTCAAACCCTTAACTTTAACAATAGGGGTGTTCTCGGAGGAGACCACGGCCACCCGGTAGCCGGCCGCCTCAAGCCTCGCAGCCAGTCCAGAAACATGCCTAGCCACCCCTCCCAACCCACTCGCCGTCGGAGAAACAAGCAAAACATCCACCACCCGACTCAACCCAGCCAAACAACAAACCCGCCACTATATCAAAACATCACACACCCTGCGGCATAGATTGGTGTGGAACTTGTTTCGGGTTGGGTGATGGAGGAGCTGCGGCTTTAGCTTTAAATCGCCGGATTTGCTGTGGGTGGTTTAGGTGAAGCTGTTCTGGGTAAGGTTAGGACGCGTAAGGTGAAGACCTTGGCCAAGACGGTGAACGAGCTCTACGGCGACCGTGTCTCTACAAGCTTCGAGGAGAACAAGAAGCTGGTTAGAGAGGTTTTGGAGGGGCGTTTCTCGAAGAAGCTGTCCAACCGTATCGCCGGCTATTTGGTGACGTTGAAGAAGCTTGAGCTGAAGAAGCAGCAGGCAGCGGCTGCGGAGGAAGAGGCGACACAGGCCGCGGAGCTCTCATCGACGGAGTCTTAAAGCGAAAACCACAACCGCCAGCAGAACCACTATTATCGCGACCGGTATCACTATATCCGCTGCCGACAGCCCTGTTTGGGCCTGTGTTTGAGCCGTTGTTGTCTGTGGCGTTGTTTGCTGGACCGTTGTTGTTTGTGTTGGCGTGGTCTGTTGCTGAAGAGTTATCACTGTTGTGATTGTTTCGGTGATTGTTGTTCCGGGCCTGACGATTGTTTGCGTGGTTGCGGTCTGTGAGATAGTCTCTGTGGTGGCGAATGTGGTTCCGGTGTGCGTCTCTGTCTCGGTGTATGTTGTGCCGCTTCTCACCTCTGTGTAGGTTGTTGTCATATCAATGGTCGGAATATCTCCCTGTATAGTGAAGGTTGTCGTGGTCCCCTGTATTGTTGTCGTGAGACCCTGTATCCCAAGTCTCATGGTAGCGGGCACAGATTCGAGAACATACGTAAGAATTTCAGTAATCGTTATGGTGCCGCATCTCTCTACAAATACTCCGTAGGCTGGCACAGTCACGGTGAAACCCATTGTGGCAACTTCTACTATATCGTATCCTGTTCGGGTGACAATTGTTCCACCACTTTCATAGACCCTTGTCGTGGCGTATGACTGTGTGTTGACTACAGTGGTGAATGTTGTGCCGGGAAAAGCTATCGTTGTTCCGGGGAACGCGATTGTGACCACGCTGGGCGGGCTCTGTGCCGTGAATGTGATTGTGCGTGTCTGGTCTGGCTCATAGACCGCGACATACACTGTGTAGCCGGGAATTTCCACGGTCACTACAATTGTTGTGGCTGAGACTGTTATCACCGTTGTGTATGTTGTGGGACTGATCGTCACAACTCTCGTGGTTGTTGTGGTGATGACTGACTGCGTCTGTGCAGCGTTTAACAATCCTAATCCAACTAGGAAAAGTATCGCCGCGTATACAATAACCCGCATGACCAGATTAGTTGATTATCTGTCTCATTTATGTTTATCAATCATCTGTGAAATGGTTTATCTGGGATGGGTGTAAAGATTGGGGACATCATTCCGAGTGAGGCTGTTGAGCAGACTTCTTTGAAGAGGTTGTCGGGTAAGGCCATCGCGTTTGACGCATACAACATTCTCTACCAGTTTCTCGCAACCATCCGTGGCCCCGATGGAAGGCCTCTGATGGATAGACGAGGCAGGGTTACAAGCCACTTGAGCGGCCTCTTCTTCAGAACCATCAACTTTCTTGAAGAGGGGCTGCTGCCCGTCTATGTTTTCGACGGTAGGCCCCCAGAGGAAAAGTACCGAACGATTGAGAAGAGGGCGATCGCTCGTGAAGAGGCTGGGAGGCTGTATGAGGAGGCTTTGGCCGAGGGAGATTTAGAGGCGGCTCGACGCTATGCTCAGCGTGCCGCGAGCCTAGAGAAATACATGGTGGAGAGCGCCGCCGACCTTCTACGGGCCATGGGCGTTCCCTATGTGATGGCTCCGTCGGAGGGTGAGGCCCAGGCGGCTTACATGGCAGCCAAAGGCTCTGTCTACGCCGCCGGCTCCCAAGACATGGATTCGCTTCTCTTCGGCTCTCCACGTCTTGTCAGAAACCTCTCCATCGTGGGGCGGAGAAAACTCCCTGGGCGGAAAGAGTATGTTGAGGTGGTGCCGGAGATAATCTATCTCGATAAGCTGCTTGCATCACTTGGGTTGACGAGGGAGCAGCTGATAGACATAGGTCTTTTGGTGGGGACGGATTATTCTCCGCAGGTCAAGGGTGTTGGCCCTAAGACGGCGTTGAAGATTGTGAAGGAGTATGGCTCGCTGGAGAAGGCTGTGGAGGCCGGTGTGGTGGAGGTCGAGTTCGATATACAGGCTGTTAGGCAGCTTTTCCTGCATCCGAAGGTGACTGATGACTATGTGCTGAATTGGCGGGAGCCGTCAGAGGATATGGTGACGGAGCTTCTTGTCGGGGAGTTTGATTTTTCACGGGAGCGTGTGGGAAAAGCGTTGACTGAGCTGCGGCAGACGTTGTCCAAGCGGTCGAGCAGTTTAGACGCTTTCTTCGGCGAGTAGCTCGACGACTTTCCTCTCCTCATCAAGGGTTGAGACGCGGACTTTGCCGTGTATCTCCAGCTTCATCAGCATCTGTAGCAGCTCCATGGTAGAGAGCTTGGACTGATGCCTCTTCATCTCGTCCAACAGGTTCTGCAGCATAGCTTTGCCGCCCATTCTCCGCAGCGTCTCAAGAACCTCGCCATATTTTGACAAGGATGCTCAGCCTATCATCATCAGAGGCTTCTCAGACGACCTAAGCATGTCACCCACTTTCTCATACTCCTTCATCATCTGCGGAGTTATGCTCGGCTTGACGTTCATTAGCGCTTCTTCGAAGTCTCTTTTGGTAACTTTGTCGGCGTTGATGTCGCGTCGCAGGGCCGCGAGAGCCGCTTCCTTGCATACAGACTCTATGTCTGCGCCGGAGTATCCTTCGCAGCGGCTGGCGAGGACCTCGATGTTTACATCGTCGGCGAGAGGCATTTTACGTGTGTAGATGTAGAAGATTTCGGCCCTCGCTTTTTCGTCTGGCGGCGGTATAAGGAGAAGCCTGTCAAACCTGCCCGGCCTCAGGAGCGCGGGGTCAAGCATGTCGGGCCTGTTTGTCGCACCTATGACAACGATGTCATTAAGCTCCTCTATGCCGTCTATTTCGGCGAGCAGCTGGCTGGCGACACGGTTGGTCACACCGGAGCTGTCCTCGGCCAAGTCTTTCCGCGGAGCTATCGCCTCAATCTCGTCGAAGAAAATCACAGCCGGAGCCGCTTGACGTGCTTTGCGGAAAATTTCACGGATGGCTTTCTCTGATTCGCCGACCCATTTGGAGAATATTTCAGGGCCCTTGATGGTGATGAAGTTTGCCTCGCTCTCGGTGGCTACTGCTTTTGCGAGAAGTGTTTTTCCGCAGCCTGGAGGCCCGTAGAGCAGCACGCCTCTGGGAGGTTTGATGCCGAGCTTCTCAAACTTCTCCGGATACTTGAGAGGCCACTCCACCATCTCGATTAGCTTCTGCTTCACCTGCTCAAGCCCCCCGACGTCCTCCCACCTCACCGTCGGCGTCTCAATCTCAACCTCTCTCAAAGCACTCGGCGTTATCTCCTTGTATGCGTCGAGAAAATCTTTCATGGTTACCTCGAGGCTGTTCAAAATCTCCGGTGAGATTCTTTCGCTGGAGAAGTCTATGCTGGGCAGGATTCTTCTGATAGCTTTCATGGCGGCTTCGCGGCATAGTGCCGCAAGGTCTGCTCCCGTGTATCCGCGGGTCATTTCGCCGAGCTTCTCTATTTGAACGTCTTTTGCGAGTGGCATTCCACGTGTGTGTATGGTAAGTATCTCGATGCGGCCTCTCTTGTCAGGGATGCCTATCTCAATCTCTCTGTCGAATCTTCCGGGTCTTCTCAGCGCGGGGTCGAGCGCGTTTGGCCTGTTTGTTGCACCGATGACGATTACGGAGCCGCGGCCCTCCAAACCATCCATCAACGCAAGCAGCTGGGCCACAACTCTCTTCTCAACCTCGCCCGTTACCTCGCTCCTCTTGGGAGCTATCGCGTCAATCTCGTCGATGAAGATTATGCTGGGCGCCTCTTCCTCGGCTTTGCGGAAGATTTCACGCAGCCTAGCCTCGGTTTCGCCATAGTACTTGTTCATTATCTCGGGGCCGTTGATGAGGATGAAGTTTGCCTCCGCCTCGGTCGCAACCGCCTTCGCTAAGAGTGTTTTTCCGCAGCCAGGTGGCCCATAGAGCAGCACACCTTTAGGCGGGTCTATTCCGAGCTTCTGGAACAGCTCGGGGAAGCGGAGCGGAAGCTCAATCATCTCCCTAACCCGCTGTATCTGTTCCTGCAGCCCACCTATGTCCTCGTATGTGATGCTTGTGCGCAGGGTTTTCTCCTGCACAACCCTGCTCTGTATCACGAGCTTGGTTCTCGGCGTTATCTTCGCAACCCCCGTAGGCCTCATCTGCACAACTGCGAATGTGAAGAGGTTGCCGAAGAAGAGTACGGGGATGATGTTGCGGTGGACGACGGGATATTCTATGAGCCTGCTTTTCACAAGTTTTGTGAAATTTTCATCAGCCTTGATGGAGGTGTTGTAGGGCGCGAGGACGACGAGCTGGGCCTCTTTCACGTTCGCTTTTCTCACTATGACGTAGTCGTTGAGGGAGACGCCTGCGTTGTTTCTTATGTGGCCATCTATCCTGATGATGTCCTTCTCCTTCTCATCCTCCATGTAGCCCAGCCAAACTGTCGCGGCGGTGAGCTTCTTTCCACGTATCTCGATAATGTCACCTGTCGAGAGCCCTGCCTCGGCGCCCACCGACCTATCTATACGGGCGATTCCATATCCTACATCACGCTGCTTAGCCTCGGCTACACGAAGCCGCAGCTCCTTAACGCTCATTCATCAAGAAAACACATCATGCACCATATAAATATCACAACACATCCCAAGAAACATGCAAACCTCTGCCGCGTCACCGCCGACCCTGCCTTTGGATGAGTGTTGATGATGGGGATGCAAATGTTTACATGTAGGTAAATATGCTTTCATGTGTGGCTGCTCAAGTTGTTCCTAGTGAAGAGATTGAGAAGCTTTCCAGGCTTTTCATGGCTCTCTCCAACCCTGTGCGTCTACGGATACTGAGCCTCGTGTCCAGCAGTCAGCGGCCTCTACACATCAGAGGCATCGCAAGGCTCATCAAAACACGTTACGCCATCACATACAAGCATGTCAAAACCCTCCAAGAAGCAGGTTTAGTCACGATTTACGAGGTCGGCCGCTCTAGAGTGGTTGCGCCCAAACATCCGGAACTCTTCAGAAAAATAACGCTTTTTGGAAAAGATATAACCTCAACGAGCAAATAGTTTGACTTAAAAGTAAAAATAGCGATTACTAAAAGCAAATTTATATAAGACTAAAAAACTTCATAGCTTGATGAACAGTAGACAAAAGTTGGCTTTGGCAGCTTCTTTGGCGGCGTTGGCTTATGTAATGGGGTTGGCTCCTGCGAGCATGCCTTTTCCGCTTTTGCCTTTTCTACGTTTCGACCTCGCCGAGATACCGGACATGCTGTCGTTTCTGCTGCTCGGCTGGAAATACGGGCTTGTGACAGCGTTGGCGCACTGGTATGCCTTGGTGATAACCGCCGCAGGCGTGTTTGCTCCGCCTCCTATTCCTCAGCTGATGAAGCTTACAGCTGTTTTGGCGATGTTTCTCGGTGTATATGCCGGGCTTTGGGCTGCGAGGAGGCTTGGCCGGGGAGCCGTTGTTTTGTCGACGGTTGGCGGTGTGCTTGTTAGGGCTGGTGTTATGGCTCCCGTTACCTTCGCACTGTATTATCTGCTGTTTCCTCAGATTTATCTGCCGTTTGGGAAAAGAGCACTCTCGGCGGTGGGTTTCGTGGCCGAGACAGACCTAGCCGTGGCCCTTCTGATAACAGGTTTGACCGCACTCTTTAACGCCATCTCGGCCGCCTACCTCGTCCCCCTGAGCCACGGGCTGGTGAAAACGCTCCGGAAAGCACTCGGCCCCCGTCTGGCGACGGCTGAGAAACCGTGACCCCCTCCCCCTTCACAAACCAGCACCATCTTTTTTATACCAGACCACCTTCTATGAAAACAGACGCATGACCAAGAAATCCTCCGCCGAGAAGGAGATAGATATTTTCGATTTGCAGAGTATTGAGGGTGTTGGGAAGGCTACGGAGGAGAAGCTTAACTCCGCGGGCATAACCTCTGTTCTCGACCTCGCGGCAGCCACTCCACGGGAGCTTGTCGAGCTGGGTATCAGCGCCGAGAAGGCTGAGGAGCTCTGCCTCAAGGCCCGTCTGCTCCTCATCGAGAGCGGTTTTCTCGACAAAGAGTTTGTCCCCGCGACAGAGGTTTTGGAGAGGCGGAAATCCATGCAGAGGCTTACCACGGGTTCGCGGGCCCTCGACGCGATGCTGGGAGGCGGTGTGGAGACGCAGGCCATCACGGAGCTTATAGGAGAGTTCGGCAGCGGAAAAACACAGGTCTCCCACACATTGTGTGTCATGGCTCAGCTACCCCGTGAACAAGGAGGGCTCGAGGGCTCGGCCATCTACATCGACACGGAGGCAACCTTCAGGCCTGAGAGGATAAGCCAGATAGCAGAGGCACGTGGTCTCGACCCACAGAAAATACTCGAGAACGTTATCTTCGCAAGCGTCTACAACTCGAGCCATCTACAGCTGACGGTGAAGGAGCTCGGACGCTACGTGGAGAAATACAAGGCACGGCTTGTGATAATCGACTCGATTATCTCGCATTTTAGGGCGGAGTTTATCGGCCGCGGGACGTTGGCTGAGAGGCAGCAGCGGTTGAACGACCTGTTGCACAGGCTGCTTAGGACGGCTCAGGTTCACAACATCGCTGTCGTGGTTACTAATCAGGTGCAGGCCAACCCTGACCAGTTCTTCGGCGACCCCAACAAACCCAGCGGAGGACACGTCCTCGCCCACAGCAGCACATACCGCATCTTCATCAGAAGAGCCGCCAACAACACACGACTCGCCCGCATAATCGACAGCCCCTACCACCCGCCCACAGCCGAGGCATACTTCAAAATCACCGAGAAAGGCATCGAAGACCTGCAAGAAACAAAATAACCTTACGTGAATTTTTTCATCTTGACTATGTGAACAGGCTCTTTCACTAACCCGTAGGTAAGCACGTAGGTGTCTCCCGGCTCGGCCAGCTTCTCCTCCTCCAGTTTCTTCTCCAACAGCTCCAACCCCTCCGCATAGCTCTGAGCCTCCAAAACAAGCGGTGTAACCCCCCACAGCAGCATCAACCGCGGAACCACATCCTTGTTAGGCGTCGCCGCAATTATTCCGGACACGGGCTTGAAACGCGCTATGCGCCGCGCCATGTTTCCGTTCATCGTGAAAATCGCTATCTTCGCAGCCAGTGATTCGGCGAGGTGTACGACGGCTAATGCAAACCGGTCAACCACGTCGGCGTCGGGTGATAGAGTTCGCCTCGGCTCAATCCCCTTCTCATAGGTTTCCGCGATGTTTGCCAGCCACTGTATAGACTCAAGCGGATAATGGCCCACGGCTGTCTCCGCGGTAAGCATCAACACATCCACCCCATCCTCCACACAAGTCATCACGTCAACGATTTCGCTCCGCGATGGAACAGGCTCGTTCACCATGGAGCCGAGAAGCTGGGTGGCGACTATGACTGGTTTACATGCATAATAGGCCGCGTCGATGATTGTTTTCTGGAGACGTGGCACATACTCGAGATGAAAATGCATACCGAGGTCCCCCCGCGCAATCAACACAGCGTCGCTTCTCTCACTTATTTCATCAACATTTTTCACACCTGAAGGTGTCTCAATCTTAGCTATCACACCCGTCGCCACACCCTTCTCAAGCAGAAACGTTTTCACCGCATCGACATCAGCAGCTTTCGTCACGAAACTCAAACCAACATAGTCGAGCCTCATGTCAGCAGCATCCTCAAGCTGTTCTCTACATGTCTCCAGATAATCAGACACCTGAACCTCCTTTCCCCTAATGACTATGGATTTGTTGGGAGAAATTGTGGCCGGTCTGATGGCTTCGGCCTCGATGGATGTTTCATCTTTTGCGACAACCTTGAGCATGCCTCGGCCGTCGTCGAAGACGAGTGTGTCGCCTATGTCAACTGTTTGGAAGAAACGTGGATAAGGGAGGCTGAGCGGCCCGTCCAGAGAAAACTTTGTTCTCTCACCTACGCGGAGAATGATGCTTTTCTCGAAACCTGAAACCCTGATAGAGGGCCCGCGTAAATCACCTATCAACACAATTTCCTCACCATGTTTTTCCGCGGCCTCGCGTGCGTTTTCTGCCAACTGTCGCCAGAGAGCAGAGTTTCCGTGGCTAAAGTTTATGCGGTAGATACGGCAACCGAGTGATATGGCTTTCTCTATATCCGTAACCTCTCGAAGCGAAGGCCCCAGTGTACAAGCTATCTTAGTCTTCAACCCTGTTCATCCTTTAGCTGCTTCAATCTTTTAACCATCGCTTTTTTGCGGCGCAGCTTTAGATTTTCAACATTCACGCCTTCATAGTCGAAAACTCCCCGCCCAACATGCATGCCGAGACGCCCTTCTTCGACAAGTTTCCTTAGCAGCGCTGGTGGTTTGAAACGCTCTGTTTTCAGCTCAGAGGCGAGATATTCGTCAACCTTGTAGAGAATGTCGACGCCACCCCAGTCCACGAACTCAAGCAGCCCATGCACCGACAGCCTGAACCCTATGCCAGCCATCAACGCCTCATCAACATCCCGCGGTGAGGCCACACCCTCCTCAACCAGCCTAAGAGCCTCATTCATCAACGCAGCCTGCAGCCGAGCCGAGACATAGCCGGGGCTATCGCCGCACACCACGGGCCTTTTGCCACATCTACGGAGAAACTCGACAGCCTCCTCCACAGTTTCCCGTGATGTTTGAGGAGATGGCGAGACTTCGACAAGGGGGATGAGCTCGGCGGGGTTAATCCAATGTGTTACGAGAAATCGTTCCGGATGTTTTACGTGTTTTGCCAATGCTGATGGCCTCATGCTGCTGCTCGTCGACGCCAGTAAAGCATCGCTGCCAAGCCGTTCACAAACCAGACCATAAACCTGTTTCTTCACGGCAGCGTCTTCGGGAACAGCCTCAACAACATGAAAAGCATCCTCGAGACCAACGTATCCGCCGACAAAATTTATCCGATTAACCACCTCGTCAACAGGTTCGTGAATAAATTCACATTCCTCAAAGAGTTTCAGGCTCTCCCTAATCTGGCTTAAAATTTTTTCTCGCAGCATCTCCCTCTCGTCAGGCGTTCGCTGCTTAACATCCCTGAGCCTAACCCTGAAACCATGCATCGCAACGCATAGAGCTATGCCATGGCCTATCCTCCCAGCGCCGACCACGTCTACGAACTCCATGAACCTCTACAGTGCTTGTCGTTTGTAAATGTTTGTATTTCGCAGACCTTACTTCTCCAGAAGGCTTTGTTCAGCGTGGCTCTCGAGGGAGACAAGGATTTTGATACGTGTCTCGCCGTAGCCAAGACCATAGACGGGGACAATTTCTACTCTCTACACTTCTATGAACATCTTCCATGGAGACCTGCTTGGAGCCTCTCCACAGCAGTCGCGCCCCATCTCAAACACATCCGAGTGGGCCCTGTCACCGTTCCCGCCAACCTATACAATCCAGTGGTCAACGCACGGTTCCTCGCCTACCTGAACACCTTGGCCCCCGGAGCTGTTCTCGGCGTTTCGAGGGGAGCTTACATGGCTGAGAAACGTGCCACGATAAATGAAGTGGTTGAAAAGGTGCGAATGATAGTCGACGAGTACAGCCGCATAAGTTGGAGATTTTCCTCGGAGCCTGAGGTCTATGTTGGGACGAGTGGGCCGCGGCTGGTGAGGGCCGCCGCCACGCTGGATTGTGTGAAAGGCATAGTGGTGGACAACCTAGCCAACCCAAGATACGCACAGCAGCTCCGAAACATAATCGACGAAACAGGTCGAAGAAACCTGCCCCTGATAGCGAGGCCCTTCACCTACATAGGCGAAGACACCGACAAACTGCTCGAAGCGCTGTGGAGCTATGTTCCCGAGCTGGTCGGCGATTCTCCCATGCTGGCCGCCGCGGGCATAGAATACAGAGACCTGCTGGCCAGTGAACCCGGCGCTGGAGAAAAGATGGCCGAAAACCTGGCTATCTACGGTGACGTGGACACGCTCGTGGAGAAGGCGGCCAAGCTTCTTAGAGCAGGGGTATCACACATCTGCTTTGGCCATCCCCTAGGAGACGACCCGGTTGATGCGGCCAAGGTGCTGAGGGACAGGGTTGTCCCTGTTCTCGTCGAAGAGTTTGGCTAGAAGTCTTTCCACTTGGTCGCGTAGGCGGCCAGAGCCATGCCGACGCATGCCAGTGCTGCCAATATTGCTGTGGGCAGGAGAGCTGTGGAGACCGAGCCGATTACCAGCGATTCCCGCAACGCGACGTGGAAGTAGTAGAGAGGCGTGAACCGTGCAATCTGCTGCATGAACTCCGGCATTATCTCGAGGGGCCAGAAAGCGCCTGAGAGAAACATCATGGGAAAAGCCAGAGAGTTTCCGAGAGCCGTCACAGCGTCAGGCGTCTTCAACACTCCGCCAATAAATGTTCCGAAGCCTGTGAAAGCAAAGGCGCCAAGCAAGATGATAATGATGCTGAAGGGGGCGGGGATTATTGTCAGCCGGAAAACAGCCAAGCCCACGGCAATCATTACAGCGGTCAAGATGAGGGCTACTATGGTTTGCACAGTTATGATGGAAATCATCCACGCAGTCCGTGAAACAGGAGTGGATGCAAGCAGCTTCATCACACCGTTTCGCCTCAGCTCAGACGTGAAAGAGGAGACACCGATCAACCCGTTGGTCATGATAAACGCCGCCACCAACCCCGGCACGTAATAGTCCACGGAGCTAAGCCGCCTTACCTCACTGTAGACTGTGTCTATCTCGATTGTGGAGGAGGCGTTGAGAAGAGCCAGCTCAAACCTGTCGGCTACGGTGTTGATTATGCCCTCTATTGGTTGGAGTATTTTGTCGTCGGGGCTTCCCTCGAGGATTATGGGTTTTTTCTCTGTTTTGAAGAACTGTTTTACCTGGTTCATCGCGTTGAAGCCTTGAGTTATGTTTGCCCGCGCTTCGGGGGATATGTTTTCACCGGCCATTTCTATCAATCTCTGTAAAGTGTCGGCGGTGATTTCTATCCGGGTTGCTATGGTGTTGTTTAGAAGTGATGCGGTGAACCCCTTCGGTATCGTGAGTATTCGTATTGCTGCGAAGCCTGTGGGTTTGGGTGCGGGTTCTTCAGGCTTGAGGAGCTTGATGTCGAAGACACCGCTAGCGTTCAGGGCTTGGATGAATGCGTCGGCGAGTGGCTCTGGGTTGCCCTGCTGGTCCACGTCAAGGTTCCGTATGTAGAGGCTGTAGTTGGGCTGCGTAGGCCCGCCGAAGATTGTGCCGAAGACGAGCAGAAACATGATGGGCAGGGCGAAGCCGAAGAAGAGGCTTGCCTTATCCCTCATCCAAGATTTGAACAACAGGTAAACAATTTTTGGAACCGTGGTCAAACCAGCTCACCCGTCTCCGAGAGCCTCGAGCCTATGACCGAGAGAAAAACATCCTCCAGCCCCGGTTGCCTAACCTCGGGATACGCGTTGAACCCGTTTCTTTTCAGCAGAGCCACAACATCAAACACATCCGATTCCTTCTCAACCTTAACAACCACCCTTCCCCCAGCGGCCTGCTCCACCATGTATCCGTTTCCTTGTAGAAGTTGCGCGGCCTCCGGCTCGAGAAAGTCGAAGATGAGACGTGTTCTTCCCCCGTGCTCGGCGACAAGCTCACGCACCTTTCCCTCGACCGCTATCTTCCCACGGACCATCACGGCTACATGGTCGCTGAGCCTCTCCGCCTCCTCCATGTAATGAGTGGTCAGAATAACGGTGGCCCCAGTTTTTTTGATGTTTTTTATGTAGAGCCATGTCTCGCGTCGGGCCTCTGGGTCGAAGCCTGTGGTTGGTTCGTCGAGGAAAACTATCTCTGGATTTCCAACCAATGCCATGGCTATGCCGACTCGTCTCTTCAATCCGCCCGATAGCTTCGAGAACATCCTGTTCCTGATTTCCCACAGCCCCAGCTGCTCGAGAACCTCACGTATGTTGTCGGCTTTTTTCGCGACTGCGGCGAGCTGGACGTTTTCCAGCACGGATAGGTTGTCGACGGCGTTGAAGTCCTGTGGAAGCACGCCGATGATTTGCTTAATCTTTTTCACGTCGTCAGGGTTTTTCACGCTAAGGTCTTTGATGAAGGCGTCGCCGGCTGTCGGCGTCCTCAGGCATTCGAGAATCTCGACTGTGGTTGTTTTTCCGGCGCCGTTGGGGCCAAGAAGAGAAAAAATCTCGCCGCCATACACCTTGAAGGAAACACTGTCAACAGCGGTCACTTCACCGTAACGCTTCACAAGCCCCTCGACTGCAACTGCCACGGAACCCATGCCTAGAACGGTGGGAAATGTCTTAAAAATTTTTGAAGCTTATATCAGGCTTCCGCAAATGATTTGACTGGTTTGCTGGATGAGGCTAAGGCTCTTGACAATTATACGTTCCCACATGTTATCCTGATGCATGGTTTGAGGGGGTTCCCGCTGACTATGATGTGGGCGGAGAGGATACTGGGCTGGGTGGTTAGGGTTTGGAAATCGTTAGGCGGCGGAGAGAGCGGCGGGAGGCTGTGATTGAGTTGGCGAGGAGCTGGGTTTCGTCGCTTGGCTTCGAGGTTTCGGCGTTTCTCGTAGGTTCCTACGCCCGAGGAGATTTCAACCTATGGAGCGACGTCGACATAGTCCTCGTGTCCGATGTTTTCGGCGGCAACCCGCTCAAAAGGCTGGAAACCCTCGACCCGCCGCCGGGATTCCAAGTCATTCCGCTTACGGTTTCGGAGTTTAAACGGCTTGTGGAGAAGCGGAACCCGTTGGGGTGGAGGCTTTGAAACATGGCGTCGTGTTGAGGGATGATTTGAGGATTAGGGGTGGTGTTTAGGATGTTTTGTAGTGTAGTTTTTCTTTGGGGTATTCGCCGGGCTGGAGGATGCGTAGCCATTCTCTTACTTGGTTGCGGTATTCTACGGCTATGTCCATTATTTGTTTGAGTTCGTCGCGGGCTATTCCGTCTCTGTCGGCGTTGGGTGTGAGGAGTTTGAGGAGGGCGCTGGCTATTTTTAGGACTGATTTTTCGTCTCTTATTGTGTAGTTGCCTATGAGCTGTGTTTCTTGTTGTATGATGTGTTGGTAGTTTTGTTTGCGGAGTTCGTGGAGGGCTTCGGCGTAGTAGTCGCTGGCTATTCCGTATCCTCTGCTTAGGTGGAGGGCTGAGTGGCTTATTTTTGGGAGTTCCCAGCCGGGGATTATGGCGTTGAGTCTGTCTATGAATGCGCTGTCTCGCATGGCTTCTGGGAGGACGTATGTGAATTCTTCTATGGGTGCGTAGGCTGTTCCTCTTGTTTCGACTGTTATGTTGCCCATGAATACGAGGGAGCATGTGCTGTATGCTTTTTTGGGGCCTCTTTCGTAGTGGCCGCTTTCCATGTAGTCTTTGAGTTTTCCCATCATTTCGTCGGGGTTGTTGAATTTGATTTTGCTTATTTCGTCGAATATGACTGTGTCTTTTACGGCTATTTCTCCGAGGCTTCGTCTTGCTATGTGGTAGAAGAGGACTGCGGGGGAGATGTTTCCTCCTGAGAATATTCTTGTGTAGTATGTTGTGTTTCTGTAGAGGTATGTTTTGCCTGTTGCTCTTGGGCCGAGTTCTATTATGTGGGTGTTGTTTTCGACGAGTGGTGTTAGGCGGGAGAGTAGGATGAGTTTTTGGCGTTTGCTGTATCTTTCGTGGTTGAGGCCTATGGTGTTTATGAGTGTGTCGAGCCATTCGTCGAAGGTGAATGCTTGTCTTGCGTCTTTTAGGATTGTTGGGTCTGTTACCGGGCTTTGGAATGGTTTGAATTCTGTGATGATTATGGGCGTGAGGAGTGGTTCGCCTTTTATGTTGCGGGGAACTATTTCGGGGTTGTATTGGATTTTTGCTTCTCCCCACATCCCTGTGACGAGGAGGTTTTCGTAGCTGTCTATTACTGGTTTGGCTATCATGGCGTCTTTTATTCCTAGGTTCATGAGGTGTGTTCGGTAGTTTTCTATGGTTACGTCTGTTTCGACTTTGATTTCGTCTATGAGGTGGACTGTGTTTCCGTTCATGGTTTCGTGGAGGACTTTGTCTTTTTCCCGTGCTTCTCGGTAGTGGTTTGCGATGTATTCGGATAGTTTTGGTGCGTAGTTTGTTGGGCCGTGTGTTTTTATGAATTCGCTGACGAGGTATTCGACGACGTATCGGGGGAGCATGTTGTATTCTTTGGTTGATGCGAGGTGTTTGTTTGTTGCGAGGTCTCCGAGGAAGATTTGGATTTTTCTGTAGAGGTCGTGGGAGCTCATTTATGTTCTGAACCTCCTTGGCTGTGTGACGGTTATTTCTACTGTGTCTTGTTTGATTGTTTGGTTGTTTGTTTGTATGGTGTAGGTGAGTGTGTATGTGCCTGGTGGGAGGGGGTTTATGGGGATGTCTTCTGTGTGTTCTTGGTTGTTTGTGGTGATTGTTGTTGTTTGGTTGTCTGGGAGGTTGAGGGTTATTGTGAGGGGTTGGCTGTCGGGGTTGGTAATGTGGATGGTTATTGTTTCGGGTTGGTTGGGTGTTAGGACGGTTTTGGGGAAAGTTATGCTCAGCTCCGCCTCCTCCTCTTCAACGGTCTCTTCCTCGGAGATTTCTTCGCCGGCGAGGATTGCGAAAAACCGCTTAATATCCGCAAGCTCTACATCAGACAAACCATAAAGCTCAGCAACCGCTTTATCCAGCTGTTCTTCTATTTCGTTCAGTTCATGTGTAAGGTCGTGCTTTTTCTCGTTAATCTTTTTAGTTATTTCGTGTGCTTTTTCGCTAATTGCCGCGATTGTTTTTTGTAGTGGAGCTCCGTTGTACGTTGGGATTCTCAGAAAATCCAATATATGTGTGTATCCGCCCAGCTCGAATGTATATGATGCTATAACTAGTTTTAGTGGGGTTGAGTTTAAAACTCCTGCTAGGTAATATGCCTCTTCTTTTGATTTTAATGGAACCAACATCAGTGAATGCTCTGGGATTACTGGGCGTTCTCCTAGAAGTGTGTCTTTAATTGTGAAAACAACTGAACATGCAAAATCAACAGCTTTTCCCGTTATTGCACCAAAGATGGCCTTCCAGACAACCTTGTAAGGGGAGAAGGCAGCGTCAACTTTGTTCATTACATAATAGAAGGGTACGGTTTTTTTCTCAGCTGATTCTAACTTCAAGGTTCTATAAGGCTTCATTTTTTGGTCTAAAAATCCTCCTTTTCTATTTATCAACTCGTTAAAAAAAGTATAAAAGTAATCCCAAGTTTTTGGAAAACGTTTTTTCATCTCATGATGAGAGATTGGTTGTCCGTCAGTTTTGTGGGGTATGATAGTGTATAGCCCCTTGTAGTTTACGCACCATCTTTTTACGTCACGCCCCCTTATAATGGGATAGACAAGGTCTGGCTCTATTTTTGCGTGTATAGTTTTAACTGTTTTCTTTTGACCGCTTTCCTCTGGATTGGTTATCAGAAGCAAACCATCTTTATCTTTTTCTAAAATCCTGACACAATATACCTGATTCAAAGCAAATAAGACCCCTTCGTATGCTCGATATTCTGAACGCCCCAAGATTTTTCTCATAGCCTCCATTACTAATGGAGTTGATTGGGCCCACGGAGAGCCAGGATTATTTTCAATTAACGGAGCCATAAGCGCTTCATGCCTGTCTGTCATCCTAAAAACGTCTCCAAACGTAGAATCAGGAGGAACCGGTCTATTGTCACGTGTATTCCAAATGACATGAGGATAGGCATGTTGTCCCGCATGTTCCCTAATTTTGGCCACCACGATAGCAGCCGACCTATTAACAGCCCCCTCAAACGGATAAAGAGTAACCAAATCATGAATCTTCTTAACCTGCCACTTGGCTACAAACTCTCTAAACCCCGCCCCCGCCTGCGTCTTAAACAGAGTAAACGGCAGAAGAAAACCCAAAACCCCACCATCCCGTAAATAGAGATCAAAACACCTCACAAGAAACAACATAGACAAATCACGCTTAAACCGACCAGCACCACGGCTAACAAGTCCATATTTCCCCCAGATATCGGAGGTTACCTCCCTATATGCAGCAGGTAGATTCTCCCATGCAACCCACGGCGGATTACCGACCACATAGTCAAACCTCCCCTTCAGAATCGGTGCAAAAGCATTCCTCACAATCGACACCCAGACATGATTCTTCCCCTCCTTCTCCAGCCTAAGAAACACATCAAACAACTTCCCCAAAACATCCACATCAACATCAGAAAACCCATACTTCGAACACACAAAACCTTTAAACTCGCCCACAGTATACCTATTCGCCACAGCCATCTTAACATCATTCAAAACATCCGAAAGAAAACCACCATCAACAACAGCCTTAGGAATCTCAAAAACACCCGCAGCCGACCTCAAAACATAAACCTGACCACGAAGATCACTCTTAGATTCAACCATGATAGAATCCGCCAAATACACAGGAATCTCAACAGTCCCCTTGGCATGCGTCAGCAAATCCCCTATCGTCAGCAGATAATTGGTCCGAGCGGCCAAAACTGCCAAAGGATTTAAATCAAACCCAACAACATTACGCAAAACATAATCAACAAGTTGGTCCACCATATAATGCTCCTCAGCATACTCCCTCAACCTACGCAGATAAAGCACCAGAAACGTCCCAGAACCACACGCAGGGTCCAAAACACGCAGCTCAAGAGGCCTCAAAGAATTCTCAGCACCAAGCTCCTCAAACCGCTCAACCGTCAACCCAACCTCATCCAAAACAAGCTCAGCCAACCAATCAGGCGTATAAAACTCACCCAGCTTATGACGAACATCACGCGGAATAAGAGACTCATACAACCGCTTCAACAAGTCACGAGCAGACTCAGGCTCAAGCTGAGGAGTAGCAGGCTCATAATCCGACAACCTCCTCGCAACCTCCGCAACAGCATCCCCCAAATCCTTATCCAAAACATCCAAATACCATGAAAAATAATCACCCTCAACAAAGTTAACAATATTCAACAACTTGGTGAAAACCCCGCCCTCCTCAAGCTCCCTCAAAACCTGCCGCAGCGAGTCAACCCCACCCTGAAGATACGCGTTCTCCAACTCACCAACATACGACTTCAACCACTTACCAGAACCATACAAATAAGCAATCTCCGCAGCCAACAACTTCATCACAAAAGCATAATAAGTATGGAGACAGAAAAGCAGCGAATCATAATCAACCTTACCCTTAAAACCATACCTATCAACCAACTCCTTCAACTCCCTAAGCCTCTCCGCCGAGTAACCAGTAGTCTGAGAGAAAAGCCTAAACCAGTCCTCAAAAAGAACCCTAACCTTCGCCGAATTGCTACCCCTCAACCGCTCATACAGAAGCTTCACCATCCTCTTAGCAACATCCGACTGAGGCCCAAAATCCCTAACAAGCGACTCGACACCAAGACTCTTCCTCTGAAGACCACGCAACGCCTCAACAAGCTTAACCACAGTCTCACGGTTAATATCATAAGGCCCCCGCAAAACCCACTTATCACCCGGGGCCCGCGGATTATACCTCAGAAAAGCAATCCTATCACTAATAATAACACCAAGAAAATTCCTATACCTATCCTCAACACCCGCCTCCTCCACAACATACCTTATCAACTGCTCCTTCGCATTAGCCACATCAGACCTACTCGAAAGCTTACCGGGAGCCTTGTACTCAATCAAAACATGCCCATACAACGCATCAACCCTAACACCCGAAACAAGTGTATACTCATACCTACCAACCTGAGTAATCCCAAGAAGCTTCAAAATCTTCTCCTCAATAATACCCGAAACACGCAGCCTAACATCCTCCTCACTCTGCGCCACGCTAACAGCTCCCCTGATACCGCTAAGTATATCATCTACATCCAACACATTCATCATGGCTACACAAAAACAACAAAACCCTTTTATAAACAGTTCAGAAAACCAGTTCCGCCGCAGTAAAACACTGCCCAGACAAGTTTATAGGGTTTGGTGTCACGGATTATAACGGTGTCGATTAAGGAAGAGTTCCTCCGTCTGCTCAAAGAGGACCAGGAGTTCAGATACGCGGTAGCAGGCCTAATCGGCTTCAAGGAAGTACTCGAGAGAATAGACAACAACACAGCAGCCATCAAAACCCTTCAAGAGGAGGTGGCTCAACACAGCAGAGAAATCAAAACGTTACAGGAACAGGTTACAGAGCATAGCAAAGCCATCCAAACCCTACAGCAAGAAGTAGCGGAAAACACCAGAGCAATCAAAGCCCTACAAGAACAAGTCGCAGAACTCAGCAAAGCAATCAAAGCCCTACAGGAGCAAGTTGCTGAACACGGCAAGGCCATCAAAGCTCTACAAGAACAAGTCGCAGAACATAGCAAAGATATCAAAGCCCTACAGGAACAGGTCGCAGAACTCAGCAAAGATATCAAAGCCCTACAGGAACAGGTCGCAGAACACGGCAAGGCCATCAAAGCCTTACAGAGTCAGGTAGCCGAGCTAGGCCGAGCTTTGGTTGCCCTAGGTGCCAGATGGGGACTTATGGCTGAATCTTCTTTCAGAGAGGCGATGAAGAATATTGTGGAGAGGGTGTTTGGGGGAACCGTCGACAAATGGGCGAGGTATGACTACGAGGGACTGGTCTACGGCAGACCCGCTATTGTCGAAGTAGACCTAATCATAAAAGATGATACTCATCTGCTTGTTGAGGTTAAATCAAGCATAAGCAGAGGCGATGTCGCTGAGCTTCTGCGCAAGGCACAGCTGTACGAAAGAGAAGTGGGTGTTAAACCGATGCTGGCTATCGTGTCTCCCTACGTGGCCGATGCCGCCAGAAAATTGGCCGAGGAGCTGGCAATCGAGGTCTATACCGCGCTCTCTTAGAACCATAGCTCAAACTTATTAATCATCATTCGGTCGTTGAATTGGTTATGCCTGAGCCTGTTGTCCGTGTGGTTGGTAAAGCGGCTCCGCTTGAGGCCGACGACGTGGACACCGACCAGATTATCCCCGCCGAGTTTCTGAAAGTCATTGAGAGAAAAGGTCTCGGCAAATACCTGTTCTACCGATGGCGCTATGACGAGTCAGGTAGGCTGAGGGGAGACTTTGTCCTCGACAGGCCCGAGTACAGGGATGCCAGGATACTTGTGGCGGGAAGGAACTTCGGCATCGGCTCCTCGCGTGAAAACGCTGTCTGGGCCTTGACAGACTTTGGAATAAGATGCGTCATCGCCTCAAGCTTCGGCGACATCTTCTACACCAACGCAAGCAAAAACGGCCTCGTCTGCATCAGGCTACCCGACGAAACTGTGACGAAGCTGCGGAACAAGGCCAAAACAGGCCCGCTCACTCTCGCCGTAGACCTCAGCACCCAAACCATAGAAGCCGAGGGAGAAACCATACACTTCAACATCGAGCCACACATACGCGAAAGACTCGTAAAAGGCCTCGACGACATCCAGCTCACCCTCGAAAAATACGTCGACAAAATAGCCGAATACGAGGCCCGTATGCCCGAGTATCTCAAACCAAAACCACGCGGGATAATTGTCGAATGAAGGCGGGATGGGATGGGTGTTGAGAAAACCCGTCCCCTTCGTCCCAACACCGTATCCGGTTGTCAGGAGGATGCTTGACCTGGCTGATGTCGATGAGGGGGAGACTGTTCTAGACCTCGGATGCGGCGACGGCCGGATACTTTTCACGGCCGCCGAAGAATATGGTGCAAGGGCCATAGGCTATGAGCTGCGGCCCCGTTTAGTCAACCATATCAGGCGAAAAGCCAAGCTGATGCGGCTGGATGAAATGGTGCAAGTCGTCAAACAAGACTTCACAGCCGTGCCGCTCCCTAACGCAGACGTCATAACGCTTTACCTCACAAGAGATGTGCTCAGCCTCATAAAACCCCGTCTCGAAACAGCTCTCAGCAGAGGAGCACGTATAGTCTCACACGGCTTCAGCATACCTGGACTGATGCCCGCTGAGGCTGAAAAAAGAGAGGGAAAAATGGTTTACCTATACAAGGGGGTTAAACGCCTTTAGATGTTCGCCATTTTCCTGATTTTTTCGCCAACCTTCTCAATCTGGTGGTCCGCCATCTTCTTCATCAAGTCGTTGAGAATCTCGTAGCTGCGCGGGTTCCCTGTCCATGTTTCAACAAACTCGCCCGACCTTATGCTTGCGAGAGCCTTCTCCATGTTTTTCCTAACATGGTCATCAACTATCTGGGGCCCCACAGTCAAACCGCCGTACTTCGCGGTGTCGGACACAGCCTTCAGCATGTGGGTTATGCCGCCTTGGTAGATGAGGTCGACGATAAGCTTCAGCTCGTTCAAAACCTCGAAATATGCAAGCTCCGCTGGGTAGCCGTTCTCGACCAAGACCTCGAAACCGTTGCGGATAAGCTCAACCACACCACCAACGAGAACAGCCTGCTCACCGAACAAGTCTGTCTCCGTCTCATCCTTGAAAGTGGTCTCAATCACGCCGGCGCGTGAACATCCACACGCCTTCGCCATAGCCAACGCCGTCTCAAGAGCATGCCCCGTATAATTCTGCCCCACTCCGACGAGAGCTGGCACACCCTTGCCCTGAAGATAGAGCTCACGCATCCTCGGCCCCGGTGACTTGGGAGCCATCAACACCACATCTACGTTGGATGGTGGCACGATTTGGCGGAAATGGATGTTGTAGCCGTGTGAGAAGCCGAGAGTTTTCCCCGCCGAAAGATGCTTTTGTATCTTCTCTCTGTAGAGCATGGGCTGCTCGGGGTCGGGTATGAGGATGTGTATGACGTCGCCGGCTTTCGCCGCCTCCTCTATCGGCAGAGGCTTGAAACCATCTTCGACAGCTTTTTTCCACGACGTGCCGTCTTCACGGAGGCCTACAACCACGTCAAGCCCCGAGTCACGCATGTTCAAAGCCTGTGCACGGCCCTGGCTACCATAGCCGATGACCGCTATCTTTTTCCCCTTCAACACTTCGAGGGAGATGTCGCTGTCATAGTACACCTTCATGACTCATCCACATGAAAAAAGGGATATTTATTTGATTTGGTTTGTTTGTCATCAGGGCTGCTAGAAGCAAGCCCGTCGACCTCGTATGCATAAAGGATGGGAAGGCTACACTTGAGGAGTGCTAATACGGCTCTGGTAGGCTCTCAAGAGAGGATAGAAGAACTTTCGAGAAGATAAGTAAGAGGTACGACGTGGATGTTGTCGTGGCGCGGAAAAAGAAGAGAGGTGAGACAGGGCTTGAAACGCTCCACCGCTCAAAGGGCTTGTAGGGCTCTATCCATGTTTCGCATCAGCATCGTGGACAGGGTGGATAAGTCATCTTACCAGCGTAAGCCGCAGTCTATGCTGGCCGATTTAGTTTCCTCCGGGGGCGCCCAGCGGCAGGTCTATCCAAGGCCAGTCGAAGACAGAGTCGTCGTCAAACCATGCATAGTATCCTGTGGGAACTGTCTGCATTATGCATCTTGTGGCGTCACAGTTGCCCGCTACTTCTCGGCCGTATGCGTCTGTCCAGAACCGTGAGGGGCCTGGATTGCCCCATCCGAAGTCTGGATGCTCAACAGCTCTCTGGTTTCCGAGGAAAAAGCTTCGGGGGTCTCCCATGGGAAGCCCTTCGACAACGCTGGATATCGGATAAACCCTCGACAGGTCCCCTACCCTAAAGTATGTCATGGGGTTGTATACGCCTATGCCCGGCGCTGCGAAGAATCTTGCCCCGTTGATGTCACCTGTTCCTACACGGACAGCGAAGTACCAAACCTCGTAGTACTGCCCCCTCCTCACACATTCCTCGTCGGGAATTATCCTATCACCTACACGTGGTCCACACTTCGGGTTCAAATCACCAGTCGGAGCCATCAAACTAACCCGTGTCACCCTCCCCGCGGAGTCGACAATGTCGATTTGTATGCTGTGGAAAGACTCGGTGAGCCTCCTCGCACCAGCCGTCCCCTGATGGACAACTATGCGCCACTCTGCGTTGTTACCAAGACCATCACCGGACATCGGCTTATAGAAAACCTTGAACCCTGCGTGAGCGGCTATCTCTTGCACCATTCCAGCCACTTTAGCCGCGTAGCCAAAAGGCGGCAAATCATTGAAGCTACCCTGTAGAGGATTATCGCCATGCTCGTGAGCAAACGTGCAGTATCCTCTAGCCGTGTTGTTCGGGTCCAGCGGAACAGTGACAGGATGCCATGTCCTGTACTTTCTCCCGTCCGGGCCGATTACAAAATACCTGTCATGCACTTCCGGTGGACAGTTTCCAAGTATCTGTGGGTTAACGGCGGGAAACGTGTCCGAGTAGTCAGACGTGGAGGAGGTCGAGGTTACTGTACTTGTCACAGTCGTCGGTGCCGTTGTATATGTTTCAATCGTTGTATAAGTTATGGTCGTCGAATAGGTTACCGTATGGGTTACAGTTGTTGTAAAGGTTATAGTTGTCGAATAGGTGGTTGTATGTGCTGTCGAGGTAGTTGAAGAAGTTGTCGAACGAGTTGTTTGAGACGTTGTCCCGGTTCTAGTCCTCCGTAAATGTACTGCTTCCACACCCTCTGTCACAAGCCCTAAAACAACCACCGCAACAAGCAAAACCACGATAATGGTGGGGGCCGCTCTCGAAGGCATGACATCTCCATGCTTATCCTTAGATATAGCCGTTTAGTCCTCTTCAGAGAGTACTCTTCTCTATTGATTTGCTTTGTAGTGTGGCATAATTCCCTTGGTTCTATGCCCTCTCCTCCTGCTGCTCTTGCTCTGTCTTGGGTTTATGCCGCGTTCAGAAGGAGGTTGTATATGAATGCCTTCTGGACCATCTTTATGTTCATCCGTCTCGTCTTCTTTGAGAGGGGCTCTTCCCCGAATATCGACTTATCATCCCTTCTTCCATTGTTGACCTTCCTGAGCCAATCACCATAGCTCCTAATATATTGCAGGTCCAAAATACGGATGCCACTCCTGACGAGCGAGCTGTAGGCCGTAGGCCTTACCTTTTATAAACAACCAACATCAAAACCCGCGAAGCACCCAGACAAAGCCAGAGAAAGACCTCGAAAGCCGTAATAGGAATAGAGGATAAGCCGCAAGGCAGCCTGTGTTTAAGCGCCCGATAGGTTATACAACCGTTAAGGCTGCCGCCGATCTGATACACTCTCTCCCTGTTACTGTCATTTGATTTGTTTGAGGATTGCGGTTGACCTGTAGTAGGGGAAGTTGAGAAGTTTGTGGGCGAGCCACTCGGCTTTGTTTTCCTCACCCTCGAGCATGAGGATTGCCGAGAGCTTGTCGTCGCCGCTTTTGTGTATGTTTATGGATTCTATGGAGAGGTTGCCCTGCTTGACTGTCAGCATCATTTTGGCGACTGCGTCGTGGCTGTTGACGAGCTCGACGAAGAGGAGAAACTTCAAGTCGACATTCTCCCCGCGGCCACCATGCGCTGGCTGAGGTCAAACCCTGGCGGTAGCTTCACATCCTCCAGCCATCTTCCAGGCGGAACCATCGGGAAAACAAGCTCACCGGTGTCAACGGGCACATCAACTGTTAGGGCCGAGTTTGTCCTCACAGCCCGCATCACAGCCTTCAACAGCTCATCATAGCTTTCAACCCGAACCGCCTCGACGCCAAAAGCCTCGGAGAGCTTGACAAGGTCTGTCCGGTCATTGTATTCGACGTCCTTGTACCGTTTGTTGTAGAACATGTCCTGCCACTGCTTCACCATCCCGAGGGAACGGTTGTCAAAAATCACCGTAATCACCGGCAACTCATAATCGGATACGCATGCGAGGGTTTGGCAGGTCATCAGGAAGCTGCCGTCGCCGTCGAGGTTCATCACAATTCTGTCGGGTGCTGCTGCTTTTGCGCCGAAAGCGGCTGGCAGGCCGAACCCCATGGTTCCAAGGCCTCCGCTGGTCAACCATGTTCCCGGCGCCCTGCTTTTCCAGAAAAGCTGGGCCCACATCTGATGCTGTCCAACCCCTGTGGTTACAATCGTGTCGGGTGGGACCGCGTCCGTCAGCAGGGAGACAACTTTCCAAGAATGTAGAACATGGCCGTCATCCATGGACATCATGTATTCCTCGTAGGCTTCTCCGATTTCCCGCAGCTTTTTCGCCAACTGGCACTCGGGCCTGCGTGCCACGATGGCTTTGGTGTATTCGACGAGCTCGCCCAACACTTTCCGCGCATCTCCTGGGAGAGAAACGGTTGGGCGAACGTTTTTTCCAAACTCGCTGGCGTCGATGTCTATGTGGATGGTTTTCCGGTTTTTCTCAAACTCTTTTGCTGGGCCTATGGCCCTGTCTGAGAGTCTTGAGCCGATGCATATGACGAGGTCTGACTCGACGATGGCGAGGTCCGCCTCCACTCTGCCATGCATGCCTACGACACCAAGGACGAGCGGGTGGTCCTCGGGAACAGCTCCCTTTCCCATCGTCGTCGTAACTATTGGTGCCGCGATGTGCTCCGCCAGCTCCAGGATTTCTTTTCCAGCCATGCTGTAGACCGCGCCGCCTCCCACCAAGATTACGGGCTTCTCCGCCTCCGCTATCAGCTTCGCCGCCTGCTTGATGGACTCTATTTCGGGCTCGGGCAAAGGCCTTTTGAAAAGCGGCTCGGGCTCGATGTCATAGTTTTCCTCCACCTCCTCCATGAAGACGTCGCGGGGGAGGTCGAGGAGCGTGGGACCGGGTCGGTGATGTGCTGCAATGTTGTAGGCGTTGACGAATTCCTGAAGCACTCTCTGCGGGTCTTTGACGGTGACGGCGTATTTGATGTGGGGTAGGACGAGGCCGACGATGTCTGCTTCTTGGAAGGCGTCGGTGCCCATGAAGGCTCGGACAACCTGGCCAGTTATCGCGACGACGGGTGAGCTGTCCATGTAGGCGTCTACGAGGCCTGTTATCAGGTTGGTGGCTCCGGGGCCGGATGTGCCGCTGCATACCCCTGGTCTCCGCTTAACCCGTCCATAGCCCTCCGCCGCGTGAGCAGCCTGTTGCTCATGCCGCATCAATATACTCTTGATGTCGGAGTCGCGTAAAGCGTCGTAGAAGGGCATGTTGGCTCCGCCGGGTATGCCGAAGACATACTCCACGCCTTTCTTCTCCATCATCTTGACTAATGCGTCAGCCGCCCTCATTCTGTCTCCAGCCTCCTTTGCTCAAACAATAACTGGTGAACCGCGCTCGTGAGAGCCGAGACAACGGCTAGCGAAGGGTCGGGGCCAATTCCTCGGCCAACATATTCAACACCTCCGACGCCAAGGACGACCTCTGCCTCGGAGCTTTGGCCGCCTGTTAACGGTGAATGTATCTTGTAGTCGATTACCTCGAAGTCTGCGATTCTCCGTGCTGCGTTTGTCACGGCATTTAACGCCGCCTCTACCGCTGATGACCCTTCACCGTCTCCTGTCACAAGCTCGCCGGCAACCATCAAGTCAACCTGAGCCTTGAAAACGTTTCCAGCCAGCATTAGGAACAGGTTTTTGACATAGGAGCGTTGCTGGCTCCGCCGGCCATACACCTCCTCCGCATAGTTGAGAACAATCTCCTCAGAAACCTTTCCACCAGAATCGGCGAACTCCTTGATCCGCCTAAGTATCTGCGACACCTTCTCACGGTCTACGGTGAAGCCGTATTCTCTGAGGAAGGCTTCGAGCCCGTGTATTCCCGAGTGTTTGCCGAAAACTATTCTGCGTCTTCTTCCGAAGACTTCAGGCATGACGGGTTCGTAGGTGCGTGGGTTGCCGAGGACGCCGTGTACATGTATTCCGCTTTCATGTGCGAAGGCGTTGTCGCCGACTATGGCCTTGTTCTTTGGCACAGTTATGCCCATGAGCCTCTCCACAAGCCGTGAAACTCTGAAGATTTTTTCAAACTTTATTCCGGTCTCGACACCGTAGAGAAACCTGAGAGCGGCGACAATTTCCTCCAAGCTCGCGTTTCCAGCTCTCTCGCCTATGCCGTTGATGGTTGCGTGGACAATCTCGGCACCCGCCTCCACACCCGCCAACGAGTTCGCCACCGCGAGTCCGAAGTCGTCGTGGCAGTGGACTGCGACGGGGACTTTGACCGTGTTCTTGACCTCCGTGACTATCTTCTTCATGGCCAACGGTATTGCTGTACCCACCGTGTCGGGAATGTCGATGCTGTCGGCACCCGCATCCTCGACTGCCCTGAAGACACGTAGCAGAAACGGCAGCTCTGTACGTGTCGCGTCCTCGGCTGAGAAGTGTACGGTGAAGCCGTATGATTTCGCGTATTCTACGGCTGAGACGGCTTTTTCGTATGCTTGTTCGCGGGTGAGGCGGAGCTTGTGCTGGAGATGGATGTCGGAGGTCGCTATGAAGACGTGTATCCACTCGGGATCCACTTTTGCGGCGGCGTCTATATCGGCTTTCTCACACCTCGACAGCACACAGACTTTGGCGCCGAGACCCATGCCCGTTATCTCCTTGATGGCCGAGGATTCGCCGAGCGAAACAGGCGGAAACCCTGCCTCGATAACATCCACCCCAAGATCTGCCAACGCCTCAGCCAGCCTAACCTTGTCAGCAGGCCTCAACGCAGCCCCAGCCGTCTGCTCACCATCACGCAACGTCGTGTCAAAGACAAAGACTCTCCCCGGTAACTTCAGCTCGAGAAAATCACGCCACGCCATCCCACATCACCACAAAACCCACAGTAGAGGAGACGTCGACAGAGGAGTTCAGAAAGCAAACCGGCGAAGCAATAATCTCACTCCTCTCAAAGAAGACTCCTCGGGAACTATATAATCTTAACCCTTCGCCAACCACAGGCCTAAAAAGGCCTCACAATCAATAGCGTTACTCTGGAGAGGGGCTAGGCAAAAGGCTCTCCCATTTTGTAGAATACCTACCAACCTTGTTATAACCGATATTTCCTGCATTCAGTTTCTGATCCCCATCGGTGCGCATTGAGATTTAGGAGAGTCCTGTCAAAATATTGTCTAACATATTTGTAAATGAGACAATGCTCCACATGCTTAGCTTCTTTTTCATTGTTCAATACAAGCCACTTTACCTCAAGGTCTTTCCGTTTGATTACCTTTCCGAATTTGAAAAAGAATACGTGTTTCCCCCAGAATGGGGGCCCTCTTCATCACCTGATTTTTCTTCTTTTAACGCCCTCCAAAATTCCCGAATGCGGGATTTAAGGTTCTTACTACGGCCTATGTAAATTATTCCATTTTTATCTATGCCATTAAATCTGGGTGTCTCTCTCGGTTTTCCATTTTCCACCCACCTAACCACATAAACCCCGGGTTTTTCCGGAACACCGACGAATGTTCGAGGACCTACCTTTTCGGAAAGCTTCTCTAGGTTTTCCATTCCGACCACTTTGAACACATGACGTTTAACCGCCACCAATGAGAATAAACATTGTTCTTCGCTCACCTCTACGTAAATGGAGTGAAATACATTTTTCGCATGCATTGTTTGTAGGTTATGATGCTCTTATGTCAGTATTGTTTCGCGATAGGTGTGGCGACTCTCAGCATTATTGATTATGTCCATGAAATGGCCCATTACTATAACGTTCTAGATGACGCTGAGATGAACGTTTTTCTATGTTTCTGTTTTGGTTGCTGTGTCTTCTTGTTGGGTTATGCCGAGTTTTTTGAGGAGTGGTTTTATGTTGGGTTTGCGTGTGCCGGCGGTTTTGGCTGCGAACTCTGCTATCATGGGGAGGTATTTTGTGTAGAGGCTTAGGCGCTTGGCGGCGGCTTCTCGTTTCTCTATGCGTGAGAGGTAAAGTTTGAGGTTGCGGCCGCATTCGCGGAGCGCCATGGTCAGCTCCCGTTCTATCTCGGGCCTGTCGGCTATGGCTTCTTTGCCGACGGTCTTGTAGGGTATCTTGGTGGAGCAGATGCTTGTGAACACGGCTAGGGGCGCGGGCTTGGGCACCTTGTAGTTAGACCAGTCAATCCTCTCCTCAACAACCTTCCACGCAACATCAGCCCTCTCATCATAGAGAAGCGGAATCTTGTTGGCGAAGCGGAAGAGCATGATGGTCTCTGTAACCGGTATGGTGCCGCCATATGCTACGGCCGCCTCGACGATGAAGGGATGGCCGCTATATGATGATGGCTCACGCTGCACGACGTAGACGAAGTCGGGGTTGAAGATTCGCTTGATGCCTGCTTCGAGGAAGTCTTTTCCAACGGGGCTGAGCGGAGTGGGGTCAGGTGGCCTAAACTTGTCGTAGCTCTTGAATGCGTTGACCAAAGCTGTGACCTGCTCGTGGCTCAATTTCCTCGGGCTGGTCTCCGGCTTCAGCCCAGCCAGTTCAAGAACCTCTTTAGCGGTTTTAGGCCCAATTTTCTGGAAAGAGGTTGTGAGGAAGGTGAGGAGGTTGCGTGCCTTGGTCTCAGCAAGCATGCGCGACATCATCTCAACATCCACGCCCACCGGATGAGGCAGTGTCTCCCGCGGCGGCTCAGGCACCTTCTCAACCATGCGTGGATAATGGTATAACCGGCCTCTGCTGTCGACAAATGTGAGGGTGGCGTGTGGGTTGACGATGGCCGTGTGCTTGATGTAGTCGAGGATTTTAGCCCGTGCACCCGGATAATCAGCCTCGAGGCTAAACTCGACAGAAGTGCCCCGCCAGCCTCCGGGACTCGGCCTCTTCTCGGAGCTTATTATCCGAGGTTTGTTCTCCACAACGTCTATCATCAACTCATAAACGTAGAGGGTTTTGCCGTCGGTGCTGGACATCACTTTAGCCGGCTTGTTTGTCGTGATCTGGCCATAGAGAAGGGCCATTGTTCCGCCGAGGCCGAAGGTTCCACGCGACTGTTTGAACCCGTATTTGCTGCCGTAGAGCACCGTCGCAAACGCTGAGGGAATCTTGTCGCCGGGTACACCTATTCCATTGTCCACAACCTTCAAACGGTAAATGTTCCTCTCCGCATCCTCCTCGCTCAGCTCAACAAGTATCTCGGGGAGTATGCGACCCGCCTCCGCCGCGTCCAACGAGTTCTCCACAAGCTCGCGGATGCTCATGTAGAGGCTTCTGGCTGGGCTGCTGAAGCCGGCGATGTCCCTGTTCTTGTAGAAAAACTCGCTGGGAGAAATGGCCCTGTACACAATGTCTTCTCCGCGGTGAGCCAAAGTCTCGACCATAACCCACAGAGTCTCCGGGAAACCCCGTATTAAATGCTCCCTACACGCGAAGCCTGTTTACAGCTTTCCGTGTTATGAAATCGTTTATCCTGTAGACGCCGTTTTCCTCATCTATCAGCATAGCTGATTTGAGGTTTTTCAGAACGTCGGCGAGGACTTTACTATTGAGGCCTGTCGCCGACTTGATCTCGCTCCATCTGGCGCCGTAACGCACCAGCCTCAAAACACGTATGTAATGCTCTTTCCTCCTGTTTCTCAGAAAATTCCGCAGCTCATCAAGCATGATTTTCTCTCCTTCATTAATGGTTGCATCGAGGGCTTCACGATGGCTTTTACGCTGAATACATCTGAAATGTCCATAGTAGGTGAGCCAGCCTACGTATCCGTTAAGCTGCTCCACAACCTCTTCCAGCTCGCTTTCCCGCGGAGTGATCCCTGCCTGTCTAAACCCTCTGCGCAAAAACTCTGTTGACTTTTCCTTGGAAAATGGAGTAAGAGTAATCACAGCCGGTTTTCTCCCGTAGAAAGGCGAACTTGGAGAGGGCTCAAGTAGGTTGCGCATTATTCCCACATAGCTCCCGGTAAAAACTATCCGTAGCCGGCCATAAGAGTCCCACACGTTCTTCAATATTTTTAGAAAATGAGCTGACGCAACGTCCTGAACCTCGTCGAGCACAAGCGGTTTATCTCCTATCCTTTCCAGGATATTGGAGGCCGTGTTACTCCATTTAACATTTACCAAGCCCAAGTCTAAGCCAAATTCTTGAAGATGAAGCCCGGCAGACGACGCAATCCTCTCCACAACTGTGTCCAGTCCACGTGCACCCAACAAATTGACATAAAGCCCATTTTTTGCACGTGCCAAGGTCTACACAAGAGAAGTTTTCCCAGTCATCCTCTTACCCAAAACAACAACCCACACACCACTTTCGACAAGACGCACAAGTTCCGAGAACTCCTCATCCCTCCCAAAAAGGTCTCTGCGACTCTCCTTAGGCTTTAGGTCGAACAGCATGGTTACCTAGGTAACTGGTTACCTAGGTAACTTTTACGGTTTCCAGCTGCTGTGGTAGGCGCCTGGTTTGTCTATTCGTTGGTAGGTGTGGCTGCCGAATCTGTCGCGGAGTGCTTGGATGATGTTTGCGGGGAGTTTTTCGGAGGTTAGGGAGAGGTAGTAGTTGAGTGAAGCGTCGTAGACGGGTGTGGGGATGCCTGCTATGTGCGTGTGTGCGAGTGTCTGTTTCCATTGCTCGACTCTGTCGTGTATGAGCTGGTGTATGGTGTCGGTGAAAAGCAGTGACTCGTCTTCGGCTCCTTCTTCTTTGAATGCGTCTCTGAAGTTTTTGAGAAGGGCTGCTCGTATGATGCATCCGTTTCTCCAGACCTTGGCGACGTCTTCGAGCACTGTTCCGTACCCGTATGTTTTGGAACCGTGGCTGATGAGTGCGAAGCCTTGGATGTAGCTGACTATTGCTGAGCAGAGATAGGAGTCGTGAAGCATCTCCACCATGTTGATGCTGGTTATCCTGCTTGCCAGTGGCCCGGTTTTCTTTGCAGCGAGTTGCCGTAGCTCTTTGAGGGCTGAGATGTTCCGCGCCGCAACCGCCGCGTCAATAGACGGTGTAGGCACCCCCAGCTCGGCCGCGGTCTGCACAGTCCATCGCCCCGTCCCCTTTTGCCCAGCCTTGTCGAGAACGAGCTCCACAAGCGGAAGACCTGTCTCCTCATCCCTGACCATCAACGCGTCCGAGGCTATCTCAAGCAGATAAGAAGAGAGAAGGCCCTTGCTCCATTTGCTGAAGGTCTCGCCTATCTCGGCGGCTGATTTGCCGAGGCCTCTGCTCATGATGTCGTATGTCTCTGCTATGAGCTGGAGCAGGGCGTATTCGATGCCGTTATGGACCATTTTGACGAAGTGCCCCGCTCCGCCTGAGCCCATGTAGCCTGCGCATGGCTCGCCGTCGGCTTTCGCGGCTATCGCTTTCCATAGCTTCTCAGTGGCCCGGTATCCTTCCACCGGTCCACCGACCATTATCGAAGGGCCTTTCAGCGCACCCTCCTCGCCTCCGCTGACACCCACGCCCATCAACAACACACCCCTATCGGCGACAGCCTTCTGACGACGCTCAGTATCTCTGAAGAAGGAGTTACCACAGTCGCAGACAACATCGCCTGGACTAAGCAACGGTACAAGCTCCTCCAAAACGCTGTCAACCGCTTTGCCCGCCTCAACCATGAGAATAATGACGCGTGGTTTCTCCAGCTTGGACACGAGCTCGGCCAAGCTAAAAGATGGTCTAATGTCCAGAATGTGTTTCACCGATTCAACCAGTTTCTCGGTCTTCTCCCTTGTTCTGTTGTAAACAGTGACGCTGTAACCTTTGGAGGCAATGTTGCGTGCGAGGTTTTCACCCATCACCCCGAGACCTATGAGGCCGACTTCGCCGCTCAAGCCGGTGAAAAATGGATAAAGTTGTTAAAAAAGACGCGCTAAGGTTTGGGTGCGAATCTTTCTCGCACAACTTGTGAAATTATGCTGCATGCTTCTGCTATTCGTGGGTCGGTGAGGCTGTAGAAGACTGTGTTGCCGGCGCGGCGGCTTTTGACGACGCCTGTGCGTTTCATGAAAGAGAGGTGCTGGGAGACGGTTGACTGGTTGATGCCGAGCTGTTCAACAAGCTCGCCCACAGATTTCTCCCCGTCGGCGAGGATGTGTAGAATCATTAGCCTCTTTGGATGTGCTTGGGCTTTGCAGAACTCCGCCAACGCGTTGTAAAACTCTTCTGACAAGGTCTGCTCGAGGGTCAAGAGCTGTTCTCCTCCTTCTCCCTGAAGTAGATGTCGAAGATTGGCTCGAGGCTGCCTTTTAGCATGAGCCAGTATAGTGATGCGAAGCTTTTCTTCATCAGGTAACGTATCTTTGTGGGTTTCATGTGTTTAGGCGGCCTGGTGTAGGTGCCTGACACGAAGAGGGCTTTCCCGCCCCCGACCTCGAGGGGGCAGTTGATTCGGCCGTTGTATTTCTGCTTGCCGTCTGTGCCCGTAATAGATGACGCGATGTTGTGAGCCACTATCCCCGCCTGTATATGGGCCACCACGCCTGATTTTGATATGGGTATGTTGGTTGCGTCGCCTATCGCGTATACATCGTCGTAGCCGTTGACTGTCATGTAGTGTTTGTCGGCGGGTATCCATCCATCCTTGTCCCCTATCTCGGAGACTGTGGCCACGCGTGAGCCGCGGTGAGGCGGAACAGCTATCAACAAGTCATACGGCACCTCCTCACCCTCGAGCGAGACAACCTTTTTCCCAGCCACATCTACTTGGTCGATGTTGAAGAAAGGCACTATGTTTACTCCTCTCTCCTCGAGCATGGGCTGGACGATTTCTGCGATGGTTTTCGCGGGGTAGGCGTGTGGATAAGGTGTTAGGAAAGTGAGGTCTACACGCTCTCTTATCCCTCTTTTTCGGAAGTATTCGTCGAGGAGAAACATGGCCTCCGTGGGTGCGGGTGGGCACTTGTGAGGAACACCGGCTATGACGAGGATGACTTTTCCACGCTCAAACTTTGACAGGGCTTGCCAGACCTTGGCCGCGTCCCATGGTGAGGTGTGGAAGTTTACACTGGCTTCTGCGAGGCCGGGTGTGAGAGAGGGGTCGGCGACGGAGCCCGTGGCTATGACGAGATATTCGTAGTCGATCTCGTTTCCCGATGATGTGAGTATTTGGCGGTCGGCTGTGTTTATTTTCTCGACGCCTTCGTTGATGAACTGGACGCGGCGGCTGAGGAGTGTGTTTTCTTTTCTAATGTATTTTTCGGGTTGTGCACCGTGGAAGGCGATTTCGAGGTTGGCGGGCTGGAAGACATGGTGTGGGTTGTCGCTAAAGAGTGTAACCGCTATTTTCCCGCTGTCAATTTCCCTGCGTAGCTTGGATGCGAGAAGGTTGGCTAACAGCGTTCCACCGGTTCCGCCGCCCACCACAGCCACACGCTTCAACTCTTATCCACCTTTCGCCGTAACACGTACAACAATCCTGATGTAGCCCTGCTCCTCGACAATCTCTTCTACGACGTTGCCGGTTTTGCGAGCCCATGCCTGCACATCGGATTTCGCGGCCGGGTCAGTAGCCAGCAACTCGAGAATATCGCCGTTCTTGGCTTCGCGGTAGGCCTTGAAAAGGTCTGTCAAGGGCCCGGGGCAGAAGCTCCCCCGCGAATCAATCACCTTCCGAACCGCTTGGGACATCTTTTCATCACCTCAGATGAAGATTACTTGGCCGCCTTCGCTCATCTGTATGAAGGAGGCGGCGCCAACGATGTCGTCTACCTCGGGTATGAAATCCTCCTTCTTCAGGCCCATGACGTCCATGGTTGTGGAGCATGCGTGCAGCTTGACGCCCGCTTCTTTGGCGGTTTTGATGAGCTCCCTGATGGATGGGACACGCTGCTTCACCATCTTGTTCTTCAGCATCTTGGTCACCAGCGCGGTCATGCCTGGCAGGGCACCGAGCAGGTTGGGCATGGGAAGAGCCGGGTTACCTACCGACGAAACCTTGAGGCTGTCGATTTTCCTCTTATCGATTACGTTCATCCCCCAGAAGGTGAAGAAGATGTGGACCTCGTAGCCCATCACAGCAGCGGCGTTAGCCAGCATAAGCGCCGGATAAGCCATGTCAAGCGTCCCCTTGGACAGGATGATGCAGAGCTTGCTTGCTTGAGGTTTTTCTTCAACAGGTTTAACCACTGTTGCTTGAGTCATGATTCCTCGACATTAGTATATTCAAATCCTCTAATATAATTTCACTAAATAAAAAATTGACAAAAAACTGACTCTACACAGTTGCCTTCACTTGTATATCTTTTTCCACATCCTTCAACTGTTTTTCCTCAAAATAGTTCAAAACCTGTTTGACCGATGCTTTCTCGACCCACTTGAATTTGCGGAGGAGGCTTGCTGTGTAGATTTTTCGCCAGTCGTAGCCCGTGAATTTGCCCCATGCTTTGTAGACGCGTGGGTCGATGTAGTTGCGGAGAGAGGTTGCGAGGTTGTAGTCACGCACCTTGACGGCGAGGTCGAGGTTGAGCTCGGCTTTCTCGAGGCTGGCCGCTATCCGGGCCTTCTTCTTCTCCGTCTCCGCCTCCCGAAGCTGCTGCATCAACTTCTTCACACGCTCCTCCTTCTTCTGAATAGACTGCTCCCAGTTCTTCGGCGGAGCCCTCTTATGGTTAAGGGCCTCCGCAGCCTTCAGGTTAGCAAGCTTAGCGTAGTAGATGAACCTCTCCTGCGAAGTAACTTTCTCCCGCGGAATTGTTGCGAGAAAATCTTTCACAATCTTTGTCGCTATGTATGTTCTGAAGACTTTGGCTGTGAGTCCTTTCACGATTTTTCCGAGGAAACGGTTGACATGCCTGCTGTTGATGTTCTGGAAAATCTGGTCACCCTCTTTCTTGCCTTCGAGAAGCTCTTCAAACACTTGACGAACTTCCGGCGGCTCGTTTCGGAGGTCTATCGACTTCTGCCACCTAACGCTGTCCTTGCCGAGGAAATCAAACTCTATCCTATCCTTGAAAAGCTTCACATGCTCAACTCTGAGGGTGGTGGCGCCGACGGTGTCCGCTTCATCGGGGTCCTTCTCATCCCCAACCCTCATCGCAAGCCTGTCAATCAAGTAGCATGCGAGAGCGATTTCACGCATCTTCGGCTCCGTGGACCTCAGACCCTTGAAAATCTTCTCCCGCACCCTTTCGATATGGTTCTCAAGCATCTCGGCCTTGTCATACTTGGATTTGTCCCGTTTCTGCTTGATGTCAGCTGTGTCGCTGAGCCAGACATACTTCTCCTTCCCCGTGAGCTTGTCATCCCAACGCGCCAGCCACATCGAGTCATGGTCATGAACTATCTGGCCCCAGTTACCCTCTGGGATGGGCGCGTCTTCGCCGAGGTTCAGCGTGATATCCTCCTCATATATGCGTGGTTTCCAGCGGCCTCTTAGAGGATGGTTCCCACGGCCCATGAATATGCCAGGCGGCTCAACCATCCAATTAGCTACCTCAAACCTTTTCCCATCCATCACAGCCCATCCATACCGCGCCTTAAGCTCCTCCCGTAGCTTCTTCCTCTCAGCCGAAAGCTTCTTACGATACTCCTTATCCGCCTTAAGCTGCCTCTCCCTCTCCACATACTCGTAAACCTCCGAAAAATCTATGTCATCTATGGTGACGTCTTGAAAGCGGCCGTTGAATGTTTTGAGAAAATCGGTGAGGAAGTTTCTCTGGAAAACTGGGTCTTGGACATAGGGTGTGTCTTTTTTGAGGGCCCATGCATATGCCATCTCCTCCTGCAGTGGGTCCAGCTTGACGGTTTCACCCCGTACCTTGATGGACAGTCCTTTCGGCTGATAGGGTGGGGGAAGAGCGACACCATTGTGGACAAGAGTCCGCCACTTAACCATCGGCAACCACCTGCTTCAGCCCAAGGCTTGGCGGAAAGGGGGAATTTTCGCTATAAAACGTTTAACCCATGGAAACATATTGTGGATAAAAATGTATCTAGCCGGTTTTGGCCTTCTGCTCCCTCATGAACTCCTCGTAGACTTTCTTGACCCTTTCTGCGGCGGGCCCTTCTCCAAATACGCCTTCACGTGAGACCCTGATTCTATCCATGACGACTATGGTGTCCGATTCCTTATGGTAGACGACGAGGTTGGGGAAAAGCCTGTTTAGCCTCTCGACGAGCGCGGACATGTCAGGCCCCGTCTCAAGCACCTCTATCCTGGTGATGCTTCCACCTGCCAAGAATATCTTGGAGTAGACGTTTCCCGATTCCTCCTTGGCGTCGGCGAGCCAGAGGCTGTAGTCGCTGAGGTTGTAGGCCAATACACGCCCGGTGTAAACACCGGAGCTGGTCACAACCTTAACCACCCTATCCAAGATGAGGGCAAACTCGTCGCTAAACCTTTTAGAAGCAACAGCCGAACTCAAGAATCTTCAAATGTTAACCAACATGGCTATTTAAAAGGAATTATGCAGCAGAGGAGGACAGAGGTAGAGGCGATATTACAGGAGGAGAAAGGGCAAGTAGATGCAAAGGGCGACGGCAGTCACAAGGAGACCGACTTTCATGAACCTGAGATACGATATCGTCTGTCCATACCTGCTCTCCAAGACCTCTATAACTATCACGTTAGAGGCGGCGCCTAGGACAGTTATTCCTCCGGCCAGTGTTGAGGACGCCGCTAAAGTCAGCCAGACTTTAACATCGTGACCCCCTACCCCCATCATCTCGAGCTGCTGTATGGCCAGCTTCGTGAATGGGACGTTGCTTATCAACTGGCTCATAACCATCGAGATGAAAGTCAGCTGCAGGAGACCCATAGGCCCTGCTGGGTCGCCGGAGTTCATCATAGAAAACAGAGGTGAGAGGACCTGTGAGCGCCACACCCCCTCAACCGCGATAAACATTCCTAAGAAAAACAGGATCGTGCCAAAATCAACCCTCGAAAGTATCTCTCTTGGAGAATCTGTTAGAACCCAGAGGGCTGCTGCTGAGACGAAGGGTATTAGCCCCCGTGAAGTGATGTGCGGTTGACCGAGCGCGGCGAGGACATCGTTGACTATGAGGGCGGCTACAGTTACACTTCCACCGAACAGAGCGAGATAGAAATCTTTCCTTGACTTCACAGTCTCCCACGGGTCGATGGGAACCACGACGCCTTCTTTAGGAATTTTGTACAGCTTGGCGATAATGAGTGGAGTGATTATGAGGGAGAGCAGGGTAGGTGCCGCTAGCCGCGTGAGGAATTCTATGAAGGGCGACCTCATGCCGGACTGAAGAGCGATGAGGATGTTTTGCGGGTTCCCTATAGGAGTCATTACGGAGCCGATAGTTATGGATAGGCAGAGAAGCAGGATTGCCGCCTCGTATCTGCCGCCGAGAGACTTGCCTATCAGAACAGCTATCGGAGGTCCCATTAAAGCGACTGTGTCGTTGACGAAGAAAGCCGCCATTAGGCCGAAAAGCAGCGAGGACATAATAGACATGGTTCTAGTGTCTCTCACCTTTGAGAGGAAGTAGCTCGAGATGAAGTCTAGGAGACCAGAGTACTCAGCCATCCCCACCAAAGCAAACATCCCTATCAACAGCATTATGACATCCAAGTCTATCAGCTGTACAGCCTCATCCACACCAACTAGGCCAAGCAATAGAGTGATGGCGGCACTTAACATCATGAGGGACCATATGGGAACTTTGGGGAACCTTCCCCTAAGGATCATCCCGCCAAGGAGAAGCGCCAGCACAACAAGTCCGGAGAAATAAGCCGCTGTGTTCATTCTATGCATGGACGCGATGTTGTCATAGATTTAAGGTTCAAGACTCTTTAATTCATCGGGGAAAAGTTTGGAACCGAGTTTGGCTGTTAAGGTTCCCCGGAGAAATGCTGAGGAGGTTCGGAGAAAGCTAGCCGCCCTCAGTTTATTGGATAGGGGCCGCCGTATCGTGAGAGACGGAGAATATGTATACATTCCTGTAAAGGGGCCCGTGGATCTTGGGTTCGAGGTTGTGTCGGCCTCGCTGCCGCCGGCGGAGCAGAGAGGCCCCGAGTTCAGGGCATCTTATGATGTTGTTGGGGAGGTGGCTATCCTGAATGATATGGATTTGGATGTGGGGGAGGCGGCTCGGCTTGCTGAGCTTATCATGGCGTGGCATAGGCGTGTGAGGACTGTTTTGCAGAAGGTTGGTGAGGTGTCGGGGGAGGAGAGGGTTGCTTCTTACAGGGTGTTGGCGGGCGATGGTGTCACGGAAACCGTTCACCGCGAGTCGGGATGCGTCTATAAACTGGATGTTGCACGGGTCTTCTTCAGTCCACGTCTCTCGACAGAGCGGCTCCGTGTAGCATCTCAGGTGGGTGAGGGAGAATGTGTGCTCGACATGTTCGCCGGCGTGGGGCCCTTCTCAATCCTAATAGCACGCAAACATCCATCAACAATTGTCTACGCCGTCGAGAAAAATCCCACCGCATACAGCTACCTCATCGAGAACATCAGGCTCAACAAGGTCGAGAAACGGGTCAAGCCCTTCTGCGGCGACGCAGCCGAAATAGTTCCCCAGCTGGATAAACAGTTTAACCGCGTCATCATGAACCTGCCGCACCAGTCTCTAAAGTATCTGCCCACGGCTCTTCCAAAATGTGTGTCAGACGCGGTCATACATCTTTACGTGGCTGAGGAGCGTGGCGGAGGTGAAAGTGTTTGGGAGAGTATCAAGAGGGGTTATTCTGGGTTGCGGTTGAGGGAGACAAGGGTTGTGAAGGAGATTTCACCCCGCATGGTCATCAGGGTCTATGACCTTGTCGTGGTTTGACGCCGCCAATCGAGATACGAACCGGCGGCTATGAGAAGCTGGGAAACTAGGAGGCCGTTGTAGCCCCAGAGGCTGAACAAGTAGGCCGCGAACTCTCCGTATGTTAGGCCGAATTCAGGCGCCGTCAAAATGTCCCCGAGGAAAACAGCAAACTTCCCCACACCATACACCGTTCCCATGGCGGGGATACGTGGATGACCCTTTAATGCGAGAACTGTGACCACAACATCTGCTGCCATGAACCCTGCTAATGCATAGGCGTGAGAGGGCGCAACCGTCCAGAGCTCCGCATCAGTTAACAAGAGAACTGTGCTGAAGAAAATGGATAAAGCAAGCGGGGCAGCTATGGATTTGTTCTTCATTTCTCCAGTATCCTGATGACGCCTTCTTGGCCACGTTCTCTGTGGCTCAGTCCAGCGGGAGGAGCGACGCTGCAGTAGTACTTGAATTCTCCGGGGATGTTGGCTGTGAATTCTATTACCTGTTCCTGTCCTCTGCTTAGGCGGTTTGATTTGACGTTGTATGGTGAGGGGCTGTTTTTGTCGAGCACGAAGTCGTGGACTATGGGTCCTGAGCTGTTGCCTATTAGTCTGATGCGTATGATGTCGCCGACATATGCTGTGATTGTTGGGCCGCCGCGTGAGGCGTTGTAGCCGTAGTCGTTGAGGTAGAGTGTGAGAGATACGATGTTCTGTGTTGTTGCTGGGGTTTGGGTTGTTGTGGTTGTTGCCGATGTGGTGGCCGTGGTTGTGTTGGTCGGGGGCGGTGTCTGCTGCATCCCTATCAAAAGCACACCTATACCCGCTACCAGAACCACCAACACGACAGCAACCACTACGCGTCCGGAAACCATGAAGCCCTCGTCCAACTACTCCGATAAAACCGTTGCCCATAATCCATCCACAACACTTTTATCACAAGCCTTACAGCAAAGCCATAAAAGCGGCTAAACCAAACCCGTGCGTAGATTGAGGTTCTACAGAGTAGAAGCAAAGAACATATCTGAAGTGGCTGCCGAAATAGTGTCTAGTAGGAAATCCTTTGACACCTACGTTGAAGTGGTGCGGAGAGTTGTTGAGGATGTTAAGGCAAGGGGTGACGAGGCACTCATCGAGTATGTGAAAAAATTTGACTCACCTGCGATAGGTCTCGAGAAGCTCCACGTCCCTGTGGAGAAGCTTGCCGACGCCTATGCACGGCTTGACGAGGCGACAAAGAAGGCTCTCAAAAAGTCTGCGGAGAACATAGCCAAGGTTTGTAGATCGCAGCTGAAGAGATTGTTTTCCAGTATCAGGGTTGAGGAGGGTGTCTACGTTGTTCAGCGGCCCTCTCCAATCCCCTCGGTTGGCTGCTACGTTCCGGGAGGCGGGGCAGCGTATCCAAGCACCGTTTTGATGACAGTTATACCCGCGAAGGTTGCCGAAGTCCCACGCATAGCTGTTTTCACACCTCCCACACGCGAGGGAAACATACCCACCGTAGTCGCCGCAGCGCTTTATCTCACGGGCGTCAAAGAAGTTTACACCGCAGGAGGCCCACACGCCGTGGCAGCCATGGCCTACGGCACCGAGACAATCAGGCCCGTGACGAAAATAGTCGGCCCCGGGGGGCCCTATGTGACAGCTGCAATGAAGCTGGTGAGTCGTGATGTGGCAGTGGACATGTTGGCGGGGCCTACCGAGCTCTGCGTATATGCTGACGATGTTGCCGACGCCGAGAACGTGGCGCTGGAGATGTGTGCCCAGGCGGAACATAGCACAGATACCTTGGTTGGCTTGGTGACGACCTCAGATGAGCTGGTGAACGAGGTGCTCAAGTTTCTTAAACTTATTACACCGAGGCTGGAGCGCGGCGAGATCGTGAACGAGTCTCTTCAGAAAAACGGATACGCTGTTGTCTGCGACAAGCCCACGACAGCCGCCGCCTTGATACAGGCCATTGCACCAGAGCATCTCTACATCGTCTCCAAAAACGAGAAGCTCCTACAGAGCATCACAAACGCGGGACTGATCTCCTACGGCCGCTACACATCACCAGCCTTATGCGATTACGTAGTGGGGGTAAACCATGTTTTGCCCACCATGGGCCAGGCGGCTGTGAGAAGTGGGCTGAGCATCCTCGACTACGTGAAGATAGTTACGGAGGTGCGGGTGATGAAGGGTGCGGCGAAGCGTCTCGGCAAACATGCTGCGTTACTGGCCCGGGCGGAGGGCTTGACAGGCCACGCCGCGGCCGCGTCTAAAACCATCGACTAGCATCCAGAAGCCTTCGGACAGGAACATTTTTCCGCGAAACGTAAGGAGACCCAGCTATGTAGAAGCGGAGCAGCCTGTGAACGTCGGCGGTCACACCGATACGCCTCGTGACCGCGATTTTCGTAAACTTGTAGCCATCATCCATCAACCAAACCCTCTCCGAGACACAGAGGTCCTCCCCGTCAAAAGACCTATCAACGCCGAGGGCCCTGCACAGCTTCCCCGGCCCATCAAGCCTGCCATCGACGTTCGCAAGAGGCTCAGCAGCACGGATAAGCACAGCCTCACCACCTCCACGCACCACGTTCATGCAGTAATGGGTGTGAACCATGTAGACATAGAGTGTTCCCGGCGGGCCGAACATGCTTTTGTTACGTTTAGTCATTCCCCTGTAGGCGTGGTTAGCCTTATCGTTTTTCACATACGCCTCTGTCTCGACGATGCGGCAGCTCATGACCATGTCGCCGCGTCTAACACACAACACTTTACCCAGCAGAAGCTTCGCCAGCTCCACGGTGTCGCGGTCGTAGAAACCGCGGTCAAGCCGATAGAATGACAACCTCTCACACTTCGAAAAGCGTTTTCTGCTTATCGAAAGGTTTCAGGCTTTCCAAAAGTTCACGGGCCTGTTTGATGTCGTTGAAGAAGGTTTCCTTGTTTCCGGGGTTGTAGAGGGCTGCCGCTGGATGGTAGGTGCAGAAAAACCTGCGGCCCCTTTTCTCGAAAGCCTTGCCCCTCACCGCCGTTACGGAAGATATTCCGAGAAGTGTTTGAACAGCGACCGAGCCCAGCAAAACTATCAACCGCGGGTTCACGGCCTCAATCTGTCTGAAGAGATAATTGTTTGTGCAGATTTTTCTCTCCTCAGGTGTCGGTTCACGGTTTTCCGGCGGCCTGCATTTGACGACGTTCGTAATATAAACATCCTCTCGTCTGATGCCTGCTTTCTCCAACGCCTCAGTCAACAGCTTGCCCGAACGCCCCACAAAAGGCCTACCCTGCAAATCCTCCTCCTCGCCAGGGCCCTCACCGATAAACATCAGCTCCGCCCGCGGGTTACCCTCACCCGGCACAGCATTCCTCCTACCTCTCCACAGCGGACAGAGCCTACATGACCTGATCTCTTCAGCAATCGCATCCAGCACAAAACACAGTATCAGAAACGAAGTATAAAGGCTTAGAAAACAATCCGAGTAGGTTGCCATGGTTTTAATTTCGGAACAACGTTACATCGGCTATGGTTAAGGTTGGAGATGCTGCGCCGGGTTTTGAGCTTGTTTCCCACACAGGTGAGCGTGTCAGCCTCGAGAAATTAAGAGGCCGCTATGTTGTCTTGTTCTTTTATCCTAAGGATGGGTCTCCTGGATGCACCCGTGAAAACTGTCTTCTACGCGATAACTTTGAGAAGTTTGAGAAGCTGGGCGCCGTTACGCTGGGGATAAGCCGCGACAGCGTCGAGAGCCACAAACGATTCGCCGAGAAACATGGCTTCACGCATCATTTGTTGAGCGACACCTCGGGCGAGGTGGTGAAGGCATATGGCGCGGCTGGATTATTTGGGGTAACCAGGAGGATGACTCTCATCATAGACCCCGAGGGCCGCGTAGTCAAGATAATCCAGTCAATCAACCCATCCACACATGTGTCGGAGGCCTTGAAAACACTCGAGACACTCAGGTCTTCAGAAGCGTCGAGAACAGCGAGTTAAGCTCCTGCGCCGCAAACACGTCTCCCTTAATCTTAATTCGGCCGGAGAAAAACGCCTTAACCGCGTCGAGTTCTCCGCGGAGTATGGACACGAGGTCTTGATGGCTTGACTCAACTGTTGCAGATGGGTTGGGGTGAAGCCCCTCAGTTACCGTGAGACCCGAGGCAGTTGTGTGGATGTAGAACGGTGTGCCGTCGCTGGGCTTGAACTGGACAACCTTACTCCACCCCGCGGCTTTGCGCGAAACTTCTGGATGGGTTTTCGCGGCCTCAACCAGTCGCTGCGCCTGCATCAAGGCTTCATCGTTGACCAAACCCGACCACGCGAAAAACTCGATACCAGCACTTATAAATCTGTCGCAGCGCACCACAGCCTATAAATCCATGACACCATCTAAGCAATCGTGTCCATAAGCCGACGAGGCCGCGGCCTCTTCGAGAAAACCATCACACCCATCGTCAAGCTGCTCGCACACAGCAGCATAACACCAAATATGTTGACGGCGGCAGGTCTCATACTTACTGCCGCGGCTACAATTTGCTATTATCTGTCCCGCGAGAACCTCGGCTATTTCCTTTTGGCGGGTGTGTTGCTTGCGGTGAGCTCTTTCCTCGATGGGTTGGACGGCTCACTCGCCCGTCTACTCGGCAGCCAGTCGCGTTTCGGAGCATTCTTGGACTCGTTCACCGACAGGGTGTCAGATGCCTTGATAGTGTTTGGTTTTTTGTTGTCGGGTGTCGTGGACGCTGTGCTTGCTCTTGGAATGCTTGCCTCAAGCATGCTCGTCAGCTACGCGAGAGCGAGGGCCGAGGCGCTTGGAGTTAGCCTGAAAGAGGTGGGTGTAGGCGAGAGAGCTGTAAGGCTGCTGGCCGCTATAGTTGCCACATTCACCGCATACATCAACCCGTTAACCATCTTCGCCGCAGCAGTCTTCATAACAGCTGTCTCATTAATTACTGTGGTTCAACGGTTTTTTGCGGCGGCTGCGGCGTTGAGGGGGTGATTGCATGATTACGCTCAAGCCTATCGGTGTTGTTGTGGAGGGTATGCCTGCCGAGAAGAATGTTGAGTGGAGCAGGTGGCGCAACCCCTCCTACATAGAAGTTTATCAGGAGTATAGAGATGGGCTGCGGGGTCTTGGAGAATACAGCCACGTCTACGTCATCTACTACATGCATCTCGAGAAGCGTGTGCAGCTTGTTATCCGTCCCCGTGGTAGAGCAGATATGCCTGAGGTTGGTGTCTTTGCTTTCCGAGGTCCTACACGGCCAAACCCAATAGGGCTGACGCTTTGTAGGCTCGTCGAGGTCACAACAAATGGGTTAAGAGTTCTCGGACTGGACGCCTTCACAGGCACACCCGTTCTCGACATCAAGCCCTACGACTACTATGACATCGTGGAGAAGCCACGTGTCCCGGAATGGTTTATCCGCCTGTGGAGCGAAAACCACTCAAGCGGTCATCCGATGCCCTGAGGTCTCTTGAAAACAATTGAGCCGTCGCTAAAAGTAACATCGTAAACCTCGTTAACCTCCAGCCTCACATTCAACATGTCATACTCCTGCTCAGTCACATAGAGAATTATTTTTGGGAAAAGGTTTTCACGCGTCATCGGCATAAGACCCATAGACTGAAGCTGGAGCATAGCGGTCTGAAGCATCCGCTGAACCATCGCCGACTCCTCACCCACACCAACGGCCTGAAAACCGCTGCTTCTCCTCACCTCAACCAATTCAATGATTTTTCCCGGCCGCATAGTCTCGGGGTCTGTGTAGCTTGTTATCCGCTGAACCTTAACCAGAACCATTTCTACTATACGGGTCTTCGTGCTGCATATAAGTGCTGCTACATCTCTTCCTCGCTTTTCTCCTCCTCGAGCTCCTCGAGAAACCTGCGATATTCATCGGCGTCGAGCAGCTTATCCAGCTCAGAGGGGTCTGAGAGCTCTATCTTCGCAATCCAACCCTCGGTGTAAGGTGATTCGTTGAGAATCTCGGGATGGTCGAGAAGCTTAGAGTTAACCTCTACGACCCGTCCAGAAACAGGCGAGAGAACATCGGCTGTGGACTTGACCGATTCAACCGTTCCCAAAACCTCGCGTGCCCGAACCTTAGTGTTTATATGCGGAAGCTCCACATAGATAATTTCTCGCAGCTTCTTCTGCGCATAATCAGTTATACCCACTATAACGTATTTCTTCTCGGGCAAAACCCATTCATGATCTTTCGTGTATAGGAGCTCGTCGGGGACATCATATGTTTCCGACATGACTAAACGTATCAAAAATAGGCTTTATTTAAACAAGTGTTTTGCACGTTATTGTGCTGGGCTAATTACGGTAATTAGGAATGCTGTTTTAAAAATAAGGTATATAATTGATTTACGCAATCTATATATCGCGACAAAACCACACAAAAGTGGTAAAAATGGTGCAGAAAACAGTTCTGGTTCAGAAGACATCTGCGAGAAGGAGCTACGCAAACGGCTACAAATACTGCTCCCGTTGCAGGGTCTACCACTTGACTGACGGCGTGCGCTGTCCCTACTGCGGCATACTGCTGCGGAACAGCCCCCGGAAGAAGAAGCCGTCAGCCACCAACAGGTACGTCAGGATCGAGCTTTAACCGGCTCGGTCGCGTATCTGTTCCACGCCAAGGCCCTGCTGCTAGGTTATATTCTGGCCCGGGTTTTTCGGCTCCGGGTTGAGGGAGATTATCGAGGCCATAGGCTCTGGGTTGGTTAAAGTTAACAGCGAGAACCCTCCAGGCCGTGAGTCTGATGCTGCTAGATATTTTGCGGAAAAGGCTGCGGAGCTGGGGCTGAGGGCCCGTGTAATAGACCATGGAGGAGGAAGAGCCTCGGCCCTTGTTGAACTGATTTTTGGCGAGGGCCCTGTTCTGGTCTTCAACTCACATCTCGACACCGTGCCCGTTGGACCCGTGGAGCGCTGGAGTTTCCATCCATTATCAACCGGTGTAAGCGGCGGTTATCTCTGTGGCCGTGGATCCGTTGATGCGAAGGGTGCGTTGGCGGCTATGCTTGCCGCTGTCTCGACGCTGAGGTTTGAGGGCTTGATGGGCCGGGTTGTTTTGATGGCTGTGGCTGATGAGGAGGTCTCGGGGCTCGGCTCCCTCTCTCTAATCAAGTTGATGGACCATGTTGACTACATGGTTGTCGGCGAGCCGACGTCGCTGAAGATATGCGTCGCGAGCAGAGGCCGCACAGAAGTCACGGTCAACTTCTACGGAAAACCTGCGCATGCGTCGAAACCTCTTGAAGGCGTAAACGCTGTTTCAGCCGCTGCAAGAGCATGCGTCAAACTTGCACGGCTTGAAAGGGGCTACGGAAAAAGACACAGATATCTTGGCAGGTCCTCTGCCGCGGTCACCCTCATAAGAGGCGGGCTGAAACCAAACATCATACCCGACTCTTCAAACATCGTCATCGACATCAGGACAACCGTTGAAAAACCAGCGGAAACACTCCGCATGGTTAAGCAAATAATCAAGCCAGCCCTGCCCAAGCAAGCTTTTTTCAAAGCAGCCATATCATCCCACATCCCACCATACATGGCCAGCCTTGGCGGCGCACTTGTAAGAGCTTGCCAACAAGCGTGTCGAGCAGCCGGTGTGAAGCCTGTTTTGACGGGGTTCGAGGCTGCAACAGACCTAAACCGAATACAAAAGATTAGGCCTGTGGAGGGTGTCATCATTGGGCCCGGCGACCTCCGTCTAGCCCATAGTTTCCGAGAAAGAGTCGCGGTGAAGGAGCTGGTGAAAGCGGCAGAAATTTACAAAACCGTAGCCGAACATCTTCTGAGCACATCGCATCCCTGAAGAGAAGGCCCTTGACAAAATGTTCATAGAAATTTAATAGTGGTTTTGAGTGTTTTGTCCATGGTTTCGCTGGCTGTCCGAGGGGGCGAGCCCGTTAGGAGAAGGCCTTTTCATCGCTGGCCTCATTTTGACGATGAGGAGGTTAAGGAGCTTATGGAGGCTTTGCGTGAAGGGCCTTGGTCAGCTGGCTCGTCGAAGATTAGGTTGTTTGAGGAGGAGTTTGCATCATTTCATGGTGCACGGTTTGGTGTCACGTGCAGCAGCGGCTCAGTTGCTTTATTCGTTTCGCTGAAGGCCATGGGTGTGGGCCCCGGCGACGAAGTCATCGTCCCCGCCTACACCTTTCTCGCAACAGCCACAGCCGTCATTGACACAGGCGCCACACCCGTCATCGTCGACATAGACCAGGCAACCTACAACATCTCCCCCGAAGCCGTCTCCAAAGCCATCACTGAAAAAACAAGATGCATCATCCCCGTCCACCTGGCTGGATGCCCAGCGGACATGGACAAGTTGCTTGACACCGCTGAGAGACATGGGCTACTTGTGTTAGAGGATGCTGCGCAGGCGCATGGCGCCGAGTGGCGAGGCCGTCACGTCGGCTCCATCGGAAACATGGCGGGGTTCAGTTTCTACCAGAGCAAGAACATGGCCGCAGGCGAGGGGGGGATAATCACGACAAACGATGAAGAGTTGGCTGAGCTTGCGCGGAGCTTGGTGAACGTTGGACGTGATGTGCGCCGTGGCTGGTATGAGCATGTGAGATATGGCTGGAACTTCCGCATGACGGCTTTCCAGGCCGCTATTCTCAGGGCGCAGCTCCGCAGACTCCCCGAACTCAACAAAAGAAGAATGCGGGCGGCGGAATATCTGAGTGAGAAGCTTTCGGAGATAGATGGTGTTGAGCCGTTTGAGAAGCCACCGCAGGTGACGGCTCACAGCTACCACCTCTACATCATGCGTGTCGATCTCAAAAAATTCGGCTTCAGCTCCAAAGAAGAGTTTGTGAAAGCGTTGAACGCCGAGGGGATACCATGCAACGCGGGATACAGGCCGCTAAACAGCTACAGCTTCATCGCAGAGAAATCACGCGTCCCCATGCCTCTGAACAACACCGAGAAGGCAAGCCACTACGAGGCCGTCTGGATTCCACAGTATGTGCTGCTGAGTGAGCGTGAGGATCTTATGGACGTTGTGGAAGCTGTGGCCAAGCTCAGAAAAGCCGCCGAAGCCTAGATCTCCCACTTCCACGCCAAGTTTTTCTCGAGACGTGATGGAGCCTTCGAGAGCATGGCTGGGTCAACCTGCCTATTCTCCACAACCACTTCAGAGACCTCCATCGACTTGACGGACCCGCCCAACGCCTCCACCTCACGCTGAATAGTCGGCAGAAGCTCTTGCACCGACTCGACAGATTTAGGCAGCTTCACCCTGTTCTTCTCAACAGCCGTGAAAACAGCATAACAGGCTACAGAGCCGTTGTCTGATTTTTTCGGCACAACGTTCGTTGCATCATATTTTTTCAGCACTTGCTCGAGCGTCGGGAAATCTATGCCCTCGACGGCCAGGTCAAGCCGCGGAGCCTTCTCAAGCACTACGAAGAAGCCGAGATATATCTGGAGAGCTCCCTCAAAATCGGGGCTAGCCCTCGTCATCCCAACTATGGTGTATTCCTGCCCCTCGCGTATGAGAAAACGCTGAGAGAGCTCGGGTGGGATGGTGGCGATTAAGCTGTTACCGCTTCTCCTAATAACACCCCGGAAAACAACCGTGTCCTCAACCCATGACAAACGCTTCGCCTATCCCTGCAGAGGCCCCGACGATATAAAAAGATACTCACCCGGGGTGGGGGAAACGAAAAGCGGCTAAGTGGCCGGGACACATCAGCTCCACGGTTGAAAGCCGCTTTTGGATGTGTTATGGCTGGTATATGCCGTTGGAGAGCTGCGCCAGATTTTGCACAACCTTTCGCCAGTCAGGGTTTTTGCTCAACGTGTATGTTAGGTTGATGTCTGGTTCTGCGTAGCCTGTTTCCGTGAGGAAGTCGAGGTGTGAGAGGGTTTCGAGGAGTGCGAGCCATTTGTCCAGCGGCGTGAGAGAGGAGAAGCTGCCCTTCGACCACTTGATTTCCTCGGCCACCTCCCTAAGCGATAAACGGCCTTTCTCCAACGCCGACGCCGCCTGCCTAAGCCTCTCACGATGATGGTTGAAGATTTCCCTCACTCTCGACACCGGGTCCCTTATCAGGGGCCCGTGTGATGGAACAAGCGTCTCCACATCCAGCTGCGTCACTTTTACCAAGCTTTCAAGGTAACTCCTTAGTGGATGGTAACCTGGTAGGGGCACGTAGGCGACGTTGGAGGTTTCCTCCATGAGTATGAGGTCTCCCGTGATGGCGTGGTCCTCGCCCACGAGGATGACATGTCCAGGAGTGTGGCCAGGTGTATGCATCACTCTCCACATAGATAGTGTCATGCCTTCTTCAACGAATTCGTCGGGCTGCGGCAAGCCTTTTAAAAGATGCATGGCATCGTCGAGAAAATCAATTGAGAGGCCTGAGAACATTTTGTAAACTCTTCTGTCTATGTTGACGGCGGTGTTGAGACTCTCCAGCTCAAGCCTGTGGTAGATGATGGGCGCGTTTTTGGCTTTTTTCACGGCTAGGGCTCCGCCCGAATGGTCTATGTGGAGATGTGTCAAAAGAATGCGTGAAACCTTGTGCTTTTCCAGAATGCTTAGAAGCTGTGGCACAGTCTCGATATATCCTGTGTCAACAAGCATTTTTGCTTCACCGTCTCTTAGCAGGAAGCAGCGGACAGGAAATTCAACATCCTCATCCAGCTCGACAACATCCACGCCATCAGCCAGCTCCCAGGTCTCCGCCAACCCATGTAAACAGTCTAGAGGCGTGTTTTAAACCACGAGCGGCACGTTTAGAAACCCTTTTTTCAGACCGGAAAATAGTCTTGGACGTGAACAAGTTTCTAGAACTTAGGCGACTTGTTTCTCCCGGGGTTACGCTTGTCCATCCGCTAACCATCATACGCGGCGAGAACGCTGTGCTCATTGACTCCGAGGGCAACAACTACATCGACTTCACCTCGGGCATAGGTGTGGTGAACCTTGGACACGGTAACCCCGAGATAGGGGAAGCCGTTGAAAAAGCGTTGAAGAACCCATGGCATCTCTGTATAATGGTTGCCAACTACCCCGGCTACGTGGAGGTTGTTGAGAAGCTTGTCGAGACCATTCCCGGAGATTTCGAGAAACGAGGTATATTGTTAAACAGCGGCGCCGAGGCTGTTGAGAACGCTGTAAAAATAGCTCGCCACATGACTAAGAGACCTTATGCGGTGTCTTTCGAGAACTCTTTCCACGGCCGCACATATCTCGCCATGGCCTTGACAGGCAAGTATGAGCCATACAAGGTTGACTTCGAACCCTTCCCACCAGCGGTTGAGCATGTCCCATTCCCCTACTGCTACCGTTGCCCGTTTGGGCAGAGCTATCCCGGCTGCGGCCTCGAATGCATGGACTATGTCAAAAAACATTTCTTCAAGGCAAGGGTTCCACCGCATAAGATAGCGTGTTTCATCATAGAGCCCGTCCAGGGTGAAGGCGGGTTTGTGCCTGCTCCGCCAGAGTATCTTAGGGAGCTGCGAAACATCTGCGACGAAAACGGCATAGTCTTGATAGATGACGAGGTTCAGACAGGGTTCTGCAGGACAGGGCGTTTCTACGCCGTCGAGCACAGCGGGGTGGTGCCAGACCTCGTGACAGTTGGTAAAGCTATGGCAAATGGTCTCCCGCTCGCAGGTGTTGCGGGAAAAGCCTCGCTAATGGACGGAATGCCTCCCGGCTCCCTGGGCTCAACGTTCGGGGGAAACCCTGTCTCATGCGCAGCAGCGGTCAAAGTCTTCGAGATAATGCGGCGTGAAAACATGGCCGACCGTGCTATGCGTCTCGGTGAAAAAATGGGGAGGAGGCTTGAAGAGTTTCTTGAGAGGTTTGAGCTCGTGGGCGACGTTAGAGGCTTGGGTGTGATGAGGGCTTTTGAGCTGGTCAAGGACAGGCGGAGCAAGGAGCCAGCGGTCAAGGAGACGACAGCCCTACTGGAGAACGCGAGACGCCGAGGAGTATTGCTGCTCAAAGCCGGGCTTTACTCAAACGTTGTAAGATTTCATCCGCCGCTTACAATCGAGGAGGAGACGCTGGAGAAGGGTCTCGACACCGTCGAAGAATCGTTGAAAGAGGTCTCTAAACAGGTCAGTTGAACCTTGCCTTAACAGCTCGGAAGGCCTCTTCAGCCGCGGCGACGGTCTTCTCAACATCCTCGTCTGTGTGTTGTGTCGAGATCAGGATCCTCTCACCGTCGTCTGCGTAGATGAAGACACCTCGTTCAAAGAGTTCCAGGGCCCACTCGGTGTAGGCCTGCGGATCTACGGCCAGCCGCTCCCTGTAGGATGTTATCTCAGGCAGGTCTGTGAAGTAGACTTGGAAGAGGGGGCCGATGCCCTGAACCATTGCTTTGACACCCGTGTCCTCTATGGCTTCTCGGAGACCCTGCATCAGCTTCTCGCCTGTGGCGTGTAGTCTGTGGAAGGCTTCTCCGCCGTTTTCGAGGAGGATGTCGAGGTTCGCCGAGGTAGCCGCGAGGCTGACTGGATGTGCGTTGTATGTTCCCCCGAACCCTATCTTACCGGGGCCTATGTTTTCGAGAATGTCTCTGCGGCCCGTGACAGCGGCTATTGGCACTCCTCCTCCGAGAGCTTTTCCGAAGGTGGCGAGGTCCGCTTTGACGCCGAAATGTTCCTGTGCGCCGCCTGGGGCAAGCCTGAAGCCTGTGATTACCTCGTCGAAGATGAGCAGGGCCTCAGCCTCTTCAGCAAGCTCCTTCAACGCCTTGAGGAACCCGGGCTTGGGGGGGATGACGCCGTTGTTCGCCATCACAGGCTCGGCTATAATTGCTGCGAGGTTGCTGCGGTTACGGCGCACAATTTTTCGCAGCGCTTCAAGGTTGTTCCACGGTGCTATGGTGACGGTTTTTCCAACGGACTCGGGTATGCCTGGGTAGTAGGGGATCCGGAACGGTGATATCTCGAGGCCTGGGTTCGATGACTCAACGCTCCACAGCACGTAGTCATGGTGGCCGTGGTAGGAGCCCTCGAACTTGATTATCTTTGTCTTGCCTGTCACAGCTCTCGCGATTCTGATGGCCTCCATCGTCGCCTCGGTCCCGGTCGACGCGAAGAGCACCATCTCCGCGTTGGGAACAACACGCTGAATCTTCTTCGCGACCTCCATCTCGAGCTCGACTGGTGTACCGCTCATCAGAAGCTCCTCAGCCTGCCTCTTAACAGCCTCCACAATCCTCGGGTGACAGTGGCCGTTGATCAAAGCGCCGAAGCCCAGCAGATAGTCGATGTATTCGTTGCCGTCGACGTCCCATATGTGGGCGCCTCTTCCCTTGATAGCAAACATGGTGTTGGGTATGCGGGTGCGCATCACTGAGGACGCGCCAGTTGGAATGATTTTTCTAGCTTCATTCAATAGCTCCTCCGACTTGGTTTTCCTGTGGAGGAGTGTTTTCATCATGCAACTACACCTCCTTCTGGGCGGATGTATTTTTCTGCCAGATTTATCCTTTTTCTACCAATAAATTAATAAAAACGCCGTAAAACAGTGGAAAATAGCGGAAAAAACCCTTTAACGCGAAATGTTAGACCGGCGTCCCAGAGCCACGGCTCTCCGTTGCCCACATCCAGTTAAGAGCATGTAAACGAGGCGTGGTAATGTTTAAAAATTTGTTTGGCGGCTTAGAAAGCCTTATTTTTCCTTATTTTGGCTTATTGGGCGTTTTTCTCGGTTTTTTCATCAGCTACTTTTAGCGCCTTGTCAAGAGCCTCGACGCCTTTGTCGATGTCCTCTTTCTCGACTATGAGTGGAGGCGCGATGACGAGGTGGTTTATCCAAGACATGGTGTAGACGCCCTGCTTCATCATCTCAGCGGCGACCTGTTCGACGACGAGGGGTGCTCCGGCGTACTTGTCTTTCGGCACGTTGAAGGGCTCCCGTGTCCTCTGGTTCTTGGTGAGGTCAACCGCCCAGAAGAGGCCGAGGCCCCTCACCTCACCCACCGATGGATGCCTTTCACCCACTTCCTTCAACCGCTTCCCCAGATACTCGCCCATCCTCCTCGACCGCTCGATCAGGTTAAGCCTCCTGTACTCGTCTATGGCCGCCACAGCCGCCGCCAACGTGAGCGGATGCGCCTCATATGTGTGACCATGTGGAAAGAGGTTGTCGTCGAAGTATTCGCTGATTTTTTCCGAGGTGGCTGTTACACCCAGTGGAAGGATGGCGGATGTTATGCCCTTGGCTGTGGTGAGAATGTCGGGCTCGACGTTCCAGTGGTTGACGGCGAACCATTCGCCTACACGGCCCCAGGCGCTCATCACCTCATCAGCTATCAAGAGCACACCATGTTTCCGAGTTATCTCACGCAGCTTCGGCAGATACTCGGGAGGCGGCACGATGACACCGTTTGTCCCCACAACAGGCTCCACAATCACAGCAGCCACGTTACCATCATGCTCCAACATGTAGTCCACATAATCAGCGCACGCGACACCGCATTCGGGATAAGTGAGCTTGAGTGGGCAGCGGTAACAATATGGGTCCGGTGCATAGACTGTTCCAGGCACCGAGTGGAAAGCCTCTGTGTACCAGCGGCGAACCTCTCCCGTAACGGCCATGGAGGCGGCTGTCGCTCCATGGTAGGAGCGGTAGCGCGCGATTATCTTATGCCTCCTCGTGTATGCGCGGGAGATTTTGAGAGCGGCCTCGTTGGCCTCTGTCCCCGAAGTGCTGTAGAAGAATTTTCTTAGACCAGGCGGCAGTATCTCGACAAGTTTCCTGCTAAGCTCCGCCCGCACATCACACGTGAAAGCAGGCGTAAGATACGGTGTTTTCTCGAGATAGTTTTTCACAGCTTCGATGACGTTTCTGTTCCTGTGGCCGAGGTTTACACAGACGAGCTGCGAAGAAAAATCGAGATACTTTTTCCCCGAGGCATCGGTGAAGTAGCATCCCTCCGCATCGACCACGTGGAGAGGCTTCCAACCCCTCTGCCGTCGCCACGTTCCATAGGTGTACTTTATCGTGTCTTCAACAACGTCATCCATGAACAACTCAGACAGCCCTCAGAGATATAACATTTATGAGCCGGGAATTTTTTATACCCGCCATTATTCAAATAAGTACATGGCCAAGCTAGTGGGCTCGGCTGTAAAGCGGAAGGAGGACCCGCGTCTCGTAAAGGGGGAATCAACCTATGTCGATGACATCAGGCTTCCGGGTATGGTTTACGCGGTTTTTGTGAGAAGCCCTCACGCACATGCGAGAATAAAGTCCATCGATGTTTCGGCGGCGAAAAAAGTCAAGGGTGTTGTCGCGGTTTTGACGGGTCGGGACCTGAGTGGAAAGGTGGGTTCGCAGGTTGTTGAAACCATAATGGATGAGGAGAGGTTCGTCAAACGTGAGCCGCTCGCAGTCGATGTTGTCAAGTTTCAGGGCGAGCCTGTTGCCGTGGTTGTGGCGGAGGACCTATACACCGCTAAAGACGCTGCAGAGCTTATCCAAGTCGAGTATGAGCCTCTCCCCGCCGTGGTAGACCCGGAGAAGGCTCTCGAGAAAGATGCTCCACGTGTTCATGAAACGCTTGAAGACAATGTCTGCTTTAGGTGGAGGAGGGTTTACGGCGATGTTGAGAAGCTGTTCAGCGACGCTGACGAGGCCGTGAATGCACGTATTGTTATTCAACGTCTTGCGCCGTCGGCTATGGAGCCACGCGGCGTGGTAGCCCACTATGACGGCTACAACAGGATGCTGACTGTCTGGTCTTCTACACAGTTTCCGCACCGTCTCCGTACGTGGATATCTACATCGCTGAACATGCCTGAGAACAGGGTGAGGGTTATCGCGCCAGAGGTTGGAGGAGGGTTCGGCTCTAAGCTAAACCACTACCCCGAAGAAATCATAATACCTTATCTGGCTATGCAGCTGGGAAGGCCCGTTAAATGGTTTGAGGAACGTGGTGAAAACCTCGCAGCCACCACCCATGGCAGAGACATGATAGCCTATGTCTCAGCAGCCGTTAAGAGAAGTGGCGAGGTTCTCGCTCTCCGTCTCAGGCTTTTGGCCGACCTCGGCGCATACAACTATGTCTACACGCAGGATAACCCGATAATGGCTGCTAGGATGGTTCAGGGCTGCTACATGATACAGGGTCTCGAGCTCGAGGTCATCGGAGTTTACACAAACAAGATGGCGACAGACGCTTATCGGGGAGCAGGCAGACCCGAGGCCTCTTTCATCATCGAGAGAACAATGGAGATCATAGCCCGTAAACTCGGCATAGACCCGGCGGAAATCAGACGCAGAAACTTCATCCCCTCAGACAAGCTCCCATATAAGACCTTGACAGGATTTGTCTACGACTCGGGAGACTATGCAAAGGCGTTGGACACTCTGCTCAACTCGGCTGACTACCCTGCGTTGAAGAGAATGCGTGATGAGCTTCGGGGCCAGGGCCGCTATGTGGGGATAGGGCTTTCAACCTTCATCGAGGTATGCAACTTCTCTTACCAGAGCGCATCTGTCCGCATCGAGCCAAGCGGAAAAATACTCGTCTTCACCAGCACCTCCCCACACGGACAAGGCGAGGAAACAGCTTTTGCACAACTCGTCGCAGACGTCTTCTCCGTCTCTATGGATGATGTCCAAGTCATCCACGGCGACACCCTCGCAATTCCCTATGGATGGGGGACTGCGGGCAGCTGGACACTCACATCGGGAGGCAACGCCATACTTAATGCATGCAACCAGCTTAGGGCGAAGATGGTGAAGATAGCGGCAAAAAACCTTGAATGCAGCCCCGATGACATAGCACTCGAGGACGGCAAGTTCTACGTAAAGGACGCGCCCGAGAAAAGCCTCTCCTTCGAAGAGGTAGCGTCCATGGCTTATGACCCGGAGAAGCTGCCGGAGGATGTGGAGATGGGGCTTGCTGCGACGAGCTTCTACAACCCCGAGCTAACCTTCCCATACGGCGCATACCTAGCCCTCGTCGAGGTCTACCCCGAGACAGGTAGGGTCGAGGTCAAGAAAGCCTACCTCGTCAACGACGTCGGCAAAGTCGTCAACCCCATGCTGGTCGAAGGACAGATACACGGTGGAGCGGTTCAAGCACTTGGCCAAGCCCTCTTTGAGGAGGTTGTCTACGGCGAAAACGGAGCATTGCTCACAAGCTCTTTCGCCGACTACCTCATCCCAAGCGCCGCCGAAGCCCCGCCCATGATTCTCGAACGCACCGAGACACCTGCGCCCAATCCGCTCGGCACAAAGGGTGTGGGTGAGCTTGCGACCATCGGCTTCACACAAGCCATCGTAAACGCTGTAGAAGACGCCCTCTCACCCCACGGAGTACACATAGAGAAAACACCGCTCACACCCTATGTGGTCTGGAAACTTGCAAACACAGGCCCGAGACAATAGTCTCCTCAGGGATAGGTATGAGGATAGCTGTTCTGGGTGGAGCAGGTTTAACGGGCCAGGCAGCTGTTAGAAACCTTCTCGAGAACAAGAAGGTCTCCGATGTCCGTGTGGGCGACTTCAACCCAAAGGCTCTTGATAAGCTCGCGAACAGCGTCAAAAGCGAGAAACTATCCATCGCGAAAATCGATGTGCGAAACGTTGAGGAGACCGCCGCGTTTATCAGGGGATGCGACGTCGTCATCAACGCTGTCCAGTACTACTTCAACATCGATGTGATGAAGGCTGCTTTGCAGGCCGGTGTCCACTATGTTGACCACGGCGGCCTCTACCACGTTACGTTGAAACAGCTTGAGCTTGATGACTTGTTCAGGTCCAGGGGTTTGACAGCCTTGGTTGGCATGGGCGCCCAGCCGGGGTTGACCAACCTCGTCGCAAAACACGCCTACGACCAGTTGGATGAAATGCGGGCGGTCTACATCAGGGACGGCTCAGCCGACCTCACCGAAAACCCGCCTCTCTTCACATGGTCGCCTCTCACACTCTTCGACGAGATGACGCTCGACGCCGTCGTGCTACGCGACGGCCGCATCGTCTCCGTGCCGCCGCTGAGCCTGATGGAGAGGGTTGATTTTCCGCCTCCGGTTGGCCCTCTGGACACATACATCACGATACACTCCGAGCTGGCGACTTTTCCCAGAAGCTTCCACGACAAGGGTTTGAAGGAGTGTGACTGGATGGAAGGTAGTGCTGAGCTTCTATTTGTCAAGAAACTCGCCGACATGGGCTTCGCATCCTCCGAGGAAATTGATGTTGACGGCGTGAAGGTTTCTCCGCGAAGGTTTCTCCTCAAGCTGCTGGAGCAACGCGGCCTACTCGGCTACAGAGGCGACCAGACACCCAACGACTGGGAGATAACACGTCTCATCATACACGGCAAAAAATCAGGAAAAAGCGTGAAACTTGTTTATGACATAGTTTTTCCGCCGAAGCCCGAGTGGAGAATGAGCTGCGCCCAAACAGGCGTAGGCATACCCTCCTCGATAGCCGCGATGATGATAGCAGAGGGAGAGGTTAAGCAGAGAGGCGTTGTGCCGCCCGAGACATGCATAGACCACGAGACTTTTCTGGAACAAGTTGCTGCACACGGCATAAAAACTACGTCAACTGAATACCCGGCATAATGGATTTGCGAAAAAATTTATAAGCGTTCAGCCTGTCATTTCAATAATGTCAGAGGTTTCGAGACGTTCTTTCTTCAGGACGGTTGGGTCAATTGTCGCGGCAGGCATAGTTGGCGCTGCGGGCGGATATGTTGCGGGGTCGCAGATTACGCGCAGTGAGTTGGAGAGACAGGCCACGACAGCAGCAAACGAGACCATACGCGCCCTCGAGGCTGAGATAAACGAGTTGAAGGAAAAGCTCGCCCAGTATGAGATAAAGGACAAGGAGGTAAGGTTCTACTTCTGGTCCGAAACCCTTCCCGAGCAGTTGTTAACATTCTTCGAGGAGAAAACCGGTGTGAAAGTGATTTTCGACACCTTTGAGAGCAGCGACGAGGTTTACGCCAAGCTTTTCACGGGCCAGATGCAATATGACGTAACCTCGGTAACCATGGGAGGCATGACGCGGGCGGAGCATGAACGCTACCTCACCAAGCTCGACCTCAACCGCATACCCAACTTCAAGAGATACGCTTTCACAGGCTTCATAAAAGACATCCTCAACCCACCCTTCGACCCCGATAGAGGCTACTCCGTGCCCATAGAGCTCGGCACAACCGGGGTGTCCTTCAGAACCGACAAAATAGCTGAGGAGGATTGGCCCACAGGCTTCAGGGACTCGCTCTTCGACTTTGACCACTTCCTCCCCAAGTACAGTCCACGGGACGGAGTGAAAACAGCCACCATCATCCCCGGAGGCGTCGAAACAATCCCCGTCGTCATCAAAGCGGTTATGGGCAAGTCGATAAACGACATCACTCCCGAGAACATAAATGAGGCAAAGGAGATACTGATTCAGCAGAAGCCTCACATAGCGACTTACGCAGGGCCCTCAGAGTTTGTGCCCGGCCTCGAGGAGGCGCGTTTCTGGGTGAGTGAGACATGGGTTTGGCAGGACTCGGCCAACAACGTGGATTACGTCGCCCCTGTAGAGGGTTCAGAGATTTGGGAGGACTCGCTTGTCATTCCCAAGTCAGCAAAGAACCTTGACGCGGCATACGCTCTGATGAACTACCTGCTCGAACCCGCTGTCCAGGTGGCGCACGTTCTCTACAACAGCCTCGTCACACCCAACAGCCTCGCCTACGAGATGCTGCCAGACTACATGAAGGAAGACACGAGCATCTACCCGCCGCCAGAGGTCATCGCGAAATATGAGATGTGGCTGAACAGGACGCCTGAGCAGAAGGAGATGTTGACTAAGGCGTGGCTCGAAGTTTTGGCTGCTTAGCTACCGTGACCTAAAGCGTGTGTAAAGAATTGCAAGGGTCACCGAGACGAGCAGGGAGACAGTAGCAACTGCGTTAACCTCGGGCGATATGCCTCTTCCACGGCCACCGACCGCGTTCCAAATGTAGACTGGAAGGGTTTCGAATCCGGGGCCTCGTGTGAACTGTGTTTTGATGAAGCTGTCCCATGACCATGTGAAGATTAGGAGACCGCCTGTGATTACGCCAGGCATGAGCAGCGGCAGCGTCACGCTGAAGAAAGTCCGCAGCCCCGATGCACCCAGCACACGTGCAGCATCTTCGTAAACCCTCGGAAGCCCAGCCATACGCGCCCTCACAACAACATAGACCAGCGGAAACCAGACCAGATGACCTATGATGACCGCGCCGACGCCAAGCGGCACATTCACCCAGAGAAAGAAGAGAACAATGGTCAAAGCCTCCGCAATCTCAGGCACCACGATAGAGAGGTAGAAGACGTTGTTGACGCCGGTCTGGATACGTGGCGAAAGCCTCGACACAGCCACCGCCGCGAGAAGAGCCAGCACCACCGCTGAGAGAGACACGATAGCCGCCACCCAGAAACTATTGTAAACAGCGGCCAATATCCTCTCGTTGGAGAACGCTCTCACATACCAGTCAAAAGTGAAGCCAACCCACTCCACAATAGTGCGTCCCGCGTTGAAAGAGCCGATGACCATCGCAGCCAGCGGAGCGTAGAGAAACAGGAAAATGAGGACGACAACAATCTTGAGCAGAATATCTCCCGCCTTCATATCGTCAACTCCTCTTTCGAGTATCGCATGTAGAGGGTTACGCCGACGATGACCAGCGCGATGTAGACCAGCGAAAGCGCCGAGCCCCAGTTCCAGTTACGTGCTGAGATGAAGGCGGAGTAAATCATGGTTCCCACGAAAACCTCGTTGGGGCCTCCGAGGAAAGATGGGATGATGAATTCTCCGGCGGCGGGAATGAAGGTGAGGAGCGTTCCCGCGACTAGTCCAGGCTTGCTAAGCGGCAGTGTTACCTTGAGAAATGCTGTGAAAGGGCCTGCGCCGAGCGCTCGCGCTGCTTCGACCACTGTTTTGCTTATTTTTTCGAGGCTTGCATAGAGGGGGAGTATCATGAAGGGCAGGTATCCGTAGAGCATCCCCAGCATGACGGCGAACTCATTGTAGATGAGGTAGAGGGGCTGCTTGATTACTCCGAGGTTCATGAGAAATGAGTTGACGACCCCCTCGGGTCCGAGAAGTGAGAGAACAGCATAGGCTCTAAGCACGAAGGTTACCCAGAGAGGAAGGATGACGAGGAGTATGAGGAAGTTTTTGTACCGGCCTCCTTTGAATGCTATGAAGTATGCCACGGGAAAGCCGAGCAAGACGCATCCCGCTGAAGTCGCGAGGGCGAAGAGAAGAGACCGGCTGAGAACTCGAATGAAGATGGGGTCCAACGCGTCTTGGAAATAGCGTAGTGTGATGACCTCGCCGCGTGCCTGCTGTGCTTCGCTCGGTAATATGAGGCCGACGCTGACACCCACAACGGTGAGAAACGGGGCGAGGAAGAAGCTGATGTAGAATAGAAAAGGCGGGAGAAGAAGCAACAGTATTAGCCCCGTTTTCCTCCTCTGCTTCATCGTCTTCATCTCTCTATGAGGTAAGAGTCTGAGGCTTTCCAGCCTATTGAGACACGGTCGCCGACTTTGATGCTCTGGAGTAGGTCGGGTTCTCGGACATGGACGGTCAGCAGCATGTCGCCGCCTACTCCAATCTTAAGCATGGTGTAGGGGCCCATGTAGGTTTTGTCAACAACCGGGCCTGTGAGCTTGTTCTCTGTGTCCACGGAGTTGCCGAGGTAAATGCGCTCGGGTCTGATGGATAGGTAAACCCTCTTCCCAACCAAGCCATCCGCAGCCTCTTGGGAGATTCTCACAGGAGGCAGCCCCTCCGCCACAAAGAGACCATCCTCCTCAACCTCTCCCTCTATCAGGTTGGTTTCCCCGATGAAGTCTGCGACAAACCTGCTCACAGGCCTTCTGTAAATCTCCTCGGGCGCACCCAACTGTACTACAAGCCCCTTCTCCATGACCGCTATCCTGTCGGACATCGCGAAGGCCTCTGTCTGGTCATGTGTAACATAGATAAATGTTGTGCCAACCTTTTTCTGAAGCCGCTTAAGCTCCAGCTGCATCTTCTGCCTTATCTTGAGGTCCAGCGGCCCAAGAGGCTCGTCGAGCAGCAGCACCTTCGGCTCAATAACAAGCGACCGCGCTATCTCGACACGCTGTCTCTCGCCGCCGCTGAGCTGATGCGACTTCTTCCACGCATATTTCTCGAAAGGCATGTTCATCAGCTCAAGGATGTTTCGTATCCTTTCCCGTATCTCCTGCCGCGGATACTTCCTCATTTTGAGACCGAACGCTATGTTGTCATACACCGTCATGTGGGGGAAGATGGCCGTTCCTTGGAAAACCAGTCCAACTCCACGTTTGTGTGGTGGGACGTTGTCAACGTTTCTCCCACCTATCATCACCTCGCCCTCATCCTGTTGCTCAAGCCCCGCGATAATGCGGAGAAGCGTTGTTTTTCCACAGCCGCTTGGCCCCAGTAGGGAGAAGAACTCGTTTTTCTCGATGGCGAGGCTCACTCCCCGCAGTGCCTCTACCCCGCCTTCGTAGACTTTCTTGACGTTTCTTATCTCTACCTCTGCCATGTCTACGCTTCTACAAATGCGACGTATTCCCGGAATAAAGTTTTTTCAGAGAACTTCCTCAACACCAATCTGGAGCCGTGATTCTCGGAGGCTTGTAACGACGTTTTTCATCACCTCCAACGTGGTTTCTATGTCTTCTTTGCTGTGCTGGACGGAGACGGTCCACTGCTCATCATAGCCCAGCGCCTGTGGAAGCACGCCGTTTGTGAGCATTCCGAGAACCCATGCCAGCCATCTTCCAAAATCGTTGTGTCTAACGAATTCGCGCCAGTTGCGTATAGGGTGTTGTGTGAAGTAGATTGTTCCGCTTGTTGCTATGTGTGATATGTTGTGGTCGATTTTCGCGTCTTCGAGGATGTCTCCGTACCCGTTGGCGAGTTGTTTGCTGAGGTTTTGGGCGTGGCGGAGGTTTTCCTCGGTGAGTATTTTTGTGAGTGTGACGTGGGCGGCGTTTACCGATAGCGGGTTGGAGTTGAAGGTTCCGCCGTGGGCGGTCTTGTTCGGGCCCACAACTTCGAACACCTCTTTACTGGATAAAACTGCTGAAAACGGGTATCCGCCTGCGATTGACTTCGCCGTAACCATGATGTCGCCTTTCACCCCGCACCACTCCTGCACGCCCCTGTAAAACTTGCCGCTTGTCTTCACCTCGTCAAATATGAGGAGCGAGTTGTATTCGTCGGCGAACTGCCGCAACCCTTTTAGAAACTCTATACTGGGTATTACAACACCCATGTTCATGGCTATTGGCTCGAGGATGATGCCCGCGACCTCGTTTCCATGTTTCTGCATGATTTTCTCCACTGCGTCGAGGTCTCCATAGGGCGCTGCTATGACGAGGTCTGCGAACTCCTGCGGCATTCCCATGCTTGCGGGCACGGAGTTTGGTGTCTTAGGATGACCTGCTCTGTAGATGCTTGGCTTGACGCTCACCATCAGCGGCTCATGCGTCCCATGAAAACATCCCTCAAACTTCAGAATCTTTTTGCGTCCAGTAAAGGCGCGTGCAAGCCTTACAGCAAGCAGCGTCGCCTCAAGACCGGTGGTGGCAAACCGAACCCTCTCGTAGCCAAACCTCTCAGTCAAAACCTTCGCCGTCTTAACCGACGCCTCCGTCTCGAAACCATAGATTGTACCGTTCTCGATAACTTTCTTCACCTCCTCAACGAGAACAGGATGGGCATGCCCGACGCCGAGGGCCCCGAAAGCCATGTTATAGTCAAGATACTCGTTTCCATCCGCGTCCCATATCCGCGAGCCCTTCCCCCTGTTCATGAAGAGCGGGTAGGGGTCGAAGATCCGCCAATTGCTGTGAACGCCGTGTGGTGTTAGTCCGAGGGCCTCGTCGTAAAGGGCTTTGCTACGCTTTGTAATGGAGAGAAACTTTTCCAGAAACGTTTTATCCGACAAGGGTCTCAAAAATTTATTGATACAGCTGCTTATATCAGTTGCGCGAATTGCTGACCATTTCAACGAAACGTTTAAGCACCTTGTAGCAGGCTGTAACATCTCCTATGGAGACGTGTTCTTGGCTGGAGTGTGCGTATGATATGTCGCCGGGGCCGTAGACGATGCAGGGTATGCCTCCCTTGTGGTAGAGTGCGTTCCCATCAGTCTCTGACTCGATTAAACCTGTCTTGGGCTGCTGACCCGTTTCCACGCTGTAGGCCTGCTGAAGTAGCTTGAGAAACTGGTTTTCCCGCGGTAAGATGAATCCGTCGCATCCATGGAGCATGGTCAGCTCAACAGAGCTTCCAAGCTCCGCCGCAGTCTCCCCAACCAGCTTACGGACAACATCTAAGCCTTCTCTGTAGCTTATCGTGGGATGCATGTGAACCAATACTTCGCAGAAGGCCTTGGATGGAATGAACCAGCCACCAATGCCGCCCTCAAACCTTTCAAGGTTAATGATAGGAGACATCGGAAACTCAGAGCCTCTTACGTCAAGCTCCGTCATCAGCCGTTTTTCAAAAATTTCGTAGAACCTCATAAGTGACTTGACTGCGTTGCCATCTGCGCGTGAGGCTCCGTGGCCGCTTTTACCCGACGCTGTTAACCTAAACTCCATGCATGACGCGTTGCCCACGCAGATTAGGTTGCTGGTTGGCTCGGTAATTATGCATATCTTGGCACGTGTTCCACGACGCATAAGCTCAGCCGCCCCACGTCCATACATCTCCTCATCAACCACGAACGCAAACGAGACGTTCGGCTCAGGCTCCATTTGTAGGAGGCCCTCGAGCAGAAGAAGCAGGGAAACCACTCCACCCTTCATGTCGCATGCACCACGGCCGTAGAGCTTGTCTCCGACAACCCGTGGTCTGAAAGCGTCAACCATATCATACTCGGGAACCACGTCGAGATGGCCGCAGAAAAGCACATCACCGCCGTCGCCGAGCCTCGTCACCACGTTATACCCCGTCTTATACACCTCCTGCCTCTCGACAACAAACCCCAGAGACTCCACATGTTCGGCTACAAGGTCGCAAACCTTTTCCTCATGCCCCGAAAGGCTTGGAACAGCGACAAGCCTCTCCAAAAGCTGGAGAGCACGGTCGCTATCCATGAACAGAGACGCAGACTACTCCGCCAATAACTTTTCCTCAGAAGACTCCACGTAACTCAATATCTCGCGGCGTGCAAGACGCTCAACTATTGGAACAGGGTCAAGCTGCTCGGGAACACGGACACCAACCTCATCAATCTCTCCTCTCGCAATCATTGACGCGACGACCGCGGGTACGGTGCCTGTCAGGTAAGCGGTCGCGTTTACTCTGAACAATTTGTTGGCTTGCTCATGGCTCATCATGGTGTATATTGTGTAGGTTACGGTTTTTCCTTTGGAGACTCCCTCGACCTCGACGACGAGACTTGCATAACCCTCGATATGCTTAGCTATCTCGGAGGGCTTGGGCATGAGAGCGAAGAATACGTCTCGCGGGGACACGGATGCACCTTTGACACGCATACGCCGCGACCTCAGCAACCCGATGCGTTTCAGAAGCTTGGTTGCGTTTATCAATTCATCGGCAAGAGCCAGCTTAAAATCAACGTAGCGAACACCTTTCCCGATAAACCTCGGAAGAGTATACACCTCCTCGTGGCTGACGGAGTAGACCGGAAGCTTGCCAATAGGCTCCGGAAACTCGTAAACCTCATAGCCGCTGAGAGCAGGCAACTTCCTGAATCGGCCGTTTACGTAAACAAGAGAAGGCGACAGTATCTCGTCAAAGAAAATCTCGGGGGCAAACAACGCTATCAGAGGATATTTTCTGCTCTTAGAGTATTCTCCGTCCCTTATCCTGATGGCGTTAACTCTGTCCAGCTTGTCCGCGGCATATCTGGCGTATATGTTGGATAGGCCCGGGTCCTCGCCCATGCAGATTAGCGCGAGGGCTTCTTTTCGCCGCCAGCTCCTGTCCATAGCCAGCTGCTCATCAATATCGTCACTCGCCAAATCCATGTAGTTCACACCGTATCGTAGACAAGTCCTCATGAGTTCAAGGTTTATCGCGGGCTTTGCAGAGTTTATGACGAGGTCGACGTCTTTAACCAGTTCATCAAAGCCGTTTTCGCCTACCATCCGTGTCTCAACTCTTCTCCGCAGCATGCGTCTGATTCGCCTCAGCCTCAGCTCATCGATGTCGGCGACCGTCAGCGAGACTCCGCTTTCACCTACGAGATGTTTAGCTATAACCTCTCCAACCGCTCCTACACCCAGAACCAGCACACGCATCCAGAACCCTCCCATCCATCACAGAAAAAAGCCGCTGACCCATTAGACAGACTCCCAGCCCCCAATCAAGACCGCGTAAAACGCGGCAATCATCCCCACAAAATCTCCTCGAATATTCGGTATATATCTTTATCCTGCTACATCTTTAAATCCGGTATAGTTGATAAAGACCCTATAATTAGAAGGCATAGATTGCTTGCAGAATATGTTTACGCGTTTCTGAGAAGGCTGCCACCCGAGACGGGCCATGTCCTCGGTCTCCGTTTGCTTTCACTCACACCTATTAGAGTAAACATGGATGAAGGGGGCTTTAGCGTTAACACATGTTTCGGCCGGTTGAGAAACCCGATAGGCTTAGCGGCAGGCTTCGATAAACATGGAAAATACGTCAAAGCTCTGCAGCGGCTCGGATTCGGCTATGTTGTGGCAGGGACTGTTACGCTGATGCGTAGAAAGGGTCTTCCAAAACCACGTGTTGTCAGACGAGAAAGGGAAGAGGCGCTGGTCAACGCAATGGGCTTTCCAAACCCCGGGTTAGAAGATTTTCTGAAAAACATCGACAAGAACAAGCCCTATGATGTTCCGGTCTTGATAAGTGTTGCCGACGAAAATCCACAGTATCTTCTCAAATGCTACAGAGAGGCTCAGAAACACGCCGACGCCATAGAGATAAACATAAGCTCACCCAACACACCCCAACTGAGACACTACTTCTCGCCAGCTGTTTTCAAAGATGTCGCCGAGTCGCTGGCTGCCGAGAAAACCAAGCCCACCTACCTCAAAATACCTCCCCACAACAGCCCAGAGGAAAAACAATCCATATACCGTGTAGTCAAGACATGGTTTGAAAACGGGTTCACAGGCGTAACTGCTGTAAACGCTTTACTGGTTGACGAGCCACGTGTTTCAGCTGGCAGAGGAGGCCTCAGCGGCAAACCGCTTTTCCCATACATGCTCCGTGTTGTTTCCGACGTCCGAGAAATGGTTGACTCAAATTTTGAAATCCACGCGTTAGGAGGAGTATTTACGGGCAAAGATGTATATGAAGCGTTGAGAAGAGGAGCTAATACCGTACAGCTTTACACGGCGCTTGTTTATAGAGGACCCTACACGGTTAAGAAAATGTTGGAAGAGCTAAGGTATGTCATGGCTCAAAAGGGAGAGGACTCCGTTGAAAGCATAATAGAGCAGTGGAAGACAGGCTAGCGGAAATACCCTGGTATACCGAAGAGGTTTCCGAGGAATTCGCCGAAGAGGAATGTGGCCGCTGCGGTGCCCATTATCAGCAGGGTGTTTTCGAGGACTTCTCTTTTGAAGCTAGTCTCGTTGACTACGGCGACATAGTATGTGAATGTTGAGGCGAGGATTATTGCGAGGGCTATGGAGGCTGTGAAGGCTTCGAGCATGTCATGTGTTAGGAAGTAGGGTAATGCGAGGATGATTGTTGACAGTAGGTAGACCACGCCTGTGACGAGCCCCGAGGTGAGTGATTTTTGTCTGAGCTCGCTTTTCGCCTTGAGGTATGCCGCGACACCCATGGATATTGATGCGGCGAAGCCGACGACAAGCCCCGCGACACCCGCTATCAGCGTCGAAGAAGTAACACCAAGAAACCCTGCGTGAACTCCTGAGACTTCGATTATCGAGTCGGATAGCCCCAAGGCTATGAAGCCTATGTATTTCAGTATGGGTTCATCGATTTGGTTTTGGAGAGTTTTCTCATGCTCCTCCTCGTCTCGGAGAAAGTCCTCGACTTTTTCCCGGTGCTTTTCCTCAACCTTGTTTATGACTTTGCGGTATCTGTTGATGACCTCGGTTTCATGGCGTTCGAGGAATTTGATGATGAAGGTTATTCCAAGCAGGCGTCTCAGAACTATGATGAGCCAGAAGCGGAGCTTGCTGAAAACGGGTCTCTGATCCGGTGCAAGCGTTCGCCAGAACTCGTAGTGCTCCTTCTCCATCTCGGAAAGCTTCTCCAGCATTTCCCTCCGTTTCCCATTCTTCTCTCGCCGCGCAAGCTCCCGGTACACGACGTGGTCGAAGTATTCATCATCGCGGAAAAATGCAGCATCCGATGAGATGTCGACTGGGTCTGTTTCCATCCCCTCTTTCCCTAACCCATGTAAAGGTAGTTTTTGAAGTTATACATGATGAGTGCGATGTGTTTGATGTTTGCGGTGAATTCTGTTAGGCGTATGTTTTCGTCGGGCCCGTGTGGGGAGGAGCCGTGGTATCCGCATCCTGTTGAGACGCATGGTGTTTCGAGGATGTCTGTTATGACGTACATCGGTCCCGAGGCAGCTCCAGAAGGAACTATGATTGGAGGTTTTCCGTATGCTGTTGTTGCTGTGTCTGCTACTAGTTTGGGGAGGAAGTTGTCGGGGCTTGTCCGGGCAGCTGGGTAGGATTGGTGGATGTGGAGCTTGATGTCGGCGTAGCCGTGTTTCTCGAGATGCTGGAGAAGAAGCTGCTTTATCTTCTCGGGGTTTTGGCGTGGAACGAGACGTATGTCAAGCTTTGCCGAGGCCTTTGATGGAATGATTGTTTTGCTGCCGGGGCCTATGTAGCCTGCGTAGAGGCCGTTGAGGTTTATGGTTGGCTCGAGGAACAGCTGACTCAACGGGTCCTGCTCAGCCGATTTGAGAAGCTTATGAGGCGGGCTGAACTCCTCGATGTCAAGCTTCTCCAAAAGCTCCAACCCTTCATACACCACGTCGTCGTAGAAACCTTCTATCGTTACTCTGCCATCGGGGCTCCGCATCGTGGAAAGAGCCTGGACAAGCTTCCAAGCAGGGTTTTCGACAACGGCTCCCCATGAGGAATGTAGGTCGCTGGCCGGGCCCTGTGTCTCGAGCTCGACATAAAGCATCCCTTTCTGTCCAAGGTAGATGACCGGTGACCCGTTTCTACTTACGTAGCCATATTCCCATATGCAGCCGTCAGCGAAGAGTTTGTCACGGTTTTCGCGGACAAATTTTTCGAGGCCCGGGCTTCCAACCTCCTCGCCTCCCTCGATCAAAAACTTCACGTTCACAGGCAGCTCGCCTATGGTGCTGCGCATAGCGTCGATGGCTGCGAGACGGGCGGCGATGTTGCCCTTGTTGTCGGCTGCACCCCTTCCATAGAGTTTGCCGTTTCTGACGGCTGGTGTGAAAGGTGGTGTTGTCCATTTTTCCAGCGGCTCAGCGGGCTGGACGTCGTAGTGGTTGTAAAACATCAACGTGGCATGGGCCTCGTAGTTCAACGTGCCAAGTAGTATGGGGCCGCCGCCCTCGGGGTTGCTGAACTTCTCCACACGGAATCCATGGCTCTCCAGCATCTCCTCCACGAGGTCAGCGCATTCCTCGAGGCCGCTGCCATATGTTGAGACGCTTGGCACGGTTATCAGACGCTTGGCATACTCGAGATACTTGTCACGGTTTTCCTCGATGTGTTGGAAAAGAGCGGTATAGTTCACCATTTTGTACGGTCGCCTTCAAGCAACCCGCTGCCGATATGTATTCTGTCGATGTGTTTGGAGAGCTCGGCCTCGGTCTTGAAGACGGAGTCGCAGTATGGGCATCTGAACTCTTTCTTCTCGGTTCCCATCCATAAATACTCTGGATAGCGGCGTTTTAAGTCTTGTCTAGGCTGAGTTGGCCGACAGCGTTTCGGATGATTTTTACGCTTTCGCGGAATTTGGCGAGTTCCTCGGGGGACAGGCTCGGCTCAAGCACCTTCTCAACCCCCTCTGCTCCCAGCACACAGGGGAGAACGGCGTATACGTCTTTTTCACCGTATTGGCCGGTGAGCAGGGTTGATGTGGGGATGATGGATTTCAGGTTCTTGAGTATCGCCTCCACCATGACGGCGACGCCTGCTCCGGGTGCGTGGTGGGCGGACCAGCCCTTCAGCCTGATGATTTCCGCACCCATTTTCCGCGTCGCCTCCACAATCTCCGCGGTGCTTTTCTCATCCAAGTATTTGCTCAGGGGCTCGGTGCCAACATAGGTGTGGCTTGGCAGCAGAACCATCGAGTCACCGTGCTCGCCTATAACCATCCCTCTGATTGACTTGTAGCTGACGCCCAGCTTGTTTCTGATGAGGTATCGGTAGCGCCCCACGTCAAGCAGCCCGCTGAAGCCCATCACACGCTTGCTCTCAAACCCTGTCACCCTATAAGCAACATAGGTCATCACATCGAGCGGGTTTGTCACAACAATTACCTTAGACTTCGGAGCGTTCTCCCTTATATGCCTCGAAACCTCCTTGATTATATCCGCGTTCTTCAGCAAGAGGTCGAGCCGGGTCATGTCGGGTTTGCGTGTAAGTCCCGCGGTGACCACGACTACATCCGAGCCCTCTATGTCTCGGTAGTCGTTAGAGCCCTTCACATCGACATCGAGGTCCAATATTGCACATGCATGGTTTAGGTCGAGGGCCTCACCCTGCGGAAGACCCTGAATAACATCCAGCAAAACTATGTCGCCAAGCTCGCGGAGAGCAATCTGCAAAGCAGCCGATGTCCCAACCCTTCCACTTCCAACCACAGCAATTAACGGCATGTAAAATCTACTTCAACGCATGTAAAATAGCTTCAGCCAGTTTTTCTGAAAAAGTCGTAGAGGCCCATGGCTGAGATTTTGACGAGGTTCTGTGCATAGACAGGAAGTTTTTCACCAGCCTCCTTCTCAAGCATCCGTTCAAGAGCGGCGTATATTCCGCCGACACCCGCCCCCTCTCTATACGCCTTCTCAGCCGCCGACACAAATTCCCGCGTCTTTTTGACGAGAAACTCGACATAGGCTTCATCTGTTTGGTAGCTGCCGAAATGAGGTGTGTGGAAGACCGCTGAGCCGAGTTTTCCGAGCTTCGCGAGGCTGTCGATGTACTGGTTGAGGTCGAAGCTGGGCGGCGGTGTTGGCGGGATTATGAAAGGTTTGCCGGGATATTTTGCGGGGACGGCGTCGGCTGTGATGATGGATCCATCGCTGACCGCGATCGTGAACTGATGAGGCGCATGGCCCGGAGTGTAGATGAAGGTTAGCTCGACATCACCGAGGACAAGGGTTTCTCCGTCGCCGGCGCTGTGGACACGGTGCTCCTCCACAGGCTTCACCTCACCGAAAACCTGTAGAATGTCTGGGCCATAGACATCTAGGACGCTGGCCACAAGCTTAGACGGGTCAACCAAGTGTTTAACGGCTTTCTGATGAGCGATTACCTCGGCTTCTCTGAAGTGTTCGGCGATTCTCCAGACCGCGCCCGAGTGGTCGAGATGGACGTGGGTGGGAATTATGTAGTCGAGCCTCGTGACACCCAGCTCCCGCAAAGCATTTATCACGATATCGGCCGTCGCCGCGTATCCTGCGTCAACTAAGGCTGTTTTCTTTCCCCAGACAAGGTAGCAGGCGACTATTTTCTCAAACCCGAGAGCCCGTGTGTCAATCAGGTAAACCTTCTCCGAGACACGCAACCTACTTCAACTCAATTGTCTCTGCCTTCTCAATATAGGTTTGGAGCAGGACGGCCTTGGGAGGAACCATGTAGTAGCGGCATGAGAAAACCGTCAGAAGCTTTCCGCCGAAGATGTATCGGTAGCCGTCGGGCATGGGCTGGTGAGAGCGTATCATCAGCCGTAAACCGTTTTGCTCCATGAAGCGTGTGAACACATCCTCCCCGAAGTAGAGCGCGCCTCCCCCACGCTCGCTCTCGACAAATCCTTTGACACCCGGATGTGGATCATTCCACATAAGCTGGAACGCGATGGGGTGTTCTGGGTCGTCTTCTCCACGCTCGAGCTTCTCAACCTCGTCGACCTTGTGCAAACCTCTCGCTATTCCACCGTGAACAAGGAAAACATCCCTCCATCGTAGCGCGTATGGGAGTTGTGTGAATGCTTTGAGAAATTGTTGGTAGGTTTTGAGGCCGTGTCTGCGTGTGACGATGTCGAGAAACCCGTAGTAGGTGTTCATGGTGAGGGTTTCATGGTTGCCGCGTAGAAGGAGAAGGTTATTCGGCTCTGCAAGCTTCCTTTCAAAAAGCAGGCTAATGTTTTCTATCTGGTAAGGACCTCTGTCAACATAGTCGCCGAGAAAAACCGCAACAGCCCCTATCTCATCCGCGGCGTCGAGGGCTTTTTTGGTGGAGTCTACGTCTCCGTGGGTGTCGCCGACAACCAGTATGAGCTGGCTATCGGTTCTCAGCAGCGAGGGTTCTTTGCGCAGTGTTTCAGCGACTTGTTCAGCGAGTTGTGCTAAATCTGTCATTTTAGGAGTTGGGCGAGTTTGTTGGCTACTTCTCCGGGTGTTGCTGCGACGTGTACACCTGCTTCTGTGAGCGCTTTCACCTTGCTTGCGGGGTCTCCTGCGCCGAGGGATATGATGGCCCCCGCATGGCCCATCCGTTTCTCAGGTGGTGCGGTTCTCCCCGCTATGTAGGCTATAACCGGCTTGGGATAGCTTGTTCTGACGATGTACTCGGCAGCCCTCTCCTCAAGGTCTCCCCCTATCTCGCCGATGAGCACAACAGCCTCCGTCTCATCATCACCTCTAAACATCTCCAACACATCTATGAAGTTGAGGCCGACGACTGGGTCGCCTCCTATTCCGATGCATGTTGACTGACCAAGACCTTTGACCGTTATGGCGTGCGCTATCTCATAAGTTAGCGTACCGCTGCGCGAAACAATTCCCACCCTTCCTTTCTTGAAGATGTGGCCAGGCATGATGCCGACCTTGGCTGCGCCGGGTGTTATGACACCGGGGCAGTTGGGGCCCACTATGTTTGAGCCCCGGAGCTTCGCGTATGCGATGAACTTCATGGCATCATGGATGGGGACATGCTCTGTGATGACGACGACAAGCTTCATACCCGCGTCAAGCGCCTCGATCACCGCATCGCCTGCATAGGGCGCGGGAACCATCACCATCGATGTGTTTATCTCGGGATGCTGCGCCACCGCCTCCTCAACCGAGTTATAAACGGGCACACCTTCGACAGATTGGCCACCTTTGCCAGGGGTCACACCGGCCAAAACCTTCGTGCCATACTTGAGCATGGCTCTTGTGTGGAAGGCCCCCTGTCTACCTGTAACGCCCTGAACGAGAACACGTGTGTCCGCGTTGACAAGTATTGCCACGTTCTTCACCTCGCCAGCTCCGCGGCCTTCGCAGCCGCTTCCTCCATGCTGTCAAGCGGGTAGATACCGTTTTCGACAAGGATGCGTTTACCCTCCTCCTCGTTGGTGCCCATCATCCTGACCACAATCTTTTTTCCCGCTCCAACTGATTTGTATGCAGAGACAAGTCCACGGGCTACTTCGTCACAACGTGTGATGCCTCCGAGGATGTTTACGAACACCACTTTAACCCGTGGATGGGTGAGCAGCAGTCTCGCAGCCTTTTCCACGACATCTTCAGCAGCGCCTCCACCGACGTCGAGGAAGTTTGCAGGGTTTCCACCCTTCAGCTTAACCATGTCCATCGTAGCCATCGTCAACCCCGCACCGTTCCCAATAATGCCTATATCCCCGTCAAGCTCCACCGCAGCAAACCCGAGACGCCGAGCCTCGGCCTCCAAACCCGTCCCAGACTCAGGCCGACTAAACTCACCACGTCTAAACAACGCATTATCATCAACAATAATCTTAGAATCCAACGCAACCAGCCTATTATCCGGCGTAACAGCTAGAGGGTTTATCTCCGCAAGCTCGCAATCTGTTTCGGCAAATAGGCGGTAAAGACCGCGTAGAATAGATGCGGCCTGCTGTGCCAGCACTTGGTCAAGCTTCATGAAGGAGACGATTTTCCTCACCTGATAGTCTGCGAGACCCAGCAGAGGATTGACCTCGGTCTTCAACACGTGGCCGGGGCTTGTTCTCGCAAGCATCTCAATCTCTACACCTCCCTCGGCCGATGCGATGACCACGGGTGAGCGCTTAAACCTGTCAACTATGATGCCGAGGTAAAGCTCGCGAGAAATCTCTGTGTACTCTGTTACGATGAGTGACTCAACCCTTTCACCCTTTATCTCGGAGCCGAGCATTTTGCCCGCCAACATCCTTGCCTCCTCTGCGTTCTCCGCAACCTTGACGCCGCCTGCTTTTCCACGGCCAGCAACGAGAACCTGAGCCTTTACAACCGTTCGTCCGCCAAGCTTTTCCGCAGCATGCCGCGCCTCCTCCACGCTTTTCACGACAACGTAATCGTTCACAGGGATGCCATAGCGTCGGAAAAGCTCCCTGCCCTCAAACTCGTAAAGCTTCATCAAAATAAGCGGCGAACACCTGAATTTAACTTAAGGCATGGATAATGTTTTGAGATGGAGCTGATGTGAGACTCGCGGCGCTGTTCTCTGGAGGTAAAGACTCGACCTACGCCGTTTACCGCGCTGAAGCCGGTGGCCATGTTGTCGAAATGTTGCTCACCTTTTTGCCGCAGTCCATTGACAGCTACCTTTTCCACTATCCTAACCTACATCTTACGCCTTTGCAGGCTGAGGCTATGGGGAAGCACCACATCATATACCCTATAGCAGGCATGGATGAAGAAGAGGTCTTGAACAGGGCGCTGTCAGAGGTTGCAGGCAGGGTGGATGGCATCGTCGCAGGAGCCCTCGCCAGCAGCTATCAAAGAGAGCGGATGAAGCATGCGGCTGAGAAACATGGACTCACGGTCTTGACACCGCTGTGGGGTCAAAAACCTGGTGAGCTTCTCCGCCAAATGCTCCGGGATGGGTTTGAGATCATGGTTGTGGCTGTGGCGGCCGCGGGGCTGGACAGAAATTGGCTGGGCCGAATGCTTGATGAAGAAGCTGTCGAGGAGCTGGAGGCCCTCGCTGAACGCTACGGCATCAACCCTGGCGGCGAAGGCGGTGAAATGGAGACCATGGTTCTCGACTGCCCTCTTTTCCACAAAAAGATTCGGCCGCTGGGGTGGAGAATGGTGTGGCGAGGTGTTTACGGGTTTCTGAGGATTGAGAGAGCTGTGTTGGTTGATAAAAGTGTCCACGAATAGTTTAAAAACGGGTCCAGCGGGGATGGATTGGTTTGAGCAAACCGGTTGAACTCGGTTCCCTGAAGGAGGGGCATAACATCGTCATCGACGGTGAACCATGCAGGATTGTCGAGGTCGAGAAGAGCAAGCCCGGTAAACATGGCTCGGCGAAGGTAAGGCTCGTGGCTATCGGGATATTTGACGAGGTTAAGAGGAGTATGGTCGGCCCCGCGGACAACAAGGTCGAGGTGCCGATAGTGGATAAACGGACGGGGCAGGTCGTGGCTATCTCAGGAGACTCCGTATCAGTTATGGATAATCAGTCCCTCGAGATTGTTGAGGTGCCGATGCCCAAGGACGAGAACCTGCGGGCGAAGATTGAGCCAGGTGTAGCTGTCGAGTACTGGAGCATTATGAACCGTTATCTGCTTGTGAACGTGAAGTAAACCCGCCGTCAATCACCAATAGCTTGTAGCTGTAGCCGTCGACTATCGCTTTGAGGCTTGCTTCGACGATGTTTTTGGAGACCCCTGTGGTTGCCCAGCTGTTACCGTTGTCGCTGAACTCCACGAAAACTCTGACGGCTGCTGCTGTAGCGTCTTTTGTGTCGATCACCGAGACCTTGTAGTTGGCCAGCTGCGTGGTCTCGAGCTGTGGATAGCGTTTGAGAACGGCTGCGCGTATGGCTGCGTCAAGAGCGTGGACAGGGCCTACGCCTTCAGCCATCTCGGTCACAGCTTCCCCATCAATGTCCATTGAGACAACCGCCCGCGCGGTTATTTTTCCAGCCATCAAAACCTCCACCCACCAAGTCCTAACTCTCAGCCTTTCCACATCATAGCCAACCGCCTCGAGGATCATCAGAGAAACCGTGGCGTCAGCAGGCTCGAAATGATACCCCTCAGCCTCAAGCCTCTTTATCTTCTCGAGGATGCTCGTCACCTGTTCCTTGGTCAAGACGAGTCCGAGCTTGGCGGCGTGGTTGACGAGGGCTGCTCTTCCGGCGAGCTCCGAGACTGAGAGGGTTCTGTCCATGCCGAGGAGAGATGGGTCGATGTGCTCGTATGTGCGCGGGTTTTTGAGCATCGCGTCTATGTGTACTCCGCCTTTGTGGGCGAAGGCGTTGATGCCGAAGAATGGGTAATTGGGTGTAATCTGGAAACCAGACACCTCCGCGATGTAGTATGCAACATCTTTGAGCTTTCTAAGCCCCTCACTGTTTCTGAGAACACGGTAATTCATCTTGAGCGCGAGATTCGGGATAATCTGTGTAAGGTCGGCGTTGCCGCAGCGCTCACCCAACCCAATCATCGTGCCCTGCACATGCCTCACACCCTCGGTCACCGCCATTAGGCTGTTCGCCACCGCGACTCCACAGTCGTTGTGGGCATGAATACCCAGACGCGTGTCTATCTCGCGTCGAACCCTTCTAACTATCTCAGCCACTCTGAACGGCAGTGTGCCTCCGTTGGTGTCGCAGAGAACAATCGTGCTGGCCCCCGCGTCTCTAGCCTGTTTCAGAACCTGCATCGCATACTCGGGGGACTCTCGGTAGCCGTCGAAGAAATGCTCCGCGTCAAACACCACCTCCATCCCATGCTCCCTTAGGTACTCTATTGTGTCGGCGACCATCCGAAGGTTCTCCTCGGGAGTTGTTCTCAGGACATCGATTACATGGAGTATCCAGGATTTGCCGAAGACTATTGCGACTGGGACGTCGGCTTTGAGTAGGGCGTTGACAGACGGGTCTTGAGATGGCTTGACGTTCGGTCTCCTCGTGGACCCGAAGGCGCCGAGTCTGCTGTTGCTGAGGGAAAGCTTCCGAGCTTCGCGGAAAAAGTCTTCATCCTTCGGGTTAGATCCAGGCCAGCCTCCCTCGATAATATCAACACCTATCTCGTCAAGCTTCTCGGCTATGCGGAGCTTGTCGTGGAGAGTGAAGGTTACTCCTCGGGTCTGCGCGCCGTCGCGGAGAGTGGTGTCCAAAACCTCGACGTAATCGATTTTAGCACCCCCACCCTTTGTCCACAACAACCAGAGACCCTGTATAAAAACATGTAGCAAGGCTCGGCCAATTATCCCGTTTTGGGAACTTGCGGCGAACAATACCATATTTGTTAGAGGTTATATTAGGCTGCCAAGCTTTCTCAACATAACTTGAAGTGCGTCACAATCCGCGTGGTTGAAGACAATGTTAAAGGTGTCGACGAGGCGATGGAGGCTCTCGCTCTGCCATACTCTAAATCTACGGTAACATGCGGGGGCCAGAAATGTTTCCAATATAGCATAGTTGTGTCGGAGGAGATGGTTGGAAAGATAATTGAGCAGGTTTCGCAGAAAATGGACCTTAGGAGGAAGGAGAGCATCATATATGTTTCCGACTTGGTTGCAACAGTTTCGCCCTACATGGAGCGGTTGAAGCAGAGCTCCGGCTCGGGAAATACATTCAATCCTCTCGAGGCTATTGTTGAGAGGGTTGACCGTTTTCTGAAGCCTTCGCGTGAAATGTCTATCATGGTTGCTCTGGCATCGGCGGTGGCTCTGATAGGTCTCTATCTCAACAACCCTGTCATCATAATAGGCGCTATGCTTCTCTCACCGCTTCTCGGACCAATAAACGCCGTAAACGTCAACACATGCCTCGGAAAATCGATGCGTGTGCTCAGAGGCGAGTTCACTGTTCTTTTGATGCTTGGTTTAGCCATCCTAACCTCCACGCTTGGCGCATTTTTCCTGAATCAAACTTTCGGAATTCCCCTAAATGAGGAGATTATGCGGAGAACAAGGATGACCATACCGGACATAGCTCTGGCTCTATTGCTCGGCGTTGGCGCGGGCCTCGCATTGACAACCAACATACCTGAGCTGCTTGTAGGCGTCGCCATCGCCGCGGCCCTAATACCACCTGCCTCGGTAACAGGAATCGGAATAGCGTTGGGTAGGGCCGACACCATGGTAGGCGCGTTTTCCCTGACTCTGATGAACATCCTCGGACTAAACATCGGCGGCATCATCACACTGATCGCCAGAGGTGTAAGACCCAGAAAATATTATGAGCAGAAAAAAGCCCGAAAATACATCATCATGACCCTTTTGACCGTTACCATCATATTGGTGATGTTGGTGGCCGTTATCAGCTGGGCAGGTCTCGTTTCTTAGGGTAAACAACTTTGTTAGCTGTAGGTTTTGTTGAAGAGGGTTTCAAGGTTTTTGGCTCTGCCATTTGATGTCATGAATTTTTGGAGTTCTGCGAGGGTTGGCATGGCTTCCTGTGCTCCGACCTTTGTTGTGGCGAGTGCGGCGGCGTTGTTGGCCAGCTCCGCCGCGTCATGAATCCTTATTCCTCTGACGAGGCCATATGCGAGGGCTCCGCAGAACGCATCACCCGCACCTGTCGCATCCACAGCCTTCACCTTCACGCCTCTAAGGTGAACAGTCTCTTTCTTGTCAACCGTCACAGCGCCTCTCCTTCCAAGCGTGACAACAGCGTATCTCACACCCATCGCCAACAGCCTCTTCCCAGCACGCACCGCCGAAGAAACATCATTTACACGTATCCCCGTCAAAACAGAGGCCTCAATCCTGTTCGCGACAACCACATCAACATTCTCCAAGAACTTGCGAGAGAGACGCTGCGCAGGAGCTGCGTTAAGTATCACGGGGACGCCGTGTCTATGCGCTATCGCAACACCGCGCTCAACCGTTGCAAGGGGTATCTCAAGCTGTGTTAGGAGCACTTTCGACGACGCTATCATATTCTCCGCAGCATCCACATCGCTTGGTGAGCATCTCGAGTCGGCTCCGGAGGCCACGGCTATGATGTTGTTCCCCCTCTTGTCAACCATAATCAAGGCGACACCCGAATGCGTCTCCTCATCTTTGACAACAAAGTTTGTCGAAACATTTTCTTTCCTCAGCCTATCCAGTATAAGGTTGCCGAAAAGGTCAGAGCCTACACGTCCCACGATAGCAACGCTGGCGCCGAGCCTCGCAGCAGCCACCGCCTGATTAGCACCCTTACCACCTGGAGACACTTGGAAAAATCCGCCAATCACGGTCTCTCCTCTCGACGGCAGCCGTGCCAACTTTACCGTAAGGTCCATGTGCAAGCTGCCCACGACGACAACATCCACCATTTACCGACCCCCTGTGTCAAGACCATAAAAATCTATAATTGATTTGTTTCTCTAAAGATGCTGTGGCTAAGGTTATTCTCGACATGGACCCGGGCATCGACGATGCTCTGGCTATCATGCTGGCTGTTAATTCCCCGGAGCTTGAGGTTCTCGGCATAACGACTGTGAGCGGAAACGTTCATGTCGATAAAAGCTCTGTCAACGCGTTGCGTGTTTTAGAGGTTTTGGGTAGGCGGGATATCCCTGTTTTCCGTGGTGCGGCTGAGCCTCTGGTGAAGAGCCTTGTGACGGCGGAGTGGGTGCATGGAGAAGATGGGCTCGGGGACGCCGGCATACCTATGGCCTCGCGAAAACCCGTCGACGGCGCAGTAAAGTTCCTCATAGAAACACTTTCTTCTGAGCGGGATGTCACGCTCATAGCCACAGGCCCCTTGACCAACATAGCACATACACTCCTAATCGAGCCAGCCATAGCCAAACATTTGAAGCAGTTGATTCTCATGGGCGGCGCATACGGGCTAACACCCTACGGCTACGGCAACGAGACACCCGTCTCCGAGTTCAACATCTACGTCGACCCCGAGGCTGCAAAAATCGTTTTCCAAAGCGGCCTAAACCCCCTCTGCATAGGGCTTGATGTGACGACGAACCCTGCGGCCACCTTGAGCAAAAAAGATGTGGAGAAAATGGCTTCATCAAGCTCTGAAACAGCCAGGACCGCTGCGAAAATTGTGTGGAGGTTTGCGGAGAGGTTTGGGTTTGTGCAGCTTCATGACCCGATGGCAGTCGCAGCCTCAATCAACCCCTCTCTCTTCAAAACCAACCCGTACCACGTGTACGTAGTCTGTGACGGGGAGCTGACACGCGGCCAAACCATCGTCGAGAGAAGGTTCTGGATAAAACGCGAACCGAATGCCGAGGTATGCGAACATGTCGACGGCCCACGTTTTCTAGCGATGTTTCAAGAGCGTCTAAGGTGACGTGAAATTTTTATCGATGCCTATGAGGTATCTTTTAAATGCAGGTTCTCAACTTCTCCGGCCTCAAAGGTCTTGAATGCCGTCTCCATAATGGACGAGTTGTTGTTGAGGTGATTGGGGCTAAGCAGGTTAGAGGTGTTGAGCTGGGCTACGGAAGCTTTTCATTCAGACAACGATATACACGCAGATACGGAAGTGGGTGGGATGCCAGCTACAGGTTTCTAGGCCCTGTTGACACTGTCGCGGTCTCCGGAGACCGCCTCTCCTTCGAAATGCCCGCTAACCCCTGTACAGGTTTGGTGAAAACATCCAGCGGCGTTCTCACAGCTCCTGCGGCTAAACTGGATATAGCGTATCGAACAGATGTTTGGATGATGTTTTTCACGCCATGGAGCGGTAAATTCTCGATAAACCTCGGGAAGAACATGCTCAGCGTATCGGACCAAGCCAGCATGGCGTACGCCTCGCTACAGAGTGAGGACGGCCGGCTCACCGGCAGCCTGACTGTGCAGGGCCCCGAAAACACAGTCGCCAAGCTTATACTCGAGAGATGGATAGACAACGAATACGAAAAGATAGGTCAGGAGATTGCACGGGCACAGTCGGGTGCTACACAGTATTTCGAGTGGATGCCTGTAGTAGGCCCGCCCCAGCCTCTTTTCACCGCAACCAGAAGCCTTCCACCGAAACGTCACGTAAAGAAAATCCTCCGCGCACTCGGATGCACACCATCAAACATCCTAGAAGAATTGTTCCTATACAAAATAGTGAAACGCGACACAACAGTAGCCGATGGCGAAAATGTCAAACACCTTCTAAAACTGGTGCTGGTCAGACGGCTGCAAAAAGACGTGACAGACGAAGCAGAAATCAAAGTGAAGTGGACATAGAAGACATCAAACCTACAACTATTCCGCGGCAGCCTATGCTGCATAACAACACGAAAGTATCAGATTCAACGAAAGATCAGACTTATTGTTAGGATTATGAGGACGAAGGCTGTTATGAATGTGTATTTGAAGTCGCGTTTGGCGAGGAAGTATACCAGTGAAGCCACGACCCTGATATAGGGGGTTAGCATGAGAATGACCAGGCCTGCCGCCATTAGGCCTGCTGCGCCGCTTGTTGGTAGGTGGAGCACATAAAAAAAGAAGCTCTCCGAGCTTACTCTATATCTATCGCTGAAATCAACATCGTTGCAGCCGGTTAGACAATATAGTGTTAATCCCCAGGTTGTCGTTACTAGGCTGGCGGCAACCCCGGTTATGAGAATTGCGCTTATGATATATTCAAGCTTCTCGTTCTGACTCATTCAAGCAACCCCTTTAACAGCATCTGCACTATGAGGTATAGCACCACTACTAGGAAAAAAATTCTAGTGCCTCTGTTGCTTATCCTGTTGAGGAGGCGGGAGCCCACCATAGCTCCGATTGTTGTGCCTACAACCATGGGTGCTGCTAGGGTTAGGTAGAGAAGACCTGAACCGAAATATATGCTGGCCCCCGCTAGCGCGGTCATGCCTATGATGAATGTGCTTGTGGCTGATGAGACTTTAGATGGCATTCTTAGGATGAGCTCGTGGACAGCTACTTTGAAGGCGCCCGCGCCTATGCCCAGCATACCTGCCGCCAAGCCTGCGATGAACATGCCTGCTCCTGCTTCAAGAGGTTTCGTGAGCTTGTATGTCACCTCCTTACCCAGACGTCTGTCGTAGTAGGAGCCAGAGAGGCCCAGCCACCTCGCAGCCTTGTCCTGCTTCACATTAGATGGAATTTCTTCACCTAAATGCCTTCTAAGACCTATGAAGGACGTGAGTAGAAATGCTGCGAAGAAAAAGTAGAGAAGCCGTGGCACGATGTAGACTGTTATTATTGCGCCGATGATTCCGCCCACGATGGTGAACATCTCTAGAAACATGGCTGCTCTTACGTTTGATAATCCGCCCCGCACATACGATGCCGCCGAGCCGCTTGACGTGGCTATTATAGAGACTATGCCCGCAGCGATGGCGTACTTTATAGGGACACCCACCAGGGTTAGAAGAGGGGTGGTTATGCTGGCGCCGCCCAACCCCGTCACAGAGCCCACTAAACCAGCGATAAAAGAGATGAACACAACATACAGAAGATTGACCACGAAACCACAAAACGGATGCAGTATTTCTGTTTTTTACCATCAAGATGTCTATGCTTTGATGCACCATTATTTCGTAAGGGCTGTGAACGTCTTTAATGAGCCGTATAGCTCTCTCAGAACTTCTATGTAGTCTTTTTGGCCTTCTTCAACCTCGTCCATAACTCTCTCGAGTTTTCTCGTCAAGTCTTCTGAGACGAATTCGCCGAAGGTGTTGGATAGATAGCGGTAAACCGCTTTGCCGAGTTTTGTGGAGATTATTCTTCCAGCGTTTTGAAAGATGTAGTTTCTTTCGTAGAGTGTTTGGATGATTTTTGCGTAGGTGCTGGGTCTGCCTATTCCCCTGCTCTTCATCATGGCTATGAGCTCGCCTTCGGTGAATAGCCTTGCCGCGGGCACTTTTCTGACCTGCATGGCGACAACTTTCCTTGTTCCCGGCTCCACACGTGGCTGGACGGTGACTACCGGGTTAAACCTTAGGAAGCCTTCCTCCACTATCTCAACGGGTCTCTCGACCTCTAGCACGTTTGACAACATTTTGACGGTTAGCCGTTGATATAATACACGGGCTTCGGGCATCTGGCTCGCCATGAACCGTCTGAAAATCAAGCCATAGAGCGCCAACTCTCTTTTGCCAATTTTCGCCACGGTTCTGAGAATGTTTGAGGATATGTAGTAGCTGAGGGTTTTCTCGTCGAGGGGTTTCGTTGGCCTTATGCATTCGTGGGCGCCTTCGCGGCTGTAGGTTCTTGGCTTGAAGAATGTGGGAAACTTGTCCTCTATGTATGCCTTGGCTACGCCGAGGCCGGTGGTTGAGACGGTTGTTGAATCTGTTCGGTGATAGGTTATCAAACCTGATTCGAAGAGTGTTTGGGCCGCCGCCATCGCCTCAGCCGCACCCATCCTGAGATATTGCCACGCATCTCTTAGCATCGAGTCGGTCGTGTATGGAGGCGCTGGGGCAACAACTCGCAGCTCTGAAGAGACCTCGACAGAGCATGTGAGGCTGCCTCTGTTGAAAAGCTCCTCCATCTTATCCAATTCAGCTGGGTTAAGAAACTCGAACACCAGACCGTCCGCGAGCGTGATAGCTAGAGCAGGGATTTTCTTAGCCGCTTCCTCTGTCCTGTTGACAACCCATCCTAGAACAGGTGTCTGAACCCTTCCCGCCGATAAATTCTTCCTCCCAAAAATTTCCTGCACCTTTTTGCTCAACTCAAACCCGACCCACCTATCCTCGATTCTGCGGAGCAGCTGGGCCTCGACGAGGCTCTCCTTAACATCTCTCGGAGACGCAAGGGCTGCTGCAAGTGCTTTTCTCGTTATCTCATGGAATTCGAGACGCTTGACCCGTTCGTTATACGGCTTCACAAAACAGTAGATGTCATAGCCTATTTTTTCACCCTCGGCGTCAGGGTCTGTGGCGACGAGCACCTCGTTGGCTTCAAGAGCAAGCTGCCTAACCGCCTCCACCACAGTCAACTTGCTGGACACCTTCTCCGACCCGCAGTATGGACACCTTGCAGAGTCGACGAACTGTTGACCACATTCCATGCAACGGTTCACAGTCGTGTAGACCGGGATGTATTTCGAGTCCGTTATGAGGACGCCATGGTATCCTCCTGATGTGGTGAGGTCGAAGACATGGCCCCCGGAGGCCACAACGGTGAGGAGAGCGTTTCCGCTGATTGATTCATAGGCTGTTAAACCATTTATCCTCCGTCTGACGGGTCTGCCGAAGAAGGTTGCGATTGTTCTAGCCTTAGTCGGAGACTCGACAACGACGAGAGCGTTTCTCATCATGTCTTGACGGGCGGTCTCCAGCCTCCCCATACGGGCCAGCGCAACTTTCCGCCTGTCTTCGTCCACACGCTTAAAGTCCTCTGCAACCTTCTCCATATCAAACGGCTCCATAGTCTCGTCATAGATTGTTTCAAGCCTTTTGCTGAAGCTGTAGAAACTTTTCTCATCGTCCACAAGCATGATTGCTACGCCGCGTGTTATTCCTCCCGCGTAGAGTCTCGAGCATCTGCCCGACGCCTGTATGAAGCCGTCGACGTCTGGTGTCACAAGGCTGAATCCTGTGGATGTTATGCTGAGCCTGATGTCGGCTCGCTCGGAGACAGCCGCAACCATCTCTGGTGTCATGATTTTGTCGAGCAGCGTCCTAGCTTGTTTCACGAGTCGCTGCACATGACCCTCAAACCCCGTCAAATCGGTGCCTGTTGCTATGGCTTCCCTAACTCTCTCAACCACCTCTGCCGATGTAGGAATTACCCGTGAAAGGCTGCCCATCAGACGCATAGCCTCGGCTGCCACCGGCTCATCGAGAAGCGGTGCAACATGCTTCAAAACGGTAAGCAGCATCTGAGGCCTATACTCCGCCCGCTCTATCACTATCTCTCTCCTTGGTACGCCGGCGAAGGCAACATATCTGATTCTCTCGGGTAGATCTATTCCCCTCGCCAGCGGGTTTCTACTACTCGCGACTCCGATAAGCGCCTCATACTCTCCTTTTTCAAACTTCTCAAGCATGCTTGGGCTGAATTTTTGATAAGCCATGCATGGTATACCGCGTCGTCTCAGCTCTTCGGCGAGGTTCTCGGCGCCCTCGACGCCTTGGGTCTGTGGAACAAAAACAAGAGCACCTCCACCAAACTTTTCCAACAACTCCGCTGCAACCATCGCAGCCGGTTTCTCAAGCCTCAGATAATATGTGCCGATGTTTCGGACAAGCTCGAAGGTGTGGCCCGGCTCGAAGCCAAAAAGCTGTCTAAAGATCTTGACTCTAAGAGTTCTCTTCGCCCTCGAGGTAGCTCCGGAGACGATTAAAATCTTCTTTCCCACGGAGCGTCTGTAGTTCTCAGGATTCTCGTCAAGAGACTTGGCACGTATTTTCTTAAGAACTGTTTCGACGACTTCAGGGCTATAGCCCAGCAGCTCCACAACCTTGTCGATGTTTCGCGGGCTCTTGAGAAAGGAGTCGACATCGTCTACGAAAACCAGGTCAAACTCCTTCCCCCTTAACGTGTCGAAGCGGCTGTAGAGGAACCGGTCTGTGGTTATCAGGACATCGAACTCTCCAAACATGATATCGTCAAGAAGCGTCTTAGGTTTTGGGACTCCGGTGTAGTATGCTGTGACACGGGGGCCCTCGCCGAGTTTTGAAAGATATTCGCCGAACCTTTCATAAACATGTTGGACCAGTAGGCTGCTGGGAAAGATGAGGTAACTTTTCAAACCTTTTTTCTGATGTAGATGTATCGCGGCGACTATGCCGAAGGTGGTTTTCCCGATTCCCGTGGGAGCGATGATTGAGAAGCTTCTACCCAGAAGCATCCTCCTCATCCAAGTCTCCTGCAGAGACCACGGCTCAGAGCCGACCAGTCTCCGGAAAAGGTTACTGAACTCCTCCATCTCCATGGCCAGCTCAAACACATCTTTCACATTTCTCAGCCTACCTGTCTCGAGAAGAGACCGGTAAACCTCTGCTTTGCTCGAGGCCCTGAAGCCGACACAGCGGCCGCAAACACCGTTAGTTAACAACTCCTCATCGTTTGCGTCGCCGCCACAGTTCGGGCAAAGCCCCCTGTACATCGTTCTCAAGACGTCTCAAACACCGACAACCCTCGATAAAAAAGTCCATCAACTACCTCGGCTGGCTATTAAACGCTACTAGGGTCTGGTATTCTTTGCCCACTAGTAGAACGATGTTGTAGACAGTGTCTATCTCGTCCTCATTTCTTGGGGCGTAGACCATTACCACGTTTTCCGCGACCATTATGCCGGCCAGACGATGTTTCTCTCCAAGCCTTTCACAAGTATCTCTTCTAGCCAGTTGGGCTGACCCATGAGACGCATGGTCCCATCCTTAGCCCTCTCCGAAACCAGCTTCAAACCCGGTAACGCCGAGGCTAATTTTTTTCTCTGGCAGTGTTGATGATGGTGTTTGTAACACGTATTTGCTGTTGCAGGGATTTAGGATAAGCGAAGTGTTCAAACCGTATTTCCCTTCGCGGTTCTTGTGATGTTTGGCATCAGCCTAGCTTGCACATCTACATGGTACTCTATGGACAGGTTTAAGTGGTCTGTGGCCTATAGGGTTTTCCGGTTGCTTGTTGTTGGAGAAGGTTTTCCTAGTTTTGGTGGAGGCTGCGCTTGAGACTGTTCCACCCGAGATACAGGGGCATCCCGCTGTTGTTAAGGATGCTAGGCGGCGTGGGAAAAAGCCGGGCCAGATACTGCTTGACAAGTCTTATCATCATTTCGCCATGAAAAAGCTTCCCGACGCCGAGAAACGCGGCAGACCAGATATTGTCCACTTTTGTTTGCTCGAGGCGCTTGGCTCACCGCTCAACCAAGCCAACAAGCTGGAGACATACGTTTCGACAAATAGCGGCCTCGTCATATATGTGAACCCACGTGTGAGGCTGCCCCGTGTATATGAGCGGTTTAAAGGCGTAGTGGAGAAGCTATTCGAAGAGGGGGAGATAAGGTCTGAGACAGGTGAGACGCTGCTGCGGTGTGAGAAAAAATCCCTCAAATCCTTGACCGAGACCCTTAACCCGTCCACCAAAATTCTGCTGACGGAGAGGGGAGAGCATGTCAATGCCTTGAGATTTTCCGCGGCCTTGGCAGGCTATGCAAGGCCTCTGATTATGGTTGGCTGTTTTCCCCACGGCGACTTTACATCCGAAACAAAATCCCTCGCCGACAAAGCCCTCGCAATACATCAAACCCCTCTCGAGGCTTGGACAGTTGTCTCACGCGTGCTCTGCTACATCGAGCAAAACCTTAAACCCCCCTAAGCACTATGGATATGCATGGCTAAGCCAGCTCGTGGACGAAAAGATTTCGAGATAGAGTATGAGTATGTGGATGATCTTGGACAGGTTGTTCGACGTGAGAGGGAGAAGCTTGGTCTCTCGCAGGCTGAGCTGGCAGCCCTCGTGAAGACGAAAGAAACAATCATCAAGAAGATTGAGCAGAACGAGTTCAACCCACCCCTCGACCTGGTAAAACGTCTTGAGAAAGTGTTGAAAACAAGCCTTCTCACCGTAGCAGTCGAGGAAAAGCTCACAGGGAAAACACCTCCACCACCATCAACCTACACGCTTGAAGACATGCTCAAAAAACAAAACAAACAATAGCTAAAAAAATAAAAATATAAACGACTTCTTTGCCCGAATTGACAATGAGAGCTTTCCTCGTCTGCCTACTGGCCATGCTTTTTCTAACCTCGCTTCTACCACATGGTTTTGCTCAGGAAGACTACAGGGTTCTCCCCATCGAGTCCGATTTGGTGGTCAACCTCGTTTTCGTAGATGTTGATTTTACGCTTTTCGGCGTGAATGGTTTGGAGGATTTGCTGAGGAGGGTTGCCACCGGGGTTAGGGCTGAGGCCAAGTCTGCGCTTACATGGTATACCGACCAAGGCATCCTTTACGCACCCTACAGCTATGACGTGTTGCTGCGTGGTTTCCAGCTGAGAAGCGCGGCGCTGCAGGAGTTCAGGTCCGATTGGCGTAGCTTAAACCAGCCTGTTCCACGGGATCTTCTCATACAAAAGAAGTACAACGGCTCATTATCGGGTATTCATGCACCAACAGCCCTCAAAACTCTCATCGACCTTTCAAATAAGTATCTGCAGACACCCTTTGAGGGCTACACCATTTTCTTCATCTGCAGCGTAAACGCGCTCGGCAAAAGCGCCAACTACTACACCTACGGCATATTGCCTGAGACCGGGAAAGTAGGAGGCGTTTTGTTTCTGAACATGTATGGAGGCGCTTGGTGGGGAAGATATGTTTTCATCGATATCTGTGCAGGCTACGGCTCAGGTGACGAATATCCATCTGTTCTATCTATCCAGTCTACGCAGGAAAGAGTTCAACTATTGTCCAAGTATGTCGACGAGTTGATTGACTACCAGTTTGTCAAGTCCACGGTATATCTTCCATATTACAACCTTCAGATTCTCGTCGACGTTATAGTTGTAGATGCTTCTGGACAGGGTATCAACTTTGAAACGTTGGTGAATTCCTTCGACATCGAGCTCACGGAGGCGTCGTTGAGAACTTTAACGCCGTATAACTTCTACAGCTTCCGCCTAAGACTCTATGATGTCGATGAAATTCCCGGCTTCTCATCAATCATAAGAGTTGATGAGTTTGAGACGCGTAGAGGAAAGGAGCAGGTGGCTGTTTTCGACCCCTACCAAGCCTACGACATTTTAAAATCAGCTGGAATAATCGAGGCTGAAACAGAGGAATACAAATACGTCCCCACAATAATTGTTGTAACACAGTATAGCACAGGTGTTTTGATACCTGGTTTTGAGGACTGGGGCCCGGCTCTGGGGATTGCCTTGGAAAACCCTGAGCAGCCCATGTATGGTTTAGTGGCAACAGCTGGGGCTAGCTATTACTCGTTGTTCTACGAGGGAATGGCCGTCACAGTGGCTCATGAGATAGGACATGTTCTCGGACTTAGACATCCTCACGACGATTTTGACGAGGTGAATGAAATTGAAGTGGGGCCTAAATGGATTTACACGGATTCTATGGAGACTTTCATGGTTTACAGTACCTCCTGGGTTGAAGGTGTTAAGCAAAAAACGGTGAGGGAGGGATTTTATCCGATTCGGACCTACTGGAGCATCTTTGACCTTGACGCAATCGACAGAGTCACCATCTCACTTCTTCTCCAAAACTATGAGAAAAACTATGCCGAGATACTGCGCAAGCTGGATGAGGCTGGCCTCAGGTTAGACGACCTGCAGACGCTAAAATCCGTTCTGTCAACGGCTAAACAGTGGGCTCGACAGGCTGTCGAAGAGTTCAAGAAATTCAACTACTTCGACCGCCTCACTTTCAAAGGCTTCGGCGCACAGCTTGACACCTCTCTCGACTACGCCTTCATGGCATGGGCCGCCACAGACTTGATGAAAATCTATCTCGAAGCGGCTTTGCTGCAAAACCAGAGGCTCACGCCCGATATTGAGCAGCTCAGAAACGAGGTCGAGACGTTGTCCCAGAGATTGGAGCAGATTCGCAGAGAGAAGAGCAACACAGAGGATGAGATTAGCCAGGTTACGCAGCAGATAGCGGCTGCGCGTGAAAGGGCTGCACAGCTGGAGGAAAAGCTTGCCCAGCTGGAGAGAGAAGCAGCTAACCTGCAGCAGCTTAGCCAGAGAAAAACAGAGCTGGAGAAAGAGCTGAGCGAGAAAAACCTTGAGCTTCAGCGGGCTCAAGCCGATGCGGCTCAGCTGGAAAGCTTGAACATGGTTCTCACCGGGGTGGCGGTTGTCTTATTCGCCGGAGCAGGGGTTACGCTGGTCTTCTTTAGAAGAAGGGCTTAGACGCCAGGTGGAGGCGGCGGAGGCGGAGGAGGCATCCTCCTCCTTGTTGTGAACCTGCGCCCAACTATAGCGGCTCCTCCGACGGCAACCGCCCCAACCACCGCGACACCAATAAGCAGGTTGGTCTGCTGTCTAAGAGACTCCACTCTTTCACGCATCTTCTCAACATCGGCTGAAACCCTGCTCAAGCTGTTTTCAAGGTTCTCTATGTCTTTTGCTGTTGCCTTAGCTTTTGCGGCACGTTCCTCAGCGTCGCTGACGGCTTTCTCAAGCTGGTTTAGCTGTGATTCAGCGTCAGACAGCTCCCTTCTCTTCTCCTCAAGCCTAGCCCGTGCATCGTCGAGGTCTCTCTGCGCCTTCTCGGCCTCGCTCCTAAGCTGGTCACGCAGCTGTGTTAGCTGTGAGATCTCGCCTCCCAGTCTCCGCTGCTCGTCAACCAAGCCCGGGAGTAGGTAGTTTTTGGTGTTCTCTGTGTATAGCCAAGCGGTGAAAGCGAGGTCGAAGGCTGTTTCATGCTGGGCGCCGAGGCCCTTGAAAGTGAGTCTGTTGAAGTAGTTATGTTTCTTAAACTCTTGTACCGAGAGCCGGGCCATCTCTTTCGCCGCGTTAAGCACCTGCTCAAGTTCCGGGATATCCTGTAAACGCATGTTGTTGCGTTCAAGCGTTGATAAAATTGTTTGGATGTTTTGTTCGTAGTTTTGTAGCAGTAGGATGATTGTGGCACGGTCGATGTTGTCGAGGTCGAAGATGCTGTAGAAGGTTCTCATGGGATAGTGGTTGGGGAAGACAAGGTTCTGCTCAACGGCTGAAGCCCAGGAAACGCTATAGCTCATGATTGTTTCGGTGAAGTATGTCAGCGGGAAGAAGCTGGACTGAGATTTGCGATACTCGTCATAGTCGTCATGGGGGTGTCTTAGCCCGAAGATGTGGCCTGCCTCATGTGTCACGAGGACGGTCATACCTTGTTCTATCATGTGTTCGTAGTAAACTGCCGCCGATGCGTGATGGGGTTTCGTGGGGTTATCTGGGTCAGGCGAGGCCTGGCCGAGTACACCCGGCTCCTCTATGAACGAGTTCGTGGTCGTAACCAGAACAATCACAGGCATGTATGTGTATCGCTGCTCGCCCAAAGCCTCGATGTATCCCTTCTGCCTAAGGATGTCATAGGCTTGGTAAGTTTTGAGGAGAATGCCTTGCTGCGTGTATACGAGGGTGTTTCTCAGCTCAGGCACCGTGGCCAAGTCAACTCGTTTCAGCCTTATGTTGAACTTGTTGTAAGGCAACAAAGTGGTATAGGCTTTCAGCATCATCTCGGCGTCAAAGTACCGCACCAACATGTCGAAACCGACACCAGCCACCGTAGCATCAATAACCACCACATCTACAAGGGTCTGGAGACCATACTTGGGCTGGTAAACAGTCGACTTGACGAAGCCACCCATGTCTATCAGCAGGTCTATGAGAGTTGCGAGATAGGTCACGCGTTCCTCCGGGGTTCCGATGTTGTAAATGGGTCTGATAACGTCGCGGAAGCGTGGGGGCGGAAATGAGCAGATGTCTATGTAATAGTATCTGCCCCACCATGGGCCGCCGAAAATCGTTATGCCGAAGTCGGCCAGGTATCTTCCGGTGTCGGGTGATTGGCCGAATGTGTAGTAGATGACTGGTCTTTCACCGTTCATGAAAGGTATGCTGCAGAAGAAGAAAATTGCGTAGCCTCCGGCTACTTCTGGGAAATATTCTTCGGTGAGTGTGGCGAAGACCCGTAAAGCGTCGCGGGCCTTTATTGTCTGGTCGGTCCATCCAAGCGGCATACCCCAGGCCACTGCAAACTCAACAGCTTTCTGGGCCACTTGGAAAGGTGTTTTAGAGACAAGAGAACGCATTCGTTGACGATACTCTGACACGATGTCGTTGGATGGAATTATGAAGCGTAATGAAATATCAAACGTGAATGGGGCCAAGTTCTCGTCCGTGGTGAAGGCTGCTATCTGGGAACGGGCCTTATCCCGGATTATCCCGGTTTCGATAACCATGTTCAACAACTCGTTAAGGTTTCTAGCACCAAACCACTGCGGGTCCACGTCGTAGAAGAAAACATTGACCAACAGGTCGCCCTCTATGGGCAAAACACGATATTCGTCCGATGTCTGCTGAGGCGTGGGGAAAGACCAGCTGCTGTGCGGTAGCAGGCTTAAAACAACAACAAGCAGTATAGTAAACGCTGCTGAGCGCATTTAGTTTTTCCTGCATGAACTTGGTTAAAAACGTTAAGCAAGACTTCGGTATTTTGTGTGGTGGATGTTTTGGTTTAATAGCTGCTTTTTTGCACATGGGTTGGGTTGTTGCGGGATTTAGCCGCCAGGGAGTTTGTGGTTGATGGCAGGAGGATGCGTTATTATTCGCTGAAGGTTTTGGAGGAGCAGGGTATCCTTCAATTGGCTAAGCTTCCCTACAGCATTAGGGTTTTTGTGGAGAATGTGCTGCGGAACGAGGACGGGTTTATCTGCACGGATGATGATGTGAGGGAGGCTGCTAATTATCTGCATGGTGGGAAAAGAGAGGTCCCGTTCTTCCCGTCTCGTGTTCTCTTACAGGACTTTACGGGTGTGCCTGCGCTGGTTGACCTCGCGGCCATGCGGTCTGCTGTTAAACGCGTCGGCCAAGACCCCGCTAAAGTTAACCCAAGCATCCCGGTTGACCTCGTCATAGACCACTCTATTCAGGTTGACTTCTATGGAACATCCGAGGCGTTCAGCCTCAACCTCGACTACGAATTCAAACGCAACACTGAGCGCTATGTTTTTCTCAAGTGGGCGCAGAATGCTTTTAGAAACTTCCGCGTGATACCGCCGGGCAGAGGTATTGTTCACCAAGTCAACCTCGAGTATTTGGCGAAGGTTGTTGATGTGCGTGGTTTTGACGGGGTTTTAACCGCTTTCCCTGACACTGTGCTGGGAACGGATTCGCATACTCCGATGGTTAATGGGCTGGGCGTGGTTGGATGGGGTGTCGGAGGAATCGAGGCGGAGGCGGTTATGCTGGGCCAGCCCTACTACATGACCACGCCCGAGGTTGTGGGTGTGAAACTTGTCGGCGGGCTGCGTGAAGGCACTACGGCGACAGACCTTGTCTTAACAATCACGGAGATGCTTAGAAAACATGGCGTGGTCGGCAAGTTTGTCGAGTTCTTCGGCCCAAGCCTCTCGAAGCTCAGCGTCCCAGACCGCGCCACCATAGCTAACATGGCCCCCGAATACGGCGCAACCATCGGCTACTTCCCCATAGACCGTGAAACCATCAACTATCTACGCATGACAGGCAGGCCAGAGGAACACATACGCATCGTCGAAGAATATGCGAAGATGCAGGGCCTCTTCTACAACCCCGCGGAAACACCTGTGTACAACACTGCGCTGGAGCTTGACTTGTCAACGGTGGAGCCCTCTATCGCAGGGCCCGCCAACCCTGAGGACCGTATACCGCTTAGGGAGGCTAAGAGGCGGACGCGTGAAATCATGCTGGCTTATCTCAAACAGGCCGGGATATCTGTTGATGATGTTAACGAGCGTGAGTGGAGCTATGAAGGCGGGGCGCCGAAGGCCTCCGTGACCACCGTGCAGAAGAAAACAGGCAGCGGGGTTGATGGACTTTCTCACGGCTCGGTGGTGATATCGGCTATAACCAGCTGCACCAACACATCAAACCCCTCGGTGATGATCGGGGCGGGGCTGCTTGCGAAAAAAGCCGTGGAAAAAGGCCTACGTACACCACCCTACGTCAAGACGAGCCTCGCACCCGGCTCGATGGCCGTGACAGAGTATCTCGAGAAAGCGGGTCTTACACCTTATCTCGAGAAGCTTGGCTACAGCCTGGTGGGCTACGGGTGTACAACATGCATCGGCAACAGCGGTCCATTACCCGAGCATATTGTTCAACAGATAAAGGAGAGAAACCTCTACACCGTCGCGGTGCTCAGCGGAAACAGAAACTTCGAGGGCCGGATAAATCCGCATGTGAGAGCCAGCTACCTCATGTCACCTATGCTTGTGGTCGCGTATGGACTCGCCGGCCGCATAGACATCGACATGTTCAACGAGCCGCTGGGCATCGGCTCAGACGGTAGGCCAGTCTACCTCCGCGACATCTGGCCCAGCCTCGAGGAGATAAAGTCGGTCATCAACCAAGCCATTACACCGGAGCTCTTTATCAAAAAATATGCTGACATATTGAAGGGTGAGGAGAGGTGGGAGAGGCTGCCCGCTCCTGTTGGAGAGGTGTTCCAGTGGGATGAGAGCTCCACCTACGTCCGTGAGCCGCCCTACTTCATCAACATGTCGAAGACGCCTAAGGAGCCGGACGACATAGTCAACGCCCGCGTCCTCATCCTAGTCGGCGACCGCATCACAACCGACCACATCTCACCCGCCGGCGCAATCCCAGTCAACAGCCCAGCAGGCAAATACCTCATAGAGAAAGGCGTAGACCCCGTTGACTTCAACACCTACGGTGCAAGAAGAGGAAACCACGAGGTCATGATACGCGGGACATTCGCGAACATTCGTCTGAAGAACCTTTTGGTGGAGGGTAAGGAAGGCTGGTGGACGCTGTATCATCCGACAGGCGAGGTTACAACAGTCTATGATGCTGCGATGCGTTACAAAGAAGCCGGTATTCCTTTGATTGTTTTGGCTGGGAAGATGTATGGTGCGGGTAGCTCACGTGACTGGGCAGCGAAGGGCACACGTCTACTCGGCGTCAGAGCTGTGATTGCGGAGAGCTATGAACGCATCCATAGGAGCAACCTTGTCGGCATGGGTGTGCTGCCTCTCCAGTTCATGGAGGGCGAGGGATGGAGGCAGCTCGGACTCACCGGCCGCGAACGCTACACAATACATGGGATATCAGAGGGTCTAACACCCGGCAAAAAACTAACCGTCGAGGCCGTCAGCGACAACGGCGAAGTCAAGAAATTCAACGTCATAACACGTCTCGACACAAAAATAGAGGTCGAATACTATAGACACGGCGGCATACTCCAGTATGTGCTGCGACGCATCATGAGCAGCTGAGCTACAGCAGCCACCTACTCAACCTAACGTTTCCGAACTCAACCTTCTCTTCCCTATACTTTGGAGAAGGAGACTCGAACATTATTGATGGAGCCGGGTCTGTGTAGAAGTTGGCGACGATTTTGCCTGCTTGGCCGTCGCCCACCTCGAAGAAACAGTAGCCCATGCCGTTGAAAAGTTCTTCGGCAGGCTTGTTCAGGAGTGTGGCGGCTATGCGTCGTGCAGCGGTCAGGGCCATGGCTTCGGCGAAGACCCCTGCCTTGGGGAGAAACATTCCGCTCGGCAGCTTCACCGACGTGATGTCGCCGATGGCGTAGACATTTTTGAACTTTGTCTCCATGGTCTGGGGGTTTACGGGAATCCAGCCAGACTCGTCGACGAGCGGCGAATCTCTAACGGGCTTAGGCGCGCGGTGTGGAGGGACACCGAGCAAAAGGTCGAACGGGGCCTCACCATCTTCTAACACAAGTTTGCCATCCACAATCTGTTTAACCTGTTTGCGTGGATGAAACCCTATTCCACGCTCTGTCAAAAACTGTGCAACACGTTTGCCGACGGGCCCTGCGGCGGGCATGGGCTGCGGCTCAGGGGTGTAGACATCTATCTCGACCTTGTCGCGGATACCTCGTCTTCTGAAGTAGGAGTCTATGAGTAGGGCTGCTTCATAGGGTGCTGGTGGACATTTGTAGGGTGGTTTGGCTATGAGGATGGCTATGCGGCCGCGTGTAAAGTCTTTGAGCATGTTCTGGGCTGCGTAGGCACCCATCAGGTCATAGAAGTTGTGTGCATGTTCTCGGAAGCCGGGGACAGCATCGAAAGCATACTCGGCGCCAAGAGCAACCACAACCAGGTCGGGATTGTAGACACCCCCGCTTGTGACAACCCTTCTCGAGACAGGGTCTATCTCGAGAACCTCTTCATTCACAAACCGTACGCCACGTTTCTCCACACCCTTAACCGGAAACAGGCATTCACGGGGCATAGCTCTCTCACCAACCATAAGCCAGAGGTTCATGAAACCCATCGAAAACATATCCCGTCTATCAACAACTGCTACGCTATGCTCCGGGGGAAGCAGTCGCCTTAACTCCACCGCCGCAGCTAGGCCGCCGAAACCCGCGCCAAGAACAAGGACCTCGCTCAAACCATCCACCCCAATTATTTCGCCAAATTATAAACCATTAAATACCTACAATGCTGTTGTCAGAGTGATTGCGTTTGCCGGCTGTTGAGACTATTCGCTGGGATGAGCGGCGTGGCGAGCTTGTTTTGCTTGACCAGAGGCTTCTGCCTATGCGTGTAAAGTTTCTACGATGTAGAACTGTTGACGAGGTTGCGGTGGCGATTAAGGATATGGCTGTCCGAGGTGCTCCTGCAATCGGTGTCGCCGCCGCTTATGGAATGGCTTTGGCGGCCCTCCGTTCAAGGGTTAAGACTCGTGAACAGCTGTTGATCAAGCTCAGACAAGCCGCGAAAAAACTCGGCTCCACAAGACCAACAGCGGTCAACCTCTTCTGGGCCCTTGACAGAATGATGAAAAAGGCCGAGAACATGGATGGGTCGCCGTCAAAAATCGCGGAGACACTCCTCAATGAAGCACACAAAATCCACAGAGAGGATGTGGAGATGAACAAGACAATCGGCAGGCTCGGCGCAGACCTCATACCCGACGGCGCAAAAATACTTACACACTGTAACGCAGGGGCCCTCGCCACGGCTGGCTACGGCACAGCCTTGGGTGTAATCAGGTATGCGCATGAGTCGGGGAAGAAAATACTCGTCTACGCTAGCGAGACACGGCCACGGCTACAGGGAGCGAAGCTCACAGCCTTCGAGCTCAAAACACTCAAAATACCGTTCTACGTTGTGCCCGACACAGCCGTCGCCTTCCTCATGTCGAGACATACGATAGACTGCGTCGTGGTCGGCGCCGACAGAATCCTCGCCAAAACAGGCCATGTCATCAACAAGATAGGCACGCTATCAGCAGCGGTTAACGCACATCACTTCAACATACCTTTCTACGTCGCGGCGCCCACGTCAACCATAGATCTGCATAAAACTGTCGATGAGGTGGTGATTGAGGAGCGGTCTGAGGATGAGGTGCATTACGTGGGCCGTGAGAGAATAACACCGCCGGGAACACGGGCCATAAACTACGCCTTCGACATCACACCCCCACAGCTTGTCACCGCGGTCATAACGGAGAAAGGTGTCTTCAAACCGGACGAGCTCAACAAGTTTCTCACAGGTTGAGGAAAATCTCCATCAACAGAATTAACACAGCTGTGACAACCCCCATCCCCAGCATCTTCAAACCAGTCTTAACCATATCAATTTTCGAGAACTTTCCGAGAAACATTCCAAGCACAAACAGCAGCACAAGCCCCACGGCGGGAGAGAGAAACATGGCATAAGGCTGCAGCTCCTCTATGTACACGCTCGCGATATATGGCAGAAGCACCGTCACCGAGAGGAGGAAGGTGGATAACCCGCCGATTAGCGAGGCGATGAGCGGGCCAACCATGCCTGCTCTCCCGATGATTGTGTCGCTTACGTCGCGGAGCATGGATTCCTCAATTTCCCGAACCCTTCTCCGTGACTCGGCGCTTTCGGTCACATAGATACCGGTGAAGCCTGAGACAAGCATGGCTATAGAGGCTCCTAGGCCTGCGAAAACAACTGTCGAAACCTTTGTCCCCGGCGCAACCGCGGCTCCCAGACAAAGCCCCGTAACGGTCAACACACCATCAAAAGAGTTGCTGAAAAAATACCTCCGGACAGCAACATTCGTACCCGATATCTCAAGACTCAGCCGAATACTCTTCAAACCGTTGGAAAGAAACTCTGCAATTTTTCTTAACATGGAGGAACCTTGTACACATTACATCGCTAGAGGGGAGCTAAAAAATTTGCCAGGTTTTCCTTTATATGGTTCTGGTCGGCTATTGTTCACATGGCAGGGTTCAGGACACGCTTCATCCTAGCGGTTCTGGCGGCTGTCGGTCTTTACCTCACCATATTCGCCTCAGTTAACCTAGGGTATCTGCCCCCTCTCGCAGAGAGGGTTGTGGTTGTAGCTTCTGCCGTGCTTGTGGGAATATACCTCATTAGAATAACCTCCACCCATGTCGTCAAAACCTTCAGGCCACTTGTTGGCCAACAGGCTGTTGGAGGAGGCCTCATCATCCAGATAATCGGATACATCTTGATAGCGGTCTTCGTGCTGTCCATGCTGGGCATATCTCCTGAGACGGCTCTCGCTGGTGGGACAGTCACGGGGCTTGTGATAGGTTTAGCCGGTCAGACAACTCTTTCAAACGTCATCGCCGGAGTAATACTGCTGATGTCAAGGCCCTTCAAGATAGGTGACAGGATAGCAGTGGTCACGAGCAGTATCCCCTATCAATGGGCATTTCTACCCGGTTACAAATTCTTTTCAAGAGACTACGTCGTCCCCGCCTACTCGGGTGTGGTGGAGAACATGAGTCTCATGTACACAACCCTCGTCACAGACGATGGCCTGGTGATCAGGATTCCCAACAACCTTATCCTCGCCAACTCCGCGATAGCCAACTACTCTGAAGTCACCGGCCGTGAGCGGATGCTCCGGTACGAGTTTCCCATAGACATCAGCCCAGAGAATACGTTGAGCATGTTGAGACAGGCTTTGGCAGAGTTTCCCGAGGTGAAGGACATCTATCTCGAGGAGCAGAGCGACAAAACATACTACATCGTCGCCATAGTTTTCGACGCGCCCGCAAGCGGCTGGCAAGAAGTCAAGTCAAAGCTCCTCGCCAAAGTGATTGAAGTCCACAGAGAAATCAAAAGCAGGGTCCCCGCATAGAAAACCTTAATCCGCCCCCCCGGGGGCATTTTTCGGAGGAAGATGCCGGCCCGCAGCATGTTGATGAAGTGGGTTGAGAGCCATTTTGCTGAGAAGGGATGCAGGGTTGTGGAGAAATCTGTGGCCGATGGGTTTCTGCGGTTTTTCTGCGGAGAAGCTGAGACGGTTGTCAGGGTTGTCGATGAGTTGGCTAGCCGGGATGAGATGTTGGCCACGATTATTCAGGCTGCGATGGATTCGGGTGGTGGGAGAATGGCCTATGTCTGTATGCCTGTGGGGTTTGTTTCGCGGGTCGGTGACTATGCTTTTCGCGTAAACAGGATTGGTGTGCTGGTCTATGATGAGCGGGGCGTTGTCGAGATTGTTGAGGTGGAGCAGGCTAGTAAAACGGTTGAGGAGCAGCGGCCTGCCGTGGGTGAAAAGATAGCTGCATATGTTGAGAGGGTTGAGAGGCTGGAGAACATGCTGTCAACGGTTTTGAGACGTGTAGAAGAGTTGGAGAAGAGGGTAGAGGAATTGGGTAAGCAGCCTGTACGGGTGGAGCCGCAGCCAGCTGTCCAACCCGTCAAAAGCGAAAACAAGGCGAAGAAAACGAGGACCGAGGCTCTGCCATCCTTCATAGAGGACAACCCATGGGTCGAGCTTTTATCCGCAAAAAAGTGAAGTTAATTATGGCGAGTTTCTCCTGTGTTTAGATGTTCGACGAGGATTATCGGCGGCGTTACGTGTTTGGATGCGACTATGGGACGAGTGACTTCAAGTATGGCCCTATCACGCAGGGTGATAAGCCTCTTGTCACGGCCAATAGGGGATATTTTCCGGAGAAGTCTATTGTCTCGGAGCTGTTGGGTGTGGAGAAGGAGGTTGTCGTGGGGAAAGATGTTACGCTTTTTCTCGGCGCGGGGTCGGAGCTCTCTATACGTCTTGTCTACCCTATGAGGAGTGGGGCGATTGGACGGGATGATGAGAGGGCGTGGCGTGTTGTCGAGGAGCTGACCCGACAAAGCCTCGCCGAGTTCAAACCCGGCGGCTTCGGGTTCAAAGGTTTCTACGTCGTCGCAGCACTTTCCGCAACCGCTCCCCGCTACATGTATGAACGGCTCTTCAGCATCTATGACAAGCTGGCCGCGGAAGGTCTTATACATTCATCGACAATCATTCCCCAGCCCCTCGCCGTCGCGATAGCGCATAAGCAGACCTCATGCGTCGTAGTCGAAAGCGGACACGGCAACACACAGGTCTCGCCGATATCGAGAGCACCCATCCGCGAGGCGGTCATCGCCCTCAACAGAGGAGGAAGCGCAGCCAACGCCATAACCGCTGAGATACTCAAAGACGCTGGCTACGGCGACCTCGTGAAGGAAGAGGCGCTCGTGAGAAAAGTCAAGGAAAACATAGGTCTGTTGCCGCTGGAGCTGGATAAGGCGCTGGCTTTCGCGAAGAACTATCCAGACGAGTTGAAGACGGTGTATCAGCCTCCGGGGACGCGGATAAAAATCGACCTCGGAAAAGACTCGTGGGCGCGTTTCCTCATCGGTGAATACGTCTTCAACCCCAACCACGAAATCTTCGAGAGCTATCACCGTAGAGGTATGCCGAGGCCCTCGGACACGAAGGTCGGTGACGTGGTCTTCTACGGCACACTCAGCATAGTCGACACAATCATCCAAGCTGTCGAGAAATGCCCCACAGAGCTTCAGCCTCTTCTCTACAGCCAAGTTATTCTCTCAGGTGGGAATTTTTCGTGGCAGGCGCCGCAGAGGCTGCGTGGAGTAGCGGTTGACAGCGAGATGCGTCTCACACATGAGCTGAGGCAAAGAGGTGTTGAGAACCCTGTTGTGAAGCTTTCAGCAGAGCCTCAGTATGCTGTGTGGAGGGGCTGCATCGTCTTCGGGTATGCTGTTCCGTCGAGCTATGGCTGGAGCTGGGAGAAGATGGAGGGCTGGTATAGCCATCGTCGCTGAAGCAGCGTTACTGCAGCTTCACGATGACGTCGCGGCCCACTTTAACCCTTGAAACCCTTCTCTGCTCCTCCAAAACCTTCATCACGGTGCTGATTGTTGAACGTGGAAGACCGAGCTCCCGTGCTATCTGCGACTGCTTCATCTCCCCGCCATGCCTCCTGAGAACAGCCAAAACACGTTCAACCAAGAGCTCGTCACCGGAAACACGCCTACGCCGCTTCACAAACAAGGCAACAGCTGCTACAGCGGCTGCAGAAAACAGAGCCGGAAACATTATCCAGCCATTTTGGAGAAAGCTGGGTGGAGCGGGAATGATGTTGGACGAGGATAGAACGATGTGTGGCTCTTTTTCGCCGAATACTCTGCGTCCTCTCCATTCGAGAAACCCGTCGCCCGTGCCGTCGGGCGTGGGCCTGACCTCGACAACCCTGTAACTCTGTGGAAAAGTTATTCTAAGTGTTTCGCCGTCGAGCAAAACCATTCCCCCGACGAAGACGTCTCCAGCCTCGAGCCTGTTATCCAGCTTCTTGGCGAACCCGCTCCACCGGAACACCACTTTAACAACGCCAAGCATCCCCCCAACCGTTTCAACAACCTCATGCTCAACATGGAAATTCTCAACCATCATCTCTCTACCCGTAGCAGCCGCTGCATCGGAGACAAGCCTCTCAACCCTCGCCAAATACTCACCACTCTGAAGAGACATGTTTGAAGCCAGCGCCCTGAATGCTTCAGCCTCCTCAACAGAGGCCAGCGGAAAGGCGTGGGATATCTGCCAAGTCGCTGAACCATCAGCACTTAGCTCCACTATGTACAGGGTTGCGTATGAGGGAAGCTGTGAGGATGCGAGCATGAGCAGAAGAAAGAGAGAGGTAATCATGTGGATGGCTTATGCATCTCTGTGTATATAGGTTTCCCGAGGATGTTATTCTCTGCCGCGTCCCCTGCCTCTTCCGTTGTCCGAGTTGCCTCGGTCACCGTTGTTTCCGTTATCCGCTGCGTTATCATGGTGCGGGTTGTTATTCCGGTTACCTGGCTCATCGTCGCCGCTGTTGTTTTGCCCTCTTCCTCTGTTTTCGGCGTTGCCTGTGTCTGTTGAGTTGCCGCTGTTGCCGGGCCGCTCATCAACAGCATTATTTTGCCCTCTGTTACTGTTGCCGACGTCGCTTGTTTCTGTTGAGTTATCTCTATGCGGGTTACCCCGGCCATTTCCCCTGCCGTTGCCCAGACCACTGTTCTCGACTTCTTCCTTTGCAAGGTCGCCCAGCTTCTTAGCCTCCTCGGCGACCCGTTGACCAAATTCTCTGTTGATTTCCCGCAGCCTCTCAACCTTCTCCTTCACAGCATCCTTCAGGTCTTTCACAAGCTCCTGCATCTTCTGGCCGAGTTTCTCGGATGATTTTGCTAAGGCTTTGAGCTCTGTTTGCAGGGCCTTCAACGACGCCAGATACTCTTCTTTTGTAATGTTTCCCGCGAGGTATTGTTGTCGCAGGTTCTCTATTTCTGTCCTAATCTCCTCTATTCTGTTATGCCGCTCCTCGAGAAACTGGGCTATCAGCTCCGTCCGATTCTCCTTCACCTGCTCCAGCTTTAGCTTGAACTCGAGCAACGCCTCTCTCACGGCCTCTCTATGCTCAACCACTATTGACCTAAGCTCCTCGGTAATCCGCTGCCCCAACGACACATCTGATAGTTCCTGAGCAGCAGCCAAAGCAACCGTAGCCAGAACAGCCGCCGACACCAGAACCGCCATAAACGCCGAAGCCCTCATCACTGCTTGTCTCCGAAAAGACGCCGAAAAACCTTACCCCATGTAGAAAGCGTCAAAACCGTTCAGAAACGTTCGAAAGGTTTCCGAGAAGTTTACATTATGCGGGGGAGACGGTTGCTAGATCTGGTTTAGAATTTTGTGCCTCGGGTTGTTTCGGTGAGGTAGAGAAGGGTTTTGGCCCTGTAGTAGGATATTTTGGCTCTCTCGAGGAGTGTGTTGCGTTTTTCCTCGGAAAGCCATGTCTTCGGCGTGGAGAGCTCGTTGATTATTTCCTCAAGCATGGCTACGACGAGGTCGAGACGCGCCTCCATTTCAAGCATTTTTTCACAGTATTCCAGCTGCTCTGTCAAGGCTTTCTCCATGTAGTCGGTATCGGCTGCCATTCCGCCGTTTTTCTCACCCTTTATAGGTGTAATAAGTTTTTCGCAAACCCCCGCATCCGACAGGACAACGTGGCTAAACTATTAAAAAGCCTCGCCCCAAACGATGGTGGATGTGTTATCCAGGGTTGTCGGCTGATTGGATGACTTTGGTTGAGGTGGTTAAGTCTCTTCCGCTTTACCGTAGCCACATGGCATATGTGCGGGATAAGATGTTGCTGGCGAAGCCCAACATCTCCGTGGAGGAGGTGGTTAACCGTCTTGGTGTAACAAGAGGGGAGGCGATGGTTATTCTCTGGGAGCTGCGTAAAACCGGTGAAGAGGTTTTGGCGATGCTGGAGAACTGTGCTGAGAAAAAGGACATGGAGTATGGTTTCGCGGCGCTGGGCGGAACCTTCTCAGTCATCCACGTGGGTCACATGGCGTTGCTCGCCGAAGCATTCACCAGAGCGGAGAAAGTGATCGTCGGCGTCACATCCGACAGCTACGCCGCAAAACTCGGGAAAAAATATCCAATACCATCCTACGAGCAGAGGGTTAAACAGTTGCGGGAGTTTCTCGGCAAACATGGATGGCTTGAGAGGGCGAGGATAACTGCTCTCGAAGACCCCTATGGCCCAACGCTTGACGATCCAGCCGTCGAACTCATAGTAACAAGCCCCGCCACGGCGTACCGCGCCTCAGAGATAAACATGAAAAGAGCTGAGAGAAACCTCAACCAGCTCGATGTCAGGATATGTCCTCTCGTGGTGGCTGAGGATGGGCAGCCAGTTTCATCAACCCGTGTCATGCTGGGTGAGATTACGGTGCTGGGGAAGCTCAGGAAATCGCTGGAACAAGGTTAGCGACGGCGAGGTAGGTCAGCAGTATCACGAGAAAGGCTGATTTCCGTGACGTGTTATGTAGATACATGACAAAAAGGCCCGTGTATATGGACATGATAATGCGCCAGGCAAAGTTTTTCACAACGCTGATGGTGGGAATGTATGCTCCGGGCTGGTCTCTGACAGCTGCTATGGATGTGAGAAGTGTGTTACGGGGAGTGATGTCCTGGAAAACAAAATCCTCCAGAGTGATGCTCTCCGGCAAACTATATGGCGGAGCGGCGGGGTTTTGAAGAGAAACGGTGAGAACGCTCTCTGAAATTATTCTCTGTATCTCCTCCGCTGTGTATCCGCCTGTTTCAACCATTTTCCCGTCACTTAACATCCGTGTAACGTTGGCTCTTTTTGCGTAGAGCAGCTCTGCCTCGATTGTTCTCGCTATGTCTCCATCAACCCATGTCAGCGTCGCGTTTCTGAAGATTACGTCTGAGAATTGTGCGCCGAATACATAGTATTTCTCGGGTGCTGAGGGTATTGACGCGCCTAATATAACCACGTTAATTATGGCGAAGACCGTGAAGAGGTAGAGGAAAACGGTGAGGAAGTCACGCATCGATGCATGGTTTCTGCCGAGAAGCCTGCCAAATATCCGTCCAACGCCCACTATGATGACGAGGGCTATGAAGACCGTTGTCAAACTCGCCATCAACAGGTAATCCGGCTGAAAAAGCTCCAGCTCAACAATCGAATAGGGCCCCAACGCTATCTCGTAAACTGTTTTGAAGCGATAGATGTAGATGGCTACCGCGGCTTGGCTCAGCGCAGCCAAAGCGAAAACTATCAGCGCTTTCCTGATTTCGCGTGAACCATCTATGGATTTGGCTTTTGACGGATGAAGCAGTAACGTAACCGGGTTCAAGTGCTATGTTCGCAGGAGAACTTCTCGGCGCAGTAGCTGGATTGCGAGAGCTGGGTCGACGCCTTTTGGACAGACTTTGCTGCAGGAGCCAGCGAAATGGCATCTCAGAAGCCTGCTTCCTTCGGCGAGAGGCCGCAGCCTATCCACACCTCCTTCGTCACGCGAATCTGCGTAGTAGCGGTATGCTTGGGCAAGGGCCTGTGGCCCGAGAAAATCCTTGTCCGTCGCTGTCACGGGACAGGCTGAGTAGCAGAGGCCGCATTTGATACAGTATGCAAACTGGATGTATCGTTCAAGTTCTTCGTCGCTCTGTTTATAGGAGATGTTGCTCTTCTCCTGCTCATACGTGTCTAGTCTTATGAGGTAGGGTTTGACCCATCTGTGTTTGTTGAAGAATTCTTCGAAATCTGTTACGAGGTCTTTGATTACGGGGAAGTTGCGGAGCGGCTCGACAACGATGGTTCGTGTTTTCAGCTCCTCTATCAAGGTATAGCATGCGAGCCGTGGCAGCCCGTTTATCATCATGCCACAGGAGCCGCATGTCGCCATTCTGCATGAGAAACGTATCGACAGCGTTGGGTCTATCTTTTCCTTTATGTGGAGAAGGCCTTGTAGAACCGTCATCCCCTTGAACGTTGGCACGGTGTATGTCTGGTAGCTTCTCCGGCCATCTTTGTCTGGGTCGTATCGGAAAACCCTGAACCTTACTTCCTGCATAGCATCCCCCTCTACAACAAATGCGCTATCACTATGGTGCGTGTGCCATAGATTACCACGGCCAAGGCGGCGACTGTGACTGCTATGTTCACTATTCTGAGATATGTTTTTCCTTGGTAGAGCTCTGAGAGGATTGTTCGGACGCCGTTGAAGCCGTGGAAAGCCACGAAGACGAGGAGAGCCTGGAGAGATGCGGCCAGCAGTATGTTGCGGTAGACGGAGATGACGGAGAATGGGTGTCCATCAAAGGCCATGCTCGCCTCGTAGGGGCTGAGGAGAAACACCGTAGCCAGATGAATAGCCCCAGCCACCAGTATCCCTATCCCCGTTATGTAATGAAGGAGTTGAACCGTTTTCTCTCTCATGGCTGAAGCACCTTAAAGAAAACATCCATAGAATAGATGATGGCCGCGGTAGCCAACACGATGCTTATCCAGAAAAGGATGCGCTGGGTTTTTGACATCGAGCCGGGGTGATAGGGGTATTCGGGTCGCCTGGGTTTTTCCAGCAGTATGCCGAAGTGGGCGAGTGTTAGTCGTATTCCGTTGAATGTGTGGAAGAATATCATGAAGGCGAGGAGGACAAGGCCTATGTCGAATAACGGGTTGGAGAGAAACTCTTTGGTCTCGTTCCACACCTGCTTCGCATACTCATAGGGCGGAATTGTCCAGACCGTTGGGCCCCCAACAACATTTCCTGTCTCCGCGATGTGCAACACGAAGAAAAGTATAATCGCCACACCGGAGACGCGTTGAAGAGTGTAGCTCCAGCGCTCCAGCCCATAGCGGACGGGAAACAGCCAAGTTTTCAGAGCAAGGGATAGCCTGCTCATCTCCTCAATACCTCCTCTCCGTTGGTGCATATTCTGTGATGACGGGGCTTATGTACTCTATCCGCGGCCCATCCTCGGTGTAGTATGCGAGGGTGTGTTTGAGGAAGTTGACGTCGTCTCGTTTGGGATAGTCAACACGTGCATGCGCTCCACGCGACTCTTTCCTGTTCAGAGCCGAGATTAGAATTACTTCGGCGACCTCAATCATCATCTCTATCTCGAGCACGTTCATGAGGTTTGTGTTGTAGTAGCGGCTGCTGTCAACCACTCCTCTGAATAGTTTTTGCCTGATTTTTCTGACTTGGTCGATGCCCTGAAAGAGGCTTTTTTCCTCGCGGTAGATGTGGCAGGTTTGCTCCATCGTTGTCTGCAGCTCCTGTCTGATGTCGTAGGGGTTTTCTTTTGGTGCTTTGCCCAGCAGCTCGTCGTAGATGTGTTTCTCGATGGTGGCGGCGTCGGATTTGTTGACCGGTGTTTGGTTGTGGTTGGCGAGGACATGCTCTGCAGCTGCTTTTCCTGTGATGGCACCCCATACGAGGCACTCTGTTGTGGAGTTTGAGCCGAGCCTGTTGGCCCCGTTGATGGATACACATGCAACCTCGCCAGCGGCCCAGAGGCCTTTGACGGCTGTTGCTCCTCCGATGTTTGTGTCCACGCCTCCCATGTAGTAGTGGGCCACGGGCCTGACAGGTATGGGTTCGTTGATGGGGTCTATGCCGGCGAGACGCATACAGTATTCACGTATGCCGGCAAGCTTTTTCTTGATTTTTTCCGCGCCCAGCACGGTTAGGTCGAGGTATAGGCATTTGACGCCGCCGGGGCCCTCTACTCCACGGCCCTCGGCAATCTCGTTATACATGGCGCGTGAGACGATATCTCGAGGTGCGAGCTCCATTTTCTCTGGAGCGTATCTCTTCATGAATCTTTCACCGTTGGCGTTGGTTAGTATTCCTCCTTCTCCGCGTGCGGCTTCGGTTATCAGGATGCCGGATGGGACGAGGCCAGTGGGATGGAACTGGACAAACTCCATGTCTTTGAGCGGTGCGCCAGCTCGGTAAGCTATGTAGAGGCCGTCAGGTGTTGAGGAGTATCCGAAGGTGGCGAATGAGTAGAGCCTGCCCGCTCCTCCTGTAGCGAGAACACCCGCCTTAGCCGCGACCGTATGTATTTTTCCCGTCTTCAGCTCGAGGGCCACAAGCCCCTTGAACTTCCCGTTCTCCACCAAGAGGCTGACCGCAGCCCACTCGGGATAGAAATGGATGTTATCGTATTTGAGAGCCGTGTCATAGAGGGTGCTCATCTCAAAGAACCCAACCTTGTCCTCCGCGTAGCAGGCGCGTGGAAAACTCTGTCCACCGAAAAAGCGCTGCGCAATCTTTCCATCTTCTCGTCTCGCCCATGGCATCCCCCATCTCTCAAGCTGCAGAATCTCCTCCGGCGCTTTTTTCACAAACAACTCGACGGCGTCTTGGTCGGCGAGAAAATCCGATCCCTTGACAGTGTCATACATGTGAGACTGGAGGCTGTCACCCTCCTCGGGATAGAGAACAGCAGCCGTCCCACCCTCCGCCGAAACCGAATGTGAACGCATCACCTGCGTTTTTGTGAACACCCCGACAACAACCTTTTCACGGCCCACACGAGCCGCCTCTATCGCGGCCCGAAGACCCGCAAGCCCCGAGCCAATAACCGCAACATCAACATCCACATCAGCGCCCATACATCATTTATACTCTGACCAGCACAATTTAACGGTAATTATTCTTCATTTCTTTTTCATCTGCTTGAGCAAAATTATGCGTCCTCTCCGTGGGTCGACAACCATTTTCAGCTTATCGCCTTCGCGGAACTTGAACATGCTGTCAGACGCTATCTTTGATGGGATGTGGATGTAGAGATAGGTTTTCCCGCTCGCGTGTCTCTTCTTCCTGATGTAGACCGTTGCCTCAAGAGGCATTTTTACGCAAAAATCAGGGATATGATGATTTATAACAATTATGGATAAAATTTTTAGGAAATAATTTGCGCCGCTTTCTTAGCTATTTCCGCAGCCATCTCCGATGTCTTCGCCGTCCCTCCGAGGTCGACGGTTACAACCTTATGCTCAGCTATTACCTGCTCGGTTGCTTTCTCGATTGCTTCACCGTATTTGGTTAGTCCGAGGTATTTCAGCATCCATGCACCGGCCAAGATTGTCGCCGTCGGATTCACTCTATCCATACCCTTGTATTTGGGAGCGCTTCCATGCGCCGGCTCGAACATGGCGTAGCGGTCGCCTATGTTGGCTGCGTAAACCATGCCGATGTTGCCCACCAGCCCCGCCGCAGCCTCCGACAAAACATCCATGAAAAGGTTTGTGCTGAGGAGAACATTTTGGTTGAAGCGGTCTGGGTTTTTGATTAGCTGCTGAGACATGTTGTCGATGTAGTATTCTTCGTAGCTTATGCCGGGAAACTCTTTCGCAACCTTTTCGACAGCTTCCCAGAACACGCCGTCGGTTACGCGGAGAATATTGCGCTTGGTTATGACGATGACTTTGCTCCAGTTTCTCTCCGCCGCTATCTTGAAGGCCCAGCGCGCAACCCGCTCGCTCCCCCTACGCGTTATTTTCCTTATTGCTATGGAGACATCGTCGCTGAGCCTGTGCTCAAGACCTGAGTAAAGCCCCTCGGTCGCCTCTCTGACACAGACAAAGTCGAAGGGCCCGAAAATGTTTGACAACGGGCTTTCGGCTCCTTTGAAGGTTTTGATTGGTCTTATGTTTGCGTAGAGATCCATGGTTTGCCTGATTGAGACGGCGACGCTTCTGGGAGCGTTGGGGTCCGGTGGAGTGGTTGTCGGTGATTTGAAGCATGCATCGCTTGACTTAATGGCCTCCCACGTTTCCGCAGGTATCATGCTGTTACCGCCATGTTTCATCCACCATTCAGAACCAGCCTCACACTCTATAACCTCGAGAGGTGGGGAAACAGCGTCCAAAACCTTCTTCAACGCAGCCGCAAGCTCAGGACCCGTGCCATCCCCCTTTATCAACACCACTTTACGCATAAAAAATCACGGAAAACCTGTGGAGAATTATCTAAAAAAGTTTGACTGCGTTGAGGACTGTTTCAGGGCTTAGGGGCAGTTTTTTCATTCGTTTTCCTATTGCTCGTGAGACGGCGTTGGCGATGGCTGATGCGACGGGGTTTGTGGCGAGCTCGCCTATGCTTTTGGCTCCGAATGGGCCGTAGGGGTCGTAGGAGTCGGCGAAGAAGACCAGGGTTTCTGCGATGTCGGTGGCGCCGGGGAGCATGTAGTCCATAAAGCTTGGGTTGATGTATTTTCCGTCCTGCACGACCACCTCCTCCAGCAACGCGTAGCCTATTCCGGTCGCTATTCCTCCATGTGCTTGGCCCGCTGCCTCGGAGGGGTTGACGACCAATCCTATATCGTATCCACCGGCGATTTTCTCTATCTTCACGGCGCCTGTCTCAAGGTCGACCGCCACCTGTGCGAAGATAACGGCCCAGCTCGGCGGTGCCGCGTTGGGCCTTAGGCCGCTTACCGCTATCGGTAGAAACCCTTTCCGTGTCTTGAACCGCATAGCAACATGCGAGAGGCTGAGCCGCTTACCTTCGTCCTCTACATGTTTGACCCATCCATCTTCTATGCGCAGGTCCTTCGGCGAGCATTCAAGCATCTCAGCCGCCTGTGTCAAGATTTGTTCCCTGAGTTTCTCTGCTGCAGAGACGACGGCGAGTCCTCCTACGTAGGTTCCTCGGCTTGCATGCGTCCCCATGTCGAAGGGCGTGTACTGAGTGTTGCCTATCTCGACGTAGATGTCTTCGGGCTTTGTTCCCAGCGCCTCGGCGCATATAGCCGCGAGTGTTTCGTGTTCGCCTGGGCCCATCTCCACCATGGCTGTGTTGAGGGAAATTGTGCCGTCTTCGTTGAGTTTGAGCACGACGCCCGCGCCCTCCTGTCTGTCCTGTTGCTCAGACATTTCTCCACCTGTTCCCGATGTGTGATGGCCGACCGCGACTCCGCAGGCGCGGGCCACGCCGTCCACCACTTGTCTCTCCGTTGTCCACCCAAACGCCTCAGCAGTTTTACGGGCCACCTGCTCGAGAGCCATCGACCGTATAACTGTTGTAACCGTCGGCCCCTGACCATAGTAGATGTCGCCGACACGCGGCAGGTTCTTTAGACGAAACTCGAGAGGGTCCATGCCGAGGTCTTCCGCTATCTCGTCGACAAGCGATTCGAGGGCGAAGTTTTGCTGCGGGTTGCCGAAGCCACGCATCGCTCCGCATACGGGCAGGTTGGTGTAGACGCCTTTGCCCTCAAAGTATCGGTAGCTTGCCGCGTAGCTGGAGATGAACCATCCACCCGTGCATGTAACAGCTTCCAACATGTGGTCCGCGTAGGCGCCGCTCTGGAGAACAGCTTTCATCTCCATAGCCTCAATCCGGCCCTCACGGCTCACACCGAGCCTGACATCCATGTATGCGGCTCTCCGCGCGGTTGTGTAGAAATCCTGCTGACGTGTTGAGACGAATTTTACTGTGCGGCCTGTTACGTAGGCCAGATAAGCGATGACGGGTTCATGGATGGCGAGGTTGTACTTTGCGCCGAAGCCGCCGCCGAGTGTCATGCCATGGACCACTATCTTGTTCATGGGCATCTGAAGAGCCTTGGACAGCCAGTAGCGTGTTCCATGGATAGACTGGGTTGTGCAGAAAACGTCAAGCGTCCCATCCGGCCTCGGTGAAACAATTATGGCCCGCGGCTCTATCGCGGCGTTGTAGAGAATCTGTGTCCGGAAGCTGTCCTCATAGGTTTTCGTGACACGTGAATAGGCTTCTTCTCTGCTGCCTATCTCTACGGTGTCCATGAACCCGATGTTGCTCTCGAGTTTTTTCACGACGCCGCCTACCTCTATCTCGTCATGCACAAGCGGCGCATCTGGCTGCAACGCTTTTTCAGCAGAGTCCACGTAATCGAGGACCTCGTAATCCACCTCAATCTTTTCCACGGCGTCGTAGGCTGTTTCGAGAGAATCGGCTGCAACGGCTGCGACTATGTCGCCCGCGAAGCGCTGAACCCTGTCTATGAGTTTCCTGTCCATTATAACTTTCCATGGCACCGGTGAGAATGTTCTGCCGAACCTGTGCTGCGGGACGTTGAAAGGTGTCAGAACCGTTGCTACGCCAGGTGTCTTCAAAGCTTTTGAGACATCTATTTGCTTTACGACTGCGTGTGGGTAGGGTGAGTGGAGAAGAGCTGCGTGGAGTGTTTTGGCGGGCTGGATGTCCGCCGTGTATTTTATGCGGCCTGTTACACGGTATACAGCGTCGCGCCGTGGTCTATCTTTTGCAACATATCTGAGCATGTTGCCTCACCGTTGGTGTAGCTGCTTGATCAGTTTCTCGGGGACTACGGGGATTTCGTCGACATCTACTCCGACGGCGTCTTTGATGGCGTTGGCCACGGCTGCGGGGACGGGTATCAGGGCCAGCTCAGCCAAGCCCTTAGCCCCGAGGGGCCCGTGTGGGCAGATGTCCTCATGGTATATGGGTTCATGTATCCGCGGTGTCTCGACAGCCGAGGGGATGAGGTAATCCATCAAGCTCGCCGTGAGGAGTCGCCCTTCCTCAAACACCATGCGCTCAGTCAACGAGTAGCCGAGAGACTGGACAACCGACCCATGTATCTGGCCCAAAGCTATGCCCGGGTTGATTATTCTGCCGCATGCCGCACCGGGCCACACGTTCGTGACCTCGACCTTGCCCGTCTCAGTGTCCACCCTCACCTCCACCAAGACTGCGGAAAAAGAGTAAATGGTGTAGGCGTGGCCCTGTCCACGGGACTCGTCGAACTTGTCCTTCTTGAGGAAGAAGTAGCCGCTCGAGGTGAGGTCTACTCCCCGTGCGTAGCATGCGGCGACGATGTCGCGCCAGTCAAGCATCTTGTTTTCCACACCTTTCACAAACACTTTGCCGTCGGCTATCTCGATGTCGTCGGGGTTGGCCTCCAGCATCTCCGCAGCCACCTTCACAACCCTTTTTCTCACACGGCCCGCTGCCACAAGAGCGGCTGAGCCGCCGAGGGTCAGTCCACGGGAGCCGTGCGTCGCACCCGTGTCTGGGGCGTAGCTTGTTCCACCCTCGAGCTTCACCCACTCATACGGTATGCCCAAAACCTCCGCTACAACCTGCTTAATCGCTGTATGCGTCCCTTGTCCAAACTCCACTACGCCGCTTGAGACAACCACGCTCCCATCCCTCAGGACGGTTAGTGTCGCCGACCCCCAGTCGGGTACGCCGCGGCTTGTGCTTATGCCGTGCCACGCGACTGCGAAACCGTATCCATACCGGTAGCCGTTTTCTCTCTTCTTCTTGGGGATGTGTAGAGTGTTCCTCATTTTTTCGACAAGCGGCGCGATGCCTGTGTCCTCGGGCATGGGCTGCGAGGTGGCGGAAAGGTCTCCGGGCCTTAGGAGGTTTTTGAGCCTGAACTCTACTGGGTCTATGCCGAGGCGACGGGCCAGCTCATCCATCTGCCGCTCAGCCGCGAACTCTGCCTGCGGATTGCCGAACCCTCTGAAGCTTCCCTGGTAAACCTTGTTTGTGTATACAAGTTTGCCGACAACGTTTACATGCGGTATCCGGTAGGGCCCCGCGACATGGACACATGCTCGCCAGAGCGTGTAGGGGCCCCTGTTTGCATAGGCTCCGCTGTCAAAAATAACCTCTGCATCCAGGAACTTGAGCAAGCCATCACGGGAGGCGCCTGTTCTGCATTTGATTACCGCGGGGTCGCGTTTGCAGTGGCTTGTGAAACTTTCTTCACGGCTGTATTGTAGGTAGACTGGTTTACCGAGTTTCCAGCATGCGAGGGCGGCCTGTGCCGAGACAATCGGGCCCATGTCATCCTTTCCACCGAAGGCACCTCCTATAGCGGGCTGGATGATGGCGACTTTGCTGTACGGGATGCCGAGAACTCTTGCGACGGTTTTCTGGGCTAGATGTGGGTACTGTGCTTGGCTTATGACGGTTACGCCGTCGGGGCTGGGGATGGCCAGAGCAGCCTCTGTCTCCATGTAGGCGTGGTCCTGCGGCGAGAGGACATAGGTCTTCTCCACAACTTCATCAGACTCGCGTTCGCCCACCGAGACATCTCCTTTCCTGACATGCGCCGTCACAGCTATGTTGGAGCCCCTCTCCTCATGTATCAAAACCCTGTTCTCCATAGCCTCGAAAACATCGTAAACAGCTGGCAGAGGCTCAATCTCTACCTCAACTTTCTCAAGCAAATCCTCGGCAGAGTAGCCGTTGTCCGAAACCACGAGCGCGACAGACTCACCGTAGAACCTTACCTTCTTCTCGGCGAGAACAGGCTGGTCAGCCACCGTGTAACCAACCTGATTCTCACCCGGGACATCACGGGCCGTAATCAAGTGTCCACTCGAGTCATTTAACTTGATTGACTTGAGCAACCCATGTGGAACCATGCTTCTCACGATGCGTGCGTGGAGACAGCGGCCGTCGACATAGTCCTCGACATAGCGAAGCATCCCCCTGACACCTGCGACAGACTCGTGTCTGACGACGTCTTTTTTCACGACTATGAACCTGTCACGCGAAAGCCACTCCTGGATAACGCTGTAAGCTTCTTCGTCAACACTCACAACCCACGTGAACTATGACGCCTTTTTAAGGTTAAAATGCTTCACAGCCGGTGAAAACATGTGTCAGAGCTCGTAATCAAGGATGGATACATAGTTTCACCACAGGGCGTTGTCCGGGCCAGCATTTATGTCGAGGATGGAGAGATTGCGGCGGTTGGTGAGAGGTTTGACATACGTGGCGTGGATGTTGTTGACGCGTCGGGGATGTATGTGTTTCCAGGCTTTGTTGACGAGCATGTCCACTTCAGGGAGCCTGGCTACGAGTGGAAAGAGGATTTCTCGACAGGCTCTGCCGCAGCAGCGGCGGGAGGTGTGACGACTGTTCTCGAGATGCCCAACACGGTTCCACCCGTAGCCGACGCGTCAACACTTAGAATGAAAGCGGAGCGTGTGCGCGGCAAGTCGTGGGTGGATTATGGGCTATACGGTGTGTTGACCGACCAGAGCCTAAACAACTTGGAGGAGATGCTTGAAGCAGGGGCGGTTGGCTTCAAGGCGTTTCTCGGACCCACCACAGGAGACATCGAGCAGCCCAGCGACCCAACAATCATCGAGGCCCTCACACTCTCCCGTGAAAAAGGCTTCACAATAGCTTTCCACTGCGAAAACCGTTACCTCGTCCACCACTATGAACAAAAAGCACGGCGAGAACCTGTTTCTCCACTGTCGCACCTATATGCGAGGCCTGCGATATGTGAGGTCGACTCCGTCATCAAAATCAACTACTACGCAGCTAAGACAGGGGGCCGTGCCTTGATTGTGCATCTCAGCAGCGGCGAGGCTGTTGACTATCTCCGCCTGAATAGGGCCCCATCCGTGTTTGTCGAAACATGCCCACAGTATCTATTGCTCGACAGCGGCGACTACAAGCGCTTCGGTAACCTGATGAAGGTAAACCCGCCAATACGTTTCCCAGAAGACAGGGAGAAGCTTCTACAGGGCCTGCGGCTGGGTGTGATAACCAACATCGGCTCTGACCATGCTCCACATACCTTAGAGGAAAAAGGCAGAAACGTTTTCGAGGCCCCCGCAGGCATGTTTGGCGTAGAGCTGCTTGGGCCCCTGATGGTTGACACGGCCCTACGTGGATATATCCCACTCGAGAAAGTGGCTGAAGTTCTCTCAACAAACCCGGCGAAAACTTTTGGACTGTATCCGCGGAAAGGGGGGCTGTTGATAGGCTCGGACGCCGACTTCGCCATCTTCGACCCACGGACACCCTCGAAGATACAGGCAGACAAACTGCACAGCAAACACCGTTTCACACCCTTCGACGGCAGAGAAATCCTCGCCAAACACCGCTACACAATACTACGCGGAAAAATAGTGGCAGTCGACGGAGAGCCCAGCGGATCTGCCGAGGGCCAGTGGATTAAACCTGGTTAGATAAAAGTGTCCAGTACCACGGCGAGCATAATGATGAACAGCTGTGGGCTCGTGGTTTTGAACAGTAGGTAAGCTGTTTTACGGTTTGGATTAACTATCAGCGCGGTTGCTGGCAGAACAATCATCAACCCGCTGACCACGGCTGCGACAAGATATATGAGTCCATACTTCTCTGGATAGAGGAAATAGAGGAGGAATGTGAAGAGGACTGAGATTATTGTTGTTGAGGAGATGCAGCGGATTGCTGTGGCCTCTGAGGTTACGACGGGGAGCATGGGCACATGAGCTCTCGCATAGTCCTCCTTGTATATGAGAGCAAGGCTCCAGATATGCGGCGGAATCCAGAGAACTATCAAGGCGGCGAGGATGAAGGCTTCCAGCGTCGGCCAATAGCTCACAGCGGTGTATCCCGCCATCAGAGGAGCTCCGCCCGCATAGCTTCCGAGAATAATGTTCAACGGCGTCCGCCGCTTACTCCACATGACATAGACAACCAAGTAGTCAAACATCCCCGAAGCCATGAAGAAAAATGTCACAGGGTTGATGAAAATAGCGAAAATGAGAGAAATCGTCATCAAAACGAGACCAAACACTAGAGCTTTCCAAGGCGGGTTAATCAACCCCCGCGGAAGAACACGCTTCGATGTCCTCCTCATCACAGAGTCAAGCGACATCTCAAGATAGTTTGAAGCAGCCTCCGTCCCAGCAACACCAAAAGTTATTGAAAGAATAGCGACCGTGAAGAGATAGGGGTCGGGTAACCCGTTGGAGGCGGCGAAAATTCCCGCCGCCCCCGTGAAAGCCAGAAGCCACCAGACATTGGGCTTCGTCAGCGAAAAATAGACCCTAACCGTCTCGGCCACGTTCATCCGGGAAGTTTACTACTTGGTCTTTATTTATGGGTTCATCCACTTCACGGCGATTTCGGGAGTATCCATCTGTAGTTGCCTTTTTGCCCGACACGTGTTAAGGTTCCTTTGTCATAGAGTATACCCAGTGCTTGGCTAACTTTGCGGCTCTGAAACGGTAGACCAGATTGCTCGATGATTTTTTGTCTCACTTCAGCTGTTGTTCTCGCGGTGCTGAAGAAGGAGGAGGGTATGAGTTTCTGTTCGATTATCTCTAGTGCTTTAACCGCCTCGGATTTTCCACGTCTTTTCGGGGCCTTGTGCTGCGGCTTGGTTTTCAGCCTCTCCGCGACTGCGCGTGTCAACGCGAGAAGCTCGTCAAGGTTGGCCAAAGCTTCCTCCTTAGAAGAGGCCTCGAGAGAAACCTCTACATCATCCTCCGTCTCAACCGTTACGACAAACTTAACCATGGAAAGTCCTATGTCTACCTGCTCTTAAAACCTTCTGAACCTGAGGATGAGCTCGCCGTCGGACAAGGTGAACTCGAAGGATGACATGTGCAGTATCTTTTCCCGGAGAGCAGGGGGTAGGTAGATGCGGTTATATCTGTCGGGTTCGAAGAGGTATTTGACGTCGTCTATGATGACTGTTACCTCGTTTTTCTTGGCTTTTTTGAGAAGCTTCGCGGGAACGGTTATTCTGCCGTGCTGCTTCACCGTTCTGCCCAGTTTCCTCGCCACGGCAGCCGGAGCCGCGATGCTCAGTCCACCAGCTATAGAGGGGATGATGTAGACGACGTCTCCGTCCTTTATCTTGGTGTTGACGCCTTCGAGAAACCTGATGTCCTCGTTGTTGACGAAAACGTTTACAAAGCTCCTTATTGCCCCGTTTTCGTTGAATAGATGCTTCTGAAGCGCGTTATAGCGGCTTACTAGCTTGTTTAGAACCTCTCCAACGGTTGAGCCGTCCAGCTCAACCATGTCCCGGCCATCGGCATACTGGCGAAGCGGCGTCGGAAGATACACCTTAACAACCATGTGCCTATCTCGTCTCTTTACTGCTGTTCTATTAATAAATATTCACTCCTTTAACTCCTCGAAAACCCGCGGATCATATCTATCCTCCGGTAGTGTCCGGATAAGGGACTACATTTAAAGGCCGGTCTTTGATGATAATCTGTGTGGACCTAGTGGTCCTGATCTCGGGCTGCTTCAAGCGCAACAAAAAAGCCGTGGAGTGAAGGTCTTAGCTGTCCTGGATTACATGTTCCGCGGAAGCTGCAGGAAGGTCTCCAAGGTGCTCAGCATAGCTCTAGAGCCAATAAACAAATCACAGTACACGGAGGCTTCGTAAGGCAGGAGCTGCCTGAACGCCCTAAACTTCCTCAAGAAGGCCCTCAAGATGTGTCTGAACAAGCCTTAGTCGATAGGGGCCCTTGGTATCCGTGGGCGTTGCAGAGGCTTGGGCTAGAGTACGAGCACCAGAGGTTCGGAATTAGGAATAGGGGAGAGAGGTTCTTCAGGTACCTCAAGGAGAGGACGATGGTGTTCCACAACAAATTGAGCGCAAGGGATTACGAGCAGAGAATAAAGAACCTGAACTTGTTCCTGAACCTCTTCACGCTGTACTACTAAACCATCAGGAACGGAGGTGGGTAAAGATGCTTATCCGGACACTATCTACCAATTTATAGTAGGCTTTATATGTTGCGGATCCTCGACTGCTGACCCCATCGTACCATGGGCTCCACATTGTATGGCTTTTGATGTTATTTCCGAATCCCTTTTAGACCTACAATGGGAAAAGGACGAGATAGCTGAAGTGCTAAGTCAATGGAGCGACTTATATAGTGTCTAGCTACAGAGAGAAGTGAAAATGGAGATTGTTCAGGAAGTAAAGAAAAAGTTGTCCGGATATAGGAAGTTTATCGATGGGGAAGGGAGGAGATGGTTGTATGAAAGGGAGGAGAGGAGTAAACGCTATGCCGAGATATTTTCGGCTGACAAGTTAAATGAACTCGATGTATCTGTTCTCTCGCGTGTTGTAATGGAGCTTTGGGCAAATGCCTCTTGGATTAATAAACAATACGTTGTTGACAGGGTCCTAGAGAACAATGACGTAGGAAATTTGAGGGAGATGTTTAAGGACCTTTTATGGGGTTCTGACAGCCTTAGAGATAGGTTCGACAGGTTCTTTAAGAGGGTTAAGGGCTTGGGACCTGCCCAAACAACAGAGATAATGTGTTTTGCTCGGCCGACGGAGTATGCCATATGGAACGAGATGAGCAGACGTGCTCTCAGAGTTTTAGGGCTTGGTAACGAGATACCTGTTAACAAGTATAGGATATCTGGAGAGGAGTACGAGAGGTTTTTAAATATCGCTAAACAAATAGAAAGAGAGTTAAAGGCTGAGGGCTTAGGAGAAGACTTGCTAGATGTTGACGTATTCCTATACTATATACAGCTTGGAGCTGAGCAGGGTGAGGTCCGTGTATCAGAAGTTTATGACTTTGATCATGACGAGATAGTGGAGAAGCTTGTTGAGCTCGGTGCAGGTCTTGGTTTCGAAGTCGAAAGCGAGAGGACAGTGTCAACGGGAGCTAGGGTGGATGCCGTCTGGCGGGCTAAGATAGGCAACCTAGGAGTTATAAAATATGTCTTCGAAGTTCATAAGTCAGGCTCTATAGATTCAGCCATACTGAACCTCATGAAGGCGAAGAAGGATCAATCAGTGCAGAAGATAATCATAGTATCTAACACAGATGGGTTGGATAAGTTTAAGAAGGAGATAGAGGATCTGTCAGAGGATTTCAGAAGAAACATCACATACCTGACTGTCGAAGACGTATTAGAAGCATCCAATCTCATGCAAAAAATAAACAATATCCTAGCCAAACTAGAGCTAATAAAAACCTCATAAAGGTGCAGACGGTATCACCGAAATAAGCAGGCTGGCTACAGCCCTTCATTCTATAACACTGTATAGAGTTATCCTCACCTTCCGGCCGTCCTCTAGGGTCCTGAGCCTCTTTCTAGCGTACCTCAGCGGGTGGTTGACCATGCTATCGAAAGCATACCTTAACTCAGCCAGTAAAGCCTCCCTGAATCTTTTCCAGTCTTCAAAGTCCTGCCCCAGCCTCTCTCCTGTATAAAGCCAACGCATGAGATGTTTTCAACTCCCTCACAAGCTGTAAATACTGTGCGAGGATGCAACTTGACCAGGGACCTCAGCTCTATCATTCCAAGATTATACAAGTCATGGGTAAGAAGATTTTGTATTTAGCGTGATGAAGACAATATGCTTTATTGTGATTCGGGGTATACGCGTCCTTTAACCGGTAATGTCACGATAATGGATAAAGTAGTTTATGTTTAATCCGCGTTAGACGTCTATTCCGACGAATTTCTATTCTCGGAGAATTCATACGGCAGGAAGACTTGTAGATAGCCCGCCAACCATGTTGTCATCTCCTCCTTATCTAACGCGAGGTTGAGGTAATAGCACGGATTTCTGCCATGCTCTTCTGAGCGTCGGCGAGCACTTTCGCCTACATATCTAACGGCCCCTTCAATCAAGTTCAGTCTCGTCGGGTTAGAAAAATACCCTCGCCAGAAATTCTCGTCATTACCAAGCTGTCGAGAGAGGCCCTTTGGAAGATTTCGGAGCTCCCTTAAAGCATCATCTGCCAAGCCACACGGCCCAAAGTATCTATTTACCAGATATTCGATGTAGTTAGTTATCCATGGAGTGCTTTCCTGCATGCTATTCTTTTCACCTAGTATGAATGTTTATGTTTTTCAACATTGTTGATAACCTCTGTTATTTTTTCTTCTCCTAGCTCGTCGCATAACCGCCATATCCTCCCTATTATGTCTCTCCTCGCACGTATTTGTTCCTTGTATTTTATAAGCGCCTCTTCCTTTAACGGCCCCAGCACTATTTTTCTCTCGTTGTTCTCAGTCTCCAACCTCATTAGGTAGCTGTCTCCTATGAACCGGCCAACCGATGAATCAACCTCGCTAACCGAGTCTATTATGAATGCGGAGAGCAGTCCTAGCTCTAGCCCAGGTTCAAAACCTATCATCCTAAGCAGCAGAATCCCTCCAGTAATCATCCCCGAACCTATGATACCGTAGCCCGGGTTATCGTGTACGGGTTCGGAGAGTCCCCTGCTGTCGAACAGATAGAGAGAACCTTTCCCTTTCAGGTCCACGGCGCCTAGCAGCATCTGGAAGCTTGGGTCAATACCGTGAGTTCTGAGCTCGCTGAAGTGACGAATAAGCCGGCGCTCAACCTCCCTGACTGCTAACCTGAACTTGCCATATTCCAGCGGTAGTCCCTCCTCAGCATAGCCTAGTAAGACATCCTCAACTACTTCCACTCCGTATTTAGCCAAAGGAGCATCGCCAGCAACCCCAACAACAGCCACAGGCCTTTCATCATTAAACAAAATCGGGTAAACCTTCCTCATCTCATAAGTTATGCCAAGAGAAGTAGTGACCTTGGAGTCGGAGGTGATTAATATCGCGTCAGAGTCCCTATACTGCCATCTCAAACCTATTACTATGGTCATACTATGACGTTTAATATCCGCCACAAGCATATATGTGTTACCGCCTATAATTGTCGCAGTCAGGATTATCCGTTAGATGCAACCTTCAATCCTTCCACAGTCTTTCTAACAGCAGGGATTCCATCTCCTACGATTGCCACTTGGTTCTTCTCCTTAAACCTAAACCCCAAAATGCCTGCGTTAAAAAGCCGTGTTAATAACTCATTTCCGGGAATCCGCTCAGAATAACCCACCTCCTCACTATATGTTTCAGGGATCTTTTTCACAGCACCCCATGCCCGAGGAGACCAGTATTGTGTGGTAGAAACCACTATAACGCTGACCTTTTCCTCTTTCGGTATTTTACCATCCTCTTTAAACTTGCTTATTAGGTCTTCTGCCTTTCCTTTAAGGGATGATAATAGAGTTAAGGAAACATATCTAGCTTCGTATGGAGATTGACTCTTCTGCTCACCTGATGTAAACAAGTACAGGATATAAGAATCGTAACCTCTCTTACTCGTATGAAGTTCAAGAATGAAGTCTTCTCCTTTTTCCCAAACATACGTTCGATTTAGTCTGCTAAGATAAGACGCAAAGCATTCAACCGCGTCTCTTATATTACGCCATGTAAGTCCTTCTTGGTCAGGGTAAGTGAAAACCGATAATGGTAATTCCAATTTATCCTTTACAGCTTCTTCGAAAAGCGGGCGATAGTAGCTTTCCCAGTAAAATGATGGAAGCAATGAGAAGTGTAGCATGTTGAATTTCGATACATAGTGCTCGTTCCAACGACCATATTGAAAACTGTTGCTCTGAGCATTATACCTTATTGCAAGGTCTTCTGGTCCTGCCCAATACACTTTATCTTTAACTAACCTAATCCCCAAAACTCCTGAACGCAATAATTCCAGTAATAGTTCGTCACCCTGTAAGAGTCTTACATCTATTCGTAACTTCTCACGTAACCGTGTCTTAACGCGTTGAAATGCATCTTTAGCCTCTGATGTCCAAGCATTTTCATGGACTGCAGCAACAAAATACGCTGCTGTTAGACCCTTCTTTTCGCTCTCTTGTAGCCTTTTATTTAACTCTCTCACGTCGTCGCTGAATCTATGGATTTTCTGGGAGGAAATTTCCGAAAGCCCCGTGCACTCGTAAAATATGAATCCATCAACTCGCTTCACTAATACATCATGTTGGATCCCCCTAGTCTCGGGACTTGGGACTATCTCCTCACCCTTTGTTAATAAGTAAGCCGCTACGATACTTTCAAGGAAGACCCCCTCAAGTCTAAGAGCACCACCCATCTCAATGTACTGACTGTAGGATTGCATTTTTTTGATACTTTTATAAGAGGCTTAATAAGTTTTTGGCTATTGTGTGCCTGGCGCCGTCAACAATGCATTACTCCCCCCTCCCCACGATCTTTAGTCTCAGGTTGTTGATTAGGGCTATCTTCATAGGTATCTATGACGTTTTCTTTGTTATTATTATGGGTGTAAATTTTGTCGGATCTCCACTCATCCCAGGAAAATGAGGAAAACAACTGTTACATTGCTTCATTTATCGAATCATAAAATCTTTCCCCTTAAGAGCTAAAATCCAATACTGTGAGTGATATATTCCTCCGTTTCCAGTTAGGGGAGGAGTATGGTGGTTGCTTGGTGTTTATTTGATCCTTGTTTCTCTCCGGTGTAGAGAGGCATGTTTTCTCCTAGTTCTAATTGCGTAGACAGTAGACAGCGTGGCGACAAGCAGCAGTGGTGCGGTCACCAATATGATATCGGCTATCTCTACTGTTCTTTTTTCCGTCAGAAGGGTGGAGACCGTGGTTACGGTTCTGAAAACCTCCACTGTCCTAGTTTCTACACTATGTATGAATCTTGTTGTCTCCAGTTGCTGGGTAACGGTAATGGTTGAAACAGCTAACTTAGTTATAGTCCTCAATGGGCTTTCTAAATCGATAACTATACCTAGTAGTTTATCGGGCTTGATGGGTTTGTTTTTAAAGTTGGCTACTATGTATTCTGTTAGGAAGAGATACTTGTAGCCATACTTGTGACTCGGCTCTATGTGTGTATTCTCCCACCACTCGTTGAAGCTAGTTATCCATATCCAGTCTGGATAGCTAGCTCTAGCTGCAGAATAGAACCCTAGATAATATTGTCCCTCTTCCCTATCAAAGAAAAGCCCCATACGGTCAGGTAGGAGACGCTCATCATAACCTGGCCAGACCGACGGTACCCATATCTTCTCCACACCACCGTATAAGATGTGATAAGTTTTAACAATAGGCCCTACTTTACCATACACCTGCGTAATCCTATCCAATTCGTCGCCGCCATAATTTTGTAAACCATCAAAGGACGAAAGATACTTTGTGTCTAGAGTGGTTGCGATGTAAATAGCTCTTATTCCTTTTTCTTTGAGGTTTTCAAATATTGTACCCCATTCTTCCAGTTCATGGGACCATGCCGCCCAAACAAACACCAGAGGCTTTCCATGGAGCTTGTAGTATGCTGAATAGCCGCCGTAAAATGTGAGCAGATACTCCAACATGCTCTCAAGCTCGGCTAATGGTCTTGGTTCTCCCCGACCTCCCAGCGACTCTAGATACGCCGCAACATGGAAGCCCTCCTCAGCCGCGATCTTGAGGATTTTTATCAGATTTTTGTCGGTGAAGGTGTTAGGACCCCATCAAGAGACCGCGAAACCATCTATACCAGCTGCCTTGGCCATGCGTATATGCAACCTGATCACATTCTCATCATCAGATGCATACTCACCTATCAGAGGCCTATCCGCCATCTTAGCATCCCTCCAACTTTCTTTGAAATACCATGGGTAATAAGCGGCCCAAACCATTTTATCGTAGCCACTCTTTCCAAGCATAGTAACCATGCCTGAGGAAGCTACGCTCGCAGAGTCTATTGTAAAGTTCAGCTGATTTCTCCCTCCAGAGCCTGGGACAATCCCGCTATGAGTTATCTGCTTAATCGTCCTCCCCTCTCTGTCATATATTGCGATTATGGTAGTGCCTACGTCTCCTTTCTGCATCTGCATCCTGATAACACCATCAGGGTTTAGGTTGGTTATTAGGAGCTGGAATTCAACCGTAGCGTTTATAACCTTCTCCGGGTAGCAACATCTACTCACACCAAACCACTTGCCCTCCCAAGCTACGTCGACGGGGGCATCACCCTCAATAAGTCTGTGTCTAACATTCACAAGCTTTTCTTCACCGAGCAGGGTAACCGATGTCCAATCCGAGCTACTGAAAATAATGACTCTAACGTAGAAAACCCCCTTTCATCAATTTGTTGAGCAGTTGTGGGAGGGAAAAAGCTCAGCATAAATAACACAACCACTCCCAGATGGAGAGGACGCCACATTACCTTTGTATTTTTAAAGGCCGACTTTAGCCTTTTTGGTCGGGCTACTTTTTAGCTTAATTCCGATAACTTTAGCTTTTTTACCGTTCCGTTTGGTTCTGTTGTGGATTTTCTAGGTTCCATTTGTGTGGTGTTTGTGTGATGTTTTGTAGTATTGTTTTTGTTTTTTCTTTTGGTATCGTGAGGAGGAGTTTGTTTATGTGTTTGCATAGTTTTCTTTCTTCTGATGTTTTGTGCCAGTCTGGGCAGTTGTGTCTAATAGTTTTTCCCTGTATGTCTATTTGTACGGGGTATTCCTTGACAATGGCCTCTACCACATCATCATCTAACCTAGTTATCTTCACGTCTTGGTCGTTTATTTGATGTGCTCTTGTTATTCTTTTTTGGTCTGAGAGGGTTGTTAGGAGGTGTTCAACCTCGTCCGGTTCCCTGTTCATTTCAGGGGATATTCCTGCTAGTGTGAAGTAGTTTTCTATCTGTGTTTTGAGTTTTGTGTGTTTTTCTTCGGCTATTCCCAGCATCTCCATCACTCTGATGCAGTTGTATACCGCGTATCCGTGGAAGTGGTTGTTGAAATAACCGTATACCGTCTTGGCTTTTTCCGACAGTTTCCTTATTCTGGGTATCCATGGCGTGAGCTCGCTGTCGCTGTATAGGTAGTTGTACCATGGGTCTGAGCCTCTCCCATGCCACCTGACGTATGCGAAATCAGCCGTAACCTCAACAACAGGGGGTAGAAGCGACTCATCGACCACAGTATAGGCTACATCATACTTGCTCAAGGTTCGGAAAACTTCATCCCTTATCCAGCTTGGATGTCTGAACTCGACGGCATACCTGAATTCCATGTCTATCTCTTGGAGGAAGCTTTCCAGCCTGTCCAAGTTGAGACGCATGCTTGGAGGTAGCTGTAGGAGGATGCATCCAAGCATCCCCGAGTCTCTCATGGGCTTCATAAGGTCTAGGAACCTGTCCATCGCCTCATGTGCCTCGGCCTTGACATCCAAGGCCCTCTTGTGTGTAACCTCCTGTGGGGCCTTGGCCGTGAAGATGAAACCGCTGGAAACATTCCTAATCATAGACGTGATAACCTCTTTTCTTGGGTATGAGTAGAAGGTGGAGTCTATCTCTGCTGTCTCGAAGAACATGCTGTACCTTCTAAGCCTTGGCTCATCCCTGCTACGGTATATAGGTCCAACCCACTCATCATAGCTCCACCCAGAAGTACCAAGTAGTATGGTTGACAAACCATGGTCAATGGTTATGAGCGGGGATTTAAGAATCCTCTTTGATGGCTGGCGAGGTCCTGATAGGAACCGGTGGCTGGATGTACTTCAACATACCTGCGTGGGATAGGCTTAGGGAGTACTCTAGGGCTTTCGACTTTGTGGAGGTGAATACGACATTCTACAGGGATGTTCCCGCCAGCCTCTGCCACAATTGGAGAAAGAGGGCTCCGGAGAACTTCATATTCACAGTTAAGTGTAGCAGGGTTGTCACCCATGTGCATGGTCTTAGGCCCGTTGAGGAGGCCTACAAAGCATTTGAGAAAATGGTTGGGATATGCCGTATACTAAACGCCCCTTTACTCATCCTAGAAGTTCCCCGAAGCGTTAGGCTCGATGCGGAAAGGGTCACAAGGTTCTTCTCCTCAGTCGATTCGAGGGGTGTTAGGGTTGGTGTTGAGGTTAGGGGCCTTGTCGATGATTCCTGCTACAGGGAGATGCGGGACATGGGGATAATACATGTAGCAGACCTGTCGAGGGTGGAGCCTAGGTACTATGACCCCGAACTCACCTACACAAGGCTCTTCGGCAGGGGAAGAAATAACATATACCAGTTCGACGACCAAGAGCTTATAGAAATAAATTCAAAGGCTGAGAAAGCCCCCTCCAAGAGGGTTATGCTGTCGTTCCACGGGCTCAAGATGTATGTGGACGCCGCCAGGCTCAAGGCATACAGGATGACTGGGACTATGCCGCCTGTGACTGGGAAGATTGGTCTGGAGTCTCTCGTGGAAGTCCTAGCAGAGGACACCACATTCCCAGCAACCAAGGACGAAATAATAGCTAAGCAGGGATGGAAACTATTCGACCACAAACCAACAAAGAGGATGCGAGTAGCGGAAGCACTAAAACACATACCCAACAAAAAATACCAGAACCTAGAAGAACTAAAAGAAACGCTATCCGCAGCAATAACATAGTTCATCTGTCCTGCTCATTAACTCGTTCTTTAGTTCCTGCTCAACAAACTTTCGTCAATCCGGCTGTCGAGCCGCATCCTCGTTCTCAACCCTTCATCCAACTTCCTCAATCCCCTCCTCATGCGATATCCGTGACGACATGACTAGCAGGTCGAAGGTTCTCCTCTCCCTGTAAGCCTCTGAGCCACCAGCATACTTAAGCGAGCAACTAACCATGTCGTCGAAGGCGGCCCTCTCATCGGCTAGTAATGCTTCCCTAAACTTTTTCCAGCCTTCAAGCTCCTGCTCAAGCCTCTCCCTATACGTAGCCATAACCATGTCAGCACAGGGTCTCTGATAAGTTGAGAGAGTGGCGCGAAAGTGCGAGAGTTGCTGTGCAACTGCTAGGGGTATTAGCCCTGGCCGCGTATCCTTCTCGGAGGCCGCCACACAGCCTCGCCACGGTCAGCCTCCATCCTTTCACCCGGGTTAAGCCCCATAATCCACGCGAGGTGGTCGTCCAGCCTTGGCGGGAGCATGTGAGGAGTCTGGTTCAGCCAGACATGGCCGTTCTTCATGATTCTTAGGAGGTGTGTCGACATAGTGTAGTGGCTGTCGTCTATCTTGATTTTGACAGCTAGGAGGTAGATTACCCCGTTCTCGTCACCTCCGCTGGCTTTATCCAGCACCTGTAACACGGCTCTCCTTATACCCGTCATCTTCTCCAGCTCCTTCGGAGGCCTGTAAAACGTAAGCACCTTATGGGAGCCGCCGTACTTCAGCGAGTAGAACCTGCGGAAAAAAGCCGTGTATTCGGTCTCAAGCCTTATCCCATAGCCTTTCAGCTCGCCTGCAAGCAACGCCTTATCGGACCGGAAAAGGTCGTCAGAACGCCTCCCTTTTCTCCAGAAAAACTCTCTCAGCAGACGGGTCAAATGGTCCTCCCCCACCGGGATAAACCTGTACCGCTTCTTGCAGCAACCGCATCGTACAACCCTGTAACATGTAAAGCCCATGAGCCGCCCATCCTCGAGAATAAGCCTCTTGGGCCTTATGGTTGAGAAGTCATGATGGTCTGCGGGATAGAGCCACTTACACAACCGCTCCCGTAGATGACGTGTAAACACATACCCTACCGCCACGCTGCCGGCAACCCATATAGGGCTGAACAACAACACCAGGGGTAGAGGCAGAAGGATGTATAGGGAAAACGCGACAGCTAGAGAGGCTGAGGCCCAGACATAAACCGGTGCCAGCCTAACATACCAGGGACGAGTGGTAAGCTTAACTACGCTCAATCAGAAACAGCCCGCGTGTACCTCTCCGAGTTGTTGATAAACCGCTCCCTATCCAACTCACTTACACGTGACAATATGTAGTCGCCGGGCGGAATAGTGAGCGCCCTGTGCTCCGGATGCTCCAAAACAGAGTCCTCCTTCACCAAGACGTAGACCTGCCAGTTGGCGGAGCACGCCTCGTATCTTCCCACCAGCCTGTGGACATCGCTTGTCAGACGAACACGCCTCAGAAACACATCTCCTTCCTCAGAAGGCGCCATGCATATAAGGGAATAAGCGCAGACACGACAGACAACGCGTCGTTCATGATATTCTTTTATACCTGAGATTACAAGAAAAAGGTTGTGATTAGTAGTGTTGTATCCCTTTTCTGCGGGGCTGGTGGACTCGACTACGGATTTGCCAGGGCCGGCTTCTCGATACTGCGGGCGGCCGACTCCGATAGGTGGGCATGCCTAACTTACTCGGAGAGCATGGGGATTGAGGCGAAATGCGTAGACGTCATGCAGGAAGAGTTTCAAGAAGCCGACCTCGTTATAGGAGGCCCGCCGTGCCAGGGCGTGAGCAACTACAGGGGCAGCATAGAGCACCGCAAACCATTCACGCTGTTCCGCCGCTTCATAAAAGTCGTGAAGGAATGCGATGCCTACGGGTTTGTGATGGAAAATGTTAGAGGGCTTGCTACGATGTATCGGGGGGTATACCTCAGAAGGTTTCTAAGGCTAGCCGAGTCCGCCGGCTACAACGTTGCCTACTTCGCCCTTAACTCAAAGGATTTCGGTGTAGCGCAGAGCAGGACACGAATATTCTTCATCGGCTTCAAAAAATCTCTAGACGTAAAATACGAGGTCCCTACGCCTACCCACGGACCTCTGGCTGGGAGGAGCTACGTCACTATTGGCCAGGCGCTGAAGGGCATGCCTCCACCAGAGGGTGACGATGTCTGCTTTGAGTCCTTTAGCCCCGTGTACTGGAGTCGAAACAGGAGGCGCTGTTGGGACGATGTCAGCTGGGTTATCCCAGCCAGCTGCAGACACGTTCCGCTCCACCCGGACTCGCCCCCGCTGGAGAAAAGGGGTGGAAGATGGGCCCCGACAGCGCCCCTATCGCACTACAGGCGCTTCAGTTGGTTTGAGTGCGCAGCGTTACAAGGCTTCCCGCAATGGTGGAGCTTCTTAGGGGGAATAAAGGCTAAATATAGACTCGTCGGAAACGCCGTCCCGCCGCCTGTTGCTTTGGCCGTTGCAAAGTCATTGAAAGCTGCTAAGATTAGTGAGAGCAGTGCTGGAGGGTTTATGTTTCTCAGAGCTAGGTGGAGGCCGAGACTCGCCGGCGGCGCTGGATCCGTAAAGTGGGAGATAACAGGCAACTATAACCAGCCAGCGTTGTAGGTTTATGAACAAGTTGAAAAAGGCAGCCGTAACAGAGCTTCGCCGCAGGTTCATCAGACTATCGAACGCAGTGATGACGTGGTATCAGAAGAACGGCCGAAGCTTCCCTTGGCGCGAGGCTTCAGGGCTGTATGAGATAATAGTGGCAGAGAAGCTCCTCCAGCAGACGAGGGCGGAGCAGGCGGCGGGCGCATACACCGAAATAATGAGAAGGTGGCCTAACCCGTGCTTGCTTGAGAAAGCGGGTCCAGAGGAGCTGGAGGCTGTCCTAAAACCTCTAGGCTTCTACAGGTTTAGGGCTGCGGAGCTGCTGCGCATAGCCAGCGCGCTGTGCAGGGGGGAAGTGGGCGAAAGCACGCTAGCCCATCTGCCCGGAGTGGGCGACTACATATCGACAGCAGTGCTGGTGCACGTTTACAGCAAGAGGCTTATAGCGGTGGACACAAACGTGTCGAGGGTCCTCGCGCGCGTCTTGCTAGGCCGTGAAAAGCTGGGCCGTAACGAGCTGGCTGGATTAAAGGAGGCGCTAAGGACTAGGGGCATGAACCCTCGCGCGCTCAACTACGCCCTTCTAGATTTCGGCTCCTTGGTATGTAAGCACCATCACCCCGAATGCTCAAAGTGCCCTGCCAGGAAAATCTGCAAATATTTCAACATTATTGGGGGCTAGGGCCCGCTCTGACCAGCCTCCAAAGCTTGCGCAGCTCTTCCTGTGATAGCTTATCTAGGACGGTATTGCTTTTTCCAACCAATGCCGACTCTAAAGCATTCAACGCTGTGGTTTTAATGTTGATGTTGCTCCTGATAGCGTCCATAACGCCCTCATCCTTCCTTGCAAGCACTAATGCCTCAGCGACAGCTTTTTCATCTCCCGGCCCAACGCTGTTGCATAGAATGCATAATAACTGCATAACGCGGGGCCACGCATCACCAGTTATCAGAGCGAAGCCCCACGTGCGCATATTCTTCAACGCTTCCAATAGGCCTAAGAAGCTTTCCAGGTACGGAGCAGGTAAAAAGACGGCTTTGGAGCCGTCCTCCAGCTCGCCGGCGATAAACCGCTTCTCGTTGGAAACATAGATGGCCAGCCTGTAGCCATCCCGCTCAACCGTAATGCATCTATCCCCCGACTCAACCCCATACCCCAAGCCCTCAAATATCCTGGATATGATGCTTAGGTTTGCCCAAAGCTTGGTGCCCATTATCGGAACCTCCTTGTACCCATGCATACGGCGCAACCTGACGACCCCCTCTGTGAGGATAGGGGTCACCCTGGCTATGGCGAGCACCCTGCATACCGCCGATAGGGCGGGGGTGCGGTATAGCAGGATGGCGGCGCCCTTGATAAGTTTTTGCTGGAACCTAACGAGGGCGTTGAACACCTCATCTGGCAATTGCCCCAGCTCAGACAGGTTCACCCCAAAGTACCCCCCATCTGATAGGGCTAGCCTCACGCTTTTCATGGTGTATTCCCTAAGCGCTACTATGTACGCCTCGCGCTTGCCAACCTTCTTAAAAGCGCCGCCATAGGAGACATAAAAAGCGCCTCCTCCACGGAGAACTGAGAACGGTTTATACCGCGCATCGCAGGCGTCCTCAAGTATTTTCCACCTCCTTGTCTGCGTGTCAAGCACCTCGAGCGGCCCCCGCGGGTACTCGGAATGCAGCCGCGGGAGCTGCTGCTTTATCGACTCGTATGCCGCCTCAATGTATCGCTCTAGAGAGATGGCATGATCTTCCAAGGAGTGAACCTTGATTTTCTTTGTCCTGAGCAGGGTTATGAAAGAATTTCTCATCACCGGGTCGTCGAGGACAAACGAGTCGCGCGTTTCTGTCCCACCAACTTCACCGCATGCCTCAACAGCTACCATGTATTCCTCATCACTCTTCGGGCCGAGGTAGGCTATCTCCCCCCACCTAACCTCAACAAACCACCCCCTCTCCCTTGGTATGCAGTTTTCGATGCAAATTTTTACCAACCCTCTCATCCGCGAGCCTCCTCAGCAATCAGGTTCACGAAGCCACGTACGTCATCGTTGGGTAAGTGGTCGAGTATGTCCCTGTCCAGAATTGCGTCTGTAACTATCCTCCCGAATCGCGTTAAACTGAACTCAATAGATTTGATGCGGGGCTTGAGCTTTTCTACCAGAGAGTACATATAGGCGTCCTCAAGAGTCGGCTTCAAAGCCTTGCGTATCGTATCAGAGTCACCGTACCTGCCCGGAATTACTTCTTCTATCTTTTTAGCTATTGAGTGGATTCTACCACTACTGAAAACGCTTAGATAAGCTAGAGCCATCAGCAGAAGCTCCCGCACCTTTTCATTTGCGAAGCGTGCGGAGAAGCTTAGCGTGTGGGGGACCTCATATGCTTCATCCTCCGATAATAGCAGCCTCCTAACAAACGCTATCTCATAACCGACGAGGTAGAGGGCCCAATAGAAGGCCTCCAATGGGTACTGGTAAAGGTTTGGCGACATAGCGCATATCCAGACGCCGAGTCTAACCCCGCTCCTAATCCCTACCGCCGCAAAAAAGCTGAGCAAGGCCTCCTTAAGCGAGCTTCGATTCTCCGCCGGTTCAACAGGATTAACAATCATTCTTTTCAAAACCTTGATTCTGCCGCCTAGGGATGGTGGCTGGCTACCTAGCAAGTCGACGGGCCTGCTATTGAGATAAAGGCAAAAGACTTCACGGCCGAAGGCAGTACTATCCTGCAAGAAACTAATCAAACTTGATACCCTATAGTCGTAGACCACGCGCTCATCCAGCAATAGGATGCATGGGTTTGCATCTACCAAGAGCGGCCCCTGGGTTGCTAATAGAGATATACATTGCACATATAAGCGCTTTGCTAAGGCTTCGGAGCGTTGGAAAACAGCCTTCCGACTCGTCGGAACGCTTATCTTCGTCGAAGAGCTACCTCAGTTCAGAAATGTCCCGCATACCTGGCTCTGAATATGTTGCTGATTTGGCTCGGGAAATACTTGAAATGTCTTTGGAGGACCCTATGTTCGACAAACCGATTGGCAAGCTATCATTGGAGTCCGTTACCTCCGCCCTATTCAACCAGCTCAACCCACAGAGGGACGCCGCCCTGACAGGCAGGCTTTACCCCAAGGAAGTCTCTCAGCAGCTGATTTCCGACGACTCCTTGAGACCATCCGCAAAGCCGTGGTTTGTTCAATCCCAATTCAAAGTTAGGGGTAGGCTTAGAGCAGTGACTGTAAAGGCTTTGTTCCTTTACCCCACTTTCGAGAACTTGAAGGCCCCCACAATATCGTCTTTGCGGATGGGGGCCATAGAGGCCACATTGAGCGTAAAGGATTTGCCAATCAGCAAAGAATACCAAGCAGAGTTACCGGCTAACGAAAAGGTGCGACTTAAAGCGGCCCTTCACGTCAGGATTGAAATCGCCGAAGATGATGGTTACATAGTCACCGCTAAACTCATGAACACCACAGATGTGAGCAGCATATATAAAGCAAGACGGGAGGTGGAATACAGGTCCTGCCACGCCCTCTATTCGCCGCTCGTACAAGCTATAATCGATGGCGAGATAGACGAGGTCGTCACGCAAGATAACCCACCACATGCAAGGTCAAAGCTTTACAACCTAAACTGCTTCACGCGGGTTAGCCGCAGAGAAAAAAACGTAGTATTCGCTGCGCCGGTCATAGTGCTTGATAGATACTCTTTCTCCCCCCACCCTGCAGACACAAGCGAGGAGGAGGAGCTGTATAGCAGGTATGAGGAGCTCAAGAAAGTCACCGAGATTATAAAGAGGAGGGAGAATATCAAAGCCCTGCATAAGCACCAGCTGGACTCCCTGCGCAGGCTGGTGCAATTCTTGTTTGAAGACAATCGGGCGACAAAGGTGCTTGTCAGCGCTGTTCCGACAGCAGCAGGCAAGACGCTAACGGCCGCCGCTATGGCCGTAGCAACCGCGGCCTTAGCGCCTGGCGATGGGGTAAAGGTCTTACTCCTCTTCCCAACCCGCATATTGACCATTCAGCAAGTTACTGCGATTTCTAAGTATCTATTCGACCTTAACCAGCTCAGGGAAGGGGGCAAGATTAGGCTGGGCCTTTACATAGGAAAGGGATATATTGAAAAATCGGAAGACCAAGTTGCCAACTACTATCCCCAACAACTCATAACGGAGTGCCCAAATTGCGGCGAGAACGAATCCTTCGACGCGGTCGAGCTATCCGGGGTTCGCGTACCCAAGTGCAAGAAGTGTGGCGCTGTCCTAGACTATGTGTTCTTGGATAGCAGGGACACCGAGAATTTCTGCCCTGACATAATCGTTGCAACCCCTGACAAGCTAATTTATGAGCTCCCCCGCAATGAGAACTCCCATGCCCTAATAGGGGCTAGGTTCCTGAGGTGTAGCAGTTGCGGTCGCGTATCCCCTGCCTCAGGAGGCGCCGTCTCGTGCCCAAATTGCAAACAACCGATAACCCACGCAACACAGCTAAAGTCAGACATACGCCTAGTGTTCATAGATGAGTTCACATTATTTTCTGGCGCGCCGGCTAACAGGCTATCCCACTTCATTAGGCTATTGAAGTCCTTAAGGAGCTTTTACGGCCTTGAGGGCGGGACGCTGTTTTACCTGGCTTGCGCGACTGCGGCTAATCCTGAGGAGTTCGCATGCAAGCTAATTGGGGCAGGTAGGGAAGCAGTGGAGGTTCTGGATGGAAGGCGCTACTTCTCCCAGTCCCCCAACCTCTGGCAGAGGGTGGTTGCCATATATCCATGGGATGTCTCGACACTAGGAAGCGTTAGCTGGAGCTCCTTAGCGCTGTACAGCTATGTGAAAAAACAAGGAGGTGAGTATAAGTCCATGTATGGTAAGCAACTGCTCTACGTGCAACGTAAAACCGACGGGCATAACCTCCTAGAGTATGTCCCTAAGCTCGCATCGGAGCCGGGCATAGACATCAACCTGCCGGAGAATGAATTACTATTTTTCCACGGCGACTTGAGTCCAGATGCACTAGCTGAGATGAAGAGGCTGGCTCAGCAAATCGTGTTAGGGCTGCTCATCGCCACCAAGACTCTCGGGTGGGGGGTTCACCTGCCGTGGCTTAACGTAGCACATATATGGGGGGCCCCCACAAGCAGCAACGAATTCTTCCAAGTAATAGGCAGAGTAGGGCGCCTAGCCATAGCTCAGGAAGCCCCCGCGCTGGTGGTTCTACACCTCGTTCCCGAGATGCCCAGGGATAGCTGGATCTACGAAAACTTCGTGACTTGGTTCACCGACCCAGCCTTTGAGCCCGAAGTGGTCGAACCTTGCAATACTGCAGCAATAGAGGCGACGTTGCCGCTCGTTTTCAACGCGTTGGCAAGGTCGCGGTACCTCACTTATGGTTACCAAGCAGGAGGCTGGAGACAAGCAAGGCGAGCCTTGCATCAAACCCTCATGGCAAAGCTCGGAGAGCTAACCGACGAATTGCGCGGCATCTACTTGACAGAAGAGTGTCGCATGGATGCCGGACTAGAGAAATCGATTAGAGTGATAATCAGCGACTTCTTATATGACGTTGGAGATAGGGTTGCGCGAGCTCAAAGCGGCGGCTTCGACGTGTTTTTTAGCGAGGGGTGGCCATCTCTACGCGGTGGCGGGAGGTTGGTGCGACTCCAACCAACATCGGGATTGGAGTTGCTGCGCATGCTAAGGTTGGGCGCTGAGTTAGGCGAAGATGAGGATATTGGGGGTGATGGTGGCTGAGTCATAAACAGATAGTGGTGCAGGTGACCCCAATCCAAGCCATTCAGAGTCGGTTCCCCGGAGCCCCTCTACAGTACTCGGGCTACTGCTGGAAGGTTTCAGAATTATACGGCAACCAAGTGGATGATGATAACTTGAGGGCGGTGGTAGCAAAGGCCATCAGCCAAGCCTTATTGAAGTATCGCCAACCATCGGAGGCGGAGGAAGAGGCGCTAGCAAGCATCTCAAAAAAGCTAGGTATTCCTTACGCCAGCCGCGTGGTGTCGGAAAGGGTCCGCCTTTACCAGCCTGAAAGTGGCCTGCTGGAGCTCTGGCCTCTTAGCCTCGTGTGTCTCAATAAGAATTGCAGGGCCTATCACTTGCTGGATAGACGTTCCTTGCCTCTCGCAAAGTGCAGGGAATGTGGTGGAGATAAGTTCGACCAGCTTGGCATCGTCCACGTTTGCTTATCGTGTAGCAAGATACAGGCTTTGAGACCCCCGTTCAAGTTTGCCAAGAGTAACCCAGATGGGACCTTCACTTGTAAAAAGTGCGGGGTTGGGAGGATAGGGCTTGAGGTTAGGCGGGCGAAGATATCCGAGTCAAGGTGGTTCTGCAAAAAATGCGGGGAGCAAGAGAGGCCTCATATGGGTTGCGGGTGCCAGACAGGAGGGCGAACAGGTGTTGCAGACAACCAAAAAATGCAACAGATGTCCATCAAAACTGTCGCCGTAAACCCGCTTAAGCCAGCTATCGTAAGCGCTGTTAGCATAGAAGGCCTAAATGTTGAAGATGTGGCTAGAGACATTTTGGACGGGAGGCGGAAGGCTATCCGGCGAGGTACCGACGTCCTCAAGAGTCAAGATGCCGAGTCTATACGCGTATTGGGCATAGACCCGGACAACATTTACTTGCTCGGGAATGTCAAAGCCGCCATAGTCTGCTATGGATACTACGCCAAGAAAGACGCTGTTATACAACCCTGGGAGGAGCGGGACGTGAACTTTAGGAAACACTACAAGGCATACGTGGCCATTGCTGAGGGGGAAGCCGTGCTGCTTAGGGTGCGCGGTTTTCTTGTCAACGACGAAGATAAGTTTACGTTCCTTCATACACTTGAGCACGCTTTAACCAAATCGTTTCACCTTCTCGCCGGGGTGGAGTCCGGGTCGTTCATAGGCAAGGTCTTGGACGACCTTAATGTTATTCTCATCTACGAATGCTCCGAAGATGATAAGGGGAGTTTATCATATGCGTTCGACCACAAGCTAACCGAGGTCTTTGTAGAGGCCCAGCGGATGCTCATGTCGTGCAAATATGACTGTAGAAACGCTTGCGTGGGCTGCTTATACGTGAAAGACCCACTATGCCACCCCACTAGCGGGTACTTCGTGCCGAACGATAAGCTTGACAGGAAGTTGGTGCTCAGGCAATTGGGGATAAAGACATAGTGAACCTAGTTGTTTCTAGAGGTTCTCTACAGCTTGAAGACCTGCTCAGCTGCGTGTCCGAAGAAGAGAGGGGAATCACTCAGCTTCGCGCTATTGCGCTAGTGAAGATGGGATACCTTGATGCTGAGCTTTCCGGGGGAAGCTCATCCTAAAACCTCCAAAGCACGCGCCCGAGGAGCTTCGCAGAGTTGCTGAGCAGCCAGAGGTAGAGATTGTGGCAAACATTCCAGGATTAGGTCTAGGGCAGGTCCCAAGCCAAAGATGCTTCGATATGCTCAGCGCCTTCCTCGCAATAGTGAAGCAGGCTAGGCATGTACTGCGCATATGCTCGCATTTAGATGACCAGCCGACCCTATCCATGCTGGTCCCGCATTTTAGAGGGCTAGCTGCAAGCAGCGTAGAGGTGCGCTTCTTGACGCGGTCTGAGAGGTTTCATTCGCTGAAACCAGTGCTTAGCGAGATATGGGAGGCGTACAAGAGAACAGGTTTGGAAGAGAGTTCCAATGCAGGGTTTTTGCTCAAAGCGTCGGGGGTCTTCTCATTGCAGGCCTCCACGCAAAGATGGTCATAGCGGACAGTGACCTAGCCTACATTGGGTCGTGGGAGTTCAGACGACACTCCCTAATGAGTAACTTCGAGGTCGGATTACTTTTTAGGAAAGATGGAGTCGGAAATCTTGACTCCATCTTTGACCTGATATGGAATAATTCAACTAAAGCCTTCATCTAAGCCGCCATAACTATTCGACCCGTTCTCGGACCCCTAGTTTTCGACTACATATCTGAGTTCTGTGCAAAAAGTGGTGGCGAAGGACGTTTGGATGGTTCCACCCTATCCAACTCCATCGGCTTTCTCAAGAACCCTCTGCACTAAGGTTATGCGCGATTTAGCTGCTCTGGCCTACACCGCTTTTATGCAACAGATGAGACCTGAATGGTGTGAGTGGCAAGAAACGCGTTCTCAAGGTGTAGCCGTCTCTGCCGCCATCCGCGTTCTCAAGCCTGTTTCCAAGCTTCTGTATACAGGTTAGCTTTTCTTCTCCTGACGAGCTTTCGGCTGATTCTAGGAAGTATGATGAGGTTGTTGTCTACGTCAGGCATGCTCCGACACTTAAGCTTCTGAAGAAATGGCTTCACAGGTTCAGGGTTGGAGACGAGGCTGAAATTGGTGAGGAGATGTTCTACGTAGTTTCGGCCCCTCAGCGGGCTCCTGCCTCTGGTCAAAACATTTCCGTGGATGAGAAAAACGTAGTTGTTCTTAGATGCGTCACGGCGAAGGGTGTCTGGCTCTAGCTGATGACCCGACTACGGACTTTCCTCCTGGGGCGAATCCTGGAACTGTTGGAGTCTGTGTTGCACTATCTGGCCGTCGAAGGCCGGTGTTCATAATGATTGGCCGTCTTCGGAAAAGCCTAGGAGGATTTGGAGAGGGTTTTGGGAGGTGTGTTCAGATTTTTGTGAAGTAGCACCAGCAGACGCGTCTTAGCTCCTTTGTCTCAGGGTTGGCTGTTTCTATCTCCTGCACCGCTTTGGGCAGTATTTCTCTCGCCTCTTCTAGAAGCTTCCCCTCCAGATATGCTCTGTAGAGATGGTTAACTATCGCCGGTCTTGAAGCTACTCTGCGGAACATGGCGGCTAGCCTCTCACCTTCGTCGCCGAACTGGCTGAGCGCATCGAATATAATGCGTATTCTTTTATCTACTCTTACGGGTCCCATTGCCGTGGTTTCTCTCCTCATGATTTCTTCGAGCTCATTCTTGAGTGATACCTTAACCATGACCAAGAGAGGTATTAGCTTATCATACTCAAGCTTCTCCCCTCTGTTATCGCTCTCGCCCTCTAGCAGAAGGTCTACTATTTCGGTTGGGGAGATGATTACCCTCTCTTTATCCTTGTCTAGGATGTGGAGGCGCCAATAAAAATCGCTCCCATCGGTTAAAAGCGCGAAAATTCCGTTGAAGGAGCTCCTCTTTATCGCCCCTATGCCATTGGGGATTCTCTCGACCCACTGTAAACCCTTCTCGTTGAGTATTCTTGCTAGAATGTCTATTGGGTCTTTAGTGAACTGTTCTATCTTCTGTTCAAGTATCTCTAGCACTCTTGCGTCGTTTCTCGCTATCATGACCTGTATCGAGAAGTCTCTCGGCGCAGCCTCCTCACCCAGAGTCGACGCATCCAATCCAACTGTTTCTCTTATCATCTCTAGGCGCTGGTATAGTCTCTGCATTAGCCCTAGAAAGTGTTCTAGGCTTTCTGGGTCATCAGGGTCTCCGTTCTTGGGCAAGACGTTGATTAGATAAACTGTGTCGTAGTTTGAGCCTATTCTATCTATCCGGCCTACCCGCTGGATTAGTACGACCGGGTTCCATGGGAAGTCGTAGTTGGCTACGTATTGGGCGTTTTGTAGGTTCTGTCCAGCGCTTAGAACGTCTGTGCTTATGAGTAACCCGCCCACGTCCTGGAATCGTTTTACAATCTGGTCCTCTAAGGCTTTTTCGCCCTTGTCATCATAGCCGCCTGCCCCGGTCACTAGCATCACCCGGCTGAAGGAGGCTTTAAGCCTCCTGTAGAGATAATACGCTGTGTCTGCGTATTGTGTGAAGACTATTACACCGTTCGGCTCCTTTATTTGCTTCATAATCTGTTGGAGCCTCTCCTCTAGTAGGAAGTATTTCTCATCGTGGTCGGGTATCATGCGCAGAAGCGATTCTATGGCTTCTTCGTCTTTGGAGCAACTGGCTACGAATTCCTCGGCTTCCTTTCTGCTTAACCTGCATCCATCGTATAGGTCTTTGTATTTTGGTTTTGAGAAGAGCTGCTCGGGAGCCGGCAGCGCCTCCAACGGTATCTCATCCTCAATCTCTTCCACATCCGGGAACAGGTTAAGTATGTCTCCTCTCATTTTGGGCGGTATGAATACTGAGTGCTGCTTAGCGTAATGCTTCGCTGCTCTTATATAGCTTAACATCCTTCTCAACGTCTCTCCAAATGCCGCGTAGCTGCTCTCGAGTCTCTTAAAGAGGTTTATTATGAATATGGTTTTCACTAGTGTTTTCAGGTTCTCTATCTGTGTTGGTTCTTTCTTTTCGATTCTTGTCCCGTCGGGTAGCCTGAATTGTGCCGATAGCCTCTCGACCGAGAGGTCGTAGAATGCTAGACTCAGATTTTCTAGTTTTTTGTAGATTTCATCAAGGCTTATGGTTATGGAGTATCTCACTATCTTTTCGTCGAAGGCTCTTTTGGGGAATTTTATCCTACCTTCTCTATCCAGGGCTTTTGCTAGCTCTCTAGAGTGTCTCACTATGAATCTGCGGAGTATGTCGTCCATGTTTATTGGCTCTCCAGCTAGCCAGCTTTTCTGCTGGGTCACGAAGTATGCATATAGCGATGCATGGCCTAGGTCTGCTAGGCAGTTGTCTGGTAGGTATAAACTTAGGAGGGAGTAGAGGTCCATGAGGCTCGTGTTGACAGGGGTCGCGGTTATCAGCACTATATCCGCCTGGTTCCTTGTCACCAGTTCTCTTAGCGCTATGTATCTATTAGTTGAGCTTCTTCTGAAGTAGTGGGCCTCGTCGACTATGATTAGATGTGGGCCGTTTTCTCCGGCATAGTCATCTATTATGTCGGGGTTTTGTGAAAGCATTTCTGTGGAAAGTGTGTCAATTCTTATGAGGGTTTCGTTCATTTCGCGCTTCCATGTTGTTTCCAGTATCGATTTTGGCGCTATGAGGAGGGGGCGTATTCCCTCTCTTATCGCCTCGTGGGCTAGGGCTAACGCTACCCTCGATTTACCTAGGCCCGTAGAGTCCGCTATCACTACGCCGCCATATTTATCGAGTTTCTCCTTCGCGTCTATGTAGGTTAGCTGCTGGTGCGGGTATAGGTTCTTGAGTAGTCTTTCTTCCCTCTCGATGATGTGTCCTTTATAGGTCTCGTAGAGGGCTTTGGCTACTACTTCGTATGGGCTCCAGGTGGTTACGTAGTTGCTCAGCATTGAGAGGAATTTGTCCTTGAAGTCTGTCGAGGCGAGCCACTGGTCGTTGAACCACTCGCTTAGCTCTTGGACTACTTCTCTGTCCGTGTTGAGCATGTTTAGTTCCCTGTTCGAGACGAGGCCACCGTAGGTGAAGTTGCTGCTCCCGACTATCCCGATGCCGTGTTTTACCTCGTTTAGGCTTGGGGTGGCGGCTATGAAGGCCTTGCCGTGGAAGAACCTGCCCTCGATGGTTCTTACTTGGCGCTTCTCGTCTCTGAAATACTCTATGCACCGGAGGAGGAGTCTGAAGTATTCGGCGTCGTCCTCGTATTCCTCGATTTCTCTGAGTATTTCGTCCTCCCACTTGATGGTCTCGGTTGGCTCGCGGCCTAGGAGTAGTCTCAGCGGCTTGTCGCCAAGCGCATCGGCTATGGTGCCATAGCCCATTACGTTGAAGTAAGCCGAGGCTATGGCCACCTCATCTAGGGTCCTGAGCTCCTCGTTGAGGACTTCTGCCAACCTCTTCCTAACGTTGTCAATTATCCTCGCCAACCTCTATTACCTCCTCCTCTTCATCTTTTGTTAAAGGCCTGCCGGCCTTTATGAGGCGATCCTCAACGACCCATACAAAAGCCTTGTGAAGCTCATCGACAAGCCTATCTAGCTCGGATTCGGGGAAGCCTAAGGCTCTGAGCACGGCCTTATCGAGTTCGCGTCTTTCTTTACGTTTAACTTCATCAGTGTATCGAAGTGGAATGTTGGAAGCTAAGATTTCGGCTGAAAACTCAATCTCTAATTTGCTAAGGTTAGGTACAGGAATATCATCATAATCCTCCACCTTTATATCTGTTGCTCCTCCGCCAAGTCTCCTACAAAATAGCTCGACAGTCAATAAAAACAACGTCGAATTGAGATACTTCCAAAGGTTTAACGAATCTTTGCTGTACAAAGCATAAAGTCTTGCATCACATATCACAGGTTTTTCGCTATAAGGTATGTAGATTGTATCCATCCACGACATTGGTAGTAGAACATGTGCTGGTTTGAATTCTGGTAGTTTCCACCATGGATTTCTTGCCCTGCAGGTTGGTCTTTGATGGTAACCTTGTTGTTCTCCCCATCTTATGTATTTTCTCGTGTATTTTCCGGGGTTAGTTGTGTATAGGCATAGGGTTTGCACATCTGTGATTATATAGCTCCTTATTTCTCTTGGGCTTCTTATGACTGGTTTCACATCTTTTCTGTCTATTACGAATCTTTCTCCTGCTTCGTTTTCTATGTATATCAGTTCTTGTTCTTCGAGCTCTTTTTGGTTTCGCGCTTTTACTCCCCAGTCCTCGAACTTCTTTGGGTTAGCTAGGTAGTCTGCCTCGTATAGGTGGCTTATGTCTTTCATATAGAAGAACTCATTAGCACCGGTCTTAATTCCGAATTTTATTTCGGCGAAATCCCTGAGCTTATGCGTCAGCCTTGGGAGCAGCACGTCCTCGAATATCCGAGGCACTCTTAGATAATACCACTTCCCCGGCTGGAGCTTCCCCTCTCTATAGCATTGTAGTTCCTAACCTTCTCATCACTGTAAGACTCTAAGTAGATGAACTGGATAGGCTTGTCAGCTGGTTGCTCATCCTTCTTAAGGACTGTTATCACCGTGTTTACGTCGGCTTTGAAGCTCCTCCTTCTCTGGCCATAGATAGCGACGATGTGGGGTTTCAGCAGCTGTTGGAGCACCCTGCCGTAATTAACCTCAAGCCACTTATCAGATGTAATCAAAGCAGCAGCACCCCCAGTCCTAAGAAGCCTCAGGGCTCTCACCATGAAGTACGCATAGATGTCAGAGGTCTTGTACAGCCTGTAGCTGCTTACATAATATTCTTTTTTCTGCTTGGAGATATCTTCCTGCCTAACGTATGGAGGGTTCATCACTATGATGTCTGCTAGGCTTGGCATGAAGAACTCGACAGGAGGCCCCGCCCGAACAGTCAGTCCGGTGCGTTTAACAAACTCTTTCTGAAGCTCCTCAATCCTCTTCCTCAGCGCGTTCTTCTTTACTGGGTCATGCTCGTTAAGATACCTAGCCTTAACTGCTTCAAGGTCCTCCACTATGCTTAGATACCCAATCTCAGCCGCGAACTCGCCGAGAACCCGTTGAACACCTTTGGGAAGCTCCAACGAATCCTGCACAGTAACTATGTTAAGGTCTAGGTTTGGAAGAGGCTCCGGCTTCTTCTGGTCCACGATCAGGGATAACCAAATTCTCAGCCGCGCAATCTCCACCGCCTCCGGCTCTATGTCGAAGCCGTAGAGGTTGGGTATTATTCGGCGTTTGTACTGCTCTATGTCAGACTTCCAGCCAACCGCCTCCTCCACCCCCTGTATGAGCTGAAGAATCGTCTGCATCATCACAACAAGGAAGCCGCCCGAGCCGACCGCCGGGTCGAGAACTTTGAGAGAAAGCAGCCTCTCCCTAAACTCTCTTATCTCCCTCTCATCCCTACGCCTCTTCAACTCCTCCACACACAGCTCCAAACCGTCGACAAACCTCAGCTCACCATCTCTCTGCTGCACAGTCTCCTCCAACCCAAGCCAAGCCGCTAACGCCCTCCTACACATGAAACCTATCGCGTTCACATGTGTGTAGAAGGTGCCCTTCTTACCACGCTCATGCTCCGGCAGCATGTTCTCTAAAACGGTTCCAAGCAAAAGCGGGTCAACACTAACCTCAACCTCGAGCGGCGAAGCCTCGTCGATTGTGAAATTATACCCGTTGAAGAAATTTCTAGCATCATAGAATATCGAATTCATCTCAACCGCTATCCTCTTCTCAACCCTCTCCGTAAGATACTCCTCCCGCTCAAACAAAGACCCATTTAAGAAAGGAATACCCTCCTCACCGCCTCCCTTGTTTAAGCTCTCGTAGAAAAGACGGTTTAACTCAAGGTAATCCCTTATCTTGTTTATAAAACTCCTATCCCCCTTAAGCCAGCCTTTCCTCTGCAGAAAATAGAGAAACATCAGCCGTCCGAGAAAACGCTGAGCATAGGAAGCAGCATTTTCATGCAGAACATCCTTCACAGCATTAACTATCCTCTCATACAGGTTTCTGTAGCCTTCAAAGAACTCTTTCCTAACCTTTTCATACGGCAGCATCTCACTGTCATATGCTTTTCTAAGGCTCTCGGGGTCACCTGTGTACCTGAGGCTCTCAATCACCTCTATGTCGGTCCTGTAGAGTTCATCCTGAATATGCAGAACCCTGGCCTCTCCCCCGCTGCCGGCGCCGGGTACGGTAACAATGAAGCTCTCATCTTCACCAGCCGTAAATATGAGGAGAGGTCTGATGAGGCGTTTTTCCTTCCAGCCTCGCGCCACCCTAGTGCAGAACCCCCTAGACAGTTTATCACCAACGCTTATTATGACAAACTCTATGTAATCATCGAGATACAGACGCAGAGATTGGACAACATTAAGGGACCTTGGGAAAACTCCGCTCTCCCTGAGATAATCAATGCTGAGCTCCACCTGCCGCACAGGGTAGCCAAGCTCCTTAGCCTTAGACACCCAGAAAGCAGTATCCAACCTCATTCCCGAATCTTATTCAAACCAATCAGCCCTGCCGTTTCTTAAAACCTTTGCAGGCCATATACCGGACATACAAGAGCATTTTCGGCGAATCATAATATCTATGCTCATGAAGCGTTCAAGGAACGTACTCTTCTGGCAGAGCGAATCCCAAACCTGTTTCAATGTCTATGTATGTTTTTCCTCCCCGCCATTCTCTTGGCTCTGTAGCGACGTGGTATATCACTCTCCTATCCCCTGGCCTGCTGGGCCGCCTCATGAGATTTGTCAAGATGTTGGGGCCTTCTCCCCATCTCATTTCCATTTAGCCCGGGTGGAGAAGCCGGAGTCTAAAGCTAACAACTGGCGGAATAACACCCAACACACAAAGACCGCCAGGAATCGTCAACCGTCGAGGTATTCCTAAGAACTCTCTAGTGAATGCCTCCAAAAGCCGAAATTCAGCCTCTCTAAGCCGCAGAAACTGGGCGTATTACAGATTTTGACTAATTTCGGTCAGGTAATACCCGGGGCTAATTCCCGGAAATTTTGGTTTTCCACGGATGTGAGGTGACAATAATTTGTCAGCATGTTAGCCTATTGGCGAAAATTGGGGTTGACCATAATTACGCAAAGCTGTTTGATGGACGGGGTTTACCGGTAGCTGTGGCTAATAAACTGACGGATTGAGGGTGAGGGGACAAAACAATCCACCTGCAATAGTACGTGTCGCCCCGTGGTTGGTTATTTCTGTTAAGTGGTGGGGCTGGTTGGCTGGCTCGAATCTTGTGCCACGCCACTATGCGACCCGGGCTGTGGATGGGTGCCTTTTTAACGGGAGATGCCAGAGTAGGCGACTCCGGAAGAGCCTCTAAAGAATTCTTGGAGCAACTTTTCCCGTGAGGGATAAATATTTATTATTCGCTCTTAATCCGATTTTTGTGGGTATTTATACCTTTATGGCCTCCATTATTGCTTCGCTGATGCTCGTCTTGGATATTCTCTTGTGGTATTGAGTTGTTTATATGTGCGTCTCCCCTAGCATACTCTCCTCTGGAGTGGTTTACTTTTTCATGCCCGTATCCAGCCTCCTCCAGTATGCTGTATGATGGGTATTCGTCGGTGTATAGCCTAGAGCCCCTCTCAACGGTATCCCCTTCCCTTAAGCCCTGCAGTTATGAACATCTCATCCAGCTCAACAACCCCAGACAGCCTAGATCCATCACCCGAACGAGAAACCGCCGATAACATCCTCCTAAACATCTTATACCCTATCCCAAGGGAATTGGATGGCCTCATAAACGGAAGGCCAAGATAGAAGGATAGCAGTACTAGCTGCTGGAGGCTGAGCCTAGAGTAGTGTAGCAATGTTCCAGTCTTGTCGTTGAACATCACCCCACATCCCCTACATAGATACCTATTCCATACCTGTCCCCTGCGATCCACATACTCACCATGCCTCCAACCCCTCCCACAACCGCACTTAGGACACGATAGACCACCTAACCTCCTTAAAAAGCCCAACTATTTCCCCCCATCTAAGGTGAGCGATACAGCCAAACCTATATAGCATATAAATACCAGGCCATAAACCAACCCACAACATTTGGATTAAGAGCGAATTTCAAATTCCCCCTCAATTATTATCCTCCTCCATCTAGTGTTTAGAGGGGATGCAGCTCCCTTAACTCCACATAGAGCTATCAAGATAAGAGGGCTTAAATATTTTGAAACGAGTTCTTCTTATAATTCGGATAAGCTGCTGGCATGTCGGAGGATGATGAGAGGATTTCTATGGGTCCTCCCCATACGGCTTGAACATATCGTCTTGCCTTTACTCGACGACGACCTCTTCTTGGATGAATTTTTTCTCGCCGTTGTTTTGGACGGCTCTCCAGCTGGCGTATTCGAGGACTTTTTCATGGTTTACGGAGAGTATGAGGTATGACCATGGGGGTAGGGCGTATTCGAGGTCGTAGGCTGAGGGGCGGGCGGCGACGTTTGGATGCGAGTGATACACGCCCACAATCGTCATTCCTTTTTCCTCGGCGGTTTTCTCCGCCCGGTAATACTCCATCGGGTCTATCCGGTACCTTACTCTCCTGTCCTGTTCGTGGACGTTTTGGACTGGGATGGTGTCGAGGACAAGCCTGTCGCCGAGGTCGCCGAGCATGAGGCCCGCTGTCTCATACGGGTATCCCTCTACGCATTTCTTGGCTATTTCCTCGAAGACCCGCCGCTTAACCACCAGCCTCATCTCCCCCCGTCACCGTAGCTATCAGGCAAAACCACGACCACGACGCCTTCATCCAACTCCTCCATCAGATTAACAGCGGCCCTCAAGGCTGCTCCGCCTGAGTATCCTGAGAGAAGCCCCTCTGAGACGGCGAGCCTCCGGCTGGTTTCCGCCGCGTCCTCTGTGCGGATGAAGTATCTGACGTCGGCGATGTCTTCGCGGTATAGGCTGGGCCTGAGCGCCGATGCCATGTGTTTGAGGCCCTCTATACCGTGGAACTCGTCCTCGGGCTGCACCTCGACAACCTTTATCCTCGGGTTCTTCTCCTTGAGGAAGGCTGCCGTGCCCTGTAGTGTGCCGGAGGTGCCAACTCCTGCGACGAAATGCGTGATTTTGCCGCCTGTCTGCATCCAGATCTCGGGCCCCGTTGTCTCATAGTGTGCACGTGGGTTGGCCGGGTTGCTGTACTGGTCGGCGTAGAAATATTTCTCAGGCTCCTGTTCATACATTTCCCTGACTTTACGGATGGCTCCGTCGATGCCTTCCAGCGCGTCGGTTAAGATGACTTGGGCGCCGAAGGCCTTCATTTTGCGGAGCTTGATGGGTGAGATGTTTGAAGGTGACACCATTATGGTGCGGTAGCCGAGCGAAGCGGCGAGCATGCTGTAGGACACTCCCATGTTGCCCGAGGTCGCGTCGAGGATGCTTTTACCAGGGGAGAGGCGTCCAGACCTTATGCCGTCCAAGAGGATGCTGAGCGCGGGCCTATCCTTCACCGAGCCCCCAGGGTTGAACATCTCACATTTGGCGTAGAGTTTGACGCCGGGTTTCTCGAAAGACCTAAGCCTGAGGAGAGGGGTTTTGCCCACTAGATGCCACAGACCCTCCGACTCTGTTCGGAGAAGCTCCGCCTCAATAACTGTCATATTGTGCCGCCTAAACCGTTGATTTCTCCTTCTTCTCCATCCACTTCTTCTGAAACTCCTCCACAGCCCTCTCCGTCTCCCAACACCCTATCATCGCCTTCTCAGCCAGCCATGAAAGGAAAATGTTGCGGAGAACCTCGGCGTCACTGCTTCCCATCTTGTTTCTCAGGAAGCTGACACATTTGTACTGCTCGTCCGACAACGTTACCAGGATGTGCTTGACCATGGACGACCACTTATCGCGGTATTATTACGGCATAAGCACCATTTAAAACTTAGCTAAACACTTGCCCACAAGAGGCAGGCATCCGCGGCGCTAAACAGCTTCTTGAGGCGCTATTACGGCGAGTTTCCTCATAGCTGTCCTCAGATGCCGCGAGACCGTTGATTTGGAGAGGCCGAGCCGCTCGGCTATCTCGCTTAAGCTTGTTTCACGGGCGGGTGAGAAATATCCCATCAAGAAGGCCGTGTAAAGGACTTGCTGCTGCTTCGGCGTCAGAACTTGGCGGAGGTTGAAGACTTTCCTGCTCAGAACATCGACGTCAAGACCCCTCATCCGCATTTCGTCGACGATTTTCCGCGATACTAGGCGGCCCGGGGTAAGGAAGGTGAAGACGACGCCGACGCCTTTGAGAAAAATGACGTTCAAAGGGATGGCTGGGTTGTTTGAAAGTGTTTGACAGGCTTTGCAGCTTGGAGAGTCAACCCAGATAAACCTGCGCCCCATCGTGTAGACCGTGGCTTCTGGGATGTGGGGAGGCTCGGAAACCGACTCGGACAACTGTATGAGATGGCTCGAAAACTTTTCACCAACCCTTATCTGTTTAAAAGAGCCCTCAACACCGCGCAGAAAAAGAGCCTGCACAACCCTGCAGTTACTGTTGCGGACCACTACCGTCAACTGATGAGGTGAAGCCTTCACGACAAGGGCCCGTATATACCATTAAATAAATGCATTTAGCCATGCAACATTGTTGCATCATGGACTTTTTACAGGTCGCTGACCATGTTATAACATGAAGGGTCTGATTTTCCTCGGTTTGGTGTTGCTGCTTGCTTTAGCTGCTCCAGCGTCGGCTATAGTGTATGCGCCGGGTGTTCCCGGCAACCCTCCGCCAGACGCTAAACCCAACAAATCCTTCACACTCATCGCATCGGAGAAGGATGTGGTCATAGATGATGGGGTTGTGTTCAAAGCGTTTGTCTTCAACGGCACCTCGCCGGGGCCTTTGATAGTTGTTGAACAGGGGGACGTTGTCGAGATAATTATCAGGAATGAGGGAAAGTATACTCATGGTTTGTCATTCCACGCTGCCAACACACAGACATCCAAGTTCGTCGGCAACATAGCTCCTGGCGGAGAGGGCCGGCTGGTCTTCAAAGCCGATTTCCCCGGTGTCTACATGTATCACTGCGCACCCGGAGGGCATGGAATTCTGACGCACACGCTCGCCGGCATGTATGGTATGGTTGTTGTTGAGCCGAAGAAGGGTAGCTATCTGCTGGAGAAGCAGCTGGGCCGTGAGCCCGACATCAAAATCTACCTCTTACAGCATGAGGTCTACATGAATGGCCGTGACTTCTACGACGGCAAACCTCTCTACGTTATGTTCAACGGCCGCGTGTTCCGCTACCTGACCGAGCCTATTCAGGCGAGGCCCGGCGACTACGTCCGCTTCTACTTCCTCAACGTGGGGCCCAGCCTCGTGTCGAGCTTCCATGCCGTTGGAGGCATTTGGGAGTATGTTTACCGGAACGGAAACCCGGAGAACGTGGAGGTTGGGCTGCAGACGGTGAACGCTGCGCCGACGGAGTCGTATGTGATTGAGTGGCGTGTTCCGGCTGAGGGCAACTTCCTCATCGTGACCCACGCATTCGGCACACAGGCCATCAAGGGCGCCGCAGGCTATATCGCGGCATCGGCTAACGCAACCCCTACCCCGGTCATCCTCCCCAACGGCCCGTTAGAACAGCCTCCATCAAACCCGAAGCGTATCGTGGCGCCCTTCGAGCCAACATCCCCAGACGAGTCCAAGACCTTCCTGCCCGGCGAAAAAGTGCTGATACAGATTGTGGGTAACAGCTTCTACCCCAAGATAGCCCGTGTCCCCGTCGGCTCAACCGTGACATGGGTTAACGAGGATGTTCTCAGCATCGGCTCAGGCGAGATAACCGGCCAGCATAACATAGCCGCCATCCAAGGCCCTGCATCCTTTGCGTCACAGCTTCTGAAAAACGCGGAGCAGTTCAGCTTCAAAATCGAGAAGGAAGGCGAATACAACTACATCTGCGGAATACATCCATATATGAAAGGCACGTTGGTCGCCTACGCGGCCGCCGGGCTGCCTTCCTCGGCGGGCCAAGGAATCGGCTTCACCTTCGACCTCACCGCGTTCATCGTCTTCTTCGGAGGACTCGGCGCACTCAGCCTACTGGTCTACGTCGGCGAAAAAACATCCAAGAAAACATGAAAAAACCCACTCTGATAGCTGTCGCAATCGTGTCAACCGCCTTCATACTTTCTTTTCTACTGTTTCCCCATGAGAAAAACGGTGCTCTGCAGACTGATGTTCTGACGGGCGGCAGTCCGCTTCCACGTTTCGTGTTAACAGGCACAGACGGTGGAAAAGTTGGGCTCGAGTCTTTCAGGGGAAAGGTTGTGCTCATCTTCTTCGGCTACGCCAACTGCCCCGACCTCTGCCCCATGGCGTTGAAGAGATACGCCGAGCTGGAGAAGCTTCTCGGCCCAAAGTCCTCCGATGTTGTCTTCATACTCATAACCACGGACCCGTCGAGAGACACGCCGGAGGCCCTCGCACGCTTCGTCGCGAAATTCAGCCCACACATCGTCGCTTTGACCGGTGAATGGGATGAGCTGGCCGAGGTCTGGACAAAATATCACATCAGGCCGCTGGAGAAAGATGAGAACGCATCCTTCATAGCGCATTCAGTGGTCATCTACGTCGGCGACAGAAACCTCGTGCTCCGAAAAATCCTCACACCAGAGATGCCAGCCGACGCCATGCTAAAGGAGATTCTCCCACTATTCTAGAAAACAGCGAGTCTAACTATCTTCAAAGTTCTTCTTATCTGGAGAATTCGTTCTTTCCCACTGATTAAGATACAGCGGCCAATCCCTGCTTCAGATGCGGCCCCGTCTTCTCATGATGCCATGAGGCTTTTTCTAATCCTCTAACAACATATTCTAGATCTTCTAGTGAGAGTGGTGGTAGCACGCCTATAATGTATTCCAGTCCTCCATCCCAGTATATAGCCATGGGCTGAGGGCCGAAGAGACGGTTTCTTTCTTCGTCACCAAAAGGAGCTTTGGGAATTATTCTTGCATACCCTTTTCCGACTTTGATCACGTATTCGTCGACGGCTGTGTTGTTCAACTGTTGTAGATGTTCTTCGCTTAGTGGGAATGGATTGGGGGCTATCTCAATCACTAGCTCTGCGTATCTGTAGTCTTTCTCACCTCTAGCACTGTAGACAACCATGGCAACTAGTGGACAACACTTATAGTAAATTGTGCTTATGACTAAGTTTTTGGGAAGACGAGTAGGTAGCACAACCTCAATACCATGTGACTTCATTGTATTGATAAACTCATCTAACGACACCTCCTTTGCTTGCAACATAAACCCTTCATAGAGAGGCGGTTCAAACCGTGCTTGTTCCCTTCCATTATTTGCTGACAGGAAAAATTGTGATAACGATATAGATAGGAGTAGAAGCGCAGCCAATACTAGAGGAATAGTGTACCTCCTCATCTTATCCACCACCATAGGCCTTGAACTCACAACTATAGCCACAGTCACCACGCTGAATAGGCGTTACCCCATACGGCGGATCCGAATATACGATGTGGCGGTCCCAGAGTCCCCAGCTTTGTCCTAAAAACCTAGAAAGATCCTTGAAATGACTACCGTCTATGTTAATCCTATCAGTATTAACTATTTCAACCACCGCTTGAAAATCTTTCGGAGCATAAGGATCGACATCACATGTTGCTTGGTAGGTCCCAAAATCAATTCTTAGTATCCACCTTTTTATATATTGGCTTGACTGTGCATAAACTACTTGATACTGATGCCACGTACCTCTTGAAGGACCTGCTGGAAAGTTTTGATGATAGAATTCTCCCAGTCTAGATATGCATTCGTAAAAGTAGCGTGGTGGATGAGTATGAAACAATGGGTAGTGATAAGACTCTTCATAACCTATTTGCAACCAGTAATTATTTCTATATGAAAGCACCACTGTAACCCACCAAGCCACCGCCGAAGAGGAGGGTATCACCGGATCTATAGTGAAGATGTTTGCATATACTCCCCACGGTGCATTGATCTCACGACCAGCGTAATAATAACCCGCATAATATGTGGACGGTGCTTGAATAGGAATGATGGCTACGATTGTCAAGATGAGACAGAGAGCATAGATAGAAACGCGATAAAACAATTTCATCCATTAATTAATGTTTTTAATGCTATATATATATCGCTACAACACGGACCTTGACATTTTGCGACTCACAGTTTTCATATTGTTTGTAGTGCTAGAAAGATGTTTTGTGCGAGTCCGAGTTTCGACCGATGAGCTTTCTTTATCTCCTCCAAATCTTTGGGAGTATTCTTGTATACGTGTGTCCCAGGCTAGCTTGTTACCAATAAGAGTAGGTTTGACATAAAAAGACTAGGTTATATCCAATTCACAAGATTCGGGCCGTGATTGGATGAGTTTTACCTATTTCTTTAGAGGACAGCTAATCTTCCCGTCCTCAAAGCTCTTCTCATCAGATATTTTTCTGCGAAAACTGACAGCACAGCAACCATGGCAGTCGCAGCTACGGCGCCCACAAACAGCTGTGCCTCAGGTAGGTAGAAGAGGCCTGTCGCAGACGCCACTATGGGGTGTAGGATGTAGAAGAAAGGTGAAGCCGAGACGATGGCGGCCGCCTCGGGTGGAAGTAGGTGAACCGGGATTGCGCCGCTGCTGAAAGGCACAACAAACTGCAGAATGTTAGTCACTATCCATGGTGACTTGACGGAGAGGAGGAGTGTGGAGACTATTGATGAGAAGAAGAGGAAGAAGATGAATGCGATGGCGAGGTAGGCGGCGAAGTTTAGGGGTTTTGCGATGGAGATGTCGGCTCCGAAGAAGAGTGATGAGAGAAGGAGAAGGGCTAGTCCGCCGACGGCTATGTCTGCAGCCGTCACAACCATTCTGCTGACCAAGTGTATGCTGATGGGTGTCTTGGTTAGGACGAGCTGCTCAACCACGCCCATCTGGGCCTCGAGGGGTAACGAGGTCGCGTTCCACATAAACGAGGAGACGAAGATGAAGACGAAGAAGCTGTAGGAGATTGCTTTCATGACCTCTACGTCGCCTAGATAGGACGGTGCATAAACCAGTATGGCGAGGAAGAAGAAGATTATCCAGAAGGGCCACTGTATCAGGTCTGCCAGCAGCCATGTCCTCTGTCTGCTGTAAATGGTTAGGCCGCGTGAGAGCTCGGCGGCGATTTTACCAGCTGACACCCATTTTTCTGGCATAGTGGTTTTCACCATGGCGGTAGATCATGAGCCCTGCGACGAGGTAGAGCATCATCAGCAGGAGTATGGGGAGCTGTGTGGGTGAGAGGCCGGTCATCACGGCTGCGCGTGCTGTTTCGACGACGTGGTGGAAGGGGAGAACCATTCCTATGAGCTGGAGAACCTGTGGAAGAAGCGTTATCGGGTATGCGAAGCCCGAGGTCGCCGCCACCACAGCCGCAACAGTGTTAGCCACAGGCTCAGGCTCCTTCACAACAATAGTCGCCACACCCACCACAAGGTTTACACCGACAACAGGCAATAGGGCAAAGAAAGTCACCGCAGCCGCGAGAAGAAAACCCGGCAACTTGGCGAGACCATAGACTATGTATGTCCCGACAAGGCCTGTGAAGACAAACGCCAGCAAAGAGGTCAGAACGTTTGCGAGGGAATGGGCCATGAGAATGACCACGGGGTTAGCAGGCGCGGCCATCACGTATTCAAGCCTGCCGCTGGACATGCCTCTCCTAAAGTACCATGCCGTAGACGAGGTTAGGACGATTGAAACAGTCATCACTCCGAAGCCTATCACTTGGTAGAGCCATCTCTCCGGCGCCGCCTCGCCCGTGAGCACAGTGCCCATACTATAGGTCAGTGTAGAGAAGAATAGTGGAAGCACGGCGACGAAGATGAGGGGCCCCACCTCGCGCAGGTAGGATTTGAGCTCGGCCTCGAAGACCGCCGTGAACTGGCTGAGATGCTTCACGCCGTGACCACCTGGGCAAAAACCTCCTCGAGGCTCGGCTCATGCACTTTGACGTAGCCTATGCGGATGTTGCGTGACCTGAGCTCGTCAAGTATTTCGAGGAGTGTGTCACTGGGCGAGGTTGACGCCGTCCTTATCACCGTGTTTCCTCTTTCACCGTTTTCGGCCGGATACTTGATGTCGGCTGGGCTGTTGCCGATTATCTCGACCTCGACGATGTAGGAGAGGTTGAGCCGTTGCTTCAGCTCCCTAGGTGTACCATACGCAGCCACCTTGCCCTTGTTTATCAACGCAACCTCGTCGGAGAGTGTTTCCACTTCCCACATGTTGTGGCTTGTTAGGAGAACTGTTTTGCCCTGCCGCGAAAGGTCTGATATCATGGTTCTGATTTTCTTTGCTGAGAGCGGGTCAAGGCCTATGGTCGGCTCGTCGAGGAAAACCACTTCAGGGTCGTTGATGAGAGCTTTCGCTATGCTGAGCTTGGCCTTCATGCCGAGGCTGTACTCCTCGTAAAACCTGTAACCGTCTCTCCCGAGGCCAACCAGTTCAAGAAGCTCCGCGGCACGTTTACCAGCCACGTCCTTGTCCAAGCCATAGAGCCGCCCATAGTAGACGAGGTTCTCAAACCCTGTTAAACGTGGGTAGAAGCCATTGTCCGGCGCCAGCACAAGCCCAATCACCTCACGCACCTTGTCAGCTTCTCTGACAACATCGAAGCCGTTAACCCATGCACGGCCCTCGTCGGGTATGAGAAGAGTTGTTAGAATCTTTATGGTGGTTGTTTTGCCGGCGCCGTTGGGCCCCACGAGCCCGAAGACAGAGCCTCGGCGAACCCTCAGCGAAACACCATCAACAGCCTTGACAACCTGTTTACGCGAGTAGAAGAAACCTCGCCTCGTCTCATAGCTTTTAACCAAGTTTTCGCAGACAACGGAATCCATTCCACCGCCTCATCCACCCGCGTCGATAAAAAACCCTACCCAACCACAGTCACATGCAAGAGGATGAGAGAACGTTTCAAATGAGACGACACGGTGCATTCTTGGGTTGATGTTAGAGGTTTGGGATGTTGATTGAGAGGGTTAGGGTTGTGGAGAGGCTTTCAGCTTGACGAGGTTTGTTCTGCCACGGCGGGTTACTTCTACAACTTCTCTTCGGCGGAGTGATGCGACGATGCGGTGGGTCTTGATGCGTGAAATTCCGAGGGCCCGTGCTATCTCTCTCTGCTCGACGACGCCGTTGCTGCGTCTCAGCAAATCAACCACAGCCCTCTCCTCCGCGGTGAGGCCAGCCACCACGGGCACGTCTCTGGCCGACAGATACAGCGCAACAGGCAGCGCGATGAGAAGCAGCGCCGCAACCAACAGCGGCAGATAAACCCACCACATCATACCCCACATAGACACCCCCATCATCTCTCGCATCATCCCACCCATGGCCGCATCATGCTGCCAAACACTCACCAGCACAACTGTCAGGAGCAGGGCCCCAGCCGCCGCCGAGAAAACCAACAAAACACGGCTGAAAACCAATCCACCCCAAGAAAGGAGCCCCCATGCTTTAAGTGTTTCAAACCGTTTCACGACTGTTTCAAGATAATTTTATCGCCGTCCCTGAGATATTTCTGGACATGAGAAACGTTGTCTTGACAGCAGGTTTGCTGGCTTCAGCTGCGTTAGCCGCCTTAGTGGCTGCCTACGCGTGGCCATTTATGCAGCAGCCCCCGGCCATGTTTTGGCTACAGTCTCCTAACAGCTACATGTATGGGGGCGGGATGCATGGTGGAATGATGGGTGGATGCCCATGCACAGGCTGGTACGGAGGTGCGCCACAGTCGACGGGCCAGAGGATTACGTTGCAGGAGGCTCAGGAGATTCTGGAGAGGTATGTCAACGGCCTTGGTCAGGGTTTTAGGCTGAAGGAGGTGATGGAGTTTCAGCAAAACTTCTACGCCATCGTCGTGGAGGCGGACACAGGGCGGGGTGCTTTCGAGCTTCTCGTAAACCCCTACACGGGCGCAGTCCATCCGGAGCCGGGCCCCAACATGATGTGGAACACAAAATACGGAATGCATAATGGCATGATGGGGCCATACATCCAGCCAACCGCAGACATGCCCATAACACAGGAACAAGCCGAGGAGATAGCCCTCAACTACCTGAGAAACAGGTTCAGAGCAGATCTAGAGGTTGAGCATCCTACAAAGTTCTACGGCTACTACACCATGGACTACAGACTCGACGACAAAATACATGGGATGCTGAGCGTAAACGGGTTCACGGGACAGGTCTGGTACCATAGCTGGCACGGCCAGTTTATACAAGAGATAGACATGGAGGAGGAGTAAAATGTCAGATGCCTCGAGGCCCGCGGCAGCTTTCGCTGTCTCGCTTGTGGCGGGTGTCCTGATTCTGGTCGGAGGATTGATGGGAATGGTTGCGTGGATGGCTTGGGGCGGTATGTCTTACTGGGGCGGCGGCTGGGGCATGATGGGCCCCATGATGATGGGATGGTGGCTGCCCATGTGGTTCTCGGCCTTCTCCGTACTCGGCCTCGTCTCAGGAATAGTCATCATCGCAAGCGCCATGATGCTTCAGAACCGTCCATCCGAGGCAAAGACATGGGGTACCCTCATACTTGTCTTCTCTGTGGTCAGTCTCTTCGGAATGGGCGGTTTCCTCATCGGAGCCATCCTCGGCATAGTCGGCGGGATACTCGCACTAACATGGAGAGCTGCCTAAAATGAGAAACAAAATCATCGCCCTGACAGTTTTAGCCGCGGCCGCAATCACGTTAACCATAATTGTCAACAACTGGACAGTTAACTCATCCACCACCCGGGAGAATGTAGAGTTGATTGTCTACAGGACCGCGCAGTGCCCATGCTGCAAAGAATACGAAGCATATCTCAGGAACAGCCAGATAACCTTCAGCACAAAGGTGGTAAGCATCGGTGAACTGGAGAATACTAGGAAGAGGCTCGGCGTGCCTCGTGAGCTATACAGCTGCCACACAGCATCAGCTGGACAATACTTCGTCGAGGGCCACGTACCCGTCGAGGCCTTGAAAAAACTGGTCGAGGAGAAGCCGCTGCATAGAGGAATAGCTGTGCCGGGGATGCCTCCCGGCGCGCCGGGCATGGGCGGCGTGAAGACAGAACCCTTGAAAACATACGCCCTAACACATGACGGAAAAATTGTTGTCTGGATGATATCGTAAAAGCCGCTCGAAAACTGTCGAAAAACATTTACAAAAACCAGAACCATGCTCTAAACATACCGTATAACCCCCGTCAACGGCCGTGATTTCCTGGGCTGTTAACAGGGTGTCTTTACGTTAATATATTGTCGGGAATGGTTTGTTTGGGGCTCTGGGTCTGATTGACATGAGCGATTTCGAGGCTCCACCGTCGAAGATGTCTGACGAGGAGCTTCTATGGCTGGTGCGTCACAAGGTGCGGAAAGCGATTATTCTCGCAGTCGGTGAGGAGGGGAGGATAGGTGCGACGGCTTTAAAGCAGAAGCTCGGAATAAGCACGGGCTCGCTCTACTACAACCTGCGGCAGATGAGTCAGCTCATCGCACAGGATGATAAGAAGAACTATATGCTTACGGAGGATGGGCTCAGGATATACAGGGTTCTCACAGCGAAAAACGACTCAGAGGCTGCTCCAAAACTGTCTAAGACAGCTGAACTCGTCTCTTCCGTGTTCTTCCCCATGTGGCTTTTCTCCCCGATTTATGAGAGCAAGGTCGTGGCCTCGGTGCTGGGGCCCTTGTCTCTCTTTGTCCTCGTCTTCGTTGCGCTCGCTGGACGACATGAGTTGTTCATGCTCAACATTAGGCAGACAGTTCCCGTGAACCACTTCAGCTTCGCGTTATCTCTAGGCTTCACATATCTCACCGGATTCCTCGTTCTCACAGTCTTCAGCTACCTGTTTTCGGGAAGGTTCCGCTCACCGTCGTCGGCGCTTAAACAGATTCAGAACTCACGGATGAGAACATCTCTCGTAGAGGCGGGAAAGCTTCTCTCATCCTTCTCGGTGGCTCTGCTGCCGATGGGGCTTGTTCCAGGCCTCTCAGTTGTCGACAGAGTTATGCAGACATCTATCCTAGGCAACATATTTGTGCGAGATACACTTGTCGTATTATCTCAGACGATGTCGATATTTCTAATTAGCGCTGCTGTTGCTTATGCGAAAAAAATGAGGTGGCAGACCTCTATGGGGGTTGCGCTGGCCTACTTCTACCTATCCCATTTAATCAGCTATGTCAGCTTGCCCCCAGTATGAAGAACGCGACAACGATGCCATAGATGCCCAAAGCTTCTGCGAAAGCAGAGATAATGATAGCCGTCGTCCTCACCTCAGGTCTCTCAGCGGTGGCGGCTAAACCCGCTGAACCAGCTCGAGCCAAACCGAAACCCGAAGAAGCTACAGCGGCTGCGAACGCGATGGCTGCGGCGAAGGTCTTTTGACCGACGTCGCTCAAGGCCGCGCCCGCCTCAGCCGCAGACGCAGAACCAAGAGCCAGAAGACCGAGAAGCAGCGCCAGCGGAAGTACCAGCAAACCCTTCCTCATCATAGGTGCTTCGTTTTGCGATGTCCAGTGCATTATTTAACCATGAATTCCACGTGATTTCGGCTGGTTGTATGAGCCTGTGTTTCGCGTAGTTTTAATTATCCGGGTTGTTTTCTTTTTGGTGGTTGATTAGCTATAGGAGGGCCCTTGATCTGGAGGAGCGTGTTAGGAGGTTGGTTGAGCGTGCGGGGTTGCATCATGTTGATGTTGAGAGGGTGAGGTGTGTAAGGAGCTATGGCTCTGTTTCGCGGTCTACTGCAGCAAGGATACACTCTGTCAGTAAAGCTTTTCTCACCGGCTTCGGGATGAGACCCTGCTATGTAATCGAGTTTATTGCGGAGGTTTTCGACAGGCTGCCGCCTGAGGCTCAGGATGAAGTGATTATCCACGAGCTTCTCCACATTCCCAAATCTTTCAGCGGAGGCCTCGTGCCGCATGGCAGGTTTGATTTCGACAAAGAAACACGAAGCGTTAGCAAAATTGTGAAACAGGGGAGAAAACCCTTTTAAACGGTCTCGCCTCAGCAATAGCAGATGTCCTCCGACTACATCAAGCGAATGTCCGACGCTCTTCGCTCCGGGGCTAAGATGCTTTCGGAGGTTTGCCCTGTCTGCAGTAGCCCACTTTTCGAAATAGGTGGAGAGATGCGGTGTCTGCGGTGCGATAAGCCCGTGGTCAGGGTTCGCGAGGAGTCGGAGGTTTACGTGGCTTCTACACCTCTTGTTCTCACGCAGCTGGAAAACGCCATCGTAGCCAAGCTCGACGCCTTGACAGCCTTGCTGCAGCAAACAACGGAGCCCGAGGAGATAAAACAGCTCTCAGAAACACTAACAAGCCTCGTCAAACTGTTTCACGAAAGCAGAAAGCTCGGTGAAACCTTTCGAAAACAGTAGCCAGCAAACAAATACCATGAAACATCTAGAGGTAAAACGCTAACATATTTTAGAGTATTGTTTAAAGAATATGTGAAAGGTTGATGGTAGTTTTTTGGCCATTCAGAATTATCAAAAAATGAGCAAAAATCTACATATGGGAAATTGTTTACTGGCATATGAGCAAGATGGAAGCTCTTTAGGTAATGCTTCTGTCTATCCGCGGCGACCACACGTTCACATCATGTTATCAGCTTGTGAAAGGGGTGCGGCCCGTGTTGAGCTGTTTTTGCGGTTTCCATAGGAAATGGAGGGGTTCACCAACACCGCGACATGTGAACATCCCCAAATGAAGGAAAACAGGCTTGAAAATCTGTTTAGACGAGGTTTTACAACCTATCTTCACCGTTAATTTCGCTTTTGTGAACATCTGAGTAGTGTCCGCGGAGAATTGGAGTTGAGGGAGACCCCTTGTTTTCCTATGGAAGGGCTTCATCGCTGGTTAATTGGCTTGGTTACAGGTTTCCCAGGAAAAATAGTGTAAAAGATACAAAAGATTTTACTTTTTCCTCTAAATCACCATCACACAACAAACTGATGGAGCATAGCCATGACTACAGATAAACAAAAACTATCTAACAGAAGCATAGCCATTCACGAGAAGCAAAGGGGTGGAGAGGATCCGCTCGGAGACATCATTACCAGATACTCAAGTCACAGGTCTCCTCTCATAGTAAACCATGAATACTTGAGGTCGGATTATGTGCCTAACGCTCTTCCGCATAGGACAGAGCACATCAAAGCGGTGGGCAACGTTTTGGCCACTGTCTTAAGGCCCGTGAAACCCTCCAATCTCTTCATCTACGGCAAAACGGGCACGGGCAAAACAGCTGTCACTAGGTATGTTTTCAACAGGTTGTCGGATGCTGTGGCTGAGAAGGGGTTTGGCATTAGGTTTGTCTATGTAAATTGTCGTCTCGCAGGGACGGAGTATCGGGTTTTGTCGGAGCTGTGTGCGGCAGCGGGTGTTTCTGTCCCGTTTACGGGTGTTTCTAAGGGTGAGCTTTTCCGCCGTTTTCAGATGGGTGCCTCGAGGCTTGGTAGCTCTTTCGTTGTTTGTCTCGACGAGGTCGACGCCTTGGTCAAGGCCTTCGGCGATGATCTCCTCTATGAGTTGACGCGCTCAAGCATAGGCTCTGGCTGGGTCTCGCTCGTCGGCATCTCGAACGACCTGTTGTTTAAGGAGCAGCTTGACCCACGTGTTTTGAGCAGCCTCAGCGAGGAGGAGGTTGTTTTCCAGCCATACACAGCCACCGAGTTGGCCGACATTTTACGGGAAAGGGCCCGTGCAGCGCTGAGGCCCGGGGCGGTCGGTGAAGATGTTATCAGGCTTTGCGCTGCTTTGGCCGCTGCTGAGCATGGTGACGCCCGGAGGGCCATCGACCTGCTACGTGTTTCGGCTGAGGTTGCGGAGAGAGAGAGTGCAGAGAGGATTGAGGAGCAGCATGTTAGAAGGGCCCAGAGCTTGATAGAGAAGGGCCGTGTAAAGGAGGTGATATCGTCGCTTCCTCTACACAGCCGTCTCGTCCTGCTCGCTGTCTACACCCTCTCGCGCAAAGGCTCCGACACCACATCCGGAACACTCTACAACACCTACCGCGAATACTGCGCCTCGCTTGGACTTGACCCACTCACCGACAGACGGGTGAGCACACTTGTCTCAGAGCTAGACATGCTAGGAATAGTGGCATGCGACCTCATCAGCTACGGGAGACACGGTAGAACACGTCGCATAAAACCCACAATACCCTTCGACGAAGTAGCTGAAATCCTCGGAAAAGACGAGGCTCTTTCACAGTTTCTTGACAGCCTCTCGTGAAAGCCTGTCCGCAACCCTGAGCGGCTCAGGATAAGCTCCGCCAAACAAGTTGAAGACTTTGTGGAGGTCGTTGGTGGATACACCGTATCCCTGGCTGTAGACCGTTTTTCCTTTGGCGAGGCCGATCACCTCGTTGTTCTCCACTATTTTGTCATGGTTGTTTGATGACTGCCGTGTGCCTGTCAGAATGGATTTCGCCACTCCGATGGATGGCTTCCCTACGACGAACCCGAGCAACGTGGCGAGGCCGCAGCGACGTGGATGAGCACGTCCATGACCATCAACAACCAATACATCATAATCACCTGTCAATCGTTGCAGAGCCTGCAGCATAGCGGGGCCCTCCCGCAGCACCAGAAACCCGGGAATATACGGCGTCGTCCTACCACCTATAAGCTCAACAACCTCCTCCAACACACGCTTTTCGGAAACGCTGTAAACAACCGCCGCAGCCGCGACACGTCCCCGTCTATAAGCTGCGTCAACACCGCAGATACGGTCAACAACTCCAAGCCTATCCTCATCGGGATAAGCTATCCTCGCCAACGCCTCCTGAATCTTCCCAAAGAAAGACAGGTATGGTGATGATTTCGTCCGCTGTTTCACTTTCTTCAACATGGATGTCTGTTAGTCTTGGGCTTAAGCGTTTGTGTTGGCTTATGATTATTTTGGTTGTTGTTGTGCGTTGTGCTTCTTGGATGAATTGCTGGGGGTTGAGGTGGTGGATGACGGTTAGGCAGAAGAGGTGGCTGAAGGCTTTTTCGCGGAATGGCATGTGCTGGGCGTCTGCCTGAACGAGGTGTGTGTAGGCGTCTGCTCTCGAGGCGGCTTTTGCAAGCATGTTAGCCGCTGTATCAATCCCCACATACTCGACAGGCCCCAGCTTAGCGCGGATTGTTTCGAGAAGCAGGGCCGTGCCACATCCCGCGTCGCAAATCCTCTCAACAGTCTCCCCGACTCTGTTAACCGCATGCAGATGCTTGGCCCGCTGCTCCTCTCCATAGAGCTCGTCGTAGCCTTCGCTAAGCGTGTCGTAGTCGAGGTAGGCCACGTTCAGAAATGTTTCTTGCAACCATAAAAAGCTGCATCGCATCACATGCATGGGTTGAGGGTTGTCGTCTACGGCGACGAGACGTGGAGCCTGCTTCGGAGATTGAGGAGCAGGGCCCTCGAGGTGATGACGCATCTCGCACAGCATGGCTTCGACTCGATTGTCTACGGTAGCGTGGCCCGCGGCGACGTAACATCCACAAGCGACCTCGACATCTTCATCCCCCTCCCCGTCCCCATGTATAAGCTGGAGTATGTGTTATCGCTTCTCCAACCAATCCATAAGCGAGAGCTTGTCCAAGCAACACCCTACTACGCTCCCAAAGCCTATCTCTACCTCAACGAGAGAGACACCGTCTCAGCGCCCATGGTGTCGCTCAACCGCGACGAAGAAGGGTTCTACACCCTCGCGGGATGCTTAACGCTTGAGGAGCTGCGGCGCGATGTGAGAAAACCAGGAATAAACAAATCCCTTCACCTGATAATCCCCACACCCGAAGGCCATGTCGAGAAACCCTTGAAACACAGCTTTGAAGAAGCCGTCAAAACCCTCGGCATAAACCCCGACATCCTCACCTCAAGAATGAAGGTTCTCCTCAAAAGAAGAGAGAAAGGCCACACAGGTGTTTTCCAGCACATAGTGCTGCCCGAGGGCATGAGCTTCGAGGAAGCCTTCGAAAAACTTATGCAGAAAAGCCGGAGAAAAACTTAACATCTAAATAGCTGTCCTCGAATTGTTTTCCAAGGGATTTATTGGCTAAGGTTTTGGAGAAAATTGGTTTAACCTTCGACGACGTCCTGCTTCTGCCCCGCCGCTCCTCAATAAGGTCTCGTAGAGAGGTTTCTACGCGGAGCCGTTTTACGCGGAGGATTGAGCTGGACGTGCCTATTGTCTCTGCTGCGATGGATACTGTGACGGAGGCTGAGATGGCTATCGCGATGGCCCGTGAAGGCGGCATCGGCGTCATCCATCGGTTCAACACCATCGAGCAGCAGGTTGAGCAGGTGAAGCTCGTGAAACGCGCCGAAAACATCGCCGTCGAAGAACCCTACACCATCGACCCCGACGCATCGATAGCTGAGGCAGAGGCCCTGATGAAGAGGAAGAACGTAAGCGGCCTCCTAGTGTCAACACCGTCGCGGAAACTCGTCGGCATACTCTCGAGACGCGACATCCTTTTCGCACCCCGCGAGGCAAAAGTAGCCGAGTACATGACGCCGCGTGAAAAGCTCGTCACGGCTCCGCCCGACATCTCCCTCGAGGAGGCGAAACAGATTTTTATGAAGTATAAGGTTGAGAAGCTGCCGCTTGTCGACTCGGAGTGGAACATCAGAGGCCTCATCACAAGCGCTGACATAGTCAAGAAGCTGATGCATCCTAACGCGATGAGGGATTCGCGTGGAAGATTGATGGCCGCGGCGGCTATTGGTGTGAGGGAGGAGGCGGTTGATCGTGCGGAGGCTCTTCTCGCGGCGGGGGCTGACTGCCTCGTGATAGATGTCGCGCATGGACACACGGACATGGTCATCAACCTCATCAAAAGGCTCCGCCGCTCTTTTGGCGATGATTTCGAGCTTGTGGCGGGTAACGTGGCCACAGCCGAGGGGGTCGAGGACCTGGCCTCCGCAGGCGCCTCCGCTGTGAAAGTCGGCGTGGGCCCTGGCTCGGTTTGCACCACACGAATCGTCGCAGGCGTTGGTGTGCCGCAGCTGACGGCTATTATGGATTGTGCGGAGGCCGCTGAGGCGATGGATGTCCCGATAATTGCTGATGGCGGGATACGGTCGAGCGCAGACCTTGTCAAAGCCCTTGCGGCAGGGGCTTCCACGGCCATGGTGGGCAGGCTTTTGGCTGGGACGGATGAGAGCCCGGGCGCCGTGGTTGTCAAAAACGGGAGGAAGATGAAGGTTTACCGGGGCATGGCCTCGTTCTACGCCATGCTCGCAAAAGAGAGCAGAACAGGTGATGAAGACTTTCTACAAGACGCGTCCGAGTACAGCTTCATAGCAGAAGGTGTAGAAGCATATGTACCCTACAAAGGCTCGGCATCCGACGTCGTCAAGCAGCTGGCGGCAGGGCTTCGCTCGGGCCTCAGCTACCTCGGCGCGTCAAACATAAAGGAGCTGCAGCGCAACGCCGTCTTCATTCGCATGACCGAGGCTGGGCTTAGGGAAAGCCATCCACACGACGTAGAAACGATATGAGTGTTGACGTGGTTGTCGGTCTTCAGTGGGGCGATGAGGGCAAGGGCAAGATAAGCTATGTTTTGTCACGTGATGCTGAGGTGGTTGTGAGGTTTCAGGGAGGGGCCAACGCGGGGCACACAGTCAAAATCGGCGAAACACGGTACAAATTCAACATGCTTCCAGCGGGATGCCTCGCAGGCCCCCGCCCCGTCATAGCCGCAGGCTGCCTACTCGACCCCGAAGCATTCGAAAAAGAGCTGCAGCTCCTCAAAACACTCGGACACAGACACAAGCCTCTCATAAGCACAGCCGCCCACATCGTCTTCCCACTACACCGCGAAGCAGACGCCAAGCTCGAGTCACTCCGCGGCGAAGCAGCCGTCGGAACAACCCGTAGAGGAATAGGCCCGGCATACGCTGACAAAATGCTCCGAGTGGGGATAAGAGTAGGGGACCTGTTGGCGCGGAATTCTCTCGAGAAGTGGGCCGCTTTTCTCCAGAAGCTGCACGGAGCCGAGCTGAGGGCTGACCTCGAGAAGCTTAGGTATTTGCTGGAACCGTTCGCGGGCAACGTCCCCGGTTATCTCAACGACGTGGTTGAGTCGGGTGGCCGTGTTTTGCTGGAGGGTGCGCAGGGGACTTTGCTGGACATAGACCACGGCACCTACCCCTACGTAACATCCTCCAACACCGTGGCCGCAAACGGGTTCGTCAGCACAGGCCTGCCCATATCGCGGAAACACCTCATCATCGGCGTCACCAAAGCCTACACCACACGCGTCGGCGCAGGGCCCTTCCCAACCGAGGCAACGGGACAGGTTGCTGACCTCATCCGAGAAAAAGGAGGAGAATACGGGACAACGACCGGCAGGCCCCGGAGGATAGGATGGCTCGACATCCCAGCCCTGCGATACGCATGCATGATAAACGGTGTTGACACGGTGGCGGTAACCAAGGGTGACGTGTTGTCGGGTCTTCCGACTGTGAAGGCCTGTGTAAGATATGTGGTTGATGGTGTGGAGACTGAGAGTTTCGGCGATTTTCTGCATCGCCTCGACGAGGTTCAGCCTGTTTACGAGGAGTTCCGCGGATGGAGCATGGATGAAGCCGGTCTTCGCAGAGCAGTCGAGAAAGGATGGGATGAGCTTCCGCCAAACTTTCGAGAATATCTCGAGTGGTTGGAGAAGCAGCTCCGCGTAAACATCTCCATTGCATCGGTGGGTGAGGAGGCTTCACTCACGGTAACGAGGAAATAGGCATCGATGCCATCACGCCGATAGACGGCCGCTATAGGGAGAAGCTCGTCGAATGTAGCAGGTTTTTCAGCGAACATGCACTAATCCGCTACAGGCTTGTTGTCGAGACGCGGTATCTCAGGGCGTTTCTCGAGGCGATAGGCAGAGGCCCTGATGCAGTTGGTTTGGAGGGTTTGGAGAAGGAGTTGGAGCAGTTATCAAGTGAGGAGGCGGCGGAGGTGAAGAGTATCGAGCAACGGGTTGGGCATGACGTAGTCGCCGCCACACTGTTCCTCGAGAAGAAGCTTGAGGAAAGAGGCCTAGCAGCACTAAAGCCCTTCATCCACTATGGCCTAACAAGCGAGGACGTCAACAACATAGCCTATGGCATGGCCATCCGCGACTTCATCCAAACCATCCTCACACCGGCCCTCGCAAAACTCGTCGAAGAAATCATCTCCCTAGCGGAAACACATGCCCCCACGCCCTACCTCGCACGGACGCATGGACAGCCAGCTGTGCCGACAACCTTCGGAAGCTACCTAGCCAACTACGGGTACAGGCTCGCCAAGCTGACGGAAAAGCTCAAAAACCTAAGGCCGCAGGCCAAGCTCGGAGGAGCCGTCGGCGACCTCTCAGCGCATAAAACAACCTATCCACATGTAGATTGGTTTAGCTTCGCAGAGAAATTTGTGCAGCAAATGGGCCTCGAGTACACACCAGCCGCTACACAGGTTGTTCCACATGAGAGGTTCTCCGAGATACTGCAGACAACAGCTGTCATCGCCTCGGTTGCGGCCAATCTGTGCAGAGATTTCTGGCTGCTCGGGGCTCTTGGGCTCGTGGAATTCGGCAAACCATATGAACAACGTCACTCATCAACCATGCCGCAGAAACGCAACCCGCTGCTCTTCGAAAACGCGGAAGGATGCCTAGACCTCGCATCCAACATACTCAGCTACATGGCTACACGCCTCCTCTCATCACGCCTCCACAGAGACCTCAGCGACTCCATCATCAAACGCTTCTACGGCACAGCCCTGGCCCTGACACTTCTCGGAGTAAAAAACCTCACACAAGCCATCAGCCAAACACAGATCAAGGCAGATAAGCTGCGTGAAGAAGTCGAGAAAACATCAGAGGCATCGGCTGAAATTCTCCAGCTTGTTCTCCGGAAACACGGTGTCGAAGACGGCTACAGTCTCGCGGCACAGGCGGTGGAGAGGGGCCTCGGCTGGTTGCGTGAAACTTTGTCTGAGAGGGGGATAGATCCAAAGATAGTTGAGGAAGCGGCTGTGGCGAGGTATGTTGAGGCGGGTTTCGAGAAGACGGTTATGCTTGTTGAGAGGGTTCGTGAGCTGGTTAGAAGGCTGACCGTGTGAAGTTTAGCTTCTCTACGACTGCGTAGGGGGCGTAGGTCGGTATCTCGACCTCCCACCACTTTATCCAGTAGCCTTCGTCCCCCAAGTATCTTATCCCCTTCAGGATGTTGAGCATGTTGTCGCTTAGCCTTAGGCCCTTCAACGGCTTCTCGACGGAGCCGTTCTTGATGAGGAAGAGGCCGTCGCGTGGAATTGTTGAGAACTCGCCTGTCCGATAGTTTTGGTATCGGAGATACCAGTCGTTGGTTACCCAGATGCCGTTGTCGATGGATGAGATGAGCTTGTCGAGCGACTTGTCGCCTGTGCTGCAGACGAGGTTGTAGGGATGGGGAACTATGAGGCCGGCGTTGGCTGTCGTGGATGTGTTGAACTTCTTGGCGGTGGTGCTGTTGTGGAGATATGTTTTGAGGACGCCGTTCTCGAACAAGATGTTTCGTCTGGTGGGAAGGCCTTCGTCGTCGAAAGGTGTTGCGCCGTATGTGCCTGCGAGGGTTGGGTCGTCGTAGAGGCTGAAAACATCCGAGCCCGCCTTCTGGCCCAGCAACCCCGTCAAGAAAGACATCTCACCGTCGACATAGAAGGCAGAAGCCCATGAGCCCACCTGCTCGAGAATATGTGCAAACGTCATGGGGCCGAGAAGTCCCTCGTAGACGCCTGCTTCTCCGTCGACGGGGTTGAGAGCCATTTTCGCAATCTCACCCGCCTTCGCACCCGCCTGGTATGGTGTGAACTGCTTAGGGTCAGCTGCAACGGATACGAAGTGGCCCGTGGCATCGTCTGCTGCAAAGGCCCTGACAGATATCTCGATACCCGTGCTCGAGGCCGACGCCTCCACACCGCCTGTCGTCGTCAACAGCATTTTTCCACGGGTGTAGACAAGGCTCCCCGCCACACGTTTTGCGCCGTTGTCGAGCCCGCCGTTCACAGCCTCCCCAACATACTCCACAAGCTGCTCGGGAGAAACCTCTGCGGAAACAGGTTTGAGAAGCTTCTTGTCATACTTGAAGGGCCCTTTTGGCAGAGGTGCGTAAACATCTGCCTCGGGAGACGCCTTGGCCGCGGCGACGGTTTTCCTCACAAGCTCCTCAATAGACTTGGGCGAGACATCGGTCGTCGACTGCACAGCCCGCCGCCCCTTCACACTAACATAAACATCCACGGAAACCGTGGACCCGTTCTTGGAGACAGTTATCTTGTTGTTGGAGAAGCGTATCATCTGCCACAGAGTTTGATGAGAGGTGAAGACGACATCCGAAGCACCCAGCCTCTGAGCCAATCTCACAAACCGCCTTTGAGCAGTAAAATCCAGCTTCAAACCACAGAAACCTCATCAAGCCAGTAAATTAATCTATCACACGCCGCATCCACAGTTTCTATCCAGCCAAATTCGCAGCAGGTCATAAAAGTTGGCTGGTCCGCCGGCGGAAGCCCTATTATGTTGTGTGTATGGTTGGTGTTGGGATGTTGTCTTCTGTGGAGCGGTTGCTTGCGGAGAAGGGTGTTGAAGCCGGTGTTGAAGCGGTTGTTTTCTTTCCGGTTAGGAGGCCTGAGTATGTTGTGTTGGTGTCGAGGCTGCGTCAGGGTGTGAGAGTGTTGCGTGAACCGGATCTCCACGTATATCTCGTGGACAAATCTGATTTCATCGACGATGTTTACAACTCGTCGTATGGAGAGGTTTTCGCCCACAGGCTTCTCCTCCCCCACACGGTGCTTAAGGGCGAGGAGCTGATGCAAACTCTTGAGAAAACCTACCGACGTGAAACCATTCGCCAGCTGTTAAAAGACCTCGTAACCGCCCACAAGTACGCGGCCGTCAACATCGTAATCGAGCCGCTGTATTTCCTCCTTGAGAAGGTTAGGAGAATTACGGAGGCGTTTCCTCTGCTGAGGAGCGATTTCTCCAGCGTTTTGTTGGATGAGAGAGGGTTTGAGGAGGCTGCTTCCGAGCTGGTTTCAGAGGGTCTTCTGAACAGGGTTGACGGCGGCTACTCTCCTACTCTCGAAGCTGTGAAAAGGTTTGAAAAGCTCTCGGTTCTCAGCGGGTTGGAGCCGCTTCGACGCATCAACCTCATCAAGCTCTCAAAGCTTTTCTCTCTCCTCGTCTTCGAAGCCACTTCAAACCTCTCGGCACAATCACCATCTTTACCCGACCCTGAGCAGCACATCCATCTCCGCACATCCCGCGGCCTCCAACCCCTCTCTAAACAGCTCGACATCATAGAGTTTGTACGCGAATACTTTGGGAAAGAAGGCCATGTGAAAAGGGTCGGAGGCCTGTTCAACTCAACCTACGTCATCGAGGTAGGCTCCGAGAAGCTGTTCGCGAAACGCTACATGAGCTGGACGGATGTAAAATGGGTCGTCGCCCGAATATGGACAGCATGGATAAAGGATTTCTCGATAAACCCGTCCACCCGTCTCGCCAAAGAAATCTACTTCCTCGATTTTCTCCGCAGCCACGGCTTCCATACACCTGAAATTATCCACGTCAACTGGCGGGACAAGATTCTCTACACAACCTATGTAGAGGGCCGTTCTCTTCTCGACGCATGGATTGAGAAACATGGTGACAGAGCTGTTTTCGCGGATGAGGTGGGCCGGGTGCTGGCGTCTGTGCATCGTGTCGGCGGACGGCTGGGTGACTGCAAGCCAGAGTCATTCATCAAAACAAGCGATGGAAAAATATTCATCACAGATGTTGAGCAGGCTTCCTTCGACAGCGATCCTGCATGGGATCTGATGGAGCTTATCTTCTACCCCGGCCACTATCTCGAAGCCGATGAAGCGGCCTCGCTCGCTGAGCATGTGGTCAAAGGCTATGCCGCTGTAGGCGACACCGGAGTCATAGCAAGATGTTTGAAGACAAGCTATGTGAGGACGATGTCGCTTTGGACACCGCCGTGGATAGCCATGGAGATATCGGACAGGGTCAAACGCTTCTTAAAGGCTTGACATATTCTATGTCGGCTGTTCTAATGGTGCCTATCACGAGGCTGCGGTAGACACGGTTCTCAACATGGTCAACAGTTTTCTCAAGCTTTCCCAGCGCCTCGACGACCTCGCCCTCGTTGAATAGCCCCGCAAAAGTTGTGTCGTAGCAGACGAGCTGTTCAACGTTTTTACCGCCAAGGTCCTCAACACCGTAGACAGCGGGAGTGAACACGCTCTCCGACGCATCGGTTATCCTGAGAATGGTTTTCTCCACTCCTATGTATCTGCTGGTGACTTCGCCGTAGCTTCGCTTGTTTTCTCTCAAGGTTCTGACGGCGTGGAGCGAGTAGTATGTGCCGTGGAAGATACCTCGTGTGCGGCATCTTTTGGCAAGCTCCTCGGCCTCCTCCTGTGTTATGGGATATTTCGCCATGTAGTTTTTGACGAGGATGACCTGGTTTTCGGCGAGGGTCTTCTCTGTCTGAAGCCTGTATGAGGCTTCGACGACTTTGCGGAAATTTTCGCCGCCGTAGACGACGAGGTCTATGTCCGCCGCGGGGTTGAAGAGCCTGAGCAATAGAGAGCCTGAGACGCCGAAAAAGCCATAGGAGAGGCCGGAGCGGCTGGAAAGCTGGTTAACAAGCTCCGCGCAAACAGCCTCAACCCTGTTCACCGGCCTCTCCAAAATACGTGTAAGCCCCTCCTCACACCTGTAATGCTTCACAACCCGCTCCACGGGAACATAGACAAACTCTTCACCTGTCGAAGGGTCCATGTATACATACTCGGGCCTACTCTTCCGCACGCTCTCAACCATCTGCACAACCTCACGCATAGAATAGGTTGCAAGGACGCGTTTGTAGGCGATGCCGTCGCGTGTCCAGACACCGTCTCCCGGGATGTATTTGAGGTAGGCGAGGATGCGGCCAGGTGGATGCGTGTTGGAGACCACGCCGAATATCCATCCATCACCCGTCTCGACAAAGTCGTGGTCAAGGTAGAGGTGTTTGGAGTCGCGAAGCATAGTCAAATCTCCATCGCCATATAGTCTCCAGCGTCTATTCCAACGTTAAGCCTGTGATATATTTTCCCCGGCTTAACCACCTTCTCCAACAACCCGTGGACACGCAGCCTCTCACCCCTCGCGCCCATCTCCGCGAACCTGCTCCGAAAACTAATAATCTCCGTGAAACCAGCCTCGGTTTCAAGCGGTCTCACACGGTACCGTGAAGGAGTGGTGAAGCCCTGGCGTGCATCGGTTATCTCTACAACAGCCTCAAGAGCCTCCTGCGGATAAACTCTTGTAGTATGCCAGCTCTCCCAAAAAACCCTTGGAACAATCTTCATCGTGTAAAGCTTGTGCTCAAACTTTCCGGTGAGGATTTTACGCTGCTCCGTGGCGAGGGTTGGCTGGGCAAATGGTGTGTCGAGACGGCTTTTGGCAAGGAGATGGAGCACGGATTCATCGACGGGTTGAAGAATGTTTCTGAGCCTAAGTGTTTTCAGCTTCTTGTATTCTCTTGCACCGCCGTAGATGACTATGTCGATGTCGGATTCGTTGTCCGCTGTCCCGAGGAGGAGAGAGCCCGTGAAACCATGTTCTACGCCAGCTCGGCTGAGAACCTTTGAAAGCTTTTTCGCCGTCTCGACGAGATGCGGAGGGCCCTTGATGTTTTTGGAGGGTGTGATGACTTGTTTGATGTTTTTACGGGGAACAGCTATCACCCGCCGCCCTGTATATGGGTCTTGGAAAAGGTAACCGCTTCTCTCAGACGCTATGAGTTGTAGAGCTTTTTGGATATTTTTCATCTCCTCACGTCTAAGCAGACGAGGAACCGCGTATACACGGCCCGGCGGATGAACAAGGCCCTTGACAGCGTAAACATCGCCGTAGACATCGATGAAATAAGCTCCCTCACGCAACAATAGACTACCCTATGTGATGTCGGCGGGAACACGATAGTGCAGCAGCTCAGCAGCGTGAAGCGCCTTCATCTGCCCACTTGGTCTCGTAGGGCCCTCCCCTTATCACGCAGAGAAACTCCGCATCCTCCTTCCCCATGTTCCGGTAACTATGAACAGTCTTAGCCGGAATAAACAAGACATCACCAGCCTTCACCCTATGAACCACACCGTCGAGAACAACCTCATACTCGCCCCGCAAAACATACTGTACATGCTCCATGTCAGGGTGACTATGTGCGGGAATTTCTCCGCCTGGCTTAATCACGAACCTGCGGAGAAAAATGTTAGCCGAGCCGTCTCGGGCGTCGACAAGCACCTGAATAAACGTGTCCCTAGCTCTGTCAACAGGCCGCGCCTCCGCATCACCCACGTTCTTAACCACGGTCATCGAATGACAAATCCGCACCAGCTTGATTTATCCCTTTAACAGTATTACCTTAATAATCCTATGGTATGGGTTCCGGGTGTGATGCTGCGTGATGCAAAAATAATGCGGTTTACAAAAGTGTATTCCAGATATGGGGGATAAAGAGGAAAAGACGGAAAGCCGGGAAATGGCTGAATTCATGCGGAAAATGACCGGAGACACGATTTTCAAGGAGCTGCTTAAGCGAAGCCATCTCACGCAGAAGCAGGTGGAAACCCTTATTTTCGACGTGATATCACACCGTGACGGCGTGACGTTGACATCACATCAAAGGGCCGCGCTACGCGGCGTCACAAAAGGCTCCTACATCAGAACCCGCAAACAAGCCATCACAAACATCCAAAAATCATTCTACACACTGATTTTGCTCAGCTACCTCGGGCTAATCAAGCTCCCACAATACCAGTGGTTTTTCCGGCTGAGCGAAGCCTTTGAGGAAAAGGACTGGGAAACTGTCAGAGATTTCCTGGGGCAGCTGGGGGTTTAGCCGACATGGAGACGGTCACCCTTGTTTTTTCTGCTTTGTTTGTGGCTCAGACGCTGATTTTTATCTATGTTTACCGGAGGGCTGTGACGCGTCACGGCATCACTCAACAGAGGTCACAAAAAATCACGCAAGAGAGGGATACACCACAACCAGCAATAGAGGAAAGAGCGCATGGGGAAGAGGAGCTTCATCCCTCTGCTTTGGCTGCTTTGCGGCTTATTCATGAACGGGGAGAAGTGATGTCAAGTGACGTCAGCAGGGCTCTCAACCTCAGCCGCGAGCACACCGCCCGTCTTCTGAAGAGTCTACACGATAGGGGGTATGTAAAGCGGGAGGGGAAGCCTTTCCGGTATATATTGACTGATAGGGGGTTGGCGGTTGTGAAGTCTAAGTTATGAGTGAGTTATTTAGTGGTTTATATTGTGTCCTATACCCAGCTGGGATTATGAAGATACGGCTTCCGCCTGAATGGGGCGCTGAACCAGTTCCCGAAAGCAGCAGAGTTCTTCGGTTTTTTGACTACTTTGTTCTCTGGTCGAGCTTGGGTGTCGGTCTTCTGGTGATGGTGGCCGGTTCTTTCCTGTCTTCGCTGAGTTTCTTCGAGGTTCTGGCTGTTTCTCTCGCTGGTTCGATAATCGGGAGCCTGATGCTCGCCTCCGCTGGCGTTGTCGGAAGCAGGTATGGTGTGCCGACGATGGTGAGCCTGCGTCCTGTCCTCGGCCTCCGCGGCAGCTACATTCCCACTGTTCTAAACATCGTTCAGCTCATCGGTTGGACGGGTTTCGAGATTATGATTATGGCTCAGGCGGCGGGTGTTTTGACGGGCTGGCTCTTCGGTGAGCTCAGCTTCCCGATATGGGTGGTTGTCTTCAGCCTATGGTGTCTGTTGCTGGCCTTGGGCGGGCCTCTTGCCGTTGTCCGCAAATGGCTTGAGCGATACGCCATCTGGCTTGTCTATCTGTCATCCATCTGGATAACCTATCTCGTCGCCACTTCTCCGGGATTGGGTCAGTGGCTCACCGGCGGCAGGCCCGATGCGATACCTTTGCTGCTGGCCCTCGACATAGTGGTCGCGATGCCTGTGTCGTGGTGGCCGCTTGTCTCGGACTATAACAGGTTTGCAGCCAAGCCCTCCTCGAGCTTCACGGGCACGTTGTCTGGCTACACGGTCGCCAACACATGGTTTTACCTGCTCGGAGCAGGGCTGGTCGCGGTCCTCGGCATCGACGACATAATCTCAGCGATTGGGACACTCTTTCTCGGCAACGCGGCGCTCATCCTCATCTTGGTCGACGAAACAGACAACGGCTTCGCCGACATCTACTCCTCAGCCGTCTCCTTCCAAAACATCTTCCCCAAAACACCTCAGTGGGTTTTCGCAGCCTTCACAACAGCCGCGGGAGCCCTTCTCGCCCTAACGGTTCCGCTGCTGCAGTATGAATGGTTCCTCCTCCTCATAGGCTCGCTGTTTGTGCCGCTTCTCGGAGCCATGACAGCCGAGTTCTTCATCAACAGGAGAAACAACCCGCCGACCGTCGACGAGTTCTATCAGCCGAGCGGCGTCAAAGTCCGCGGCTTCGTCTCATGGATAGCTGGAATAATGGTTTACGTCACCATACTGCAGCTGGCCCCCGACATAGGCGCATCCATCCCATCTTTCCTCACAGCGGTATCCGTCTCGGTGCTTCAGGCCCAGCTGGTTAAACAACCTTTGGAGAAGGAGACACGTTAAAATCAGGCAACAAGCTAAGCGCTTCTGTGGAAAGCCTCGTCAAAGGCCTGCATCACATCACGCTCGTCACCGGCAGCTACGTGGTCAACAACCGTTTCTACACGGAGGTGCTGGGCCTCCGCCGCGTCAAGCTCTCCGTAAACCAGGACGACATCTATCACCGACACCTCTTCTACGCCAATTTCGACAAGCCGACGGGAAGCGCCATCACCTTCTTCGAGTGGCCCGAGCTGCCGCGTGGCTATCCCGGATACGGCTCGCCGCATCACTTAGCATACAGGGTCGGTTCCCCAGAGGCGTTGGCTAAGTGGCTCCATTATCTCAGGGAGAGAAACATCGCCGCCAAGGGCCCATACATCTACGGCGGCCTCGCATCCATCTATCTCCGCGACCCCGACGGTGTCCTCCTCGAACTGGCAACACCCTACCCCGAAGCAGACCACGCCTATCTCAAGGAACTCTTCACACAGACACCGACACCCACGGCAATCACACAGATCATGAAGCTCACAGCATTTGACCACGCATCGCCCATTATATCCGACCCAGGGTTGACCAGCAGGTTTCTGGAAAAGTTTCTCAACATAGTGAATGTTGAGGCCTCTGCTGGCATGCTGCGGGTTTATGACATGGATGGTGACGTCTATCTACGGTGCATAGTTGATCCCGTGAACGTGGATGGATACGTGGCCCGAGGCTCTGTTCACCACATCGCTTTATGTGCGGAATCGGAGGAGGTGCAGCGGCTTGTGATGAGGCGGCTTAACTCGGTTGGCTGGAGAAACTCAGGCATCGTCGACAGGTTCTGGTTCAAGTCGCTTTACTTCAGAGACCCTGATGGAAACCTGCTTGAGCTGGCGACACAGGGCCCCGGCTACGATGTCGACGAGCCGCGTGAAACACTCGGCTCCCGGCTTGTTCTACCCACATGGCTCGAGCCACTCCGCCAACAGATAGAGAAAAAGCTTGCAGAAAGAGACATGAACAACGCCGTTAAATGGCCCGAGGTTTTCGAGGAGCCGCCTGAACCGCCCGAGCCTCTCGCACAATAGTCAGAGCCTCTGCCTGGGGAGAATCATCACACCCTCATCGGGCACACCAACCTCCTCACACAACCCTCTCCACCACAGGTAGACCACGTAGGCGCATGTGACGGCATCTGCTTCGTCGGCCGAGATTTTCGGTGACAGGTTTTTGACGCCGAGTTTTCGGAGCCCTCTGACTAGGCCCTTGAGACTGTGATGTTTTCGTGGAAGGCCGAGAAGGTCCTGCACCCCGCCGGGATAGGTTTCATAGACGGGGATGTTTCTGCGGCGGATTTCCTCGGCAAGCCTTATTCCACGTACTGTCAGTTTACGCATAGCGCCTATCGTGATGGGGAAGAACCTGATACCCCGTCGCCGCAGCTCATTATCACATATCCTAAAATGTGGAGGCCCACGTGTCTCGAGGCTGGCCCTTCCACGCGGCAGACCAAGAGGAGCATCAATTCCCACCGCAACGGGCCTCAGCTCATCAACATCTGCGAGAATCTCCGCGTCAAGAAAACGCACCCAAGTCCGCGCATACAAGTGCTCGTCGAGAACAGCCACCCCCGAGGGCCTCGTCTCAACGCCAGCCAAATCAATTCCGAGAAAAAGCAAAATCATCCACCCATTATTTCTCCAGAAGCCATTTTCCAACTTTTTCGGATTCGTCTTGACTGTATTTGAGGAGAATTTTGCCTGACGCATCTTTTTTGACGTAGGTTATGTCTCTAAGGAACCCGCTGTGGGCGAAGAAGTTGCGCACCATGTCGCTGGAGCCCTTTCCCCCAGCGAGCAAATCATTCAAACACTGTTCCTCCTCACCAATCTTGTCTTTCAAGCTCTCTATGTTCTCTAACTCGTTCTCGAGAAGGTATCTGTTATGTCTGAAATGCGGCTCGTCTCGGTAAATCTTCACGCAGAAGAGTGTTTTTATGGCGTCGAGTGGAACGTGGCCGTCCACCATGCTTTCTCGAGCCTCTTTGACTAGCTTCATCAGCGACCTTGTCATGGCCAGCGCCGTTATCGTTCTGCGGACGAGGGACATGGGGAGAGGTTCCACGGAACGATTTATAATGATTTGGCCGTTCTCCTCCTCGACGATGCATTCGATTCTTTTTTCAAGGTCATCGGCGACCTGTTGCTCCAGCCCCATCACGTTTTCGGAGGCCAGTTCTTCGATGATTTGATTGTAGTAGAGTGGCAGAGGTGTGTTGCGGTTTATGCTATTGAAGGCTTTCAACCCATTGTTTAGGTATCGCATGAGATTTTGCCGGAGTTCCTCTCTATAGGTTGTTCCAAGGTTCTTGATTTCTTCGAGGGTTAGGGGGAAGGCGTTGTAGATGGTTGTGTCCACGGGTTGTGTCTCTATTGGTATTTCCGCGTTTTCTTGCGTGGGTATGGTGTGGTAGGCGAGTTTGTGCTCAGGTTCTGGGCTGGGTCTGTGAGGGTAGGCGGAGAGAAGCTGGTAAGTGAGGATGTTGTAGAGGGTTCGCAGAGCCAGCGCGGGGTAGATGTTGAGTCCGCTCGTGATAACCAGTGTTATGTTTTTGCCTTCTTTGACGAGTTTTCTCATGATGAGGAATAATGCGGCCTCTATGACGGCGAAGCTTCCCTGTGCATTTATTCTCCAACCGTTTTCTCGCTGGCTGAAGCTTCCTATACTGGGTAAAATTTCTACCACCGGTTTTGGATAGTTCCCACCCCTTTGCTCAAGCTGTTCAAACACTCTCTGCTTAAACATCGTCGGGTTTTCGAGGAGTTTGCGGGCCTCGTCTCTGTCGGGTTCAAGAGATGTTACAAGGCTTTCGGGTGCGAGTATGATGGCTTCGCCGCCCGTTATATCGGCGACCGCTGTTGCGGCGAGCAGAGTCTCACGTGTCTCATTTCCATACCTATAGCGTGCTTTTTTGTAACTTTTCAGCTCCCCGATAACCTGCATGACTGCGGATGAGGCCACATGGCTGATAGCGCGTGGATCGTTAATATCTTTTTTAGGTTACTTGGTTTTGTTGAGCCATGATGGATTTGCTGCAGTTTGTTTAGGAGTCTGCTTATGGAGAATCCGATAATGTGTTTGTTGTGAAGGTATGTTTATAGTCTGAGGCCGTGTTTGACGGGCTGTGAAGTGGGTTTTCCGTTTCGAGTATGTTGTGCCGCGGCCGGTTGAGGAGGTTTACGAGTTTTTCCGCAACGTCGAGAACATGAGGAAGGTTTGGCCCATGGAGCTTGGGATGAAGCTTGTCTCACGGGAGAAAGATGTATACACCGTCTCCTTCCGTCTTCTCGGCCAACGCTACCAGACACGCTTCCGCATCACCGAACGCTCCGCCACCGAGCAATACCACGAGACACTCGACTTCCCCTTCGGAAAACTCTACCACACCATCATCACCACACCGGCTGACGGTGGCACAAAAATAGTCGAGGACATGGTTCTCGAGTCAAGCAACCCCTTCGCAGGCCGCTTCTTCAAAAAAATCCTCACCTACCGACATGAAGCCATCAAACACAGCCTCGGAGCGGCTCCACAGCCCATCTACAAAGACCCCTTCAAAATCAGCCTCGCAGCAGGAAACCTGATATCACTGTTGGGGATAGCGGCGGCCTATATACTGCTCTGGCTCCAGCCCCTCCAGATACCCGGGGGCAGGCTGATCACGGGTCTCATCTCATTCATCCTCCTCTGGTTCTTCACACACGACCTCGCCCACTACATCGTCGGAAGACTCGCAGGCATAAGGTTCAGCAACTACTACATCGGCCTCAGCAACATCGTCCGCCTCAACATATTGCCAAAACAATTCAAAACACTTCCCATCGCCCTCGGCATCAAAATAGACCGCGCAAACACCAATGCATCGCCACGCGGCTACGCAGCCATGTTCGCCGCAGGCCCCATAGCGTCCATGCTCTTCCCACTCACAGTCCCAACCATCATCCTCTTCAACAGCTCCACAAGCCTCGCAGGCCAAACCCTCCTACTCATAGCCATCGCAAACATCATATTCACATCCATATTCAGCCCACGAGCAGGATGCTTCAAAAAAGCGGCAAACGCTTTGAAAAAATCACCGCGCCCTCATCAGCAGAGCAGAAGCCCATGAAGAACAGGTCAGAAAAAACCTCCGAAACACTGTTCTAAACAATAGAAATAAAGCATCTAGAAACAGATAAGAGCCATGAAGACGGCGTTGATTCTGTCGGCCGCAGCTTTTGCGTCGGCGGCTCTGGTGATACTGGCGTTGAGCATGGCACCACAGCCCTTTGGCCCCGCGCCCCCGGTTAAAGAAGTTCTTCTCATCTTGGATAAAACGGAGCTCTACAAGGGCCAGCGAACCCTAACATACACCGTCGTCAACAACACACCGGAGACCATCGGCTTCGGCGAACCCTATGATATCCAGAAAAAACAAGACGGTGAATGGGTGTCGGTCGAGTGGATGAAAGACCGCGTATGGATAGCGATCTACTATAATCTGGAGTCTGGGAAATCGTTAAGCAAACAGGTTGAGCTGCCCGTGGACATCGAGCCCGGCGACTACAGGCTTGTGAAAGAAGTGGATGTCGGCGGAGAGAAACGTGTGCTCGTGGCCGAGTTCACGGTGTTGGAGTAGCTAGATGAAGAGAGCAAGTGTCTTCGGGTCCGACGCTATTTCGAGGAAGGTTGACGCGCCTATGATGTCGTCGACTACATCAACCAAGTCCTCTTTCTTCAGTCCGAAGAGGTTCATGGTTGGCGAGCATGCATAAACCTTTACACCGCTTTGCTTGGCCATTTTCAGCATGTCGAGTAGGCTCGGCATCCCGCCTTTTGCGAGAAGCTGCTCAAGCTGCTCTTTGCTGACGCCGAGGTCTATCGATGGCTTGATGGTTTCAGCCATTTGCTTGGTTAAGAGCTTCATGCCGCCGAACGTGAAGTAGACTGCGGCCTCTCTCCCCTGAGCAACAGCGGTTGTCGCGAGAATCAGCGCGGGATATAGGCCGTCGGCTGTTCCACGGCTCGCCACAATAACCAGCCGTGTCTTCTCCTCACTCATCTACTTCACCTTCTCAATCAAAAATCTGTAGACGACGGGGTCTGAGCCGTTTTCCTCAACTGATAGGATGCGGTTTCCTGTTTTGCGTGCCCATGCCTCGAGGTCGGGCTTCGACGCAGGGTCTGTTGCGAGGACCTCGATAACCTCGCCCACGTTTATCCGCTGAATTGCCTCACGGGTCTTGAGCACAGGCCACGGGCACATCGCGCCCTTCACGTCAACGGTCAACACGGGTTTAGCCAGCTCCATCCAAACCACCGTCTAAAACACTTATATGCATAATATAAGCATTCACTAATTATGAAAAAAGAATGTAGAGGCACTAGCTGGGAGACACTCATGAATTGGAAGAAAAGGTGGGCACGAATAATGTTCAACGAAGCAGCAGCTGTGTAGGTTTTTACGGGGAAAACAGCTGCAGAGCCGCTCTGCTGTTTTTCATCTCTTCATCAGGAGGGTTTCTGTGGCTTTCAGGATGATGAGGACCGGGTCGCCGGGAGCGATTTTAAGACGTTTTAGGCTGTCGGTGGTTATAACGGACTTCACCTCTTGATGGTCATCCAAGTCGACGCTCACCATGCTTATCACGTCTCCTTCGGTCACATGCTTCACACGTCCCGTGAGTATGTTTCTTGCACTGAGCCTGAGTTCTATGAATGATTTGACGAATCCTGGTCTGTGGATTGATTGGGTGGAGTAGTATGCTTCGAGAAGCTTGTGCCCGATCTCCGTGAGACGTGTCATGCCTTTGTGTTTTCCTCCTCGGATGGATTCGACGGGTTTGCCTCCCGCCTTTCTCTCAATATCCTTCAACCAGTTAACGGCGGTTCTGTAGCTGATGCCCAGCTGGAGACAGGCAGAAGATATGCTGGATGTTCTGTTTATGCTCTCGAGAAGCTCGAACCTTTCCTGCTCAAGGTCCATGGTTTTCCCCTCAAGGGTTATGGTTACCAAAGTCGATATGCACCGATATGAAATAACACATCAAAATATAAAAACATGAGATCAATTCCAGACTACATGATAAGCAAAAAATTCATATTAGCTATCGCGACGGTACTAATTGCTTTACTGCCGGTGACCGTGTATGTGTCCAGCTCAGACAGGCGGGCTGCGGTTGTTTATTCAGCGCCAACTCTGAGGAAAGTTTCAAACCAGCTATCCATTCTTGCATCGGAACCGTTGGACATACAGGTTTACGGCAGCGTTGCAGCAGCCAACCTTATCAAGTCAGGGAGAATCCCCGACCTCTTCCTCACAGTCGACAGCGAGCTGAAGCATGGTCTCAACTACCGGAAAGAATACACATTGGGATACTTTAGACTCGTTCTCGTTTGTCAAAAAGGGATTGAAAGCCTCGATGCGTTAAGGACTGTGAAGCTGGGGCTGGCAGACCCCAATCAAGCACCCATCGGCTACAGAGCCTTGGCCGCAATGTACCTCATCGCAGGCGACCGGTTTCCAGAGCTTATAGACGAGCTGCAGCAAAGCCTGAACATACGTTTTCAAAAATCCGGCGACACCCTGGTCATGGTGCTTTCTGAAATATCGGCGTCGGGACGGTTCTACCTGAGGCCAAACCTCGACGGCGCGGGAACACTTCTCGAGACTGGTGGCGTGGAATGCATCTTCGCACACTCACCATTCATCATCGTCCGAAACTATACACAAACATACAGCATCATAGAGATGCCTCCATCCTTGAATTTTGAGAAAGACCCGCCAATCAAAATAGTGGCCAAGCTCAAGAGCGGAGAAATCGCTGTCAAACGATTCGAAGCCACGGCTCTAAGCTTCAGCGAAAAAGGAGATAAACTGCTTGAGCTGCTGAAGCAGATTGACTTGTCCAGTGCAGGAATAAGCGCCGCTGGTTGAGAGGCTATGAAAAATCTTCTCAAAATATCTGCGGTGGTGGCCGCCGCGATATATGTCGCTGTTCTCTTTCTACCGCCTCTTCTCTACCGACGTCTAACCCTGCCTCCAGACCTGTACACCTCCATCATAAACACTGTGTTAGCTGCTTCAATAGCGTCTCTACTTGCTTTTCCGCTTGCCGTCATGCTCGGGTTCTATGTCGCTGCAAGAGGCCTCGCTGTAATCTTGCCTTTTCTGATGTTTGCGACAGCTATACCTCATACAGCTATAGGGCTTATGGTGCTGCCGCTTTTTTTGGCGCTGAACATCGTGGACACATGGCCCGCGGTCGTCGTTACGATGATGATTGTTTCGCTGCCGCTGGGTGTTGGCTCGGTGGCTTCAGGGCTATCCGGCACCATCAAGTCTCTTGACGAGTTTCTATCGGTGCTGGGAGTGGGAGAGCTGCGCAACATCTGGATACATATGCGAGTGATAGGGCTGGGTTGGGCTGTCTCTTTCCTGCTCATGTGGTTGAGAGCATTCTCGGAGCTTGGCGCGCTTCTGATTGTGGCTTATAGGCCTTCGACGGTGGGGGTTTACATGTTCGAGCTTTTCCAGACAGGAGGGGCCGAAGTAGCTGTTCCATACGCGTTAATCGTCGCAGCTTTAGGCATAGCCTTCAGCAGCCTACTATACCTCATCTCATGGAGAAGTGGCTAACTTGCTTGTGGTCGAGGAGCTTGAAGTTGAGCGAAAAGGCTTCCGTCTAAAGGTCGAGAAACTTGTTTCAACAAGAATAACGATCATACTTGGACGTAACGGTACGGGAAAAACAACCCTGCTAAGAACCATAGCAGGATTCATAAAGCCTCGAAAAGGAGTCATAACGCTGAACGGCCGCGACATCACCAACCTCCCGCCCGCAGAGAGAAGAGTCGGATACATGCCTCAACAACCAGTCAAACTCCCCCACAAACCCAAAGACACAATCAAGTACTTCGCCAAAATATTCAACACTGATCCGCAGCCAGTGATAGAGAAGCTGCGTTTGGAGCCGATTTTGCGTAAAGAGAAGCTTTCCGCCGGCGAGGCACAGCTCTTGGCCCTAGCCATTCTATTACTGCGGGGAGCTGAGGTGATGTTGTTTGACGAGCCCACAACATCCTTGGACTTTCCCAACAGCGTCAACTTTTGGAACCTCGTCAGGTCACTCAACATCCCGATGGTTTACGTCACACACAACCCTGTAGAAGCCGCGGTCGTCGGCGATGAAATATACCTCGTAGAATACGGTGTATTCAGAGGGCCTTTCGAGAACAAGCTCAGGGACAAAGTCGAGGAAGTTGTGGAGAACCTGAACCTCTACAAGAAGATAGCTGTTTAGACAGCTAGATTTGTAGGAGATGACTTCTAAGCGCTCAGATGTCGCAAACCTAAATGCCGCAGTAGGCTTATGATATCGGCAGCTCAGAATGGGTAAAAACCGTTCAAAATTCATCTCTATACATGGCCATTTCTACAACCTCCTCGTGAAAACCCGTGGCTAGAGGATGTGGAGCACCAGGAGCCGGCTTATCCCTACCATGACTGGAACGAGCGGATAACCGCTGAATGCTATGGCCCGAACGCCTACTCCAGAATAGTGGAGCCCGACGGCAAGATAATAGACACGGTCAACAACTATTCATGGATAAGCTTCAACTTTGGGCTGACAAGAAAAGCATGGAAAGGTTCTCGGGCCACGGCTCCGCGACGGCGCAGGTCTACAACTACATGATAATGCCTCCCGCCTCAAAGAGAGATAAAATAACGCAGGTGAGCTGGGGTACACGCGATTTTGAAGACAGGTTTAGAAGAGAGCCTGAGGGGATGCAGCTCCCCGAAACAGCCGTAGACAACGAGGCACTCAGCATCCTAGCATCCGAGGGAATAACATTCACAATACTTTAGCCATATCAAGACGCTAAGGTGAGAAAAATAGGAGAGGACAAATGGGTGGATATATTGGGGAAAAATAGACACACGGCGAAGCTATCTCTGCAAGCTCCCAGACGGAGATACGCCGAGAACACGCCGAAAAAATGTGAGGATGTCATGCCTTTAGACTTCGAGTCCGAGGAAGGGGAAGCTCTCTGAGAGGAGCTGGAGCGGATAGTGTTGTTCTGGGAATGGTTGATCTGACGCGTGAAGTCAAAGTATCCAGACGTCATCTTTCTCTCGGAGGCTTTTACGAGGCCGAAGGTCATGTATCATCTCGCAAAACTGGGCTTAATCCTACACCTACTTCACATGGCGGAACATGAAATGGGAGCTCATCCAATACTTGACCGAGCTGACTGAGACCGAGGTTAGGGAGTTTTTCAGGCCAAACTTTTGGCCAAACACTCCAGACATCCTCCCAGAATATCTCCAAGTAGGAGGACGCCCAGCCTTCATCATGAGACTGCTTCTCGCCGCGACACTCTCCTCCAACTACGGCATATACGGGCCGCCCTACGAGCTATGCATCACAAAAGCCATACCCGGAAAAGAGGAATACCTCAACTCGGAAAAATACGAGATAAAGCACTGGAACCTAGAGGTCGGGTGGGGACTAAAAGACGTTATTGCGAGGGTTAACAGGATTAGGAGAGAGAACCCGGCTCTCCAGGACACGTTTAACCTAAGGTTCTGCGAAGTCGGCAACAACATTCTCGCATATCTGAAGACAACCAGCGACTTGGCCAACGTGGTTCTCATGGTTGTAAGCCTCGACCCCGTGAACCCGCAGTCAGTCGTGCTACGCGTCCCGATTTGGGATCTCGGCTTAAACGAGAACGAGCCCTACATGGCCCACGACCTGCTGGGCGGCGAACTATGCATCTGGCAAGGCACACATATACACATAGACCTGAACCCCCACATCTCACCCGCGAAAATATTCCGCCCCCACCTCAAACGCAGACGCGAACAAGACTTCGAATACTTCCTCTAACAACCATGTGAAAAAGCCTAAATCAAGCAACACCGCAAACCAAACAGGGCGGGGGTAGCCAAGCCTGGTCAAATCCGTCCAGCAAAAGCTGGACAAAACCAACGGCGGCAGGCTCAAGACCTGCTCCCGCAGGGGTTCGTGGGTTCAAATCCCACCCCCCGCATAACTGTTTTAATCCATGTGCACAAGCAAAGAAAAAAGGCAGCCGTAGTGGATGTGGTCTTTGGGCTAATGTTGCAGTCTGAAAATCGAGTCTGGATTCTCCCTTGTTTGCTTCGTGGTTAATGCGGCCGCCGGGATTTGAACCCGGGACCTGCGGGCCGGGGCCCCGCCGTCCTACCTGGCTAGACTACGGCCGCCTGTTTTGTTTAGATGTTTGGCAAGTTTTTTATGTTTTTGGGTTGAAGTGGATGATGGTTACGGGGTCGTCGGGTCCGATGTTGTTGTAGATTTTTTTGATGCTTTGGTAGAGTTCTTCGGGTGAGCTGTATCCCTCAAGTTGATAGCGTGTGTTTACGGCTTCGCGGAGGGTCATGACCTCTACGGCGAGCAGCTCCGCTGCTATTCTGCGTTTTCCATCTGTCAGAATCAGCTCCTTGGCGTAGTCGCCGCCGTCGCCGGGCCTGATGGTTGACGTCTTCAAGCCCTTGAGAATAAGGTCAAGATACTCGGGCTTGAATCGGATAATCCGCCGCATCATCAGCCCCCTGAGCCGCCGTCCACACAATCCAGCATCATAAAAAGTTAAGCCTATAACCCGTCTCACCATTTTCCGAGACAGTGAAGACGGCAGGCATCAGAGATTTTTTCACAGCAGACTTCAAGTCCACATCGTCTTATCTGCTGTATGGTGAGGAGAAGTCGGGTAAGACAGCGTTGCTTCTCTCAGCCGCGGCGAAGATAGCTGAGAGAGGTGGAAAAGTTGTTTGGATAGATTGTGGAGCACGGCTGCACCCTGCTCGTCTTAGACAGATTTTCCCAGTTGAGAGGCTTGACCAGCTCTACATCAGCCAGCCCCGAACATTCCATGAACAGCTCGAGACGCTGCTCAACGTCCACGATTTCCCGCCCTCGGACGCGTCGCTAATAGTCTGCGACGACTTCACCTACCTACACAAGCTCGAGCTCAGCGGAAAACCATCCACAGACCTACCTATATACAGGGCCCTCTCGCTACAAGCCGCTTTACTGAAAAACCTCGCAATCGTTAGGAAAATCTCCGTCGTCTTGGTGGGTCTTGTCCACTCTATTCCAGCGATCGATGCGCAGGAGCCTGTCGCAGCCCGCATAGTCACCTATTGGTCTGACGTGGTTGCCAAGGTTCAGAGAGGACGCGACGCTTCGGTGGTGATGCAGGAGAAGCCCGTTGCCCAGAAAATCTATTTTAAGATAGTGGAGAAGGGTGTGGAGTTTCTACGTTTTTGAGAGGTATCCGCCGATTAGCCCGAGGGCGGCGAGCGTGATGAGCAGGGTGCTGAAGAGCAGCATGTAGCGGGAGGCTCTGGGGCTGAACCGTTTGCTGAAAGCCACACCATACAGAAGGAGGCCGACGAAGCCGAGGATGTAGAAGGTTGCGACAACCATCATCTCCGCAACCGTCTGAACCCGTGTATCGGGGTAAAACACCCTGACAGAGTCGCCGATAAACGCCACACCAATCACAACCCGCGAAGCAACATTGTAAACAACACCCGCCAAAACAATACTCGAAACAACCACGGCAAGCCATGACAACAGCTCCTGAAACCCAGGCCTCTGAACCAGCTCATACACAGCGTCGATAAGCCGCCTAACTCTCTCAGCCATCCCGACACCCTTCCCTCATCAGCCATTTAAAAAGGCTAATTTTCCTCCCCGCGGACCAAGTCACTACATCTTTCTCCGCCATTTACCTCGGCTATATCGCAGTTTGAGAATTTCCTTTTTGTTGGAGAGTAGTGCGTTGTTTATCGTTGTCACTATCAGAAAAAATAGCAAAATGGTTGGGAAAGTTTAGAAGGTGGGTGGTTGTGGCTGGGGTTGTCTTCTTCTGCCGACGATTATCGCTGTTCCCACGAGGACTGCTATGAGTATGAGGAGCATGGGGAGTATGTAGGTTGAGACGGGTTCGGCGAAGGCGATGGTTGTTATCTGTGTCAGGGTTAGTGTTGTTGACTGTGTCTGTGTGGTTTGTGCTGTTGAGGTTGTGGTTGTGGTGGCTGTGGTTGTCACTGTTTGGGTGTTTGTCGTCGTCTGTGTTTGTGTCTGAGTTGTTGTGACTGGGATTGTTGTGGTGCTGGTTGCTGTTGAGACGAGGATGACGGAGCTTGTCTGCGTGATTGTTGTCGTGGCTATTGCGTAGGCGGTTGTCGTGGTTGTCGCTGTAGCCGTGGCCGTGGTGGTTGTGCCAACTGTCGAGGTCACTGTGGTCGTGCTTGTTGAGACAAGGTTGTCGGGGCAGAACCTTGAGTAAAAGGAGTTGATGTTGGCTGCGGTGTTTATCGAAGGTGTGTAGGTTGCGACGCCGGGTGAAGGCGGTGATGTTGATGGGGTGACATTGGTCATGGTCGGTGTCAATGTTTCAACCGTCAGCGAAACAGAGGAGGATTGTGCGTTTTGTAGGTCGTTTATGACGTAGAAGAGCGGTAAGTTGACGTGTTGGCCCGCGAGGTAGACACATGCTCCGAGCGAGGCCGCCGAATGAGCCCAGTCGTCGCCCGAGGGGCCGCCGGTGATGAAGAATGAGTGTGAGAATGTTCCGTCGGCGGCGTAGGCTGCGAGCAACACGTCCCGTGTTCCATATCCGGTGGTGTAGCCGGCTATGTAGAGGGTTCCGCCCACGGCTGTTAAGCCATACGCGACCTCGTCGCCTGTGGATGTTCCAAAGGCTCTTATCCACTGTAGCGCCAAGCCAGAGTCCAGACGCACCAGGATAGCTTCATCCTGTCTTCCCGCGATGAATGTTTTTCCGGCGAGGTAGATGTTTCCCGCAGAGACGATGACGTCATATGCTTCGTCGTTGTTTGACCCGCCTATTTCTCTTGTGGCTATGTGGTTGCCGCTGGTGTCGAAGACTGTGACAAACATCTCGAGGGAGCTTCCGTCGTCGGATGTGCCAGCTATGTAGACGCGGCCTCCAGCGAAGGCGACCGCGTTCGCCAAATCGTTTCCACCACGCACCTTGAAGTTCTTGGCCCACACCACGTTGAGGCTTGAGTCAAGCTTCTCAACGAATGCGCCAATACCCGGCTGATAGCCTACGACATAGAACGATGGGGAAGCGGCCGGCTCGACGGCTATGTCTGTTACTTCTTCGCCGGGCCCTATGTCGTAGAGGTTTATGGTTTGGAGGCTGCAGCTGGTGTCGAAGACGGCGACGAAGTGGTTGGGGGGCGTCGACCCTGCTGTTGTTTTTCCGAGCATGTATATTTTGTTGTTGTGAAATGTCAGGGCTCTGGCTTCTTCGCTGGCTCCGAGGTCGAGGGCTACGCTGCATCGATGGGTGTTGTCGCTGTTGAAGATTGTGAGGAAAGCGTTGGGTGTGTTGGGGCCGAAAGATGTTGTGTAACCCACGGTGTATATGCCGTTGGCGTCGACGTAGATGTCTGTGGTGATGTCGTCTGCGGGGCCGCCGTAGGAGAGGCGGAAGCTGACAACCTCACCTAACCCGCTCATAACCGCCGTTAACATCAGGGCAGCCAACAAACCAGCTACACAAATTCTCCTCATCATGGCGGCTTCACGGGAAGAGAGTTTTAAATCTTTTACATTAGTCGCCGGCTCTCGTAATAATTCGAGACTATGTTCGTATTATTGGAAATAGGTTTTTAGTCTGGTGTTTGGGGGAATTTGGCTGGAACGGGTTTGTCTGTTGGGCGTGTTTTGTCTGGGCTGAGGCGTGTGGACCGTGTGCTGGGTGGGAGGCATCGTTTGGCTGAGCTGGGTATTCTTCTTCTGTTGCTGAGCACGGCTTTTGTTCTCCGTGTGCTGCCTCTCCGCTGGGGTGTTGCTCTCTCCGAGTTTGACCCATGGGTTCAATATAAGGAGGCTTTGTTCGTGATTGAGCGGGGCTGGGGCGGGTTCGCCGAGTTCTTCAACTGGCATGATACGATGTCGTGGTATCCGTGGGGCCGGGACATGGGGCGCACGGCTTTCCCCGGCATCCCCTTCGCGATGGCATTCATCTACCTCACCCTCAAATCCTTCGGCGTAACCGTGGACACTCTCGAGCTCGCCGCGGCGCTGCCGGTTGTCTACGGGGTGTTGACTGTTGTCGCCGTATATTTTCTCGGTAAACGTGTCGGCGGCTCCTCTACGGGGTTGGCCGCTGCGCTGTTCATGGCGATTAGCACGGCGCATATCGGGCGTACTCATCTGGGATGGTTTGATGACGAGAGCCTCAGCCTGCCTCTGATGCTGGGCGGATACATCTTCTACTTGGCTGCGATTTCTGAGAAGAGGAGTCTGCGTGGGACGGTTGTTTTCTCCTTGTTGTCGGGGCTGTTTCTCGGCTTCATGGCAGCTAGTTGGGGTGCGCACAAGTTTCCGCTAGCGTACATACCGTTGTTCAGCGTCATCCTCGCCGTAATCGGAAGATATCGCCGAAACCTGCTGGTCGCGACAGCCCTCGCCTTCGCCGTATACACGTCCATCGCTGTGTCTGTCCCCAAGCTCGGCCCCGGCTACATCCGCGAAATCACCATCTTCTCAGGCTTCATCGCCCTCTTCATCCTCGCCGTGTTTGAGGCGGCTTCGCGGATAAAGCAGCCCGAGGTAAGGCGTTTAACCATTTTAACGGTGCTCTTTCTCTCGGCTGTCGGGTTCTTCTCTTTGCTGGGCCTCGGTTTCCTCGGTGTGCCGGGGCTCAAGTTCCTCTCCGTTCTGCTCCCGGGTCTCCGCGACGCTTTGCCCATCGTTGAATCGGTTGCGGAAAACCAGGTTCCGACGTGGTCCATCATGTTTTCCGACTTTGGGCTGGCCCTGGCTCTCGTGCCTATTGGCGTTTACCAGCTTATCAAGACGCGGCGCGACCCCGACCTCTTCATCGTCCTCTTTCTCCTCTTCGCGGCGTATTTCGCGTCATCGATGGTCCGCCTCTCCCTCCTCGCGTCACCGGCTGTCGCGCTTGTCGCGGGACATGGCTACGCATTTGTCTTCACCCGGCTTGGTGACTTGATTGCACAGAGACGTGCTTCGAAGAGAAGGGGTGAGGAGGTGAACATAGGGCTCGCCGCATTCACGCCTGTGCTGCTTGTTCTCCTGCTTCTTGTCTCGATTGTGCCGTCGGTCTATGGAGGGCTTGGTTCGAGAGTTACTTTGTCGCCTATCGACCAGGGTTACCAGCCTGCCACGATTGTTACATCGAGCTTCCCCGCCCGCCAATCCATCCCCGACTGGGTCAGGGCCCTTGCATGGATGCGTGACAATCTCCCCAAGGACGCGGTTGTGGCGTCGTGGTGGGACTACGGCTACTGGATAACCATACTGGGTGAGAGAATCACGCTCATCGACAACGGAACAATCAACTCGACGCAGATAGGTGACGTGGCCCACGCCTTCATGAGCGATGAGAGAACTGCGATGGAGATTTTCCGCCGCCACAACGTCACACACGTGGTTATCTATGTGACGCATCAGTTTGTTGTGCAGGGTGGTCAGGCGTATGGGCGTTTGCTCGGGTTCGGCGACGAGGGGAAGTGGATTTGGATGCTGCGGATAGCCAACCAGACCGGACATTTCTACCGGGAATCGGACTACGTTGACCAGAACTTCCAGCCCACTCAGCGGTTCTGGCAAACACTCCTCGGCCAACTCATCCCATACAAACCAACCCAAACAGCCTTCGGCCCCGGACACCTCTACAACCCCAGCCAACTCAACTACTTCCGCCTCGTATACCAGTCAAGCCCACCCTACCAATCACTCGCATACGTATACATCTACGAAGTAGTCTACCCGTAGAGCGGCAGCCATTTCTCACCGTCAGTCGAGACCGGCATTACGCCCGTAATATATGGGTAATAAGTCACCATATATAACAGATTCTGGCAAATTAAGAATTAAGAATATCACTTTGTGTCGGCAGTTTCAATGATGAAAAGAAACACAAGCTTAATCATAGTCACTGTTCTTTTGACGTTACTGTGGTTGATGCCTTGGCAAGCTTCTCAAGCAGACCCCGCATATGGTTTGCTTCGGACCTTTGATATTGAGAACAGAGGCGTCGCGGGGCTAGCATCGGTATATGATATTGAGGTCGACGAGGACGGGATATACATGGTGGGTTCCACATCATCTATAGATTATAGACTACCTCAGTCTTCTCTAACAATCATGAACCCTGATCATACTCATCGCTGCAGCAACTATGTCGAATTCCCTGTTGACACTGGGTTTGCTTTCGGGTTAGCTGCATCGGTTGAATTGAATCAGACTCATGTCTTTGTGGCAGGTTATTACTGGGCCTCGAGACTCGGAGCTATAGCTGTGTATGTCGCGGCTTTTTCAAAAGCCGATTGTAATCTAACCGGGATTCATAGATTTTATGTAACTGATTTTGAAGAAATTTCTTTTGTCACAATCTTAACCGGTGAGGGTATTGATTTGGCTGTTGACGAGACGGGTGTTTATCTGCTGGTTGGGCTTTTTATAGCCGAAAGATTGGGATTTTATGTTGTTAGGCTTGACCAATATCTGCAACCGGTAATCGACGGATTCTATCAAATATACGACCCGGCAAGTGATTTAGGCTTGTCGATAGCTCTCGGGGACCAAAGAGTCTATGTAGGAGGAATAACCGGGTACAATAGTGCAAATTGGAATGGGGCAAGGGTGTTCATCCTAGAGCTCAACAAGACAAACCTGTCTCCCACCAACACAACCATTCTGCTTCCTATAGAAGGGTTTTTCCCAGGGCTGGAGATAGTTGTGGACAGGAATAATAACGACGTCTACGTAATCGAGACATATCGGAAGTTCATGGCCAATGATGTTGTAGCTGTCCACAAGTTTGACAGATACATGAACAGTCTATGGGTTCAATCTTATCCGGCCTTTAACGTTTACATGGACCCCTCGACCACTCCGCCAGAACACATTGTGATACGGTTTGCCTATGGTGTGTCAGGGGCGGTTTCGGATACATACTTGTTCATAGGCGGTTTCTCCACGAATGATTACATGGGTTCAGGTAGTGAGCGGCCGTCTCATGGTTTGTTGCTTGCCGTAAACAAATTCAACGGCGAAGCATCTTTTGGATTCCGTATACGCGGCGAAGAAAGCCCATATTATAGTGTGCAGGTTCTGGGAGTTGACGCTTTTGGCGACTGTGTCTACCTTGGCGGAGCCTCGGAGTACTATAGGCTTGAATACGTTTTTCTTAACCTGTTTAACTTTACGTTTCCACTGTGGACAGATGTGGGGGGCCCAAGTATATTGCCGTTCAAGCCGGATTTAAGATATGATTTGTGGGATGAAAATATTTGGACACCTGTTTTTGACACGGATTTAGGTGTGGTGATCTATGGTTTTTATGGAGCTTTTTGTCCCCGCTCCTTATTCTTTACAACAACGTCAACCTCTACAACGACAGCCACCTACACACAGACCACTACTTCAGCAATCACATCAACTCTCACTCAAACAACCACAGCTACAATAACCAATACAAGATATGTGACAGAAACATTCTCATCAGCCCTCTACACCACATTTACACAGTTAACCACGTCAACTTATTCACTTACAGAAACAGTGCATGCAACTGTTCAAACCACGGTCACCGATATTTCAACTTCAATTATTTTGAACACCGTCTACGCCACCGTTGCCACAACACGGTCAGAAACCATAGCAGCCACAACAACTGTTTCACGCAACACCACCACAACTGCTACGGTAGAGTTGACCACGACCGTGAGAGGTGAGGTGAATTGGCTGGAGCTGCCGCCATGGTTCTACCTACCTTTCCTCCTCCTACCTCTTCCACTAGTTGCAGCTGTTCTCGACGGCCGCCGAGCAAAAATAATCATCAACAGAAGCGACAAGCCTCCCTTTGGCTGGAGTGATGATGGTCAGCCGATAATCGAAGATGTCTATATGAAGCCCTCCGTCGTTTCCGTGAAAAAAGGCGCAACGGTCACCTTCGTCAACAAAGACAGGACACCGCACGTCATCGAGGCATACATGGGCCCCGCAGAATATCTCTTTACTTCGGAGGAGATTAAGCCTGAGGGTAAGTGGAAGCATAAATTCCGTGCGCAGGGCGTCTACCACATCAGAAGCCTCTCGAAACACTACATGGGCTGCATCATCCATGTCCAAGAGTAAAAAGTATGTAAAAATTTAAAAAGTGCAATAAAGTAGCACGCCTTGATGTCTCTCGTAACAGCTCTGGTAGACATCGTCATCGCGTTGATTCAGCTTATTTTCGCGGTGGCCCTAGCCCTCTTCAGCGTGACCGTCGCCATCAACATTCTCAACAGGTCCACGAAGGACATCAACGAGTTTGAGGAGATACGGAAGAAGAACCTCGCCGTCGGTGTCTACATCGCCGGTATTCTCATCGCGGTGGGCAACGTGGTTGGACAGGCTGTCTCGGGGATAAGTAAGGCTGTTGTCCCAGGCTCCTTCAACGTGCCGGCGATAGTAGGTGGACTTGTTCAGCTGTTCATCGGGCTTCCGCTTGCCATCGTCGTGATTACATGGGCTCAGAACAGGGTTTATTCATGGTTGGTCAAAGCGGCTTCGAAGCTGCCGGCTGTCGAGATCGAGAAATTCAACATACAGGATGAGCTGAAGAACGGAAACCTCGCCGTCGCGTTGGTACTCTTCGGAACATTCGTCGCCATCTCGCTTGTAATCAGCCAAGGCGTCTCATTCCTCTCCGAGCCAATAGCCTCGGCCCTGACCTCTCTACTCGGCTAAACCCAATTTTTTATCCGATGTAGAATGGTTCTCTGGATGGTTTCTCGTCCGAGACTATTTTTCTACCTGTTAGCCCGAGCTGCTCAACCTCCTGCATAGCCTTGGCCTGTTTCTCAATCTCTGTGTCGAGGGCTTTGAAGTCAACCTCTATGCCGAGGTAGCGTGAAACCACTTCAAGCAGTTTGCGTGCGGCGAGGTGGTCGGGAATGTATGACGCCGAGTCGGAGAAGAGCATCGAGACTTTTTTGCCCTCGCGGGCGAAGAATAGCATGAGAAAGCCTGAGACCCTGTCGACTGGAAGTGTTTCGAGGCTTGGGCTCCGCTTGGCCCCCGCGTCGAGGAGAGCCTTGGATTGGTCGAGGCTTGTGGTAGAGACGAATACGCTGCCGTCACCCGTGACCCTGCCGCTGGCGAGAACAAGATACTCGTTTACGTTGTGTCGGGAGAGAAACTGGTAGAGCTTGGCGGCGAGCTCATAGCTTCCCTCGTTGCTCTCAACGGGGAAAACACGGCTCAGAAGAAGAAGCTTCAACCCCTTCAAGTTCACCAGATAAAGCTCAAGCTTAGGACGCGAAGCAATACCGTCATCATCAATAATGCTTATCTGGGGAAAATGCGGCGAGACAATCTCAGCCACCAAAACCGCGTCAAAAGTCTCCCGCAGATAATTAACCGCCAAGATACCGGCTGCACCTGCCGTGGGCGAGCCCTCTATGAAGACCGCGCCATCAATATCCAGCCCGTCGACGGCGTCTATACGTGTCTCCAAAACCATGTCTACACCACGGTGTTGAGGGGCCTCTAAAAAGCATATCTCAGCCAACAAGGGTCTATGACTTGACCAAGATTTCGTCGACAGCCTGTTTAAAGCCCTTGTAGATGATGCCCGTATCCACGGAATAGGCCACATACTTTACACCTTGGGATATCAGCTGACGGGCTTTCTCAATGGTTGGCGCGAAGGAGCCGGCGGAAACTCCTTTCTGCATGCATATCTGCACAAGCTTTTTCAACGCCGCCAAAACCTTCTCATTATCCACGTCTCCGGGAACACCGAGGGCCTGCGAAAGGTCGTAGGGCCCCACGAACAAGACATCCACACCCTTCACCGAGGCTATCGCCTCCATGTTCTCAACCCCCTCTACACCCTCAATCTGCAAAACCACCATCGTCTCCCTGTTCGATACAGCGAAATGCTCACGCGGAGGTATGCTTGTGTACCATGCGGCGCGTGTATAGGGAGATACTCCACGCATCCCCTCAGGCGCATACTTGACCGCTTTAACGGCTTTCTCCGCCTCAGCCGCAGACCCAATATGCGGAATCTCGACACCATGAGCTCCTGCCTCGAGAGCCTTCAACACAGCATCCTCAAAAGACTCAGGCACACGCACCACCGCAGTCAATCCATGAACATCGGCGGCTCGGACCATGTTCTCCATAGTTTCATAATCAATCACCCCATGCTCGAGGTCGATTATCACGTAATCAAACCCTGCTACAGCCGCCAGCTCAACTATAGACGGACTTGGAATAGTGGCGAACAGGCCCACACAAGGCTTCCCCATCCGCAGCTTCTCCTTTAACACATTCTTCTTCATAGCAAGCCATAAAACAAATTGCGGTAAATAAACAATAGCCACAAAAGCCATTAAAGTAGGCATTTACGCATAAGCCTATGACTGTATTAGTCACGGGCGCGACAGGGTTCATAGGAGCATGGGTCGCTCGCAACCTGCATAAAAAAGGCGTCAAATTCATTTTATCAGACATCCGCTTCGACACCTCCAGGCTCAAATATCTGATGGACAACCCCGAGTCTCTGCCATTCATATCGCTTGACCTACGGAATGCGGCGGACCTCGACAAAGTCTTGAAAGAGCATGACGTGGAGCGGATAATTCACTTGGCCGCTCTCCAGATTCCGCAGTGCAGGGCCGACCCCGTCAACGGCGGGTTGGTGAACGTGGTTGGTTTCCTGAAAATTTTCGAGGCGGCGAAAAAATACGGCGGCGTGAAAAACATCGTGTACGCGAGCTCTATCGCTGTTTATGGGCCGCAGGAGCTTTACGGCGAGAAACCGTTGAGCGAGGACGCGCCTCTAAAGCCTACAACCCACTACGGCGCCTTCAAGGTATGCAACGAGCTGTCCGCATACGCTTACTGGGTCGAGAACAACATACCCAGCGTGGGCCTGAGGCCGCACACCGTCTACGGCTTTGGAAGAGATGTTGGAGTAACCTCCGACGTGACAACAGCGCTCAAAGCAGCTATTCTTAAGAAACCCTTCAAAATAAGGTTCGGCGGAAAAGTCTCTATGCAATACGCGGCAGACGTGGCAGAGGCCTTCGTCGCAGCAGCCTTCGCCAACCCCTCGGGGGCGAAAGTCTACAACATAGGCGGCCCCGTGGTCTCAGTCTCCGAAATAATTGACGCCATCTGCAAAATAGTTCCTGATGCACGCGAACTGGTTTCATACATCGACAGCCCGCTGCCTGTGGCTTATGCCGTGGACGACACAGCCTTTAGAAGAGACATCAAGGACATAGCATATACATCGGTCATGGACGGGCTCAGGGAAACCTATGAAATCTTTCAACGCGCCAAGGCCGCAGGAGAGCTAACTCTTCCACAGCAGTGAGGGGCTATGAAAATAGCGAGGATAATGGTGCCGAGGCTTGGGAAACGTCTCGCCATAGTAGAAGATGACGAGGCCCTTGTTCTATCGAATCCGCAATACGGCGGGCCGAGAGGTTTCCTCACACTGGTCAAAGAAGCGAGGGCCAAAAAAGTCGCCCTAGAACAGTACATCCGCGAACGGGTGAAAAAAGATCGGAGAGTTAAGCGGATGGGTTTTCAGCAGCAGCTTGGTGAAGACGTCAAATCTCCTCGTCTGTTGATACCTCTTCTCCCTCCCGAGGTATGGGGTGCTGGTGTAACATATCTACGAAGCCGCGAGGCGCGTGAATACGAGACCGTCGCCAAAGGCATTTACGACAGGGTCTATGAGGCGAAAAGGCCCGAGATATTCTTCAAGGCAACTCCCTCGCGATGCGTCGGCCCCGGCGAGGACGCGTTCATCCGCAGCGACACCAACTGGTCCGTTCCCGAGCCCGAGCTCGCCCTAATCATAGGCCCAGGCCATGAGATAATCGGGTTCACCATAGGCAACGACGTTTCTGCGAGAGATATAGAGGGTGAAAACCCGCTGTATCTTCCGCAGGCAAAAATCTACAGGGGAAGCTGCGCACTCGGCCCTGTCATCGCGACTCAGGAAAGCGTCGGCGACGCGAAAAATCTCGCAATCACCATGACCATATACAGAGGCGGTGAAAAAGTTTACGAAGGCTCAACCTCTACAGCAAGGCTTAAACGAAGTTTCGAGGAGCTTATACATTATTTGGTTTTGGACAACGTTATTCCAGCGGGCACTGTTTTGTTGACGGGGACGGGGATAGTGCCTCCTGATGATTTTTCGCTTCAGGATAATGATGTTGTGGAGATATGGGTTGAGAAAATAGGTGTTCTCCGAAACAGGGTGCGTCGTCTCAGTAGCCGAGGTAAACCGTCTTGAGCTTGGAGTAGAAATCCAGCGCCGTTTCTCCCTGCTCCTTTATGTCACCGTAGCTCGACCTTTTGTATCCTCCGAAAGGCACCTGAAACTCGAGCCCGGTCGTAGGCTTGTTGACCTTCACCACACCCGCTTGGACACGGTGAATGAATTCGAAGGCCCGTGGCAAACTTGTGGTGAAAACGGAGGCGGACAAGCCGAACTCGATTTTGTTCGCAACCTCGACAGCGTCGTCAAAGTCATGCACATGTATGATGGATAAAACGGGTCCGAATATTTCCTCTTGCGCTATCTTCATGTCGGGTGTGACGTCGGTGAATATTGTCGGCTCGAGGAAGAATCCTTTCGAGTGCTCTGGCGAGGTTAGTCTCCTTCCCCCTATGAGGAGTTTGGCCCCCTCCTGAACACCGATATCGACGTAGGAGAGGATTTTCTTCAGCTCTTTTTCGCCGACCACGGGGCCCATCTCCACACCGTCAGCCAAACCATTACCAACCCGTATCCGCTTAACGCGTTCAACCAGCTTCTCCTCAAATTGTTTAGCGATTTTGTCGACAACAATTGCTCTGCTGGTTGCTGTGCATGCTTGGCCAGTCAGCCCGAACGCGGCCCGTGTAACCATCTCAACAGCTTTTCCAAGGTCGGCGTCCTCGAGAACAACCGATGGGTTTTTCCCGCCGAGCTCCAGCTGAACACGTATGTTGGACCTGCATGCGTATTGCTTGATTTCTTCCCCGACTTCAGCCGAGCCTGTGAAAGAGATTGCGTCTATTTTGTTGTTTATGATGAGTTCTGCTCCCACTTCTCCACCCGAGCCTGTGACAAAGTTCACCACACCCGGAGGTATGCCCGCTGCGTGAAGAGCCTCGACTATCTTGTATCCTATCAGGGGGGTGTAGCTCGCTGGCTTGAAAACCACAGTGTTTCCGCATATAAGCGCTGGAGCCATTTTCCAAGCCGGTATGGCGATGGGGAAGTTCCACGGAGTTATTATCGAGACGACGCCGAGGGGTTCTCGCACAGTGAATAGATGTGTCCGCGGGTCGGCGGAGGATGTGAACTCTCCCCTTAGACGGCCGCCCATCACACCATAGAACCTGAAAATATCTATGGCGCGGGCCACCTCTGCCCTGCTCTCGTTAAGGGTTTTGCCCTCTTCCCTCGTCAGTATCCTCGCCAGCTCCTCAGCCTCGTTCTCCATGTTCTGCGCAGCCTTGACGAGATATTTTCCTCTCTGCAAGGGAGAGAGGGCAGCCCATTTCTCAAAGGCCTCATCCGCCGAGTCGACGGCTCTTTTCGCATCCTCCCTGCTCAGAAGCGGAAAAACCGCGACCAGCTCGTCCACGTCAGCTGGGTTCCGGTCCTCGAAAACACCGAAACCACCGTCCTGAACCCGCTCACCGTTTATGATACACGGGTATACGGCTGCCATAAACCCCCATACGTAAACCGACATAAAAACACTCAACAGAATTTCTAAAGTTCACATAATTTCTACGAAAAACGGAATAAGTTTATATCCAACATATATTGCAAGATTTATCGATGAATCTAGAAAAATATAACGTAACACGGCGGAAGGCCTTGAGCACCGGTGCAAAAGTCGCCACAGCGGCTGTCGTGACAGGTGTTGTCGGTGGACTTGCCGGTTATCTCGCCGGGACATCTGGCCAGCAAACAGCAACGGTCACAAGAACCGTCACTGCAGGCGGAGGAGGAGGCCAAACCGTCACTGTCACAAACACTGCTACAGTCACCTCCACAGTTACCAGAACAGTGACGGCAGAAACAGGCCCCATAACACCAGAGGTTAGCATAACCTTCGCATCGCCGGAGTGGCTGCCGGGTAGGCTGACAGGCCTCATAGCACAGGATTTCCCCGCTTGGTCCAAGGCCAACATCGGAAAAGCCGTCGAAGTTAAGATGGATCTTATCCCTTGGGACGTGATATTTGAGAGGCTTTCCACAACCCTGATTGCGCGCTCCAAGGAGCCCACTCTCCTCATATCGGATAGCCAGTGGCTTGGCCAGTTCTTTGTAGGAGGCCACATCAGGCGGCTCAACGACTTTATACAGAGAGACCCTGAGCTTCAGCAGCTCCTCAACAGGTTCGACCCAGCTCTCGTATACTTCTACATGACCTTCCCACAGGGCAACTACAACAACATAGTAGGGTTTGCCCACGAAGGCGACACCCTGCTATTCGTCTACAGACACGACCTCTTCACCCACCCGACTGAGCGTGAAAACTTCAAAGCCCAATACGGCTACGACCTGCCGGCCAATTATGAGGACTGGTACCCCAACCAGCTTGACTGGTACCAGATACGTGACATCGCCGAGTTCTTCACGAGAAGGGCTGGCGACGAATTAGCCGGTAAGAGGCTTGAAGAAGATTTCTACGGAATCGCTGTCCACATGTCAAGGGCATATGACGCGATAGCCTGTCCATTCGGCTCATTACTATACTGCCATGGTGAATACTGGTGGGACCCCGAAACAGGTGAGGTTGAAGGATACATTAACAGCGAAAGAGCTGTAAAGGCCCTTGAATTCTACGCGTCTTTGGTAGAGTTTTCGCCGCCTAATGCGCTGGAGATATGGTTTGACGAGGCCAACGCGGTGATGCAGGCTGGGCGTGTGGCTATGATATACAACTGGGCGGGCTTCCTGCCGAGCTTGTTTGACCCCGCAGCCTCAAAGGTCCACAACTTGATAAGGGTGGTTCCACCGCCTGGGCATCTTGGTGATGACGGCATCTTCAGAAGATACAGCGGAATAGGCGGCCAGCCGATGTGCATAAACGCCTACAGCGACCGTGTCGGAGAAGCTCTGGCGTTCATCAAATACTGGTTCGAGCCGGCGAACCAGAGGAAATGGGCTGAAGGCGGAGGCGGTGTATGCATCAAGGACATCATCCAAACAGAGTGGTTCAGAAACCTCACACCATACAACAGAGCATACGCGGACTCGATACCATTCCAGGTAGACTTCTGGAACGTGCCCTTCTTCGCAGAGATGCTGACCGCTGTGCAGGAGGAGATACACTCCGCCCTAGCCGGAGCAGTCAGCCCCCGAACAGCCCTCGACAACCTCGCAAGAAGACACAAAGAGATAATCGAGAGAGAAAACTATCCACAGGCGTTTGCACAATACGGACGGCCGGCGAAAAACGTCGCGCAGCTCATCAGACAGGGGCTGCCCATTAGCTAAAAATAAATTCCACTTTCTTTTCCTCTTTTCCGGAATGGGTCGCAGTGGTTTGAGACCGCCGAGGAGTTTTAGAACTTTCCCAGTAATTTTGATAACTCCCGCAGTAGCTCTCGTAATCTTTCTGGTGATATTTCCCCTGATATGGGCTCTCGGGCTTAGTTTCTACTCCTACAACGCTCTCCGAGGTGACACTCCAGTCTTTGTCGGCATAGACAACTACTCGCGGCTTCTGAACAGTGGCGAGATATGGCGCAGGTTCATTACCACGGGTCAGTTTGTGCTATATGCTGTTGCTCTCGAGTTTTTGGTTGGGTTTGCTCTGGCTCATCTTTTCTACATGAAGTTCAAGGGCCGGCGGCTTGCAATCACTTTGGTGACCACCCCGCTTCTCATAGCCCCGGTTGCCGTTGGAATATTCTTCCGCTACATCTACGACGCCACCTTCGGCGTCTTCACCTACTTTGTTGAATTCGTCACAGGAGCGAGAGTCAGAATGCTTTCCCAACAGCCCATGCTGGCGGTGGTCTTCATGGATGTATGGCAGTGGTCACCCTTCATGATGCTCTTCATTCTCGCGGGCCTGGAGGCCATACCGAAACACATGCTGGAATCCTCTGAGATAGATAGGCTTTCGTGGATCGATAAGTTTAGGTACGTTGTCTGGCCCAAGATAAAGCCGTTGGTTGCGTTGGCGCTCCTTTTCAGGACCATGGACGCCTTCAGAACATTTGACACAATTTTCACGCTCACGGGAGGGGGGCCGGGCACGCTCACCGAGGTGCTGTCAATCACCATCTACCGCACCGCTTTCCAGTTCTTCCGAACAGGCGAGGCAACGGCGCTGGCCTTCATATTCCTCGTCATAATCATATTGCTGACCAACCTCTATCTGAGGTTGGCGCGAAGGGAGTAGACATGGCGAACAACAATAGGCGGGGTAACCGCAGGGCTCGGAAAATCATTAAGTCAATAGCCACCTACATCGCCGTAATTGTAACAGTCGGGTTCTTCATCTTCCCGCTTTTCTGGCTAATCGCAACATCTCTCAAGACAAGGGCGCAGGCCTTCAGCACACCGCCTCTGTTCATATGGGAGCCGACTTTTAGAAACTTTATCGACATTTTCCTCAAACGCCAGACAGAGATAGAGGCTATTACGGGGCAGGAGCTTGAACTCGCCACAGGCGCGGAAATATTCTTCTTCAACAGCTTTGTTGTAACATCGTTCAGCATAGCGCTCGCAATAGTGATAGGCGTCCTCGCTGCATACAGTTTCTCCCGATACAAGCCACTCGGCACCAACACGCTGATGTTCTTCATACTCTCCACGAGAATGCTTCCAGGCATAGTTGTCGCCATCCCCATATACTTCTTCTACCGTTCAATAGGCCTCTACAACACATACCTCGGCCTAATCCTGCTCTACACCATGTTCAACCTCCCCTTCGCCATCTGGATGATGAAAAGCTTCTTCGACGATATCCCAAAGGATATTGAACAAGCGGCTTTTGTAGACGGCTCATCGCCTCTAAAGGTCTTCAGGAAAATAGCTCTTCCACAGGTTGCTGTGGGCTTGGGCGCCACGATAGGATTCCTGATAATCAACGTCTGGAACGAGTTTCTCTTCGCGCTGTTGCTGACGGAGCGGACAACCCGAACGGTCCCAGTCCTGATAGCCAGCACAAGAGGAGAGGTTGGAATTAACTGGGGCCTGATAGCCGCCATCGAGACACTCTACATACTGCCAGCCCTCGTGCTAATCTTCTTACTGCAGCGTTACCTACTCCGTGGAATGACCTTCGGCACAGTCAGAGGTGGCCAGTAAATGACACGTGTCGAAGTCAAATCACTTTGGAAATCTTTCGGCAAGGTCCAGGCACTAAGAGGAGTTGATATCACGGTTGAGTCAGGCGAGATAGTTGCGTTGCTTGGGCCGACAGGCGCCGGTAAAACCACTTTGATGAAGTGTATAGCTGGTGTGGAGACCCCGGACAGGGGCGACATATTGTTCGACGGTGAAAGCGTGGTGAATACACCGCCGTGGGAGAGAAACGTGGCCATGTTCTTCCAAACCTATGCACTTTATCCGCATATGAGTGTCTACGACAACATCGCCTACCCGCTGAGAGAGAGGAAAATGGCTGAAGACGAGATAAGAAACATAGTGCAGAGAGTCGCGGAAAAGCTGAGAATATCTCATCTACTCAGCCGCAAAGAGCCTGCGACACTTAGCGGTGGCGAAATGCAGCGCGTGGCTTTGGCCCGTGCACTCGTCAGAGAACCGCGTGTCCTCCTCCTCGACGAACCCATCTCAAACCTTGACGCGAAACTTAGAGAAGAGATGCGGGCCGAGTTTAAACGACTGCACCGAGAGCTTAAGCGAACCCTCATCTACGCCACGCCCGATTACTTGGAGGCTTTCGCTGTCGCGGAAAAGATTGCGTTGATAAAAGATGGGCAGGTAATCCAGTATGACACGCCGATAAACATATTGAGAAACCCCCGTAACAAGTTTGTCGCAACCTTTGTCGGCAGCCCTACGGCAAACATCCTCCGCGGCGTCATAAAACTCGGCAAAGAAAACCTTGTTCTCGACGCTGGAGAGCTTCAGCTAACCCTCAACAAAACAGGGCTAATAAACATCGACGGCAGGGAAGTGGAGGTCGCCATAAGGCCCGGAGACATCGTGCTTGAACCCGTTCACGGACAAAACCTGTTAAAAGCCAAAGTGATTTCCTCCGAGAGGCTCGGTACCCACACAATCGTGACCGTCAAAGTCTCCAACATAGAGATGAAAACAGTTGCCAAGGGAATGAAAACCTACAGATATGGTGAAGAGGTGAAAATCGGAATCGAGGGGGATAAGCCGCTTTTGTTTGACGCAGCGACTGGGGAGGTGCTCGGCTGAATGAATCTGAAAAACATCATCGAGAAAATTGGTTTGGTGCTGTGTTTCGCGGGGCTGGCGCTCTTGTTCCAACCATTCATGGATGGGCTTCTGCTCTACGGGTTCATCATCATCGGAATAGGCGGGTTCATGTATGTCTACACAACATACATCCCAGACCAGGCTAATGGCAAGACCATGGTCAAATGGCTTGTGACACTGGTCGGCACGGTGGTTTTCTTCGTGGCTCTATCAATTTATCTGGTGCCCATACTGGTGGTGTAGAGAAGTTGGTCGGCGTCGAAGCAAGAGAGGTTTCGAAAATTTTCAAGACAACGAAGGCTCTTGACAACGTGAGCCTGTCGGTTGACGACGGCAGTTTCTTCTGTCTTCTGGGACCTAGCGGCTCGGGGAAAACCACGCTCATGCGGATTATCGCGGGACTTGAGACACCCACAAGCGGCCGTGTATACTTCGGCGGAGAAGATGTCACCGACCTCTCTCCCTCGGAGCGTAACATCGCCATGGTTTTCCAGTTCCCATCAATATACCCAAGCCTCAACATCTACGAAAACATAGCGCTGACGCTGAGACGGGAAACCTCTGACCGTAATGAGATACGTGAAAGAGTTATGCAGGTCGCCTCGCTCCTCAAAATAGAGGAGCATCTCAACAAGAAAAGCCATCAGATAGACTTCGGAATTTTGCAGAGGGTTTCGATAGCAAAAGCCATAGTACGGAAAGCAAATGTATACATTTTTGACGAGCCGCTAAGCAACCTCGACACAAAATTGCGGGAGGCTCTTAGGTCGGAGTTTCAGAGGATACATTCCGAGGTTCGGGGCACATTTCTCTATGTTACTCATGACCAGCTCGAGGCTATGGCGATAGCGGATAAAATCGGTATCCTGAACAACGGTAAGCTGCTGCAGGTTGGTTCGCCGGAGGAGATTTACAGCCTGCCCGCGAACAAGTTTGTCGCCTACTTCATCGGCTCACCGACCATAAACCTTATCGAGAGCGAGGTCAAGCTCGTGGAGAGCAACGTCTATGCCTCGATTGGAGAAGGCCACGTCCACCTAAACAACAAGGCGTTGAAGCTTTTCCAGACATCGCGGGAGCCGAAAAAACTCATTCTAGGCATTAGGCCTCATGACATCGCTCTGAGCAGAGAACCCGTGGAAAACGCGTTGCCAGCCGAGGTCAGCTTCATAGAGTCGCTTGGAACCGCGCAGGTCATCGAGCTGAAAAACGGGCACGCAGTCTTCAGATGCTATGTGGATGGTCTCTCCGACTTTAAGGAAAAGGAGAAAGTATACGCTGTGTTCAACATCGAATCCATCCACGGGTTCGACCCGCAGACAGAGGAGAGGGTTTTCTAAATCAGGATGACTCAGGTTCCTCCTTGGTGGCGTGTCTATCTTGAGCCGAAGCCGAGCTGGGATGCGGCCGACTATGAAGAAGTTTTGAAAGAGTTTGAGAAACGGCCTCCGAATAGGCAGCTTCTCAGCCCTATTTTAGCGGGTTTCATAGCGGGGGTTGTTCAGACGAACGGTTCGCTCGGATACCTCAAAGTTCTTCAAAACCCTGAGACATACACACCCTTCGCCGAGATAAAATGTGATGTTGAGACCCTGGATTTTATCGTGCGGCAGATAAACGATGGCTGGGGGTTCGCCGGAAAGAGGGGAGCGCGACTGGTTGTTATAGGTCTTCGCTGCATTCTCTTGCTGAAGATTATCGGGCCATATCTACGCGGCTGGAAATACAGGGCATATGACGCCATAGTCGCCAACGGCTACAAGGTGCATGGGCCGATGTTGGGGAAAATTTTTCAGAGCTATGGGCTTGGCTACGGGTTGAGAACAGTCTCCATCGAGGGCAGGAAATTTAGGATGTATGTTTTTAGGGGGAAGTTATCTGAGCAGGGAGACTTTAAGCCTTAGGCCTTCGGGCCCTGCTTTTCCCTCAGCCACTCCAAGTGTCCAGTTGAGAAACCTGTACTCCGGTATCTGTGTGTGGAAGAATATGAACAGTCTAACCGCGAGCCCGTCTTGGGATGGGACAGCGTAGCCCTGCCTAATCCCCGAAATTATTCCCTTCTCGGTTGTTATTGTTTCTCTGACATATACGTGTACTACGTCGCCGGCCTCGGTTTTGACGATTGTTCCATAGTCTATTCCCTCGTAGGTGCCGTTTATCTTGCCTTTGACGGTGCCTTTCATGTGGAAGTTGGAGCGGCGTCCATAGGGTGTCTCACCTATTTCATCGGTTCTGACAATCTGTGCCTCGAGCTCGTAGAAGGGCTCAAGCTCCATGCCTGTCACCTCTCGACAACCCATGAATGCTCCGTAGCGTAGCGGAGGCTTTCACCAGGGTTCAGGAACACGAGCTTTGTTGAAGGCGACATCACGGAAACAGCTTGCTTCAGCCTCTCCTTGTCCAGTCGCTGCCTCGGGAAAGTGTCGTAGTGACAGGGGATAGCCAGCTTGGGTTTAAGTATCTTACATGCATAGGCGAATTCTCTCACACCCATGTTGTATTGGCCGCCCGCCGTCATGATGCATATCTCCGGGCTGTAGAGCTCCTGTATCATGTGCATCTCCATGGAGACACCTGTGTCTCCTGAGAAGTAGACGACTGGCCCGTCTTCGGGGGCGATGATGTAGCCGACCGGTGCGTCGGGGTATCTTATCTTGTTTTTGATGTAGTCGTAGTGCATGATGCTGCTTGAGTGGAAGGCGGGGACGGCGGTGTAGGTGACTTTGTTGATGGTGCAGCTTCCGCCGACGTTTATCGGATACATCCAGTATTTTCTTCCCGTTTTTTCATCGGGTTCGGAGTCGTAGGGGATGCCGTGGATGTCCGCATACATACCCACCTCGGGTGTGCAGACGAGACATGCTCCCGTCTTTTTGACTATCTCGATTGCGTGGCCTAGGTGGTCGATGTGTCCATGTGATACGAGAACCACGGTCGCATCCTTGACGTCCTCGAGCCCGATTGGGCTGACAGGGCTATTGCCCGTGCCGCTTTCAAGAGGCGTCTTAAGCCAGGGGTCTACATAGATTACCTCGTTTCTCCACTTTATGGAGAAGGAGGCGTGTCCGATAAAGTTGATAACTATTTCGGGCATCGTGTCCTCATCCTGTGCAGGGTATTTTAACTTTTAGCCGCTGCTTCTTTCTGCTTGAGAGCCTTGAGAACCTTCTCAGGCGTTATCGGAAGGTCTGTTATCTGTACACCGATGGCGTCGTACACCGCGTTCACGATAGCGGGTGCGATGCTGTTGACAACCATCTCGCCCACGCCTTTTGCGCCGAATGGGCCCGTCGGCGTCGGTGATTCGACAATCTTGGCGACTATTTCGGGGATGTCGCCTGCTGTGGGCAGCACATAGTCTCGGAAGCTTGTTGTCTGGAAGTCGAGCGCAGGGTATCGTGGGTAAACTGTTTCGGTGAAGGCAGCGCCCATGCCCATCACGATGCCGCCGATTATCTGAGCCTCAACGAACTGGGGGTTGATGGCTTTGCCCACTTCATACACCGTGTAAACCTTCAAAACCGTGACGAAGCCTGTCTCCGTGTCCACCTCAACATCCACCACCGTGCATCCATGCGCCATGGTTGAGTGCGGGTCAGATGCTCCCGTCTCGGGGTCGACAGGGCTTTTCGGCTTGACGTAGAACCCTTTCCCTATAACGGGGGTGTTGTATGTGAACTGGGCTTGGTTGATAACCTGTTTAACCTCCAAGCTTTTGTCAGTAACTCCCTTGACCCAGACTCTTCCGTCGCGTATCTCGAGGTCGTTGGGAGAAACCTCCAGCATCTTGGCGGCGGTGTTCAACACGATTTCACGTATCTCCTCGGAGGCCCTCATCACCGCGTTGCCCATCCTATGTGTCGACCTGCTTGCGAAGGTGCCGGTGTCATGAGGCGCAGACTCTGTGTCGCCGAACCTCACCTCTATGTCCTCGACAGGCACTCCCGTTATCTCTGATGTAATCTGCGCCAACACAGTCTTTATCCCCTGTCCAAGCTCCACGCTCGCGACATTAACCACGAGCCTGCCATCAGGCTGCGCGACAATAACCACTTGGCTCGGGTCTCCGCCGAGGTTCATTCCCGTCGGATAGTTTATTGCAGCTATCCCTCTTCCCCTAAGTTTCGCCATCTCATTCACCTCTCTGAAGAGAGTCGGAGAATATGAGGTGGAAGTTTGACGCCTGCGAGGTTGGCGGCTTCCTTCATTACCTCGATAAGGTAGGCGTCGTCTATGGGTCTGCCGGTGGCGGTTACCTGGTTATTGCGGTAGGCGTTGATAAACCTGAACTCCCACGAATCCATCCCCAGTTTGCGGGCGGCCTTCTCCATATGCAGCTCAACCGCGTAAGAGACCTCGAAGACGCCGTAGCCCCGCATCGCGCTTGACGGCTGACGGTTCGTGAACACACAGTATCCCTCGTAGCGGAGGTTCTCGATGTTGTAGGGCCCTGAAAGGTTCACGGTTGATTTTATCACCCCGTATGGAGATGTGCGGGCGTATGCCCCAGCGTCGTGGAGTAGTCTGGCTTTTCTGCCGAGTATGCGGCCCTCTCTCGACAACGCATCCTTAAGCTCTATCTTGACAGCCGGCCTCGTCGTTGATACGGTGAACTCCTCTTCTCTTGTCCACCTCCATTTGACAGGCCTACCGACCACCATGGCCGCTACAGCAACCTGCATCTCGAACTCGGGGTCAACCTTTCCACCAAACCCTCCACCCACATGGGGAGAGACAACCCGTATGTTTGAAGCAGGAATGTTCAGTATTGTGGCAACGTTGTCTCTCGTGAAATAGGGTGACTGCGTCGGCGTGTAGATAGTTAATTTGCCAGATGGCTCGGGCTTGGCCACGCAGATGTGAGGCTCCAGCGGCGCATGCTCTATCGGCGGAATAAGGTAACTGCTCTCCACAACCTCGTACGCATTCCCGAAAGCCCGCTCAACATCCCCTCTCTTCACCAAGAAATACGGCCTCTGAGGTGAACCCGGCGGAGTAGCGCCATCCATGCCGCCGCCGAACATAAACAAGTTTGACCCCCATTTCTTTATCTTCGGGGCATCTGGTTTGATCGCCTCCTCCATGTCGAGAACAGGCGGCAGCTCCTCGATGTCAACATCTACGAGGTTCGCTGCTTTTGCAGCAGTCTCCTCATCTCTCGCAACCACGAGGCAAATCGCCTCACCCTTGTAGTTCACCTCATCCTCAGGCAAAACCGGCTCATCAGGAGGTCCCACTCCGAGCCCAGCCAAGTTGACGTGATAGTTGTTCGGGACATGTTTGGCGGTGATGATTTTCACTACCCCGGGCACTTTCTCGGCCTTCGAGTAGTCGATTTTCTTGATTTTACCGCGTGGAACCGGGCTACGGACAGCTTTCATCCACAGCATCCCCGGAAAAGATATGCTGTCGATGTACTGTGTTGCGCCTGTGACATGGTTGACTAGCGAAGTGTTCTGCACTCTTTTTCCTACAACAGAGTAGGTGGCCATGTTTATCTCCTCGCAGCAGATTTAACAGCGTTCACAATCGGCACGTAGCCCGTGCATCTGCAGAGGTTGCCCGCGAGAGCGTCGAAAATCTCCTCATCACTTGGAGACGGGTTTTTGTCGAGAAGAGCCTTGGCAACCAGAACCATGCCTGGTGTGCAGTAGCCACACTGCGCAGCATTATTCTCCACAAACTTCTTCTGCAGAGGACTTAGCTCATGGTCGGACAGCAGGCCAGCAACTGTGGTGACATGCTTATCGTTTACAGATGCTGCGAAAGTGAGGCATGAGTACCGCAGCTTGCCGTCGACCAAAACCATGCATGCGCCGCAGCTACCCTCGCCGCATCCATAGTGAACAGACGTCAAACCCAGCTTGTCCACCAGAAGCTTCAGCAAAGTATCGGTTGGCTTGACATCCGCTTCAACAAGCTGTCCATCCAGATAGAACCTGATTATCATCTTTGGCCTCACCGAGATGAGGTTAGACGGGTTAAAATTCTTTTGTATAGCACTGCGGCGAGGTGGCGTAGATAGTCTCCGGAGACGAGGCCCGTGTCGGATGCTTCGTCGGCTATGCTCCGCGCCGTCGTCTCAGCAAGCTCCTCGGTTATTTTCTGGCCCAGCAACATTTTCTCAACTTTTGATGCTCTGTAGGGATGAGGTGTTAGACCTCCAACCGCCACGCCAACCCTCTTAACTTTGTCAACCGAGTCCAGCGCAACCGAGACAGAGGCCAAAGTCTGGCCCCCGTATCTGTAGATGGTTTGCTTCATGAACGCCGAGTGTTTGGGCGGATTTTTTATACGGATGGCGGTTAACAGCTCGTTGCTGCGAATGTTGTAGGTGAGCGGCCCTTTGTAGAACTTTGTAAGCGGAACTGTTCTCGTGCCCTGTGTGCTCTTCAGGACGAGCTGTGCGTCGAGGCTGAGGAGAGCCGTGGCCATGTCTCCCGCGGGAGCCGGTGTAAATATGTTGCCGCCGATAGTTGCGTTCTGCTTCAACGCCAACCCATGTATCCACTTAGCAGCCTCCAGAAGACAGTCGGGAACCTTGTTACTCTCTATAATCTCCTCCACCGTCGTGGTCGCGCCGATTTCAATCATGTTACCTGTCTTCTTAACATAGTTTAGTGGAAGCTTCTCGAGAGAGATAATGGCCGTGGGCGAGACCAGCATCTTCGTCACAAGCTGAACAGACGCCGTTCCACCGGAGACGACGAGAGCCGAGTCCTTGTAGAGTTTTTTGAGCTGAAGAGCTTTATTAACGGTTTCCGGCATAAAAAAAGCCTCATTTCCCGCATTCAAGGCAGTTTAAAAACTGAAGAGACTAATATAAGTATTGTCAGGTTTTTCGTGTTTGAAATGTTATATATTGGATGGATTATCCAACCAAGCGATGAACAAAACACAAACCATCCTAACACTCCTCATCATAGCCGCGTTAGCGGGAGGCTTTGCTCTTGGCCAGTTTTCTAGTCAGCCTGTTGTGGAGACGCGGGTTGTCACTTCTGCTGTGACGCGGACGGTTTCTGTGACCTCTGTGGAGACGTTTACGGTGGCTACGACTGTTACGCATGTGGTTGAGCATCGGCCTTCTGAGGTGAGGTATGCGCGGCTGTTTAACTTGGAGAAGGGTGATGGCTTTGTTTTGCTTCGTGATGGGTTGAACAGGACGGTGTTGGCGGTGCCGCGTGGTGCGCCGCCGCCAGATATCAAGGCTGACTTGGTTGTGTGGACGCCTGTGGAACGGGCTGTGCTGATGTCGGCGACACATGTTGCGCTTGTGGAGAGGCTGCGTGAATACGAGCCCGAGTTGCTCAGCCGCGTGGCGGGCCTGATGTGGGGCAGCAGCTATACATGGTATTTCCCTGAGGTCGAGAAACTGCTGCAACAAGGTGTAATAAAGGATGTTGGAGCGGCTTGGTCTCCTGACTATGAGCAGCTGGTTGCCCTCAACCCCGATCTCGTCATGATATACACCTACCCCGGCGACCCCGTTGTCTCAAAACTTGAGGAGCTTAAGCTGCCCTACGTCGTTGTCTCCGAGTATATGGAGGATGATTTGCTGGGGAGGTTTGAGTGGATAAAGTTTGTCGCAGCCTTCTTCGGGCTCGAGAATGTTGCAGACAAGGTGTTCAACTATGTTGAGCAGAGTGTTTTGCTCACTTCTCTCAGGGCGAAAGCCCTTGTCGAGCATGGTGTTTCCGCTCCCAAGGTTGTCTGGTTCAGCATCTTCAGGGGAACGGTGTATGTGGCGGGAGGCGGCAGCTATGTTTCAAAAGCCATTCAAGACCTCGGCGCATCCTACGTTTTCTCCGACATCGCGTCAACGGGCTCCGCCACAGTCACTCCCGAAGAGCTTGTGGCACGCGCTCTTGACGCCGACGTCATCGTCCTCTCAACAGACCTCATCACCACACGCGAGGACTTGTTGAAGGAGCTTCCGCAGCTCGCCGAGTCGAAAGCGTTTCAAACTAACAGGGTTTACCGCTACAGCGGCGACATCTACCAGCTTGGATATTTCGCTACAGAGGAGTGGTTCAGGGACTTGGCTAAGATGCTTTATCCCGAAGTGTTTGACGGCGGCGATGGACTGAGGTTTTTCGTGGAGGTGCGTTAGATGCGGAGCTGGGCTTTTCCACTTCTCTCAACAGCTCTTTTCGCATCATTTTTCTCCTCTGTTTTTCTCGGCAGCGTAAGAGTTCCTCCCGGCGATGTTTTGATGTATCTGCTTGGTTGGAGAAGCGGTGGCTCCGTTTTCGATGTTGTGGTTGATATGCGGCTTGTGAGAGGTGTTGCGGCTGTTCTGACAGGGGCTTCGCTGGGTTTGGCGGGAGCTGTTCTCCAGTCTCTTTTCCGCAACCCTTTGGCTGACCCGTTTGTCCTCGGCATATCATCGGGCTCCTCCCTCGCCATCGCGTTCACACTCGTAGCAGGACTGGGAATGGGCCTCGTCCAAGCATACGATCCCTATGCACTCTACATCGCCGCTGCAGCAGGAGCAGCCGCCACATCACTCGCCGTCATCATGTTCTCAACCGTCGCGAAAACCGCGATTGGCTTGATACTCGCTGGAGTGATGCTTGGCTACCTCAACGCAGGTCTAACAACCCTGTTGATAACCCTGTCACCCGTTGAGACGATGCGTGCCTTCAGCTTCTGGACACTTGGAACGTTTTCGGCGGCTAAATGGTCGCTTGTCGAGCCTGTTCTTCCCATGTTTGCGGCCGGTCTCGCCGCCTCTCTTCTCGTCGCTAAGCCTCTCAACGCTCTCGCGTTCGGTGAGGAGATGGCTGCGTCGATGGGTGCATGGGTTCGAGGGGCCCGTGTCGCGGCTGTAGCAGCGTCGTCGACGGTGGTTGCGCTCGCAACAGTTGTCGCCGGGCCCATCGGGTTCATCGGACTCGCAGCTCCACATGTTGCACGTCTGCTCGCAAAATCGGTTGACAACCGCGTCGTCATCCCGCTCGCAGGACTAGCGGGAGCAACCCTCGCAACCGCAGCCGACATCGCCGCACGCAACATCATGCCACCTCTCGACCTACCTCTCACAGCAATCACCTCACTCTTCGGCGCACCCATAATCCTCCTACTCCTCCTCAGAGGCGGGAAATGGGTTTGATAAAGGCTATCAGCCTCTCTGTCGGCTATGGCGGCGTCCCCGTTGTCTCGGACGTGGATTTGGAGCTATGGCGTGGCGAGTTCGTTGTGGTCATCGGCCCCAACGCAGCGGGCAAAACAACCTTCCTCAAAACCTTGGCTGGATTAGTTAACCCTGTCAAGGGAGCTGTCTATCTTTCCGGTGAGGAGATGCGGACATTTGGGCTGCGGCAGAGGGCGAGAAACTTAGCCGCCGTCTTGACTGGGAGGCCCGATGTCTCGGGGATGCTTGTCGAAGAGGTTGTGGGGCTTGGACGCTATGCGTGGACGGGGCCGCTTCACATGCTGGGCCCCTTGGATAAACAGATTGTAGAGGAAGCTATGGAGAAGACAGGTGTGGCGCATCTGAGGGGCCGCAGAGTATCCGAGATAAGCGATGGACAGCTCCAGCGCGTGCTGATAGCGAGGGCCCTCGCCCAGCAGCCCCGTGTACTCATCCTCGACGAGCCAACAACACATCTCGACACAAAATCAAGACTCGAGATCATCACCCTGCTCCACGAACTCGCCCACAGCGAAAACCTCACCGTCATCGCCTCAACCCACGAGCTCGAACTCGCCCTCCGCTTCGCCGACAGACTAATACTCATAGCAGACAGAAAAGCAATAGTCGCAGACGATCCAGCAGCACTCGTCAACGACCCAAGATTCGTCAAAGCATTCGGGCTAACCGACAGCTTGACACTCTCCCAGACCATGCTCTCGATAGCATACCGCCCACAAACAAACACCGGCGGACCGCGTGTATTCGTAATCGCGGGAGCTGGAACAGGCGCGGCATTTTACAGGCTGCTCCTCAAAACAGGCTACGATATCGCGACAGGTGTGCTTCACGAGAACGACGTTGACCACCATGTGGCCGTGAATCTTGGCCTCGACATCGTCTCAGAAAGGCCCTACACTAGGATAAGCTGGGAGAAGATACGCCAGGCCGAGGAAAAGATGGAGAGGGCCGTGGCGGTTGTTTACACAAGCCCACCTCTCGGCGAGCAAAACATGGGGAACTACATGTTGTTGGAGAAAGCGGTTGAACGAGGCCTCCCGACATACGTGGTCGGAGCAATCCATAACGGCGCCGAGACAATCCACACGCCACGCGAACTTGTGTCCAAGCTCACCCAAACACGGGCCTCAGGAAGAGAGGCTCTGAAGCCTTTTCCTCGCCCTGACAAGTAGCTCAGCAGTCTTACTTCCTGGAACAAAATTAACCGGATGAGGCGAAACCGTCTCCCCACCACAGGCCGGACACTTCTCTCTCAAGGTGTATGTGCCGCAGCTCACGCACCGTCTCATCCGCCCAGCCTTCACACCACAAATAATCATGGGAAAGATTTAAACACCTCACCACACAAACACACGCAGATGAAGCCAATTATCCTCTGCGGCGGAGAGGGAAGCAGACTAAGGCCCTTAACCTACTATTTCCAGAAAACGATGATACCCATCGGACGAGAGCAGAAACCTCTGCTCGAATACATCCTCATGCATCTCAAAGCCTACGGCTACTCCGAGGCGGTGCTGCTCATCGGATACAAGGGGGAGCAGGTTGTCAACTACTTCGGCGACGGTGAGAGGATTGGGATGAGGCTCACCTATGTATGGGACAGAGAGGATGCGAAGGGAACATGCGGAGCCCTGCTCAACGCCATGCATGAAAAAGCCTTCACCGAGAATGACACACTCCTCATCTACTACGGCGACATCCTCACCAACCTCAGCCTCTCAGAACTCGTCGAACAACATAGACAAGAAAAAGCCACCGCAACACTCGCCGTCTCACCACGCTACCAGCTCCCCGTCGGCGTAGCCACAATAGAAAACAACCGCGTCATAGAAATGCGTGAAAAACCCTTCATCAACATCAACGTAACAATAGGACTACTCGTCCTCGAGGCACGGGCCCTACAACACGCCGAAAACGCCTCCGACATTATGTCAGACCTCATCCCACAGCTGATAAAGAAAAAAGAGAAAGTCGCAGCATACGTCACAGAAGCATTCTGGTACGACGTCGGCTCAACAGAAAAATACGAAAAACTCACACATGAAATCGTCGAAAAATATCTCGAAGGCCTCCATCAAACAACCCGTTAAAACCTTCACAACCAGTTTCTTAGGCTCCTACACGTCTACCACCTGCTAACAAAGCCAAACCCCAAACACACATCAACATCGTCGTCAAAAGCGCCAGACACCTGACAGCCGTGCCTCACACAGTAAATCACGCACCCAGACGTCACAAATATATAAACCAGCGTCATTAAAATGCCAATCTTTGGGCACACATAAAAACACAACAACAAATAGCGGAGATTCTTCTCGTTTTACATGGTTCTGGACGAGAATGTGAAGAAACTTGTTCACGGCCGAAACTTTGGTTTTCTTGCGACGGTGAACGGCGATGGTTCTCCGCAGGTTTCGCCTGTCTGGGTTGATGAGGCGGATGGCTATGTTCTCGTCAACACTGCTGTTGGACGCGTGAAGGAGCGGAACACGCGCCGCGACCCACGGGTTGCTCTCGCCGTCCCCGACTGGCAAAACCCCTACGAATATGCATACATCACAGGCCGCGTCGTCGAATGGATAACGGGCCCAGAGGCCGAGGAACACATCGACAAACTCGCCATCAAATACACAGGCGAAAAATTCAAGTGGCGAACACCGGGCACAAGCAGAATCATACTAAAGATTAAGCCCGAAAAAGCAGGCATCTACTAAGCCGCCTACGCCACAAAAAAGCATCGACGATACAGGTTAAAGCTCGTTTAGAAAGATAAGCTGCGTTTCGAAAGGTTGTTTGTTGATTTCTTCTTCAAGCTCTTTTTCCTTTTTCGCGAACATGACTTTAAACCCATTTTTTTCTCCAGCGGCTATGGTTATGCAATCGACCAGTGATAAAGCTCGTCGGCATTTTAACTGTGCCGCCCTCCGCAAGTACGGCGTTATGTCCAGCATGTGTAGGTATCCGGAATTTAGCAGTTTGCTAACTATTTCTTCGGACTTTTCGCATCCAAGTTTCCTGCAGATGAGGTATCTGAGTTCAGTTATGTTAATCTCCGTGGTGAAGGAGTTAATCATTTCTTGCTTAATAAGTTCGGCCAGCCATTTCCCGGCCTCTGTCCCCGCCAGCAGCTCTACAAGGACACCTGTATCAAGTATTGTATCGCCTAGCTCTTTTCGCCTCATCCAGTCGCCTCTCCTCATAAAGCTCTTCCGTCGACATCGTGGGGACGGAGCCTATTATCGAATCCAGCACCTCAGGCTTCTTCTCCTGTCTCATAAGCAGATGCCTTATAGCTTCGTCTAGGTCTACACGGCGGCCATATCGTTTTTGAAGGATAGCAGCGAAGCGGACAAGCATCTCCTTTGTTTGTTTTGTTACCTTTATAGTTGAAGACACCAGCTACACCAGGTATGCTAACTATACCATAATATTTAAGTCATCAGCCAGCTACAAACGTCTTGAAATACCCAAACAATGTTATGAACATTTGAAGAGCCCAGGTAGAGCCGTGTGTTGGAGATGTTTGGGAAGAGCTAACCGCCTTGGGCTAACATGTCATAGGGGACGGGAGCGTGTGAAGAGGTTTGTTGTAACGTGTTTTGTTTTTGTGGTGGGTTTTTATTTTGGTTGTTTTGCGATATATCGTGATGCGTAGGCTTTGGCCAAGCCATGGACAGGTCTTCCCTATGAAACGTGGTGGAATAAGGCTGCTTATCCTCAGGGCTCTTAGCCAGCGGCCGATGCATGGATACGAGGTGGCGAAGGAGATTTCCCGGATGTTTGGCGGCTTGTATGAGCCGAGCGCAGGCACAATCTATCCCACGCTTCAGTGGCTCGAGGACGAGGGGATGGTTGCGACCGAGGTGGTTGAGGGGAAGCGTGTTTATAGGCTGACCGAGGCGGGGCGCAGGTATCTTGAGGAGAATAGGGAGAGGCTGGAGGGGTTGATGAACCTTTGGAGCAGCGAATGCGGCTCCGAGAGGCTGGAGCTTCTGAAAACGGGGAGGAGGCTTGCGCAGACGTTCATGATGGTGATGGCGGAGAATGATGCGGAGAAGCTTCGGGCCGCGGCTGAGATTTTGGAGGATGCTAGGAGAAAACTTTCGGAGCTGGTGATGCGGTGATGGAGTCGATTGTTGTTGAGGGGCTTGTGAAAAAGTTTGGAAACTTCACCGCCGTCAACGGGGTCAGCTTCACCGTTAAAGAGGGTGAGCTCTTCGGCTTCCTCGGCCCCAACGGCGCAGGCAAAACCACTACCATCAACATTCTCACAACGCTTCTCAAGCCGACGGCTGGAAAAGCTGTCGTCGCGGGCTATGATGTCTCAACACATGCGCATGAGGTTAGGAAACGGGTTGGGCTTGTTCCGCAGGAGCTAACGGTGGACGACGACCTCACGGGCATGGAGAACCTGATGCTCCAAGCAGGGCTATACCACATTCCTCGGAGCGAGGCTCGGCGCAGGGCCCTCGAGCTCCTCGACCTCGTAGGTTTGCGGGAGTTCGCTGACAAAAGGGTGGAGACCTATTCGGGTGGTATGCGGAAAAGGCTTGACCTGATAGCGGGGCTGATGCATGAGCCCGAGGTGGTTTTTCTCGACGAGCCGACGCTCGGCCTCGACGTCGCCACACGAGCAGTAATCTGGGACTACATCAGAAGGCTGCGGAAAGAAACGGGGACAACAGTCTTCCTCACAACACACTACATGGACGAGGCTGACAGCCTCTGCGACCGGATCGCGATAATCGACAAAGGCGTCATCAAGGCAATCGACACAGGTGAGGGGCTGAAGGCGAGGCTGGGCGGAGACATTATCGAGCTCGAGCTTGTGGAGAATGGTTTGGATGTTGCGAGGCTGCTCGAGGGTGTGGAGGGGATTAGACGCGTGTATGTTGACAACGGTGTGTATAGGTTGACTGTTGAGAGAGGTGATAGGACGCTTCCGCATGTTCTTGAGGTTCTTATCCAACGTGGGGTTGCTGTGAATCGTGTTAGCATGAAGAGGCCTTCTCTTGACGAGGTGTTTCTCGAGTTCACGGGCCGCACGCTGCGTGATGAGGGCGGGAGCTGGGAGGAGCAGTTTAGGAGAAGGATGGTTTTGAGGAGGATGAGGACATGAGGGAGATATTTGGCGAGATAAGTGTGTTGACGATGCGTGAGGTCCGCAAATGGCTACGGTCACCGTTCCTCATGTTCTTCACCCTTGTCCAGCCTGTTATCTGGATGGGGTTGTTCGGCAAAGCATTCAACATCACCGGCTTTCTACGCATACCGGAGGAGATGCTTCAAAATCTGCCGCCATATGTTACGTCGCAGCTGGCGGAGATATTCAACAGCGTGATGACGAGGTTCTTCGGGACAGCGGACATCGACTACTTCAGCTACATCTCGGTCGGGATGCTCAGCATCACGGTCTTGTTTTCCTCTATGTCGAGCGGCATGGGTATCGCGTGGGATAGACGGCTCGGTTTTCTCAACAAGCTTCTCGCCGCACCCATTTGGCGCGGCTCCATCATCGTCTCCAAGGTGTTGTCAGGTGTGTTGAGGGCGGTCATACAGGCGTCGCTGCTTCTTCTCGTGGCCCTCGCCTTCGGCGCGAGGTTTCATGTATTGTTTCCGCTGGGGCCTTTGGCGGCTTTTGCTGCACTTTTCTTCCTCGCGCTTGGGCTTACTTCTCTCTTCATCGCGCTCGGGCTTCGTCTGAAGAGCTGGGAGTCGCAGGCAGCTGTCATGAACCTGCTTAACCTTCCGCTGATGTTTGCGAGCAACGCCCTCTACCCGATAGCGCTCATGCCCGCTTGGCTTCAGGCCGTTGCACAGGCCAACCCCATCAGCTACGCCGTCGACGCCGTAAGGCAATCCTTCATACTCGGTGCAGCGGCCAACACCGCTACTCTCTTGACCGACTTGATGGTGACAACAGGCTTTGGAATGGGGCTTCTCCTGCTCAGCGCATACCTCGCGGGTACAGCTCTCCAGAAAAGCTAGCGCCAAGCCCTCGAGAGCAGCTGATAGTCTTCCTCGGCTAGCCTCCAGCCTGCGCCGCCAGCGTTTTCCTCAAGATGCTCCCGGCGAATGGCCTTGGGTATTGTTATGACGTGTGTTTTCCAGATGACCCAGTTCAACGCGACCTGTGCAGGTGTTTTATCATATTTTTTGGCGAGGGTTGCGAGGGCTCTGCCCTTCTCCGTGTTTTTCGCGGGTTCGGCCGCTATTCTGCCTTTGCCCAGCGGAGTGTAGGCTACTACGGTGATTTTGTTTTTCTCGCAGAAAGGTATGACCTCTCGCTCATTCTCTCTGTTCTCGAGGCTGTAGATTATCTGGTTGGAGACGATTTCCTCGCTTCTGCACGCCTCCATAGCCTCCTGCAAAAGCGGGACATCAAAGTTGCTGACGCCTATGTAGCGGACCAGCCCATCTTTCACAAGCTTCTCCAAGGCATGAATCGTCTCCGCGACGGGGATGCGTGGGTTGGGCCAGTGGATCATGTATAGGTCCACGTACTTGAGCTGGAGACGTTCCAAGCTTCTGCGGCAGGCTTTTAGGACGTCGTCGTAGTGGAGGTTGGAGGGCCAGACTTTGGTGGCGACGAATACTTCTTCACGGGGGATGGTTTTCAACGCTTTTCCGACAAGCTCTTCGCTGTGGCCTCCTCCGTATATCTCGGCCGTGTCGATGTGGTTCATTCCAAGCTCCACCGCGTATCTGATGGCTTCTATGGCTTGGTTGTCTTGGCTGTAGTCAGGTGTTTCACGGCCTCCGATACCCCATGTCCCCAAACCTATAGCCGCAACCCATTCACCCGAATTGCCCAGCTTCTTCTTCTCCAAACCCAGTATGCAGCTGTTTGGAACGCTTAAAGTCTTGCTCATCAAATCTGTGGACGTGGGCGAGGACAGCGACTACTGGGTCATCAGGATTCCCAAGCCGAGGCGGCTGCTGAAAATGTTCGCAAAGTTTTCCCGCGGCATCGCTGCTGGGTTGTCCACATCCATCAGCCTCGACACACCGCTCATACTCATCTCCGCCGTCTTCATAGGCATCACCACATTTCTCCTCTTCAGAATATTCTATAGAATACCCGACCCGGTGTCGCTGCTCTTCTCAATAATGCTCGTCGCCCTCTATCTACTGATTCTCCGCAGAGAGCTGCGGCGCTGAACCCCATCTCCAGAAGAGGCTTGCCTCTATTTTCTTGCCCATGGGTATTTGTGCTGCGTAGCATGCGAGTGCGAGAGCCATTACGTAGTCGTCGTGTTCTCCTGCGGGTGCTTCATATTTTATTGAGTGGCCTGTGTTGATTTCTTTGTAGAGGCGGAGCTGGTTTATCAGGGTTTTTTCGTCCGCTGGGATGATGAGTTTTTTGTTGAGGATGTTGTTGCGGAGGTTGTTGACGAGGGTTTGCTTGGTTGAGGATGTGATTGTTATGGGCTGGAGGTGTGGGATGGTTTTTGCGAGTGTTTCGGCGAGCGGCGCCCCCATGCCTGTGCTGTCTACTGCGATGACCGTTGGGTGAAGAACCATGTTGGCCCTGTTGATGGCCTCTAGCTGTGCCGCGAAAGGCTTCTGCCTCAGCTCCTCCACATAGCAGACGCGCAGCGTCTCACCATCCTCAACCACGCCGATTATCACGGTCGAGTCTCGGAACCTGCCGAAATCCACGCCAACATAGACACGGTCGCCGACAACACGCGCCGGCAAATAATCCTCCACACACTCCAGAATCTTCTCATATGGGATGAAGGCGCTGACTTCGTCGAGAAACTCGCACATCATCTCCTGTCTCCACTCAAGCGGTGACATGGTTTTACGCAGCTCCTCGAGGTCCCGCTCGGTTATGTGTGGTGAGTCGCCGAGTTTGACGAGGTGTTTGGACCATGTGTTCTCAGTTGTCCACGCCTCATAGAACCATCCTCTCTTCCCCATAGGTGTTGAGACGAGTGTGACGCGTCCGCCGCGTGCGACGGTTGTGAACATGATGGCTGTTTTCAGGCTTGAGTCGTCTCTGAAGAACGCGGCCTCGTCAACGTATACCGCGTCGGCCCTGTATCCACGGAGCGATTCGGGGTTGTTGGGGAGGGAGATTATGCGGCTGCCGTTGCCGAGCTCAACTGTTCGTGCGCCGATTTTCGCGTCGAGTCTGTAAATGCGGTGGCCATGTTTAAACCGTGTGCTTCCTAGACGTGTGAGGATTGTTCTGATGTGGCGGAAGATTTCGAGGCTTTGTTTAAGCGAGTAGCTGATCAGGAGGGTTGTTGAGGCAGGATGAGTCAGGGCCTTGGCACAGGCTTCTGCGGCTATCGTGAATGTTGCGCCTGCTCCTCGGTGTTTGAGGATTATTCTGAAGCGGCTGGGGTCGTCGATGAAGCGTCGCTGCCATGGATGAAGCCTCACATCAAGTTCTGCGACATGCAGTAGAAGCTGGACCACATCACTTCGTTTCATCACCTGTCCCCAGAGCCTCGTTGAGCATCTCGTTTATGATGCGTTTGAGACGGTCAGCGTCCCTCTTGGTTCTCGCACGGCCCTCGACGACAAGGTCTTCGCCGACACTCCTCACAACGCAGCTAATCCCCATGACGGTCTCAGATGGTTTCTCGGCTTCTACGGCTTTCTTACCCCCTGTTCTTAGCAGCCAGCTCATCTCCACCGCCCCCGCCGAGCACAACTCTCTCCAGAAACATCAGCTTCACAGCCAGATAGGTGACTAAAGCCTTGAAATCAAGGTCGCCCTCGGATGTTTTGAGTATGTCAGGCATCTCCTCGGCGAGGAAACCGATTTCCCACCTCCCCGCACGCCGATATCTCTTCGGCTTCGGCAGTTGAAGGGCCGCCAACACCTGCTCATCCACTTCCGAGACATCTGTTTTGTCGGATGATTTTGAGGGTATGGTTATGTTGGCTGTGATGATGTCGGCTGCTGGGTTATCTGTTGAGCCTATTGTGAGCGTGTAGGGCTGCTGGGCCTCTATCCGTGAAGGCGTTATCTTCACGTTTGCTACAAGGGCGCCGTCCACGGTTTTCTGCACAACCGTCTCAAGCAGCTGAACCCTCTCCTTCAACAGGGTGTTTTCATCGCGGAGAAGCTGATTCTCAGCTTCAAGGGATTTGAGCATTTTCACCATAGTAGGCGGCAGACCTGTCTCCTTGTCGCGAAACATTATCCTCATTTTCTACACCACAATTAGGTATAGCTCAGCCGTGCTTGTTGACTGTGGCCTATTTATCGAGACTTTGCTGATGGCGACCGGGGTGTCAAAGGTTTCTACGAGAACATCGGCAGTGGATGGATTATAGAATGTGTAGAAAGGGTTGTCGTCGAAAATGAAGGTAACCTGCGGGTCGAGCTTGTAGCCTGTTACAAACAGCTGGCCTATGTCAAGCTCCCCCGCTGTGATGGAGGTTTTGTTTTTGTTGAGAAGATATACCGCGAAAGAAGGGTTTCTGACCTCCGACATGCTTTGAACCTTTCTATGCCATAGTTCCCATGTTATAACCCCGTTGGCTGGCATAGCGAATTCGGCGGTTTCGCTTCGAGTAGTCCAAGCTGATGTGCTTGTGCTGTATGTAGTCATTTGGGTGCCGAGTATCGTCATGTAAGCTTCGCTTGTGGCCCCTGAAGTATAGCTCCTATGCATATATGAATAAGTTACTACTACCCGGTCGTAGAAATTGGGAAGCGTGTTTATGAAACCTGTGATATTTATGCTGCCTGATGTGGCGAGAACAAATGAAGTCGAATTGGTAGACCATGTCCCCGTGTAGGTTGTCGAGGTGTTGTAAATTGGTATGTTCCAGTAGAGGGTGCTTCGGCGGCCTACGTCGCCTATGCGGAGTGTCACGCTCATGTCTGCGTCACCTCGGCCCAGAAGAGAGACGCGCGCTTAAACGTAGGCGATGTAGATGATGCGCTCGGCCTATTCATGTTCACCTCGGCCACCAGCTTTTCATAGGTTATCGCTGTGAAAACATGGTCAAAGTCGATGTAGTATGTGCCGGCGGGGAGAATAATCTGCAACTGGTTGATGTTGCTCCAGCTCGGTGTCCCGGTGGCAGCGAAGTCGCTTAGTTTTTTGACGTATTTTTGGAATTTTCCAGCGGATACTGTGATTTGTGCGGAGTAGTGGTTTGACGTGTTTGTCAAGGCTCTTACCTCGATGGTTGTGTCCGCGGGTGGATAGACGTAGATGTTGAAGTAGCTGCATTCTGAGAGGTTCCATGCAAGCGAGCCTGTGGCGGGGTAGGTGAGCGTCATAGCTGTCGTCCCCGTGGCCTTGAGCGAGTAGCGGGATATGATGGAGAGAGTTGTGTCGCTTAGAGTGCCACCCGTTATGCTCCATTTTGACGCATCTTTCTCCGCTAAAGTTTTCCTCTGTGGGATGTAGGGGAAATTATAGGGAGAGGACGCGTTGGATTTTATCACCGAGCCGTCGCCACGCTTCAGGTTAACGGTGACACTTCCACCGCCGCTGTCATAGGCAAACTTCAGCGTCTTCGGCTCCGCATTCTCCGATGACGGCATGAACTCGAGCGTAAACATGCCTGAGGTAAACCCGCTCGCCAACACAACCTCGCCAACATCGTTATAGACTATGTTCTGTCCCGACGCATATGGTATAGGCGGAGCATACTCCGTGACGAAAAGTACGGGTATCAACTGGGTGGTGAACCGTTTGGCAAGTGACTGTGACAAAGCAATAGCGTTTCCCACAGCCTCCTCAGCGGACATTCTTTGGCCAAACCGTGCAGCAGGGTCTCCGCCAAACCGTTCATCAAGCAAATCCTCAAGCAGCTCAAGCCGTCCCCCAAGCACGACTTCGTAGAGCAGCGCGTCTATATCGTATCTGATTTCGAGTATGTAGAGGTTTTCGTTGTCTATTCCGAGGCTTGGGAGGTTGACTGTTACGGTGTCGCCGAGGTCGATGCCCAGCGTGGAGAAAACCTGCTGATGCATCTGGAGCCTGAGGGAGCGGCCGTATTCGCTCGCCATGTTGAGACGTGTCTGAGCTCTTCGCAGGGCCTCGGAGCCGTCGGTGAGAAACGGGTCATGAACAACAAGAGGAAAATCCCCCAAACCCGTGGAAACATCGGCAAGCACTTCACCGCCTGTGCCAACATAAACAACTCTGTTCCGCAGCCTCCACCTATCCTCGCTGTATTCCGCGGACAATATCTTATCCATGTCTATGGAGGCGACGGGGGAGGATGTTGTCTTTGGTTTGTAGAGCAGCTTTTTCCCAGGCCGCATGCGTAGCCAGTGGTTCGTCGCTTTGGCGATGTCCTGCATCACCTTCAAGGCTTCGACGTTTTCTATCGACCAGCTGCTGGTGAGTGCGGGACCCTCATCCACCTCGGTGACGTCAACACCCTGCTCAAGCGATGCGAGGTCTCTGATGATTGCCCCCGCTGTTGTGCCTGTCGGGTATTCGCGGAAAACTATGTGACGGTCGTAGAGTATCAGGTCGCTGTGGGCGGTGAAGATGCAGCGGGCAACGTCGCCTCTCTGATGTCTTCGGCTAACTTCGTATACCACTCCTTCGAAGAGAACTGTTGAGCCGAGGCGGAGCCTCATCCTCTCACCCACGTCAACGTGGTCAAGCACCTCCGCCTCGAGAGCCTCGAGGCTACGGCCCTCCAGCCTCCATCTCAGCGACGTCGCCGCCGCCGAGACATCAACCCATGCATCGTCTCTGTATAGCTCGAGAATCATAGAGCCGTCCTCAGCCTTCTCACAAGCTCGCGGCTAAGAGCTTCCACGGCATTTGCGGATTTTTCGCCGGAGATGTTCACGTTCATGTTGACGTTGACGACTGTCGATGCTACGCCGCCTCTGCGAAACCATTCTGCCACGGAGCGGGGCAGCACCATCTCGCCCTCATGGAGGAGAGCGGGCCCCGTCCTCGGCACATGCCACGCACCGTGCTGATACTCCTCGAAGAAGCGGCCGCCTGTCTCATGCACTATTCGAGCGCCGCCGCCTGTGCTTCTGTGGACCGTAACCCGTTCCTCGACGATTGTGTATCTGACCACTTGGCCGTTGAGTGTGTTGAGGTAGTTGATGAGCGACTGGAGGCTGGAGACGTTGCCTTCGACGGCTTGACGCGTGGTTTCGAGGGCTTTGACAAGCATGCCGTGAAGCGAGCCAGCCACGTTGCCGGCATCTACTCCAAGCGTGCCCAGCAAGCCTATGAACTCTGCTTGCGTGATGGTTCCATCCGCTAGAGCCTGTGAGAGGCCCTGCATCACGGCTGTGAGCATGTCTCCGGCTTCGGTGGCCCCCATCATGTAGAGCTGGAGGGCTTGTTGCTGGAGGGAGAGGAGCTGGCTGGTGTAGTTTACGACCGACTGCGCCGCAGCGAGATACTCCATGCTCTTGGCCTGCTCCTCGGTCAACGGCTCCGCGACACCAAGCGCTTCATGCACCTGCTTCAACACGTTGTAGAAATCCATGCCAGCCGCCAAACTCTTCGAAGCCACGCCAAGGTCCTTAACCGCCCGCTCCACGTTACCCAAAGCCAACGTCATTTCAGACATATGTGACGCAGACTCGGAGACAGCGGCTCCCACCGCGTCCGCCATCTGTCTAAAGGATTCGGGAACCTCGACACCGGCTGCTTGAGCCTGTTCAACAAGGGCTTGGATGTTTTCGTCATAGACTGCCACGGCCTCGGCTATCTTCAGCCCCTCCTCGAGAGAGATGTCACCCATCTCAACCCATGAGCGGATGAATGAGCTGGCCTCCTCCTCAGTTATCCTGCCGAGAATGCGTAGCTGTGTCTCGATGTATGCAAGCCGCTGGTCAAACCTGCTGTCGACAGCCGCTGCGATTATTCCCCGCCACGCCGTCGTCACAGCGTCAAAAGCCTTCAAAACATAGGGCCCGACCATGTAATATATCGCGGAGAGAGATTCGCCGACCATTCTCTGAAGCCTGTCGGTCTCAGCCCGCAGAGCCGCAGCCCTTCCCTCAGCCGTGCCAAGATACTCCTCAAACGTCCTCAAAGCAGTCCCGGCCTCGGAGACACCGGCGACAAGGTCTTGGAAAGACTCATTCATCTGCGCAAGGGTGAAGAGTGCTTTGACGGCTCTTGCGTCGACGCCGACCAGCCTGCTCTGGAGGGCTTCGAAGTCTCCGCCGAGTTCGCGGACACGTGCTATGACGTCGAGCATGATCTCGCTCGTTGTTCTCAGATGGTCTGCAGAGTCTCTTATGGGGACGCCCAGCTTGGCCGCGACCTCGTATAGGTTGATGAAGAGCCGGGCCAGCTGCGTGCCAGCCTCCTCCGCTGAGCCGAGCCTCCTCTCCAAGGCAACCAGCCACGCTGTTGTCTCCTGCAGCGACAAACCCATAGCACGCGCCGTCGAACCGACGTTTGCGAGGCCCTGTGCAAAATCTGTGGCAGAGCCTATGCCGAGACGCGACGCGTTAACCAAAACATCCACGGCCACAGCGGCCCTGCTCCCCTCGACGCCGAACTGCGCCATCACCTGCACAAGGTTCGAAGCCGCTTTCCCATAGTCCTCACCCTCAATCCTCGCGAGAGCAAGAGAATACCTGAGAGCCTGCAACGCGTCTGCGCCTGAGAGCCCTGCCTTGACCAAGGCCTCGAGAGCTTTGATCGCCTCTGTTCCCGTGACACCCATCTCCCGCGCCGCCGCGGACGCGGCTGCTCTGAAGGCGTCGGCGAGCATGTTGACCGATTCACCCGCCGATGCTGAGAGGGATGCGAGACGTGTTGCAGCGGCCTCGAACTCTGTGAACGCTTGGATAGAGCCTGCGAGAAAGTCTTGAAGATATGCTCCCGCCTCTTAGAAAGCTATGCCAAACGCCCTGCTCAACGCCGAGCCGAGAACGTCGAAAGCAGACCCAAGCCTCCCAGCCTCGCGCACACCCACGTCACCCAAACTCTCCAACTGAGCCCGTGCATACGCAAGCG
>JBEPYN010000001.1:0-851182 GCA_041641305.1 Nitrososphaerota archaeon | reverse complement strand
TAGAAAGCTATGCCAAACGCCCTGCTCAACGCCGAGCCGAGAACGTCGAAAGCAGACCCAAGCCTCCCAGCCTCGCGCACACCCACGTCACCCAAACTCTCCAACTGAGCCCGTGCATACGCAAGCGTCTTCGCCAAATTATCCTCGGCCTCAAGCAAAACCTTCACAGAAAAATTGGGAAGCGGCACAGAGGCCCACTTCATCAATACTGTTATCAGGTTGAGAAACAGTCGACGCGCAAAGCTTATTTCCAAAGCATCGGAACAAACCCCGTGAAAGAGGTCAAGATAACCGTCGCATGCCCAATATGCAGGGGAACAAACCTAATCCCCGCAAAAGTGGAGGCAGGTATTCCGCAGAGCTTCGAGTGCCTCGAGTGCCAGACACAGTTCAGCATTCTGCGTCCGAAAATCCTCGGCTACGAGGTTTCACGTGAGGAAAGCAGGGAAGAGGTTGTGAAAAAAGCTAAGAAGCGGAGGAGGGTGGCCGAGTTTCTCGACGGAGTGCTTCTCGGCTGGCTTCTCCACAGGTGATCAGCTAAACGGTGTGTAGAGGCTCCATGTCGCTGGGTTGAACTCGTTGTTGAAGTCACGGAAGGCTGCGTAGCCGTTTGTGACGAGCCAGAGGTTGACGTTGAGAACATGTGTGCTGTTGTGCTGCACGTAGACAACTGCCACGAGTCTCTGGTAGCTGTCCATCACGTTTACGTTATCCACGTCGAGGAAGACTTGTTTGCCTTCTACGAGGCTGCGCAGCGCCTCCTTCGCCTCGTTGTAGCCGGGCTCGTTTCTCTCTGGTGTGTTGATGTCCGCGAGCCTCACACGCCCAGATGGAAAGGCGTCGAAGGTGTCGCCGTCGACTATTCTGTAAACGGTTGCCACGAGGTCGACAGGTTTTCCGCCAACCCTGTGGCTTGACGTGATTGTTGTTGTGGATGTTTCGCGGATTGTGGTTGCTGTTGTTACTGTTTTTGTGGTTGTTAGGGGCTGTGGAGCGGTGCTGTTGAAGACGAGGTATCCGGCGAAAAATCCTATGATGAAGACTGCGAGGATGGTGACGGGGCTTACGCGCATGGGTAGTCTTTTTCACGGCGTTTGATATATCTTGGTTGGGGTTATAGCTGTCTGCGGAGGGTTTGGAGTGTTTGGAGGAGGGCTGTCTGCATGTAGCGGCGTGGACGCTGCCGCGATGTCCCGAACTCGACGTAGCCTGCGTAGGGGGCTGAGGCTTCGACGACGTAGGCCAGCCTACCATGTCTCGAGACCGTGATGCTTTCACGCAGCCGGCCGGTTCTCACAGGCGCGCTCTCCCTCGCCCTCTCCATGCATTCCACAGCAGCTGCGGCCAACATTTTCTCCACATGCTTCACAGCGTCTTCGCCGAATTTCGCCAAACCGCGCAAAGCCCTCTCAACCCCCAAAACCCTAATCACTTTATCCTCCTCCTTCTCCTCTCCTTCTCATAGGCGACAGGTGCTAATAGGTAGTAGAGGGCCTCTGTTCTTGTGAGGTTAAGGATTTGGCTGTGTGTCCAGCCGTATTTCTCGGCGAGGAGAAAATAGGTGTATGCATGGTTTAGTCTCAGGCCTGCGGTGAGCTGCGAAAATCCATGTTCCAGAGGTGGAGCTCTGTGATGGCTTGTATGAGGCGGGCCAGCACGGGTGTGGGCAGCTCGTCAACATAGCGTTCGAGACGCGGGCTCTCGACAACCCGTTGCAGCAGCTTCTCCCAAACCTTCGCCAACTTCTCCGCCTGCGAAGAACCGTTCTCGGCAAGCATCTTCTCCCTCTCGCCGTACCATTCCAGCTCCTCTGCAAGCGTCATCCGCCTTATCCTGAACCTGTGGCCAAAGACCTCAACCTCCTCAAACTTCTTGAAAAGCTCGGCTGGCGAGGTTTTTCTCTTCAGCTCATCGGGCGGCGGAACAGGTGTCGACATCTTCTCAGTAGGCCTCCACGTCGTCTGCCACGAGGATGCTCATGTTGGATGGCTTGAGCGAAACCGTCTGCATCATCTCACCCTCCGCCTCCAACACCGCCTCAACGCCGCAGACACAGTCTTCAAGCCTAACCTCGAGATAGTCGTCAGAGCCTCTGCTGAACCTAACCTTCACGTCAAACCTTGTCTTGCCAATCATCAGGTCGACGATGCTGCTGTCGAGATAGTAGAGCTCAAGCTCTGCTTCGAGCTGCGCGTTTCCCGCCACATGTTTCTGATGGAAGTCGCCGAGGCGTGGAAAGGCGAAGGTGTTGTTTGAGAGCGTGACAGAGCCTGAGACAACGTAGCCTATCTCGACACCGTTTATCTCAACGGTTTTTGATGAGGAGCTGTAGAAGCTCTTTATCTCCTCCTGTGGTGTGGGCAGGGTTGTTGTCTTGGTGACTTTTGTGGCTCTGAGGTCCATCGATGCTTTTAGAAAGCTGTCCTCTTCCCAGCTGAGCGTGAGTTTGTCGACGCGGCATCCGTTGTAGACGTAGCCGTGGCCCCCTGCTCCGAGGCGGTGCTCCACCAACGTGATGGACGCCAGCTCATAATCCTCCTTTATCTCGAGGAGATGTGTGTAGGGCGGTGAAGCGCCTGTGTCCGTGACTTTGCCGAACGCGTACTTGAGTATCCGCGGGTTCTGGATGTAGAATTCTATGCCTGGTGAGACGTCGAGGCCGTGGACAAGTGTTTGGAAAACTCTGGCGCCCGAGAGTGTTGGGACTTCCTCGCTTACTGGCTCCACACCTCCGCTGAAGGATGTGACGCCTCCAATCCACCGCGAAACATCTGCAGGTGTTTGGCCGTAGGTGGTTTCTTCGCCGTATGTTACGAGTTTACGGAAAACCATGGCATCCATGTCTCCTGAGGTTTTATAGCGTTGAGAAGGCTTGGGCGAGCTGCTTCATGAGATTGGCCGCTGCCGCGGCGTCAACCAGCCCCATTCCCGCCAGATTTCTCGGATCATATATTCTGGGCCATGTTGCGACGAGTTTTCTTATCAGCGCTGCTTTGCGGAGGCCTGTGAGCGTTGTCGTAGGTGTTTGGATGAGGTTCACCGACGTGGCTGTCAGCATCATTATCCGGGTTGCTGTGTATGGGTTGTTGAGTCTTTTGTTGAGATGGGCTGCGATGGCCGCGGCTATGGGTGCTGCGAAGCTTGTGCCCCAGACCTCTTCACCTGAGTTGGGTGGCTTGTAGCCTGTCGGAGCCACTATCTCGGGTTTCCAGCGGCCGTCAAGTGTGGGGCCCCTGCTCGAGCGTTTCCACAGCCTTCCACGTGTATCAACCGCGCCAACCGTCAAAGCGTTCTCGGCAACGGCGGGAGGGCCGATGCTCATCATCTTCGGCCCACCGTTTCCCGCAGCAACGGCCACAACACTTCTACGCGCCACGTGGTTTACGTAGGTTGATGCGGGGTCTGTGCCGTCGCTGGGGATCTCGCTTGTTATCGAGAGGTTGATGACGTGTGGGCAGAGTCTGCTGGCTTCGCTGAGGGCTGTTATCAGGAGGTTGTCGGTGAGCGGGTCGGGGACCTTGATGAGGTAGAACTCGGCGTCGGGGAGCATGGTTGCGAGAACAGCGTGGACATATGCGCCGTGCGACTCGGTGTCGATGCGTGAGGTTTCGGTGAGGTTTACACAGTCTTTGAGGGGATGGTCTGGGCTGCAGCCGCTGTCGATGAACACCACCCTCACACCCGCTCCCGTGAACTCGTCAGCCACCTCGGGAAACTTCACCAAGCTCAGAGCCTTTTCGAACCCGTGTCCCAACCCCTTCACCAACTCTGTAGACAATCTCCTTCACGACATAGAGCGCCTCTCCAGATGAGAGGCTTTGCCACGCCTCCTCCGCCGAATCGACATGCGTCATCGAAGGCATCACCCAGTAGCGGCTCGGCTTGTAGTCCCGGTTGACAAGCCCCTGCCACAGCACGTCGCCGAAGGGGCAGACATTCGGCGAACAGGGAAGAGGATAACGTTTTCCACAGTAGTATTTTCTGCCGCGGCTTATCCGGAATATGCACATCTACTTCACCGTCTTCAGCCTGAGGAGAAGCATTTTCCTGAAGGCTTTCTCGTCGCCGACGTCGGCCAAGCCTTCCACGCCGAGGAAAAAGATGCCGAGGCTGTCGCGGGACTGCTCGAGGGCTGCGAGGGTTTTCTCTACTGTTTCGTCGCATGCTTTCGCTGAGCTGTGCCAGAAATCGATTTGGACGTCGGCGGTGATGAGGTGGGTGTTTGCTGAGAGGTCGAGCGGGGTTATCTCGCAGTTTCTTATCTGGAGCGTGGCCATGGGAAGCGCTGTGACAGGTCTCCAGCCAACGTATACGGGAACACCTACTCCGAGACGTATTGTTTCGGCCAGCTGCTCCACGAGACTTGTCAACCATGTCAAGCCTTCTCAACCCTCCTCGGCAAACTGTTAACCGTCTTCTCCACCTCGCTCCTGAGAAAACGCAGCCTCTTCTCCAAGTCCTCGGCGACAAACACAGCCGAAACACCTCCACCATAATCCGGGGCCAGAGAAAGCCTCTGCTGAAAACGCGTCAACAGGTTGTGGCTGGAGAGGGCGAGAACAGCTTGCTTAACAGTCGCGGGCACCGTCTCATGTCCACCGACGTATTCAACCTCGGCCTCCACATAGCTGGGCAGATACCATGGAGGCCTAGGCTCCTGCGAGACAACACGAATCTTCAAAACACCGGCACCTTTGTCAACAACCGTCGCCTCAGCTTCTCCGAGAAAGTTTCCGAAACCGTCGTAGAGCTTGACAGACTGTATGGCGATGACGGGTTCGCTCAACGTGACCAAGCCGTTACGCTCTATTCTCCGTCTCTCAACACGTTGATGCGGAACATACACCACACCTGTCAGGGCCTCAACCAATCCCTCTGCAGCCTCCACAGCGAGGATGATATCCTCGTCCCCGATGGGGTGCCAGAAATAATCCGCCTCAACCGTGGAGCTCTCCGACGGCGGTGGATTAATCGAGACCAGGCCAGTGGACGGGTCTATGGACTCTGGCTCCACCTGTTCGCCGTCGAGATAAACCAGGACATCGTCGTAGACGGAGCCGTCCCAGTCGGCGTCGACGAGAGGCGCATGCGGAGTTTGGAACACTGTTTCCCCGATTTTCTTGAGTGGCTGTTTCCTTTCCTCGATGGGTAGCCAGCCGTTGTAGAGACGGACATCTTTCACCGAGACATAGCGCATGGTTGGGAAAAATGGTGTGGGGTTATAGGGGTCAGATTACTCGGCTAGGGCGTTTTGTATGAGGAAGATGGCGTCGGTCTTCGTTATACGCCATGCAAACCTTATGCTGGCAGCTACCTTCGTCAACCCTGCTTCGACATCTCTGTCCCGCTCGATGCGCAGCGTTCTCCTGTATCCTCCTACACCGGCGTCGCGTGAGCTGCAGATTATTACGTCGCTTACCTTGGTCCCGTCGCTGCCGCTGTAGCTGCGTTTCTCGAGATGTGTGGTGACGTAGACTTTTTTGAGACCGAAGATTGCGTTGACCTCTCCTGTCCGAAGGATGTCTCCGCTTATTGTTTCGAGGCCTTTTGAGGCGAGGTCGTTGCGGAGGTGGAGGGCTGTCTTTGGATGGATTATCATGACTAGGTCGTCTCTGTATCCGAGTTCTTCGAGGGCTGCGACGGCTTTGTTGATGTGTTCAACGGTGAGTGGTGCTTTTCCGATGTCGAGGGTCTGTGTCTGGCTGCCTGTTATGGTGTGGCTTCTCTGGAGACCTGTGAACAGGTTGTAGACGTCTGAGCCGTCGCCTATGCCTCGGAAAACGTTCTTATCAACTGCGTCGGCGATGCTGCGGGCCATGTCCTCAACCGTCATAGCCACGAGGTCGACCACGCTCTCCTCCTCCGCTACATCGGATATCCTGCTCACCGCACGCACCTCACGTGCCTCGAGAACAACAGGCGGCTCAAAGGTCAGTTTCGTCTCAGGAACCGGCGAAGCCTCCGTGGGCGCATAGACATTGAGAGCAGCTCCCTTGACGTAGAACTTGACGATGTCGGAGCCCATGGTGATGAAGCGGAAAATCTTGGCGGCTATGCTTTCCTCGATGAAGGTGTCGAAGACATCGCTTGCAACAGCTGGAGGTATTTCTGGAAAGTTGCTGTCTCCGCTTAGCAGCGCTTTGCCGAACCTGAGGTATTCCTGCTGCGCTTCCCTAAAATTCATGGCACCATACACGGCGCTACTCCTGCTTAATTCGGTGAGAACTTAGCCTGCTCCAGTATTTTCGGAAATAGGGTGTGTCAAGCTCCTGCACAGCCGGCTTGGCTATGGCCTCGTTTCCCGAGACGATGGATTTCGGCGATGTAACCCAGCTTTTCGAGAAAACTGTTATGACCTGGGCCCTCGGGTTTGCGGCTCGGTCTGTCAAAGAGACCTCGGTTATCTCGGCTTCCTCGATTTCGCGGATTTTGTCGCGGAACCTGACCCGTTTCACGTATCCACCTATGCTGAGAAACCGTAGAAAACCGTTTTTCACCATTCTCCAAACGTCTCCAAAAGCTTTGTAGATGCCCGCCTTTATCCAGAGGCCTTTGCCGGGCACGTGCTTGGCGTCGATGATTTGTCCGACGGGTTGTTCGCCGACTGATTGGCTGCGGCCATGCTGGAGTAGGATGGGTTTGCCGATGAGGTTGGCCGCGTTGGCTTTGAAGACCTCCTCCGAGAAGACGTCTCCCTCGAGGTCTATGTCAGGTGTTGCCGCTATGCCCTCCAGATAGCCTGCGAAAACCTCGTCGTCAAGGGCTTTCTCGAGACAGGGCCTAACCTCTATGCATGTTATCCATCGCACGGCATCCAAGCAGAGCCACGGAGCTAAAGCGTTGAAAACACTCTTCTCCACAGCGTTTTCGCCAAGTTCTCGACGAACGTCACCTCCCCCGCCGTGAGCAGGGTCTCGAGCTCGGGGGCGGGCAGCTCAACACCCAGAACCATGTTCGCCACAACAGCCGCCACGCCGACAACAGCTGTGCGTAGAGCTTTCAAAGGGTCGAATGTCTCGGCGCTCTTCAGGTAGCCGCTGAGAATGTAGAGCAGGATGCCTGCGAAGGCGTAGACCAGCTCCATGCCAACAGCCAAGCACTCTCGGCTTAATTCTCTGAGAGAATTAAGAAAACAAGGCCCGGTCTCCGCCATGGCCTTCTTCAGAAAAATCCTCTCCCGACCAAAGGCCCTTGCCTCGACTATGCCGAGCTTCTACGGAAGACTTGGTGAGCCTAAGCCGCTTGACCAGCTGAAGCTGCTTGAGCTTGCGGAGGGTGACACAGATGTCAGGGCTTGTCTCGACGCGGTGGTGGACGCCGTGACGGCTAATGGCTGGTATGTTGTCGGCGAGGAGAACGCGAGAAAAACCGTTGAGGAGTGGCTGCAGGCGCGTGAAGATGATTTCTTCTTCTTTCTCCGCAACCTTATCCTGACCACGCTGATCTTCGACGAATCCTACATCGAGTGTGTCTCGGATTTTCCACGGGTTATCGCTCCATGGACTATGCAGGTTGTCAGGGATGAGTATGGTGTTGTGAAAGGATATGTTCAGCAGACCACGCGTTTGGTGAGGTTCTCGCCCGACGAGGTTGTCCACGTTGTTCTGCATCCTCTCGCCGACAGAACCTACGGCACACCAAAGCTCGCCTCGCTGGCCCGCATTCTCTTGGCGAAACGCGAAGCCGAGCTCTTCCTCTTCCAGGTCTTCATGCGGAAAGGTGTGTTGTCGAAGGTGATTGTGCTGAAGCACGGCGACGAAACAACATTTAACAGGCTGAAGGCTGTTCTCGAGTCGGCGCGTCCCGGAGACAACCTTCTTCTGATGGGTGACATCGATGTCAAGACCCTGAGCCAGCCAGTCGAAGACCTCCGCGTCGTCGAACTGCTTGAAGAATTCCGGCAACGCATCCTCGCCGTCCTCCGCGTGCCACCCATCGTCTACGGCGTGGTCCAAGGCCTCAACCTCGAGACAAGCCGAAACCAGATGACAACCTTCGCCCAATACATCAAGTCCCTGCAGAAAATTTTCGGCGCCTCTGTGACGCTTGCGCTTAAACGGGTCATAGGTGTGGACGGCTTCTCGTTTAGGCTGGTTGAGTGGATAAACCCGGAGCAGGAGACATCGATACACGTGGAGCGTGTGAGAGCTGGTATAGAGACGGTTGAGGAGGCGCGGCGAGCCATGGGCCTCGGCACAACAGGTGGCGAAAAGCCATGAGAAAGCTCTTATTCGCAGCGGCGGCCACACTACTCTTCGCCACAGCTCTACACACAACCACTTCCATGAAGCTGCTTCTTCTAATCGCCTCGGCGACCACCTTCATCGTAGCCACGGGCCTGACACCCATCCATTATAGAAAAGCAGGATGGACGGAGACACGCGCCACATACCTCACCCTCGGCGTCCAGACAGCCGCATCCTTCATCTCAACAGCCATAAACATCGCCAACATCCTCGACACCTTCCAGACAATCCTGCTCTTCGCAGCCAACACCTACCTCCTCATACGCATCATCGCCGAATCGCTCGCAGTCAGCAAATCCAACAACGCCGCCGCAACAGCCGCCACACTCCTCGGCCTCAGCTCCTACATCACCTACGTAATCAGCACACTCGAGGCCCTGCGGACATGAACACAGCCGAAACACTCGACTACATCGCAAAAACGCTCACCATAGTCTCAACAATTCTCTTCCTACTCGGCTACATCGACGTCGGCTCATATCTCGCACTTGTCGCAGCAGCCGCAGCCCTCATGTCAACAATCATCATACACAGAATGGGGAAAACCCTGAAACGTCTCGCCACAGCGAGAAAAACGGCTTCGATGTATAGGCTGATGGGTGCGGCGGCTGAGGAGACGCCGGAGACCGCTGCAGAGATGCTGGAGAAGCTGTTGAAAAGCCTGCTGAGAATTCACCGGGAGCTTGAGACGGTTACCGAGGAGAAGATGAGCAGCGGAGCCTCTGCACGCGACATCCTCACACTCGCCAAAGCACGGCTCGAAGTCATATCCAAAACAAAAGACATCATCATCGCCCTCGAGAAAATCGGCTCATCAACCGAGGAGAAAGACCTCTCCACACTCCTCAGAGATCTCGTTGAGCAGCCATAGCCTCCTCCACAATTTTTCCAAATTTTTTCTCAGGATTTATCCACAGTCCATAAACTTTTGTCGCACATGATGACTTGAGTGTCCGCAGCAACTTAGCCACATCCACTTGTCCCAGAGATGTGTCACAGTATCTGTGGCGGTTGGCGAGCAGCCAGCTTCTCATCCCTCTGAGAAGGCCCCTCTTCTCCGCATAGTGGAGAACATCCGCCACACCATACCTCATCACGTCTATGCCGAATCTTCGCCGAAACTCCTCGAGCAGGGCCTTTTTCTCTTTGCTCGGCTCTACAACCGTCCACCTTGTCATGATGCCTCGTGTAAACGGTATCAGCTTCTCCATCGCGCTGAGTATCTCAACAAACGGGACGCCGAGACGCGGCAGAGACTCTGTCAAGAGTTTTCGTGCCACACCTATTCCCCTGAAGCTCGGATGCACGACAACCCTCTGAATGCGGAGAACATGGCTCATCCTCCAGCGTCGATACCACTCATGCTTGAAAAACCGCGCAAACCCAGAAGCTTGGAGATACGGCTTAGAATACACAACCACTCCGACAACCCTGCCATTCAAGACCGCGCGGAAAATCTTCACAGGCGCGGCTACTCGATGGCTACGGTAATGGAGAAAAGAGAGGAGACGCCAATCCTCCACAGACCCCTCCTCCACAACAATCTTCTCGAGAAGGCTGCAGGGCCGGGGCACGGGGTCGAGGCGTTTCACGACGAGATGAGGCCCCATGTGTTTAACTATGAGGAGGCTGGGGTTAAGGTCCTCGCACAAATCATCCACAGCCGTCGCTGCGATGAATGTGATGCCTCGGCGGCGGGCGAGCTTCTGCATCGTGTAAGCCGTAGCCTTAGCGGTCTCTCTGTCAAGGGCCGAGCAAAACTCGTCAAGAACAACCGTCTTGGCACCCGCGTCAAGAGCCTTCGCAAAAATGAACCTCATCCTCTGCCCATCGCTCAACTCGTCAAAAGACCTCAACCAAGTGTAGACATCGCTGAGACCCGCGGCCGACAAAATCTCCACAGCCTCATGGACATCCTTTCCCACACAGTCTATCAAAGGCCTGCTGCGTGGAACATTATCCAAGATTTTCCACGAACATGCTACGGGTGCGAATTCGTCCAGGCGGCTCATCTCGTCGGCGAGGTGGCGTAGCAGCAGAGATTTTCCGCCGCCGCTCTCGCCCGTGACATATACCACGTCACCTTTCTCCACCTCGACCACGGCCTCGAGGAAAACAGGCATCACAACATCCTCAAGCCCAAGACCCATCAACGAAGCAACCTCGCCCACACGCCGAGAACGCTTCACAACACCGCCGAAAACCCGTGTAACCCGCGTCCTTAACCCAGCGAAGCCAAGGCCACGGTCCTCAACATAGTCGGCGAAGACAACGGGAACACGGAAAACAGCCACACCACCACAGAATCATCCATGATTAAATCACTCAGTATAGGGATATGCGACGCCGTCGAAAAACACCACATAGCCGCCCACATCCTCACCAGTTTCAGGGGCCCTGAAACCCAGCTCAGCGAACCTCCGCCTCACATCAGGTATCGAGGCCGCAAACGATACGTGGACACATTCCCCGCTCACGCAGTAGCGGCAGAAGAGCCGAGGAGGCTGCACCGCGACCTCGACAGAAACATTCAACAGATTGTCCCGCACGAGAACAAACGACTCATAGACGTTGACGTGCTCAAGCCTCCGCTTAACCAAGGGCCTCAGCCGCCCCTGCTCCTCCAAAAACTCCGTCAAAACACGCACAACAACATCCGCCCTACTCTTAAGCCCACGAACCTGAGCCTCATGCTCCATCAAATAACTGTCGATAGCCTCTGCGAGAGCCGCGGGAATCTTCACCGTACAATATGTTTTCCCATGCTTGGTTGAAGACTCATACGAGACTCTTCTATGAGCCGTTGTTGACTCAGTTTCCCCCATCTTTTTTATCCCTCCACCCTCGGGTTCTCTCCATGATGCCTGCATATATCGATGTGAGGTGTCCGAAAGTGCGGATAGAGCACCTTTTTCGTGCAGCTGCTGAATGTAAGAGGTGTCTCGGAGGTGCCGCGTAAAAATGCTCTCGGGGATGAGGTTAAGCGGATGACGCTGAGGCTTCCACCCGACATCTATCGCTGGCTTTGCGCGGGAGCTGATAAACATGGTATACCTGTTTCGGTTTATCTTCGTCTGCTTCTTCGAGAGGTTATGAGAGGTGGGTTTGATGCCTAAGATGTTTTCGAAGACAAAGGCTTTGGAGACGATTCTCCGTGTGGGTGAGGCGTTGGAGAAAGTGGCTGAGGAGAAGGGGTTGAAGGAAATGGTTGTTGGCAGAGGTGAGCTGAGGATGCTGCTCAACAGGGAGAACAGGCGTGGAAAATCCATCCTAACACTTGCGATTCAACGGTTCGCCGCCTCGCAGACATTTGCCACGCCATGGTGGACGCTTGAGGTCGCCGACCCATCCAAGCCCCTCCTCATCTACCGTAGAAGGTGAAGACCGTGCCCGATATAGTCTACGTCGAGACATGGCGTCTTCGGAAAAGCCGCTACAACCCACGCATGGTCCACGACCCCGACCGCCACAGAATCCTCGTCGAAAGCATCAGGAGAAACGGCGTCATGGAGCCCCTGCTCGTCCACCCGGTGGATGATTGTTACGAGGTTTTGGATGGGAGCAGACGGCTCGCGGCAGCCGTTGAAGCCGGGCTCGAGAAAGTCCCCTGCATAATAGATGGCGGAGAAGATGCTCCACGGCTTTCTCTCGCCATTCACTTTAGCCAAGATGATTTGACGGAGTCGGAGCTGGTTCTCTATGTTGAGCGGCTTGTCGCGGAGGAGGTTTTTCCAAGTGTTGAGGAGGTTTGCAGGTTTCTAGGGGTCTCCAAGTCATGGTTCTACACTTTGCGGCGTGCGGCGAGGCTGGGCCCGTTGGGGCGCATGGTTCCGGCGACGACGCTTGCCATGGTTGAGAAGACCCGTCTGGAGCCTGAGAAGAAGAAACGTGTCGTCGAGGCTCTTGACAGCTATCCTCTCCCAAGGCCCGTGCTCCGCGAAGCGCTGCGGGAAATTGAGGAGAAGCCGATGGAGGAGCCTGAGCGTGTGCTGGAGAGGTTTTACTGGGCCACGCCCCGTAGAAGCGGCGAAGACGCGGTGACCGCCTCAGGTGTCTACGAGTATGTGCTGCGGAGGCTTGGCGGGGTTGTTGAGTTTACTGCGCGAAACGGTGCGGAGATCGTGTGGCGTGTCGAGGTCCCGGCTCAGGATTTGATGGTTGTCAGGCTTATGTGGCAACGGCTGTGACGGCTAACCTTTTTTACACAGGTTTTTCCCCTGTTTCGGGTAGAGATGGGCTACACGGTGTTTGAGAAGATTTGGAACAGTCATGCTCTTGCGGAGAGGGAGGATGGGCAGACGCTGCTCTACATCGATAGGCATCTGACGCATGAGGTTACTTCGCCGCTTGCCTTCGAGGGGTTGAGGGCCGCGGGCCGTAGAGTGCGTAGGCCTGACCTGACTTTCGCGGTGATGGACCACAACGTTCCGACAGGTGATAGGCTCGAGCCCGTCAGAGAGCCTATGTCGGCTGCGCAGATGCAGGCCCTCAGCCGCAACGCAAGAGAATTCGGCATTACTTTGTTCGACTACTTCAGCCCTTTTCAGGGCATCGTCCACGTGATCGGGCCTGAGCTGGGCCTCACTATTCCAGGCATAACGCTTGTCTGCGGAGACAGCCACACATCGACGCATGGGGCTTTTGGAGCGCTTGCTTTCGGTATTGGAACAAGCGAGGGAGAGCATGTTCTCGCGACGCAGACGCTCTGGCTCAAGAAGCCGAAGCAGATGAACATCAGGCTCACGGGGAAGGATGGAGAAGGCGTAACAGCCAAGGACGTCATCCTCTACATCATCAGAACCCTTGGCACGGGTGGATGCATTGGACACGTCGTCGAGTTCACAGGCGACTACGTCAAGAACATCGGCGTCGAAGAGAGGATGACGTTGACAAACATGTCCATCGAGGGCGGTGCACGGACAGCCATCATAGAACCCGATGAAAAAGTTTTCAACTTTCTCAAGGACGCGCCCTATAGCCCGAAAGGCCGTGAATGGGATGAGGCTGTTGAGTATTGGCGGACGCTGAAGACTGACCCTGGCGCAAAATATGACACGGTTCACACGTTTGATGTGTCTCGTATTGAGCCGCAGGTGACGTGGGGAACGAACCCCGCCATGACGGTGGGTGTGACGGAGAACGTGCCCTCTCCCGATGACTTTGACGACCCCGCCGATAGAAAAGCGGTTGAGCGGGCTCTTCAGTATATGGGTCTTGAGCCTGGGATGAAGGTTTCCGACATCAGGGTGGATACGGTGTTTATCGGCTCATGCACCAACGCTCGGCTGAGTGATTTGATTGATGTGGCGAGGCTTGTGAAGGGTAGGAGAAAGGCTTATGGTGTGAGGGTTCTTGTTGTGCCTGGTTCGCAGTTGACGAAGCGGAGGGCGGAGCGCATGGGTCTGCATAGGATATTTTTGGAGGCTGGGTTTGAGTGGCGGAACAGCGGATGCAGCATGTGCATCGCGATGAACGAAGATAGGCTGAGACCTGGCGAGAGATGTCTCTCGACAAGCAACCGCAACTTCGAGAACAGACAAGGCGTCGGAGGCCGCACACATCTCGCAAGCCCACTCGTCGCAGCGGCCACAGCGTTGACGGGAAAAATAACAGACCCAAGACAATACACCCTACAAGAACTCTTCTAAACCCAGACAACCCCACATACAGTCCCCTCTCGCGAGATCAGTGGGGCTCCGACAGGAGTTCATCGCCATCCGTCTAGCCACCAGCCTTTCAAATCCCTCTTGCGGGATCAGAGCCTCGCCTCAATCTCCTCAGGCGTTGCTTTTTCTATCCACGCGACTTTCAATTCCCTCTTGCGGGATCAGATATCTTTCTCCCCCTCTAACCATAGTATCTCAGCAGGTTTAGAAACTCCCGCCCGCTTATTATGTCGGTCAACCAAAAACCTATAGTGGTGTTTCGCCCACTCCACCGCAGCGTCGAACTCCCCTTTAGACTCTACATAGCCGTAGTCAGAAACCATCAGAAGCCTACCTCTGTAGAAGAAGCTCATGCCAACCAAGGCAGGATACTCCGCTGGCTCAGCCACACGAACATCTTCCTCGGTAATCTTAACGATTCCCACCCCTTTAGGCTGCTTAAAACCGTCTTCGGCCGGCGATTTACTCATGCCACTTCACCAAACCCACTTTCAATTCCCTCTTGCAGGATCAGAGGGGCTTGTAGGCTATTCGGCTACGCTTCTGATTGTGGATGAGGCTCCTTTCAATTCCCTCTTGCGGGATCAGTGTTCCGAGCCTGTATAGGCACGTCTTCCAAAATCAAAGCGTTCTTTCAATTCCCTCTTGCGGGATCAGTAGGTATTGGATTGGCATGGGCGACTATATTGACAACATTCTTTCAATTCCCTCTTGCGGGATCAGACATCCAACGGAAACTCGGGAAAACGTCTCTTAATGTTATACTTTCAATTCCCTCTTGCGGGATCAGTGTTTGATAAAACGCTGTCCCGTAGCCCGTCCGGACAACATACTTTCAATTCCCTCTTGCGGGATCAGTGAACTTAATTGAGGTGGCTGTAGGCATTCCCGAGGATATACTTTCAATTCCCTCTTGCGGGATCAGATGATTGGGTCGGTCGGATGGGCATACGTATGTATGTATGCGCGCCCTTTCAATTCCCTCTTGCGGGATCAGTTTTTCATATGCAAACGTTGCAACACCTGCGGCTATGTCACTTTCAATTCCCTCTTGCGGGATCAGTCCTCATCTGCTACATAGCTGACTTTGCTGAGTGCACGTAATTCTTCTTTCAATTCCCTCTTGCGGGATCAGGTATATAACCAGAGAACAGCTGGAACAAGAGCTACAAAAAAGCTTTCAATTCCCTCTTGCGGGATCAGAAATGCCTGAACACAGGCAAGTAATCGCCCTCATCTTTTACTTTCAATTCCCTCTTGCGGGATCAGCTGATAGGACGACCGAACGTAGAGGACGGACGGGTGAACTCTTTCAATTCCCTCTTGCGGGATCAGGGATAAAGATGGTTCTTGGGCCCAGGTCTGCAGTGATGAATGCTTTCAATTCCCTCTTGCGGGATCAGACCCTACTTAGAATATATGACAACCTGGCCCAGGCCGTTTTAGTCTTTCAATTCCCTCTTGCGGGATCAGGGGGCTGACCCAGGACATACTGCCACCCAGTCTGGGCGGATACACTTTCAATTCCCTCTTGCGGGATCAGTGTATGGCCAGTATTTGATATAGTTGTTATCTACTCTGCTGTATAACTTTCAATTCCCTCTTGCGGGATCAGAGCCCCTGGGACCCGTCCCAGAAGACGCCATACGTAGATACGGCCCTGACACTGCTGTATAACTTTCAATTCCCTCTTGCGGGATCAGTTTTTTTCTCACCCCTCTTAAATATATTAACCTAACAACACATAACAAGCTTTCAATTCCCTCTTGCGGGATCAGAGGACTTCTTTACCTATTTCGCGGAGAAGCATATGTATGGGGTCGCTCTTTCAATTCCCTCTTGCGGGATCAGTCAGGTTGAGACTAGGTTGAGGCCATCAGGTTGAGACTAGGTTGCTTTCAATTCCCTCTTGCGGGATCAGGCAATACCGGAACTACCATCAGAGCTACAAAACCTAGTAGATCTTTCAATTCCCTCTTGCGGGATCAGTTGATAGACGCCTACGTTTATGTCTATCCCATTTATGGTTATAGTCTTTCAATTCCCTCTTGCGGGATCAGTGGACATACGTATAACAAAGGTGGCGAATAAGCTGCTATCCATCGACTTTCAATTCCCTCTTGCGGGATCAGTTGGAGCACTGGAACATAGTTTAGCCACTTGGAGACTTCGGACTTTCAATTCCCTCTTGCGGGATCAGGGAAATTGCTACTATTACTGCGAATTATAGTCCTGTGCCGGAACTTTCAATTCCCTCTTGCGGGATCAGATTGGGTTGAATGGCTGAAGAAGAATTGGCTGATTGTGGTGGTCTTTCAATTCCCTCTTGCGGGATCAGCCTCGCTTATTACGCTGTCAACAGTCGTATCAATAGTCTTTCAATTCCCTCTTGCGGGATCAGCACTCTATAAATATCTTCTCTGCTATCTTATTCAAACTACTATCTTTCAATTCCCTCTTGCGGGATCAGAGGGTTTAGGCGATATATTGCTTACAGCGTGGGCAGAATTTCTTTCAATTCCCTCTTGCGGGATCAGCTCCGTAGTGATGGGAAAATTCAACGTTACAATGTCAAAAGTTATCACTTTCAATTCCCTCTTGCGGGATCAGGCGCCGGGGATTAAGTTGTGGTATGTGCTTGTCGGCTTAGTTGTGTTCTTTCAATTCCCTCTTGCGGGATCAGGGGATGGCTGTATGGATGCCTGTATGGCCAGTATTTGATGTAGCTTTCAATTCCCTCTTGCGGGATCAGTGTGTGTTTTTTCTTGAATTTTCGAATCTTTGCGGCATTTTGTCGCCGCTTGTTTTCGGTCTATAATTGTTTAGGGGTTCTATTTAGGTTTATCCCACCAAATCCCCCCTAAAAACTTATAAACAATTCACGAAAGACGCTACAAAACCCCTAACATATATCTATTTCCGCCGAAAAGCATAAGCCTCCGCAGGCCTCAAGGCAGTTTGTGAACCGGCCCGCCCCAGCAAACCCTGCTATACCAGCATCCAGCGCATTTATCCAAGCTCCTACCCTTGGGCGGCCTCTCAGAATCAACCATCCGCCTCATCGCCTCAACAGCCCTCCGCACAAGCCCCCTCAACGAATCACTGAAATAAACAACATGCTTGCCACCATCCTCGGCGTAGTAAAGCACACCCCTCTTCACAGTCTTTCCATAAACCTCCTCAACAAGCATCCCATAAGCGGTCAACTGAACCAAATCCTTCAACGGCGGCCCATCCCCGCCAAGGCCCGAAACCTTCAACTCACATGGAACAAGCTCACCGAAAACAGCGTGAACCAAAGCATCCAAAACACCCGACAACCCAAGACGATACCCAACAAGCTGCACATCCGTCTCAACATCCACAGCCCTAATCCCACGCGGAAGATACTGCGCATGAAAACGCAGATGCCGCTCCCGTCCATAAACCATACTCTCCGTCTCAGGCTCAAAAACATGCAACACAAGATTGATGTAAGGAATCTGCTGACAAAAATAGAAATTCTTCACAAACCCAACAGGAAAAAGACCCGCCTCCTCACTCAAACCACATACCCACCCGCAACATCACCCTCCTCCCGAAACTCCCGCCCAACAACAATCCTCAACCGGTAAGAAGCAGGCGTCAAAGGATAAATCTGCACATTATCCGTCGAAAAATCGATGATGCGGCGGGAAACATTCTTCACATCACTTATCAAAGCAACCGTGCAGGGCCCCACAAAGGCGCTGCGCTGAACACGTGTCAACCCAAGCCTCTTCAAAGCAGCCGCAAGCTCCATACGCCGCGAATCATCCGACACATCATAAATCACGAGAATATGTGTAGGCTTCGTAGACACCGTTCACCACCTCATCCTAAACCCCACATACCTATCCACCTCCCCACGGAGAAAAGATGCCAGCCGCCTAGCCTGCTCCACAACAGCACGCTCAAACAACCTATCACCCCGCGCAAAAGCCTGAGCCACCACCGTAACCACACTCTTCTCAAGCAACCGCTCATCCAGCAGCGAAGCAGGCTTCTCAACAGCCAAGCCAATCAACGGACGGTCAACAACACCAGGCCGAAACTCCTCCATCAAGTCACTAACAAGACACATGTGCCTGCCACGCGGCTGATGCAGAAAACCTATGAAAGGGTCGAGGTTAGCACCTATCACAGCAGACCAAACCCGCGACCTCAGAACACCGTAGCCAATGTTCAAACCCTTGTTGAAAGGATCCTGCGGAGACCATGTAACCCGCCCAGTAAACCCAAGCTCATCCGGAAGAAGCAGAGACACCGCTTTCCAGTAGCTCGCGGCGCCACGCGCCTCATAAGCCCGAACAGAATCAACATCCCCGGCATTAGCCAATTGGTTCATGCAATCACCAATCTCCTGCTCCAGCTTCATCAACATCTGGCCAGCAGCATGGCCTTTGGCAAGATACTCCTTAGCCCTCTGCCTAACCACAAGCCTCTGATTATGGAGCTTAGCGTGGACAATCTCCCTTGCGACAGCCAACCCTCTCTCAGTCCCCCAAGCCTCCAGCTGAGCACGCTTCGTCACAGCACCACCTCCTAGAAACGTGCCAACAAGCTTCCCAACAGGCCGCCCACGCGCATAAACAGAAACCTCAATACCAAACCTGCACGCGAGCCTCAAAGCATCAACCGAAACACCCACACCCCTACACCTAATAGAAATATGCGAAAGCTCCACAGGCGAAAACTCGGAACACCCACCGTCCCTTGTCCTGACAACAAACAACCCCTTCCTCACCCCAAGATACGTCCCAGGTCTATCTATCACAAGCTCACTCACTTATCATCACCCTCCTTAGGCGGATAAACACGGTAATCGACTACACCGAAACCCGCTGTCCTATTCCCCCCAACGTTGCTGAACCTCGCAAACTCCAATAAATTAACCGTGATTTTCGCCATACGTCTATCAAAAAGATTACGTGGAACAGTGAACACCGCGTGGCCCACAAAGCCACGGGACCATCTGCCACGGTCATCATAGACTTTCGAGACCCTCAGCCCGCTGTATGTCTCCAGGGCCACGCCACCCTCCAGAAGCCACTCACTATACGACTTGTATGGAAAACTCGGCTCCCCAAACTGTCTATACAGCCTTGCAAGAGTGCGGAAAAACAAGTAAGGATCAGGCAGAATCATGTATCGGTAAACAGGCCTAACAGGCCTTCTGAGCCTTCTCTGCAAAAGCCTCATCAAAAAAGTAGGGCCTTTCTGAGTGCTCCGGAAAAAAGTCGGAGACCTGAACCGAACAGAGAACCTCAACCCCTCATAGACATCAACCCTCTCCAGAGGCTCCCAATTCTTCACAGCAATCTCCCTCAGCCAAACCTCCACACCATTCAGCTCCAGACGCGACGCATCAACCGAGAGCAAACTCTTCATCAAAGCATCGTTCACCACACCGTTCAACGCATTCATCCTCATCTGAAAAACAAAGCCGGGCTGAACAACACCGTAGAAAATTCCACGACCCGCCAACGTCTCAACAGGCGAGACGCTGTAGGGACTCAGAGCCCTCGCGTCATGAACCTCATCAGCCAACACGCTGTCAAACCTTTTCAGAAACTTGAAGAACAGGCCTCTGACCGCGAAACCCGAGAAAAAATCCATCGGAATAGGCTGTGCAGACACAAGCCTCAGAACATACCCCGTCACCAACTCACCACACCCTCCCGTCTCTCAGGAAAAACTTCGAGAACAACACGGCCCAAAGCCGTCAGTGAAACCGTCCTCACTCTATTGCGTTTAACGGTCGTCAAAAGCCCAATCCTCTCCAACGCAACCACACGCCTATAGGCTGTAGCAAGAGGAAGACGCGCAGTTTTCGCAAGGGCCACAACGCTTTCGGAGTTCTTAGCAGCCTCAAGTATCCTGACATCAGACTTTTTCAACAGACTGAAGAGGTCTACAGTGGAGAGGCTTGGCAGCACAAGTTCCTGCTTATCCTCCGTGATTATCTCGGAGACTGCGGCACCGGCCCCCGACAACACGAGAGCTGTGTAGGTCTCGAGAATCAATATCCTCATGCCGCCGCTTAAGTTGACGATAACGTTCCGGCCCTCTCTCTTCTCATTGAATAAGCGTTTCAGAACCGCGGCCACAGCCTGTTCAAACTTCATCACATCCACGGTCAAAACCTCCAACGCGACACCCGGCGAAAACTTGGACAAAAAATTGCGAATCTCCTGCATAGCCGCGCTCGACCTTGCATCACTTTTTGATGGAACAATTGTGATGATTCGGTCCCCCGGCTCAAGCCCATGCTTAACCAGCGACGACACAACAGGCCATTCAGTGTAACCAAGTGTCACCATTATCGTTTTTCTCATCAATTGTAGAGGTTTTCAGTCAGCCTTAAAGTTTTTCATTTTCTTGAAAATTTCTCAAATAACAGAAAAGCTTATTTTCCTCCAATAACACTTCTACGCGTGCCAACAGAGGTTTTGGCAAAGGATTCGCGTTTCTCGGATGAAGAATGGAGTTCGTTGATGGATGTGGCCCGAACCTTTCGCTACTTCGTGATAGAAAGCAAGTATGGATACGTAGATCGGTTGGCCAACGCCTTTAACCACAGAATCGCCGAGGTAGCTGTTATGGAGGCTTTGAGAGAAGCTAGAAGCGCAGCAGACGCCGGTGAAAAAGTCCACATCCCCTCCGAAGCCCATGTGAGAAAGGTCGTCGAACTGATCAAGGAAGACCTAAGCGCAGCCAAGGTTCTAGCAGCATTGGCGCTCGCATTTCCCGAAAAAAGAGGTGAGGAATGAGATGTTTCTCTCGATGGGTGTCCGGTTTTTATGCAACGTAGAGGCCCTTAACATGGTTGAGAGCATCGGCAACCTCTCCAAACACAGGAAAGCCCCCATTGTTGTCCCGACACCGGATGGCTTTAAACTACTGTACGTACCTGCCATAAGCGGCGAAAGCCTCGGACACGCCTACCAACAAGCAATAGTAGAAGAGGCCATCAACCTCTATGGTGAAAAAGCACCTCTCGACGAATGGTCGAAGAGAGGTGAATTCATAAAATTCGGCGACCTCAAACACATGCCCGATGAACTATCCTCAATCATCAAAACAAAAGGCGGAAAAAAAGAAGAGAAAACGGTTGAGCAGAAGCACCTTGTTGAAAAGACGGCGATCAAGCTGAGCGTCGTCGCCGACATTGGCGGCTTCTTGATAGCTGAAGGAGTTCCCGTTAAACGGACCTCATGTTTCCAGATAGGATACGCTGTTCCTGTATTCGACGCTCTCGATTCGACGGCTATGGAGAGTCAGTTTCACGTCAGGTATGTTGCAAGCGAGACGGTGAAACAGGAGGAGTCGCAGGAGGGGGGTGAAGAGAAGAATCAAGCGAAAACTGTGAAAGAGAGGCAGGGACAGGCCATCTACTATGTAGAGCTCGCCTCCGCAGTCTACGGCTTCACCTTCAACATCAACCTCGATTCTATTGGGAGGACAAGCATGGTCAAGGTTGAGGATGCCGTCACAGACCGTCTGGATAGGATGAAGATTGCTCTACTGGCAGCGGCGCGGCTCTTCACAGGCCACAGCTTCGGGGCCAAGAGAAGCCGTTTCCTCCCAATAGAGGATGTGCTGAGCCTCGGGGCCGTTGTTTCACGTCAGAGGCCTTTCGTCATCAGCCCGCCTCAGTTTCCCGACTTTGTTGAGAATACTGTTAAACGAGCAGATTCCATGAAGGAGATGCTGCAGAGATTCGGCAAAAAAGAGGAGATGAAAATCTTTGCCTACAGCAAGGAGAAACCGGTTCCCGACGGCGTGATGAAGGCGGACTCTGTCGAGCAATTGTTCACCCTTGTTCTCGAGGAAATTCTAGCGGGCAGAACATGAAATTTCTCAAAGTCGAGGCAACGCCTCACTGGGGCCTCTACATCAACTACCACGCCTTCACCAAAAGCCGCCCCGCCCTCAAAACAATACCCCCAACAACCTTAATCGGCGCCCTTGCACAGCCAATCGCACTAAAAAACAACTGGGCTGAGAACAGTGATTCAAACAGCTCAGCCGAAAAAATCAGAACACTGTTCAAAGGAATATACCTATCTCAAAATCTTCCATTAATCGAGTACAACGACTTGAGCAAAATTGTTTCATACGACGTTGACGAAAAACAGATAAGGACTGATGCGGCAGCAGTGAGCAAGGTCTACCGTGGGATCAGCTCTGCAGATGACCGTGTAAAAATTGTTTACCTGTTTGAGGAGCAGGATGCCCGAAAGTTTTTCGGTGTAGGCTGGGAAGAGATGTTGCTCGAGGCAGCGTGGTCGATTACGAGGCTTGGGGCGAGGGAGAGCATAGTTTCCGTGGACAAAGTGACGATTGGTGACGTTGCTGTGCTAAATCAGAAAACTGCACAAACAGTGTATTATTTCCCCTCTTACATGCAGTCATCGGTGAAAGGAAGCTATTTGGTCGCAAATGTGGTCGATTGGCGAAACACATCTATCGGCGAATACCTCGGTAAACCCACGGTAAACCTGATTGTTCCCTATGACGATGAGAAAAAGAGAGTTTCGCCGCTGCATGTCAGCCTCATGGATGGAATAGTTTACAGAGTCGGCGACGAGGAGCTCATCCCATGGTGAAAATCAACATCAAGCTCCTTCCACACGGCACGCTGGCCCGCGAACTGGTGTTATCAGCGCTTTCTCCCCTGGCTTCCATACCCTCTCAGGGGGGAACAACACTTGATATTTACGAGGACGAGGCGGTGGTCTCTGGAGCTGGAGCCATAGGCTCGCTGGCCCAAGTTTTCCATAATGCACAACAGTTGCTAGTGAATAAAAATGAGTTACCCCCGATAAAACCCCACTTTAATGACAGGCAGGTCATGGCTAAAATAATGAGGAGGCTTAACCTCAAGGTCAACGACACATATGTAGAATATGTTGACACTCTTTGTTCATGGGCTATCAAAGACCTTCAGAAAAACCCCGACAAATGGCTCGAGAGTCTGGACAAAATCAACTACTCCCCAAAAACCATCACCTTAGGCGAGCCCAAGTCAGCTTTTTCCGGTTTTCAGCCTCTCAAAATTGAGAAATACAAATACGGAAAACGGTTCGGTGATTTTCGTGCACAGCTGGACATTAAGATGGATGAGAGATGGGTGGCGCTCGTGCTGGCGGGATTCGGTGTCTGCTACTCCGGTTTCGCCGACGGCGAGATAATACTTTCAACCATACCCGAGAAAGTCATCGCAAAAGCCACCGTAGATTATAGCTGGGTGAACTATGTGCAGCAGCTCACACAGTCTTTGGGCAACTACACGGCTTTTCAGGCGCTGATGATGCTGCCCTACAAGGTCCGAGTAACTCCCGAACTCCCCCACGCATATTCTCTTTTGCTAGCCCTCGAGCTGGCTAGCATAAAGCCCGCACACCTCTCAATCCGGGAGGCACCTCCCTATGTTTTCTACCGCATAATGTACACAGGTCAAAGCTTTTCCCTCCTCGAGAGACTTTCAATCGATTTTTCATTCTTAGCGTCTTTTGTGGAGAGGTTGTCGGACCCCGTGAGTAAAAATATCAAAGATTTTCTAAGATGCACGATTACTCAGGTAAGGAGACAAAGCAACTATTGTTCAAGCAGGTTTGGAGACGCAGCTCTCTGTGACCGGCTAAGTAGAGCTCTTTACGCGGCCGCTGCCAAGGTAAAGCCCGCAGACGAAACTGTATACCTGCTGGCGAGAAGCAGCCCCGAGAACAGTCCCTTCAGAAGGACTGAAGTGCTGCGGGAGATTTACGATGCATTGTCCTGAGTCGAAAATATACAGAACTCTGGTGGATAAGGGCTTCTATTCCGCAAAAAGGCCCTTGATTGAACATGTGTTGGAGAAGCTGGGGCCGGGGTTTAACGTGGTTCAGCTACCCACTGGCTACGGCAAAACAGCCCTCTCTATCACATGCGGGTTAAAATCCATCATCGAACCACGGGAATATCTTAGGTCTATTCACGTCCTGCCTCTCCGAAGCATAATAGACGACGCCTACAAATCAACGGTTAAAAATCTTCAGAGAATAGGAATCACAAACCCGACGGAAGTCGTTGCAGAGCAGATGATGGGGGCACCAGGGTCCCCATTCCTCAACAAGGACATTGTCTTCGTAACATACGAAACCTTCAAGCTCCATATGATGAAGACGCCGCCACATGAAATCAAAAACATGTTTTGCAGCGCTCTGCTGAACGGCGGCTGGCGGACATACGGCCACTTCGAGATAAGCCGCGGCGCAATCTTCGAAGCAGCAGTATTTCTCGACGAGCCACAGCTTATGATTGACGAAAACGACAGCACGTTACCTTCTATTCTCTATGCGCTAGCCTGTCACGGAGGTTTCTTGACAATGATGAGCGCCACCGTGTCAAAAAGTCTGAGGAACTTGGCTAGGGAAGCAGCCAGCGTATTCGGGGTGGAATACCGTGAAATGATTTATGGCGAAAACATGTTCGACAAAGACTTTGAAAACATTATGAAAAGCAAAAAAATCGAAACCTATCTTGAAGAAGGTTCGCTGGAAGATGTTGTTAGGGATAGGCTGCGTGACGCTGAATGGGATAGGGTTCTCATAATGGCCAACACCGTGGAAAAAGCTAAACACCTTTACAGGCTTCTCTCCGATGCTGATGCAGTACTTCTCCACGGACGCCTCACTAAGAAAGACCGTCAAAATGTTTTGGACAATCTCAAAAACGGGAAAAAATGGGTAGTGGTTTCGACTCAGGTTGTGGAAGCGGGTGTTAACATTTCCTCCGAGTTGATGATAACCGAGCTTGCTCCCGCTAGTTCGCTTGTGCAGCGTGCGGGAAGGGTTGCGCGATATGACAACGAGCAGGAGGGTATGATTGTGGTGGTGAAGGCTGAACCGGCTCCCTACAGCGAAGAAACGGTGGAGAAAACATACGAAGTTTTGAGAAATGCTTTGAATGACGGCGGTGTAAGCTGGCGTGTTCCATCACCGGAAAGAGGAATAGGCTACAGCCAGCTTGTTGACATGGTGCATGGCGACCAAGTCTTTCTCACCAACAACACTCTTCTAAACCAGATGATTAACCCCGTGTCCACACCACATCAAGCCCACAACCTAATCAGGGACACTGTGACAACCGTTTACGTAGCCAACGACATAGACAAATTAGAAAAAGAGAACTCTTTCACAACAGACCTCCAACACCTTGCAAACAAGTTTCCTCAAGCAACAGCCATCATTCAGAAAAAAGAAGGCCTTACTGAAGATAAAAGTCTCAGAGCCAAAGATGTAAACAGAGTCCCGTCCCCCTCACTGTTCATGCTCTGCAAGGACATAGTTGGTTTCAGGATTTCGGAGGAAGAATATAGAAATGAAGCCTATGGCATCTCGTCATGAAACACTAGAGGAACATCTCATCACCTGTCTCCGGTTTTTGGACAGCCACTTTATCGACAGAGGCTACGCTGCCCACGTGGCCCACTGCTTTGGAATAGATGAGGCTGAGGCTGTGAAGGCGTTGAAGACGGCGGTGATTTTCCACGACTATGGCAAGGCGGCGCATGAATACCAGAGGAACGCGCCCGAGAAACTCAGTTTTCCAAAACACGAATACTTCTCAGCCTCTGCGGCGCATAAATCTATCAAAGAAACTGTTTGGCGGTATGAGTGCTTACTGGCTATTGGATGGCATCACATGGCTATGAAGGGCCCGAGTCTCTTAGACGACTTTACGACATGGAAAAAGTTTCGCGCGCCTGAGAAAGCCATGTTTTCTGCAGAGTTTGTAGAGGCCTTTCGCCAAATAGCTAAAGAAAATGGATTAGGCGAAGTCCTAGTGAGTGATCCGCCTCTTGAAATAACCCTGCCCGAAGTCAGAAAGACACTAGAACACATATCAGCTAAACTCCTGAACCTCCAGACAGGCCATACATTCTACCGCCGCACACTCAAGCTCTTACGTCCCCTTCTGATTGTGGATAACCTGGCCGCAGCGGAGAAGCGAGATGGAGTTGAGAAAATTTTTGTAAAAGATTTGCCCGATCCTGAGAAAATTCATCAGATAAGGGATGTGTTGCGAGGCCTGTGCTAAACTGTTTCCACCACTTTTCCCTCATGTAGTCTTATGATGTGGTTTACGTGTTCTTCGAGGCCGCCTACGTGGCTTATGATGAATATTTGGCTGAATTTTTTCGCGAGGTCTAGGGATATGTATTCGATGATGCCTGACCTTCTTACTTCGTCGGAGCTTCCCAGCGGCTCGTCGAGGAAGACGAACTCGGGTTTCTGGCCCTTGGCCTCGGGGAGAAGCGCTAACGCGAAGGCGAGCCTCATGGCGAGAAGCATCTGGTTTCTTGATCTCCAGCAAAAAAGCCGCTCAACTCGATGTTATACTTAGCATTTTCAATCTTTTTCGGCATGTGGACCGCACTCTATTTACAGCACTATCAATTGCCACGACGGTCTTCTCTATTTACAAACTAGGAGGCTTCAAGACACTCTATGTTTCAAGTCGGGGAGTATCGAGACATCCGCAGTTAGTGAAAGCTAACGACTGATTGTAAATGCATCCGTTTGTATGATCCTGATTCAATTTATGCTTTGTTTCGATGACAATTCAACAGTATAATTTGATCGCCGCCAACATCATAATGTCTTGCAAGAACTATTATCTGTTGGAAGGATGCTTTTGGAGAAAAGAAAAGTACCTTACCCTTTTGCCAAAAAGCGTAAACCCCCTTCCTCTGGTTCTTGCTGCCCAGTAAGCTATATTACCCAAGCCCAATTAGCTGGTCTCTGCTCATTGACAATAAATGTATTTATCTTTTTCAAGTCTATCAAACACCGTGACCATCAAAGAAGGCGTCAAAGCTACGGGACGCGTTATATGCCTTTGCCCAATAGAAGGTGTGATTGACTTAATCGGTAAAAAATGGTCTCTCCTGGTAGTGAATGAAATAGGAAACCATGGAAGAATTCGTTTCAACGAGTTAATGAAGGAGCTGCAGGTTATCAGTCCAAAAATACTTGCGGATACATTAAAGGAACTGGTGAAACACAATCTGGTACAAAGGGAGACATATGCCGAAATCCCTCCAAGAGTTGAATACACTCTCACAAGAGAAGGCGCGCAACTCAGGGCGGCTATCATCCCGTTACTTCGGTGGGCGCTGAAACAGAAAGGCACTGTAACGGCTCACTGCTCCTGCACACTGATAGAAAAAGGTAAGAAAATAGAGAAAATCTAACCATCAGCAGCCTAGCTACCAGTTTCTACCTTCCGGAGGATTTTTCTAAACTATTCTCTGCCCTAGTTACTATCTGTGTAGAAACTGCTTTTCTTTTATGCTGCAGTTAGGTAGTTGCTGTTGATGTGCGAGTGTTGCTGTACTGGAGTAGATGATGTGGTGAAGAGTGTGGAAGAGTCCGAGAAGAGGAGAAAAATGAAGCCGGTGTCAATTGCATGAATAAGTACGACTTGATTATAGTTGGTGGCGGCGCCGCCGCCTTCAGCGCAGCAATCAAAGCCAGCGAGCTAACCGAGAATAGATTAAGTATTTTGATGGTTTCCGCTGGAAAACTGGGAGGAACATGCGTCAACGTGGGATGTGTCCCATCCAAATACTTGATAGAGGCCGCCAAACACTATCACAGCAGCCGCACGGTTCTGTTCGAAGGAGTTACTCCCAAGGGCGCGGACCTCGACTTCGGCAAATTGATGGATTCTCTCCACCGGTTCGTAGCCACGATGCGCGGCGAGAAGTATGTTGATGTCTTGAAACATTACCCTAACGTGGAGCTTGTAGATTGGCGCGGCATATTCACCTCACCCCGCTCAATCGCCGTGGAGACAAGCAACGGAGTGCATGAGATAATGTTCGAGAAGTCTCTCATAGCAACAGGTTCACGACCAGCCATACCAAAGATACCCGGGTTGGAGGAGACAGGCTACTACACAACCGACACAATATGGGACATGAAAACCCTTCCCGAGAGCATGCTGCTGATTGGTGGGGGCGCCGTCGGACTTGAGATAGGCCAGGCCATGCAGAGGCTGGGCAGCCAGGTGACGCTGGCCGAGGTTCTCGACAGGATTCTGCCCAACATGGAGCCCGAGATATCCACAACACTGGCCAACATACTGGCTGATGAGGGGATGAGGATTATCACGAAGGCCCGTGTTGTGGGATTCTCGAGACACGGAGACCACATCCACGCCGAGATAGTGACCAACGAGGGCAGACAAACCCTAGAGACAGACGCCATACTGGTAGCGACAGGGCGTAAACCGAACACAGATGGAATCGGGCTGGAGAAATGCGGCGTAGCCGTAGACAAACGAGGCTTCATAAAAGTGGATGAGATGATGCACACCAGTTCACCAAACATCTACGCAGCTGGTGACTGTGTAGCTAAGCCCCTCATGCTTGAGACACTGTCCGCCCGCGAGGGCATGGTGGCGGCCTCGAACATCGTTGAAGAAGGCTCGGCCACTATGGATTACAGTGCTGTTCCCTTGGTGGTGTTCACCGAGCCGCAGGTGGCCTCGGTGGGCTTGACCGAGCAGGAGGTTGTGAAGAGGTTCGGCGCATGCTCATGCAGAGTTGTGTCGCTGGAAAACGTGGCCAAGGCTAGGATGACAAGTGGACGAGGCCTAGCAAAGCTGGTGATAGCCCCCGACAGCGGCAGAGTGCTTGGGATGCACATCGTCTCACCCAACGCATCCGAATACATAACCGAAGCAGCGCTCTACATCAAATACGGCAAAACACTCATAGACATAGTCAACACCATACACGTATTCCCCACATACGCAGAAGCCCTGAAACTGAGTGCACAAGCCTTCCTCAGACCAGTAGAGAAGATGAGCTGCTGCGTAGAATGAAAAACCCTCCACATTCATTCTCAAACCGCTGCAATCAGGAACCTAACCCAATTCGAACCCCTCGCGGCAAGAAATAAAGGGTCGGACTCCGAATCAAAGATTACCGAACGTGAATCATCGATGATCAAACAAGTATAGGTATTATTTCCCCGGTCAACTGTGTTAAGCGCTCAAAGCCTCTTCTATCTCTCTGCCTAGGATTAGCTTGATCCCGTGTTTCGCGGTCTCCTCCCTCAGCCTCTCCACCAAGTTCTCCGAAACAACACCCACCGACAATATTACAAGGAAGGGTTTCTTGCCGTATTTTGAAGAGACCGCCTCAACTCTCTCCAACAGCTTGTTTATCTCCCTATCCATCTCCATCTCATCCCTTAGCCTTGTTGTCACTTCACCCACTACCAAGGGGTCGTCGCAGAAGATGTCTATCTCCAGGACCTCACCATCCTTCACAACCCATCCCCGCGAAACTCTGGCACCGGGATATCCAAGCTCCTCAAGAAGAATCTGTATGTATGCTGATGCATGCATCTCGTAGGTCACCCCCAAAGCAGACCCCAGCTCCGCAAAACCAGCTGAAACCCTTTTGCTCAACTCCTGATGCGCCCTCTTCAACTCTTTGAGCTCCCCCCATAGCTTGTTCTGTCCCTCCCACAGCTTCTCCTGCCCCTCCCTCAAGCTTCTGACTTCTTCCCATAGCTTATTCTGACTCTCCCATAGTTTCTCTCGCTCTTCTCTCAGTTTCTTAACCTCGGTCCATATCTTTTCACTGCTTTCCCAAAGCTTGTTCTGGCCCTCCTCCAGCCTATCAAGACGCTTGAGTATCTCCAGTATGCCTATCCTGCCGGCCACGGCGTATCTGAACTCCTCATCCTCCTCCAGAAGCCTCAGCAGCTCCCTTTTCAGGTCGGTGACCAAGACTGTCCCAGGTGTTATTCAAAATAGCGATGGTGAAAAAGGTTACGGTTGGTATCCGGTTTTTTGAGGGGCTGGTGTGAGTTGGTGATGATGTTGTCGACTTGTTCACGGTTTGGAATGTTTAAGTAATTGTTTTCTGCGCCGTTTATGGAGCTGTCTGGGGTTGGTGTGTTTTGGGTCAGGAGGGTAGCTGGTGCCCTAACTGTGGGGCTCCTGTTGAGCTTTCGCCGGACACGGTTGTTCTGGTATGTGGATACTGTGGCGCGGCTGTCTTGCTCTCTGGCGGTAGGTTGGAGCCGTTTATGATGGAGTGTGAGGATGGCGGTGTTGTTCGAAGTGTTTTGGAGAGGTTTGTCAGGGAGCGGGCTGGAGGTGGGGTGCTGAGAGATGTGAAGTATCTATTTGTTCCTTTCTGGGTGGTGGAGGTCGAGGCGGTGACACGGTATAACGGCTACTTGGAGAAGAAAATTTACAGAAACAAGTCATCATACACAGAGTATAGGCCGGTGAAGGGTGTGATAGGGGAGCGGTTGGCGGTGGCTGTCTATGGACGAAGGTTCGAGGGGCTCTTTGGCTTGGGCCAGGTCAAATCCATTCTCCTCTCTAGGCTTGAGGCTGCTAAGCCATTGGATGCCGAGAGGGCTAGGGGCTGGACAGTGATTGGGTCGGAGCTGGAGGACTGGGAGGCGATGGAGGCCGCTAAGAGCCGTGTGGCCGAGGAGCATAGACGAAGGGTTGAGGAAATGGCGACGAAGGTTTTCGACTGCTACACGGAAGCAGTTGTCAGGTCGCCGAAGCTCATTCTATATCCTGTGGTTGAGGCGCGGTATGAGTCTGGCGGCAAATCTTACAGGGTTTGCATGGATGGTGTGAAAGGGGCTGTGAGGCCTCTTGTCGCGGAGATGCCTGTTACAAGATGGGGTAGAGTGGCCCGTGCCGTAGCAGCCGTGGCGGCTGTGCTTACGCTGTCTCTGGCCGCGGTAGTTTTGCAGCAGGCGGTCTTTATCGAGTGGCTACCGGATGAGGCGAGGTTGGCTGTAATCGTCGGCCCTCCGCTGCTCGCTGTCGCGGCCGGGGCCTATGGTGCATATACTGCGACGCAGGAGCAGAAGGTGATGAAGTCGGCTGGCGAAGGGGATATTCGGGTGTTGGGTGGTCTGTGATGGCGAGCGTTGTTTACCAGTGTCCTCGATGCGGTTCGCCTCACAGCGTCGGGGAGGATGATGCTGCGGTAACGTGCAGCTACTGCGGAACATCTTTCATGACTTTTAGGGAGGAGAAGAGATACATTTTTCCAGTGTACTATGACAGCAGCGCGGCTGTGGAGAATTTCATGCTCTGGGTGAAGAAGCAGACGGGTTATGAGGAGTCGCTCCCGTTCCACATCAACCTACGCGATGTCAAGCTCCACTTCATACCGTTCTGGACAGCCACGGTGAGGGCGAAAACCACTTTCACAGGCTTGGGCGAGGATGCGGCGTTCTCGGCACCTTATGGCACAGGGTATAGAAAGATGAAGATCGTTTTGAGGGAGGAAAGCGGGTCTTTTGAAAAGTTCATGGAAGTGGCTGTGCCTGCATCGGCGGAGCTGGGAATAGAGGGTGTCACGGCCATCTCGCGGAAGAGGATCTACTTCAGCCACGAATATGTGAAGCAGAAGGGTGGAATTCTCCATGGGGCCGTGGTTCCGAGGAGCGAGGCCGAGGCGGCGATTAAGCGGATGATGTCTACCGAGCTGACTAAGCTGATTAGAAGAGAGGTGGTGGAGGTCAAGACGCGGAATGATGAGATAGATGTCTCGGACCTTGCTCTGGTCTACATACCTGTGTGGGAAGTTGTTTACGAGTTTAAGGGTAAGAGGTATAGGGCCCTTGTCGACGCCTCGTCCTCGAGAATCATAGAGGCAACCTATCCGCCTGACATACTTGAGAAGGCCGGATACACCGGCGTGGGGGTCATCCACTTTGTCGCCGGCATCGCCGCGGCCGCGCTTCTCTGGCCCTTTTCATTCCTCTCCTCTGCGACAGCGTTTCTCGGCTTCGTTGGAGCAGCTCTTGTATACCTTTGGAGAGGTGTGAAGCCCACGCGGGCCGCCGAGGCGGTCGAGGCGAGGAGCGGTGTCGAGGTCGGCAAAAGAATTTTAGGCGAGCTCTCACGAGAAGGAGCAAGGTTGGGTGTTTAAGATTTGTCGGTGGACCGTGTCAAGAGGGAGATGGGACTGCTTGAACGTGTCGCAGGCTACATTCCGGGATACAGGGGCTATAAGGAGAAGGAGCTGAGGAGAGAGACAGACATTCTCGTCAGAAGAAAGGTAAGCTCCCTACTCGCGGAATCGAGAGACATTCTCAACGCTCCGATGAATCCCTCCGTTGTCAGGAAACTCGCCTACGACTCCGACGCCAAGTTTGCCTTCGAAAACCTCAGAGCCGAGATTGACAGGGTCACGCAGAGGATAGATAAGGCTGTGGCTGGCTACGCAGGGCTCTTCGACGCAGTCAAAGTGAGGGAGGACAAGCTCGACGCAGTGATCGAGCATGACCTCTCCATGATTGAGAGAGCTGAGAGAGTGAAGAAGCTGGCCTCGGAGCTCATGGCGGCGAACGCCGGGTCTGAGGAATGGAGGCAGAAGCTGGACACGCTCCGCGCAGCTGTGGCCGAAATCGATAAGTTGATAGACGAGAGGATGATGATGTTGCGGGGCTTGGCTGAGGTGAGCGGCTGATGCCGAAGGTCATCCAATGGGTGGGTGCAAGAGAGGGAGACATCGTCTGGAGGTATCCGATAAATGAGATAGAGTGGGGCAGTGCACTGGTAGTTGAGGAGCCTCAGGCCGCGGTTTTCCTACGAGATGGAAAAGCATACGACGTCTTTAGGGCTGGGCGGCATGTCATCACTACGGCTAACTTGCCGCTGCTCGGAAAAATTCTCGCAGCTGTTACGGGCTATGACAGGGTCCCGTTCAAAGCAGCCGTGATTTTTGTCTCGCTCAAGCAGTTCCAGGGCAAGTTTGGTGCACAGGGTCAGACAAAGGAGCTGGCCCCGCTCAAGTTCTTCGGAAGCTTCTGGTTCAGGGTTTCGGAGCCCAACCTCTTCGTCCAGGAAGTTGTTGGGTCTCAAGGCGCATACTCGACGGAGCAGCTCCAAGAATATCTACGCGCCTACTTCAACGAGTCTCTCATAGATGAGCTCAGCCAGCACAGCATAACCGATGTTTACGGAAGGCTTGACGAGACAAGCTTCATCGCGAGAAACGCGGTCGGAACAGCCTTCAAGAGAATAGGCCTCGAGCTGATAGATGTCAAGTTCGAGGGCCTCGACACGACGCCGGATTGGAGGGATAGGATATTCTATTTGAGGCAAGGTGTTTCGGCTGCGGAGGTTCTCAGGATGCAGACTGTGCAGAAAACAGCCGAGTCCCTCTCCCAGAGTCCGGGGGCGGCTGTGGGCGCAGGTATAGCTGTGATACCGCCTCTCTTCCAGCAGCCTGCTCAGCAGCCTCAAACCATTCTCGTAGCATGTCCACACTGCGGCTACCAGAACCAGCAGGGCGTCAAGTTCTGCGGCAACTGCGGAAAACCCCTTGCACCCCAGCCGCAGCAAGCGACGGTCAAGTGCCCCAACGGACACGATGCACCTGTAGGCTCCAAGTTCTGCCCCGAATGTGGAGCACCGCTCACCCAGTCGACCAGATGCCCCAACGGCCACGAGGTGCCGCAGGGCTCAAAATTCTGCCCCGAATGCGGTGCGAAAATACAGTGACAAGATACAGCTCAGGCGCGTTAATCACGCTTCTCGCCGCCGCCGGAGCGGTACTGATTCTCTCGGGCACGGGCGTAGTCACCATCCAGCCCTTGGCAGCTGTCGGCATCGTCCTCGCAGCATTCGGAATATACACAATCGCATACGCCACAGTCTCGGGAAAACAGCTATACTACATACTCTGGGGAGGAGTCGCACTCGTCATCGGAGCAAGCCTCACGATCCCCGCGACAATCAACCCGCTCATCGCAATAGGTCTACTGCTAATACTCATCGCAGCCCTGGGGGCATACGCCGTCGCCAAGAAAAAATAATGAACAGCCCTTACAAGTTAATATAGCATAGGTAGATGTCATAGTGGTCTCTGTTCATGAGTCTGGATTTGTTGTCCACGTTTCTTCCGCCATCGGCCTCGCTTCTACCGGTTGCTGTGCTGTTTGTTGTGGCGCTTGCCCTGATTTTCGTCGGCAAGAAGGTTGCGAAAGCTCTTGTATTCATCGCCGGCGGCTTGGCTGCGGCATTCCTTGCCTTGGCTCTTCTCACCCCTTACCTGGCAGGTCTATCGATTGTTGCAGCGATAGCGTGTTTCGTTTTAGGTGGGTTGTTGGCAATCTTCGCACTCAGACTCGGCATCGGATTAGCCTTGGGCATTCTCGGATACAGTCTAGCATCGGGTCTCGCAGGCTTCGCCATCGCGGCAGTGGTCGGCATAGTGTTGTTCGTCATCGGTGTGCTTTTGTCCGAAAAAATCTTAGCACTAGCAACAGTTCTGCTGGGAAGCCTACTCCTCATCCAAGCACTCACAACACTGAGGCTACCGCTCATCACAGCATTCGCGATTACAGCGGCTTTAGCGGCCCTCGGAACCTACATACAGACACGAAAACACTAACCCATGTATAATTAAACCCCCCACTACATCACATCAGCGCCCAATGCCTAAAGAGTTTCTATCTTAGGAACATGTTTGTTCTTATCTTTCACGTCTTTTTACACCATATTAACGGTAGCTCTCTAAGCGGCGTAGCACAGGAGGCCATAGCCAGAGCCTCATTTTGACAGGCTTTTTTCCGCCGCCGCTTGTTCCTCGTCCAAACTTGTTGCAACTGCCTAAAGCCCACGCTTGCTGTTCCCATCCGAATACAATTGTTCAATCTGCTTCCTCCATTACTCTAACGAGCCCCTCCATGGTCGACATAGGGTATATCGCGTTCGCATCCATATTCCTCAGCTTCAAACATGTTACGCAGTTGAGGGCCTCACCACAATTTCCAAAAACCTTTGTAATATTTCTCCTGTTCACGTGTTCTGTCCCAATTGCTGGGCCAAGTAGGCGTATGGTGACCTTTGCGACAGCGCCCACAATGCGTGGATCTAAAAATTGGACACGATGAGGTGGGTCAAATCTATTCAATACATCAAGCCTCTTTTCAAATGTATTGCAGAGACCTCAGATTCGGCTGTTGCGTGTTTCTGGAAAACCTCCGATAGAGCTGCTAAGGCTAGCACAGTGTTGGAAAATATTAGTGATGTCATATGTTGTCGCTGGTTTTGGGAGATTCAAGTAGTGGGAAGAATACGATTAAGGTAGCCGAGCCAGTCTGTAAGGCTGCGAACACTACAATTGGTAAGAAAACTCTGCTACATATGAAATCTGGGGTCTTGGTTCAATTCCAGCAGCCGTCAACAATGTTATGCATCTGCAGTCTACTATAATCATTTGAACAGCAAGACTGAAATCATGCACAAGAGGATTTTTAATTGAGAGACGATGTCCCTTGGTAGACGCGGCTTCCTCAAAGTCGTCGGATTGTCTCCGCTTTCATTTGTTGTGCTGAATAATGTTAGTGCGGGAAAGTGGTTTCCAGCCGCTTCTCCCGTAGAAGGGGAGTGGAAGTATTCTACTTGTATAATCTGTGGTCAGGGCTGCCCGGTCAAGATTCGCGTTATTGATGGAAAGACTCTGCACCAAGTGGTTCACAATTTCGACCCTAAGTATGAGAGGTATTTTGCCGCCTGCGGTAGACCTAGGGCGTTGGCTGATGTCTGGAATCACCCTGACAGAATTAGGAGGCCGATGGTCAGGGTTGGCGAGAGAGGTTCTGGGGAGTTCAGGGAAATTGGGTGGGATGAGGCTCTGGATTACGCGGCCGAGAACCTGAGAAAGTATCTCAATAAGCCTGAGCAGATGATTGTTTTCTCCCATCAGGGATGCGAGAAAGGCGTAATGGATTCGTTTGCATATCTTCTGGGGACGCCGAACGTGACCGACTATGCTGACACTTGTCACATGTCTGCTGATGCTGGGAGATGGTTTCTCTTCGGGACGCATGTGGGGCCCGGAGGCATCTACCACGACTTTGAGAGGGCGCAGTTCGCCGTGTTCATGGCCAGGAATCCTTACGGCGGCATAGTGGCAGCTCCTTGGGCCAAGGTCCTATCCTCAGGGGTCTCAAAAGGGCTTAGGGTGGCGGTCTTCGAGATTAGGTATAGTGATATCTGCGAGGCCGCTGAGAGGTACTTTCTCGTCAGGCCTGGAACCGATTTAGCGGTCTCCCTCGCAATAGCTAGGGAGATACTTGTTGGAAAACGCTATGACGCCGATTATCTGCGGAGGTTCACCAACGCCCCCATGCTCTTCGACCCCGGGACACTTAAGCCGACAGCCACAAGAAAGAAGGAAGACGGTGGGATGGATTACCTTGTTTATGATGAAGTTTTGAAAGAGTTCAGGTGGAAGAGCGAGGCGGTTAAGCCGTCCTTAGAATTCGTGGGAGAGTATGAGGGGCGGAAGACAGCCACAGCATTGGCAATACTGAAGAATGCTTTAGAACCATATACGTTCGAGTGGGCTGGTGAGGTGAGCGGCGTCAACCCAGGCGATATCAGATGGGTTGCTGAAAACCTATACACTTATGCTCCAAGAGCATTCATATACAATGGATACAAGGCTGTCAGGTTCGTTAACGACCCCATGCTTTGGAGGGTTATTGCATTGGTGAATGTTCTTCTAGGTGCGTGGGGAGAAAGGGTGGGGTGGCGTGGCCGAGGAAGCTCTCGATACCTGCGCCGTTCAAGGCAGAGCCTAAACAGGTCGGGAGCGTAATCGGGTATTGGAGGAAGAACGGCTACCCATTGGCCTCCACCAAGTCCTACTCGATGCTTGCCATCAAGAGCATCTTGGAGGAGAAACCGTATCCCATCAAGGCCGCCATCATATCTTTACAGAACCTCGTATCCCATGTCCCAGACGACCGGACAGTCGTAAAAGCGCTAAACAAGCTGGAATTCGTGATGGTTCTCGACGTAATGTGGAATGAGACATGTAAGTATGCGGACTTGATACTACCCGTCCCATTCTTCTTCGAGTTTGACAACGCCTCCCTATATGGAGTGTCTAAAACCCATATAGGGCAGGTCAGCCTAATGTCAAAGGCCGTTGACCCGCCCGCGGACGTCGATGCTAGGAGCCATGCGTGGATCATATACCAGCTTGTTAGGAGGCTAATGCCTGAGAAGAGCGGGGATATCGAAATAATCCTTCGACCTGAGGATGTATGGAGGAGTCAATGTGAAAAACTCGGGATAGACTATGAGATATTGAGAAAGCATGGGACTCTGGCAAAATATAGTGAGCCTGATTACAGCCCCTTAACCTCCAAAGGCTCCTTAACAACCCTTACAGGTGAGATAGAGCTCATCAACCTAAAGGCATTGGAGATGTTTGGAGACCATATCGGGAAGCAGAGCATCCTGAACCCTCTCCCTACATGGGTTCCCCCCGGATGGATGGGTGGAGGACTGGCAGATGACGAATTTATCCCGGTGGATTATATGCACAACCTCTCAGCGGTTAACACATGGGCACGTGACACAAAGCTACTCATCGAACCCATCAAGTACGAAGGCAAGGATAAGGTGTTCATGCATATTGAGAGAGCAGCGAGGCTCGGCATAAGAGACGGTGACGAAGTAGAAGTACTTCATCCCGAATCCGGGAAATCACTCATGGTAAGGGTTAGATTAACCAATAAAATAAGCAGGGAGGTTATAGCAGGTATACACGGGTTCAACCCAGGTCCCCATGAGAGCGGAAAGGTGAAGTTCACATACATGCCAAAGCATGGGATAAACACAAACTATCTATCACCGTTCATCATATTGCCGGGAACAGGGACTGCCGCATTATATGATTTCAGGGTAAAGGTGAGGAGGGTGAGCGCATGAGGCCCGCCATGGTTATAGACCTCAACAAATGCGTCGGATGCTATGCATGCGTGATCGCATGCATAGTCGAGAACACGGCGAGGAGGAGAGCGGACGGAACATTCCTACTCCCTGATGAGCCTGTAAAATATGCCCGAACGCGGCCTTATCACGTAAGCACAGCAGCGGGTGAGAAAAGAGTCTTCATCCAGTGTCTTCACTGCGAGAACCCGCCGTGTGTAAATGCGTGTCCAACAGGGGCCTCATACGTATCGGCTGAGGGAGTGGTCCTACTCGACTCCAGCAAATGCATCAGATGCGGGCTGTGTATTGATGCATGTCCTTACGGTGTTAGGACGAGGCTAATGGACGAGTTTGATGGAAACATCCAGCATGAGCACGCCCTCAAGATAGGGGTCCCCGACAAGTGCACCTTCTGCTACCATAGGAAGAATGGTGAGGGACTCTGGGTTCCTGCATGTGTAGAGGAATGCGCATTCGGGGCCAGAATGTTCGGCGACCTAGACAATCCTGACGACCCTGTCTACAAGCTCGTTGCAGACGGCTTAGCGGTTCCACCCAGGGACGAGTTTGGAACCAGGCCCAAGCTCTTCTACGCTCCTAGGAGAGGCGCATACGAGATGGTTAGGTATCCGAGCAGGGGCGGAGACCAGGGAGCAAGCTTCCAGCAATGGAGTTGGTTGAAGGATTTAGTGGTTAAGCCCTTAACCGAGGCCGCGATGGCCGCTGCAGTGATACTTGGCATAATTCACATAATCCGTGGAAGGAGGGAAAAACATGAGGAGTGAGAAGATGGTTAGGAGGTGGAGCAAGCTTGCGAGAGCCACTCACTGGCTTCTCCTCTTAGGCGTGACCATAGGCTTCATAACGGGGCTGCCTGTCTTTGATGGAAAGCTATTCGGGTTTATCTACAACGTACTGGGCGGCGAAGAGGTTAGGGAGACTCTGCACTACTACGTCACGATAATTCTCCTAGCCCCCGCCATACCCCTGATAATTGCGAGAGCTATCCAGGCGAGGGGTGAGGAGTGGTGGTGGCCCAGCTGGAGGGAGATAAGGGATGCATTCACCGTGATGGCCAGGTGGCTCGGCATCACAAAGAAATACCCCTTGATAGGCTTCCACCACCCCATCGAGAAACTATTCCTCCTGCTGGTCCACTTCGGCGTCCTCCTACTCGGCATCTCGGGAATACTCATGGTATTCGACATACTTGGGGTCCGGTATAAGGCCGTGTTACTCCTGATACACGACATAGGCTTCATAATGACAGCAATACCTCTTGCGGGCCACTTCATGCTGGCTATAAATCCCTTGAACTGGGAGACCCTCCGCGCCATCCTAACACACGGCATGGTCTCCGAGAAATGGGCGAGAAGACATCACCCAGGATGGAGGATAAGCGAGGCCGAGGCCGACAAGCCGCAACACTCTTGACATAGGCGTCAAAGGAGAGTGGAGTGCATCACAGCAGGACGAGATGGACCGATGCACAACGCTTCAGTAGAATACCTTCAACTCGGTCATCAGAGGAACACTGCTGAGCGGTCGGCGAACATCTCCTCACATGGACTCCGAACCGAGAGAGCGCTTTCAGGATGAGTGAAGCGGGCAAGGCACGTTTTTAACAAGGCTAGAGGCCCAGTGGAGCTGATCTGTAGGGAGAGGCCAGTGATAAGGGTGTCGAAGACGCTCGCCGCCGAGAGTGCGGGGAGAAAAACGCTGGGGAGCTTCATTTCACGACCTCAACCCATTCATGCCCAGGGTCGAGATACGTAGGAAGATAATGTCAGCACTTCATTAAGAACATATATATCATGTGTGCTAGGATGAACCGTGAGGGCTACGGTGAATGGTACCACCAGGATTGGTGGCTGAATTTGGAGAATCATTGGTTGCGGGTCTACTGTCATCGGTTGGGGAGACTATAGTGTTGAACGTAAGCAGAGCTAACCTTACCTACGACCTGGTCGTATTGGACGAGAATAAGCTCTTGGGAGGCCCAGCCCTTGTAATGGTAGTCACCAGAAAACATTACAATTCTGGCTTGAGAGACTTTCCCCCACAGTGGAAAAAATTTAAGAAATGTATGGAGGAGTCCGAGAAAAGAGGTATGAAATTATGGATTGCGTGGGTCTTTTTCAACTTTAAAAATGATTTGAGGAATTTTTGGGTTAAAATTTACTTAATACCAAGTGACATAATCGATGACGGCTGGTTTATTCCTCATAGCAGGAAGAATCCCGGACCACGGGAGAAATGGCAAATAGACAGGGAGAAGGTGTCAAATGCTTCTCAGGCAGGCAAAGTGAAGGTTTTGCAAACAACAAACGCGCCCGACATTCTATGGTGAAGCACGCATTTTGAAAAATTTTCCAATAGACACGCTTCCATAGTTCCTCTACAACATGCTTTGACCACAGCTCAGCAAAGGGATAGTATGAAATCCTGTCCATGTAGTCAGTTAAAAATTGGGCGGAAGATTACAATCCTTTCTCGAGACAACAGTGAGTAACTGCAGTGATAGGGCCACAGTGCAGAATACGGTGACATACTGCTCTCCAAGAGTCTGAGGGATTCTACCTGCTCAGGCGGGCTTCGTTTAAGCTCTAGATAATTCCTCGTCGATTCTTTGAGAGAGATACGATAGTTATTCATCTGCCTCCGCGCTCTCATCCATCTTATGATATATCTTGGCCTCAATAACGCATCCAACATCCATCCTCTCCGTTACGGCAATCCAGAGCCTGAGCTCGCTACCCTTATAGGTTAAAAATGCAACCACATCAATCCGTTTTTCCGAATTATCCATCATAACCGAACTCGTCTCCAAATTCCGTTTCCATGAACTCATTTCAATTTCCTCCTCCGGATGTAGATTATTATGCATTCTACCTTCATGAATGCGCTGAACATCTCAACCAGCCTCTCGTATCTTATCGCGAGCCTCCTGAAGCTCTTGATCAACGCGAAGAACCTCTCTACTGCGCTCCTCACCCTCCTGTAGAGCTCCACGTTGTAGTGTCTTGGTCTCCTGCCGTTCCTTGGGTTGACAGGTATGTTAGGCTCTATGTCCATCGAGGAGAGGTCACTCCTTATCCCCTCGGTATCGTACGCCGTATCGGCGTATGGCTCTCTGGGCTTCGCGTCTAGCCAGCTGACCAGCTCCGTGAGCCTCTTAAAGTCGTGCTCGTTTCTAGGCCCTATGGCTATACTTAGCGGCATGGAGTCTCCGTCGACGCAGACATGTATTTTAGAGCCTTCCTCCCCCTGAAGCCGTCGTACCCTACCAGCTCTCCCACTTTTTAGCCTCGACGGTGGTGCTGTCCACTGCGACCCTATTAGCCCTCCTAGACGATGCAAGGGCCCTCAATATCCTGTCCCAGACGCCCAGCTCCTGCCAAAGCCTAAGCCTCCTCCAAGCCGTCTTATGAGAACCATATTCAGCAGGCATGTCCATCCATCGGCACCCAGTAGTGACGACATAGAGTATGCCGTTTATAACGCATCTGTCATCAGCCCTAGGCCTATCGACCCTGGGCTTATGAGGGAGAAGCGGCCTAATCAACTCCCACGAGATATCACTGAGCTCCCTGAACTCCATGCTGAGGAGACATAAACCTAAGAGCGCTTAAATAATTTAGAGACGAGTTCAAGGGTAAGGCCTACCTTTACTTCTCCTTTTCAATGACATCCTACTGGGGGAGGGTTGATGAGAGACTCATCAGGAGGGGCATCCTCATACTAGATCTGGGGTTCATAAGGCTTTATCCTGATGAGATTAGGGAGAACAACGACGGTAAGAGGGGCAGGCCGTACAGGATAACCATACTGGGGTCGAGATGATGGATACCCGAGAGGAACGTTAGTGTCCGTACAGTACGCCATCAAGCAGATCAATTATGGTATAGAACATGAAAGGCAACATCCAGCTTCAAAACAACGTTTTGCTAGCAAAGCTTTACACACAGCATGATAAAGTGACCTAGGCCAAAAGGATTTTTCTTTGAATTATTAAATATGTGTTGAGTAGAGAGCTACTGTGTGGGGAGTGTTTATTGCACCACGGGAAAGGCCTTAGAGGTCTTATCGAGCTAACTCTTATTCATGGCAGGCAGCTGCTTAGGTTTGCCATGCCAGAATGAGGCCCCCGGCTACACAATGGAAGCACCCCATATCATATAGTACCCTATCCCCCGTGGGTATGATGAGAGACGCCAGCGTGATCACTCATATCTCTATGACTCCCAAAACCCCTGTTCCCATCGGAAAAACTCCCACAACTCCAGCGACCACCAGAGTTATGCAAGAGCTGCTCCAATAAAGCCGAGAAATGTTGTCGCAGAGGCTAGGAACGACAATGGCCAGAGAAGCGCTGCTGTGGCATTGCATTCGTTTTACCTAAACAGCTTACATTTCTATAGGGACGAGCCCGACATCGTGTATACTGTGATAAGTTTTACGAATTTGTATAGATGGCCGCTAGTGTGGTAAGCTATTACTGAACCTTTACAACGCCTTGGATGGGTCACTCACTGTCACCCGAAAAATAGAAGCTGCCATGAAAAAGTCACGATGCTTTTTGGTGGTGAGGTATACCTAGATTTGGCTAAGCTTATTTTCTCTGCGTCGGCTGGTTGATCTTGACAAGCGTGGATCTCCTTCTGTAAACCTCTACAACATCGTCTGTCACCACATGAATCTCAAACGGGTCTCCTATACCTTCGCGCCAAAGCTCAGCGAGAACCTCGCCCGGCTTTTTTCCTGTCACAACAAGTATATCTATATCGCTTGAAAGTAGGTGTTTATTCTCAGCAACGCTGCCGAAAAGGTAAACCTCTGCATTGGGGTCGAGTTTCGCGACGATGGCCGCCAGCTTCTCTAAGTATTGCTGCAGGTTTCCGAACACCTCCGCCCTGCGTTTAGCCTCCTTAACCAAGAATTCTGCCGACGACATTCCTAATTTCCTCCACGGTGTTTTTCAACCTCTCAACCTCTCCGGCTGTATAGGTTCTAGCAACGTATCGTGAAGTTATGTATGCGTCTTCCAGCGAGCCTAGCTCGACAGCATATCTCGATAGAATCTCCTCAACATCTCTATCCCCAGTTATGTCGCGGATAATTTCCAAGAGCTTTCTCACGCTGTGTGTTCTCGGATAGTCTACGCCGAGCCGCAGAAGACATGACTTCAGATATAGTTGGAGAGACTGCTCCAGGCTGAAGACTGCGAGGTCGTAAAACCCACGGCCAGCCTGCATGAGGGCTGTTTCAAAAAACCACATCGACCTCTCTAACAAGCGTTCAACATCCTCGTGCCTTGTCACAACGAAGCCCTCAGCCCACTTATGGCCCAACATATATTTAAGCCTAGTTTATACCCAGTCAACAACAAAAGCATACCCCTCGGCTATAAACAGTGTTCCATCTCTCTAACGTCTGTCATAAAATTAGGTCCAGAAAGAGAAATCTCCCCTCCCGCAGGACCATTTCGCCTTTCTTGATTTGAATCGGTGTCTTGAAAATAGGCCCATCATATACAAAAGTGTGGAATTCTCCTCTCTCGCCGCATGGGTCCACTTCTTTAGGTAGGTTCTCGAGTAGGCCCCAGCTGTATTCGCGGCCTATGAGCCATGAGGGAGCTTGCTGAAGGTCGACGCAACATATGACCGCTCTGAAGCCAAGTTTTATAAATGTTCGGGCCAGCTCCATTGTATCTTTGCCCCATAGTGGAAACATTCCGCGGAAGCCTATGGATACAAGGTTCTCCTCCCTGTAGCGGCGCACGTCTTCGAGAAAAATATCACCGAAAACAATTGTGTCTATGCCCTCCGCAGCAAGGTTTTTGAGAGATGTCTTCATTCTCTCGGAGTATGTTTCATTGCTGCAGTTAGGAGGTAAGGGGATCGTTAGGAGTCTGGCTCCGAGTTTCTCTGCCTGCATCTCTATAAGGTCAAGCCTGACACCATGCATGCTAACCCTGTTGTTTAACTCATTAAACTTTGTGATGAGAAATTCTATAAGCGCGTCTTCTTGAGCCGCTAAAGTGTAGTAAGCCATCGCCGAATCTTTTCCACCACTCCAACTGAGGGCCACCCTTTTCATTATAATTGCAACAACATATGCGAATAAATTAATATTTTCAACGAGCTTTATGGCTGGTGTAAAGGTTTAACAGAAATCCTTCCACCACATTCTTGAAGATTCTAAGCAGTTGCTTAGCCTGTTTCACATCACCAATTCATGTTTTGATATAATTCTGGAGATGAGTTCGGTGAGGTTGATGTAGAGCGGTTTTCGGGCGTTTTCCTTCACCTTTTTTGTCCATTCACCTACCCAGCGGGAGAGATGCTCGACGTAGAACTTTCGTCTTGCCTCGCGGCATGTTTCAGAGGCTTCTGCGTTAGAGCTTTCATGGGCCAGCAGCTCCTTCACCATTAGCAGGGCCATAAACTCTAGCTCAGCTCTTATGTGGTCCGGTGTACCGGTAGCCTGCTTCACGTTGAAGGCTCTGTAGAAGCCCGCTATGTCCGCCAGCTCGTAGGTCCTGTTCTCCATGTTTTCAACGCATGTGTATGCGGTCTCGCATGGTGGTGCGACACCCATCTCAAACAGACGCACATACTCCGAGGATGCATTCTCATCTGACTGGATGATGTTTATCACGTTGTCCGCTAGGTTTGATTCCGCGTTCATCCCAAGTCTATCGAAAATTTTTTTGAGGGAGTTGACGGATTTCTGGATGGTTTTTGGGTCTGATGTGAAGCTGGATGAGAGGAGGCTGTATATGGCTGCTGTGGCCAGCAGTTTTGACTCGTAATTCTCTAGGGTGCTCAAACCAGGTACTACTCTATGTACAGTGTGTGGAGCATGCTTGGGTTTTTCCTAGCTCCTCTGTCGCCTTGGTCTCCGAACCAGACTGTGAAAGCCACAGAATAGGTATTTCCCCTCTCTATGTCTATCTCGCCAGCAGTTTTGTCTGAGGCTTTCATCTTCTTCGCCAGCACCACACGCCATACTCCATCTCTCCATCTTCCCCATCCAACAGCATCCTGCGTGGGTAACGTCGTCACTGTCGCCGGGCCCTTGGCAATTATTTTCTCGACAGGCACCTCTTTCTTAGGCTGGGATATTGGGTTTCCCACCCATGTCCCCGGTAGCCTAATCCTTGCGAAGTCGGGCAGGTCCACGGTTTTAGGAGGTTTCCCAGCTGTTATGGATTCCTTCAGAAGCGGGTACATGTCTGCAGATATGTTTGGAAACGCCTTTTCTAGGTCTTGGAAACCTTCCTCTACGTCTATTTGCCAGTCAGCCTTCCAGTGGAGTATCGTGGCCGGCATCGTCTGTGTGCCCATGAACCGTGCCTCCGGCGGCGCAGGATAGCTTGTGAGCATAACGGCGCACGCATCCCTGAACTCGGTAACCTTAATCGCGCTCGTGTCAGCTGTGTTGTCGCGCCATTCCAGCAGAAACCCGATAAACTCTCCGTCGTGGGCTGCTCGCACATTAAGAGAATCCTTGGGAACACTGAGCTTGAGCGGTCTGATTATAGACTGGTCGGCCAAGCTTATCCTAGTGAGAGGCACCTCACTCCATGTGGGCGAGTCAGGGTCTCTCACCGGAACCTTGTCAACTAGGCGGGCTATTACATCAGGCCTCGGGCCCTTTGTCTCAGTTGACTTGGGCGTGGATATGGTCTCCTGAATCTGCCTGTAGAATGCTGCAGTCAGGGCGATGAACAATGATGCGCCGGCCATTATGGGAAGGAATAAACGGTCCGCTGCACCGGCCATCCGAGTCACGGCCACGCGTCTATCTTTTTTATTCGACACCATATTCACCACCTCTAAGTGATGTTGTGCCTATAGACTTGAAGCCTGTCGTCATAGAAAGGCCTCACCACAGCAGGTTCCTTGATGGGAATTCTCACAACCTCGTGGCCGTTCTCATCGTATCCCGCCACTTCGCTCGAGCCGATTACCTTGAACTTTGTCATTATCCTGTCGGTTGACACGTTGAGGAGAAGGGCTGCCACCAGCTCGATGTCCCTACCTGCGATGGCTTTTTTGTAGGTTTGAATGGCTTGGTCGACGCCCGGTCCGAAAAGCATCCTCAGGAAATTGATGTTGCCCACGTGTATGGGAGGTATGTAGTAGATGTTGGGCTCGAGCCCAAGCTGTGGAAGCAGTGGAAGACCAACTTTCTTGACGTGGACTAGGAAGTCCAATGGGTTTTCGGGGTCCGCGTATTCAGGTGTATTGAGGTAGCCGAACATCCTGATCTTGCCAATGCATGTCCTCATGCACCGGGGCCATAGGCCTTTTTCGACCGCGGGGTAGCAGAGGACACATTTCTCTGAGATGCGTGTGACATGGTTGTAGAAGACCTTCTTGTAGGGGCATGCCTGCACACATTCTCTATATCCTCTGCACCTAGCCTGGTCCACGAGGACTATGCCGTCTTCGGGTCTCTTGTAGATGGCGAGTCGGGGGCATGATGCTAGGCATGCCGGGTAGGTGCAGTGGTTGCATATGCGTGGGAGATAGAAGAACCAGAGGTCATGGGGCATCCTTAGATAGAACTTTTCCTCCACCAAGACCTCGTTTGTCTCATCCTCGCCCCTGTTGGGGTAAGCATAGTCCAGGTCGCTGGGCAGATATCCCAGGACGCGTTCGCTGGGGCTGGCCGCCTCAAATAACGTCTTACCTTTGTAAACATATCTATCGCCTTCGCGCTCCCACCTCTGTCGGCCAAGCGCCGCAAGTATCTTGACATCCCAGCCCAAGGGATAGGAGCCCCACGGCTTGGTCTCCACGTTATTCCAGTACATGTACTCCTGACCCTTCCCAGAAGTCCATGTGGTCTTGCACGCTACCGTGCATGTCTGGCATGCGATGCACTTGTTGGTGTCGAAGACAGCGGCAGCCTGCCTCCTCGGCCTAGCTCCTTCATACCAGTAGTCCATCTCGCGGCCAATCTGCCAGTTGTATACCTTCGGCATCCTAAATCACCTCCACAAACTGGCCTGCAAGATACTTCTTCACCTCGTCGCTGGCGTATGCAGGTCTTAGCCCAGCGGCCGCTGGGCTCCATAGGCCCTTCCGGTCCTCTCCACCAGGCTCCGCCCTAGTTATCTTGACGAAAGATTCCTTGGGCGCTCCAACCACTTGATGAACGTCTATGGCGAAACCCTTTCCGATAAGCTGGCCATAGTATTCTTTTCGGACTAGGCTATCTGTCTGTAGTGTGGGCTTCAACCAGGTTCTTGTTGTGGATTGGTGGCTGCCGTATCTGTAGGCGGCTTGGTATCCGGTTCGTGGGTTTTTGGCAAGGCCGTCCGCTCTTTTCTCATGAGCTTCAACCGAGCCGTGTGTTGCGACGTAAAAGTGGAACCATGCCCTCGCCACCCCAGGTGCTATGTTAGGGTAGTGGCGAGCCCTAACAAGCCATCTGAAGACCTTGTAGTCCTCGGGCTTGTCTGTCCATCCAACGAATGGCCTGTCAGATGGGTCTGCATCACACCAAACATAGTCACCGTCCTCGATTCCCAGCTTCTTGGCGACGATGGGATTTATGTCAATGTAGCCCTCGCTCACCCACGGCTTCCGCTTATCATGGCGGTAGAAGTCGCCGAACGGCCCGAAATAGGTGGCCTCTAGGTCCGTGCTGGCTCCCATGGTGTGGCATGCGTGTCTGTACTTTGGTGTGACGAGGATGTGGGCGTATCCCATGTCAACGAGTGGGTGCTTGGTTTCACGTACCTCCTCCCAAGGCTTGACAACGTTCCTCACCTGCCGCACCTCAGTGGACATGTCGCCCACCGGAATGCCGTAGTCGCTGGGCAGCTTCGGCTTAAGGGCTGGATGCGGCTTGGAGACTATGACGTTTGGCTCGTATGGTGTGTTATCTATAGGCTCCCTGTATACGGGGAGGTTTTCACCATAATCGATGAACTCATCCTCTTCGCGGTAGAACTCTAGCCGTCCAGTCTTGGTGTACCATGGCCTACTCTCGTTGGTCTGCTCCCACCCCGTTATACGTGGACTTGTTCTAACCAGCATGTAGAAGGGTGTACCTTTTTTGCAGCTTTCCTCCAGCTCCTCAAACCTATAACCCTTGGTTGTGTTCCCAGCTTGGAAGACCCTGTTCAGGTAAACCTCGACCTTGTCCTCGTAGACAAAGTGCCAATATTCTCTGAAGCGTCTATCACCGGTAAGCTCGGAAAGCTTCTCAGCAATACCGGCCAAAACCTCCAAGTCATCCCTCGTATCATATATCCGTGGAAGCGGTGTCCTTGGCCACGCTTGGAGGAACGGGTTTGTGACCGAGCCGTACATGTCGGGCTTCTTTCTCTCAGCCCAGCTGTCCACGCCAAAGACCACGTCAGCGTATTCGCAGGTTGCTGTCCACAGCCAGTCGTTCACCACAATCATCTCAATCTTGGGCAAAGTGTTGACCATAATGTTATGGGCCCACTTGCTGTTACCGAGTATGGAGTTGGTGTTGGCCCAGAAGGTTGCTTTGGTGGGTGAGGGCATGTGGGTCTTGCCTGTGAAAAGCTTTCCACCTATGCGTAGGGGCCTGTCATCGTATGCATAGTAATGGGCTGACTCCTCCTTCCAATACTTTCTCTGCCGAGCTGGCTTGGACGGGTCTAGCTCAGGGTTGAACGGGTCCTCAACTAACCACTGGAGAGCTCCATTAAGAAGCTCCATTCTGTAGTTGCCCGCGTAGCTGCCTACGGTCCCGCCGAAATGCCCTATGTTATTGGTGAGACTTGCCACAAGTATTATTCCACGGTCTTTGAGGTCGCTGTGGTAGAAGTGGTTGGGCCCCATACCCTCGACGAAGAGGGTTCTAGTCTTGTTGGACGCTATAAGGCGGGCCAGCTCCTCGACAGAGTCTGGGGGAGCCCATGTTATCTCCGAGACCGTGTAGGGGTCAAAAGCTTCCAGATACTGTTTGACCAAGTCGAAGACCGGCCTAACCTTCACAGTTGAGCCGTCGACCAGCTTAACCTCAAACTCGCCTTCAAGAGCTGGGTCAACATCCAAGCCCGTGAAATATTCTCCAACTTGGTCCCTGGTAACCGCCCGAGGCTGCCTTGTTTTATAATCCCAAACCATGAAATCATCCCACTCAGCCCTGAGCTTCTCAGGAATCAATTGGTCTTTCTGGAGCATGAGCGGCAGAGGTGATTCCCCTGTTTTGAGGACTGTTGTGAAGTTGCTGAGCCGTGAAGGAGTGTAGCCCTCGATGACGTCACGAGCTCGTAGAAGCTTTAGGTTATCCATCCTCACCAACAGCGGCAGGTCGGTGAATGACTTGACAAACTTCTCATCATACAGCCTATCTCTTATCAGGACATGCGCCAAACCAAGGGCAAAAGCCTGGTCCGTCCCAGCTCTAATGATTATGACATAGTCGGCCTTAGAGCTACTTGACTGGTATTCAGGCGCAATTGTAACAATTTTTGCTCCCTTCAGCTTCGCTTCGGTGAGCCAGTGGCCGTCAGGCATCTTTGTGGCTATCCAGTTCTTGCCCCAGAGTATAATCAGCTTGGCGTTTTCCGCCGTGTAGAGGTCGAAGTCGAGAGTCTTGTTACCCGTCACCATTGGGTGGCCGGGCGGCAGGTCAGTATGCCATGCATAGTTATCCCATCCCCGAGAGCCTTTAGCCTCATCCGGACCCACACCCCTTACATATGCATCGAGCAACGCCATCATGTTGGCGAAACGGTAGAACCCGCCTATCCTAATGCCTGCGTTGAAGGGCATGCCGCCTCTAAACTTGATTGTTCTCGTGCCAGCTCCCTCCATCGACTCAACCATCGCATTGTCGTATCCTTGTGCCAAAAGCCTCGCCTGCCCCTCGTCCCCACTATAGGTTGTTACTATGTTTAACAGAGTCTGAGCCACTATCCTGAACGCCTCTTCATAGGAAACCTTCACAAACTCCTCCTTGCCACGTCCCGAGAAGTATTCATGGGGCGGTTGACCTGTCGCTGGGTCGCGCGGATATCCAGCGTCCACCCATTTCTTAAACCCGGCCCTCACATAGGCGCCCTTTACCCGCCTGTCGGAGTAGAACCTTCTCACATACGAGAGGCCGCTTATACATGCTCGCGGGTCCCATCTAGATGATGCTCTGTTCCCATAGATGTCTGTGGCTTTACCGTATCCGAAGGAGGGGTCGGCATATATCACGACCCCGTTCTTCACGCTTGCTCTGAGGAGGCAGCCGTGGGTGTCGTTGGGTGCACAGAGATAGTGAAAGGTACTATCTGGTGTGTATATGTCCCTGTAAACCCTCTCCCAGTCCCTATTCGGGTAAGTTGTGAGAGGATTGATTCTGGGGTCTATCGGCTCGATATACTCGAGGGCCAGAATATCCTCCGGCAGCACCGCCAACACCGCGGCAGACAGCGCCGAAGAAGGGACGAGTGCTAGGAAATCTCGTCTACTCAGTTTCAGACCGCCCATACAGGAGTTTAATAGCTTAAGCGCCGAATAGACTTTCTACCTAAAAAGTTAGGGTTTTTGAGCGGAGAATATTAGGATATGTTGCATTATCTTAATCTTATCTCATCAAAGCTGCCGGCTAACGTCACATGTTCCTTAACAATCTTCTTCAAAGCCTTCCTCATAGTCTCTGTGAATGTGGCAGGTGTTATGCCGAAGAGTTGAGCCAGCTCCTTTACATGTATCTTCTTGGGATAGTCGAAGAAACCGAGCTCGAGAGCGGCCTTTATCATCAGCTCCTGCCTGCTGGTGAGGCCTCCTTTAGGTTTCACAACACGCATCTCTAGCGTCTCATACATAATTCCCCTCTCTGAAAGCCTCCGCATGAACTTCTGTAACGCTGTGCTTGTTCCTATTAAGCTCCAGATAACACGACCATCCGAGCCTGTGCTGACGCTCCTAAGTATACATGGACCGGCTTCCTCTATCCCGCATGCTTTGCCGCACTTCACCAAAGCAGTGCCATAGATGAGGCCGTCACCAGACTTGATAATCCGCAACTCATGAAAAGATTTTTCGGTTTTGAGAAAAGATTCAATCTCACCTGCTTTATTGTCCGCGGATATACGGAAAAACTGGTTTCTCCATCCGCCATCCAAGGGCTGCTGCTCAATCACTTTAGCGAAAACCCCGGTGCCCAGCCCAGAGAGTCTTGTTAACCAGCAAACATTACCCGGTTTGGTCGAAATGGTTAACACCATAAGACTATTCATAAACACTTGGTGTATGAATGCCTAACAGATCTTCTGGATGGAGGCCCTCTATCAGTCCTAGCGCTCCTCCTAGGCCTGACTATGGATCCTATCTCCCTACTTCTCTAGATACTTGTATAGTTTTATCGAGTTGTATGCTCCCTCCTCCTAACCTAAGAATACTCGGCAGTATAGGGAACATCCTTCTAGGAATTTGGTGAGTCCCTTAAGCTGCCTAAACCTAACAGAGAAGACATACCTCACACAGCTATGGACCATAACATAGCTGCTGGTATCTTGAAGGGCCTACCCTCTTACCACAGTTACCTCCCTAAACCCAGCACAATAATGCTTGACGAACGTGAGACCCGGTACAAGGATGCCCCTCCTGATGAGCCGCTCATCCACCTCCCACCAACAACCCATAAAGAAGATAACATGACAGAGAAACACCTAGACAAAGATTCAAGAGCCGATAGAGAAAGAAAAAATCAAGCCACAAGGTAATAAGCTGGAAAACTTTAAAAAGTGACAGTGTCGAGATCGAATAATAAAAGGCTTATCTAGTTGCAACGAATTAAGAACATCATGCCCGAGAGGTTTTCCGATTTACGTGATGACATGTTATATCTATTCGAGCGGGTGAAGTCTATGATTGTCTCCGGAGAACTTCTTTTACCTAAGTATATCAATCTCAACATCGACGATGCATCCATTTTCAATGAATCATTGAAAATGTTGCCAGAGTATCAACGTGTCTTAGAGCAGCTCATTAACTGCAAGAGCTTCAGAAGATATTTTGAACAAGTCGAGCCAATTGTCGAGGCCGACGATTGGGAAGAATCTAATGCCACACATTTGCGCCAGTTACCCTGGTTGGCGGTGGAGGTTATAAGAAGCTTTATCAACGATTCACTGATAAGCGGGAAACCTGATAAAGTTTTGAACGTTCTCTGTACCTTTTTTGATGAGAGATGCATGCTCACCCCTATTAAAATCCACATAGAATCCTCGGTCGAGATCGAGATCCATGAAGAACCAGTGTGGCTTAATGATAATCTTAGACTTTTTTCCCAGAAAGATGACAAAGGCAGGTCCCTTTATATCCTAGAGATAAAGGATTTCAAAGCTAGAGTATCTGAATTTCTAGATTCTGTTGACATAGAGCATGTCTTTTCTATGATAAGAAAAGTATTAGGACACTTTATGGTTTCTGTCTTTTTAGTTGGGCTGAGGGACAATAAGATACGAGAAAACAAAGAAGAATCCCTCCCTGATTCATCCCATCGCATAATTTTTCATAACGTGATAGGAATAGATATAAAGCGGATTGTTACCACAGGTGAGTTGCATGAGATGGGAAATTCTCTGATATTATGGCCTAATCTAGATTTTGGTGATTATTTAAAGGAAGAAATGTATGAGTGGGCCAGCGGTCTGACGATTCATCCTCCAAGCAAACTTGATAAAAAAACAATTACAGTAGATGTAACCGACCTAATGAATGTCTGGAGGCAAATAGAGATTCTGAGAAAGCGTGTGAAAGGGCTGGAGAGAAAGTTAGAGGTCATAGGTAAGAGATTATCGGTTCCCACCAGAGATGCTGAGGATGAAATATTAAACTACTGCATTCTACTAGAGACTCTTCTATCCAAAGACAGCGAAAGAGAGGAGATAACATATAGATTAGCTCTAAGAGGAGCTCTTCTAGCGAGCGGAGACGAAAAACAGGCCATCTATCATCGTAAATTTCTGACAGAATTATATCGAGCAAGGAGCAAGATAGTCCATGGTGCAGAGGTGTTTCCCGATGCACCAACTTATTCTTTACCCTTTGAAAAAACAGACGGGAAATTTTTTTGGGATAACCTTCCTAACGCTGAAGTAAATATTAAAGAAATCGCACCGCACTTTTCTAAAAATGCTATGCAACCCAAAAGGTTCTTAGGCCCAGATTTCGATAGAACAATAGCAAGAATTATCAGAAGGCTGTTCATGTTGGCTATTCTACACGAAAATTTGAAGAATTGGGACGAACTTATCGAGGTTGTGGATAACGCAATCGTTGATAATAGACTAAGAGAACAAATTTATAAAATGTAAGATCAAGAGACCGATCAACAGGTCGTTAGGTATAACAGGTCAACAAGAGTTAAACCCTGACTGGGTGAGGAGGAGAGATATCAAAGCCAATAAAAACGTATTAGGTCTGACGGCGGTGTCGAGATTAGGAGCAACTTCGCTAATTTTATTGTTAGTTATCCATAATGTGATTTCCTGAGCTTACCGTCTCCTTCAGATGTCTTCATCTATAAGCTTCCAATGCCTACCCCACCTTTATCGCTGTCTAGGCCTCGGAACAACTACCTCGTGTCTGACAACCTTGGGGACTGTCCAGGCAAGAGGTGCAGCGTCTTACATTGTTAGAGGCATAAACGGTATAGCGTCTATTCATTAATTTAGCGAGGCAATGCTATACTGATCTCTTGGCGGTCAGTAGTAGAGGGGCGGGTTCAAGGCTTTCATATCACTTTGACAGCGTACTCCAACATATCCTGAACTACTATGCTTCTATTCTTAGCTTCTTGGAATTCCTCGGGCGTGTAGCATAGGGCTTCTAGCGGTACACCATATCCTATCGCCTCTTTGACAACCCTATACCTCACACCTACGTCTAGGTTTCTGAAAATCGGCGACACAATTATCAAGTCCAAGTCGCTGTCTCTAAGCCAGTCTCCCCTGGCGTAGCTCCCAACTAAATAAGCCTCCTCTATCTTGAGGCTATCTTTCTCTGCCCTGAGGCACTCCAATGCTTTAATGACTTTCTCAGGCAGTTCCAAGCTTCTCTCCAACGGCCTTCACCAAGCTCTTAGCGGCTTCCACCATCCTAACCGCTGTTTCTCTATTAATTCTTTCCCATGGCCGCCTCAAACCAGCATTGGGATAGCGGGCGACTGAGTAGTAGGGTGATAGCTCTGCAAGCACTGTCTCGATACGCTTATCCAGCTGAATCCCAGCGTGTTGCAGTAACTCCACCAAATCATGGGTCTTGGGAGGCCTTTCACGTTGTTTAGCTATTATCAAGGCTTTTAGAGCTTTCTCAACGGCTTGATGAGCCGCGAACATGGCCCAGTTATTCAGACCAGCCTCTAAAGCGCTGTCAGCCATCTTTAAATCATTCAAAGCCCCATCATACCAATCCCTAGCCTCTTCACGCATCCACGTAAGACAGCAAGTCTAGGTATATAAAATTAGGGAGAGCCCTAGAGACATATCTGCTTATGCCAAAAATTTCACATGTATTGATGGTTGGAATTAGTTGTGCTAGAGTTTGGCGAGTCTCCTTTTTCTTCTTATCGTAAGTGTTAGCTTTGTGGGCAGTTTTGTCTGATAAAGCCGCAGTTGTGGATCTAACTGTTTATCACCATAATGAATTGAATAGTTTTCGGTCACCCTGTTTTTGCTTGAGGTGAAAACCTTCGCCAACGCCCAATCCATTATTTGTTTTAGTGATGTATCGCCGTCGAATTTTGCCTCTAATTGGGGTTTACCTTTCATGATAACCCTTATCCTCCAGCTCTGGAAGAGTCCGTAGGGCCGGAGGTAGAGGTAACTCGCCAGAATTCTGATAGCGATCACCGTTGATACAAATAGGTAGGCCAACAAGGCTTCTAGAATCAGTTTCGGATTGGCGTATATGTAGCCTGTGAGCGTGTGTAACAGTATCATGGCTATGGATATTAGGATTAGGACGGGGTCTCTTCCGGGAAAAACGTGAGGTGCGTAAACCAAGATAGTGTCTCCAACTTTCTGGAAGTACAGGGGTCTGAACCGGGCCTTTTTTATAAGCGGATTAGCGATAAGTGGAGGGTTGAGTTTGAACAGGCTTTATCGTGAGGGGCTTGCTGACGGTTTGAGTGAGGAGGAGGCTTGCCTAAAACACATCCCTCTGCTAGCTGAATGTTATTTGTCATCACAGGCTTAACACCCAAAAAGTTAAGAACGCCGATGTTCTTACACGCATCCGAGGACGACTTCAAGATAGTCCGGTGATACTTGGAACTCGAAGGGAGGCTAAATGACGACAGTTATTCGCCAGCCACGACGACATGAACGAACAAACACCTAAGACGACCATGGACAGGACTCTTAGGAACCGAGAAGTAATCCTGCGAGATGCGATGGAGTCAGTTCTTAGAGGTCTAGGCGGAAGGTTTCTACGGAGAGCTGAGAAGCCCGAAAATATACCCGCTTATGTCCAAAAAGGCCGAGGAAGATTCACTATTCACCTAGTGGCTGCAGCCGCAGCTTGACCCGTGGTTTTCTTCTTTTCCAGAGCCGCCCTGAATGACGGGTACTTCTCTCAAGCCTCCGAAACCGGCCGTCTTAGTAGAGGCCATGGAGATCGGCTGTTGTTTCGTCGGTAGTTGGCGCTTGTAGAAGTCGTCCTTGAGCTTACGGCCGGTTCGTTTTTTCCCATTCCGATATGGGTATACCATACTATGCCTGAATCCTGTCACGTTACCAGTGGGGTATGACGTTAAAGCCGCAGAACGACATGACCCATTTCCAAGGGGAGTATTGGATCATCTAATGGTTTGATCTCCTCAGGAAGGAGACCAAAAGGAACCTGAGGATGCCGGAGCGGAGCGGTCGAGGTGCTAGCCAATCACGTTAAGATACGTGATTACAACCGACAGTGCTTCTTATTTTTTGTAAGAATTCAATGTTATCGCTTTGTAACTTAAAGTCTGATAAAACATTGAGGTTTGATACTAAGAGGAGTGAAAGTTAGCATTAGAGAAGTTTTTTCTGGCACTTCAAACAGGATCCATCCTTCAACTCTACCTCCTGGAAATAAATCGACAAATTCTAACATTTTTTTATCTTCGGGATATACTAAAAATATTTCTGCTTTGTATCCTACACCATCTGCATACAATATAAAATCGTAAGGCCCGATCGATATTGTATCTGAGGATCCTTGGACTGATAAATGTGAGAGCCTTATCTTGATCAATACGTATTCAAAACCTGTTTCTGGTTTAGGATTAAAAGGATTAGCATTTTGTATTTCATCGTCAGCCTCTTTTCCACGAATATATTGGAGAATAGAAAACTCAAATTTACGGGAACTAAAACTTACCTGACAAGACTCAGTAAGTCCGACAGTTCTCAGTCCCCCACCCGGAGTCTGATCTCTAATGGTTTGAGTATTCATAACGCCGACGTCCACTGTTACAGTATTCGTGATAGTTTTTGTCGTAGCAGCGCTTCCAGCCCCATATCCTAAAATCGCCCCCAACATAAAGAACATGACACTTACAGCTATCCACTTGAATATACCTCTCGATGGTTCTCGAACGTTCTTGAATCGTAAACCGCAATTCCAGCACTCGTAGACTTCATCATCCAACTTAATCATATCAGTGCTGCTACATCGGGGACAACTCAATCCGTGAGTATTCGACTTGCCCCTCCCCACAGTCCCGTACCCTTCAGCATTAGATAAGGCGATTTCGTGTTTGGCCTCTCTGAAACTTAATACTCCGCCGACTAGCAACAATATAAATGGCAATATTCCGAATAACCCCCCTCCCACAAGAACAAATAGAGAAGCAAGCATCAGTATTACGCCGCCAATTTTTCTACCTATTGCACCTCCAATTATTCCTAGTACGCCACCTAGTAATGCTACAAATGTCTGAACATATAGCTGCCCTACTATGCGTCTGGTATCCTCACCCAACCACGGTGATAAAGCTTCACTGGTTCCCGCGAGGACCAGTACCACAAGTCCGACTAAAATGCCGAAAACCCCGCCCAATATTCCAAGTACAAAGCTACCTCTCATAAACTATGGGGATGTATAATTATATATAAACATGTTCTATTTGTACGTTAAAGAGATTTATAACTCTTCATCTGAAGATGCTGTACTAATCGGCTAGCATCGGAACATTACACATTTAGCAATTATATGAAGAGGTCGACTGCGGCCAAATAATTCCCATGCTTTAGTGGTTGATGGCGGCATGACAAAAACACTGCTGGTTGTAGAGAAGCCTGCATTGGAGAAAGTTTTTTGAAGCTCATCATCAAGTAGGGGCTGGTCTTTCGGCTATTTGAAGACCGCAGCCCTGTCGTGAGGTTTGATCCAAGAAGTGTGAAGTTTACGGAGGGTAGGTATACTTGGTTACCTTATGTCCAGTTCAAGTTAGATGACATAAACACTACGAGTATATCATAACTATGGAAAAACTAGGATAGCATTGGGAAGTGGCAGAAACTATTACGCAGTAAAAAGTATGACGTTAACAGACACACAAGTCAAAATCTTCATACAGAAGAAAGAAAAAAGTTAGGATTGTCTCCTTCCAGATATCATCGGATTTAAGAAACGGGTGTTCAGTGGCTGCAGCCGCAGCTGGAGCCGCAGTTTTCTTCTTTGCCTGAACCTCCTTGGATGACAGGTACCTCTTTGAGTCCACCGAAGCCTGCTGTTTTAGTGGATGCCAATGGAATCGTCTGCTGCTTTGATGGTAGCTGGCGCTTGTAGAAGTCGTCCTTGAGCTTACGGCCCGTCCTCCTCTCCCACTCAGCGATAGGAATCCCGTACATCGCCTGAATCCTGTCCCTGTACCAGTGTGGTATTACGTTGAAGGCGCAGAACGGGATTATTCGCATGTCGGGGGTTAGGTAGTGGATGTCGCAGCGGCGTAATCGTTCCTCGTCATGGTTGTAGGGGTCCATAAAATGCATCATTCCTAGGAAGAGTGATCTGCGGTGCCAGTCGCCTACGCTGTGGTAGTCGTGTTTGACTATGATGTTGTATAGCATTTGTTTGAGGTTGAGGCCTGTTGGTTGTTTTTTGGTGTTGATGTATTTGCTGATGTTGGCGAGGACTTTGAGGGCTATGTAGAAGCGGTTTTTGCCTGCTTCGATTTCTTCTGTTTTGTCTTGTAGGTATTTGATGAGGCCTTCGACGTCGACGAATTCTGTTATGGGGACGAGTTTGTCGTGGTCTTTGAAGACGTAGGTTCCTGCGCCGCATGCGAAGTGTATGCTTAGCTCGTACTGTGCTTTGCGTGTGAGTGCTTCGATAAAGTTTGTTAGGGGTGTGCAGGCTGGTACGGGGAACCATGCTTCGCGGGGGATTTCGCCGTTTGTCTGCTCCTCTATTCTGTGGATGCAGTCCGGTATTGTGATGCGGTATTTTTCACGCTCTTTCTTGGGCATTCTGCCCGTGAGGCTTACGGGCTGGAAGTTGACAGCTCTCACGACCTCGATGTTTTGGAACCCGAAGCGGATGATGTCGCCGAGCTCGTGGTCGTTGACCGATTTGATCACTGTTGGGACGAGGACAACTCCTACTCCGAGTTTGCGGGCGTTTTCGAGCGTCTTGGGCACTTCCCAGTGGTTTTTCGGGTTTGTCCGTGGTGTGACGCCGTCGAAGCTCATGTAGAGGTTGCTTACGCCCGCTTCCTTTACTCGTTTGAAGAACTCGAAGTCATGGGCGAGGCGGATGCCGTTTGTGTTGAGCTGGATGTGGTCCACTCCCTCTTCCTTCAGAATTTTGATTATTTCGGGCAGGTCGTCTCTGAGGCATGGTTCTCCGCCAGTTATCTGGACAGAGTTGCCGGGCACGGGCCGCTCTGCTTTGAGCTGCTTGACCATTTCACGTATCTGGTCGAGGGTTGGCTCGTAGATGTATCCTGCTTTTTCGGCGTAGAAGAAGCAGTACCAGCAGTGTAGGTCACATCTGTTTGTGATGACGAGGTTGGAGAGGCCTGTGTGGCTTAGGTGGCTGCTGCAGAGGCCGCAGTTGGCTGGGCATGCGCAGCGTGGCATCTCGACGTTGGGGTTTCCTGTGCCTTTTCCGTCGTGGAGCCATCTTGCGAAGCGGTAGTACATCTCGGCGTCGCCGAAGTAGAGGTCGTCGAACTCGCCGTGTTTGGGACATGTCTTGTAGATCTTTATCTTACCCTCCTCCTCGACGACGTCTGCTTCGAGTATTCTGTTGCATTCGGGGCAGATACTTCTTGTCTTTGTTACGAGTTTGCGTTTGGTTTCGAGGTTGGTTGTTTCGAGGATTACCGCCATACCGGCGTCTCGGCTTCGGCTGAGCTTTTAACCGTTTCCTCACGATACTTCGGGTGAAAGGGTAGAAAGAGGAGGAGGCTATTCGGGTTAAAGCTCCACCTTCTTGTCCGCTGTTTGCAGGTACATTTCCGCTTATTGCGACATGAAAATCGAAGGGCTCGTCAAACCCCAGTTTCCTTGATGCGCTATTACCTGTGCTGGGCGGAGCCTTGTGATGATGAGGATGTCGACGCCCTTGCGATTACGTGGTCTCCGCGGGCCGCTGAGCCGAAAAGAGACAGCTTAGCATCGTTATCCAGCTGTTTCACGGCCTCTTCTGGAGATAGTGTGATAGGTTTTGGAATATCTCCCGACGTCTACGCGCCTCCCTCACCAATATGCTGCAGCACAAACTTCCTCACCTCAGAGAAAAAGTTGCCGAGGCTCTCAGCCTCTCCTCTGGTGAACTCTCGTGGAAAGGATTACGAAGATATGTAGGCGTCCTCGAGGTTTGCGAACTCGAGCGCACGTTTTTCAGCGAACTCTGTGAATCGTTGTTCTTTGCCCATACACTCGCCCAAGATGATGAATAGTTTTCTTACGCTATGGGTTTATGGGAAGTCTACTCTATTTTTTAGGAGCATGGCTTTTAGAGAAAGTTGTAGGTCTTGTTCAATTTTGAAGACGGCGAGGTCGTAGACGCCTCTCGAGAAGTGGAAGTCTGCAGCGTCGGCGAATTTTCTGGACCTGCTGAGCAGTTTTTCGGCCTCGGCTCTATGCACGGTGTTTAGATGTTTAGCGGTGTTTTGTGTTGCTGAATTGTTTTACGGCTGTTTAGACGTAATACACTTTTTCAAGACATATATGATAGGTCAATGGAGTAGTGGTTATGGACGTTCTTTTTCCTTTTGCTTCGCGACTCATCGTGTTGGCTGGCATGTTGGTTGTTGTTGGAGTTATTCGCAGGTTGTTTAATGTTAGAGGCTTGCTGGTTTACTTAACTTGGTTTGTTTATTTCGGGTTTGTGCTGTATCTTTTTACCGCGATGACGTATTTTTTGGGCGCTGGTTTTGAAGTGTTCCTCTATGTTTCGAGCCTCTTAGGCTCTGCCATCATGGGTGTAACCCTTGCTTTTGTTCTCCATGTTTTATCCCTTGTTGGCAAGGTTTACTTTCGCCTGACATGGGTCAGTGTGTCGATACTCTTTGCTGTTCCTCTTGTTGCTTCTATGGTGTTTTTCAGGTCGGGTGCGGTGGTTGACATGTTTCTTGCTTATCATGTGATGGTGGCGGGCTTCATGTTCTGGATGTTCTGCTCATATGTCTATGGTGTAGTTGGACGTTTTGAGCTTGGTTGGGGGATGTGGAGCGCGGTGCCTCTCTGGGCAGCGGGCCTCTTATTTGCCGGGGTTGGCGCCTTGTTTCTGTATGTTGTAGGTGGTGTGTTGTCCGGGTTGTTTGGCCGAGGGGTTTACTGGACCTATTTCGAGCTGGAGATGGTGATGAGCCTTGTTGGAACAGTTGCCGGCGTCTATGGTGTTACACGAATATCTGGTCTGAGAACGAGGCCAGAGGGTGAAACTGTTTTGACGGGTGTGGAAGGCATCGACAGAGAAATTGGGTTGAGTGTTCCGAGTGTTGTGGCGGTTGTCGGCCCGACGGGGAGTGGGAGGTCGACGCTTTTGGCGCGGCTTGCCGCTCAGTGTCTTTCTGCGGGGGATGGTGTTGTGATACTCTCGCTTCACGACACGTTGGATGAGCTGCGGAGCAGGCTTGCTGGCCTTGGATGCGATGTCGACCGATTCGAGAAGGAGGGGAGGTTGATTTTATTGACATCTCTTGCGCCAGCGGCTAACGGCCAACACTATGTCGCACCGGAGCCTAATGAAATCAACATAACCTTCACACGTGTATTGTCCAGGTTGGCCACAGCCCGCAAGTGGTTTATCCTCGACTCTATAACACCTGTGATGGAGAACCATGGTGTAGAGGCGGGGTTGAAGCTGCTTAACCTTCTCGTGGCCAAGTCGAAGGCCGCTGGTGTGAGCTTCTGGGTAGCCTACAACAATTCGGCGTTCCCGCAGAATGTCACCGCTCTTGTAATGGATAGTGTGGACGGGGTTGTGGAGACTATGCTGAAGGAGGAAAACGGTCGGCTGAGCAGGATGGTTCGGGTGTTCAATATGAAGGATGTCAAAGTCTCCGGGAGATGGTACAAACTATGACAAATTGTGTGGAATAAACATATTTTAACCAAGGGTAACGAATGATGTGGAGTATGAAGCCGAGGGATTTGGCGGCGGCTATTGTTTTCGCGGGGCTTTATGCCGCGGGTGTCATAGCTTTGCCGGGGCTTAGCTTCGAGATTATTCAGGTGAGAGTTTCTGATGCTCTTCTTCCGTTGGCTATGGTGTTTGGGATGCCCGCCGTGGTCGGCGTCACCGTGGGCACTTTCATCGCCAACCTATTCAGCCCATTCGGCCCCGTGGACCTTCTCGGAGGCACTTTAACAAACCTTGTCGCAACCTATTTCGGCTGGAAAATGGCCCGCAACTTTGTCTTCCGCGGCTCCTGGATGTTTGTCGCGGTTTTCCAAACCCTTCTGGTAACATTCATTGTAGGCTCCTACCTCTACGTTTTGATCGGTGTGCCGCCAACACCTGTGCTTGGGGTGGTCGTCCCAGGCATAGTCTTCTCATGGATAGGCGTCTTAGGCGGCTCGGTTATCAGCATTCTCGTCATCGGCTATCCTTTGACAAAAGCGGTTGCAAGATATCTCGCGGCTGAGGCTCGGTATGTCCGATGAACAGGTTTTCCCCGTAAGCGAGAGGGTTAGACGGTCTCTCCAAGAGCTTGGATTGACGGACTACGAGATCAGGGCCTACGTAGCCTTGGTTGAACATGGCCCCATGACGGCGAGCGAGATAAGCGACCTCAAGATGATACCTTACTCCAAAATCTACGAGGTTCTGGGCTCGCTGGAGGAGAAGGGCTTCATAGAGGCTCAGGCGGGTAGGCCGGCCCGCTATGTCCCGAAGCCGCCTGACACAGCGGTCGAGAACCTTGTCAAAAACATCGAGAGAAACGTTAGGCAGCTCTCGGAGGCGGTTGTCCGCGAGCTTATGCCCGTTTACGAGAAACGTGGTGTGCGGGAGAAGCCCGACATCTGGATACTGCGAGGAAGCGAAAGCATAGCGGAGAAGATACGTGAAGTGGTGCTGCGATGTGAGGCAGAGCTGCTTGTCGCCGCCCCCACCCTCAACAAGGAAACAGCGGAAAACCTGCGCAAACTCATCCTCTCAGTCAGAGCCCGTGATGGAAAAGTGCAGGTCATGGCGTCAAACAGCGTCAACCCATCTCTCCTCAAGCTTTTGGCCGAGGTTGCTGAGGTCAGGGTTAGAGAGCAGATGTTCGGCGGAGGCATAATCTCCGACAACAGAGAAGTCGTAATCGTATTCGCCGAAGACGATGAATCGATGATAGCCATATGGTCAGACCACATAGGCTTAGCAAAGTTTGCGAAAAACTACTTCGAATACCTCTGGAGAGAAAGCACACCATTCAAACCACGTCAATCAAAAAACTAACGCTTCAACGTCTTGGCGAGAAAAAGCAGGATGAAGATGAGTAGAAAGGGTAGCAGGAGTGTGAAGATGCCGCGTGGGTCCGTGACGTCGAGAAAGATGGGTATGGGGCCGATGAAGAAGACCCCGATTCCCCTGAACTGGGCTGCATCACCAACCGCATAGACCAAGGCAAAGGGGAGGATGAGAGCTGCCGCGAACAGAAGAAAAGCCAGTATGAGAAAAGCTCTCACCTCAGCATCACCATTAGAAGAAGGGCTATCAACGCGGCTCCCACGGCCAGAGCTATCCAAGGCCTTCCACGCAGAATGATCGGCAGGGGCCCGATGAGGATGAATGCGAACCCTTCTCCCCTTGTCTTCTCACTCTGTGCAGCGGCTGCAGCGAGAAGCATAAACGCAGCCAATACAAACACCATGAAGAGGATAAGCAGCGTAACCGCGTCCAAAACCATGTCGCTCACCTCACTCTGCCTCAACCTTCTTCAGCTGGCTCCGATACATCTCCACGATTTCGTTGTCTGTTGTAGCGTCCTCGGGCTTCTTGTCGTCGCGGACCCTGCCGGTGAAGCGTGGAAACCTTATCCCCAGCCCATAGCCCTGCTTAACCACATCCCATGCACATGTGTGCACGGGGCTGAGCGTTACCTCTGCACCGATTATCTCGAGAACGAGGCTCGGCTGAACCCAGACATCCGGCTCCATCAAAGCCTCCACGCGTGGATGTTTGGCGTCGAGCCGAAGCCTGTTAACACGTTCCGTCAACATCTCGAGGTCCACGTCCTTGAACCCTGAGCCAACTTTACAAACTGTCTGGAACACATCCTTCTCAGGGTTGTAGACAGCCATCAGCAGGGCGCCGTAGCGGCCCTTTCTCCTCCCCCGTCCATGGAATGCGCCGACCACGACGAGGTCGACGGTGTCAATCATCTCGCTTCGGTAATCCCGTTTCAGCTTAATCCACTGCCAGCCCCGGGCCCCAGCCCTGTAAACACTGTCCTCGTCAACCGACTTTATCATCAACCCCTCACAGCCTGCTTCGACGGCTTCGGCGAAAAACTTCTCAATCTCTTCAGGCGTCTCAACCATTTTACCTGTGCTAAGCCTCATCCTCTCGCTCTCCACAATAATTCCCTCAAGCTTTTTCCTGCGTATGGGAAGAGGCTTGGTGGTGAGGTCTTCGCCGTCGACGTAGAGGAGGTCGAAGAAATAGAGGTTGACCGGATACTCTTCCGCGGCCTTCTCAATCTCCTTCTTTCTCTTGCGGTGCATAAGCTCTTGGAAAGGCAGTGTCTCACCTGTCTCGGGGTCTACGGGAACAGCTTCACATTCGAGTATCGCTTCACGGGCCAAAACACCTTTCCGCACCATGTCGACCACGTCGGGATACTGGCTGGTGATGTTCTCCTGACGCCTTGAAAAGATTTCAACCACGTCGCCTGACTTGTGTATCTGCATCCGCTCCCCGTCATACTTGTATTCGGCGAACCCGCGTCCACCGATTTTCTCGAGAATCTCCTCGGCGCTGGCGAGTCTCTCGGCTAGCATGCATCTGACCGGTATGCCTGTCCTTACGCTGAATCGTTTAACCCCCTCGGGCCCCTCCTTTGCCGCGGTCAAGGCGACGAGGCCGATGTCGCTGCTCAGGTTGTAGGCTCGCTCGTATATCTCGCGCTCGCCGCCAAACGCCTTGGCCAAGGCGTCGAGAATAGTCATGTCAGCGACACCCAGCCGCATAGTTCCAGTCACAATGCGGAGGATGTGCTTGGCCTCTACGGGCGAGGCCTGCGCAAGCAAACCAGCTAAAATCGTCATCTTCATCTCCATGGCCCCCGACCCCGTAACACGCGCAATCTTCTCCAACGCAGCGTAAACATCCTGAACCGTCAGCTCCTGCGTGAAAAGCGTCATCTGCGGCTTCCTCCTGAGAAGAACCATCGCCGCGTTTCCCACATCCCCGTGCCTCGAGTAAGCCTCCTCAACCTCTTTCTCGGAAACCCCCGCAACCTGCTTAACAACCCTCAGAGCAAGCTTCTCCGCCACACCCAGCTCCAACCCACGATAAGCCGGGTAAATCTCACCCAAAGTCATGTAAACAACCTTGTCTATGCTCTCCGGCGGCGTCTTGGACAAAAGCTCAGCCAAAATATCCGTCATCTCAAGTCTCTTCGTCGTAGCCTCAAGCCGCTCATAGAAGTCCACTAACTCTCGGAAAAGCATCCCAACAACCCATCGACCAACCAAATATAAAACGTTGTTAGGATCATTTGTTTTTACGCCGCCTTTAAATACCTCAAAAAAGGAGAGCGGTTTGAATTGACACTGAGCCGTGATGTTCAATCAGAGCCGGCGACAACCCCTATCGAGATTGATTGGGTGGCTGTTTCGGATGTTCTTTTTCCGTTGGATGAGGAGGCTCTTGAGGGTTTTCGACTAGCGTCGACACCTGTCGTGGAGGCCGCTGTCAACCTCCCCCATACACAGAGGGGCATACACGCGTCCAGAACATATGAAGCGGTGAAACAGGCTATATCGGGGCTGCAGAACAAAAATGTTTACGGGATAACTTCACAGATAGTTAAAACGCTTCTCGAAAAACATGTCTACTCAACGCGTGCACGAGCCGTTCTCAGGCTGAGTCTTTTTGAGGTGGAGAAGAGCCCGGTGACAAAATCCGAGTCGCTGGAGCATTTTGAGGCGGTGTTCAAGTCCTATGCGCACAGGGTTAACGGCGGCTATACTTTGCGTAACTTTGTCGGAGTGAGGGGCGCGGGTATAACTGCCTGTCCATGCGCCAAGGAGGTGATACGCGAGGTTTATCTCAACGGAGACGGCCGTGGAGGCCCGATACCAACCCACATGCAGAGGGCCTACGCCGAAGTCGTCGTGGAAACCGATGGAAAAATCACCCTAAATCAGCTGCTAAACATTTTGAAAGAGTCTTTCAGCAGCCGAACCGTCGAACTGCTCAAGCGTCTGGACGAGGCTGAGGTCGTTGTATCCGCAATCCAGAGGCCGAGGTTTGTCGAAGACGTGGCGAGAACAGCGGCATACCTCGTTGCCAAACAGTTTCCAACTCTACCCGACAACCACCACGTATACATCAGGGTAAAATCCCTCGAGAGCATCCATCGCCACAACATGGAGTCGCATCTGCGAACCACTTTCGGCGAGATAAGACGCCAAGTTGAAAACAACGGAATGGCTTAAACATTATCACGAAATATGTAGAAAACTCGGCATCGACGAGGAAAGAGACAGGCTCGCCGCCGAAACTCTCTCCAAACTGTTGAGCGGCCACGGTGCATCGAGACAAGAGCTTTCAAGCATCCTCCACAGCAAAATGTTTGCCGCGGTATTCGGCGCGGGTCCCTCTCTGGAAACAGACCTCCAACAATATCTCCATGTGTTTGAGTCTGAGGCGGCGGCTATCATAGCCGTGGACGGCGCGACCCGGTTTTTCCTGGCACGTGGAATAGTTCCCGACATAGTGGTTACGGATCTTGACGGCGGAGACGATATCCTGTTGAGGGCCGCGGAGAAAGGCTGCTTAATGGTTGTTCATGCACATGGTGACAACATGGAGAAGGTAGAGAAGCTGGTTCCACTGATGCGTGGCAGGGTTCTCGGCACAACTCAGACAGAGCCCGTCACGGGTTTGGAGAACTTCGGCGGATTTACAGACGGCGACCGCGCAGTTTACATGTGCGAGGAGCTGGGTGTGGAGAAGATAGTTGTCGCGGGCATGGATTTCGACGGCGAAATAGGAGCATACTCGAAGCCGCGGCCCCTAACCGTAGAGGAACAGAGACGTAAAAAGCTCAAACTCGAGATAGGGAAAACACTTCTCGAAACACTCGCGGCCCAATCATCTGCAACCCTCCTCGACACCTCGAACACATCCTCCCAAATCAAGGGATTCAGAAAAATCACGTGGAGAGAGCTGGCTCAAATGCTGGAGTAGATGTTTTATTCTGTTTTGAGGAGGAGGGAGGCCCCGGCCACTCCCACGTACACGGGGTAGTTGGGAAATGTTTTCTTGAGTGTTTCGACGATTTTTTCGACGTCTTCTTCGTAGACGATGGCGTGGACCGCTTTGCCGACCATGTTCTGGGCGTATCCTATTGTGGGGAGTTTGTCGAATGTGTTGAAGAGCTGGTGGACGGTGTCGTCGACGAAGCCGGCCTCGTATGCGAATGCTCGGGCTTGTTTGAGAAAGTTTTCCGGTGTAGGGTTGCGGAGTATTTTGTCCATGTATCTGTCACCGATTGTCTCGAGTTGCCGCAGCCTCTCCACCGAGGAGATGGCGTCGGGTGTCTCGGTTTTCTTCGCTGCGACTGCGATTAGCTTGGTTTTCGGTGGGAGCGGGATTTCGTCGACGACTGTGCGGTCCGGTGAGCCTTCCTTCAGCACGAGGACGAGGCCTGTGTGGCCGAATCCCGCTTCGCTGTTTAGCCCTGTTTTGCAGAGGACTTCGACGCGGTGAGTGTGTTTCAGGGCTTCGCGAAGAGTGAATGGTCTGCCGACGAGGCGTGAGAGCGACATCAACACCCCCAGGGCCGCCGCAGCGCTTGTTCCAAACCCCATCGCAATAGGCACATGAATGCTATGGCTTATCCTGACATGGCCCTCAACCCCCGCCAGCTCCCGCATAACCTCGACGGCTTTCTCCGAGGGCGGGAACCTCGCGGGCTCACCGTTTATCTTGATGCTCAGCCCATCACCCTCCCTAATCTCGACAACGGTTTTGACGCCGGGGAAGAAGGAGAAGCCTCCGCCAAGGGCCCCCACTGTGTCAGGGTCGCCGCGGACCTTGTCGCCGTCGAGAACCTTGGGTGAGAAGATGCTGGATAACGGTGTGGGGCCCTCGAAGACGGCTTTCAGCAACGTTATTCACGGGCGATCGATGGAACAGCTTTCTTGACAGCGGCCACGAGCGGCGGCAGCAATATCATCAGAAACGGTATCTCGGTCAAGTATGTCCAGAGAAACCATATGGCGGCGGCGTAGAGCGGAAGCCCATGTCCACCACCAGCGGCGGCGGGCAGCGAGAAGAACTGGCTGTAGAGCCACACACCCAGCCCAATCATCGCAGCTCCCACGAAAAGTCCAGTCGACGACGCGGCCACAAGCCCAGCATACCGAGGCCTGTAAAAGCTGTAAGCTACGCTTATCACAAGGGATAACACACCGGCGCCGATAAAGACGACTGCCGTCTCCCAGCCACCGAAGATATCCGCCCAGGAACCGGCCAAAGCAGCCGCAAGAGGCGCCGCCTGCAGCAACACCGGAAGCACAGAAACCTTCTCGCTGGATGAGAGCCTGCGGGCTAAGATCCCCAGTATGTAGAACCCTGCCACGTTGGATGTTACGCCCACCGATATGCTGAGAAGAGGATCACCGTGTATCAGCATGTCGCTGATGAATATTCCGATGCCCGCGCCCAGGGCACCTATTTTCGGCGAGTATAGGACGGCGAAGACCGCTGGGATGACCACGGCGGGCCAGAACCTGACCGTTCCCACAACCGGTGCGAAGATGCCTAGAAAGGTTAGGTAGCCTACTCCTGCGTAGAGTGCTGCGTTGGCGGCTATGAGCACCAGCTCGAGGGTGGATGTTTTCTGCGGCATGGGGTTCTACATAGTTTACTGGTTGAAAGGCTTTACCTATATAGCCTACATAGACACCAGATCAGGCCAGCCGCTTAACCAGCTCGAGCTTGACAGGCTTCCGGATGTCACGCACCGCCAGAACCCGGCCACGTATGTCGGAGAGGATGAGAATCTGCTGCCCTATTTTCCATGGCCTCCAGTCCATGAACCGTACGACTCTGAGATCTTCTGAGATGGCGACGACCTCGTAGCCTTCTACGTTAAAGGAGAAGGGTGAGCCCATGGGCAGGAAGAAGAACCATTCTCCGCCTCGGCTCTTAACGGAGCGGACTACGGCGCGGCGGAGCTTCCGCCCAGCTCTCTCCAAACGGTCCCTGAGAACAACGAGCAGCGCCACACAGGTGAACACGGTGAACAACAGCCTCAGCCACGGGCTCTGGTTGGTGAGGAAAAGCACAAACAACACTGCAGCCGAGATGACGAGAAGCTCCAGCTTAAGCAAGAAAGCCATTTTGTCTCGTTGAAGCCTGCTCTCAAAACTCACCGCGAAAGTAGGCCTCATGCACGTTTGAGTGATGCATGGCTGGAAAAAAGCTTATCCCCGAAACGTCAGACCTCCTCGTTTCGAGATTTTCTTTACATAGATGTAGGTGATTAGGGCTGTCCAGCCGAGTGTGAAGAGGAGCCAAAGGATGATGTTCGGTGGTGTTAGGCTTCGGAGGGTTTGGAGTATGATGAGTAGCAGGATGGGGAGGGCTGTGTAGAGGATTGCGAGTGCGAGCGACTCGAGCATGAACCGGGTCTGTCTCGAGAGCCTGAACCGCATAACCACCCCTCTATCTACAGCTTACTCGGTCTTCTTTATCCTTGCCCCGAGTTTTGTGAGGTCCGTTAAGAACGATGGGTAGGAGACATCGGCTGATTCGGCGTCTTTGACGATGAGGCCTTTTTCGAGGGCGAGGCCTAGGACTGTGAAAGCCATGAACAGTCTATGGTCGCCATGGCCGTCGACCGCGACGCCCCCCTTGATGCGTGGATTGCCGTGGATAAGAAGCCCGTCAACCAACTCCTCAACCTTCACACCCAGCTTCCGCAGCTCAGCCGCCGTCAACGCAATCCTGTCGCTCTCCTTCAACCGTGCATGGGCGACCCCGTGTATCCGTGTTTGGCCATCGTTTACGGCGGCGATAACAGCCGTGACAGGCAAAAGGTCAGGCGCATCTCTCAACACAACCTCCGCATCAGCATGGTTCCTGCCACCCTCCACCACAAGCCCATCCGGAGTATATGTTGTCTCAGAGCCGTATAGCTTGATTATTTCGACGATTTTTTCATCGGCCTGTGGATAGTGTTTCGAGAGGTTTTTGATGGTTACGCGTCCTTGGGTCAGGTGCGCGGCTGCGGCTATGAAGGCCGCTGAGCTAAAGTCGCCTGGGACGGTGAACTCGACGCTATGCAGCTCCTGCGGAGAAACCCTGAACCACTCATAGCCTCTGCGACGTATTTCGCCGCCGAAGAGCTCAACCATCTTAACTGTGGCGTCGACATATGGTTTGGAGACAAGCTCCTCCATCACCTTGATCTCGATGTCGCCGTGTGCTGCGAGGCCTGTGAGAAGGAGTGAGGTGACGTATTGGGATGATTGGTCGCCCTTGATCTTAGCCGTGCCCATTATCCTGTTTCCGCCCTTGACTATGACGGGCGCTGCCCCGTTTTCCCGTGTCGACCAGCATTCTGCACCGATCTGATGCAGCGCTTCCAGCAGCTGAGCCATCGGTCTTCTACGTATGCTTTCGTCACCTGTCAAGACTGTGTAGCCTTTCTCTACGAGGGTTGCGAGGCCCGTGTATATGCGGAGGGTGGTCCCCGAGTTCATAACGTCGATGATGTTGTCGGGTGTCTTGAAGCGTCTGCGTCCCACGACCTTGTAGACACCATGTTTTTCGAGGATTTCTGCGCCGAGCATTTTTGCCGCGTTTATGGTTGCTTGTGTGTCGCGGGAGATGAGCGGGTTGTGGATTATGGTTTGTTCTGTGCAGAGGGATGCGAGGCTGAAGACGCGGTGTGTGTAGCTTTTGCTCGGCGGAGCCTCGACTACTCCCGTGAGCCTCGAAGGCTCAACATGGACAGACGTCAACCATCCTTCCCCTGTTCACCGATGCTTTAATTATCTCTCCCTCGTAGGCTGAGAAGGCATCCGCGACTTCTTCAACCCTCTCCTCGGAAACAATCGCCGCCACCGCCGGCCCCGTTCCCGACAGCCCAGCAGCATAAGCCCCAGCCCTCAACGCATCTATCGCAGGCTGTGTGGGATGGCCGAGTGCCGCCGAGTGCGCGAGCCCGTTTATGGTCATCGCTTCCCAGTATTTGCCCTCGAGGACGAGGTTGAAGGCTGTGGCCGCTATGTTTCTGATGGGTGTGAGCAGCTCTTTTCTGAAGCTTGATGTGTAGGTTTTTCCCGGCGGGACATAGATGACGGCGAAAAGCCTCTCTTCAACCAGAACGTGTTTGAGAATTTTTCTGCCATAGTTGTCTGTGGCTACTATGCCTCCGAGCAAGCAGGCAGCAGCATCGTCCAACGCACCTGTCACCGATGTCCCCGACAAAACAGATGCCTCCGCAACGTTTCGCAGAAGCTCCTCCGCCGACATCTTTTTCCCCACAGCGTCGAGAAAAGCGTTTGCAATCGCAACGGCCGCTGAGCTGGAGCTCTTCAAACCAACTGCCACAGGTATGTTCGAGTGGGTGCGTATCTCTGCGCCGTATATTTCGACGCCGAGGGCCTGTGAAAAAACTTTGACGACAGCCTTTGCGAGCACGTGGTCTGCCTCCTCACCGTTTATGCTGAGCGTTATCTGTGGTTTATCGGTTGTTTCGATCTCGGCTTCTGTCTCAAGGTTTATGCCGATGGCTGCGCCGAAGCCTGTTGAGATGGCGTTGACGATTGAGACCGCTCCGCCGGCTCTTCCCCTGCCCTTCAACTTTTCCGCCTCTGCAGAGCTCTGAGCGCCGCTTTCTTCATGGTTTTTGTGTCAGCTTCTATGCCGAGCCATATCCTGAGGGCTTCTGCTCCCTGTTTCACAAGCATGTCTAAGCCGCCGATGGTTTTTGCTCCACGGGCCCGTGCCATCTTGAGGAGCTTTGTTTCAACAGGGTTGTAAACCATGTCGAAGACCGTCAACCCTTTGTGCAGCAGCGTGGCTGGGACGGGTGACGCGTTGGTTTTTGGCGCCATGCCGACGGGTGTGGCGTTGACAAGCAGCTCAGCCTCCTCAACCGCTTCAACAAACTGCTTGGACCCGAGTTTCACAATTTTTGCCGGTAAACCCTTCCTCCGCGCAAACCTTAGAAACTCATCCATGGTGGATTTTCTCCGGCCCGCGAAAACAAGTTCATCGTATCCTTTACGGCTTAATGCAACGGCAGCGGCTCTCGCGGCGCCTCCTACGCCGAGCACAACCGCTTTACCGTTCGCGGGCTCGGGAACACAGGCCAACACACCCGCAACATCCGTGTTATAGCCCATCCGCCTCTCATCCATAACCTTCACCACGTTCACAGCCTCGACAAGCTCCGCAGACTTGTCCAGCCGGTCGAGATGCCTGATGATGGATACCTTGTGTGGAATGGTGACGTTGAAGCCTATGAAGTTCATGAGATGGGCGGAGGAGACGAAGCCGCGGAGGTCGCGGGGATGCACATCTAGGGCTATGTAGAGGATGTTTTCGATGCCCTGTTTCTGGAGAGCAGCGTTAATCATCGCCGGCGAAACGCTGTGGCCGATGGGGTGTCCTACAACGCCCAGGAGACCTGCTCTCAGCTTCCGCCTCCTCCTCCGCAGATGTTTGCACGTGCCTCAAGCATCTCTTCTAGGGTCAGCTGCCCCGGCGCGGTCTTTGCTTCGCCGAGCGCGGCATAGGCTATCGGAGCCCCCGCCGCCATCGAGAGAATACGGGTTATCCATCCTTCTTCACCCATGCAGAAGGCGATTAGACGGCTTGAGGGATACTTGGTGTAGAGGCCGATGACGCGGATGTTGTCGCCGGCTCCCCTGGATAATGTCACTACCTTTGCTATGTCTCCATGGTTTAGACATTCTTCGCACACATAGGTGAGCGAATCATCGTCAGGGGTTGTCTCAAAGTTGTGCCAAGAAGCTATCACCTTAACGCCTGATCCGCGGAAGTCGTCTGCTGGATGCTGCTTCAACGTCGACAGCTCAAGGTCAACATACGCGGGCCCAACATCCATAAGGCGTCTGAGAAGCTTGACACGTTCCTCAACCGGGAGAGAGGATCTGCCGCCTTCATCCACGGGCCTCAGGGTTAGCACAAGCCTATCGGCGAAAGGCCGCAGCTTTTCGGCGAGGCTCTCCACACTACTGTAGCTTGAGAGGTCGAGACGCACTTCTGCAAGGTCCGCCCCCCTCTCAAACCCGCGGCGAATATTCTCCGCGAGATTTTCCTCGCTCTCGCCGTAGACGGAGACACAGACCTTTGTTTTGCTCATTTCTCCACAACAGTCTCCTCGACAGCCATTCCAAAATGTCGTCCACGTGTTTGGGAGACGTGGCAGAGGATTTTGTCGTTTTTCTTTAGCTCTGTCACGGGTATGAGTTCGCCGCCGGATGTGATGAAGCGGATTGTCTCAGCGTCTTGGACCGTGACCACGCCCACCGAGTCGTTGTATCGTGCTTTGACGAGGCGAAGAGGCCTTCTCTCAATCTTTACGCGGCCGATCGACGCTATCCTTGTACGGCCTGTTCTTGAGACGATGAGAACACGGTCACCTGCCTCGAGTTCTGAGAGATATTTTGTGTTTCCGTCGGGCATGAGGACATAGCTGTGGACTGCGCCGGCGTTTACTCTGAAAGGCCTTGGGCTTGTGAAGCTTGAGCCAACAGCCTCGTTGTGTATGAGGAAGAACATGGAGGCTTTGCTGCCGACAAGCATACCCTCACCCAGCTCCATCATCGTCACCGTGTCGACGCACGCCCTGTCACCCACCCCGACCGGCCGCACCTCCTCCACAACTGCTTCAACAAGCTGCAGCTCCGCGGGCTTCTTCACCAGCTCAAGTAGTATCCGAAGCTCCTGCTCGTTGGCGGGCTTTGCGATGACGCCGTCAACACCTTTTTCGAGGATGTTGATGAAGAGCTCGGCTTCGGAGACGTTGGAGACCTCTGCCAAAACCCTGCAGCCCGTGCCCTCGAGCATCGCGAGAAGGTTCTCTACGGGGATGATTTTCCAGTCACCCGTGGCGATTACAACCTCGTCGGCGCCGGACCGCGCCAGCTCCGCCACACGCTCCAAATCCCTCGGAGACCTGATGACCACACGTGGAACCGTCGCCTTCTTTTCACCATGTCTAATGTAGCCGTCTTGTGTGGGAACGTAGGTTTCCACGCCCTGCAGCGGCGAATGCGACAAAAAGCTCTGAACACCTTGTGCGAGGGCTTTTCTGAAAATCTCGTCTCCGCCCTCTACGTTGACAACTACTTTTTTCATGGTGTGAGAACCGGCAAGGCCTCTTCTACACTGAGGCCTTCGATGACTATGCGGCGCAAAGCCTTGACTATGCTCTCCGGCGACTTGTGCTGGAAAACGTTTCTCCCGAAGGTTATGCCTATGCATCCCCCCGCCACCGAAGCATAGGCGAGCCGAAGCACATCCTCATCCCTCTCCATTTTCGGCCCACCCGCGGCGACTACGGGCACCGGGCATCTCTTCGTAACAAGCTCAATCTCCTGAATGTTGGCTGACGGCATCGGTGTCTTGACTATGTCTGCCCCAAGCTCGGCGCCAACTCTTGAGACGTGGCTTATGACCTCTGGGTCGCTTGGGTTTTTGATGTTTTCACCACGTGGATACATCATCGCTATGAGGGGGAGTTGCCACTCATCGCACGCGTCGGCAACAAGGCCCAGCTGCTCGAGCATAATGTCATCATCCACACCGCCTATGTTTATGTGAACCGAGACCGCGTCGACGCCGAGGCGTAACGCCTCCTCAACGGACGCGACCAATATCTTTCTGTTGTAGTGTGTGCTGAGCTGGGTACTGGCCGACATGTGCATGATGGCCCCGGTTTTCAGAGGTCTTTTGAGGGAGCGGAAAACTCCCTTATGTGCAAGAACCGCTGTCACGCCGGCTGATTCAAGCCTGTAGATGAGGTCCTCGATGTTTTCGAGGCCTTTGACGGGGCCCAGGGATGTTCCATGGTCGAGGGGTATGCAGAGCATTCGCCCGTTCTCCAACAATCTGCTCAACCGGGCCTGCTTGCCGAACACCATGCAGCTATTCACCCAGCAAACCCATGTGACGAGCCAGCTCAGCCGTCAAAATCGTGCCACCCGCGGCGCCGCGGATAAGGTTGTGGCTCAGCGAAATGAACCTCACCTTCTCACCGTTCACACGAATTCTCCCAACAGAAACACTCATGCCCGGAACCGTGCCAGCATCCACATCAATCCTCGGCTGAGGCCTGTCAGGCTCTCTCCGCACCACGACGGGCCGCGCAGGCGCGGTAGGAAGGTTAAGCTCCTGCGGAAGAGAAACATACTCAGCCAACAATTCTGCCACCGTTTCCTCGTCGGCGGGCTTCTCCGTCTCGACATAAATTGACTCCATGTGTCCATCGATTGTGGGTACACGTGTGCATGTGGCGTGGACTTCGACGCTGTCGTGCATAAAGCGGCCGTCGCCGAGGCGGCCGAGAATCTTCGCCGTCTCTGTCTCGACTTTACGCTCCTCCCCGGAGATGTAGGGGATGACGTTTCCCAGTATGGAGAGGGATGCGACGCCTGGGTAGCCGGCTCCCGAAACAGCCTGCATAGTTGTGACAATCACTCTCCTGATGCCGAGGCTTTGCTTCAGCGGCTGGAGCGGAAGCACCAACCCGACCGTTGTGCAGTTAGGTGTGGTCACGATGTAGCCGTCCCAGCCACGTTTTTTCTTCTGGGTGTGAACTATGTTGAGGTGGTCGGGGTTGATTTCCGGAACTATCAGGGGAACATCCTCCTCCATTCGATAGGCTGCCGCGTCGCTGAAGACGGGGAACCCTGCTTCAGCGAAACGTGGCTCAGCCTCTCTCGCGGCCTCTGTGGGCAGACAGCTGAAGACAAAGTCGGCGTCAACCTTCTTCGGGTCCGTGGGCAAAACCTCCATCTCCGCAATCTCCCTAGGAGGCTCAGGCGCCTCCCCCCTAACAGCCTCAACATATTTTTTCCCCACCGATTCCTTCCCAGTCAAAGCCGTTATCCTAAACCATGGGTGGCGGTGCAGCATCTTGATGTAGTGCTGCCCAACCATTCCCGTGGCCCCGAGTATCGCTACTCTGTAGGTTTTCATGCCTCGGAAAAGCGAATTTCTCGGCTTATTACTTTTTTCTGCCCAAATGAGGCCCACGAATTGGTAGTAATGGGAACCGAGCCCCGGCTGTAGAAACATAGCCGTTCAACAACTTCTTCAAATGAGGTGCATGGACGGCGTCCAGAAACAGTTTTATACACGCTGTTTATCGATGTCTTGAATGTTGGCGGCTGATGGTGGTTATCTTTGGCCTGAGTTCTGCAAACCTTTGCTTGGATGAGCCGATATTTTCTCAGGAGGTGTTGGCCGATGGCGAATAGTGGAGAGAGTTTCCGTGTCACGCCATGGGAGGTCGAGGGATCGGTCAACTACGAAAGGCTCGTCAAAGAGTTTGGCACGGAGCTCATCACGGACGAGTTGATGAAACGGCTTGAGAAAGCCGCTGGCGGAAGCAACCACATGCTTCGGCGAAGGGTCTTCTTCTCGCATAGAGACCTCAACCATGTCCTCGATGACCACGAGGCGGGGCGAGGCTTCTTCCTATACACGGGCAGAGGCCCCAGCGGCCCCATGCACATAGGCCACATCATCCCCTTCTACTTCACGAAATGGCTGCAGGAAAGGTTTGATGCAAACGTCTACATACAGTTAACCGATGATGAGAAGTTTCTCGAGGAGTCGCGTGGTCTGACGCTCGAGGACACGGCTTACTGGTCTGTCGACAACATGTTAAACATCGCGGCGGTCGGGTTCGACCCTGATAAGACATTCATTTTCCGAAACACCGAGTTCATGGCACGGATGTATCGACCTGTTTTGAGGGTGGCGCGTAAGGTTAACTTCAGCTGGGTCCGCGCGGTATTCGGCTTCAACGAGCAGACAAACATCGGGATGGTGTTTTTCCCCGCCATCCAAATAGTGCCAACCATGTTCGAGAAGAGGAGATGCCTAATCCCTGCGGCAATCGACCAAGACCCCTACTGGAGGATTCAGAGAGACATAGCGGAGAGCCTCGGCTTCTACAAGGCGGCTGCGATACACAGCAGGTTTCTCATGCCTTTGACAGGGCCCACAGGCAAGATGAGCGCCTCACAGCCCGACGCCGCAGTCTTCCTCACCGACGACGACAAAACAGTCCGCAGAAAAATCTGGCAAGCCTATTCAGGAGGCCAGCCAACCGTTGAGCTGCATCGAAAACATGGCGGAAACCCCGACGTAGACGTAGCCTTCCAGTGGCTCTACTACTTCTTCGAGGAGGATGACGCCAAAGTCAACAAGCTGCGCGAGGAATATGTCTCGGGGAGGATGTTGACGGGGGAGATGAAGGAGATTTTGATCGAGAAGGTGCAGAGTTTCTTGGCCCGGTTCCGTGAGGCGCGTGAGAAGGCTAAGGATAAGCTGCGGCTATTCACTCATGAGGGGCGTTTGGCCTCTAGGATGTGGGAGAGCTGGCCCGAGGACGGCTAATCCTCTACCGGGCCCTTGTAGATGGCCCGGGGTCTGAACAGCCTGTTCTCAGCCTGCTGCTCGATAACGTGTGCGGCCCAGCCTGCAACCCTCGACGCCGCAAAAATCGGAGTGTAAAACCGCGGCGGTATCTTCATGAGCTTGTAGAGTGCAGCGGCGTAGAAGTCAAGGTTCGGGTAGAGGCCCTTCTCTTTCTCCATCAACCGTTCAACATGGTCCGCCACACGGTATAGACGGTCGTCGCCAACTCTTGCACACGCCTCCTCCAGTAGACGCTTGGTCAGCTCGGCCCTCGGGTCGATGCCGCGCCTATACACTCTATGTCCGAAACCCATAATCCGCTCCTTCCGCTCAAGCTTCTCCCGCACATATTTCTCGGCACCCGCGACATCATATTCGAAAATCTCAGTCGACTTCTCGTTAGCGCCGCCGTGCAGCGGGCCCTTTAACGCCGCTAAACCACCGACCACCGCGCCATACATGTCAGCCAAGGTGGAGGCTATCACACGAGCCGTGAAAGTAGACGCGGCGAGCTCATGCTCAACATAGAGGATGAAAAGTATCTCGAACGGCTTAATCATCCAGTCTTCAACCCCGCCATCTCTAATCAATCGTAGAATGTTCTCGGCATGTCCTCGTTTCTCATCGGCTTCGGCGAAGGTTCTCCATGTCAGCAGGTTGTCGAGGTTGGCGACGAGGAGGCCCGTTTTCGCGACAAGCCTCGCGGCTTTTCTCTTGTTTGCTTCAAGCGATGTGTCGTCGAGGTCGGGGTCGAAGGGTGCAAGAGCTGACACCCCTGTCCGCAGAGCGTCCATGGGATGTGTTTCGGCTGGAAGGCTTTTCACAACATCTACGACAGCGGCTGGCACACGTCTCTCGACAGCCATTAACCTCGTGAACTGCCTTGCCTCATCAGCGTCAGGTAAATGTCCATGGATGAGTAGATGAGCCACCTCCTCGAAACTATGCTCCTGCGCAATCTTCTCCAAACTCTTTCCACGGATAATTATCCGCCTGTTCTCGACATCTATCGTGCATATACGCGACTCTACCGCGGGAACACCTTCAAGACCTGGGATATACTGCATCATACAGTAATCACACTCTCTACAAGTTCAGAGATGTGTTTATGGTTTTCCATGCTCCATACCTTTGAGACAATTTCACGTCTCCGCCCCTCATCCAGCAATGGTGATGCAAGCTTGTGAAACTTGTTCTCAACCTCTTCGTCGGTCATCGGGTTTTTGTAGTGTCCGCGTGGGATGGATTCTTCGACGACGATTTTTTCACCGTTGCGTAGTATGAGGGTAATGCGGTTGGGCAGCTCCTCCGGATACCTTTTTGTCAGCTCGGGGTTTTCCACAACCTCGACCCTGTTCATCAAATCCGCTACATCAGACGCCGTAATCCTCTTTTTGGTGAAGCTGTTGAGCCATATTCCGCCGTCGAGGAGAGTTGCTGCGACGATGTAGGGGAGGCTGTGGTCAGCCGTCTCCCGTGTAGACGGCCTCCACTTCTCAGGGTCTTTGGCCAGAATCGTGTAGGATGCCTCAAATGTTTCGACCGTGACTTTCTCTATGTTTTTGGCTGAGCCGGCTTTCTGAAGCGCTTTCAGAGCCGCGTCAACGGCTGTCATGGCATGGTACTCGACGGGATGGAACTTGATGTATGTCTCGAGGATTTTACGCGGCCGCTTCGTCGCGGAGAGGCTATTGAGGTTGAAGGATATGCCCGCGACCTGTTTGAAGAACCCCATCTCTCCGTCGAATGGCTGCGAGGGCCCCGTCATGCCGCATGAAGCAAGCATGCATGCGAAGACCGCGTTTCTGCAGGCGTTTGCGGCTGCGGCGCCTTTCCACATCGAGAGCTCGCCAGCCCTTGTCTGCCTCATAGCCGCATGGGGAACTACCGCAAGCGAAACAGCGTTGGCGGTCTCCTCAAAGCTCAGCCTCATCACCTTCGCAACACCTGCCACAGCCCCTATCATCGTGAAGTTGACATGGTCCCAGCCCCGTTTCCGCAACGTCGCCGCATCACACAGCCTACACCCCACCTCATACCCCATCACAACACCTTTGAGCACATCCAGTCCACTGGCCCCCACAACCTCACCCGCCGCCAACACAGCCGGTATCATGTCGCTCGGATGCAGAGGCTCCTTAGAGAGATAGGTGTCGTTGAAGTCAAGGGCCCTTACACCAACCCCGTTGACGAAAGCCGCCCACTCAGGAGAAGCCTTTACCGCTGTGCCCCAGACAGAGGCCCCCATACCGCCGCGCGCAAATCGTTCAACAGCCCTCCGCGCAGCAACCAAGGCCCCCTCACTCCACGCCCCAAAGAAACATCCCAAGCTATCGAGAACACGCCGCTTAGCCTCAGCCAAAACATCAACATCCAATTCAACATCCAGCTGAACAAACTCAGCAACCTCACGCGTAACCGCGTCAAACATACCCGTTCAGAAAACCATTCTTCAAGGTTGAATATATTTTTCTAAGATTTTAAGCCGGTCATCATTTTTCCAACCTTTTCAACTGTTGCCTCCTCAGATTTCAATACACCCACCAGCTGCCCGTCATACATCACCGCAATCCTGTCGCTGAGCAGGAAAATCTCCTCCAAATCCTCTGAGACAAGAAGTATAGCGGAGCCCTTTTCCCTAAGGCTCATGAAAAGTCGATGAGTTTGACTAACCGCTTTCAGGTCCAGACCATATGTTGGGTGAAATGCGACGAGTAGCTTCGGCTCCTTCCATAGTTCTCTCGCGAGTATGAGGCGCTGTATATTTCCTCCCGAAAGTATTCTCACCTCTGTGTCCCAGAGGTCGGGCGTCAATACCCCAAATGATTTTACGAGTTTTTGGGCCAACTCTGTGACGGCTCGTTTGTTTATTATCCCAAGGACTGAGAAGGGTTTTTCACGGTATTCTCTCAACATTATGTTCTCGGCTGTGACCATCTCCTCCACGACCCCTGTTCTTCTCCGGTCTTCTGGGATGTGTCTTACACCTTTTTGAGCAAAGCGGCGGGGACTACTGTTGGTCAGGTCTACTCCGTTTATCACTATTTTTCCGCGCGCAACTTTTCTGAGACCCGTCAAAGCCTCCACCAGCTCTTTCTGACCGTTGCCCGAAACACCCGCTATACCAAGTATCTCACCCTCTCTAACCTCTAGATTTACGTTTTTCACCGCTTCACGGCCATCGTCGTCAAAGACAGTAAGGTTTTCAACCTGCAGAACAGGTTTATGCGCTTCTTTCGCGGATACTCGCTGGTAACTGACCGAGGTCATTTCTCCGAGCATCAGCCTGAGCAGCTCGGAGCGATTCGTTTCAGCCACGTTCAGGGTTCCCATTTTCTTACCCAACCTGAGAACAGTGACCCGGTCGGCCACCTCCATAATTTCCTCGATTCTATGCGTTATGAAGACGACGCCTTTTCCTTCATCGGCCATTTTTCTCAGTATTTGAAAAAGCTCCTTCGACTCTTCTAATGTTAGCACAGAGGTTGGTTCATCGAGTATCAGGATGCTCGGCTCCCAGTATAGGACTTTGATGATTTCTACTCTTTGTCTCTCGCCGAGGGATAGGTTTTCTACTGTTTCGCCGGGGTCTATTTTCAGCCCGTATCTCTCCGATAGCTCTCGGATTTTTTCCTCGACTTTTTTCAGTGGATAGGATAATGGATTGTTGCGTCGCAGGGTGAGTGCGACATTTTCCACAACTGTTAGAGGTGTGGCGAGTGTGAATTCTTGATGAACCATGCCGATGCCGTGCCGTATAGCGTCGGCTGGCGACTTGAACTTCACACTCCTTCCTTTAACAATTATCTCGCCCGAAGACAGTGTGTAGAACCCTGAGAGAATGTTTGCCAAAACGGTTTTTCCAGCTCCGTTTTCTCCCAGCAGGGCGTGAACCTCTCCCGCCCGCACATCAAAATCTATGTGGTCGAGAATCAAATGCTCCCAAACACCTGGAAAACCTTTTACCACTTTCCTCGCTTCGAGGACAACTTCTCCCGCCATTTCTCCAATCGTTTCGGACAGCTTGCTTATAAACAATGGCGACAAACTGAGCAGTGTAATGTATGATGGGGGTGTTTGGCTGTCTTAAGCCAGTTATTGGCATGGTTCATCTACGGCCTTTGCCGGGTTCGCCGGGTTATGGAGGATGGAGTGTCGAGGATGTTGTAGAGCTGGCTCTTAGAGACGCTGTTGCTCTCAGGGATGGTGGCGTAGACGGTATTCAGGTGGAGAACTTGGGTGACAAGCCTTTCATGAAGCCTGGCGAGATTGGGCCTGAGACTGTTTCACTTGTCTCTGTTGTAGCGAGAGAGGTCCGAAAAGAGGTGGGTCTGCCTGTGGGGGTTTTCGTGTTGGCTAACGGGGTGTCAGAGTCCCTCACCGCGGCCGCTGCCTGTGGAGCAAGCTGGGTCAGAGCAAACATGCACAACCTTGCATACGTGGCTGACGAAGGATGTGTAGAGTCTGCGGCACCTGTTTCGGAGAGGTTGAGGAATAAGCTGGCTTCTGGTGTCAAGGTTTTCGCTGATGTTTTGGTTAAGCATGGAAGCCATTTTCTCGTCTCAGATGTCCCTGTTTCCTACCAGGTTGCCAGACTTGAGGAAATTGGTGCGGACGCGATAGTTGTTTCCGGTTTTAGGACCGGTGGTGAAACTCCATTGGAAAGGGTTTTGGAGGTTAAGCAGGTTGCTTCTAAACCCGTCTTTATAGGCAGCGGCCTAAATCTGGAGAATGTTGGAAAGCTTCTTGCTGTGGCTGACGGAGCAATCGTTGGAACATACTTTAAGAAACAGGGTGAGACGCTTAACCCAGTGGATGTGGAGCGGGTGAAACGATTTATGGACGTTGTGAAGAGATTGAGGTCACAGCTTGAGTAGCGAGGGCGAGAGATAATTTTTCCCGTGCCGCTTTTTCCGCTCATCCCACTCGGCGAGAATCTTCACAGCCTCGGTGGCTATCTTCGAAGTTGTTTCCTCCCCCTTTACACCGAATTTGTCATCCACTCTGTTTGCGAACACTGAGCAGACTGCGCCGCTTCTCAAACCATATAGAGCCGCGATGACGAACAGTGCAGAGGCCTCCATCTCGATGTTGATAACATTCATCGCCCTTAAATCATCTATGATGTTTTTTGAATAGCTCCACCAGTATCCGCGGTAGCCGGGCCTGCCCTGTCCGGGGTAGAAGCTATCTGTCGACGCCGTCACACCCAGATGATATCTCGCGCCGAGTGTTTCCGCGGCCTCTATCAACGCAAGCACAACTTCATAGTGTGCATATGCGGGGTAGCTGGGTGAAGCATATTGATGTGATGTACCCTCGAGTCTGACGGCCGCGACCGAGATTATCTGGTCCCCTATCTCTATGCCGGGCTGAATGGCTCCGCAGCTTCCAACTCTGATGAATGTGTGGCACCCTGCTCTCGCAAGCTCCTCAACAGCTATCGCCGTCGAAGGCGCGCCAATACCTGTCGAACAAGCGGCTATCCCAACCTCTCCAACCCTACCATCCCAAACCCTATACTCCCTATGAAAAGATATCTCCTGCCCCTCATCCCAGAACTTGGCAATCTTCAGAACACGGTCCGGGTCTCCGGGCATCAAAACATATGGCGCAATCTCACCTCTCCGCACTCTGACATGGTAAAACTCGTCACCGACCTGAGGCTCCTTAGCCGACATGCATATGACTAAGTCCTGTGCTCGGAAATAAACTTCTCCAGCTCCTTCTCCTCGGGAAGAGCTTCTACAAGCTCTCCTCCTCTTATCCTCGCAGCCAAAAAGGCTCCCGCGTGACAAGCATATTCAACTGCTTCGAGAACACTGTATCCACGTGCAAGGGCTGTGGCGAGGGCGCCGTTGAACGCGTCGCCGGCGCCGGTGCTGTCCACAGCTTTTACATGAGGCGCCTTAACGTGTTTCACATCATCTCCGCTAACCACCATGGCCCCCTTCTCCCCAAGCGTCACGACAACATTGTCCACGTACTTGGCATATTTTTTAGCCGCAGCCACCAAGTCGATGTCTTCTCCGGGCGTGTAGCCAGCCATAGCAGCTATCTCCACTTCGTTCGGTGTTATGATGTTTATTCCCTTGAGCGTCTCGGGCTGTATAGGGGAGGCCGGTGCGGGATTGAGTATCTTGACGCCTTCCGCGGTTTTGAGCGCGTGAAGAGATGTTTCCAGAGGTATTTCAAGCTGTGCGAGGACCACGTCCGCCGACCTTATTCTCTCACCCGCGTGTGTAACATCATTTTTTGTCAGATGCATGTTTGCTCCGAGGTCAACGATTATAATGTTTTTGCCCGCAGGCCCCACTATCACCAAGCCGGCGCCAGTAGGGTTGTCCCTGTCAACGACAACATATTCTGTGTCGATTTTTTCTGCACTCCATTTGCTCAGGGCTCTTTCGCCGAAAATGTCGGCTCCGACGCGGGCGACGATGAATGTGTCGCAGCCGAGGCGTGCGGCTTGTATAGCTTGGTTGGAGCCTTTGCCGCCATGCTCTATCCGGAACCCTCGGCCCTTGAGGGTTTCGCCTTCGATTGGCAGTCGCTCGACGTAGACGACAAAACCGGTGTTATAGCTGCCTATGGCTCCTACTTTCCCGCTCATCTCAGTAGGATACCTCGCCCGAGCCTGTCTCACCAGTCACTATCTGGACACCTCTGCTGGTTCCCAACAGGTCTGCACCGGCTTCGACCAGCTTCACCGCTGTGGCGAAATCTCTTATGCCGCCCGAGGCTTTCACCCCAACCTTCTTGCTTACGGAGCTGCGGAGAAGCTTGACCACCTCGACCGTCGCAGGCCCTCCCTTGCCCCACCCGCTCGAGTTCTTGACATAGTTGACACCCGCCTCCTCGCAAATCTTCGCAGCAAGCCTAACCTCATCCTCGGTGAGAATAGCTGTCTCGAGAATCGCCTTAACTATTCTACCGTCAGCCGCCTCCACAACAGTCTCCACGTCTCTCCGAAACTTTTCAATCATCCCAGACTTGAGGTACCCCACGTTAATCATGAAGTCTATTTCCTCGCATCCATCAGCTATTGCATCACGTATCTCCACGGCTTTTGTGATTGGCTTGGAGCCTGCCATGGGATAGTTTATGGCGACGCAAACCTTGACATCTGTTCCTCTCAGGAGTTCGGCAGCGTGTTTAACCCAGATGGGATTGATGACGACGGCGCTAAACCTATACTTCACCGCCTCGCTGCAGAGCTTCTCAATGTCTTTCGCCGTAGCATCGGGGGAGACGTTGGTGTGCTGTATCCGAGAAGCGATATCTCTCACAGATATGTTGGACATGGTAAATGTCTATGTCCATGTTTAATAAATTGATTGCCGGATTAGGTTAGAGACTGTTATTGGCCTCGCAGGATTTTGAAGAGCATTTGTCTGAAAATCTGGGCATCAGCTTCGTAGCATATGTCTGCGTTCGGCTCCTTTCCCAGCACTCCTCTGTGGTCGACCACGGACATGCCTCGCGTCAGCTCACTCTGGGTCTCTACATCTACATACCGTCGCTCAACTTTTCTCGCGATTTTAGGCTCTATCGCTATCGCCGTGGTTATCGTGTCGGGATGTGTGCTACCAGGGATACCCATCACCTTCTTCTCAAACTCCACCACTTTCCTATTCACTTTGACGAAGAAATCAGCCTCCCGTGTCCCCCATTTAGCAATCTCTCGATGCATATCCTCCTCTACTACACTATACTTGACTGCTATGTCCCATCCGACGATGAACGGGTTTATTCCAGAGTGGAGAACTATTTTGGCGGCTTCGGGGTCGACCCAGAAGTTGTACTCGGCCGCGGGGGTGACGTTGCCGTATCCATCCGCGTAGCCGCCCATTATGTAGAGCCTTTTCACGTTCTTCACGAAGTTTTTGTCCAGCATGATGGCGGTGGCTATGTTTGTGAGGGGGCCTTGTGCTATGATGGTGTATTCGCCTGGTCTTGAGTTAACCAGCTCCAGCAAGGCTTGCACCGCGTGCTTGTTCTCTGGTCTTTGACGAGCTTTGGGGAAGTAGTTCTCGCCCATGCCGTCTTTTCCGTGGACATAGTCGGCGTATTTCCAGCTTCTTAGAAACGGCTTGTCGCATCCAGGGTAAACAGGCACATAGTGGTCGGCGAAGCTTTCAACGGTGTAGAGTGCGTTTTCAACTTGCTGGGAGAACTCGACGTTTCCACAGACAACGGTGACCGCCTCAAGCCGCACCCCGGGCCATTTCAAGGCTAGCAACAGCGAAATCGTGTCATCACCCGCTGTATCCGTGTCTATTATCAGACGCAGCATAGCAAAGCCACCTTCATCTCCGCCTTAAGCTTTCTTTTCCAAAACTTTTCGGCAAAAGTTTATCCAGCGATGTGGCTATTGGTTTCTTACCCGGGCCCGCGACGAGCACTTTAAGACGTGGGTTAAATTCTCGGAGAACCTGTCTACAGGCGCCGCATGGATAAACTGGGTTTACTTTGCTGGAGACCACGGCTATGGCTTCAAATTCCCTCAACCCCTCGGACACAGCTTTGAAGACAGCCGTTCTTTCCGCGCACATCGAGAGACCGTAGCTAGCGTTTTCAACGTTGCATCCTGTCACGACCTCTCCATCAGCCGACAACAAAGCCGCGCCGACGCTAAACCGGGAATACGGTGCATACGAGTTCTTCAGAGCCTGAAACGCATAGTCCAAAAGCGTGGCATACTTCACATCCCAGCTTCTCGGAGACGATGATTATATCAGTTACGGTAAGTTTAAAAAACCTCCTGACACTCTAGGTGTAAAAATTGAAACGGCGGAGGGTCGCGGTCCTCGGTGATATCAACCTCGACATAATAGCGTTTCATCAAAAGTTTCCTGAGGAAGGGCATGAAGACATGGCTGAGAAAGCATTCATCCGACACGGTGGCTCAGCCGCAAACGTTGCGCACACACTTGTTTTGCTTGGAACAGATGCGGTGATGTTGGGCTGTGTGGGAAAGGATCCTGTGGGCGATATGCTGGTGAAGGGGCTGGAGGATGTGGGAGTGGACACAGCACATGTGCAGAAAACCTCAGCTGACATGACAGGCATCACCTACATAATTGTGAGCAGAAACGGAGAACGCACGATGTTCGCGTACCGGGGTGCAAATAAGCACTTCAGCTATGAATACCTCTCCGCCGAAGCTTTAACAAACGCATCTCTACTACATATCTCCGGCTACAGCTTCCTCGAAGGCCCGCAGAGAGAAGCAGCCTTGAAAATTCTCGGAAAAGCAGACAACACCATCACGCTGGACATGTGTATACCACTAGCCAGCCAACCATATCTTCTGAAAAATATCGTTAGACATGTTGACTGCGTCTTTCTAAACGCGGCGGAATACCGTGTAGTTGCGAGGTATTTTGGTGTAGGTTCTGTCTCTGATTTGTCAAGGCTATGGGGCTGCATGATTGTCTATAAGAAAGGAGGTGAAGGATGTGAAATCGCCGTGACCGATGGCGAAGTCCTGAAACTCCCTGCTCAACCCGTGGAAAGCGTAGACGGAACAGGTGCGGGGGACGCATTCATCGCAGGTTTTCTCCACGAGATGCTGAAAGGGTCGCCGGTTACCGAATGCGGCCTTCTCGCAACACGTTTAGGAGCCCTTGCAGTAAAAACCATCGGCGGCAGACTGGAGCATCTATAAAGTTTTTAAACCAAGACAGCCATGTTCCCGCATGTCCTCACCTCTTTTGCCCATGAAACCAGATGCTTTGAAAGAAATTTTCAAGAACCCGAAGCCTATCATCGCGATGATTCATCTCCCGCCTCTACCTGGCGCGCCACGTTACATGGGAATGTCTGTTGAAGACATTATCGAATATGGACTGCGTGACGCCGAGGTTCTGAAAAGCAACGATGTTGACGGTCTCCAGGTTGAGAACATCGGTGACTATCCATACTTGAAGCCGGATGATATCGGGCATGAGACCAGCTCCATCCTGGCTGTGGTGGCCCGTGAGGTGAGAAAATCCACAGGGCTTCCTGTGGGTATATGCTGCTTAGCCAACGGCGTTATCCCAGCCATCGCCGCATGCGTCGCCTCTGGAGGTAAGTGGGTGCGGGCGGCCGAGTGGGCCAACGCATACATAGCAGACGAAGGCTTCGTGGAAGCCATAGCTCATCACGCGCTCAGATACAGAGCGAACCTCAGAGCTTATGATGTGAGGGTTTTCGCGGATGTTAACGTGAAGCATGGGAGCCACTTCATCATAAGTGATAGACCTTTCGAGGAGCAGGTGGCTGATGCAGAGTTCTTCGACGCCGACGCCATCATAGTTTCGGGAACGAGGACAGGTGCCGAGACACCGTTGGAAAAAGTGGTGAGAGCTAAACAAGCAACCTCGTTACCTGTTTTGATAGGCAGCGGCCTAAACGCGGACAACGCCGAAACCCTGCTGAAAGTAGCCGACGGCGCCATCGTAGGCTCATACTTGAGACGAGACGGAAAATTCTGGAACCCCGTCGAACCCGAAAGAGTAAAGAAGCTGATGAACATTGTGAAGAAACTGAGATAAAATTTTCAAGAAAGTTTATATAACCTCAAGGGTTGGAAAATGCGTATGAGTCGGAAAGCCTTGACGAGAACCGAATCTATCCTCGCTGTCCTGCTTGTTGTCGCGATTATTGCCGGAGCAGTTGGTTGGACACAGTCGGGGCAAAGAATCGTTGAAACTGTCACGACAACCACCACCGTCGGAGGCTCGGCGCAAACAATCACCACCACTCGTGTTGTAACATCAACGGTTACGGTAGAGCGTCCCATTTCACCCGGAACCATCAAGATAGCCGTCATCTCCGACGTAGGTGGCCGCGGAGACCTCTCCTTCAACGACATGGCGTTCAAAGGCGGGGACGAGGCCGAGAAAGATTTAGGGGTCCAAATGGTTGAGTTGATTAGCAAAACGGAGGCCGACTACGTCCCCAACCTCGAGACAGCCGCCCGTGACCCCGACGTCAAACTCATCGTAGGAGTAGGCTTCCTCCTCAGCGAAGCACTTCTAGAAGTCGCCAGCAAATATCCGGACAAAAACTTCGCCGGAATAGACACGTTCACACAAGCGCTCGCGGTTCAACAAAACGGCAAGCCACTGCCAAACATGCTTGACATCGTTTACGAGGAGCATAAAGGCAGCGCCATGGTCGGCGCGCTCGGCTGTCTACTCGCAGCATACTACAATGAACAGGGAGGAAACTATCCATACATCGGCGGAGTCTTCGGGATAGAGATACCTGTTCTATGGAAATTCGAGATAGGCTACAAGTGGGGATGCGACTGGGGCCTGAAGTGGTATGAACAGCGTTTCGGAAGACGGGCTCCCATCATAGGCGAGGACGGGATATACGGCTCCGGACCTAACTGGAACAACGGCCTATACTGCCCACAGGCAGGCCAGTGCTGGTACAAGGGCCGCGTGCTCTGGACATACACGGGCACTTTCAGCGACATAACCAAGGGATACGCAGCCGCTAAATCCATGTATGAGCAGCAGGCGATAGCGGTGTACAACATCGCCGGGCCGCTTGGTCTAGGAATTAATCAGGCTATCCAGGAAATAGCGACCGAGAAAGGGCTCACAAACGGGCCGCCATACTGGATAGGTGTAGACGCTAACCAGGACTGGATTAACCCCGGCTTCGTCATCGCCAGCATGATGAAGCGTGTGGACAGAGGTGTATACTATGCTGCGCTTCTCACGGTGATTGGGAAATTCAAGGAAGTAGTGGCTGAGACGAACGGTGTGCTGGTTCTCGGCATCGGCACTAAGGTAGGCAACCTCGCTATGGAGGGAATCTCGGTGAGCACCCTCGCAGACTTGGATGAATTCATCAGAATGGGTGTCAACGCGGAGCAGCTGACCGGAAAGAAGGTTCTACCCATGGCTCCTGAAGAAATCCGTCGGAAGGTAACGGAGATGCGGAACAATCTGCCGACATGGATTTGGGACGCTTTGACAGAGCTGGAGAGCAAGATAAGAAGCGGGCAAGTCCAGGTACCCATGGTGCTGACCAAGGAAGAAGTCGATAGATGGCGTGAACTTCTCGGCTAAACAACCCTACCTCATTTTTTCATCATGATGCAACAAAATTTATCCAGAAAAGTCCGTAAAACCTTAAAGAAGTTAGCTGAATCCATGCTCGCCGTGGCCGTGGGCCTCGTGGGCGGCGCAGCCCTCATGGCGGTCTACGGCTACGATTTCGTCAAAGCCTATCGAGCGCTTTTTCTCGGAGCATTCGGAGACTTCTCGGGTTTCCTCGAAACCCTCGCTTTCGCCACACCACTTATAATGACGGGCCTTACCTTCGCCATAGGCATCCGCTCAGGCTTGTTTAACATAGGTGCAGAGGGCCAGATGTACATAGGAGCCATAGGAGCGGCCTTCGTCGGAGGAGCGTTAAACCTACCCCCTATCATACATCTGGTCTTCGCCACAATTTTCGGTATGGTTGCTGCAGCGGTTTGGAGTATGCCCGCGGCCCTTCTAAAAATCAGCAGAGGAGTACATGAAGTTGTTTCCACGATAATGCTGAACTGGATTGCCTTCTGGCTTGTCACATACCTGATAACCTACCACTTAGCCGATCCGGCGAGAGCTGAGAGAGCGATTCCCGCACAGGAAACAGCACGTTACATTGTCCTAGGCTCGTCTCTGACCACTGTCTTCATAGTTGTGATAGCTTTTTCGCTCATGATCTATTTCCTGCTATGGCGAACAACTGTCGGCTACGAGCTGCGGGTTGTGGGCCATAACCAAGAAGTAGCACGATACGCTGGAATAAACATTTCAAAGACGATGATAATGAGTTTCTTCATCGGCGGGCTGGCCGCGGGTCTTGCAGGAGTTTCGCAGGTGCTGGGCAGGCCTCCTCATTGGACAGTTTTCGCGACCATGGGCAACCTCATCAACCTCGGGTTCGAAGGAATAGGAGTAGCCCTAGTAGGCCGCAACCACCCAGTAGGAATAATCTTCGCAAGCATCTTCTACGGTGGCCTACTACACGGAGGACGGTTCATGGAGTTCGAGGCCGGAGTAGCCTCGGAAATCGTCAGAGCCATAAACGGCATAATCATACTGGCGCTGGCAGTCCCCGCGGCCCTTGATTTAATCAAGAAATTTTTCCCAAGAATTAGGGGTGAGACACGGTGAAGCCACGTCGTCTTAGGGTTTTCTGGCTATTGATAGGATTTGCAGCCGCCGCAGCGACGATGTATGCGCTGTCCTTTTTCGGCCTCAGGCCCACAAGGTTGATAGAGTTTGCGCTGCTCGCCCTGACACCTCTCGCCTTCGCAGCCGTCGGCGAATGTATCAACGAGAAATCTGGGCAAATCAACATAGGCATCGAGGGGATATTTCTGATTTCGGCTGTGGCGGGTGTTTTCTGGGCCGAGGTGTTTGAGTCAGGGTTGATGGGGCTTTTAATGGGTGGGGTTTTTGGCGCGTTGATAGGCGGTGTGCTGGGGATTCTAAACGTCTACGGAAGAGCTGAGCAGGTCGTCGCCGGAATGGGCCTCAACATCTTAGCCATCGGCCTTTTCCAGTATCTTCTCATGGCGATATGGGCTTTCCCCGGTATCCACATCTTTCCAAGGATACTCGTCGTGCCACGCATATCCATACCGCTTCTCGGAGGAGAACTGGCTGTCAGCCCCATATCGCTTACAGCAATAGCAGCCGCCTTCGCGGCATACCTCCTCCTAAACAAAACTCTTCTCGGAATCAGGCTGAGAGCCGCGGGCGAGAAACCAGAGTCCGTCGACGTGGCTGGCCTCAGCGTCTACAGAGTGAGGCTTTTCGCAAGCATTGTCGGCGGTTTTCTCGCGGGTGTGGGCGGGGCCTTCATGCCTCTGGGATGGTTCGGAGGACTTGTGAAGGAGATAACGGCCGGCCGCGGGTTCATAGCCTTGGCCGCCGTGGTTTTCTCAGGACTTAACCCGTTGACTGCCCTCGCGGCCACATTCATCTTCGGGTTCGCGGAGGGCCTCGCGTTCGCCGTGGTTGTGACGCCTTCAGTGAAAGAAGCCGTCCCGTTCCATTTCATCATGATGCTTCCATACATAGTGACCGTGGCCGTCCTAGCCCTCTTTCCATCCACCCGACGATTCCCCAAAGCTCTTGGAAAACCCTATGTAAGAGAGTAAGCACCCGTTGCCGCTATGTTTTTTCCACGGGTTTTCCCAGTGTACGCAGCAGAAGAATCATGAACAGGATGCCTACGAAGATTATGAAGCTCCCCATTAGGGTCATGAAGGTTAGGTCGGGGTAGCGGGTCTCGGTTACTGTGGTCACCAGCGTCGTCACATAGTAGACCTGTTTCTCGGTGGTGTAGCTGGTGGTGTAGGTTGTCTCGCTTGTGAGATAGCGTGTCGAGGTCATGGTGGTTGTTAATGTTGTTGACAATGTGCTTGTTCGGGTTTCGGCGATGGTCTCGGACCATGTCTCAAGAACCGTGACCGAGACAGAGGCATGAGCTCCAGCTGAACCGGTTATGACGTAAACCTCTGCCTCTTCGGTGAATGGGATGACGGCGCTTCCGACGACGCCTCTGCCAACCAGTGTCCAACTGGACGCGTTTAGATAGTCGCCGACCGCGATGTATATGTCCACGGTTTTATTGGACTTCCACGACAGCTCAAGGCTTCTCATCCGCTGTATCGTGATGGGGCCAGTTACTAAGGCGGCTTCGGGTGAGACTGTTTGGTTGACGGCCTCGGCGGCCACACGTTTCAAGGTGCTTGTTGTCACATCTGTCACCGTGGACAACGTGGTCGACACCAAAGTGGTCTCAAAAGTCTCCGCAAGCTCCAGCGTTGTTGTCCATGCTATGGCCTCTGTCTCGACCACATTGGTCGCGCTCGATGTCTGTAAAGCCACGGTCTCTTCATAGGTGATTACGGTGGGCAGCCCCGCGAACCCCAGCCCAACAAGAATTATGCCGAAGATGATCAGGCTGGAGACCGCGAGCTGTGCACGCATGAAGGCTCCGCCGCACAGGACCTAATAAGGCATCTCTACCGCATGATGTTCGGAATAAACCGAGAAATGGTTCTAAAATCGGCGGCGCCTGTTTAGAACAATCATTCTAATGGAATTTTCACGGCCGCTGATAATGTGGCGCGTCCCGCTTTCTCTACATAGGTTTTTAGCTGTTCTGCGTCGACCATGGGCGTCATTTCTGCTAGGTTATCGCTTATCAGTAGAGCTGAGCCTGTTTTGAATTTTCGGAGCATTCCGAGGCCGAAGAGCGTTGCACACTCCATCTCAACAGCTATGTACCCGAGGCCGCTCCATCTTGCGACGAAGTTGGGGTCTTCGGCGTAGAAGGCGTCGCTGGAGAAAACGGGGCCGATGTATGTCTTGAGCCCGCTTCGCCTAAACTCGTCAACCAATGTGGTGAGGACATCATAGTTTGGCACGGGTGTGATGTGTGTGTCTGGAATGTATTGCTGAAGTGTTCCACCTATGTAGGATGCTGCTGTGGGGATGACTGCTTCACCGATTTGCATACCTTTGAGAAATGCGCCGCATGAGCCGAGTCTGATGATCAGCCTCGCGCCGAGCATAACTGCTTCCTCGAAAACAATCGCTGAAGAGGGGCCGCCGACCCCATGGCAGATGACGGTAACATCCTCGCCCTCATACTTTCCGGTATAGGCTATGAAGCCTCTGTTCTCGTTGACGAGACGCGGGTTCTCAAGCATCTTCGAGAGCTGGACAACACGTGCTGGGTCGCCGGCTGCGACGACACGTTTAGCAATTTCACGGGTCTTCAAATGCTGTGGCTGAACCATGCAAAAGCCTTGGTAAAGCTGTTGAAAAACGTTTCTAAAACAAGGTAACGGATTCGACGTCGGCGGGGGCCAGTGGTATTCTTTCCTGGTCGACGCGGAGGATTAGGCGTCCTAGCTCGTCGAGGCCTTCGAGAAACCCGATGAGCTGGGTGCCCTGTGACAGGTTGACTGACACAACCGTCCGCACATACTCCAGCATGTCCCTTATCTTGTCCAGCAGCTCAACGCGCCATCCCTCCTTATAGAGATGATAATTCCTCGTGAAAGATTGGAGAATGTTCTCGAGGAGAAGCATGTGGTCGATTTCTCCGCCGGCCTGCTCGGCTATCGAGGTTTCATGCTCCGTGGGTTTTGAGTTGACGTAAATGCCTGCGCCGGCGAAAGCTCTTGCTATCGTGTCGTTGACAACCTCCATCTCAACAGAGGCAGCTGCGACAACCGAGCCATGTAGGGAGACTTCGTTGGGCCATCTGAGAAGAGGTTGAAGCCCGGTCGTCTTGGCCACGCCTTCCACAACCGATAACGCAGTGGTCAGGATTAGCAGGGGAGACGTCGTCGCACTCTGCCTCGGATAAACAAGCACAGCAAACCAGAGGCCGCCCTCTTTCACCGGCTTCAGACGACCGACCGCCGCCTTATTGCTGCACGTGAAAACCGTGAAACCCTCATCAACGGCTCCCACGTTTCTCACCTCATCAAAGATGGAGACAGCCTCAGAAACCTCTTTCACATTAGCTGAAACGGAGCTCAACCACATCCCAGCACACATCACCAACAAATAAACATAAAAATGCATAACCACATCCCCTCAGCCTACTTTCCCATCGATGAATCGTTGCTCCTGCTTTGCCGTATCGGGTCTTGATGTATTATGGTAAAATTTTCCTCGACAGGCTTTTAGACGCATCAGTAACCTTTAATTACCCTCCTACACGTTTCTCCTCTTGTGAAGGTTTTCCTGCGGCTTGAGTCAGAAATTCCGCCGACCCTGACAAAGTATGGAAAAATAAGGCTGCCTCAGGCGGTTATCCCGTTGTTGGCGGGGAAAGGCAAGACAATAAAGGTCAGCTACGGCGGAGGCAAGCATTCTCTTAAGCTGGACCGCTACGGCCGTGCAACGCTTCCCTCAAGCATAGCGGCTGAGAGCCGCGGCAAGGCCAAACTCGTTATCGAGATGAGAGACGGGGAGGTAACGCTCGCTTTTCAGTGAGCGGATGAAGCGCCTGCACGTATTGCGTTGAGCTTCTCTTCGCTGAGTTTCTCGAATAGGGGGACAGGCTTGGCTATGGGTGTGCCCGCTGGGAGGTGCCATGGTTTTTCACCAAGCCATGTTAGAGCTGTTTCGCGCTGGCCTATTAGCTCGAGTATCCTGTGCGTGGTGGCGGGTGTGAAAGGTGACAGGAGCAGGGCGAGAGCTTTCAAAACTTGTGCAGCCACGTGAAGAACCGTTGCGGCCTCTTCTTTCCTCGTCTTGACGAGCCGCCATGGCTCCCGCCTGTTGAAGTAGACGTTTCCTTCGCGGGCGAGTTGGATGACTGTTTCGAGGGCCTGTTTCTCCCTCGCTTCAGAGAGAAGGCTATCCACCTCGTTGAATGTCTTCTCTATCGCCGTCAGCATCGCCTTGTCTTCTTCTGTCAAATCTGTTGCTTCGGGGATTTTTCCGTCGAAGTTGTTGTTTATGAATGTGAGGACGCGGTGGACGAAGTTGCCGAGGTCGTTGTTGAGGTCGGAGTTGACAACCGCCTGCAGCCCATCGTAGCTGAAGTTTGTGTCACCTGTTTCGGGCCTTATCTTGATGAGGTAGTATCGCCAGATGTCGGCTTCGAGCATGGCGATGGCTTGGTCGAGCCATATTCCTACGCCGAGGCTTTTGGAGAATTTTTTGCCCTCGAAAGTGAGGTATTCTGTGGCCGAGACTATGTGTGGGAGGATGTATGGCTCATGTGTTGCGAGGAGGAGGGCGGGGAGGATGACTGTGTGGAAGGGTATGTTGTCTTTGCCGATGAAATAGGCTGACCTCGTGTCTGGGCTTAGCCAGAACTCTCTCCAGAGCTCGGGCTCCCCCCTCTTCTCCGCCCATTCAACCGTTGCGCTCACGTAGCCTAGCACCGCCTCAAACCATACGTAGATGGTTTTGTTGCCCGCGCCTGGGAAAGGTGCGGGAATGCCCCAGAGGTTGTCACGTGTAACGGCCCTTGGCTTAAGGCCCTCCCTTATCCAGCTGAGGCTGAAGTTCCGCACCTTCTCAGACAAAAAAGTGTTTGTGTTCAGCCATTCTCTCAACCTTTCGCTAAACCGGGGCAAGTCGAAGAACCAGTGCCTGCTCGATTCTACGACGGGTTTTTCGCCGCAGATGCTGCACCGTGGCTCGAGTAGGTCAAGTGGGTCGAGGACTTTTCCGCATGACTCGCACTGGTCGCCGCGTGCACGTTGGTAGCCGCATGAAGGGCAAACACCTGTAACAAACCTGTCGGGCAGAAACCTTCCACAGTTTCTGCAGTAGAGCTGGCTGACATCCTCCTCGTAGATGTATCCGTTTTCGTATATTTTCCTGAAGAATTTTTGGCAGAAGGTTATGTGTGTTGGGTTGTGTGTCCGGGTGTAGTTGTCGAAGGAGATGTGGAACTTGTTGAAGAGGTCGACGACGATGGCGTGGTTTTTGTCGGTTATTTCGCGTGGGTCTACTCCTCTCTTGGCCGCCTCAACCTCGATGGGTGTGCCATGCTCGTCAGAGCCGCTGACAAAGACAACTCTGTAGCCCTTGGCCCTGAGGTAGCGTGCGAAAACGTCGGCTGAAAGCTCGGAGCCTATGAGTGTGCCGAGGTGTGGAACTGTGTTGATATAGGGCCAGGCCCCGCAGACAACCCACTTCTGTAGCTTAGCTCACCCGTTGAGACAACGGATTCAGCCGGGGTAAAAAGTTTTCCACAACTCATGCATCCAGCAATTCCAGAAGCTCTGTGAGACTTTTCACGACGTAGTCTGGTTTGACTGGGCAGGGTTTGTCGCCGTGTCTGTCGAGGAGGACCGCGGCCATTCCGGCGGATTTTGCGCCGAGCACGTCGTTGACGGGGTCGTCTCCAACCATGATACATTCCTGAGGTTTTGCGCCGAGGAGCTGGGCGGCATGCAGAAAAGGCCTCGGGCTTGGCTTGATTTCGGGAACATCTTCACCGGCCACTACCACGGCCTTGAAGAACCTGAAAACCCCGCTTCTCATAAGCCTGTGCATCTTCATCCCAGGCAAACCATCCGTGTTCGTCACCATACCCAACACATACCTGTTTTGCAGCTTCTCCAAGACAGCGACGGCGTCGGGGAAAAGAGGGCCCTTCATGTATTCGGTCCAGTATATGCTGCTCCATCTGCGTAGCTGATCCTCGGGAGGTGAATTGTTTAGCCCGAGGCTTTGAAACACATGCTCCCATATGAGGTCCCTGTTCAGAAGCCCCTGCCGCTCAACCACATGCTCAACCCATGCAACAACACGTGCAACCTCCTCAACATCAAGAGAGCCACCATAATAGGCGACAATCTCCTCTGCGACACGCCTCTGCGCCACAGGAAGGACCGCAGCCGAATCCACCAACGTGTTATCGAAATCGAACAAAACCGCTTTCAACATCTAGCCCTTCAAAAAGCATCCAACAACCACAATTTTACCACGATGCCGACAACAGAGGCCTTTTCTAAACACGGTGAGGCAGAGATGTGACGTGGAAAACATATGACCAGGCGAACATATCCAACAGCCATGGATTACACGGGTGTGAGGCTACGGTTGGGCCGGGTTTTCCGCGAAGATGGCCGCGCGTTGATTTTTGCTATAGACCACGGGTTTTTCATGGGCCCTGTAAAAGGTGTCGAGAAGCCTCTCGAGGTTTTGGAGAAGGTCGTTGGCGCAGGTGTTGACGCCGTGATGGCAACCTACGGCATAATGAAGAACTACGCGGCCTCTGTTTCCCGCAAAAACTTGGGGTGGATACTCACTCTTCTGGACACATCCCCATACACCGTTGAGAGGAGTGTCGCATCGGCTGTTGCTGTTGCCGCGGACGCCGTCAAAGTCTACATCAGCTACGGCTCCGAGAACATGAAACGGGACTTGGATATCCTCTGGGCGGTTAACATGGCTTGCCGCGAATACGGGTTGCCTGTTCTCGCCGAAATGTATCCTGTGTCAAGGCCCTCGCCCGAGGAGGTGGCTAAGATGGCGCGGATAGGTGCCGAATATGGCGGTGATTTTGTTAAAACTGTTTACACCGGAGACCCCGCGAGCTTCAGACATGTTGTCGAGACATGCCCCGTCCCCGTCGTGGTTCTAGGCGGCGAGAAAATAGAGTCGGAGCAGCAGGTTCTTCAAATGGTTCGAGAAAGCGTATCCGTCGGAGGAGCTGGTGCAGCCATGGGCCGAAACATTTTCCAGCACCCCGACCCCGGCCGAATAACCAAGGACCTGCTGGAAATCATCCATGGAAAACCTTAGCCGCAGTGATGCTCAACCGCTACGATGAAGACATCGCCGTCAACCCCTATTTTCACAGCCCGTTTGTAGAGGCTGACGCTGGTTTTACGTTTAACAAGTTCAACGAATTTTTCCGCATCCTGTTTCGAGAGTGTGACGACGACGGGTGCGGGGTTGAGGGCCTCGAACTCACCTGGGTAAATTGTCGTCGACGCAGTGTTTTTGGCTTTTTGCAGAGCGTCGAGAAGCTGGGGGAATCTCTCAAGCTCATCCTTTCCAATAGATGCTTCCGGCTCAGCTTTTGTGACGTGAACCAGCTTGAGCCGCACGGTGTCGGCTACCGCGATGTAGCTCTTCTCATCCAACTCAGTAGCCTCCACGGTGTCGCAGAAAACCTGCCACCCCGCTGAAGGCTTTCTTGAACATCTCCCCCTCCTCGTGCTCCGACGAGATCAGCTCAACCTTGGCATTCACGTTCTCCGCCTCCGCAATCAGCTTATCTATCAGCGGAGTGGTTTCGGCGAGGGTGAGAGTCTGGTTCTGGCAGCTGGGACATTTCTCGGCGAGCTTCTTAGGCACCTCTGTCGAAAGCTCCCCCGAGTCTATTGTGAAGACTGTTTCGTAGCCGCAGTTTTGACACCTTATCTTAACCTCAAGCCTGTCAAGGTCCTCTGAGATGAGTAGAAGCTCAACCATGTTTTTGCGGAGGGCTTCGCGGACCTGCTTCTCACCATACACCGCCAAGCCATCGGCCCGTGTCGCCTCCGACATCAGCCGCTGAATAAGCCGCTGCTCCTCAACCATCCTCACCTCCTTCAAGAAATCAGCCGACTTGGCCACCGCCTCTCTTACACCGCTTTCCCCGGAGTAGGAGGTGTCGACGATGTGGATTTTGTCGCGGAGCGAGTAGTGAAGATAATCGCCCTGTGCGAAAACCTCTTTGGTGGGCCCCGGGCCCGCTAAAATCACCCCTTTCAGCTCTGGGTACTGTAGGAAGGTTTCGTTGGCTTTTTCGGCGACGCGTTTATAGAATTCGTTGAGCGTCATTTCCCGGAGTCTCTCGAACCTTCTCGCGGACTGTCCGCCTGCATGATGTTTACCAGGCACGCCTGAGGTGTATGTCTTCAGCTCGGAGATGCTGCGGCCCTTAACCACCGCTACAGCGGCCTCCTCGTTATCTATCACAATCACCCCGTAGACAGCTTTTTCGCGAAGGAGCTCTTTGAGCGGCTCGGTGTGAAACCGGCTGTCGCATCTGTAGAGGAAAGTGGTTATCGGCTCCGGCGGTATCACATGGTAAACCTCTATCTTGCTTGTCTGGCCGCTGTTCTGGGGAATGGCTCCGCTGAATATGACGAGGCCGGTTGGCCCCGGGCTGTCGAAGAGCTTAAGCCGCTGAATAGCGCTCTCGATAGCGTCTTGGACATTTTTCCGCGTCTGCTTCGACTTGATGTTAGAGGCGGTGGCATACTCCTGCCTGAGATAGTTGATGACATCGGATATGGATTTGTCAGGAGGGACATAGAGGGTGACAAGCTCCGTGCCCCGGCCCTCAAGCCTCTCAATAGTCTCTAGCAAACGCCTAAACTGATACAGTGAAACAGAATCCCGTCTCAGAGACATAAACGACACCAGCCAACCAACCAGCTACGAAAGACAAACAGCCAAGCTAACCAGCAATAAATCCGTTGAGCCATGTTAAATAGCTTAATTTGGTAATAGCATTTTATAGAGGGGTGAAAGCGCCCTTTCAGAAGCCCTTGTCTCAAGCAATCGCCGAAGAAGTGGGTTGGCATAGTTTGCCGGTGGAGGAGGTTGTTGCGAGGCTTGGCACAGACTCTGTAAACGGGTTATCGAGCGAAGAAGCAGCGAGCCGGCTTAAGACATACGGCCCTAACGAGCTCGAGCCGCCGAAGAAAACCTCGCCCATCAAAATCTTCCTAAAACAATTCGCCAACATACTCATCGGGATACTGCTCATAGCCATCGTTATATCGGCTTTTTTCGGCGAATGGGTTGACTCACTGGTAATAGCTGTCATCGTCTTCTTCGTCGCGGTCGTCGGGTTTGTGCAGGAATATCGTGCCGAGAAAACACTAGAGGCTCTCAAGAAGATGCTCACACAGTCGGTCATGGTTGTCAGAGATGGGAGAGAACGTGAGATTTCTTACAAGGAGCTTGTCCCCGGAGACCTCGTCATCCTCACAACTGGAACAAAAGTTGCAGCAGACCTCCGCTTGGTTGAGTCAATCAACCTTCAGACAAACGAGGCGGCGTTGACGGGTGAATCGACGCCTGTGCAGAAAAAGGTTGAGCCTCTCCCAGTGAACCTGCCGCTGGGCGACAGAGTAAACATGGCCTTCGCAGGAACAATCGTAACCTATGGACGTGGGAAAGGCGTCGTCGTGGCCACGGGTCAGAGGACAGAGTTCGGGAAAATAGCGGCGGCAACCACTGCGATAGAGGAGGAGAAAACACCTCTTGAGAGGAGGATGGATGAGATTGGGAAAAAGTTCGCGGTGATAGCCGCGGTCGTGATAGTGGCTATCTTCGCGGTGGAGCTTTTCCGCGAGCTGGCCGGGGGAGATTTTTCGCTGAGCTTCATAGTTGAGGTTTTGCTCTTTGCCGTCGCGCTTGCTGTCGCGGTTGTTCCCGAAGCACTTCCCGGCATCGTGACCGGCACACTCGCCATCGGAACAGGCATAATGGCTCGGAGAAACGCCCTCGTCAGAAGACTCCCCGCAGTAGAGACACTCGGCTCCACACAGGTCATCTGCTTCGACAAAACAGGAACACTCACAACTAACCAAATGACCGTCAGAAAAGTCTACGTAGACGACCAGCTCATCGACGTAGACAGCTTAGAAAAACAGTCACCGGCCTTCGAGCATCTACTGAAGGCAAGCATCCTCTGCAACGACGCCATAATCGAGGATGTCGATGGACGGGAGACTGTTAGAGGGGATACGACAGAGGGTGCTTTGATTCTGTTTGCGAGGAAGCTGGGCTGGGATGTTGAGGCGCTTAGGAAGACACATCCACGCGTGTATGAGATTCCGTTCACTTCGGAGAGGAAAATGATGACAACGTTTCACAAGGTGGAGGGAGGTGGAGTCGCTGGATACATGAAGGGCGCGGTCGAGGTTGTCTTAACCAAGTGCGACGCAGTTTACAAGCAAGGGGAGATGCATGTGCTTGATAAGCAGGAGAGGGCCAGGGTTCTCTCCGTTGCTGAGCAGATGGCCTCCGCGGGTTTAAGGGTGTTGGCTGTGGCCCATAAACCTGATTCTGGTGACGGTTTTGAGGAGAGCGGGTTTGTTTTTCTTGGGTTGGTTGGGATGATGGATCCGCCGAGGCCCGAGGTCTACGACGCGGTGAAGAAAGCACATGAAGCAGGCATCAGGACAGTGATGGTGACAGGCGACCACAAGCTCACAGCGGTGGCTGTCGCCCGCGAAGTCGGCATAATGAAGGAAGGAGACATGGTTCTAACAGGCGAGGAGCTTGACAGGCTCTCGGACGAGGAGCTGGACAAAATCGTCGAACAAGTAGTCGTCTACGCCAGAATATCTCCGTTGCATAAGCTGCGTATCGTCGAGGCTTGGAAAAGAAAGGGATACGTTGTCGCCATGACCGGGGACGGTGTAAACGATGCACCGGCTCTGAAGAGAGCGGACATAGGTGTCTCGATGGGCATAACGGGGACAGATGTTGCGAAAGAGGCTTCGGACATGATGCTCGCCGACGACAACTTCGCGACAATCGTCAAAGCCGTGGAGCTGGGGCGATGGATATATGGGAACGTGCGAAAATATCTAACCTATCTGCTCGAGGCGAACCTCGTCGAGATAATCGTGATTTCCTCTGTTGCGCTTATCTTCGCTGAGTTGCTTGGGCTTAGGGGCGAGGATTCGCTGCCTCTTCTCCCCGTCCATATCCTCTACATCAACCTCGCGACCGACGGGTTGCCCGCTATAGCGCTGGGCTTCGCGCCCCCCGACCCCGACATCATGAAGCGGAAGCCAATCCCGCGAAACGAGCCCGTGTTCAACAGAGAGGTGCTCGGCATGCTCGCCACAATATTGGTTGTCACCACCCCTCTCTACCTCATAGGCTATTTGACAGCGTTGCCCGAGGGGATAGAGCATGCGCGGACACGGCTTTTCCTCATGTTCATCGCCAACGAGCTTGTGCTGGCCCTCAACTGCCGCTCCCTCGTGTACACAAACCTCGAGGCAAAACCCCACAAATGGCTGCTCATAGCAATCGCATGGGAAATAGCGCTTATAACAGCCATCCTCACAATCCCCGGAGCCGCACAGCTCCTAAGCCTCACAACACCCACCACAGCAGACCTAACATGGATAATCGGAGGCGCACTATTCACCTACACCGCCGTCGAAACATCAAAAATAATCAGACGAAAAATCTCTAAAAATTCACCCTAACCAAGCCCACGAGATTCAGTTCATGTATTTTCTCAGCAAATTCTCTAACGGCTTCCACGCTAAGCCGTCAACTTTTCCCATCGATAAAACCCTTCCCCGCAGCTCTACTTCAATCAGTATTTTAATCAGCTTGTGTTTTTATGGCAGTCTTGTTTCTTTTTCGTGAGTGGTTGGCGTGGTTAATGTTGTGTTGAAGCTTGGTGGGCATGTTGTTTTTGGTGAGGGTGTTGATGTGGAGTTGTTGATGGGGTATGTGAGGCTTCTGGGGGAGTTGTTTGATGGTGGGCGCTGGGTTGTGGTGGTGGGCGGCGGTGAACAGGCACGCCGTTATATTGCGGCCGCGAGGAAAATCGGCCTAGATGAGGCGACTTGTGACGAGGCGGCGATCAAGGTAACGCGGCTGCATGCCTATTTCTTTGCGAGAGCTCTCGGAGACCTCGCTGTCCAAGCTGTGCCGACGACGGTTGACGAGATACGTTACTTGACGGGGTTTGGGAAGATTGTTGTCTCGGGAGGTATGCAGGCGGGGCAGTCGACGATGGCCGTCAGCATACACGCGGCCTCTGTTATAGGGGCTGAGAGAGTCGTCGTAGCAAGCGACGTGGACGGTGTATACACCGATGACCCGAAGAAAAACCCCGACGCAAAGCTTCTGCCTCGGATAAGCTTCGCACAGCTCGCCGAAATCAGCCAAAAAGTTTCGCAGCGCGCCGGCGACTACCAGCTTATCGACGCAGTAGGCCTCGCCATGGCCCTCCGGACACGCATACCACTCTACTATGTCAACGGAAACAACCTCGAAGCCGTCCGCCAAGCCCTCATAGGCAAGCAGGCGGGAACAATAGTAGCAGATTAATAGGCTGCCGACAGCCCTACCCCCGCGGGGTTGAAGCTACACGACCTCTTCGCATCAAAAGCACACTCAAAGATACTGCAGTTTCTCCTCGAAAACCCGGGAAAGGCCTTCAGCCTACGGTACCTTGCACGGGCCACGGGCTTGGCCCCTTCAACCGTCATCATAGTGGTGAACAATTTTGAGAAGCTGGGAATAGTGTATCAGAGGAAGCTTAGGAGCGTGAAGATGATTATGCTCAACCCAGAGAACCCTGTTGCCGGGAGCTTGGTGCAGCTTGTCGAGCTGTTGAGGGGATATGAGCCTAATTCTTGACGATTTATATCATGGGTGAGAGGTGTTTTGACAGCATGGTTTCTGAACTTGGTTACGGCGGGTTTGTTGCGGATGTGTTGAGAGGGCTTGGTGTGGGGTTGGGTGACGAGGTTGAGGTTGTTAGAAATGGGCTGAGGCTTCGTGGGTTTGTGATGGCTCGTTACGAGTTTGGGGAACCGGATGTTCTGGTTTTGAAGCTTCCAAACGGCTACAACATGGGTGTGCGTGTTGACGCTTCTACACAGATACGCAAACTCTCTTCAGCCGTCGCGCCCACCTTCAACCCACCTCCGCCAGCCCCACCCCGGGAAAACCTGCCACGCGTCATGGTCGTCAACACAGGCGGAACCATAGCCAGCAGAATAGACTACCGCACAGGGGGAGTAAAGCCCGCTCTCACAGCATCCGACCTCGTCAGCATAGTTCCCGAAATCGCTGAGAAGGCTAACGTCTCGACGGAGATACTGATGCAGGTTGTAAGCGAGAACATGACGTCCGCCCACTGGACAGAGATTGCTCGGAAAGTGGATGAGCTTTTCCGCAGAGGCTTTGACGGCGTCGTCATAACTCACGGCACCGACACCATGGGCTACACAGCCGCAGCCCTGAGCTTCGCTTTACAGAACCCGCCAGGGCCCGTTGTTCTCGTCGGTGCACAGCGCTCCTCCGACAGGCCTTCGAGCGACGCGGCGCTGAACCTTTTGACGGCTGTTGAGGTTGCCGCGTGGGCGCCCTTCGCTGAAGTTGTTGTCGCCATGCATGCGTGGCACGGTGATGACACCATCCTGATACATAGGGGGACACGTGTGGCCAAGCTCCACACAAGCAGCAGAGGAGCGTTTCAGTCTATCAACGCAGGCCCAATCGCCGCCAAAACACCCCAGGGCCTCAAACTCCTCACCACCAGGTTCCACAAGAGAGGAGAGCATGGATACGTGTTCCAGCCCGTGTTCGACGAGAGGGTTATGCTTGTGAAGTTTTTCCCGGGCATGAAGCCGGAGGCGTTGGAGCTTTTGGTTGAGAGGATGGGTTTGCGTGGCGTGATTCTCGAGGGGACGGGGTTGGGCCACGTGGCCACAAGCTTCGTGCCGGTGTTGAAGAAGCTGAGGGAAAAGGGTGTTTTCGTGGGGATGACGAGTCAGTGCAGGTTTGGACGCGTGAACATGAACGTTTACGAGAACGGGAGAGACCTGATGAGAGCGGGTGTTATCCCTCTGGACAACATGCTGCCCGAGACCGCGTTGGTTAAGCTGATGTGGGTTCTCGGAAAACTGGGCGAGAAAGCCACGTATGAAGAAGTGAAAAGCCTCATGCTACGCGACATCTGCGGCGAAATCGGGGGAAGAACAGGGCCACAGCCGGTTTTCACAGGTGAGACAGAATTTGTATGACAAGCTTGGGCTGAAAGTCGGTCTCGAGGTTCACAGACAGCTCGACACAGCGCGGAAGCTCTTCTGCGACTGCCCAACAGAACCCGTCGAAGGCTCCGTAATCAAGATAACACGTTACCTCAGAGAAGCTCAGAGCGAGCTGGGCGAAATCGACCCCGCGGCACTATTCGAATCAAAGAAAAGGAAGAAAATAATCTATCACATCAACCCGGCAAATGTCTGCCTGGTCGAGATGGATGAGGAGCCGCCGCATGAGCTTAACCCCGAAGCAGTCGAAACAGCTCTCAGGGTGGCCGCGCTTCTCAAAGCAACACCGGTCGACGAAATCCATGTTATGCGGAAAATAGTGATAGACGGCTCCAACACCTCCGGTTTTCAGAGGACATGCATCGTGGCTCTGGGCGGCGAGCTTGTTGTCGACGGGAAGAAAATCCCGATACAGACCGTGACGCTTGAGGAGGATGCGGCCAAGATAGTTTCCACGAGTAGAGGAGTTGTCGAGTATGATTTGTCGCGGCTGGGCATTCCCTTGATTGAGATTGCGACCGCTCCTGTGATTAGCTCTCCTCAGGAGGCTGCGAGGGTTGCTCAGGCGATTGGCAGGGTTCTGCGCGCCACGCGGCGGGTGAAGCGCGGGATCGGGACTGTTAGGCAGGACCTTAACGTCTCGATATCGGGAGGCGCTGTTACCGAGATCAAGGGTGTTCAGGAGCTTGAGCTGATACCTCTTGTTGTGGAGCTCGAGGTGAAGAGGCAGCTACATCTGCTCGAGGCCGCCGAGGAGCTGAGGAGACGTCTCGGAGGCCAGCCGCTACCACCTCCAAAATTCATCGATGTGACACACATTTTCCAAAACACCAAATCCTCGATGTTGAGGAAGAAGCTGGAGGCGGGCGGTAAAGCATACGCGGTAAAGCTGGTGAAGTTCGCGGGCCTGTTATCCAAGGAGCCTGTGAAAGGCATTAGGCTGGGAGCCGAGCTCGCAGGACATGCGAAGGCATGGGCCGAGGTAGAGGGAATACTGCATACAGATGAGCTGCCCGCCTACGGCATCACAGAGGAGGAGGTTAAGCTGCTAAGAGAGGCTGTACAGGCCGATGAGCAGGACGCCGTGGTCATGGTTGTCGACGAAGAGGCCAGGGCGTTGGAGGCTTTGAGAGCGGTTTATGAGAGGGCTGTGCAGGCGGTTGAGGGTGTTCCCGGTGAGACGCGTGCAGCCAGGCCTGATGGGTTGACGGTTTACATGAGGCCGCGGCCCGGCTCCGCACGGATGTATCCCGAGACAGACATACCGCCTCTCCCAGTAACCCGCCAACACCTGGAGAAAATCCTCAGCAGCCTCCCCGAAACACTTGAGCAAACAGCGGAGAGACTCGCAAAAACATACAGCCTAAGCAGCCAGCTTGTCCAAGCCCTGATAGATGAGGAAAAAGAGGAACTCTTTGAGCAAATTGTCCATGCAACCGGTCTCCCAGCCACGGTCGTCGCCGCAGCCCTCACCGAATCAATGAGAAACCTCCGCCGCGAAGGCTATCCCGTCCAAAACCTATCAGACCAGAAGCTCTCCGAAATATTCCACTCACTTGCCGCGGGCCTTTTCTCGAAAGAGGCTTTACTGGAAATACTTGGCTGGATGTCAAAGAACCTCGAGGCATCTGTCGAGGAGGCTGTGAAAAGCCTCGGTCTCGCACCTGTTTCGTCGAGGGAGCTTGAGAGGGAGGTTGAGGAGCTTGTCCAAAAACATGCCGCCGAAGCAGGTGACCCAAGGCTCGTCAACAAACTTATGGGCGACCTGATGAAGAAATACCGCGGAAAAATAGACGGTAAACAGCTCCACAGCCTGGTAGTAAACACTATAGAGAGAGCAAAGAAACACTATGCCGCAAGCAAGTAAAACGGATAAAGCAGTAGAACCACAGCAGCAAACTTGAACCTCTTTTTGTAAACAAGAAGCGAGAGGATAGCAGCCCCTGTCAAATAAACTAAGGTGATGCTGAACACCGACGGCGGAAAACTCCATCTGGTAAAAACCAGCCCAACACTCATTACAAAAGTTGACTGGATAGCGTTTTCCCCCGAAAGAAGGCTTAAAGCGATGTCGGCCCTATTTTTTAACAGCCAATAGAAAGACAACAATATCTCCCCTAAACATGTTGCCAGTGGTGAAACCAACAAAGTAAGCGCAAACGGGTGTGCGGCCATTGCAACTGCATCTATGAACAAATCTGAACCATAGAAGAGCCCAGCCGCCGCCAACCCAGTCTGAGAAGCAACAAGCCAAGTGTTTTTCTGAATAATCTTCTCAACAAGCGCAATTCTTTCAACCTCGAATTCCTCACCCTCTTCAACATATATAGAGCGAGCGAGATAAATAAAGACGAGGAAAAACACCAAGCCGAATAGGTATCTGGAAGAGCCTAAGTTAAACTGTGAAAGAAGTATAGCCAAAGTGAAAAATACAATGAAGTAGACATAGTTTTTCGCGACACCGTTGCTGACCGAGATATTCTTTACAAAGAGTGCTACTAAAGGCGCCCCAATTAGAAGGGTGATCGAGGGAGCTGCTATAACACTTCCAGCACCAACAAGCTCTGATGAAGAATTTTGTTGAAAATAAGATATCATTGCTATTAACGTCTCGGGTATAGCTGTCAACATGGCGGCCAACAACGCTCCTGCAGCAAACCTGGTAAGCCTGAGCCTGGCGGCTAAAACCTCAACCCCGTCGACAAATAACCATGTAGAGATAAAAAGCAGTAAGACGCTTAGGCCGAGATTTGTGACCGACATGGCTCAACACCCCTAGGGCTCGTCTTTCTGCGGGTTGTAGCGGCTGAAGATGGCGGTAAGGCTCTCCTTACTCATCCCCCGGCGGAGAAGCTCCGCCTCAATCTCGTTCACAAACTCTCGGCCAATTCCACGCGGAAGAGAGACAAGATCATCCACAAGGTCGAGTACAATCGGCAGCCCCGTCGCAGGGTTGGCCGTGGCATAGATGTAGGCCAGCACATCCTCAGCCATCTCCCGCGAAGTCCTCTCAGAGAACTCGACACAAATAGGCGGAATATCATCCACAGTTTTTATGAAGACTCGCCGAGTGCTTCTCACAGCCTTGACTACGGGGTCTTGCGCATACTGTGTCCAGCTTGGGCTTCTGCCTCCCGGCCAGTTGGTCAAGTCCGCGACGAGCTGCACCTTTACTCTTTGCTCGGCTTTTTTCAACACAGCGTCTGCACCTTTTTTTGCAAGGGATTTCTCGAGTGCCGCGGTCCTAAACCATGTGAAGACATCGTATCTCACATCAGGTCCGAAAATCTCCTCGTAATCAAAGACCTCGCCCCGTTTCATCAGATGCGAGAGGATGGATCTGTCGCTCATATCCAGCCCCATCTCGAGGCCATAGCGGTAGCATAGGTAGCCGTCTATCGCCGCAGTAGGCACCCTCTTAATCACGCCTGCAGCTCTCCCGCTTTCGAGAAGCGCCACGGTCAAACTGTTGATCTCGCTTATGAGGTCGAACACGGTGTCAAACCTTTTCCCCGTCACCGGGTCACGCCAGTTGAGAGGATCTTTCTTCACTATGCTGCATCCTGCTCTGTAGCCGAAGAAGCTGCCGTCCACAATTATCAGGTCAGGTTTCCTGATGTCTAGCAGGGTTTTCGCCGTAAGCCTCTCATAGTAGGTGGTGAGGAGGTCGAGAAGCTTGAGAAAAGTTTCGCGACGCATGCTTATTTTTCCTGGAAGCTTGTCGCCGAAATATCCCTCACCACCGTCGAGAGCATCAATTCCCCTGAACATTTTGTATGCGACGGCGTATAACCCGTATCTCACACCTATTCTATCGTCGAGGGCGGGGACATCGGAGCCATCCACCGCACAGACCAGCATGTCGCGCCAGCGGCCGGAGTCACGTATCCTACTGATTCCCTTTGACAATTCTTTCCTGACACGGGCCACGGCTTCGGAGAATCTTTTAATCTGGGGGATGAGGTTGTTGACCTCCTCCTCGACGGCGGTGAAGAATTTTTCCTGAAGCGGCTTAGGTATCTTGAGGAAGTCGGGTAACTCTTCAGCGCCTGCCAACTGTTTTCTCCTCTTCAGGTATCTCAAACGTCAGCAGCAGCGGCACAGGCGAAGGGTTCATCTTCCCGATCATGTAGAAATGGCCTTCGGGCAGCCTTAGAAGACTGGAAGAATCCACCAGAGTCGTGGCGAAGAATCTCTCTGCCTCCGGCACGTCGAGTGGATGGATTTTTCCTATGAAAAGTGTGTTGAGGTTTCTTCTGACGGCGGCGTTTACACCTATCTCACCCGCAATCCCCTGCGAAATCAAGGTGATGGATAGGCCGTAGGATCTGCCGAGAGCAGCTATGCTCATTATGGCGCGTGTGGCCTCCTCCTCTATGCCTTTCGGGTTCCATGGACAGTATTGAGGAGCCTCGTCCACAACCAAGGCTATGTTCAACCTGTTTTTCTCCTCCATCAACCTCTTCAGATAACCCACGATAGATAGGAAGATGCTTAGCTTCTGCTCCTTGGAGCCGTAGCTCAAATCGATTGTGACAAGATGTTTTTCACGAAGCTTTGCGACAATCTCCTCGGCGGTGAGTGTGCCCAGCAGCGGCTTGATATCTTCCTCGTCGAGCCTGTTCATGTAGCGTTGGGCTTTCCGCAGATATATGTTGGCCCAGTGACTGGGTTGATTAGGAGATTTACCTGGATTGTCCTCCGTAATTATCCTGTATAGCTCGTTTGTTATGGTTTCGAGGGCCTCGTCGGCTGTTTTTCCTCTCCATTTACCTTCTGCGATGACCTGTTCCAAATATTCGGCGAGCTTTTGCCCGGTACTGCCTCCGCCGAAGTAGTTGACCCGCTCCAGTAGAAACGAGAGTGTGGATTCGTCGTCGAGCAGTATGTCGCCCATGTTGATGACGTCGCTGTAGTATGGTGCGTAGTCGCTGCCTTTCCAGTCGAAGATTAGGACGTCGAAGCCTGCTTGTCTGAGGTGGGGGATGAGCTGGTATCGGGTGAGGTAGGATTTGCCTGAGCCGGTTACGCCGAATACGCCGATGTGGTGGGTGATGTATTCCTTGAGCACGGGGATTTTCCACTCGGGTGTGCCTGTCGCATAGTAGCCGAGGGTGAGCCCGGTTCCACCCATTAGCTCCATAGGGTTGAAGCCCTCGTCAAACCTGTACACCTTTGACGCAGGCGCTATGATCAGCCTGTTAGGCTTTATCGTGCCATCAGTCACGTCGCCGATGACGACTAGATGGTAGCCGAAGAATTCTTTCGCGGTGCTCGGGCCCTTCCCCGTCTTCGCATACGCCACACCCGGGTTGTAGACGTTTGTCTTGAGGGAGTCGTTGCTGCCTATTCCGCTGCGGCAGATCGCGAGAATTTTGTTTCCGTTTCTGTTCTCGATGAGGACAAGCGTCTCGGTCGTGACCTTCGTCTCCATACCATCCTGGAGAATACACATCGCGCCGTTCTCTCCACTCGGGCTCGCCACCAACCCAATCTGCTCCAGCTTCACACCGTTCCAGTCCACTCCAGCCAATCTTCTCCCAACACAGCCTATAAGGTTTAACTCGTAACCTTCTCGAGACAGTTTTTCTCAGCAGCATTCTTCAGCTCATGGGCTATCCTCTCACCCATGTCTATGGCTTTGTCGAAGTAGAGGACGGAATATGGTGAGCCTGTGCCCATGTAAACGTTTGTGCCCGCCACAATTCTTCCGGAGAACTCGAAGCACTTGATTTCTAATGTGTCTGTGATGATGGTTTCGAGGCAGAAGGGGCCTATCATGGGTGTGCCGAGAGTTTTCTCGACGGCGGCTGCGAATTTTTCGCCGTAGAGCATGTAGCGTGGCAGGAGTGATTCTCTGACTACTAGGGGCCTGTTTCCGACGACGACGAAGCTGGGCTCGGCCAATCCGAAGACGCGGCCGTCGACATTCGCCTCATACCGTGTATCGGCGCCGAAGACCTCGACCCTTCCATACATGGGTGACGCAAAATAGTGCATGTAGACGCCGACGCCTATGACATATTGCTGGATGATGTAAGATTGGCTGATTTTTTGCGTTTTCTCCAGAAGCTCCTGTTTTGAGAAGGCGAGGAAATAGCCTGCCCCGCCCTTGGCTCCTCCCAGTTTGACGATTACAGGGGACTCAGCCTCCTCAACGGATCCGTACTCGGCTGGGGTGGGTATCTCTGCTTCACGCAGGAGCGTCATCTTCTTTCTTTGGTCCGCCTCAACCTCGATGAGCTGCCGAGTGCCGAAAAACGGCACCTGGAATGATTGGGCTTTCTCGGGGCCGCAGTATTCAACGAAGCTGCCATGAGGTATGAAGATGGTGTTGCGTTCAGCCAGGTAAGGTGCGAGTTTATCCAACGTGTCGACTGATGCTGTGAAGATTTTGTCGATGAAGCCGAATTTTTGATAGAATGTTTTGTTGTCTGTTAGGTAGATGGCGGCTGTTTTGAAGCCTGTTTTCTTGGCTGCGCGGAGTAGCTGGAGGGCTGTGTGGCTCGCAACAGTCGCGACGGTGAGCTTATCCACATCGTAATCGGCTAAACGCTTCATGTGGTTACTCTTGACAGCATGTTTTGTTCAGCGGCTTCTCTTATCTCCATCGCAATCCTACGCCCCATGGTCACGGGCTTTCCATGATAGAGTTTGCTATATTGGCCACCATGGCCGATGTAGACGTTGGTGCCGCCGCCTATACGCGGCGAAACATCGTAAACCACGAGGTCGAGCTCGGGTGTTACGAGAAACTGTAGAGTAAAGGGTCCTATCACACCCGGCGGAACCAGTCGGCTACATGCCGCCACAAATTTTTCACCGATGGTGAAGACTTTTTCGAGGAGGCTTTCGCGGATGGTGGCGGACTCGTGACCCACCTCGATGTAGCGGATGAGTGGGTTGAGCTCCAGCTGGTCCGCTGCGCCTAGTCTGATGACGCCGTCGAGGTTGCTCTGTATACGCCGGTCTATGCTGTGAAGCTCCAGCCTGTCTCTGACCACGCTGTGGAAAAAGTTTGCGTTGAAATGGGCGCCGAGCACAAGCTCCTCAACCGACGCCTTCTCCAAATCACTCTCGTCGACGATTCCCTTCGCAAGCATTTCACCGAGCTTCTTCTCCAAATCGGCCTGGTCCCTTGCTATGAAGAATGCTCGTTCAAAGGGTCTCCCATGTTCGGGCAGCTTCACAATCACAGGGCCGTCGACATCATCTAGTCTGTAGGTTTTCGGCCTCCTTATCCCAGCCTCTTCCAACAACCTGTAGTAGCTAGCTTCGCCGACACGTTCTTCCCATCTTAGCAGAAACCTGTTACCGAAAACAGGTATCTTGAATTTTTTCTCGATGGTGTCATAGCCCACGTAGACCGCGAAGCTCCTATTCGGCACAAACACGCTGTCAACAAGCTTCTCCAAAACATGTTCTGACACGATTTCGCCGAACTCTTCAACCACCACAAGCTCATCCACCACAGGAAACATTCGATAAGCCTTTTCACGGCCCCTCTTCGCGACCGCGACGGTCCTAAACCCAGTCTCACGGGCCCCATCCAAAACATCCAAAGCGCTGTGGCTCGCCAAAACAGAGACCGCGGAAATCATTCCCCTCACTCTTCAGAGACAGTCTCGAGCAGGTGCTTAATTTCCTTGAGGAACTTGGCGGCTGGTGCGCCGTCGACGGCTCGGTGGTCAAAGACAAGTGTTAGGTGTCCAAGGTATCCCTGCCCCGTGTTTTTGATGGCTCCGACGCCGAGGATGGCTACGTCGGGTGGGTTGATGATGGGGGTGAAGTAGGTTATGTCGAGGTGTCCGAGGTTGGAGACGGTGAAGCCATGGCCCGCGAGCTCATTCATGGTAATTGTTCCCTTCGCCGCTTTCTCGGCAAGAGCCCTGAGCTCTGCCTCGATTTCGAAAACGGTCTTTTTGTCCACGTTCCTTATGGTGGGTGCGTAGAGGCCACGCGGCGTGTCAACCGCCACCGCTATGTTCACCTCATCAAACAACTTGATCTCGTCGCCCTCGATGTTGGCGTTGAACTCGCCGTGGAGTATGAGGGCGTGTGCGACGCGTTTAACAATGTAAGCGGTTATGCTCGGGCTGCTTGAACCATGTTTCTCACGCATTCTGCGGTAAACATCCATGAGAGGGGCCGCATCATACTCTGTCATCAACGCGACGGGCAGGCTGTTCCGAAAACTGTAGCCAAGCCTGTCCGCAACAGCTTTCCGCAACCCAGAGAGCTTAACAATCCTGGCCACAGCCACCAGCCGCAAACAGGCGAATAAAAGCATGATGCCAGCCGACGGACACGCACAAGAAAAATTGGAAAACCTTAAACATGTAAAAGAAGGCATTTTCGCCAGAAGTCAGTAGCTGAAAAAATGTTATAACTCGGCGTGATCGCGTTTTTGCTGCAATGTGCCACTGCATGAGTGAGGAAGAGTATGAGGCGATGTTGAAGCGGATAAGGGAGGCCTCGAAGAAGACTGTTCAGGAGCCGGCGGTCGTAACCGTCAAGGCGTAGCTTCGTCTATGGCTTGGTTGGCCAAGCGGTCGGCCTCCCTATTTTTTTCTCTATCGACATGCGTTATCTTGAGCTCTTCAAAACTCGGTAAAAGTTGCTGAAGCTTCTGATGCAGGGATGAGAGCGTGGTGTTTCGTATTCTGTATGTGCCGGTGACCTGTTTGACGAGGAGCTCGCTGTCGCTGTAAACATATGCTTTCTTTACACCGAGCTGGAGAGCTTTTTCCAGAGCAGTTATCAAGGCACGGTATTCTGCTTGGTTGTTGGTTGCGACGCCGATGTATTCCCGGTGCTTGTATGATTGTGTTCCGATTTTGATTATGTAGCCGATGCCCGCGGGCCCTGGGTTGCCTCTTGAGGCGCCGTCGACATAGATTTCTGCTTCATGGGACAAGGGTTAGGCACTCTGGGCGAGAACCTTCTCGACGATGTAGTATTTCTTGGGCAGTTTCTTCGCCGCAAGCTCTAGGGCCTCACGGGCCGTTCTCACTCCGTCGGCGTAGGTGAGAAGCCTGAAAACCGGCTCACCCATCTCCACGCGTGCAGCTCTTCCAATCGGTTTTCCGAAAGCTCTCCTCATACCCTCCTGCAGCCTGTCGGCATGCGCCCCGAAAATCATCTTGTTCTCCCGCAGAACATGGTGAGGATGCGCCGTAACCTCGAGATAGAACCTGTCGTTAAGCTTCTCCGTCAAATACTTGTTGATGGCTATGCGGGCCGACTCGATTGCGACATCACGTATCTGCAAATCCGTCTCAGGCACGAGCAGCAGCTCATGAGTGTAATCGCTGCGGTAGACGCCGGCGTTGTACTTGGTTATGCGGGACTGCGGCGGGCCATGGATATATTCCACCCTGGCGTATGTCATGCCCTCAGGCCTGCGGTAGTTCTTCGCCTTCATGACCCGGGATATGCTTGGCCTACTCCTCTATAAGAGCTTACACACTTGTTCCTTGTGTTAACCGTTTATATATTTCTCGGCCCAGTTGAATGTGGTGTCAGGGCCGATGGATGTTGAGGATCTTTTGGAGTTTGTTTTGAAGAGGGGCGGTGAGCTGGGGGCTTCCTATGTCGAGGCACGGTTTCAGCGGGATCATCAGTCGCAGGTTGTTTTGAAGAACGGTGTACCAGAGGTGTCGGCGGATGTTGTCGAGAAGGGTGTGGGTATTCGTCTTCTCTACCGCGGGAGCTTGGGCTTCGCATACGTTAACCAGCTTGACAGAGCGTCTCTGAGGAAGGCTGTTGCCGCGGCTTTCGGCATGGCGAGGGCCGCCGCAGCAGGGTCGCAGGATGTCAGGATGTCGGAGGAGAAGCTTGTAAAGGCCTCTGACATAAAGAAGCCGAGGATAAGATACGATGACGTGGATAACAGGGATAAGATTGAGCTGTTGAAGGAGGCTGATGCCGCGGGTGTCGAGGCCGCTGATAAGCTCGGCGTCAAGCTTGTCTCACGTTTCATCGAGTTGGGGAAATGGAGCACTGAGAAGCACGTGGTCAACAGCGACGGCGGCGATGTCAGGTTCGCTGTTGAACGCGCCACAGCCAACTACATAATCACAGCCTATCATCCTCAGCGCGGCGTTGTCCAGCGGTTTGAGAACCTCGGCGAATCAGCTGGCTGGGAGGCGGTGGAGAGATGGGACCTGCCCGGTAGACTAGCCGAGGAGGCTCGTGACATATGCAAGGCGTTGCTGCGGGGTGTTGAGCCGCCGCGGGAGCCCGTGGACGTTGTTCTCGGCTCGGAGATTGTGGGCCTTGTCTGCCACGAGTCATGCGGCCACCCCGGTGAGGCGGATAGGATGTTGGGCAGAGAAGCTGCGCAGGCCGGTGAAACCTATGTCAAGCCTGAGCTTTTAGGCACGAGGATAGGCAGTGAACATGTCACGGTCGTGGATGACCCGCGTCTTCCACGCTCCTTCGGCTACTATCTCTACGACGACGAATGCGTCGCCACGTCTGAACGGGTCTTGATTGACAAGGGTGTTTTGAGCGGGTTGCTTCACAACCGTGAAACCGCTGCGGAGCTGGGGACACACAGCAACGGAGCCTCGAGGGCCAACAGCTACAGCAAAGAACCGATCGTCCGCATGGCCAACACCTACCTCAAGCCCGGCGACCACAGCCTCGAAGAACTCTTCGAAATCATGCGCAACGGCGTCTACATCAAATCCTACCAGGAGTGGAACATCGACGACAGGCGGTGGAACCAGCGCTACGTCGGCGTCGTAGCATACAGGGTCAGGGACGGCAAACTCGCAGAGATGATAAGAGACCCCGTTGTTGACTTGACGACGAAGGGTCTCTGGTCATCGGTCAAAGCTGTTGCAGACGACCTCAAGTTCTACGCAGGCTACTGTGGGAAAGGCGACCCGATGCAGGGAATACCCGTCTGGTTCGGAGGCCCCTCTGTTCTATTGAGCGGCGTTAGGCTTGGTGTAAGGAGGCCTGCGTAGCCTTGTCGGAGGATCTTGAGCTCAAACGGCTTAAGCTAAAGAAGATGATGCAGCTTGCATCGATGGCGGCTCAGGCGGGAGCTGAGCAGCAGCAGAAACCAGCCCCAGCCGAGACACCTCTCGACGTGGTGAAGAAAAATCTCGGCCCAAGGGGGGACGAAGTGCTACAGGCAGCGCTTGAACAATATCCACGAGAAACGTCGGCCATAGTGGAGAAGCTCGCCCAGCTCATGAAAGCGGGTCAGATAACCGAGCCAATCGACGGCGGAGAGCTCTACAACCTTTTCCGAAGCCTCGGCCTAAGGGTCAAGCTAGATACAAAGATTACGTATGTTAAAAGGGGAGAGGCGAAAGATTTGAAGGAGCTTTTCAAGAGATAGGCCTTTACCACTCTCCCTTGTTCGCGTATGGTATGCTCCACAGCGCAACCGACAACGTCACGGACTTGAACCACGCTGCATACATCTTCTCAACATCCTCCTGTGAGTGACCCTTCTTAGCTAGAAACGGCTTGATGGTCGAGGTGATGGGGACGATGAATGCGATGAGGTAGCGGAGCGGAATATGCTCAACCGAGTCAACCTTGTCTGTCTTGTTTTTCTTGCTTCTATGGTGGCGCAGCCCTATCTCATACTGGTAGTTGAGCCAGTCGCGGTCATATTCTCTGAAGCATGTGTCAAGAATCCACTGCCCAAACCTTTTCCTCACAGCCTGTAGATACTCGCCTATCGGCTGACCTGTTTTGCGGTCGCCGAAGTAGTAGACAAGATGCTGGTTGGAGCCTACCCAGCCATACCAGAGGTCGAGCACATCATCAACTTGGTCCTTTAGAACCTCTCCAGCCATCCGCAGATACTTGATGTCTTCATCGGTCATCAGCACCGTTGCCTTGAGCAGCCGGAACTCCTCATCCGAAACAGGGGCCTGCGAAACCTTTCCTGTGCCATATGTGTATCCCGGAATCTGCTGAGCCATGACGCCCCAGCCTATTCCACGGTATTTGAGTAAATGGTTTCAAAACGGTTAGGTCGTTACCTTTGTGTAACATCCCACCATGTGGATAAGCCTCTGCCCTAGCTTTCTCAACCCTTATATCTCTAAGCGAGCCTTTCTGTTGGGATGCTGGAGGCTGTTGTCCAAAGCTTTCCAACCCATTTGTTTAGATGCAAGTGGACGGTTCCCCTCATAGTTGATTTGATGCAGGGCCCCCGCCGTTTCGCCGACCTCGTGAAAAGCCTAGGAATAAGCAGGAAGGTTCTATCGAGCAAGTTGTCGAGCCTGATGGTTCATGGAGTTGTTTCGGTGGATGAGGCGGGTTACAGGTTGACCGTGAAAGGCCTCGCCATAGCTGAGCTTGTTAAACCACTCACCAGCCACGTCGCGCCACATGTCTTGGCCGAGGTTCTCAAATGCAAATGGTCAAGAGAAATTCTCACAACACTTCGACAAGGGTCGCTGTACAGCGCTGAACTCGTCGCAGCCATAAACGGCCTCAGCTGGAAAATAGCCTCCGACCGGCTGAGAAAACTCTGCAACCACGGCCTCGTAGAAAAAACCATCCACACAAACCAAGCCCCCATACGTGTACAATACAGCCTCACACCACGGGGAAAACTCCTCGCCGCATGGCTAACAACCTACATCCAACACGACGCACACAACCATTCACCACAGAAAAAAGATGCGAGAAAACCCGACATATGCCAAACAGCCTAAATATTCACAAGTCTTACAGCCCTAACCCAGTCACTTCCCGTTCTCAACGTTTTTAAGATCCGTCACACATTCCACAGATGGCGATGATGAGTCTGACCAGTCTGATTAGGTGACTGGGATCTTGAGCTCTGAGCATCTTGTATAAAATAATATCTGGGTTTTTCGATATTTTGGCTATGTTTTCTGCGCAGGTTGTTGAGACGCTTGTTGCGTCGGCTGTTTTCGGGTTGGTGGTTCTGTTTGTCAGGTATGTTCTGCGTGCGAAGTTTAGGCAGGAGCATCGCAAGGTTCTCTATTTTGTGCTGGTTTTGCTCGGCGTCGTCTACGTCGGATACCTTGGATACATTTGGCGGCTTTTCGAGTTCGTGGTAGGCGTCTTCGCCACCGCAGGTGCGCTGGGCCTTTTGTTCGCCCTCGCACTCGTCCCATATGTAAACGATGTCTTCGCCAGCATCTCCATCGCCCTCGACCCATACATAAACATCGGTAGCGAGGTAGAAATCGAGGGAAAACGTGGCAAAATCATCGCTATGTCCCTGACCAGAACCATTATCTCTGGCGATGAGTGCTTGATAGTGGTGCCGAACAAACGGTTCAGGGACACGGTTGTGGTGGTGTATTCGACGAAGCCGAGGGAGAAGGTGTTTTAATGGGATAGGGGCTGGTTGGTTTGGAGGGTTTCGAGGATTTTGTCGAGGCGTGCTGGGACGACGTAGGCGGGGCCGCTCACCTGCTCAACAACCTCGTCAACCTTGAAGCCCGCGCCAGTTACGCAGCATACAACCTCGTCACCCGCATCGATCACCCCGTTCTCCCTCATCTGCTTGACCGCAGCGACGGTGATGGCTCCGCCGGGTTCGGCGAAAATCCCCGTATACTTTGCAAGAAGCTTCACCGCTTCAACGGTGGCGTCATCGGAGACCTTTTGACAGCTGCCTCCTGTTTTACGGGCGACGTTTAGGGCGTATAGTCCGTCGCCTGGGTTGCCGATGGCGAGACTCTTCACAAGGGTCTCAGGTTTCTTCACAGGTGTAACCTCCTCCGCACCTGTTTCAAACGCTGTTGATATCGGTGAGCATCCTATGGGCTGTACCCCGTGGAAAACTGTGTCGGCATGCGATATGGCTCCAAACGTCTCGAACTCGTGCAGTCCTTTGTAGAGTGCTCCGAAGAGGGCGCCGCTCGCCATGGGGACCACGATGTGCTGTGGGGCGCGCCAGCCAAGGGCTTCAACGGTTTCATACATCATGGTTTTGGAGCCCTCCACGTAGAAGGGCCTTAGGTTGACGTTGACTATTCCGACTTCAGCTGTGTCGACGAGGAGGTATGCGAGGCGGTTGACGTCGTCGTAGGTGCCGTCGACGAGGATTACTTTTGCGCCGTATATCGAGGCCTGACGCACCTTCGGGAGCTCGACTGTGTCGGGCATGAGGACGAACCCCGTCAAGCCGGCTGCAGCCGCGTGGGCTACCGTGGCCGAGGCGAGGTTGCCCGTGGACGCGCATCCAACAATCCTGAGACCAAACTCCCGCGCCTTCGAGACAGCCACCGACGCCGGCCTATCTTTGAAGGAGAAGGAGGGGTTTGTCGTGTCGTTTTTGATGTAGAGGTTGCGGACACCTATCACACGGCCCAGCTCACGTGCATGAACCAAGGCTGTGCCTCCTGCCCCGATGTCGACGCGGTACTCCTTCTTCACGGGCAAAAGCTCAGCATATCGCCAGACACCGCGGACAAAACTGTTGGCTATTCTGCTGCGCAGACCATCCGCTACCTCTTCGTAGACGACGTCAAGGGCCCCGAGACACTTGTCACATACATTTCTCAGCTCGTTGGAATATTCTGAACCACAGTTCCTACATACGAGCTTTAGCTCCGACCACCTTGTCGGAGAAGCTTTCTCCCAATTTAAAAACCTTATTCAAGCGTTGATTATGAGCATCAAATCACTCCTGCGGATAACCAAGCCAAACCGCTCCTCCCGCTCCTTCATGTACCTGTAGCAGCGTAGCACAAGAGGGAAATGTCTCGTGAGGCTCAGCTGGTTATTTTGACGAAGCTGTATGAGCCTGTACATGTCTGAGAATGGTTTGAATGTTTCGAGAACCTTTCTCCGATAAGCTTCCCGGTTTTCAAGCGTCTCGGCGAGAATCTCCGCGCACTCGAGGCTGGGCAGTATACCTTCGCCCAGCAGGGGAAAAACCGTTCCAATCGACTCGCCCACGCCAACAACTTTTCCGTCGAAAAAAGGCGTCATGAGCTCAGGCGGCGCAATCCGCACAGATTTCCCCATTTTTTCGACAGGGCTGCCGCCATACCGATTTATGAACGTGTTCACCTCCGCTACATGGTTTCCTCCCATGTGTCCTGCGCCCACATAGGCTTCGCTGTCGCCGAGCGGAAAATACCATAGATAACCGTCCCAGGAGCTGAATATTCTGACGTAAAAATCTTCAAACGGCATTTTCCCATGGTATTTGACCCTGTACTGGAAGCATGGAACAATTTTGTCGCGGGGGGCTGGCGGTAGAAGGGTTCTCGAAACACCTGTTGCGTCGATGATTAGGTCGAAGTCTCTGCGCAGGTCCTCGAGGGTTGGAGTGGTTCCGTAAAAGACTTTGTAGCCCTTTGTCATGTCGAGCTCCAGACGCCTCTTATCAAATGTGCACAGGCCCAGAAGAGGAATAGATGAGGATTCCTTACCGTTGTCGAGGACGAGGTTATCGCCGAGGTGGAGAAGATACTCATCAAAATCAATCTCCACTTTCTGGAGAATCTTCTTTATCTGGTTTCTCGATGTCCCCCACGCACATATTGCTTTGAAGTTTTCCCTCCTCTGCCTGTCAAAGCCTACAACCTCATGCTCCAGCGAGAGACGCCTCAGAAGATAGCTTCCCGCTACACCCAATCCCACGACCGCTATCCTCAACCCATGACACACATAGCCCCCGGATACAAATATATTACCCCGGTTCCCACAAACGCATTACCAGCCCCATACCGACAAGGTATCTTTAAGTATCTTACTTGATACTAGGTGTTGGATGTTTCAGGGCCTCATGCAGGTGGTTGAGGAGAACCGTATCGAGAACCTGCATTCTGTGGTTAAGGTTGTTTTGACTGTGGATGTTCCACGTCTTAGCTACGCTGGGCGAACGTTTGAGGAGCTTAAGAAGGGGACGGTGTTGAATGTGTGGAAATGGGTTGCGGATGTGCTTGTTTCGAGACGGTGTGCCGAGTATGTGGCCAAACAGTCTCTGGCCAATCAGCTTCTCCAGATAGAGTGGCGGGAGAAGAACAATCCTGGGGAGCTTCAGCCGTTGCAGAAGCATTTCTATGTCGAGTCGTTGAGGGAAGGTGTTCGAGATGATTATGTGGAGAAGAAGCTGCGGGACATCGTCACGATGCGTTTGATGAAGATTGTCAGTATAGCGGCTAAGAGGCTTGACGGCGAGATTGTGCGGCGGATGACGCCTGAGGAAGAGGCCTTGTATAGGGCTGTTTACAGGGTTGTCGACGAGTGGTTGCGTGCGATAGGGTCCGGGGATGGGGATGGCGGAGCAACCTCTTGAAGAAAGGCTTGTAAACTTCTTCAAGTCTGAGAAGTATAGGGAGCTGCTGCGAGAAGCGGCTGTGAAGAAGCGTCGCAGCATTCCTGTCGACTTCAACGACCTCATCAAGTTTGATGAGAAATTTGCCCGCGAGCTGGTTGACAAGCCCTACACTCTGCTCAAGGTTTTGAACAGGGCGTGTTTTCGGCAGCTGCAGATTGAGGACCCTGAGTATGCTTCAGCGGTTAAATGGTTTACTGCCCGGATTGTCTCGCTTCCCACAGTTACGGCTATTCGTGAAGTGAGGTCAGAGCATCTCCGTAAGCTGGTGATGATAGATGGCATGGTTTCTAAGGCGACTGCTGTGAAGCCGCTGCTAAGGGTTGGTGTTTTCCGCTGCCGCTACTGCGGAAACCTTCAGGAGGTTGAGCAGGTTTCTCAGAAGCTTTTGACACCCGAGGCCTGCTTGGACAGGACGTGCAGGGGCAGCAAGAGGCCGAGCTTCGAGCTGGTTCCCGAGGAGTCCAGCTACATGGATTACCAGGTGTTGGGTGTGCAGGAGAAGCCTGAGGACCTTCCGCCGGGACAGCTTCCACGCGTCATCGAGGTCCGCGTCAGGGATGATTTGGTTGATGTTGTGAGGCCAGGTGACAGGGTCATAGCCGTGGGAGTGGTCGAGTCCGTGCAGGAGCGTGGTGGAGAGGGGCCGCTCAAAACATTCCGAATATACCTGGACGCGGTCAGCATGGAGCCTGCGAGCAAGGAGCCTCAGTCGGTCCAAATCACTCCCGAAGATGAAAGGCTTTTCAAGAAAATGGCGGAGGACCCGTTCATCATCAACAAGCTTACAGAATCTGTGGCCCCGTCGATTTACGGTCTCGAGCACATCAAGAAATCCATCCTGCTTCTGCTGATAGGTGGGAGGACAAAGGTTTTCCCAGACGGCCTCCGCGTAAGAGGCGACATCAACGTCCTGCTTGTAGGCGACCCAGGCACAGGGAAGAGCCAGCTTCTCCAGTATGTGGCGGGCTTGGCGCCCAGAGGTATCTACACATCGGGCCGAGGCTCCACAGCGGCCGGGTTGACCGCCGCCGTCATACGTGAGAAGGAGGGTGGGATGGTTCTTGAGGCCGGTGCCATGGTTTTGGCCGACATGGGTGTATGCTGTATAGACGAGATTGATAAGATGAGGGATGAGGATAGGGTGGCTATTCACGAGGCGATGGCCCAGCAGACGGTGAGCGTGGCAAAAGGCGGAATCGTCGCCACCTTGAACGCTAGGACAGCGGTTCTCGCGGCCGCCAACCCCTATCTCGGCAGATATGACCCATACAAAAACTTCATAGAAAACGTCAACCTACCAATAACAGTTCTCTCACGCTTCGACCTCATCTTCGTTCTCCGGGATGAGCCAAACCCCGACATAGACCGCAGAATCTCCTCACACATCTCCGCGCTTCACCAGATAGGTGAGCCGGAGAAAGCTCCGCCAATCGCCCCCGATGTATTGAGAAAATACATAGCATACGCCAAGAGGATTGAGCCAGTGATTTCGCCGAAGGCACTCAAACAGCTTGAGGACTTTTACCTGAAGATGAGGGCGATGTATGAGAAGACGGCGACGGTCAGCATAACGGCGCGCCAGTTCGAGTCGCTGATAAGGTTGACGGAGGCCCATGCACGTGCTCGTCTCAGGAATGTGGCTGATGAAGAGGACGCTGCCGCGTCGATTCTCTTGATGAGGAAGAGTCTGCAGGAGGTGGGCGTGGACATAGAGAGCGGAGCGCCCGACATCGACACCATCATGACAGGCAAGCCGAAGAGTGTGAGGGAGAAGATGAAGCTCGTCATCGACACCATAAAGAAGTTTGAGGAGCAGAGCGGCTACGCGGCTGAGCAGGAGCTGCGAACCGCCCTTCTTCAAGAAGGGTTGTCCGATGAAGAGATAACGAAGCTGCTGACCCGCCTAATCACCGACGGCAGGATATTCATGCCCCGCACCGGCGCATACAAGGTCACATGAGGAAAACCCGCAGCACATCGGGAAAGGAGGGCTATGTGTATATAGATGGGGCAGAGACCGATGGGAAGATGACAGGTTACCGCTCATCCGCCGACGCGCCTCCACACATTCGCCGCGCCCTTGAAAGAATAGGGATAACCAGTTTCTATCCGCCTCAGTCGCTCGCCTTGTCGAAAGGGTTGCTAGATGGGAGGCATCTGATGGTTGCGACGCCGACTGCTTCGGGCAAGACCCTGATAGCGATGATGGCTGCCTACAACCATGTAGCACACGGCGGCAAAGTCCTCTACCTCACACCACTCAGGGCCCTCGCGGCAGAGAAGCTGCAGGAATTTACAGATTTTCTCGGAGACGAGTTCAAAGTAGTCGCCAGCACAGGTGACTATGACTCCGCCGACCCATGGCTCGCCAACTACGACGTCATCATAACAACCAACGAGAAGGCCGACAGCCTGCTGAGACATGGAGCCCCATGGATAGACAGCGTATCCCTCCTCGTAGCCGACGAGGTTCACATGCTCGGAGACATAGACAGGGGACCCACACTCGAGATGACGCTCACACGTCTCCGCAACAGAAACCCACGAGCCCAGCTTCTCGCACTAAGCGCGACGGCACCCAACGCCGATGAGATAGCTGAGTGGCTTGGCGCAGAGCTCATAAGCCTCGACTGGAGACCTGTGCCTCTTAGGGAGGGTGTTTACTATGATGGCGAGATACGTTACAGCGACAGGTCTCGGCGGAAGGTGAGGGAGCTCGACTACAACCCCGTCATCTCACTGATGCTTGAGGTTGTGCAGGATGGTGGACAGGTCATCGTGTTCGCGAACACCCGTAAACGGGCTGAACAATATGCTGAGAAGGCTGCGGCGGCTCTTTCCCGGGAGATGCTGGTCACGGATGATGAGCGCGATAAGCTGAACGGCTTGGCTGATGAGCTATTGTTGTCCGCTGAGGCGTCGTCTTTCACCGAGAGGGTTGCGGCACTCATGCGTCAGGGCGCCTGTTTCCACCACGCAGGCCTCGGCGCCATCCACCGAAGGTATGTGGAGAAAGCTTTCAGAAACAGGGTTCTCAAGGTTCTCGCCGCCACACCCACCTTGGCCGCTGGAGTAAACCTCCCCGCACGAGTCGTCATAATCCCTGAGCTGCGCAGATACGAGGTAGGCGAAGGACTCAGAAGCATCTCCGTCACCGAGTATAAACAGTTTTGCGGACGAGCTGGGCGGCCGGGGTTCGACACCGAGGGCGAGGCGGTGACGGTTGCGAGAAGCGAGGAGGAGCTTGAGCTCATCATGGAGAAATACATCAAGGGGAGGCCTGAGAGAGTGTGGTCGAGGCTGGGAGGAGAGCGCCACCTCAGAATACAGACACTAGCGGTCATAGCCTCCGAGCCTGTCAAATCCTTCGACGGCCTCGTCAAATTCTTTGAGTCGACTTTTCTCTGCCACCAGTTTGGCTCAGCCCTACTCCGCAAATCGCTGACAGGTGTTGTAGATTTTCTCGCGCGGCATGGGTTTGTTGACGCGGTCGATGGCTTGGAGGCTACACGGCTGGGTAAACGTGTCGCCGAGCTCTACATAGACCCGTTGACAGCTCTCGCAATAATCAGGACATGTGAGAACAGGCCTCGGCTGATGACGGAGCTGAGCCTGCTGCAGGTTGTGTGCAACACCTCCGAGGTGCCGAGCGTGCCTATGCGCAGAACCGAGGCTGCGAGGCTTGAGAGATTCGTTGAAGAGAACCGTGAACAGTTTTTCCACATCCCGGACCCCGTTGAAAACCCCGACGACTACGAATTGTTCCTCGACTCTGTGAAGACAGCCGTGTTGATGAATGCTTGGATTGAGGAGGTTGGCGAGGGTGAGCTCTATGAGCGTTGGGGTGTCGAGCCCGGCGACCTCGCGGTTCTCCGTGAAAGGGTTAGCTGGATCTCCTACGCTGCTTCACAGCTTATGCGGGTTGTGGGGTACATGGATTTGGTTCACTTGTTTGAGCTATTGTCTGAAAGAGTTGAACACGGTGTGAGGCCCGAGCTTTTGCCTCTCGTTTCCCTGAAGGGTGTGGGTCGTGTCAGGGCCCGTAACCTCTACAACGCAGGCTACAGAACCATAGAGGATTTGCGGCGGGCATCTGCAGAGGAGCTGGCCCGTGTACCGAGCATAGGGCCTCGGATAGCGGCCAGCATCAAGAGCCAAGTTTAGCAAGCTTCTCAAACTCTCTCAGACATGTTTCCTGATTCTTTTCCACGGAGCCGGGACGAATGCTCCGCACAGTCTCCAAAGCCGTTCCCCAGTCGAGGTTTTTCTCAAGCATCGTGTAAGCAGTCAACACCATCCCTGTTCTCCCCAGCCCCGCGAGACAGTGGACAAGCACCTTCTCACCCGAGGAGACAAGCCTCTGGAGATGCTTTACTATTTCGAGGATTTTTGTGGGGTCTGCTGGCTGATGGTCGGCGAGAGGATGGTGGAAATATTTGATGTCCATGTTTTCGAGAAGTTTCGGTGGGAGAGGCTGCTCGGTGAGGCTGATTATCGCGGTTATTCCCATGCGTCTGAGAAACTTGATATGTTTCCGTCTGCTGGGCAACCCGCTTGCTGCAACGTTTTCAGTAAACATGGAGAAGTTTGGAGGCCCCTCCGTGAAAATGCCCTGGATTTTCCGCAGAATCGGTGACACGGCTTATCTGTTCAAGACCGTTTTGACGAGTTTTTCAACCTTCTCCTCATATTCCGAACGCATGCTTGAGGCGGCTGCATCGTCGACGTCGAGGACAAGGGCTTTCACGTTCTCGTAGCCCAGCCTGTTGACCAAGACATCGAAAACTCTGTGGCCGGCGACGAGCTCGAAGAAGCCGTTGTCCAGAGGCCTGACCAGGACGGGGCCGAGGATTTCGGCGAACTGTGTCAAAGTCTCGATCTCTTCTTCGCTCATGGGTAAGGTGGCCGTCGGCTGGTATATGACCTGTCTCACAGGAACCTCTACAACTGTTCCGACCACCGGCGCGTCCAAAACCTCAACACGTTCAGCCACCCACTCGTTAAGCATCAGCTTATCCTTGTCACCGAAATATCCATGCCACCACTTCAAACTCTCCATCACAAGCCTCTCCATCTCAGCGGCTATCTGACCACGCTCACCCGCAACCTTCTCATTCCCCAAAACCATGACAAGCGTTTTCCGCGAAGGCTTCTCATGCTTGACCTCTCCTAGGAGCTGAGGCCGGACAGTAGTGAGCACAACATCCATAACCACTTGGTTGCCCGACCTATCGCTTCCAAGGTTTATCCTGACCGAGACACGGTCTTTCCCCTTCAGCTTATCCAGTAGATAGTCGCGGAGCCTTTCATACATCACCATAGTGTAGATGAACTGGCCGAGCTTGGACTCGAACTCGTCGTAGCCGTAGCTCATCTATGGAGCCTTCTCGATGTACTTGAAGACACCTATCTGGATAGAGTTGTGGTGGATGTAGGTGTATTCGTCGGAGACGGGCATCAGGATTGCCTCACAAACCGGCAGGCTCGGCTCAGGAATCTCCACCTGCTCCAGCTTCTTCTCCATGCCATACAAGCCGCCGAAAACGCATATAAGCGTTATCCAAAAACACGCAAACATTAAGTTATGCATCCGATAGAGGTTTTTGGCTTGAAGGTTGTGAAGGGCCCCTCCTCTGCTCAGTTGGCTGAGAAAGTGGCGAGATACATGAATGTCGAGGCTGTCGATGTTTTTGAGAAGGTTTTCCCCGACGGCGAATCCTATGTCAGGTTAGCGGGTGATGTGCGTGGAGAGGATGTGGTTGTTGTCCAGGGTATGCATCCGCCGCAGGATGTCAACTTTGTCAAGCTCCTTCTTCTCGTGGACGCGGCTACACGCATGGGAGCGAAGTCGGTGAAAACAGTCATCCCCTACATGGCTTATGCGAGACAGGATAGGGTGTTTCTCGAAGGGGAGCCGGTCAGCATCCAAGCCCTGCTAAAAGCGCTCAAGGCCGCGGGAGCGGACGAGGTCATAACCGTAAACATACATTCCCCGTGGACAGCGGAGCAGTCGCCGGTGAAGCTGACCAACATCGATGCATCAGGTCTTCTCGCATCCTACATCATACAGGCGGGTGTGGAGAAGCCGCTCATCCTTTCACCGGGTAAAAAAGGCTCCGAGATGGCCGCTGCCGTCGCCTCGGTCATCGAAACAGATTACGCCACAGTCAAAACCATGCGCAGCCCTGAGACAGGCGAAGTAGAGGTCACGGTGGAAAAGATAGATGAGGGGCGGCAAGTGGTGGTGGTTGACGACATCATAAGCACGGGGACGACCGTTGCCAAAACAATCCAGAAGCTGAAGACATACAACCCGTCGAAGATTATTGTCGCCGCTGTTCATGGATTGTTCATCGGCTCGGCTGCCGAGAAGATAACATCGGCGGGGGCTGACTTGATTTTCACCACGGACACGGTGCCGAACCCCTATGGATATGCGTCGGTGGCTGGGTTAATCGCCTCGCATCTAAGCTGAAGACAGGCTTGGCGGTTTTCTTCCTCCTATCGGGTGAAAACCCCGCCCTCTCATACTCGGAGCTACGCCACTTGGTGAAAATTCTCGGCGGCGTCGATGCTGAGAGAGTTGATGAGAGGGTGGCGGCTGCGGAGGTCGACGATGGATTGGCCGCGGAGATTGTGTATCGAGCGGCTTACACGAAGCTGGCGGCTGTTTGGCTGGGTGTGGGAAGGAACTACATGGATGTCGTCTTTTCCGAGAAGCTGGCCGAGGCTGTCGACGGTAGGCGGAGCTTCGACGTCATGGTCTATGAAGTGGGTGGAGTGGATGTGAACTCTGTCGATGTAGAGAAGAAGCTGGCCGCAGCTATAATGGCGCAGGCTCCCGGGCTGAGGGTCGACCTGAGCACACCCGAGGCAACGTTCGTCGCGGTCGTCACCATGAGCAACTGCTTCGTCGGAATGCTTATCGCAGAGAAGCCCAAGCACTTTTTCGATGAGAGAAAAGCGGGCCGCAGACCCTTCCGCGTCCCCTCGGCGATGCAGCCGAAACTCGCACGCTGCCTCGTCAACCTCGCAGTCAACAGCCGCGGCTCATGGGTTCTGGACCCTTTCGCCGGCTCGGGAGCCCTCGTCATAGAGGCCGGCCTCCTCGGACACGTTTGTCTCGGTGTCGAGGTTAAGACATGGGTTTGCAACGGTATGTGGAGAAACATGCAATCATACGGGGTTGGCTTCGGCCACGCGGTTCAAGGCGACGCCCGTCGTCTACCGCTTAGAAGGTTTTTCGACGCGGTGGCGACCGACCCGCCTTATGGAAGGTCTGCGACACTCGGAGGCGTTTCTTTCAAAAATCTGCTGAAAGCTTTTGGAGAAGAAGTGGTCAACGTCTTGACAGATGGCGCCCGCCTCGCCGTCACCGTCCCCCACACAGCCTACCCCGACCTCGTCGACGCCTTCACAGGCTTCCGGGAGCTCGAGCACCATGACCTCTACGTTCACAGGAGTTTGACCCGCCGTGTTGTGGTGATGAAGCTTGACTGAGATGAGGCTGGTTTTTCTCGGGACAAGCGGCGGCATGCCCACTCGGAGAAGAGGGATGCCGTCGGTGGCCATCCGCATGAGCAAATCAATCCTGCTGATGGACTGCGGAGAAGGCACCCAGCGTCAATTCATCACCTCAGGCCTGGGCGTCAAACCCGGCTTCCACATCTTCCTCACACATCTACACGGCGACCATGTCCTCGGCGTCCCCGGCCTCCTCTTCACCCTCTCGATGAACGGCCGCGAAAAAGAGGTAAACATCTACGGGCCCAAAAACACCGCCACACTCATCAAATCCCTCACACTCCCACACCTCGGCACCCTAAACTTCGCCATCAACGTCCACGAGCTATCCCCAGGCGACACAATCCGGATAGACACAGTCACAGTCACATCCTTCAAAACAGACCACACAACAAACTCCCTCGGATACGTTGTCAAGGAGGACGACCGTCTAGGCAAAATGAGGGTCGAGTTTCTCGAGAGCCTCGGGGTGCCTAGGGGCCCGCTCTGGGGCCGGCTTCAGAGAGGCGATGCAGTAGAGTATGGTGGAAGGGTGATAACACCCGAGGAGGCACTAGGGCCGCCGAGGCCTGGGAGAAAAATCGTCTACACAGGCGACACAAGGCCCTGTGAAGAAGTGGTGAAAGCATCCCAGAACGCCGACGTCCTCATACATGATGCGACATTCGACAGCTCCCTCCGCGAAAAAGCTTTGGAGCAGGGCCACTCAACCGCCGAGGACGCGGCCAAGACAGCCGCCCAAGCTTCTGTCAAGCGTCTCTACCTCTTCCACATAAGCCCACGCTACGAAGACCCCGAAAAACTCCTCATCGAGGCCAGAGCATTTTTCCCCGAATCCTATGTCGCGGAAGATTTTGAAACATACCTTGTTCCGCTGAGATAGCTTATTCGGTCAGCCACTCGATAAATCTCGCCGGCTCATCTGTTTCGACGACCACGGTTATCGGCCCGAGAGCCATCACCTCGCCCTCTTCAAAAAACGAGACCTTGCCGACGGAGGCGGCCTGCTTGTTTAGATAAAACGTTACCGTGTTGTCTCGCAGGCCCTTGTTGAGAAGAGCTCTCACCGTTTTCCTGATGCGGCGCGTCCGGATAATCATCCGAAGCTTCTCAAAACCCTCCAACCCGCTTATCCGTGCAACGATTTTTCCATCACTTGTTTGGACGAGGGTGGCTTTTGGAAAAATGTTGAGGAGGGCTTTCGCTACTTTTTCCTCGTCTTCTGTGGAGTATAGTGGGGCTGTTACGGTTGCTGACAGCTTCAAAGCTGTGACTTGAGCGCCGACAACGCCATCATCACGTTCAACGTGTTTTCGAAAAGCTCGGTCTGCGTAACCCTGCCAATTATCTTCCCGTTTTCAATCACGAAGAGTCTGCGGATGTTCTTCTCCACGAGTTTGGCCATGGCCTCTCCGAGCGAGGCCTCCGGCGAGATGGTTTCTATTGGCGTGGACATTATTTCTCCTACTTTTATCGTCATGGGGCGGCCTTTGCCTATGCATCTCCTGATGATATCCCGCTCTGTCACAACACCTATGGGAAGCTTCTGCCGCGTCACCACAAGCGACCAAACCTCGTTGTCAAGCATCGCCTTCACAGCATCAGCCACAGTCGCGTTCTCATCAATCTCCACAACCTTCCTATCCATCACATCCTTCACACGAAGCGTTACAGGCATAGCTCACCACGGATAATATTCTGCCGCGCCGTTTTTAAGCTTTGGCTGCGCTGAAACCCTTAATCAATTGACGTTCAAGGAGCTGGACCGGAATAGTAGAGAAAGGTCTTAGCTTCAGCTCTACGATCGCACCCGCCGTCTCTCCGGCGAAAGGCGACCATGGCCTCCTCACTACATAGACGGTCAACGGCCCACCCATAAACCACAGCCCCCAGTTAAATGCGATACCCAGATGCTCGCCTGCAGAGTAAGCTGGGTGCCATCCAATGACTTGTTGCCGTGAAAACACACCCAGCCACAACCGAGAAGCCTGCAATCCCAACATAAAGCCTGACCCGGTTAACCTCCACACCTCCCGTACAAGCAAAACATCTTACACATCATAGGCGAACAAGGCTGTGAAGTGTGGTGTAATATCCACTTTGATTGTACTGGCAAGGGAGAGAGCTGCAGTCGGAAAAAAGGACTATATATCCCTCTTTTTGGGGTTTATCGGATGTTTGTAAGATCCAGTGTAGCGTTAACCGCCTTCATGATGACAGCCCCCTTGGTTTTGGCTAAATATGTGGTGTATTCAAACGGGTTAGAGTTCATTCAGCCAAATTTCCTAGTTGGGAGCGTGGTTACTGGCGCTCTCTTTGTTATGGGGTTTATTTTAGCGGGACTGGTCACCGACTATAAGGAGGCGGAGAGGGCTCCCGCCGAGATCCGTGCTCTTCTTGAGAAGATTTGGGATGAAGCCAGAGCCTTACAAGCCATTCATGGAAAACTGAATATAGAGGGAATCCGCAGCAACATTTTGGCAATCATCAACAGCTTTATCAGAGGTGTTGAGAAACAGAGTGGTTTCGCAGATCTCCGACCTTGTATCGAAAATATCAGAAAATTGTCCAACCTCGTTTCCGAAATTGAGATGTATGGAACATCGTCGACAAGTATTTCACGTATCAAGGACGCTCGTGAAAACCTCTTGAAAATAGTTCTGCGCATCTACTATATCCAGCGGATTGCATACCTTCCTTCAGCAAGGTTGCTAGCAGATGTTCTAATGATTGGCGTAATCACGGTGCTCTTTTTCACAGAGTCGCAGAACATAACCTCGGCTATGGCGACCTTTGGCATTCTCGCCTACTTCGTCAATTACATGAACCGCCTAACACACATACTTGACACCCCGTTTAGGAAGGGCGAGAAAACTCAAGATGACATAAGCCTTTTCCTTCTGAAAGAATTTCACGAGGAGTTAGCGAATACTGGTATCAAAATCCTGCCGAGCAAATCGGGATAAATTCGTTGAAAATTACAACGTAACAGTTAGTGATAGGACGTTGCTAGACTGCTCTGGATTTTGAGGAGGCGGTGGAGGAATTTAGTCCCAACCGGTAAAAAATTGTTGTCGTGCTTGTCAGCCAGCCATCAACTATTTTCTTCCATCATCTTAAAGAGAATTTCTGCAACCTACTTTATCGCACATCACCACATATCAATATATCCGCCAGGCCGGGATTTGTATTGGGCTCCGCCAGACGACAGTCGGCGGTGCTAATTTGGCTATACCGCCTGAGCCTTTGGCATGTTGGGTCTAGGTTTTGAGTTTTGTATAGTTCGCCCACGGCCTTATAAGACCATCCTGCTGCAGGTCCAGTCTCCAAGCTCAGTGGCTGTGGCCGCCGCAAAAAAAACGTTTCAAGCGCTGCTCTCTCTTCCGCAGAAAGTTACGATACCGTGCAACGTGACTGAGCGAACTATTGAGTTCACCCTCACTGCTGAAAAATCCAAAGACCTAGAGGAACATATAAAATGCTTCGCAAAATACCGTTGTCACTAATGGCGTCTCACGTAGTGGATGGTTTTTGATTGAAGCGATATGCTGTTCCAACAGATTTATATGAGCCGTGTTGATGCTGAAACAGCTTATAGGAAAAGCCACATAACAATTCTGTCTTATGCCACGCCCTATGATGTTGACAACATTATGGCGGAGCAGGACATCAGGTTTAGCGTGGTTGTTGAAGAAGGGCGTATGTATGTTGTCAGAAAGAGGACATAGAACCAAGGGAATTAGGGTACAGGGGCTAAGTTCAATTAATCCTTAATAAAAATTGCTTGACCTTGTGGCCGGATGCTCGGCTCATCTTTTGTGGTGGCGTGGGAGGGTGTCGACGGCTCGGGTAAAACAACCCTTATGAACGCGGTTGTCAGCAAGCTTGCTGAGAGGGGCCACGGTGTCCAGACCTACAAGACACCCAGCCTCACCCCATCAGGCATTTTCGCAGCACAACACGGCAACAGACCCGAGACAGATCCCCTGACACGGATGCTCCTCTTCCTCGCAAACACATCAGACGACAGCTCAGTCATCAAGAAAATCATCGAGGAGAAGAAACCAGACTATATGATGATAGACAGATACAGCCTCTGCTCGGTCGTTTACGGGTTCGCCCTTTGGTCGAAGCGATACGGTAGAAAAGTTGAGGAGAAACTGTTCACACAGTTTATCGAAATTGTTGAAATGCTTGGGAAAGATGTTTTCGCAAAACCTGATCTAACAGTTGTGGTTGAAGTGGATGAAGAGACGCGGCGTAGACGGACCGCGCAGAAAACCGTCTCGAGCGACAGGGTTCTCGAGGTTGACGAGGAGCTGCAGAGGCTTGTGAGCCAATACTATGATGTCTATCTCATGTGGAGGCCGAGTGAGGCGGTTAAGGTGTTCAACGGCGACAGTATGTTGGATGAGGTGGCGTCCATGCTGGCTGAGAAGCTTGTATTCCTGAGGGAGGCGCGTCTACGTGGTTAGAGCTTTCTTCGCCGTCGACATACACGATGAGCAAACCGTCCAAAACCTCGTCGCACTTCAGAACGAGCTGCTTAGAGCCGCTGGAGAAGGCCTCAAACCCGTTGAACCCCAAAACCTACACATCACACTCCTCTTCCTTGGCGAGCTGGATGACACAGAGGTAGCCGAAGCCGAGAAGGCCCTGCACTCCATAGAGTCGAAGCCTTTCGAGATTGAGATGAATGGTGTAGGCTATTTTCCGGGAGGAGGCCGTGTTAATGTGATATGGGTTGGGGTGAGGGATGGTGCTGATAACCTGGTTGAGGTGTATAGCCAGCTTCGGAAACGTCTTCCACGTATCAGGGTTGAGGAGCAGAGGTTCATCCCCCACCTAACCGTCTGCAGAGTCAAGTATCTCAGAAACCGCGGCCAGCTCCTCGACGTCATCAACAGAAACAGAAACACATTCTTCGGCAAACAGCTCGTCAACAAAATCGTGTTGAAGAAGAGTGTGCTAACCTCCTCAGGCCCTGTTTACTCGGATTTGGCGGTGAAGAATCTTTGACAGCTGTTGAGGACGTGCTTCGGCGTGTGGTTGAGCAGCTCAGGCCCTTGCAAGAAACGCTTGAGAAGACCGAGGATGTTACATCACGTTTGGTTCAGCGGCTTGAGGATGTTTTCGGCAGGGGCCTTGTCTCTGTTGAGGGTTCTTTCGCGAAGGGGACGATGGTCCGCGGCAGGGAGGAGAGCGACATCTTCATCCATTTTAGGCCAGGGTTTCCCGTCGATGAGGCCTGCCGCCGCGTCGTCGAAGAGGGTGTGAAGGCCGTTGTCGGGGTTGGTGGCGCTTATCGGCTTCGGTATGCGAGCCACCCCTACGTGGAAGGGTTTGTGGACGGCATACGTGTCAACATCGTTCCATGCTATGACGCCGAGTATGGGAGATGGATTACACCAGTCGACCGCACACCCTACCACACAGCCTATGTGAAGAAAAACCTTCCACCCGGCGGCGCTGACCATGTCCGTCTCCTCAAAGCCTTCCTCATGAACGACAACCTCTACGGCGCCGAGTTGAAGACAAGAGGCTTCAGCGGATACGTCTGCGAACTTTTGATAATCAGGTTCGGCTCCTTCACCTCGCTTCTTCAGGCTGCTTCAAAGTGGAGGCCTCCTGTGGTGCTTGGCGAAGGCAAACCAGCCCCAGACACCGTGCTTCATTTACCCGACCCAGTCGACCCAAGCCGCAACACAGCCGCAGCAATCTCCCTCACAACCCTGTCAAACTTCATCCTCAAATCCAAACTCTTCCTCACAAAACCCAGCGAAGACTATTTCGTCGGCGACACAGGCTTGGAAGATGTTGTCGAGGAACGGAGTTTTCTGGGCCTCGTCTTCTCCGTGCCTGAGCAGCCGCCCGACGTTCTCTGGGGAGAGCTTAACCACACCGTCGAAGGATTGGCCCGCGGCCTCAACGGCCTCGGCTTCACCGTGCTGAGATACGATAGATGGGCCGAGGAAAAAACAGGTGTCATGGTCTTCGAGCTTGAGACAAACATTCTTCCACCTGTTGTGTTGCATAGGGGTCCTCCTGTGTGGAGCGGCAACGCTGAACGGTTCATCGCTGAGCAGATGCTTAAGAAAATGTTGTTGGCTCCTCCATGGGTGTCTGGAGACAGGCTGTATTCGCTGTTGAGGAGGAGGCACCGCGACGCGGCTGAGGCCCTCCAGCATCTCATACAATCGGGCCAGGCGTCCGTCTCCAAACATCTCCAACCCCATCTGAGAAACGCGAAAACCTACACAAACATAGCTAGCCTCATGGAGACGCTCACGGGCGAGGGAAAACATTTCCTCAAAGAGTTTGTGAGAACATGTCCCAAATACATCGCAACATACATTTCCTCTCTCTCAACCAGCTGAGAGAGAAAGGCGTCGACCTCAGTTTGTTCGCCTACCCGTCGGGGGAAGAGAATAGAGTGTTGGAGGTTTTGCGGGAGCTTGACATCCTGGGCGTGGCTGCGGTGGGGGTTTCGGAGTCGTCTGGGAAGCTTGCGCCCTATTTGCTTGGGAAAGGCGGCCGTGGCATGGTTTTCCTCGGCCTCGTGGATGATGTATGTGTCGCTGTGAAGGTGGTGCGGACTGACGCAGCTGTTCCGACTGTGGTGCAGGAGGCGATGCATCTCGGGAAAGCCAACACGGTCGATGTGGGGCCGAGGCTTCTCAACCACTCCCAACACGTCATCATCATGGAATATGTCGAAGGTGAGACCCTGGCACAATTCATCAAAGCAAACAACCGCGCAGAAATAGCCGAGATAGTGGGGAAGATTCTCGACCAAGCACATCTACTCGACAAAATTCATCTCGACCATGGCCAGCTCTCAAACTCCTCCGACCACGTCATCATCTCACCCCGTGGAAAAGCAACAATCATCGACTTCAGCCACAGCTCCCAGCAGAGAAAACCGAGAAACGTCACATCCTTCACATCCTACCTCATCCGCACAATACTCCGAGAAAGAAAAAACGACCCAACCCTGCTAACCCACCTAAAACAATACAAAGAAAAACAGGAAGAAACAAGCTTCAACAAGCTCAAAGACACTATCATCCAGCTCATCCTCGCATAACCCTTTTAGAATACGATGAACCAGTAGAGGCATGGATTTTGGAAAAGTTGCGGAGGAGCTGCGTCTCCTGCTCGGCGGCGATAAAGTCTTCACAGATGAGGAGAATGTTGAAAAATATTCTCGTGACATGGGCGGGTTCACGCGGAGGCCCAAGATCGTCGTAAGAGCTAGCTGTGTAGAGGATGTGTCTAAGCTTTTGAGATACTGTAGCCGCATGAAAATTCCTTTGACGGTTTGGGGCGCGGGCTCGAGCCTGACCGGCGCAGTTGTGACAGACAGCCTGGTCTTGGATTTGTCAGCCATGACACGTATACTGAAGGTGGACACGGTAAACTACTATGCACATGTGGAGGCGGGGGTTGTTCTCGAGCAGTTGAACAACACGCTTAGGGAATATGGCTTCTTCTTCCCACCCGACCCCGCGAGCAGTTTTCTCTGCACCGTGGGAGGCGCCGTAGCAGAGGGGGCTGGAGGGCTCCGCTGCGTCAAGTACGGAACAGTCAAAGACTGGGTGCTCGCCGTCAAGGTTGTGCTCGCCTCAGGTGACGTGGTTGTCTTCGGCGAGCCGCTTGCAAAGAACAGGGCAGGCTACAACCTGTGCCAACTGATGGTGGGCAGCGAGGGAACCCTAGGCGTGATCGTCGAGGCTTGGCTCAAGATTGCGCCGCTGTCCGAATTCAGCATAAGAAGGATTTACGCCGTGTTTGACGATTGGAGGGATGCGGGCAGAGCCATCATCGACATACGTACAAACAGAGTTGTTCCACGGATGCTTGAGTTCTTTGACAGAGTAGGGCTTGAGGCAGCCAATAAGATGCATGGAACATCCCTGCCAGTTGGTGAGGCGATGCTGCTGATAGATGTTGAGGAGATAACGGGGAAAGAGCTGCCAAAGGTTCTCGAAATCCTCGAGAGAAACCACGTGAAGGAGGTGAAGGTCGCTGAGACAGAGGAGGAGGCTGAGCAGCTTCTCCAGATAAGGGCCACGATGTACCTCGCCATCCGCTCTGTCGCCAAGGAGGTGATGGTGGAGGATGTCTGCGTACCCATAGACAGGATAGTGGACTATCTCGAGAAGGTGCAGGAGCTTTCGAGAAAACATGGTTTGACGATCTCGATGAACGGCCACGCGGGCGACGGAAACATACATCCCCTGATATTCTACGACCCCGACAACCCTGAAGAAGTTCAGAGAGCTGAGCAGGCTGTCAGGGATCTTGTCCGTTTCGCGATAGAGGTGGGTGGAACAATAACGGGTGAACACGGCGTCGGCCTTCAGAAGATGAGGGAGCTTGTGCAGCAGCTCGAGGCGCACAACGGCGTCGAAACACTCAGGCTGATGCAGAAAATCAAAAAAGTCTTCGACCCCGACAACATACTTAACCCAGGGAAATACATCGACGTCCCATGGACATAGTCGCTGTAGACTTCGGCGCCACCTACACACGCTTCGCTGTCGTGACGCCTTCGGGAAAAATCCGCCGCAAAATAGTTACAACAACGCCTAAAACAATTCCAGCCATCAAAGGAATGTTTAGGCAAGGCTTCCGCATACTGCGGCAGACGGGTGTCTCAGCAAAAGCACCCCTTGGAATAGCTTCCATAGGCCCGTTATCGATCAAAAGAGGGCTCGTCCTGAACACTCCGAACCTCGGAGGTCTCAGCATAAACCTGAAAGAGATAATTGAGAGTGTTCACAGGGGCCCGTTTGCTCTGTTAAATGATTGCACCGCCGCCGCGTGGGGTGAGAAGGTTTTCGGCGTAGAGAAGAGGGTTGAAAACCTTGTCTACATAGCTTTTGGGACTGGTCTTGGAGGAGGAGCTGTTGTCGACAACCATCTGCTGCTCGGGAAAGACGGAAACGCAGTCGAGATAGGCCACATAGTTGTGGACGCGAATTCACGGGTTAGATGCGGCTGCGGCGGAACAGGCCACTGGGAGGCATTCTGCGCCGGAACAGGGTTGCCCAAGCTAGCAGCCCAGATGCTCGGAAAAAGGCTGTGGAAAACCTCTTGGGAGATTTTTGAAAGTTTGCCAAGAGACACTAGAGCGAGAAAAGTTGTGGCGAAGATGGCGGAATACAACGCGGCGGGCTACGCATCCGTCATCAACACATTCGACCCAGAGGTTCTCGTGGTCGGCGGAGGCCTCGCCCTAAGCCATCCACGCGAAACCGTTGAAAGACCCCAAAAAATCATGAAAAAGTATCAGCTGCTTAGGACAGAGATGCAGCTCTCCTCACTTGGGCAGGACGCGGCTCTTCTGGGCGCCGCGGCATATGCTTGGGAAACGGTTTAACAAAGCTAAAATACCCTGCTATGTTGTAGAGAAACGTGAAAGCGTTTGTTCTCGGCACAGTCGGCAGCCGAAGCGGCCTAATCGAGACACTCCAAGCCATAAGGTCCGACAAGAACGTGGAGGAATCATACCTAATCTGGGGCCCCTATGACGTAATGAGCAAAGTCAACGTCGAGTCGCTCAAACACCTTAACAGCGTCTTGGACGCTATGCGTGGATATGGCGTAGTGGACACAAACTCTCTCATAGTTAACGAAGGCGGCCTCTCATTTGAGAAAGAGGGGGCCAGCTCCAAACGTAAATGCGCATACATCTTCATTAAGATGAGGAGGCCCTCCGCACCCAAGCTCTGGGAAAAATATCTCATGTCCATCGACGAGGTTCTCGAGGCCCATGAGCTGTTCGGCATGTGGGATGTGGTTGTTAGCGTTGACGAGGTTGCGCGTGATGATTTCTTCAACCGCGTGTTCAAGCGGTTATGGCTGCTAACCGAGGTAAACATGACCTCCACACACACCATGTTCACCGTCAAAGAGTAAGACCAACAGAGTTAAAACCAGAATGTGCACTTGGGTTGGCGGAGATGACCGATTTAAGGGAGTTTATGAGGCGTGTTCCCCAGCCTGTCACGGTTGTCACCACTTTTTATGAGGGGCGGCCGCATGGGATGACCGTTAGCTCCTTCACATCCGTTTCGCTTGAGCCTCCTACTGTTCTCATCTCTTTGGAGAAAACCACCAAGACATGTTTAAGTGTTCTCAAATCGGGGCGTTTCTGCGTTAACCTTCTCTCGGAGAAACAGGGCTGGGTCTCTGATGTGTTTGCATACACTCCGCATGAGGAGCGGTTCTCGAGGGTGAAGTATGTGCTTGAGGATGGTTTTCCTGTGCTGCAGGATGTGTTGGGCGTGCTCTTCTGCGAGGTCAGCGGCCAAGTCGACTGCTCAACACACTTGATCATCATGGGGCGGGTGAAACAGGTAAAACTTTTCTCGGAGGATCAGCCGCTAATCTATCACATGCGACGCTACAGCAGGCCCGCGGCGACTACGGTGTAAGCCTGAACCTGTCACGTGGAAACAACACAGTCTCCCGGATGTTTGTCCGCCGCGTCAACACCATCAAAAATCTTTCAAACCCGAGCCCCCATCCAGCGTGAACAGGCATCCCATACCTAAACACCTTCAAATGATCCTCGAACATAGCAGGGTTAAGCCCCTTCTCCCGAAGCTTCCGCTCAAGCACATCATGGTCCGATACACGTGTCCCGCCCGAGGCCAGCTCAAGCCACTGATACATGAGGTCAAATGACTCGGAAACCTTCGGGTCTTTCTCTGTTTCCTGTATGTAGAAGGGCTTGGACTCGGTTGGAAAATGTGTGATGAAGTAGTAGGTGGTGTATTTTTTGCCGAGTATCCGTAGGTGGGGTGTGCCGAAGTCCTCGCCCCACCGCAGTTCAACCCCCTCGCTCCGGAGAATTTCCAAAGCCTCGTCGTAGGTGAAACGTTTGAAAGGCCTTTTCGGAACACGCAGGTTCACCCCAAGCATCTGCAAAAGATGCTGATTGTTCTCGACAAGGTGTCTATGGACGTGGACGACAAGCTCCTCGAGAACATCCATCACATCATACATGTCTGCGAAGGCTTGCTCGATGTCGACCGAGGTGAATTCGCTGATGTGCCTTCCTGTGTGCGAGGCTTCCGCCCGGAAATAGGGCCCTATCTCGCAGACTTTCTCGAAAACTGTTGTAAGCTGCTCCTTGTAGAGCTGAGGACTCTGGGCGAGGTAAGCGGCCCTGTCAAAATACTTCACCTCGAAAAGCTCGGCCCCGCCCTCGGTCGCTGAGCCGATTAACTTCGGCGTCCGCACCTCCACAAAGCCTTTCATGTGGAAGAAATCCCTCATGGCCTTGAGGACTTCGCTGCCCAAGAGGAAGACAGCTCTGACCTCGGGTCTCCTGAGGTCGAGAATCCTGTGACGGAGCCTTGCATCCAGTCCCGCTGGAACCTTCCCGGTAGGGTCGAGCTCAAGCTTGGGCACCGCACGGCCCAAAACAGTCAGCCTCTTTCCAACAACCTCGACACCGAGCTTCGACCGCGGCTGCTTCACCACAACACCCTCAACAAAAATAGCGGACTCGTTGGTCAACCCCTTCACAGCGTCTCTAACACTTTGCTCAACCTCCTCCATCCTGAAGACAACCTGACAAATTCCCGACACGTCGCGGAGAAGTATGAAGACAAGCTTTCCAAGATCGCGTATCTCATGAACCCATCCGAAAAGGTTGACACCTCTGCCATCCAGCTCGGGCTTCACATCCCTCGCCATGACACGGCTACGCAAAGCCATACGCACACTTTCATCCAGCAACCCAGTCACCGTCCAAACCGCGGAGGCGCCCTCGTCCTCCGCTGAAACTCAAAACTAACAGACACGTTGAGAATCATGTGAACAACATCTGCGAGCACATTAGCGGGGACACCCACAGCCCTCTCATCATCGACAACCGCCTTCACCTCAGTCGTCTGGTCAGGGAGCCAAACCTTGTTAATCGTCAAGAGACGCGCCGGCGCAACAAGGTTCTGCAGAAACACATTCAAATCCCTGCTAACATCCATCAGCTTAACACGCAACCCTGTCCTGAGACCAAGCTCATTCCTCAAAGCCGCTTGCACATCGGCGGGAAGCCCCGAAAACCCCCGCTCAAAAAACACAAACAAATAACCATCAGCCATAAGGCTTCTAAAATATTTCAGAGAAGAAATCTGGGGATATTTTTTTTCAAGGTCGAGAAAAAAACGCATAATCTCGAGGTCGTTTGACGTTAGCTCTCCTCGGCGGATTTTCTGCTCACACTTGCTGCATAGGACACCGGTTTTTAGGTCGAAGACGCATACCGGAAACTCCAACGCAGGCACCGTGGGGCATCAGACTGCCCCTCAGGACGAGCTCAGCACAATCTCTATGGTGCTTACGTTGAGTGTCCGGTTCTGCTCATCGGTTATCTGCTCGGTGCCGATGCGTATGTCTTTGATGTTAACCCCCTGCAGAAACCTGTTCTTCACAATCTGCACGACGTCGACGGCTCTGCTAATAGCTCTGCCACGGGCCTTGACGACAATCTCCTTCGCACCGCTCTGGAAACCCGTCAGACACGCCAGCACATAGCTCATCGCAGGCTTCTTCCCAACCAAAACCGTTGGAGTAATCTGTTTCTCAGCCATATCCACCATCCTCTGCGCTCAATTAAGGAAACCATGTGAAATAAATAGTTATCAAGAGACAGCCTATAAATAGGTGTGAAAACATTCAAACACCGCCATGCCCATCAGAGACCCTGCACTGCTACAGCTGGCCCAGAGCCGACGCCTACTCATCAAAATCTGCAGAGACTGCGGCGCCCGAAACGCCAAAACAGCCGTCAAATGCCGAAAATGCAGAAGCTACAACCTGCGGTGGAAACGGCGGGAGATAAAGCGCTAAACCTCCTCCCGGGGGGCCGGTGGTCTAGCCTGGTAGGACGCTGCTCTTACGAAGCAGAGGTCGGCGGTTCAAGTCCGCCCCGGCCCATGAGACGCTTTAGGGCACCTCTTACGTGCAGCTGCTGAACGAAAAAGGTGCCCAAACGGCTTGTGACACCATATCTTTAATAGCATCTTGTGGCGTAAAGGCTGCGGGATGTCTCTCGAGCAGTTTGTCGACTTTCTCTTCGCATCGAGCTACTGGCTTGTGGTTGCGGGGTTTGTCTTGGTCGCGGCCTACGTTGTCTACAGCAGGTTGAGAGGCGGCGAATGAGTTTCCGAACGGTTACTGATGCGCAGCTTGTTCAACAGCTTTTCAGGCTTTATTATGAGAGGAGGTATGTTGACGTTTTTCAGCCTTTCAGTTTTGAGAGGCGTGAGTTCGGCTACATGCCTTTTGGCCAGCGTGTGATGGTGCGTCATCTTTCTTTCAGGAATTTTGATGACCTGCGTAAGATGCTTGTCCGCGAGGCTCCTCTACATGTTTACCGCTCGGCTGCTCTTTACCAGTATCCGCAGGCGCCGATGGAGGAGAAGGGATGGCTGGGCGCTGAGCTTATCTTCGACATAGACGCCGACCATCTTGAGACAAGCTGTAAACAGGGTCACGACTACTATCTATGTCTCTCATGTGGCCGGAGAACAGGTGAGAAGACGCAGCGATGCGGGGGTTGCGGCGGCGAGGTTGCCGAGGTGAAGATGGTGTGTGACACTTGTCTGGGGAAGACGAAGCAGGAGCTGCTCAGGCTCATCGACTTTATGGAGAATGATTTTGGCCTCAGCTCGTTTACAGTCAGCTTTTCAGGCAACCGCGGTTACCATCTGGCGGTTGAAGCAGAGGAGGTGCTCGAGCTCGGACGCGACGCCCGTCAAGAGATTGTGGATTATGTGACAGGCTCACACATCGGCATCGGATTTCACGGCCTTCCCGCATCCTCCGCCTCCCATGCCCCCGATTACAGCGACCCTGGCTGGCGTGGTAGAATAGCCCGTGGAGTGCGCCGTATTGTTTTGGAGACATCTTCTGGGGACGATGAGAGGCTGAGCCGTTTGCTTGGGCCCAGGCAGGTGGAGGAGCTGCGCTCTATCTCTTCTCTTTGGAGGGAGAGGCCGCGGTGGGAGCTGCTCAAACAGGGAAAGCGGAGCCAGCAGCTGGAGAAGCTTGTGGCCCTGTCTGTGGATGATGCGGCTTCGCACATCGACACAGTTGTTACAACCGATGTCCACAGGTTGCTGAGGTTGGCTGACACGCTCAACGGCAAAACAGGCCTCAGAGCCATGGTTGTTTCACGCGACCTGCTTGAAGATTTTAACCCGCTACGTGACGCCGTCGCCCTGCCCGAGGAGCCCCTTCTCGCTGTAAAAGTGTTTCATACGCCGAGTTTCATGCTCGGGGACAACGTTTATGGCCCTTGGGAAAACCAGGCCCAAAAGCTGCCCGCCTACGCCGCTGTCTACCTATTATGCAAAGGCCTTGCAACCTTGGCATAGTGGGCAAAGGTTATCAGGTTGTTGGATGCTTTACAGCCGTGAGCCGTGGGGAAGAGGCTGGCGACGGCGTGCCTAAGATGCATGTAGGAGACATTATGCTGCGGGTCGGCAACGTGGTTGATGCTGGAATATCCGTGCGTGAGGCTGCGATTTTGATGGACAGGCTGGACGTCGGTTATCTTTTGGTAAAGTCCGATGATAAACTTGTGGGAATTTTCACCGAAAGAGATGCTGTTCGACGTGTTCTGGCCACGGGCCTCGACCACAGCCGGACAAAAGTCAAGGACGTTATGTCTTTTCCTGTCATAGGCGTCTCCCCCGACACATCTGTCGAGGACGCCGTCGTGTTGATGGCGACACATGGGTTCAGACGCCTTCCCGTCGTGTCGAAAGAGGGGAAGCTCGAAGGAGTTGTAACCATCACAGAGGCTGCTCGCGCGCTTGCATCCATGCAGAAAACCGTTGAAGAGCTTTTACAACAAATTCTCCGCGCAGTAAAAACAGAGGAGGAAACAACAAAACCCATGTACGGCTGATTTTTCCACACAACCATTAAAAGGATGCATATTGGAGCTTGTCCGGATGGAGGAAGTTTACGAGAAGCTGCTGGAGCTCTGGGGAAGAGAACGCAGCGAACCCAGTCTACAGAAAATAGATGAAATTTTTCTCGACACTTTGGCGAACTATATGGGAATGCTGCGGCGCCAAGTCAGGCTAAGTGAAAGAGACTCTCTTAACGCGTCTCTGAAGTCTGCGGAGCTCCAGATGTTGGGCAAGCTTCTTGAATCTGTTTTGAGCATTCGCTTCAGGAAAATATCGGAGGCTGCTATGAGGCAGGAGCAGCTGGAAAATCTTTTGCCGTTTGAGAAGAAGACGATGGAGCACATAATGCGTGCGTTGTCGTTTCACGAGGCCAAGGTTCGAAACGGTGTACACAACCCCAGGACCCTCTACGCCGAGGAGGATGAGAAGCTGGAGGTGGTGGTGTTTCTCAGGGATTTCCCCAAGTTTGTCGGAGAAGACCTTGTTAGCTACGGGCCCTTCAAGGAAGGAGACCTCGCCACAATCTATCACGCGAATGCTGTGGCTTTGGCGCAGAAGAAAGTGGTTAGGCTTATGAAGCTAATCTAATTGGAGAATCTCGTCTCCATCTTCTGTGAGAACCACGCGGCCGAGGCCGATTTGCCGAACCTCGTCTTCGACACTTGTCAAAACCATGTATGCGCGTTTCTCGTCGTTGAAGCCCGTCAAGACACCCATGCCCTTGTAGCGTCCTGCTCCGTCGTAGAGAAAAGCTATCAACCCCATCCTCTTTCTTATGCTGTTTTCCTGTGTTGTCTGCGCGAGTGCTTCATCGGCCTGTTTCACCAGTTCTTCGGGCGGGGTTTGTCCACAGACCGTGAAGAGCTTTATCCATGAATAAGGTATGAGCCGTGTCCTCGGTTTTCCGAGATGTTTTCTGTATAGCCATTCTCGTGTTTTACGACGTGTTACTGTTTCGCGTTGCTTGACGTAGGTTGACACAGGTGCTGTGAACACTTTCATGCCTGCTTGTGAAAAGGCTTCGGCGAGGGGTTTGTTCTCACCCATCACAACCACGTGGCTGCAGTTCAGCTCCTTCACCACAGCCAGCTTGTGTGCAACCGCTGCAGGTCCATCCACCCAGCCGTCCACATCCACCACGAAAATCCCGTCGGCGAGCGCTTGTGCAATTTCACGCGTCGCTTCAGCTATCTCGGCCGAGCATAGGGCTGCTGAGGGAGAGCCGACAGGTCTCTGGAGAAAAGGTGTCAGGCCTGCAAAGTCGTGGACGGGTTCACGCATCTCGGCGCATCCGACCACACATGGTGGGGTGAAGCTTGTCTGCCCGGGGTCAAGACTAACCACGACACATCGTCCAAACCTTTGCACCAAGTGGTTGGCTGCAAAAGTTGCGAAAGATGTTTTGCCTGTGTCGACACCTCCGCAGACAGCCAACGCGGTTTTGTCCACGAGGCTCTCCACTATTTCGCGCCACGCCACATGTTCATCGCCTGTGTTTACGAGAGTTGCTTCAGCGTCTGTGCCGAGGTTTAGCTCGATTTTTACATCTTCCTCGGCGTAGAGCGGGTAACGTTTCCAAGGCCTCATCACATAGTATCGCCGGGTTTTCAGGAGGCAGCCGTAGATGGAGGCTTTTCCCTCGATAAGCTTAACAGATGCGGGCCCATCTATCAGAAGCGTTTTTCCAGCGGGGATGTCCAAACTTAGCTCCTCTTGCCGCCTCTGCTCCAAATCCGGTGGATAACCGCCGCAGCCAGCTCATCTCTTCCTCGGGCGAGACGCGTAGAGTTTTTCTCGGGGACGGTGAAGATGTTCTCCGCAGAAAGGTCAGGCATCTTACGTAGAAGCATTTCTATCAACTGCTCTCTATAAGCAGGTGCACCGGCCCCAACCACTACATGATGTGTGGATTCTGGATGGTTTCGGAAAAAGTCCGCCACATGCTCGGCGAGAACCTCCTGGTCATACAGCGTCTCTGTCCGCAGCAACACGTTGTCGGCAAAGTATGCCAGTCCCATTTTCTTACCCGGGTCAACTGCGACAAGTGCTTTCGCGACTTTATCCAACATGAACCCTTTCTCGATGGCTTTGTCAACCACAGAGGCCGGTGACTGGTCTGGCTCGGCCTCAAAAGCCTTGTCCACGACCATGTCTGGAAACTCTCCTTTTTTCACGACGATCGCCTTCGCCGCCAACGGTATTTCTCCTCGGCTGGTGACATGCACCACCTCAAGCCTTCTTCCACGTGCCTCGTCAACAATTTTCCTCACAAATCTATGGTCATGGCTCAACACAGCCAGCAGAAACCCTTTATGCATGGCCGCTGCCTGCCGAGGCATCCCAATCGGGTTTAAATCCATCGCATATCTAAATTTTACTCATGGGCAGAAAAAGGCGGAAGATTATCAAGCGGACACCTCGGCCATTCCCAAAAGTATTCAGCTGCCCACTATGCGGAGCAACGGCGGTGAGGGTTGCGCATGAGAAAAACAGCGAGACGGCGACGGTGACATGCGGCAGCTGCAACGCGTCCGCCGAGATACCGTGGTACCCAGCCTACAGCGAGGTGGATGCTTACACGAAATGGTATGATATGGTGACCCGGGGCGAAAAACCTGTTGAAGCTGGGCAGGGTTGATAGCTACATCCACGCAAAGCTTGGGGCTGGGGAAAAGCTACACATGACCCTGATAGACCCGATCAGCGTCTCTCAGGATGACGCAGCGATGCTGGCTAAGCATGTCGAGGAAATGGGCTCCGACGCAATCATGGTCGGAGGCTCCACGGTCCACACACAGGAGCAGCTGGACAACTACATCAAAGCCATCAAAGCAAAGACAAGGCTACCCGTCATAATCTTCCCGAACAACGTCCAGTCAATCTCACGTTTCGCCGACGCAATATGGTTCATGAGCCTCCTCAACAGCGTCGACTGGTACTACATCGTCGGTGCTCAGCTGCAGGGTGCTTTGACGGTTAAGCATTTCAACCTCGAGGCTTTGCCGATGGGCTATGTTGTCTTCGGGCACGAGAGCACAGTGGCTGCGATGGGGAGAGTTCTCCCCCTCTCGCCGCATAATGTTGAGATTGCTGTCTGCTATGGCCTCGCTGCACAGTATCTTGGCATGAGGTATCTCTACCTCGAGGCAGGCTCAGGCGCTGCTGCACACATCCCTCCACAGACAATCAAAGCCGTCAAACAAGCCGTCGAAATCCCCGTCATAGTGGGAGGAGGAATAAAAACGGGAAAAGACGCGCAAACAGTCGCAGCCGCTGGGGCCGACATCATAGTGACGGGAACAGCCGCGGAGAAAAACCGGGAAAAACTCGCAGAAATAATTCACGCGGTGAAAAGCGGGCCCAGCGGGCTTTGATCCCGCGACCTGCCGGTTAAGAGCCGGCCGCTATAGGAACCGTTTTACATGGTTCTCTCTACCTGACTGAGCTATGGGCCCGGGTTGTGCTGCGGCTGGTTAAAATATAAATGTTGTCTGCGGCTTTTTCGGGCCGAGGAACTGTTTTTCCATGAACCCTTATTAGTGAGCGGTTCGGAGCTGTATTCAGCTTAGAAGTTTTGGGTGTCTGACATGGTCAAGAAGGAGAAAACGGCTGAAAAAGAGGTTTTCGACATAACTGAACACGTGCTCGTGCCTAGGCACGAGGTTCTGCCCCATGACGAGGCGGAGAAACTGTTACAGCAGCTTGGCGTATCACGTGATAAGCTCCCCTACATTCATCCATCGGACCCTATGGTGAAGAGACTTAAGGCGAAGACCGGAGACATCATAAAAATCACCCGCCGCTCCGAGACCGCTGGAGAAGCTGTCTACTACCGAGTTGTGTGGGGTGAATAGATGTGGCGACGCAGCTAAACAAGGATGAGCTCTGGGATGTATTCCGGTCAAACCTCGAAGACGAAGGGCTTGTGCAGCATCATCTCAGGTCCTACAACTACTTCGTCAAGACAGGGCTTCAGCAGCTCGTCAACTCGATGAGCGACTACGAAATCAAAACCAAACACGGGACAGTTGTCGTCAAGTTTGGACAGGTCACAATAGACATACCCACAAAAAGAGAGATAGACGCGCCGAATCCGCAGCCCCTCTATCCATGGGAGGCGAGGTTACGCAACCTCACATACGAGGCACCTATCTACATCAAGATGAGCATCTACTTTGACGGAAAACCCATCGCGCCTCCCGAGAACGTCTGGGTCGGAAACATCCCCGTCATGGTGAAGAGCGACATCTGCCCACTCTCCAAGATGACGCATGACGAGCTTCTCGCACACGGCGAAGACCCACAAGACCCCGGCGGCTACTTCATCATAAACGGTTCCGAGAGAGTCATAGTAGGCATAGAAGACCTCTCGCCCAACCGCATCATAGTCACCAAAAAAGAGGGAGACAGCAAACCACAGTACTCCGCCGTAATTCTTTCGGCCGCACATGGCCGACAAGTGAGGGTTGAGGTCAACTACCGTAAAGACTCGCCGATAAAGGTGTATTTCTCACGAATCTACAAAGGAGTGCCAGCCATCATCATGCTTAGAGCTCTCGGGTTAACCAAGGATCAGGAGATTGCGAACCTTATTTCGCCGCTTAAGGAGGTGCAGGAGCTTCTTGAGCCGAGTTTCCGCGAGGCAGAGGGTGTGGAGACTGTTGAGCAGGCTCTCGACTATATCGGAAGCAGGATAGCGTTTGGCTATGCGGAGGAGTATAGGCTCGAGAAGGCAGAGCAGATCGTGGACACGATGTTCATGCTTCATCTCGGGACAACAAAGGCCGCGCGCATGAAGAAGGCGGTGCATCTCTGCGAGATGATTGGCCGCGTTCTCGAGACTAGCCTCGGACTGAGGGAGCCTGATGACAGAGATCACTACGCCAACAAACGGCTCAAGCTCGAGTCAGCTCTTTTGACCGAGCTGTACCGCATGGCTTTCGTCAAGCTATTGCGCGATCTCCGCTATCAGCTGGAGAGAATAATTCCAACACGGCAGCCCATATCAATCTCCACATACGTCCGCCATGGAATAGTCTCAGAATTTGTCAAACACGCCATGGCCACGGGCAACTGGCCCGGTGGAAGAGTAGGTGTAACCCAGCTCCTCAACAGAACAAACTACCTCGCCACCCTAAGCCACCTGCGTAGGGTGCAGTCGCCGCTTAGCAGAGGCCAGCCGCACTTCGAGGCCCGTGACCTCCACGGCACACACTGGGGCCGTCTCTGCCCATGTGAGACGCCCGAGGGCAGCAACGCCGGGCTTGTGAAGAACCTCGCCCTATCGGCCGAGGTATCTTTCCAGGCCAACAAGAAAGAGTTGTTCGATAAGCTTTTCCAGCTAAACGTTATTCCGCTTAACGAGATTATAGCGAAGAGGAAGACGCCGCCGAATGTGAAGGTGTTTGTAGACGGTGTGCTTGAGGGTTATCACAGCAACGGCTCGCTGCTGGTTAACGAGCTGAGGCGGCTGCGGAGAGAGGGGATAATCAGCCAAAACATCAACGTGGCGTTTTACAGCTACGGCCATGTTCAGGAGGTTGTGATAAACACGGATGAGGGCAGGATACGGAGGCCTCTGATAGTTGTGCAGAACGGTCAGCCTCTTCTCCAGAAACAGCATGTCGAGCTCATAAGGAGAAAGACCTCCAAGTTCAGGGATTTGGTGAGCCTCGGCATCATAGAGTATCTCGACGCCGAGGAGGAAGAGAACGCATACGTCGCCATTTCACCGGACAAAGTCACCAACGAGCACACACATCTCGAGATATCGCCCTTCACCATGCTGGGTGTAGCGGCCTCTCTGATACCATATGCGGAACATAACCAGTCTCCGCGCAACGTCTACGAGGGAGCCATGGCCAAACAGGCACTAGGCGTCTTTGCATCCAACTATTCTCTGCGAACAGATTCCCGCAGTCATCTCCTTGTTTATCCGCAGAAACCGGTTGTCAATACGAGGACTTCTGACTTGATTGGGATGGATACGCGGCCTTCGGGGCAGAACATGGTTGTGGCGATTTTGACAGGTCGGGGATACAACATGGAGGACGCCGTGGTGCTGAACAGGTCGTCTGTGGAGAGAGGCCTCGGGCTTTCGCTTAGCTGGAGAGTTTACGAGGTTGAGGCGCGGCAGACGCCGGGCGGCCAGAGAGACAAGTTCGGCATACCTGAGCCCTCGGTGCGCGGATACAGAGGTGAGCAGTTTTACAGAGTGCTTGATAAAGACGGGTTCGCGCACATCGAGTCAGACGTCTCAGGCGGCACGGTCATAGTCGGTATGATGAGTCCGCCGCGTTTCCTCGAGGAATACCAGCGTGTCCCTACCCGTGAAATGGTTTGGAGAGATTCTTCGGAGGCTGTGCAGCCAAGCGAAACAGGCAACGTGGAAAGTATCTTCATCACCATAAACGCTGAGGGAAACCTTCTCGTCAAGGCAAAGGTACGCTCCACATGCTTCACCGAGATTGGTGACAAGTTTTCCTCCAGACATGGGCAGAAGGGTGTGGTCGGTATGCTTATTCCTCAGGAGGATATGCCATACACCAAGGACGGGCTTGTTCCCGATCTTCTCATCAACCCACATGCCTTTCCATCACGTATGACGATTGGGCAGCTGATTGAGAGCTTGGCGGGTAAGCTGGGAAGCGTCAAAGCCGAGATTGTGGACGGCACACCGTTCCTCGGCAAATCACTTGAGGAGCTTAGGACGGAGCTGGAGGCCCTCGGGTTCAAGAGCAGCGGAAGAGAGCTTCTCTACAACGGGGCCACGGGAAAAGCTCTCGAGGCCGAGGTCTTCATAGGAGTAGTCTACTACCAGCGTCTCCACCACCTTGTACGAGACAAAATCCACGCACGTTCCCGCGGACAGGTCCAGATGCTCACCCGTCAGCCTACCGAGGGAAGGTCAAGAGGCGGAGGCCTCAAGTTCGGCGAAATGGAGAGAGACTGCTTGATAGCCTACGGCGCATCCTACCTGCTTCTAGACAGGCTTCTCGAGCAGAGCGACAAATACACCGCCTACTTCTGCGAGAAATGCGGCATGCCATGCTACTATGACCTTAAGCAGGAAAGGTTTGTCTGCCCTGTTGACGGGAAAGATGTGCGTGTCAAGGCTGTCTCGATGTCATACGCATTCTACCTGCTTCTCAATGAGATGATGAGCATGTGCATACATCCAAGAATTTTGTTGGAGGAGCCCGAGATATGAGCACCGCAGCATCTGTCGCCGGCATAAGGTTCGGCATCCTTTCGCCAGACCTGATAAGAAAGATGAGCGTAGCCGAGATAATCAGCCCAGACACCTACGACGAAGACGGCCTACCCATACCCACAAGCGTCATGGACCCGAGGCTCGGAACCCTCGAGCCCGGGCAAAGGTGCAAAACATGTGGAAACACCTACCTTGGCTGCCCCGGACACTTCGGCCGCATCGAGCTCCCCGTCCCCGTTATACACGTCGGCTTCGCAAAAACCATCTACGAACTTCTCAAATCCACATGCCGCTCCTGCGGAAGAATACTGCTTCCAGAAGACGAGGTCAAGAAATATCACCAGGAGCTGGAGCGTCTCAAAGCCAACAACCTGCCTTTCAAAAACCTCATCTACAGAATTAAGCAGAAGGCGATGAATACGCAGGTCTGCCCACACTGTGGCGAGAAACAGCTAAGGCTGGAGCTTGAGAAGCCTACATCTTTCTCCGAGATGTCTGAAAGCGGGTCCACAAAACTCAACCCGAGCACGGTGAGAGCGAGGCTCGAGAGAATATCCGACTCAGACCTCATACTCTTGGACATCAACCCGCAGACCTCGCGGCCCGAGTGGATGGTGCTTACCGTTCTCCCTGTTCCACCTGTCTACGTGAGGCCGAGCATAACCCTCGAATCTGGCTACAGGTCCGAGGACGACCTCACACACAAGCTCGTCGACATCCTCAGGGTTACGCAGCGTCTCCGCGAAAACATCCGAGCCGGCTCACCGTCCCCCGTCATAGAGGAGCTTTCAGACCTTCTCCAATACCATGTGACCACGTATTTCAACAACGAGGCTGTCGGCGTGGTTCCGGCGAAGCATAGGTCTGGCAGAGTGTTGAAGACTTTGGCTCAGCGTCTCAAGGGTAAGGAGGGCAGGTTCAGGCTTAACCTCTCAGGTAAACGCGTCGACTTCTCGGCGCGGACAGTCATCTCACCCGATCCAAACATCCGCATCAACGAGGTCGGTGTCCCGCTTGAGGTGGCTATGCAGCTTACTGTAGCCGAGAGAGTGACACCCTGGAACCTCGAGAAAATGCGGATGCTTGTCCGCAACGGCTCCGACAAATACCCGGGCGCAAAATACATCATAAGGCCCGACGGGAAACGGGTTAGGCTAAAGTTTGTGGCCAACCTCGAAGAGATTGCCACGGCTCTTGAACCCGGCTACGTCGTCGAGAGACATCTGCAGGATGGTGATATAGTGCTCTTCAACCGGCAGCCTTCTCTGCACAGGATGTCCATAATGGCGCATTACGTCCGTGTTCTTCCATACAAGACGCTCCGCCTCAACCCCGCTGTCTGCACACCATACAACGCCGACTTCGACGGCGACGAAATGAACCTCCACGTGCCCCAGAGCGAGGAAGCCCAGACAGAGGCCCGCGAAATCCTCGTCGTCGAAAACAACATCATCTCACCAAGATACGGGGCTCCGATCATCGGAGTAATTAGAGACTTCCTCACCTCACTCTACCTGCTTACACGGGATGAAACACGGCTCAACAAATCCGAGCTATCCATGTTGCTGGCGGCGATAAAATATAAGGGTCCCCTGCCTCCGCCAGCGACCAAAGATCCTGAGCCCATGTGGACAGGTAAACAGGTCTTCAGCCTCTTACTGCCCAAAGACTTCAACCACGTCACCAAATCCTCCTTCACCAACACCGAGGTCGTGGTCAAAAACGGGCAGCTCGTCTCCGGAGTGATAGACAAGGGCTCGGTTGGGGTGGAGAAAGCCAACAGCATTTTGCACAGGCTTGCCCGCGACTACGGCCCAGAGGTTGCGCGCCAGTTCCTGGACAACGTGGTGCGGCTGGCCAACACCTTCATCGAGTTGAAAGGCTTCACCTTCTCCGTCGACGATCTCTACGTGCCTGACCAGATACACAGCGAAATACAGCAGATATTCAAGAAATCGGAGACAGAGTTCTCCAAACTCCTTGCACTGTATCAGGCGGGTGAAGTGGAGATTCCGCCAGGGATGACGGCTGAGCAGGCCTTCGAAGCAGATGTCCTCAAAATACTGAGCGAGGCACGAGACTCAGCTGGAAAACTCATAAGGTCAAGGGTGTCGCAGAATAGCTCGGCCTTCATAATGGCTAAAACAGGAGCGAGAGGCACGATGCTCAACCTTGACCAGATGATAGCCGTCGTTGGCCAGCAGTCTGTCAGAAGAGAACGTATCCACAGAGGATACCGCAAACGTGTGCTAAGCTTCTTCAAGCCGAACGATGTCTCGCCACGCGCCCGAGGATTCGTTTACAACTCCTTTATCTCAGGACTTGACCCGCTGGAGTTCTTCTTCCACGCCGTCGGCGGACGCGACGGACTTGTCGACACAGCTGTCAGGACACAGCAGAGCGGATACATGCAGCGCCGTCTCATAAACGCGTTGGAGTCTCTATACATCGACTACGACGGCACGGTGAGAACAGCGGACGAGGGCAGAATTATCCAGTTCGCCTATGGAGAGGATGGTGTCGACCCAGCGAAGTCAGACCATGGTAAAGCCGTAACCGTCTCAAACATCGTCAACACGGTCCTCGCGTCAGCGCCATCCGGAAAACCCGCCACCCCCGAATACATAGAGCAGAAACTACAACAGGCTGCCGACAGACTCAACAAGAAAATCATAGACGAGCTGCGGATGGAGCTGGAGAAAACAAAACCACCAACAGCGGCGGTCGACAAAATAGTTGAGGAAACAGTTTCAAAGTTCAGCAACTCCTTAGCGGAACCTGGGGACGCTGTAGGAGTGGTGACGGCCCAGTCTATCGGTGAGCCGGGCACCCAGCTTACGCTTCGAACCTTCCACTTCGCAGGTGTCGGTGAGCAGAGCATTCTCAAGGGGTTGCCGAGGCTCATCGAGATAGTTGACGCACGTCGTACACCCACAACACCCATAATGTACATACCGTTGGCACCGGAGTATGCGAACAACCTCGCTAAGGCGAGGAAGCTTGCTAAGCAGATACAGCACACTACAATTGGAGACTTGATTTCAGAGGTTCTTGTCAACTATAAGCGTGGAGCCTTGGAGGTTCGCCTCGACGATAAAAGCCTTGAAGAACATGGTGTGACAAAGAAGGACATTGATAAGGCTTTGAAGGGTCATGGAGCAGAATATGACGAGGAGAGACACGTTATCTCGGTTAAGCTGGATGAGGAGAGCTTGACGGATATATCAGGTGTAAGGGAGAGAATTTCAGCCATCAAGGTTAAGGGTATACGCAAGATTAAGAAGGCCACGGTGTTCAAGGAAAACGATGAATACGTCATCAGAACAGAGGGCTCCAACCTACGGGAGGTAATGGAGGTCCCCGGCGTCGACTGGAGAAGAATAAAAACCAACGACATCTACGAGATAGCGGAGGTTTTCGGGATAGAAGCCGCCCGCAACGCGATAGTAGAAGAGGCCAAGGCCGTTCTCGAGGACCAGGGCCTCGACGTCGACCTGAGACACCTACTCCTTCTCGCTGACATGATGACCGTCAGCGGCAGCGTCAAACAAATCGGCAGACACGGTGTCGTGAAGCTGAAGAGCAGCGTGTTGGCGAGAGCCGCATATGAGATTAGTGTCCAGACCCTTCTCGAGGCGGCTGCACGCGGCGAGGTCGATAACCTGAAGGGCAACGTCGAAAGAATTCTTATTGGACGTGAAATACAGGTGGGAACAGGTATGGTAAACCTGTTGATGAGCCACGAGAGAGGTGAGTAGAGATGGATTTGCGGCAGTCGCTGCAGGTAATCACCCGGACAGGTTCTCTCGTCGTTGGCTACCGTGAAACGATGCGTAAAGTGATGCAGAAAAAGGCGGTTGCCGTTGTGGCCTCGACACATTCCAGCCCAGAGCTCCTCGCGAGACTACGAATAGTCGCAAAGGCCTTCGATGTGCCCGTCATTGTTACCGAGCTCACGCCTGCAGAGCTGGGTCTTGCTCTGCGTAAGCCTTTCTCAACCTCTTTCATAGCCGTCCTCGACGCCGGCAGCTCTGACATCCTCGACCACGTCCGGAGTGAAACCGCTTGGGCGAAGGAGTGAAACTCACCGAAAAAGAAATCAAGTACATTCAGATGTTTGAAGCAGTCACCGGCGCGGCTGTTGTAGACTGCGTCGACGAAGAGGATATCATAACTTTTGTGGTGAGGCAGGGTGATTTGAAAAAAGCGTTGATGGGACACGGCGCAAAAATAAAAGAGCTTGTCCGCATATTTCGGAAACGTATCAAGGTTGTCGAATATTCCACAGATGCCACGGTCTTCATAAAGAACCTTCTCTATCCCGCGGAGGTCATCGAACCGGTCAGGGTGTCTGAGAAACCCGACGGCAGGAAAATCGCGGTGGTCAACGTTAACCCGCGTGACAAGGGCGTGGCAATCGGCAAGGACGGGAAAAACATCAACCTTGCCCGCCTCCTCGTCAAACGACACTTCAACATAGACCACGTGGCAATCCAGTAAACCGGATGCCTATAAATCCCGCAGCATACACAAAGAAATACATGAAGCTACTCCGCATCCTCCTCGCGGCCACCAGCGTTTTGGGTGTGGTGTTTATAGCCACGGCGTGGCGGATTGTTCCTCCATGGCTTCTCTCCATGCTTCTCATAGGGTTCACAGGGTTTGTCGCCGCGACGGTGTTGGCTTTTCTCGACAGGGCAGCGGGATACTGGCTTGGAATGGTTCTCGCCATCACGGTTCTGTCCATCTCTCTCCCAGCCCCCGCCCACATATTTTTCCTAACATCAGGCCGAGCGCTTGAATCAGGCATTTTCCTCGTCGGCAACCTGCTCCAAATCGTCTACGTCGCAGCCTTTATCCGCTATATTCTTCTTCGAAGACGACTTTCTCGAGGCCCTTCACAGCCTCCTTAAACTCCCTGGCCAGCGCACGTTTCGCCAACTGGATGCCGGGTGCGAGGAAAGCCTCCTCGGGGATTTTGACGCGTAGGAGAGGTGGTGCCAAGTTTACCTCAAACTTCTCGAGGGGGACGTCGGGGAAATGCATGTGTATTAGGTTTCGGACCTTGTCAAGTTCATCGGTCAGAATCGATTTTATTTCGAGGTCGCAGACAAGCGTTTTCCCCGCGAGGTAGTGGTTGAAATCCACCTGCACACGTCCGGAGCCAACAGCCCTGATAACTCCCTGCCTGCCATCCACGTTAACCACCGCACCCACCCTCGGCGGCGTGTCAGAGTCCCTAAACCTCTTCAACGGAATAGTCTTCACGTTCGCGGGATCACGCTGTCCAAAAGCCTTCTCAGGCGCAATCTCGAATGACTTCTTCTCAGAGGGCTTCAGCCCAATCATCTCGTCTTCGATTGCTTTGAGCAGAAATCCCTTCCCCACGATCACAAGCTTTGGCTCATAGACCTTCGAGGCGTCGCGGACACCTGCTTTCACCGCCTCCTCTTCGACGGTCGTGTCCACGAGCTCGCCTGTCTCTTTGACCCTGATGGTGTAATCAACCAAGACATAGGAGTTGGGCTCGACGGCCAGCTGCTGACTCTTTGAAGCCTTTTCCTCCGCCATCCCACTCAACACCTCAAACGTTTTATTTAAACGCAAGCAGAGTATCGGCGGCTTTGCGATGGTGTGGGAAGGTTTTTAAGGTGCTGACAGCATTTCATCAACGCCTGTAAAATATCAAGGTGCTGCATTTGTATCCGGTTGACAAGCCCAAGGCTTTGACGACAGGGACCACCACCGTTGGCATGGTGGTTAAAGACGCGGTAGTAGTGGCAACAGACACCCGTGTAACAGCGGGTTTCTTCGTAGCCCATAGAAGAGGCAAGAAAGTCTTCCCATTAGCTCCTCATGTTGCCATCACAATAGCCGGCCGTGTGGCCGACGCTCAGAGCCTCATAGACTTGCTTAAGGCAAACATCAACTACTACCAGATTATGCGGGGGCAGACCATGTCGCTGCCCGCGGTCGCGCGACTAACCTCAAGCATCATGTTCAGCTCACGCTTCTTCCCCTTCTACGCACAGTTGATCCTCGCAGGCGTTGATAACGAGGGCCCACATCTCTACAACCTCGACCCCTTCGGCTCCGTCACAGAGGAGAAGCTCATCTCCACAGGTTCAGGCAGCCCGGTTGCCTACGGCGTACTCGAGCCAAACTATCGCGAGGACATGAGCTTCGACGAAGCGGTTGAGCTCGCGTTTCAAGCGGTTTCGGCCGCTATTAGACGTGATGCGGGAAGCGGCGACAGCGTCGACGTCGCCTATGTTTTAAGGGATAAAGGTTACGGGGAGCTTTCGCTCGACGAGAAAGCACCCCTATACAGGAAATACTTCAACTATCTTCCAATAACGTAGTGTGAGAGAATTGGCTTCGGTTGAGAGGGTTCGGACGGAGCTGCTACGGTACTTCTCGTCTCTTGAGACCAGGGAGCAGCCGGTGTCGAGGATTGAGTACGAGGGGCCGAGGATAGCCGTCTACACCAACAGCCGAGAAGTTTTCCGCGAGAGGGACAAGATTGCGCGTGAGCTTGTCACGCTCATCAAGAAGAGAGTGGTGATAAGGCCTGATGTTGAGCTGAGAAGGCCTCGGGAGGAGGCTGAGGAGATAATTAAGCAAGTGCTGGGAAACGGTTTCCGCCTCATCGTCGACGAGCCTCTTGGGGAAATAGTTGTCGAATCCAGCGACCCACGCATAACAAACATCGACCGTACAGAGGTGTTGAATCAGCTAATCGAGGAGACTGGCTGGGTCATACGAATAAACCGCGACCCCCTCATGCCGTCGAAAACCATCGAACGTATCAAACGCTACCTCTACTGGGACACCGAGGAGAAGCTTGACATACTCAGGAGAGTAGGTGAACGTGTTTTCAGGACCATGACCTTCGAGTCGAGGGATGTGAGGATAACGGTGCTGGGCGCTGGTCGGCAGGTTGGTAGATCATGTATTCTCGTGCAGACAAGCGAATCCACCGTGATGCTTGACTGCGGCCTCTCCGCCGGCGCTTCCACAAGCCTCAGCTTCTACCCACGATTCGACGCTATCCCCAACCTCGTCGAAGAGCTGGACGCAGTCGTCCTCTCACACGCCCACCTCGACCACGTCGGCCTCGTCCCCTACCTCTTCAAATACGGATACAGAGGCCCCGTCTACGCCGTCGAACCCACCCTGCCCCTCATGGCCCTCGAGGTATCCGACTACGTCTCCGTAGCGGGCAAAGAAGGCGCCTTCGCGCCATACGGCGAATCAGACATAAGGCTCGCACTCCAGCACAGCTTCCCCCTCCGATATGGGGTAGTGACAAACATCACGCCAGACATCCGCCTAATCTTCTACAACGCAGGCCACATCCTCGGAAGCTCCGCCGTCCACCTCCACATAGGCGAGGGCCTCCATAACATCGTCTACACAGGCGACTTCAAGTATGAGAGGTCAACGGCCCTCGACCCCTGCGTCTCAAAGTTTCCACGCGTCGAGACGCTGATAATGGAGAGCACCTATGGCGCCACACCCGTCCCCTATACGCTTGAGCAGAGTGAAGCACTCCTCGCCGAGAAGATAACCGCGACCATCAACAGCGGAGGCAAGGTCATCATACCTGTGCCAGCCATAGGACGCGCACAGGAAATCATGCTCGTCCTCAACAAGCTCTTCAGGGAGAAAAAGCTCGTCGAGACACCTGTTTTTCTAGACGGCCTGGTCATAGAGGCGACGGCCATACACACGGGCTTCCCCGACTACTTCACGGCAGAGCTGCAGCAAAGACTCCGCGAAGGCGACAATATCTTCCTCTCCGAATACTTCACACCCGTCAAAGGCGAGTCCCAGAGGCAGGAGATCCTCGAGATGCGTGAGCCGATGGTTGTCATCTCGACTTCGGGCATGCTCGAGGGAGGGCCTGTGCTCAAGTACTTGAAAGCATTCGGCGGCGACGAGAACAATCTCCTGCTGTTTGTGAGCTACCAGGTTGAAGGCACCTTGGGCAGGACGTTGTTGAAGGGTGTGCGAGAGGTGTTGCTGAGGAACGGTGAAGGAAAGCCCGAGGTTCTAAACGTTAAGATGCAGGTGGAGAAGGTGGACGGCTTCTCGGGCCACAGCAGCAGACAGCAGCTGATAAACTATGTGAAAAGAATCACACCCAAACCACGTAACATCATCCTCGTCCACGGCGAGGAAAACGCTGTGGAGAGCCTCGCCTCAGCCCTCACACGGATAACCCCGGCCAGCATATTCACCCCACACAACCTTGAGACAATAGTCCCCGTCACATAACCCATATAAACAACTACGCAAACAAAACAAGCGACCTTGTCATCGGATGTCTCCCTCAAAATCCTCTCAAAAAGCGTCGGCTCCACAGTCTTGGTGAGGCTGCGCAACGGCAAAGTGCTACGCGGATTGCTCAAAGGCTACGACCAGCACATGAACATCGTCCTCGAAGACACCGACGAGCTCGTCGACGAAAACACCCAGAACAAGCTCGGAACAATCGTTGTAAGAGGAGACAGCATCGTAATGATCTCCCCGCCCTGAGGCGTCAAGCTATTAATCATGGCTATGTGAACGTAGGTGGGATAGAGGATGGTTAAGGGAACACCCTCGATGGGCAAATACAACAAGCCCCAGCACATACGCTGCAGAAGATGCGGACGCCGAAGCTTCCACAAGTCGAAAAAGAGATGCGCATACTGCGGATACCCGTCACCAAAGTGGAGAAGCTACAACTGGCTCAACCCCAAGAAACGCTGACAACAGCCATAAAAACACCCAAACACATCAAGTAGAAGGGCGGGGGTAGCCAAGTCTGGTCAAAGAGGCCCATCAACAGGGGCCGTGAAAGCGGCGGGCTTAAGATCACATGAGTAGAAACCCGCTCCCGAAGGGGTTCGTGGGTTCGAATCCCACCCCCCGCACCATGCTATGTGTCTATTGTCATAGGGCTGTTTGCTTTTTCATCTTGGATTTCCTCGGGAACCTGTTAAACGCTGGGAGAGAGAAGAGCCATAGTAGAATTATTGTTAGGTTGGTGGGTGAGAGCATGATGTACGGCATCGCTTCACTTACGTTGTCGACAATCACTGATAATCTTTCTCTGATGTCGTTGAGGGCTTGGGAGTAGGCCGATGAGTCTCTTGGCAGGGTGGCTACTGTTAAAAGTCTATCAACTATGGTGCTTAGGTCTTTGTTGATTAAGGTGAAGTCTGTTCTCGTGGTGGGGAAAATCCAGACAGGGTTTCCTTCCTTAGGTATGTGATGGAGCGCCTGCCTAACGTAGCTAGCCATGTCCTCGGCATAGCCTGCTGACTGGGCCCTGCTGAGGTATCCTACAGCTATGTCGAGCGGGTAAATGTTTTGAATATAGAGCATGGTGAAGAGAGCAAGACCCAGCGCAACATTTCTGCCAGCAACGTAGCCCACTCTAAAGTCATAACCATGGAATGCTGCTAACCCAAGCTGTATTGCGAGAGATAGCGCGAGGTTTCTAGGCTCTACGGCTTGGATGTAGTGTTGTACACGCTGAAGCAACCTAATTACCAATGGTTTTTCTTAGCCGGTGCGCCACAATCGCACGTAAATTCATGACCAACTGAGTGTCGCTACATAGATAAGATTTATCCTAAATCAAAGCACACGATGTAATCTACGCCGAAGTCCACGTAGCAAAGAATATACACAATTACATGGTTCCTTTTGTTGATGGTGGTTCTCTTGTCCTTGGCTCTTGTTCGATTGCTTGTTTGAGGGCTTGGGCGAGTGCTTTGAAGGCTGCTTCTACTTTGTGGTGGTCGTCCATGCCTGTCAGGACCCGGATGTGGATTGATGCGTTTAGCGAGGTTGTGAAGCTTTCGAGGAAGTGGGTTATCTCGGAGACTGGGATGTCCTCGACGGTGTCCAACATGGTTTTGAGCTTGATGACTGGTTTGGGTCTTTTTACGAGGTCCACAGCGGCGAGGGCCAGGGCCTCATCCATCGGGACTATGGCGTGGCCGAAGCGTTTGATGCCGACGCGGTCTCCCAGAGCTTTGTCGAAAGCCTGTCCAAGTACGATGGCCGTGTCCTCGACGACGTGGTGCCGCATATCTCCCTCCGCCTGCACCGTGATGTCCACCAAGCTGTGTTTGGCCAGGGTTGTTATCATGTGGTCGAGGAACTTGTAGCCCGTCGATGTTCTGCAGGCGCCTGTGCCGTCGAGAGCTACCTCGGCGGAGACCCGTGTTTCCCTTGTTTCTCTAAAGGCTTTTCCTGTTCTGGTCATTTTCTGTCTGGGCTCCCTGTGTGTTCATGATTTCTTCGAGGGGGAGTATGAGGTTGGGTTCGTGGATGACTAGGCCTTGGGCGAGTTTGCGGAGGGTTGGCAGGATTTTGAGGAACTCGTTTTTGGGGATGACGGTGTTGATGGCGTACCAGCCCTTGTTGGAGAGCTGGCTGATGGTCGGGCTTTTCAAAGCAGGCAGAGATGTGAGAAGCTTCTCCAAATTCTCTTCATGAACGTTGACGAAGATGTGGAGCTTTTTCCCGCTTTCCACCACGCCTTTCAACAGAGTGAGGATGTCGAGGATTTTCTCGCGTTTGACAGGGTCGTTGAAGGATTGTTTGTTGGCTATGAGTGTTGCGGTTGACTCGGATATTGTCTCTATGGGTGTGAGGTTGTTCTGCTCGAGGGTTATGCCTGTCGCCGAGGCGTCTACTATGATGTCAGCCTCCTCGGGGGGCTTCGCCTCAGTTGCTCCGAAGCTGAGATAAACCTTCACCATGTTGTTCTCACCCTTTCTCCACCACGGCGTGATGATCATGGGCTGCTGGTCTCCATAGTGTTTCCTGTAACTGGGCTTCGAGGCTATGTATGAAGCCGCTGTGTTGAGGTACTCGGTTGATATTTTGAGCGGTTTCTTGGCCCGTGCGTATTCCTCGATGTATTGGTCGAGGGTTTTGTATGGAGAGTTTTTCGGAGCCGCGATGACGAGTTTGACGTAGCCGTATTCGAGGTCGAGAAGCTGAAGAACGTCCGCACCCGTTTCCCGCACCCAGTCGACGCCGGTTATCCCGATATCATATGCGCCGCCCGCCACAAAAACAGGAATCTCCTGAGGCCTAAGTATCTTGACCTCGATGTCCTTGTCGTCTACGACGGGCCTGTATGTCCGCTCCACACCCCGCAGCCTCAGCATGGCCTTGGCGAGAAACTCCTGCGTAGCCGCTTCGAGAGAACCTTTCGGGACAGCGAACTTTATGACCGGCAAGTGTCTCCACTTCTTCTCCGCCTGTTTTTAGGTTTGCGCGCGAAGGTTTTTAGAAAAGAAAGGATTGTTGGCTGCAGGCTAACAACCTTTCCCTTTCCTTCGAATTTGAAAAGTATCCTGATGTTTGGTAGAACCCTTTGTCCGCGCTAATGTATGCCACAACCTCAGCCAACTCCTCCCCAGCCATCAGATGATTATCGCCTGCTATACAGGTGTCTGGAGTGCATGGATATAGAGCCTGTAATCAGGCCTAGAAAGAGTGCTAGGAATGACAGGGGCCTCCGTCCAGAAGGTCCGCTGCAAGAATGATAAAGTACATTGGATACGAGTTATGGTGGAGGATGGCTGAAGACGACGGTATCGATACTCGGCGAGCATCTACTATCCAGCAAGCCTATATGGATTAGCATACAGGAGGTCCAGAAGGCATTAACATACAGCCTCTCCTGAACGCAGCATAAACCCAAGACACATGAGGACCAGCAGGGGTAGAGGGCATAGAACTAAGGGAATTAGGGCCACAAGGCATTAGTGCGGAAATGTTTATAGGATTATAGCTATAGACTTAATGTGTGCCTACTACGGTTCAGGTTAGGGATGACACTCGGCGACTTCTTGACAGGCTGAAGCGTGAGATGGGCGTCTCCAGCTACGACGAGGTCATCAGGCGGCTTGCGAGGAGGAGGGCTGGCGTTCCAGATTCGCTCTTCGGCTCGTGCAGAGGCTCCATTCCCTTCACGAGAAAGATAGAGGAGGAGCATATCCCGTAGAGGTAGATATGTCATAGATACATATGCATGGGTTGAGTATCTCATCGGCTCCGAGGCGGGCGCCAGGACGAGGCAATACATAGAGGGTGGAAATGCAATTACGCCATCAATTGTATTAACCGAGCTGCTTAAGTGGTTCCTACGCGAGATAGAAACCGGACGTAGGAAGGAGCAGGAGATGCGACAAGTCACGTCCTTCATAGAGCTTACCACAGAGGTTCTACCACTAGACATTAATCTAGCGACCAAGGCTGGTGAGATAGACTTCCTGATGAAAAAGAGAATCAAAGGCTGGCCAATAGCCGACTCAATAATATACGCAACAGCAAAGGAAAACGCGCCAAAAATAGTTACGGGAGACCCACACTTTAGAGGATTGGAAGACGTGACCTTCATAGGATAAAAATAGAGTTTCTATTTTCATTTCCGGCACAATCCATAATGTGTCCATGAATCACGGCCGCTCCGCTTAGAGACCATAACCTTCAGATAGCTCTCGAAGTTTAGGCTTCCTGAGAAGAATTGTTCTCCAACACTTCTGTAGACCGGGACGGGATATGCACAAGATGCCGAGAAGGATGCTCTCCGAACGAAACCATGAAAAAGTACCGATAAGGCTGCGCATAATACTTTTTATCTCCTGCATATGCTGTGGTGGGGTTGAGGGCGCTGGTTCTCCACTATGGTGTGGGCAACGTGTTTAGTGTCTCCCATGCCTTGAAACGGCTTGGGCTGGAGGTGGTTGTCTCGGAGAAGCCTGTAAAAGATGTTGACTGCATGGTTTTGCCCGGTGTGGGAAGCTTCTCGGCCGCGGCTGAGAAAATTGCGCCCATGCGAAACGAGCTTGTCGAGATGGTTAGGGAGGGAGTCCCCACTCTCGGAATCTGTCTAGGCATGCAGTTGTTTTTTGAGGGGAGTGAGGAGGGGCCTGGACGTGGGCTCGGGGTCTTCGGGGGGAGGGTTGTCATGCTTCCGCCAAGCGTTAAAAGGCCGCACATGGGCTGGAGCATGCTGCACATGAGGCGTGAGTCGCCTCTGCTGGAGAACGTTGACAACGCGTGGGTCTATTTCAACCACAGCTACCACCCACAGCCATCCAATCCCCAGCTGGTTCTCGCAGAGGCAAGCCATGGCATAGACTTCCCAGCGGTCGTCGGCTCGGGAACAGTTTATGGGACACAGTTTCATCCTGAGAAAAGCGCTGCGGCAGGTGAGAGGATACTGCGCAACTTTGTCAAAATTGTTAGGGGTTGAGTTTTCGGTAGAAGCATGTTTTGTTGCCTGTGTGGCATGCGGGGCCTGTTGGCTTGACGATGTAGAGGAGTGTGTCGCCGTCGCAGTCAACCCGCACCTCAACCACGTGCATGACGTTTCCGCTCTCCTCCCCCTTTTTCCACAGCCTCTGCCTGCTTCTGCTCCAGAAATGCGCAAACCCTGTCTCAAAAGTTAGGCGCAGGGCCTCGGCGTTGGCGTAAGCCACCATCAAAACCTCCCCCGAATCCACATCCTGCACAACAACAGGCACAAGCCCTCCTGCGTCAAACCTGACATCCACTATGTTCATAGCCTCACCTCAACACCACGTTCTCGCAGAAACCTCTTAACATCAGCAACCGTGTATACGCCGAAGTGGAAAATCGAGGCTGCGAGGGCCGCGTCAGCACCCGCCTCGGATAAAACCCTGTAGATATGCGCGGGAGAGCCTGCGCCGCCGCTCGCTATAACAGGGACATCAACCGCCTCGGCAACCCTCTTCGTCAACTCGATGTCGTAGCCGTTCTCCGTCCCATCCATGTCGATGCTCGTCAAAAGAATCTCACCCGCCCCAAGCTCAGAAGCCTTCCTAGCCCATTCGACAGCATCCAACCCCGTGGGAGACGTGCCGCCATAGATGTAGACCTCATACCCGCTCGGCATCATGTTGCTCTTTTTTGCGTCGATGGCGACGACGACGCACTGGGCGCCATATGTTTCGGAGAGTCTTTTGATGAGGGTGTTGTCTTTGACGGCTGCGGTGTTTATGGAGACTTTGTCGGCTCCGTTGCGGAGGACTGTGTCTGCGTCTGATATGGTTCTTATTCCGCCTCCGACGGTGAAGGGAATGTTTATCACCTCGGCCACGCTTCGCACCACGTTGACAAGTATGTCGCGGTTCTGCCGCGATGCTGAGATGTCGAGGAAGACAAGCTCATCAGCTCCTTGCTCGGAATAGCTTGCGGCCAGTTTCGCGGGGTCGCCGGCTTCGCGGAGGTCGACAAACCTCCGCCCCTTCACCACTCTGCCGTTGTCGACGTCGAGGCATGGAATTATCCGCTTAGCCACCAACTCCAGCTCACCTACCAGTCTGTCGATGCTTTAAAGTATCCACGGCTTCTCTTAGGCTGAGACGGTTCTCGTAAAGTGCTTTGCCCACAACAGCTCCCGCGAAGCCGCTGTCCCTAAGGAGGAGAAGGTCTCTGACCGATGATACGCCGCCGCCCACAACCATGTGATGTCTCAGCTCCTCGTCGACTGTTGCGAGGACTGTGAGGTTTGTCCCCGCGAGTGTTCCATCGGCCGCGACGTCCGTGGCCAAAACATGTCTAAACCCGTCCGACAAAACCTGCTCCACAGCATCTTGGAGACGCAGCCGCGTCCGCTCCCGCCACCCACGTGTAACAACCATCCCCACCTCGTCAAAATCAAGGGCTACACACAGCTTCTCAGCGCCGAGGCTTCCGAGAAGCATCAAAGCATCTTCGCGCCTGCTGAAGTAGAGGCTTGATATGACGATTCTCGAGACGCCTGCGTCGACGAGGTCGAGGGCCTTGGCTACGGATCTTACTCCGCCGCCTGCTTGGACACGGCCTAACGCGGCCTCGGCGACCTGCCGCAGGAGAGCTGTGTTGTCCCCTCTCTCGAGGGCGGCGTCAAGGTCAACCACGTGAACCCAGTCAGCCCCATCATCCAGCCACCTCCTCACATACTCGGTAGGCGACCCCGGGTAAAACACGGCATCCTCTACACGGCCTCTGATTAGCCGCGCCACCTTCCCCTCGAGAATGTCCACGCCGGCGTATAGCTGGAACATTCATATGGGGTGGGTGTTGGTGTGATTTATGGGTTGGATGCGGCGGAGTTTGTTGACAGGGTTGTGACGGTTGACTATGTTGGAAGAGGGGTGGTGAAGAGCCTGTATGCGGCTGCGAGAAAATTGGTGGATGAGCCTCTGTGTGGAAGGGCTGCTGAGCTTTTGAGTGATGCGAGGGTTGCCGTTGTTGCTGCGGGGTTTCCAATTCTCAGGTTTGGCGGGGCACCGGAATCCGACGGCCTCTTGTCTTCGGTGATTTTCGGGAGATGGGTTGAGGAGAGAGGTGGACAGGCTGTGCTTCTCGTGGATGAGGGATTTGAGACTGTTGCGGAGACGGGGCTGAGGGCCGCTGGGGCAAGGTTGTCGATGGTAAAAAGTGTGCCACATGACGTCGGAGAAGAAGCTGTGACGCGGCTTGTTGAGGAGACCGGGGCCGACATATTGGTCGCCGTGGAGAGGCCCGGTGCAAACAAACACGGCCAATATCATAACAGCGTAGGAGAAAACATCACATCCTACACGGCGCCTCTTGACAAGTTTTTCGAGAAACTCAGCAACTCGGGCAGAACCTTCATAGCTTTTGGCGATGGCGGCAACGAGGCTGGCATGGGATTGATAAGAGACGCTGTCGAGACGCATGTTCCACATGGAGCGGTTTGCAGTTGCCCTTGCAACGGAGGCATAGCATCCTCGACAACGGCCACACACCTCGTTGTCGCATCAATATCAGACCTCGGATTCTACGGAGCCATGGTCCTCGCAGACGCTCAAGCCTACCGACAAGCATTCCAAAAATTCCGCCAAGCGGCCAAGGCACTCTTTGGGGCAGGCTGTGTAGACCCATCCTATGGACGTGAAAAACTGGGCGTAGATGGGCTGGGAATAGCTGCTGTAGAGGCTGTTGCCGCGCTTTTGGCGCGAGGGGTTGTGCTCGAATAATGTAAAGCCTGTGTGCGACTTTGCAGATATATATGAGGGTGTTGATGGATGTTTTACATGGCTGAGCTTGATGAGAGGCTTTCGACGGGCAACCCACGGCTTGACAAGATGCTCGGCGGAGGCCTCATACGTGGTAGAACATATCTGGTAACGGGTGAAACGGGAGTAGGGAAAACCATTCTCTCTCTGCAGTTTCTCCTCAACGGGCTGACGCAAAACGAGACATGCGTCTATGTCACCATCGACGAGAGGGTTGAAGGAGTTTTGCGTGGAGCGGAGTCGCTTGGCTGGAATTTCTGGGCCTTCATGGAGGCTGGGCGCTTCATACCGCTTGAGCTGAGGCTCTACGCCGCCGAGGCACGGAAATACGGCAAAGAGAGCAGAGCATTCGTCGACGCCATCTACAACGCGACAAGGGGCCGCAGATTCACGAGGCTTGTTCTCGACCCCGTCTCAGCCCTCGCTCAGGGAGCCAAGGACGAGTTCTACGTCCGAGAATACCTACGCGAAATCATCACCATGATTGAGGAGAGGTTCGGCGTCACAACTCTGATGACGACAGACATACCCACGGGCTCCAAGAAAATGAGCAGGTTCATGCTGGAGGAGTTTCTCGCATCGGGGGTCATAGTGCTCGGCGTGAAGCAGATTGGCGGCAGCCTCGTCCGCACAATCTACGTGAGGAAAATGAGGTGGAGCAGCATGGACTCCACCATGTATGTATTCACCATAGAGCCTGAGAAAGGCATCGTGATACGGCAGCCCTTCGACGAATACCTCAGGTCTCTCCAGACGCAGCCGAGCGTTGGTAAAACTTTGGCCGATATCTAAACTCTTTTTAAGCCGCGTAGGCCATAAGCCTCCACAGGGTTGGACCCGGGTTTAGAGGAGTATAGGAGCGCTATTCTGAGAGAGGTTGAGCGTGTTTACGGGGTTGCCTCGGCTTACAGGGAGAAGACGCACGCTCCTCTGCCTTTTGTTGAGACGGTTTTCGCGGACAGGATGGAGGAACGTGTTGAGCTCTTGGTGGGGCCAAGTGGTGTGGCTGAGAAAATTAGACGGCTTAGGGAGAAGCTCTCGGGAATAGAGCTAGCGTTTAAACTCTGCGAAGAAATCGTGTACTCAAGCCTCGGAGCAGAGTCGGAGGAAAAAGTCATCCACCAAGCCGTCTGCACAGCCCTCGCGGTCCTAACTCCTCCATGCATCACCGCAGCCCCCTCCGAGGGAATTTCACACGTACGCATAAAGGAAAACGACGACGGAACACGTTATCTCGCAGTCTATTTCGCTGGCCCGATTAGAGCAGCGGGCGGCACAGAGCTCGCCAGCGTCGTCGTGCTCGCCGACTATGTGCGTAGGCTGCTGGGGCTTGACAGGTTCAAGGCCCGTGAGGAAGAGGTTAAACGATTTGTGGAAGAGCTCCGCACCTACATAAGACATGTTGGCAGGTTCCAGTACAGCGTGCCCGATAAGCTGATTGCCTACGCTTACCGGATGACACCTGTCGAGATAAGCGGCGTAGCAACGGATGAGATACCTGTCCCCTCTTTCCGCGACCTTGAACGCATCGAGACAAATTATCTACGCGGCGGCGCTCTCAGAGTTGTAAACGACGGCATAGTCGGCCGAGCCAAGAAGGTTTTGAACACAGTCCGCTCGATGAAGATGTCGGGATGGGACTGGATAGAGGAGCTGGCCAAAGCATCTGTCAAGAAAGAGGAAAACGGTGAGGAGGGCTCCCTCGAAGTAATAGGTGGGAGACCTGTTCTTTCCTTGGCTGACAGGTTCGGGGGCTTCAGGATAAGGTATGGCCGCGCCTTCGCCACAGGAATGGCCGCATACGGCATACATCCGCTGACGATGCGGGTCCTAAAAGGATACATCGTGACAGGCACCCAGCTCAAGACTGACTTTCCCGGAAAAGGGGGAATAGTCACACCAGTCGACGTCATCGAGCCCCCCGTCGTCAGGACACGTGGCGGAGACGTGGTCAAGCTAACATCCGAGGAAACCTACAGAAAAGTAGCCGACTCGATTGATAGGGTGCTTTTCCTCGGCGACATCCTTGTCTCGGTGGGCGACTGTGTAGAGAACAACGTTGAGCTGAGGCCCGCGGGCTACTGTGAAGAATGGTGGCAGAAAGATTATCTCAACATGGTTGCTTCGCATGGGTTGGAGAAGGTCGCTGAGAAAACAGGCATACCGCTGAAGCGTCTCAAACTTTTTGCCGGAAACCCCTTCACTGCCAAGCCAACAGCCAATGAAGCGCTCGCATTAAGCGTCAACACAGGCGTCCCACTACACCCAAGCCACCTACACTTCTGGACAAACATCACAACACAGCAAATCAACCAGCTGAGAACATGGCTAAAAACAGGCAACCAACACCACATCTACAGCCTCAGCCCAGAAATAAAACAGATACTCGAAGCCATCCTCCTAGAGCACCGGATAATCGATGGAAAAATCATCATCTCCGAGGACGACCACCTTGTCCTGACCACGCTGCTAAGGCCCGATGAAGAGTTTGAGCCCTCAGCTGACGAGGACCCGCTGATGTTTATCCGCAGAATATCGGGTGTGGAGGTGCGTGATAAACGGGGGTCGAGCCTGACTGCGAGGATGGGGAGGCCTGAGAAAGCAGGGCCACGTAAAACAAGCCCCGCCGTCCACTTCCTCTTCCCAATCGGTCTCGCGGGCGGAGCCACACGAGACATAGTTTCCGCCAAAACCAGCATCGTCACGGTCGAGCTCGTCACACGCATCTGCATAAACTGCGGCAAAATAGGCTGGAGAGAAACATGCGGCGAATGCGGCTCATACACCACCCTCTACGGCGTATGCAGAACATGTAGAAAACAGTTCACCGAGCTGGTGGACAGCTGCGACAAATGCGGGGGAGAAGTCGTTTTCTCGGCTAAGCAGCAGGTGGATCTTCGGGCTGAGCTTTCCTCGGCTCTGCAGATAATCGGCGAGTCTGCGCCTCCTCGGCTGAGCGGTGTGAAGGGGTTGACGAGCCGTGTGAAGGCTCCTGAAAGCTTCTTGAAGGGTTTGCTGCGGGCGCGGTACGGTCTCTACGTGTACAAGGATGGCACCGTAAGGTTTGACGCGACCAACGCGCCGCTGACCCATTTCACGCCTCGCCAGATAGGTGTCTCTGTAGAGAGGCTGCGCAGCCTCGGCTATCTCCATGACGTGTTTGGAAACCCGCTCGCATCCGATGAACAGGTCCTCGAGCTGAAGCCTCAAGACATCATCCTCAGCAGAAAAGCTGCCGAGCATCTTGTCAAAGTTTCACGCTACATCGACGACCTCCTCAAACACGCAGGCCTCGAAAAACTCTACAACCTACGGGACGTCGGAGACCTCATAGGACAACTTGTTGTAGGCCTTTCGCCACACACATACGTAGGAGTCGTAGCACGTGTGATAGGGATGCTGGACGCGGACCTCAACTTCGCTCACCCGGTTTTCCACGCAGCCAAACGCCGCGACTGCGACGGAGACGAGGACAGCATAATGCTGCTCGCAGATGTTTTGATGAACTTTTCACGCTTCTACATACCTGACCGCATAGGAGGAAAAATGGATACACCTCTTCTCGTGACACGGATAGTGTATCCAGAGGATGTTGACGAGCAGGCGCACAACGTCGACGTGTGGAGCAGCATCCCCGTCGAGTTTTATCAGCTGTCTCTACGCAGAGCCAAGGGAAGCGAATACAGGCCGCTTGTTCGTATCCTGGGGGACGACCTCGCCGCAGGCTATGGAGGAACAGGGACCATGTACACCCATCCACAGACCATGTTAACCGTTCCCGACATCGTCTCAGCATACAAATCACTCGAATCCATGTTTGAGAAGATTGCGGGGCAGCTTGCCTTGATGGATAGCCTCGACGGTGTGCGTGACGCGGGCCTCGTCGACAGCATAGTATCCTCACACATTCTCCCCGACATCCTGGGAAACGTGAAAGCCTTCATGGTTCAGAGTTTCCGCTGCAAGAAATGTAACAAAAAATTCCGGCGGCTGCCTTTGACGGGGAAGTGTCCAAGCTGTCAAACCGATTTGTCGCTGACTGTTTTCCGCGGAAACGTCGAGAAATACATCGAACTCGCGAAGCAGATGGCGGAGAAAAACATCAGAAACACATACCTCATCGAAAGAACGCTCTCGGCGGTGGAGAACGTCGTCGACCTCTTCACACCCACGAAGAAGCCCGTGGAGAAAGCTGTCCAGACGAGGCTCGAAGCCTTCGCAGCTGAGTAGATATGATAAACCCTCGCGCCTATCTCACATCGGTCAAGAACGTGAGAAAAGGACTTGAGGCACGGTCGAAAATTATAACAGCCCTCGAGGAAGGCGAATGCTCAACCATGGAAATCAGTAGAAAAACAGGTCTTCCGCTGCATGTTGTCCGCCATCATCTCAAGAGGCTTAGGCGTGACAGGGTTGTTGAGAAAAGGGGCAGAGGCCGTGGTGTTCGGTGGAGGCTTACGGGCGTTGGGCAGGCGTCGATAGAGGAGGCTGTGGGCTAAATCGGGAACAGGGCCCTCAGTATCAGCACCGCGGCTATCAACGCGGCCGAGGCGCCCAAAACAATCTCGGGCCTCACCTTAACCCCCGTCGACTCGTCTTCGAAAAACCGCAGCAGCCCCGCGGCGGTGGCCGGCATAGGGGCCTCCTTACGTTTCTTTGAGCTCAACCCAGCCATAGAAGATGATTGGCTGATTTTAAGTTTTCATCATGTGAAAGGTGTCGCGTCGAATCCTTGTCGCCGCAGCATGTTCGCAAAGAGTTGGGAGAAGCCGTGGATGGTGTAAACTTTCTTGGGCCTGTTTTCTTCGACGTAGTTTAGGAGGCCTCGGTAGTCGGCGTGGCTGCTGAGCGGAAAAGCTGCGTCAAACCCTTCGGGGCATCCCCTGACAGCCCAGCCGGTAACTGTAGCCCACCTGACCCGTCTGTGCACGGGCACGCCCCTCGCCTGACTATCTATGTAAACCGCTTCTCCTCCGCCAAGCACCTCCACCGCCTCCCTTGTCCCCGAACGCATGAAATCCAGCTTGACACCGTTTTCTACATAGGTATTTGAAGCGTTTGCCACGGTTTTTCCAACCACTACGGGCAAGCTTGTGTAGGTGTTGAAGAGCTTGATAAGCTCCTGTGACTTGCCGATGGAATAGGCCTTGAAAGCGGGTAAATCGCCTTCCGCAAGTGTTTTGGAGACCCATTTCAATATCCATGCCATGGTCTCGTGTCTCGGCGGAAAAACGTAGTCGGGGTGGCCGTAGGTTGTCTCGATGACGAGTATGTCGGCGTCAACCGGTTCTGCGGGAATGGTGGTCAGGGTTTGGACGGTGTTTATGTCCCCTGTGTAGACGAGAGTTTCGCCGCCGACGTCGAGCCTGAACATGGCCGACCCAAGCACGTGACCCGAGTTAAACGCCTGAACAGAGACCGAGTCGCTTAGGCGGATGGCTTCGCGGTAGCGTATGGGTCTGTAGCCCGCAGGTATCTGCCAGACTTTCCTAATCAGAGATATAGTTTCACGGGTCGCGATGATGTTTCGGCCGGTGGCCACGTGATCCGAGTGAGCGTGCGAAACAAAGCCGAGGCCTTTCTGAGGACGAGTGTCGAAAGCCGCCGAAAACCCGTTGACAGACAGCACAACTCCGCCGTCTCTCCCCGGCCGAAGCAACAACCCAGAAAACCAAAACCCTGCATATAAGCCTGCGCACTAACTCTTTTAACTAGTTTACGGCACATGGGCTAAGATGGTGAGCAGCGCCGCAGGTAACATAGCCGAGAGATACAGGCTCATCAAAGGGTTTTACGGGGGCGCAGCCTCGCTGGAGGCTCTGCTTGTCATGGCCAGCATCTCAACTGTGATAATCTACCTTTATTCGGCGGATGTTTTCATCTCTGCAGCATTTTTCGCAGCTGTTCTCGCCTCGACGCTTCTTCTAAACAGGGTTGTAGCCGCATTCTTGGGAAGAAAATCCCCAAACTACACGAGCCGCCGCCTCGACTCGCTCTCGGTCGTGGAGACGGGTGTCGTTTTCGCGGGCATACTGTTATCCGCTCCCCTGAGATGGGTCAACCTTGCCGCAGCTGTCGCGGTCCTCGCCGCATCGGCGGCCTCCTCGGTTTTCCTCAGCTACTCGGTTAGAAGAGCCATCGGCTTCAGAATAACTCCGCTTCTGGCCGCTCTGCTGTCGACACCGCCCATGCTGCTCAACCTGCTAACGCTTCAGGCCTTTCTCGCCAACTGGTCCAAAGCCATCCAAATATCTCTTACAAGCTTCTTAGTAGGCGTGGTTTCTCTCGAAATTGTCCGCCACCTGATAGACCTGTCCAAGCCTATTCAGGGCATCAGGCCCTTCAGGCTTCTTCAAGCATTTCTCGCAAGCCTTCTCTCGGGCCACTCGAGAGAGCTTGAGGAGTTGATGATGAGGCTGGGAAACGAGGACCGTGTCGGATGCGAGTTGTTCGTGTTGAGGCGTGTGGGGAAACCTTCTGTAGCACTCGTCGTCTCGGACATTCATCCGGGACCGTTTAGAGCGGTTGGCTCAAGCATGTTTCCCGCAATTCTGCAGAACAAGCTGGCAGAAAAAGGGTTTCAGCCAATCGTGTTGAAGGGATTGTCGAGCCATGAGAAAAACCTCGCAAACATAGAGCTTTCGGAGAAGGTTGCCGAGACAATCGCCGAAGAAGCCAAGCGGCTTGAGAAAAACGGCGCATACTTCACGGAAGCCAGTGGACTGTGGCGCACAAACTTCGACGGCGTCAGCAGCCTCACCGTCAACATCGCCGACAAAGAGATGGTAATCCTCACACTCCATCCACAGCCGATGGAGGACCTGCCACCCGAAGTGCTCCCACCTCATCACACAAGCAAAAAAATAGTCGTCGACTCGCACAACAGCTTCAGCGACAACCTGAAAAACCTCGACAACACAACAATAGAAAAAATAAGAACGTTTCTCACAAATTCCTCTGAACAGAGTCCAAGCCCCTTGTCAAAAATACGCATCGGATACGCTCGCGCGGTTCCATCGGATATTGGGCCAAGCGATGGAGTGGGTGCAGGCGGGATATCATGCATCTTGTTCGAGGTGAATGGTGTGAAAACCTCGCTGGTTGTGGCCGACGCCAACAACGCCATGCCTTGGGTTAGGAATGTTCTACAGCAGGTCGCGAGCGAAAACGGATGCGTGGACACCGAGCTGTGCACAACCGACACACACATGGTCAACGCGGTCTCCCTCGGCGGCAGAGGATACCATCCACTCGGCGAAGCTATCCCCCCCGAGAAACTCGCCACCCTTTTCGACGAGCTGCATAAACGGGCGGCCGAAGACCTCGCAGACGCCGCCGCAGCCCACAAAACAGTCACGCTGGAAAACGTGAAAGTTTTCAGCGATTTCCTCGACGTGGTGTCGCAGGCGGTCTCATTCGGGGTGAGAGTCTACAGGGTAGCCGCCCTCGCCGTACCGTTGCTGTCGATCATGTTGGCGACGCTTCTTCTATAGCCTTAGCCTATAAGCCCTGCTTCGACAAGCTTCGCGGCAAGCTGCTCAATTGCTTCCTTCAACTCGGCTGGGTCGCGGTTCACCTGCTCCGCAACCTCGCCCACAACATCGGAAACAGTCTTGTTCTCAAACAGGTTCCACACAGCTATCACAGCTTCGTTAACCTTGTAGGCTTCTCCGTCCTCGTTGACAAGAAGCAAATCACCCTCAGGCGTCTGGCTCAGCCAACCTTTTTTCGAAAACCGCTTTTCTTCATCCATTTGAGTCAAACCCAGCTCGCTGACCCGGATATAAGTGTTAGTGGAAAACGCCTTGAAAAGCGGCCTTCATGGTGTATGCCGATAGCTTAAATAGCGTAGTTCAGTTAATTGATGTAATGGCGTCCGGCGCCCAGCGTCCGCGTCTAGTCATAGTGGGGAAGAAGCCTGTGTTTAGGTATGTTACCGCTTCGATTGTGCTTTTCAACAGGGGAAGTAAGGAGGTTGAGCTTGTTGCACGCGGAAAAAACATCCCACTCTGTGTGGACACCGTCGAGCTTTTACGCAAATCATTTCACCAAAACCTGCGGATAAAGGATATCTCCACATGGAGCGAGGAGTTTGTGGTCAACGGCAAAACCCGCCGCATCAGCTACATGAAAATAGTTGTGGAGAGGCCATGAACCAAAAATAGTGCTGCCTAAACCATATTTTCATGGATTTCCGTCTAAATAGTGAGCAGCAGCTTCTCCGTGACAAGGTTTCAGAGTTCTGCAAAAGAGTTATCGAGCCTAGGTGGATTGAGGTGGATGACAAGGGTGAGATAGACAGGGAGATTATCGAGAAGATGGCTGAGGTCGGGTTGATGGGGATGACCATCTCATCCGAATACGGTGGACAGGATGGGTCTTTTCTAGAGGCGGCGATCGCCGCCGAGCAGCTCGCTTACCACGGCCCCGCATTATCGATTGCTGTCATGTATCTTCTACAGTGTTCATGGCCCTACATCATTCAGAGATATGGTTTGGAGGAGGCGAAGCAGGAGGTTCTTCCACGTGTTGCGGCGGGCGAAGCCGCCATAGGAATAGCTAGCACGGAGGCCCATGGTGGAAGCGATGTCGCGTCTGTGCAGGTCAGGGCCGAGAGGAGAGGTGATGGAAAATGGCTGATATCGGGTGAGAAGTCGATGGTCTCGCTTCCCACGGTTATTGAGAAGATGCCGTGGGGCGGCGGCTGGTTTCTGATAGCGAGAAGCGGCGACCCCGGCCTCAAACACCGCACGATAACAGACTTCCTGCTGTTGATGAAGAAGAACGGTGTGTTGACGAAAGGTATCCGCTACAAGCCGTGGACAGAGTTTGCGCGAAGAGGTCTCGACACATCTGTGCTTACGTTTGAGAATGTGGAGGTGGATGATGTCTATAGAGTGGGTGAGGTGAACGGTGGCTTCAAGATCGCGATGGAGGGCTTCAACCTTGCGAGAACCATGATTGGAGCGGTGTGTGTTGGATGCGCCGAGTGGCTGATGGAGAGGGCCGTTGAATGGGTTAGGACGAGAAAAGTGTTTGGAAAACCGATAGCAGCCTACCAAGGCATCAGCCTCAAAATAGCCGAATTCGCCTCAGCACTAGAGGCGGCCAAACTACTGAGCTACAAGGCTGCGTGGACAGCCGACCGATACTACAGAGACGGTGTAGGCACACTCGGGGACGTCGCCAAACTCGGAGCCATGGCAAAGCTCCGATGCGCATCACTCTCCGTCGACATAGGCGAGGAAGTGATGAAAATCTATGGCGGCGCATCCTACTTCAAGGAAACACCGATTTTCAGGGCTTGGCTCGCGGCCTTCAGCTACGTCGTCGGAGCAGAGGGCGCCGAGAACATCCTGAAGCTGATAGTGGCCCGTGAAGTCATCGGCCGCGAGTTTATCGAGTGACGGGAACCGGTCTAGGTCCTGTGGGAGGCATCTCCCGTTTGTGAAAACTGCCCTCATACCTTGCCAAAACCGCGTCCACAACCCGTTTCTCAAATCCTTTCTCGACAACCTGTTGCGGTGAATGTTTTTTGTCGAAGAGTAGGTAGAGTATGGGGTCGAGGATGGTGTAGTCGCCGGGCAACTCGTCTATTGCTCTGTGTCCGGGGTAGAGCTGGGGGCTGCTGGGCTTATTCACTATCTGCTCTGGTAAGCCAAGAGCTTGGCCGAGCCTTCTGACCTGTGTCTTATACAGTCCAGCTATCGGTAGAATGTCAACCCCGCCGTCTCCATACTTGGTGTAGTATCCGAGGAGAAGCTCGCTCCTATCACCCGTCCCCACCACGAGCATGTTGTGGAGGTTTGCTTGGAAATAGAGGAGCGTCATCCTTATTCTGGCCCTTAGGTTTGCATAAGCCATTCTCGCACCAGGCTCATCAACTCCAACGCCAAGACGCTCAGCGTAGCTTTGAACAATAGGGTCGATTGATATGTATCGCGTGGATATGCCGAGTTTTTCTGCGAGAGCTAGTGCGTCGGCGACATCCTGATCAGGTGTGAAACCGGTCGGCATGATTAGTCCCAGAATCTTCTCCCGCGGAACAGCCCGTGTACACAACGCCGCCACGACACTCGAGTCAACTCCGCCGCTGAGACCGAGAACAAGCCCCGAAGCACCGCTTAGCCGCAGCCTCTCCGCGATAAACCCCTGAATAGCGGAGGCGGTCTCGTCATAGTCGATGTCCAGCAGCTCCTCGAGAACGCTTCTCTGCACAAAAACGAGATGCGTCTCCTGTTTTTAAACAATTTTTTGACAGAGCTTATAGGCCGCCGTGTAGAGCCTTTTTGTATGAGGCTCTTTGTTCTATCGTTTTTGGTGTTGGTTTTGTTGTTGCCGTTGGCGGGGGCGGATGGTTTTTCCTCGCTTGTTGACGATGCGAGGCTTAAGGTTGTGTTGAGTTATCCGGTTGAGCTGCGTGTAGGGGATTGCTTCACCTTGGTTTTTCAGGTTACTTTTCTGGGGGATGTTGACGTGGAAAGGATGTGGTTGAAGGTGAGCTACACGTCAGAAGCCGGGACAACCACGCTCCTGGTGGACAACGTTGTCTCCACGCCGACACTATATTCCTCGGGCGGCAACATCGTCAAAACCTACAGCATCTGCGTGCCCAACGTGCAGCGACGTGACCCCGTGGTCACAGCAACGTTCTTCGCCAACTACACACGCGAAACAACATACCAGCCACTAACACATACATGGCACATCGCAACAGTCAGCACGCGAACATACCAAGACCTGTTAAACGAGCTCAACAACGCACAACAGCAGATAAACCAGCTGCGCGCAACCATCCAAAACCTTGAAACAGAAATAAACATGCTCAGGAACCGTCTCGAAGAGGCTCTCAACACTGCGGCAACGCTCACGACACGTCTGAACAGCTCCATGGAGGAGATTCAGCGGCTTGAGCAACGTATCCAAACCATGTCGGATGAATACCGGCGGCTGAATGATAGGTATGTGGCCACTGTTGGTGAGTTGAAAGCGTTACAGGCCAGCTACGAGATGCTGAGCAGAGAAAACGAGGCGCTCTCCGCAAGCTATCAACAGCTTCTCCACGATTATCGTAACCTCACCAAGGAATATAGCATGTTGCAGGCTTCTTTCAACCAGCTACACGAGCTCTATGATGTGTTGGTTACGCGGCACGAGTCTGCTAAGCAGCAGATAGGCTACCTGCAGTCTCAGCTCGATGAGAGAAGCAGGGAGCTCGCCGACCTCCGTCTCCGCTACAGCATGCTAAGCGACGAAAACCTACTGCACCGAAACATCGCCTACGCGGAGGCTTTCCTCATTCTCGCCGCAGTTGTTGCAGCGTTTTCATATGGTTTGTCGAGGAGAAGAATGTGGCGCTCTCCGCCTGCTCTTCCTCCTCCGCCTCCGCCGCCTAGTACCTAGGCATGCTTGGATCTACGCGCTCGGCCCATGCATCTATTCCGCCTGCGAGGTTTTTCACACGGGTGAACCCGAGGTCGCGGAGGAGCTTGACGGCCATGCTGCTGCGCACACCTGTGTGGCAGTAGGCGACGATTTCATCGGTTAGGCTGAGCTTGTTGACGTGCTCGGGTAGCTTGGACAACGGTATGAGGACGGCGTTCTCGAGATGGCATATCTCGTATTCGACGGGTTCGCGGACGTCGAGGAGAAACACCTTCTCACCTCTCTGCAGCTTCTGGTGAAGCTCCTCGGGCGTTATGTGCATGCCTGTGTCGGTTGAAGGTGTTACGCCGCAGAAGGCCTCATAGTCTATCAGCTCGTGTATCCGCGGGTTGGGGCCGCAGATGACGCAGTTGGGGTCTTTTCGCAGCTTCAGCTCCGTGAAGGACATGTGGAGGCCGTCGAAGAGAAGAAGCCTCCCTATCAACGGCTCGCCGATGCCGATGATCAGCTTAATCGTCTCCATGGCTTGTAATGCGCCTATGACGCCCGGCAAAACACCCAGCACACCCCCCTCGGCACAGCTTGGAACAAGACCAGGCGGCGGCGGCTCGGGGTAAAGACACCTGTAGCACGGGCCTCTCCGCGCATCAAAAACAGAGACCTGTCCATCAAACCTGAAAATGCTGCCGTAGACGTTTGGTTTTCCGAGGAGGACGCATGCATCGTTCACGAGATACCGCGTCGGAAAGTTGTCCGTGCCGTCGACGACGATGTCATACTCCTTTATGATGTCCAAGGCGTTTTCCGAGGTCAGCCTCGTCTCATATGTCTCGACCTCGATGTGGGGGTTCAAGGCCGTCAGCCTTTCCTTCGCCACCTCGAGTTTGGGCCTCTTAACGTCCTTGGCTGTGTAGAGAACCTGTCGCTGGAGGTTGCTTTCGTCGACGAGGTCGAAGTCGACCAGCCCTATTTTGCCTACTCCGGCGGCGGCGAGGTAGAGCGAGATGGGTGAGCCGAGGCCTCCGGCGCCGACAACAAGCACTTTAGCGCTCTTCAGCTTCTTCTGACCCGCCATACCCACCTCTGGGATTATGAGGTGCCGTCCATACCTCTTAATCTCCTCAAAAGACAGTGAAACAGTTTCCGTGATTAGGGCTCTCACCTTCAACCAACACAATCAAAACGGCGTTATTTAATGCTTCACCGCGCAACATCTATTTGCGGGGATTCTGTTGTTGTGGTTGTGGCGCTGCTTTGGATAGGTGTCGATGACACGGACTCGGTTAGGGGGATGTGCACGACGTATGTGGCGGCGGTTGCTGAGCGGAGGCTTTTGGCGCAGGGGTGTGAGAAGCATGAGCTGAGCCGTCTCATACGTCTTAACCCCAACTGCCCGTTCAAAACACGTGGAAACGCCGCCGTCTCCCTCCACTTCAAAGTCTCCGAAACCATGGTGGACAAGGCTGTGGAAACCGTTCTCCAGACTGTTGAGGAGTTTTATGAGAAGGGGTTTGCGGAGACGCAGCCGGGTGTGGTTGTTTACAGAGGTGTGGAGGTTCCTGAGGAGTGGAAAATGTTTGGGATGAGGGCTGTGCGGGAGATTGTTGGGTTGGATGAAGCGGTTGAGCTCGCCGAGAAACATGGAGCAGAGGTTTACAGGTTCAACGGCGGGAGGGGAGTTATCGGTGCCTTGGCAGCCATCGGCCTACCGCTCGAGAACCCGACCTACGAAGCCATCGCTTACCGTGTTCCAAGCAACTGGGGAACCATGCGACGCCTCGACCCATCATCGGTCATCGAGCTCCACCGAAGCGGCCTCACCTTCGACAGCTACGACCCGGAGACAGGTGAAATCAGGATAACTCCCCATACACCATGCCCTGTCCTTGCAGGCGTCAGGGCCACCGTTCCAGAAAACGCTTTGAAAGGTCTCTCGATGGTGAGGTTCCACGAGGAAATCGAGTTTTTCACGGTCTTCGCGACCAACCAGGCCACTGACATGCATTACATACCGTCGCGGATACCGTTGCTCAAGCCGTATCAAAACGTGGTTGTTGAGGGGACGGTTGTGGGGAGGCCGTTTGTGAAACAGGGTGGGCATGTTTTCTTCAGAGTTGCTGACGAGGGTGGTGAAATCGTTTGCGCGGCTTACCGGCCAACAGGCGGGCTTAGACAAGTTGTTCAGCAGCTTGTCGAAGGTGATGTTGTGAGGGTTATGGGGGCTGTGAAGGAGAAGCCGGAGGGGCTGACGCTTAACATCGAGAAAATAGAGGTGAGAAGCCTCGCAGAACAAATGGTCACGAGGCCGCCGAATTGTCCAAGATGTGGCAGGAGAATGGAGTCGCTGGGGAGGAACAAGGGCTATAGATGTGAGAGATGTGGTGAGAAGCTTCCTCCAGAGGCCAGTGTAAAAACTGTTGTCCCCCGCCGGCTCTCCGTAGGCGTCTACGAGGCCGCTGTATCAGCCAGGCGACACTTGACCAGGCCGCTCAGCCTCCGCAGCTAAGATTTCTTCGCCGGAACAAACTCGCAGTAGGGGTCGCCCGCCGCGATACACTTGGTCTCCACAACAGTCTCTACGCCCAGAGTCTCCTGTAGCATGCCCGCGAGGCTGCCGCGGAAAATGTTGCTAAACGGTTTGCCATGGCCCCGTCCAATCTCACACTCGTAAACAGACTCAGCCCGTATGAGGAAATCTTTTTTCTCAAAGTCGATTTCGATATGTGTTATGCGTGCGGCGCTGTGAATGAGATTCCAATACTGAATATATTTGGGTAGGAGATGCAGTTTTTCTCCGCAGATTTCCTTGATTTTCTTCCAAGCGCCTTTTCCTATGTTTAACCCCACGTGGTATAGTAGCGCTTCACCCGCCGCACCAAGCTGGCGGCGAAGGGCTTGGATCATTTCCCCATATGCGCCATCCCTGTAGATGACGGCTCTGTCCCCCGCAACATGGAGCGGAAAATGAAGCTCATCCACCAAAATGTTGGGAAGCTGCTTGGAAACTATGGTCACTCGTTTAACTGAGGTTAGCAAGTTGAGGCTTTTGGCCAGCTGCTCAGCGGAAACGTTTTTCCCGGTAAGATCCACCACTATATTCACCTCAACTGTTGGACGATCCTCCCGATAATTGGTTTCAGTGGTGTATACGCTTACTATGTTTATGCCGTATGTGGAGAAAATCGCCACAGCTTCAGCCAACGCGCCGGGCCTGTCCACGAGCTCAACCGAGAAAAGGTAGAGCTCGCGGTCGCCGCAGTATATTACACGCGGCGAATCAAATGGCTTTTGTACAATTGTCTGGGTCAATTCTTGATCAAATAGGCGTTGACTTGCAAATAAGCTTTCTCATGATACTTCAGCGGGAGAAGATTTCAAGGATGGCGTCATCCGCCAAAGCTACGCCGTATCCGGCTATCGCTCTCACGGCCCTTATAATGAGGCCGAGGATGTTGGCCTCTTTCTCGGGTTTTCTAATGATTTGCTTGAATGCTTTTGTGTATAGTGTGCGGACGTTCTCCATTCTGTCGATGACCTCGCTTGCGAGTGTTAGGTCATGCCTCAGCAAAGCTGTCAAAGCATCGTCGAGCATCTTATCCACCAGCGCAACCATCTCCTCAACCGTCGCCGCCAACTCGCCCTCAACCCTTCCAATCTCCTCAACCCTCTCAGCCATCCGCATACAGTAATATGCCACACGCCCCAGCTCCCTCACAGCAATAATCCTGACCACGAGGCTCGATGTGTCACGGACCTTAACAGCCTCGCGGACAACCGTGCTATGCAGCGCCTGAAAACACACACGCATCAACAGCCTATAATGCTTCGTCAACTCAACACCACGCTCATACGCGTCATGGGCTAATGTTTTGTCGCCGAGGCTGAGGGCTTTGGCCGCATCACGCATAACCGCACGTGAAAACTGTGTAAACTTATCCAGAAGCTTATCCAGCTCGAACTTGGTGGGATCTAGGAAAGTCTGAAGCACCACACGGTCTGCATAATCCTCCACAATCTCAACCCCAATCATGTTCTCCACAGCCTCGCGGACAGCTTTCTTCATGAGGGGGTGCATCTTCCCCTCCGACACAACCTCTGCAACATCATGGCCCATGATGTAGCTGTTGACTATAGCGAGGCCCAGCAGCTTCGGGTCCCGCAGCTCCTCCGTATTAATCCTCCTACTCTGAACAGTCTGCCGGATAGTGGCAGGCGTCAAAACAATCCTATCATCCTCAACCGTAACCCGCACAACATGCTTCTTATCCAACCCAAGAGACTTGACCATCTGCTTAGGAAGAGAGACAGTGTAAGTCCCCCCGGCCGTCTTCTGAATCGTACGCATAAACATGCATAGTAAACATATCCTTCGTAATTTATGCATTATGTATAGTTATCTAACCGCTTTTTACGTGAGATATGTATAAATAACCCACATGCTGCTAAAACAAACCCAGACATGAACCCGTTACTGATGGCTGATACACCTGAGGAGCTGGAGAAGGTTTGGAGGACCCAGCGATGGAGCGGTGTGACGCGGAAATACTCCGCGGAGGATGTGTTGAAGCTGCGTGGAACATGGAAACTCGACTGCACCTATGCCCGTGTCACGTCGGAAAAGTTTTGGCAAATGCTGCACACCTCAGACTACATCTTCACCGCCGGAGCTCTGACAGGCAACCAAGCCATACAGCTGGTTGAAGCAGGCATCAAAGCCATCTATGTCAGCGGCTGGCAGGTCGCGGCGGACAACAACCAGAGCGGCAACATGTATCCAGACCTCGGCCTCTACCCCTCCAGCAGCACACCCGACCTCGTCAGAAAAATCGTCAAAGCACTACAGAGGGCGGACCAAATACAGCATCTCGAAAACAGGCCCAGCAAAATCGACTACATGGCACCTATAGTCGCCGACGGAGAAGCAGGGTTCGGAGGGCCACTCCACGCCTACGAGCTGATGAAAGCCATGATAGAGGCCGGCGCAGCAGGAGTACATTTCGAGGACCAGTCCCCCAGCGAGAGGAGATGCGGACACCTAGGCGGAAAAGTCCTCATCCCCACCAAACGCTTCATAAGTATTCTCTCGGCAGCGCGTCTGGCGGCCGACGTCTTAGGAGTTCCATCAATCATTATAGCGAGAACCGACTCGATAGGCGCACAGTTTATCACAAGCGACGCAGACCCAGTTGACAGAGAGTTTCTGACAGGCAGCCGCACCAGCGAAGGATACTTCGAGCTCAAGCCAGGCACGGCCCTAGACATGGCTATACAGCGTGGCCTCGCCTACGCACCCTACGCCGACATGCTGTGGTTCGAGACATCGAAGCCCTCTCTAGAAGAAGCTAAAAAATTCGCTGACGCAATTCACCGAAAATATCCCGGCAAACTCCTCGCCTACAACATGTCCCCCTCGTTCAACTGGCTAAAGGTTGTCGACGGCGACACGCTGCGTGAGTTCAACAAAAAGCTCGGCCAGATGGGCTACAAGTTCCAGTTCATAACCCTTGCCGGTTTCCACACGCTTAACGCATCGATGTATGAGCTGGCGAAGAAGCTCGCCGAAGAAGGCATGGTGGCCTACGCCAACTTCCAGGCACATGAGACGGAGCTGGAGAAAACGGGATACAGAGCCTTCAAGCATCAACGCTTCGTCGGCGTCCACTACTACGACGAGGTCTTGATGGCTATAGAGGGAAAGGAAGCGGTCTCCGCCCTCGCCGAATCAACCGAGAACCACCAGTTCAAGTAAACGGTGAATAAGCCTGTCATCAATACAGATCAAGGAAGTTGACAAACAACTTCTCACCGTATTAGACAAGGAAGCTGTTGATTTTCTGCAGCATCTCGTCGAGAACCATGGCCCCGGGCTACGGCGACTGCTTGCTAAAAGGGAGGAGACAGCCGCAGCGCTTAGGAGGGGCGCCAAGCTTGATTTTCCCCCGGAGACGGCTGACATAAGATCCTCTGGCTGGAGTGTTTCAGATATTCCGGCCGATCTCTCCGTTAGACATGTTGAGATTACTGGTCCTGTGGACAGGAAGATGATGATTAATGCGTTGAACTCGGGCGCGGATGTTTACATGGCTGATTTCGAGGACTCTTTTTCGCCTGTGTGGCAGCAAACTCTTGCGGGGCAGGTCAACCTCATGGATGCTGTTAGAAAAACCATCGAATACAGAAGCCCCGACGGAAAACTTTACACTCTCGCAGAAAAGACCGCGACGCTCGTGGTGCGGCCCCGCGGTCTCCACCTTGTTGAGAAAAACATGCGGATAAACGGGTCCCCTGTCCCGGCGGCGCTTTTCGACTTCGGGCTATACCTTTTCCACAACTCTTCTGAGCTGAGGCGGAGAGGCACCGGACCATACTTCTACATCCCCAAGCTCGAGCACTACCTCGAGGCAAGATGGTGGGCAAACGTTTTCGCCGACGCAGAGAAAACCCTCAACCTTCCACATGGGACGATAAAGTGCAGCGTCTTGATAGAGACCATTACCGCGGCTTTCCAGATGGATGAGATCCTCTATGAGCTGCGTGACTATGTGACGGCGTTGAACCTCGGCCGCTGGGACTACATCTTCAGCTTCATCAAGAGACTTGGACATGACCCACGTTATCTCATGCCCGACAGAAGTCTCCTAACCATGGACAAGCATTTCCTCAAGTCAGCGGCGCTGCTTATGGTGAAAACCTGTCACCGACGCGGTGCATACGCCATCGGAGGCATGGCGGCTCAGGTGCCGATTAGAGGCAATCCCGAGGCTCAGCAACGTGCCTTCGCCAAGGTCCGGGAGGATAAGCTGCGGGAGATTTCGCAGGGATTTGACGGCGCGTGGGTGGCGCATCCGGACCTCGTGCCGCTGGTGAAGAGCCTATTCGTGGAGAACCTCAAGACCCCCAACCAGCTCCACGTAAAGCATGAAAACCTCATCATCACAGCCGAGGACCTGCTCAAAGTCCCCGAAGGAGAGCGGACCGCGGAGGGGATGAGGGCCAACATGGAGGTCGGGCTACGTTACCTCGAGTCATGGCTCCGCGGAAACGGATGCGTGGCGATAAACTTCCTGATGGAGGATGCGGCGACATTCGAGATAGCACGGGCCCTGATATGGCAGTGGATACGGCATGGAGCGAGACTCGCCGACGGCCGTGTGGTGACGCCGCAGGTATTCGAGGAGGAATTGGGGAAAGTGTTGCAGAAACTCCGTGAAGAAACAGGGCCAGCCTACCAAGAGACAAAGTTTGAGCAGGCAGCCGAGATACTTCGCAAAACAGTTCTCGCCCCCGAGTTCATCGAGTTCACACCCCCAATCGCCTACGAATATCTTCAGTAGATTTTTACCAACCCACATCTAAATCCTTGTTTGGATGAGATTTTTCGCAACAACATTCTCGGGGCTCGAGGACATAGCGGCCGCGGAGCTGTCAAGCCTCCTAAGCGGCGAAGCAGAAGCCGATGTGGGTAAAGTCCTCTTCACAGCCTCGCTCGAGGAATGTGTTAAAGTCAACTACGCCGCGCAAACAGTAAACAGGGTCTTCCTACTTCTATTGAGAGAGCATGCGGAGACGTTGACGGATGTAGAGCGTCTATGTGCCTCGGTTGACTACCGAGAATTCATCGGCAGGGAGCAGAGTTTCGCGGTAAGGGCTGAGAGAGTCGGTGTGCATGGCTTCACGAGCCTCGACATAGCGGCGGCGGTTGGAAAGGCGGTGATAGACTCCTACAAGGCCGGAACCGGGGTGAGGCTGAGGGTTGACCTCAACAACCCCGACGTAGAGGTTTACGCTATTTTGAGAAACTCGGAGCTTCTGCTCGGCCTCAACACCACGGGCGAGTCGCTGCACAGACGCTTTTACCGAAGAGGGTTTCACAGAGCAGCCTTGTCCCCGGCCGTCGCAAACACCCTAGTGCGTTTCTCTGGGTGGAGAAGAAACATGGTCCTCCTCGACCCATTCACCGGAAGCGGCACCATCCCACTCGAAACAGCTCTTTATGGCCTCAGAATCAGCCCCGGAGCACGGAGGCAACACCTCAGCCTCGAGAAAATACCGGTCTTCAGAGGAATCGACACCGATAGAATACGTGAAGAATTGATGGAGGCAGAGGACCCCGGCACGGTGGAGGTCATCGGAATAGACATATCCCCCAAATCACTCAAACTTGCTTTCGACAGCCTTGAGGCGCTCGGCAGAGAAAAGGGTGTGAGGTTTGTCCAAGGCGATGTCTTCAGACTCGTGGAACATGTCGACCGAGAGGTTGACAAGGTCGTCTGCAACCCGCCCTTCGGCGTAAGACTGCGGCTGAGAGAGCCTGAAAAATTCTACACAGAAGCCTTCGCAGCAATCGCGCAAGCCTGCCCAAACGCATCACTAACAGTCATAGTGAACAAGCCTGTCACGGTTCTCCGCGCCCTCGAAAAATCAGGCTACACACCGCTATGCTTCAGAAAGGTTTTGCTGGGAGACCTGAGCAGCTACGTCTTCCACTCAGAGCGTGTGTGAGGTCAGCCCATATCCACCTGTCACAGGGTCTCTGAACAACTCCAACTCCGGCGGCATATAGGTAAAGACGAAGAACGCCGCTGCGAAGAGAAAAAGTATCGTGGGAGGAAGCGGGTTAAACCGGTTGCCTCCATGTTTCTGGATGAGGTTATAGCTGACAAGCTGGCCCATTATCACAGCGGCTATGAAGAGGCCGATGTCGTAGACAATGTTGGAGCTGTGGAAAACCAGTTCATAGCCGTAGAAACCTGCGACTATTGTGAGAGGTGTGACAAGCATGCCAACCATTTTTCCGAGAAAGAAGTTTGGATAATGTCTGCGGAGGAGCATGTATTGTGGCACGGATAGGAAGAGATCGGGGAAAAACGCGAGTTTGAGATGCTCCCACACGCTTTCGTTGACCGCGGAAAAGAGGGCCACAGCCATGTTGCCACCTGATAACTCATAGGTAAAATGCAGAAACGAACCTGCCAATACTATGAACGGTATCCCCAGCACAAGCGCCGAAAACCGTAGAAACCGGACACTCTCCATGCAAACAAATTTTAGAGCCTGCCTAAATTTAAGAACATGCCAGCCACGTGTATAGAGAACACCCTTAAAACATGGATGCCTCGAACAAAGACAGGGTTCATATGGCTCATGAAGGAGGGTTTGACTTCAGGGAGGATGAGGAGGCTGTTTTGAAGGCTTTATCAACGGCCTCCGATGGCGAGGTCAGCTTCGCGGGAATGCGTAGGGCTCTTGGCATGCATCAGGAGAAACTTTCCCGCATCCTTCGGAGGCTTGAGAAACATGGGCTTGTGGATAGAGGGGATAGGGGATACAGGCTGAGCCGTAAGGCGCGGAAGCTGGTGGGCGAACACGGGCATGTAGACGGTTACGTGATTGTTGACACGAGGGTTGAGGATATGGGGCTGGTTTTAGCCGGTGTCACAGCCCTGCATGGGAGATGGGTCGATGAGATGAGGTGGCTCGGCTACAGCGTCGAAAACGATGCACAGGTTCTCCGCTGGATATCCCAGGACGGAGAAATGCAGATAACCCTCCGCCTAAAAAATGGACGCCTAACCATCATGAGCAACCGAAACGAGCGCCGCGCCGTCCGCGCCGCCCTAGCCATACTACACAAAGCCTACGAACTCGCCTTGATAGACGACTTCTCCAACCTCAAAACCCTGCCAACAGGAATATTCAGCATAGCGGCGTAGCCGTGACCAACTGCGAGGCAACATAGTCGCTAAACATCTCTCAAACACATTATCTTCCGAGGAAACGTGACAACAATAGTTGGTTTGAAAGCGGTTGACGGAGTTGTCCTTGCATCCGACAGAAGAGCGAGCAAAGGCTTCTTCATCGCTTCGAAAACCACGCAGAAAATAATGAAAGTCGACGACAGCCTGGCTATTGCGGTCGCAGGCCTATTATCCGACGCCGTGTATCTCGTCAACGTAGTGAGAGCCGAGCGCAAACTAATCGCCCTGAGACGCGGCTACCCGTTGTCGGTCGCCGAGTCAAGCAAGCTGATATCCAACCTCTTCTACAGCGGCCTACGCAGCTACATACCATACTACGCGGAGCTGATAGTGGCTGGGGTAGACGACGAGGGCCCGCATGTGTTCAGCAGCGACATGAGCGGCTCCATGGTGGCTGAAGAGTTTGTCTCATCAGGCTCCGGGTCCCCAGTCGCCTACGGCGTCTTAGAGAGCCTCTATTCACCAGGCCTTAAGCTGGAGGAGGCAAGAGCTATTGCGGTGAAGGCTGTTGAAGCGGCTATGCAGCGTGACCCCGGCTCGGGAAACGGCGTAGACGTTTTAGCAATTCCTGTGAGAGGTGGATAAATTGGCGATGGATCCTTCGCGTTTCCAGATGTTCTATGGCCCCGAGGGTCGGATGACGCTCGTCGACCGGGCTCTCGAGGCTGTGATGAGGGGTGCGATAAGCATCGGACTACGGTTCCCACGCTACGCCGTGCTCGCGAGCATGGTTAAGCCAACCCGTAAACTGATGAAGCCAAGCGACAAAGTCTTCGTCGTCGACGACCATGTGGGCGTAACGGGTTCGGGATACATCAGCGACCTTTACCGAATAGTGGACCACATGCGTATAGAGGCGCAGCGGCATAGGCTGCTCTTCGACGCCGCCGTAGATGTGGGGACTTTGGTGGACTCGGTGAGCGGCTACTTCCACGGCTACACCCTCTACCCTGTGAGGCCCCAAGGCGTGGCGGTCATCATAGCAGGTGTCGACAAGCTCGGAGTGCAGCTTTACCAAGTGGATCCAAGCGGAACAGCCTTCAACGGCGACGCCTTCGCCCTTGGAGTCAACTCAGACAAAGCCATCGACATGTTGGAGAACGAGTACAGGCCCGACATGAGCCTCGGCGAAGCCCTGAACCTGATTACATCGGTTGTGGAGAGAACAGGTAACCCTGAGCCAACCATACAGGTTGGCTACGTCTCGCTGGACAGCCCCTTCTTCAGAAGAGAAACCCTCAACGGCAAAAACAAGTCCACTTAATTTTTTTATGAGCCGACGACGAGCATCGTCAGGGTGGACCGCACCTTTTCAAGTCGGCGGATGCTCCATGAAACGACTTCCTTAAGCTTCTCCATCGTGTCCGCCTCAACCTTAGCCACGATGTCATAGACACCGTAGACGACATAGGCCTCCTTGATGTAGGAAATCTTCTTCAGCTCATTAACAACCTCCTCCTCGGCGCCAATCTCTGTGTTAATCAACACAAACGCAGAAGGCATTTCTCCTCGCTATAACGGTTCATCGCCTGTATATAAGCAGTTAAGCGCCGTCTCAACATATATAGAGCTATATCTCATAAACTATCTCGGTTGACGCTGAGAGTCGTTGCACATGAAGTAGGTCCGCTCAGGAGCAACTCATACATAGTTTACGACGATGGGACTCGTGAGGCGGTTGTCATAGACGCGGGGGATGATGCATGGCTTATACTCGAGACGTTGCAGGAGAGAAGGCTGAAGCTTAACGCCGTCTACGCGACCCATGGGCACTTTGACCATGTGATGGCGGTTGACGACCTTAAGCAAGCCCTGAAAATCCCGTTCTACATACATCGGCTCGACCTCGAGGTTCTCTCCATGGCGCGGGAGATGACGAGAAGGTTTCTCGGCATCGATGTAGGAGATCCGCCCTCGCCCGACGGCTACCTCGAGGACGGGCAGACAATACAGGTAGGCGGCGAAACACTTAGGGTGATCCACACACCGGGCCATTCGCCGGGAAGCGTCTGCTTTTACGGGGGAGGGATGCTGTTCAGCGGCGACCTCCTGTTTATGGGAAGCGTGGGCCGCACAGACGCCCCAGGCGGAAGCGCAGAACAGCTAACCCACTCCATCCTCGAAAAAGTCTTCAAACTACCCGATGATGTCAAAGTGTATCCCGGCCACGGCCCCGAGACAACGATAGGGTGGGAGAAAAAACATAATCCGTTCGTGGGTGAAGAAGGCATTCTGCGCCGCAGACGATGAGCATAGAGGAGCTGAACTACCGCATCATCTCCTGCAAACTCTGTCCACGGCTTGCAAAGTATAGGGAAGCGGTTGCACGGAACCCGCCCAAGCGTTTCAGGGGCCAGGCTTATTGGGCCAAGCCTTTGCCGGGGTTCGGGGATGTTAAGGGGCGTGTGCTTGTTCTGGGTTTGGCTCCAGCCGCTCACGGCGGAAACAGGACGGGTAGAATGTTTACGGGTGATTCGAGCGGCGACACCCTAGTCAAGGCACTGCACAGAGCCGGTTTCGCCAACATGGACCGAAGTGTCTCGAGGGATGATGGACTTGTGCTGAAAGATGTCTATGTAACCGCTGTTGTTCGCTGCGCGCCTCCGGATAACAAGCCAGCCAAACAGGAGGTGGAGAACTGTTTACCCTATCTCATCGAAGAGCTGAGAATGCTGGAGAACGTTGTGGTGGTTGTGGCTTTGGGAAGAATTGCGTTTGAGACGTTTTTCCGACTGATGCGCCGCATGAACGCCTACACAGGACGTATGCCGCGTTTCCGCCACGGCGCCGTATACCGTCTAAAGGGCTCATTCAACGGCAGGCCCTTGCCCACGGTCATAGCCTCCTACCATCCCTCGAGACAGAACACGAACACAGGTCGTCTCACTCAGCGGATGATTGACTCTGTTTTTCATAGGGCAAGGGCCATCGTCTGCTCATAAGGTCCACGAAAAGCCCTGTCGCACCAACCGCAGATGCTACGGCGAAAACCTCCACAAACCCTCCCACACTCAGCAACACACCTGAAACAAAGTTGCCGACGGAGTTGCCCATGTCTATCATAAGCGTCATCAAAGCGAAGCCCATCGTCCGCAGAGCAGGTGGGACAAGCAGCCCCGTCATGTAAACGCTGCCGAGGACAAAAATCCCCATACCAAGGCCGTAGACAAACGCACCCAGCCAGATGCTGATGTCGAGGCCCAGAGCAAACATGAGAGAAGACAAGGCCACGGTCAAAGAACCCAACGCAACATAATTTTGTGCACCGAGTTTCTTGGCTGCGGTGCCCATGAAAACGCGTGAGAAAAGGTTTGTGAAAGCAGCTGCTGTAAACAACAGCAATACCACGGCCTCGTCGTAGCCGAGGAGAAGATTCGCCATCAAGGGTAGGAAAGCGGCGATTGTGCCTGTTACGTAGTTGACGAGAAACCGTGATATGAGAAGGCTCGTGAACCTTTTCTCGAGAAGTGACTTGAGCGACGCGGTCTGCCCCTCCGGCATATGAATTCTTGTGGCGGATATGGCTGCGAGGCCGACAACCGATATCGCGCCAGCGGTGTAGAATGTTGGCCGGTATCCGAGAAGGGTGAGTGAAGCGGCTCCAAATACTGGGCCGAGGGCCATGCCGAGTGCTGGGCCCGTTAACATGTAGCCGAGGCTTCTGGGGTCTCCTTCACCGTTTCCAGCCTCTTCATACAAGGATGTCAAAGCCGCTGGGAAGAAGAAAGCCGACCCAAGGCCTCTAAGAAGACTTCCCACGATCATGTGCAGAGGCTCCGCGGCAAACCCATAAAGAATAGAGCCAGCGGCCGAAGCCGCCATACCGCACACCATTATCTCACGGGTGCCAATTCTCGGGCTTAGCATCGCCGCCGGTATCCTCAACACAAAAGCTGTCAAAGCAGATGTTCCATATATGGCGCCAACAGTCAACGCGTCAGCCCCCAGCTCGATTGCAGCGTAGAGACCGATGACAGGAAGCACCATCTGCGCCGAAAACATGGAGGTAAAAATGGCTGTCCACAGAAGCGGCTTGTCTCTGTTGATCAACTGCTGTTCACTTTCCTAAAGTCGGCTAACGCGGGCGCTCTATATACTGTTGCCCACATAGCTGCGAGCGCGGTAACGCGGAGGAGAGCCATCGTCTGGGGAGGGGTCCACGGCAGAGTAGGAGTGTCCGTTAGAAACCATGTGAATATGATTGCGACATTTGCTGACTCAAACAGGGGCAGCCATATCCACAGTTTTGTGAAAGCGGCTGTGAATGGGAGAAGCCAAAGCGTCATCTGAGGTGTGAAGGTCGGCGAACCAATCAGAAAACCTGCGAGTGTGAGGAAGCCTCTCGCGGCGAAGGACGCTGTTAATGTGTAGGCGCGGATGATGAGCAGGAGGGCTGTGAGGTAGGCGACGAGTTTGGCGGACTGCGAGAAGGGGTCGTTGGAAAGCCAGACGAGCCATGAATTCTCAAGCCCCCATAAAGAATGAAAACGAATGAACTCGGACAGCCAGCCGGGATTAAGTAAAACCACCGGCACCCAAGTCGGTAAAGCTCCAACCGCGAAAAACAACACAGTCGCAGCAGCCTTTCTCCTGCCACCGGCCTCCAACATCAACAGTGGAAGAAGAAGAACCGTGAAAAGCTTGACCGAGAAACTTACGCCAAGCAACACCGCAGCTGCACGCCATCTACCCCTGGCCTGCATAAGCAACGCCGCAGCCAGAAACGCGGTGAAAAAATGGTCAAAATTGTATACACCGTAGACGACCATGCTCGGTGCAAGGATGAAAAAAGAGCCGGGCAGCCCAGCTAACCTCGACAGGCAAACTGCTAAGACTATGAAAGCGGGTAAGCTGAGCAGCGAATACACAACATAGTATCCTGTTTGAGAGGCGCCGCCCAGCAGACGCGAGGCGTATATCATGAGGCAGGCCGTCGGCGGGTACTCGAAGAAATACTGTATGCATGGAGCCTCTCCACGCTGCAGGTTTTCCTCACGCCACCAGAACGATGCAACATCGCTGTATATGCTGCCCTCGACCAGGGGGTGATGAATGTAGAAGCTTATCAGCCATGAGATAACTGCTGCCGCGACGGCCAACTGTGTGGCCGAGGGCCTCTTCATACAAGTGATGCGTTCCCACGGCGATTTAAACCAAAACAGGCGATGGAATAGGAAAAATAATGGTTTACATCTTTTTCCGGGGATAAGTTGGAGGAGCAGATTGTCTGCTACAACTGTGGAGAGGTTTTGAAGCCGTTTGACGAGTGGAGGTGCAGCCGGTGCGGTGGACCCGGCGTCGTCGCATACGGCCGCGAATTCATGGTCTCGAAAATCAGGCAAAATGAGAAAAACATGTGGAGGTATAGAGAGTTTCTCCCCCCGAGCATGCGCAAAACCCCTGTCACGCTCGGCGAGGGATACACACCGCTCGTCCAAGCGCCAACCCCAAACATTTACTTCAAACTTGAGTACCTCAACCCGACAGGCTCGTTCAAAGACCGTGGAACAGCAGCTATGATGACAAGCCTAAGAAACATTTTGGGAAACGTGCAGGGGGTGTGTGAAGACTCGTCGGGAAACGCTGGAGCGTCGGTGGCAGCTTACTGCGCGTTCTTGGGCCTAAACTGTGTAATATTTGGAGGCGGGTCGATGGTGAGTGAGAAGGTGCTGCAGGTGAGGATGTATGGAGCCGATCTGAGGCTGGTTGATGGCCCTCGTCAGAAAGTAGAGGAAGAAGCTGTAAAACATGCCGAGAAAAACGGGCTCATCTACGTCGGGCACACGTGGAACCCCTACTTCATAGAGGGCATGAAGACCGTCGCCTACGAAGTCGCTGAACAAACAGGCTGGAACCCGCCCGACATAATATATCTCCCAGTTTCAGCGGGAACACTCTTGATCGGCCTCTACAAAGGCTTCAGAGACATGGTTGAAGCAGGTGTCATCGAGAAAATCCCCCAAATTGTAGCTGTCCAGCCTCAGCTAAACGCGCCACTCTACGCAGCTTACAAAAAACAGAACCCCGCTCCTTACTTGGTTGGGGGAAGCATAGCAGATGCTCTGACACAAACTAATCCTCCGAGGCTGCGGCAGATGGTTGACATGCTCGAGGTTTTCGGCGGCGATGTCGAGGTTGTCTCCGACGAAGACATAATCAAGGCACATAAGCAGCTGGCTTGGGCGGGTTTCTACGCCGAGCTCTCCTCAGCCGCGGCCTACGCAGCTGTGAGAAAACGGCTTGATGAGATAGTGTCTTCGCCGCAAAGAGTCTTGGTTATTCTCACGGGGCTGGGTCACAAGTCGATGGAGCAGATGAAGCTGGTGCAGTAGTTGCCGAACCTAAGAGCGCTGTGGACAGGCTCTCTCCTGATGGGTTTCGCTCTCATGGCGATGATGCAGAATGCGCCCATCTTCGCCGTAGCACTTGAGGCATCTTTTACTGAAGTAGGTTTTCTGATGGGGTTTATCAGAAACCTTCCCTACGTCCTCATCTCCGTGTTTACGGCGTCTGTGCTGCTCAGGGTAAGGTGGAGCCTTCTACTGCCGTTTTCAGCGCTTTTTATGATGCTTTCAAACTTGTTGATGTGGCTCGCTAACGGCCTTGACATGGTCTTCTTCTCACAGCTCGTGATGGGTGTTGCGATGTTTCTGTTTTTTCCATGCGGCGAATCAATTGTCGCGAACAGCTTCCCAAAGGGTGAGAGGCTTCGCGCATTCAGCCTCTTCCTTTCAGCGGTTAGCATGGGTTTCCTAGTAGGCACCCTCGTCTCAGGCGCGTTGGCAAACATCCTCGGGCTGCGAAACCTTTTCCTCATATCTGCGGCTGTATCAGCAGCCTCTGCAGCTGTTTTCGCCAAAGCAAACCCCTCGAAACCAGAGATCACCATCGCCAGCAACAAACAGCCACTCAAAAGCTTCGCACCAATAATCTACTCAGCACCCTACTTCATAGTTCTAGCCTCAACATACGCCGTTTTGCCCGGATACCTGGTTCTCCAAGGGTTGACGGAGCTTGATGTAGGGTTTCTCTTTTTCATCTTGATTGGTGCACGGGTTCTTACGTCCTATCTTTTATCACGCCTCAACCCCTCATCTGTCAAGATTCTTCTCACAGCTCTAAGTGTCGTAACAGCGCTCTGGGCACTTGCACTCATCTATCTTCCGCCATCGACAGCTGCCTACACTCCTCTGATGATTCCCGTCGGCGCGACGGTCTCAATCGCATACGTATACACCCTCTACCTCGTCTCCGGCGGAGAGAGCTCAAGCTCCGTGTTTCTGATAGGTGTTTTCGAGGCGTTGATAGGAAGTTGTTTTCTCGTCGGACCGGTGGTAGCCGGTTTCCTCGCCGACTTCTACGGCTTCCCAGCTGTTCTTCTCTTCTTCACTCTATCCATGCTGGTAGGTGCTTTTCTCGCTCAGAGACCCTAAACACTCTCCACCGTCACAAGCTTAGACGGAGTTCTCACAAACCTGTTCATCGTCACTTCGGCTATGATTTTACAGTTCCTCGCAATGCTGATGATGTTATACACAAAGTTGCGGAGGCTGACAGCCGTCGCCAAGTCGTTGACACCATGTGAAAAAATGTCGTTGAACGCCATCTCTTCACCGTATTGCTTGGTTGTGACCTCAATCACTTCGTTGGCGAGGTTGATGTCGAGGGAGAGAAAGGCCTTCATCGTTTTTCCAAAAAGCACCTGAATGGATTCGAGTAGTTTGGCGAGCTTGTTCACCATCGAGGGAGAAAGCTTTGTGTTTAGGAGCTTCTGAACTTCTGCAGCTGTTAGCTTCAGTGAGTCAGCGACTTCTTCGAGGGCGCGGACCACAAGCCTGTCACCTATGGCGGCTATGTATGGGTCTGAGACCTCCTCACCCCACACCTCCCTCTTCACGCTGAAGAAAATCTGTCTAATGCAGAGAAAATAGAGCTCATCCACCTTGGTCTCCATCTTTGCGATGTCGCTTAAAGCATCCTTCTTACCTTCCTTGAGCGCCTCTATCAAGTTGTTTATCCCCATGGTAAGCATAACCTGCATCCGCTTGATTATGCCCTGGACCGGGAACTTGCTGGGGTCTAGGAAAGACTGTATGATAACCCTTCTCGTCGACTGCTCAACGATCTCCACACCCGGCAGCATATCGATTGTCGAGGCTATGGCGGCTTGAACCTCTTCGGATACCCCTTCACCTGAGATGATGTTTATCTCCTCGAAGCCCTGCAGATAAGCGCCTATCACAAGCCTGCTTAGAAGAGCTTTGTCTCTTATCTTTGAGGCGTCGAGGGTGAAGACGGTGTGCTGAGGCGTGCGCTCAATCTTGGTCTCCAGCTTCAGTGCGGCGTCGGACAGCTCGATTATAGACACCGGGTCACCTGGCTTGAGCCCCGACCTCTCCACCCATTTTCGTGGAAGCGAGACCGTCAGCGTGCCCGAGCCAACTCTCTGGACTCTTCTTACGTACGGCATTTCAGGGTTTTTTCAAAACACTATCATAAATATATTTCATCATTTCGTAAGAAAATACATACACGTAAATTATAATAATGAGCATTAGCATGTTTATAGACAATTTTCTACACCGAGGATGAGTTTGCCGCTTTTGGCGCGGTACGCCGGGTTTCCGGCGGCCACCACTATGATGTTCTCGAGTTCCTCGGAGAATGGTGTGAAGAATTGTTTTACGTCGTCGTCGTAGAAGGTCAGGCCTGTAGCGCCTATTCCAAGTCCGTATGAGGCGAGATATATGAGGCCAGCTCTTATCCCGCCTTCTAGCTGGGCGACGCGGTATCCTCGGTTACCCATCCTATGCAGAAGGTTCATGAGAGGCGCCATGGGGAAGAACACAACGGCCGCATCCTCGCCAAGCCTCTGTTCAAGACATAGGTAGCCGCTCACCCTCCTAAACTCACCCTTCTTGACAACGACGAGTTTTTCATCGGAAACTATGTAGGCCCCAGGCTCCACCCCCTCAACAGAGTTGATAATCGCGAAAAGTGAGACAACCGGGCCGCGGTAATCCGTTGGAACCTGGACAGAGGCTTTCTTCACAATTGTTGACAACGCGTCATAGATTATCGGTGTTCTGCTGAATTTTCTCGTTGACCCGCGTCGGAGAATGGTCTCCCACAGCGGGGGGCCATCCTCGGCCGATGGGTTGAGTTCTTTTCCATGTTCACGAGGCTTGGGAAGAGATGTTGGCTCGGCTGCTGCCGCCAACCAGTCTCGAAGCTCCGCGACGCTATGCAGGCACGATGCCTCATGAATTCTCTCGATAAGTGGATAGCGTTTCTCATGTCTTGACAAGGGCCTTGTCTTCGGCTCAATCACATCCGGCCTCGTTTCGCCAGGGGGTTTTTCGCTGTAGCCAAGAGGGGCCACGATGACAGCGGCCTCTCTCACACCATCTACACCAAGCAGCATATTCACCTCACTGTCAACAAAACCAGTCAGCAACCTGCAACGGAGGTCGAAAGAATTACATGTAAGCAGCACGTTAGCCGCCATAACGCCCGAGTCCCAGAACCAGTGCCTGTAAGACCTTTCACGATATTTCCATGCATTCCGCCACCCAATCGATGTGAAGACAACCGCCGCCGAACAATTAGCAACGGAATGGTCTGAGTATTTTGCGAGGAATCCTCTGAAGTCTCCTCGCCTCAGCTCTGTGAGGCAAAAGGTTCGGGCGTCAAAGTGGTATACGCCCGGCTCAATCCCCTCAACATCTCCGGCGACGAGATATAGCTCAATTGGGTAGAGGGCGCCCGTGGCAGGGGCTGCTCGAAAGTAGACCGTTTCCCAGCCGTATTCGACGACCCGTGTAATGCCTCCTGTGAAGTAGAGTATTGAGGCGAGGGTTTTGAGGTCGAGGCTTTTCTCCGACGACGGCTTAGATGTGTATGATGCGAAGACGGGTTTCATGGGCAACGGTATGTCTTTGGGCAGAGGTGTTTTCGGAAGGTCTTCATAGATTTTGAAGGAATGGGGCTTGTTGTCCCAGTCAAGCACGTGGCCGCCTGTTCTGACGCTGACGTAGCTGTGTTTCGTGGATTCGTGGTAGTTGATGGCCTCGGTTATTTCGATGTTTTTCACAGGCTCTAAACCGATGGGGGAAAATTATGGGTTATGGTTTTCCGTAACCACATCCTTTACGGGCTGTGGAGAAAGTTTGTGAAGCCCTGCTCTTAATGTGCATCTGTAAACCTCTATCTCTTGAAGGGTCTGCTCAACAGCCGCATCCAATCCAAAAAGCTGCCACTCCTTTTCGACGCGGCGGCTGTCTGTCTTGGTGGCTGGATGACGTGCTATGATTGAGCAGCAGTCCTTGTATGGTTTTGACACCGTCTCGAAGATGCCATATTTCTCCGCCAACTCGATTATCTCTGCCTTGTCAAGTCCTATGAGTGGCCTGAATATCGGTATTCGCGGCTGACCGACGGCGGATATGTTTGGGAGGGTTTGTGAAGCCACTTGTGCGAGGCTATCGCCAAGCACCAGCGCCCGGTATCCATGGGACAACGCGATTTCTTCGGCGACTCTTAGGAGATAGCGACGGAAAAGAACAATTTCCTGCCTTGTCTTCTTATCCCAGACATGTTTGTAGAAGGGTGTGAAGCTCGCTGTGTATAGGATGGATTTGAGGTTGTATTCCGTGAGTTTCTCAACGACCGCGCCTATCTTCTCTTTTACCGCCTCATCTGATGTTCTGTAGCTGTGTAGGTGGAGGAAATCGACGCGGCAGCCGCGTTTCATGAGTAGAAGCGAGGCAACCGCCGAATCCACTCCGCCCGACAGCAGAGCGAGCACTCTGCCGCTGCTGTCGACAGGCAGGCCCCCGAAGCCCTTGACGATATGTGCATAGACATAGGCGTTTTTCTCGGTGACCTCAACCCGCATCATGTGTCCAGAGTTCTTTGATATCTGAAGACCGTGCTGAACCAAGTTAGAGACAAGTGTCTTGTGCAGTTCCTGTGATGTGAAGGGATGGCCTTTGTATGACCTTTTGACCTCCAGCCAGAGCGATGTCAGCTGCTCCTTCTCAACAACATGGTGGACAGCCTTCTCTATCTCATCCACCGTAGGCTCCACCCTGACACCTACTCCGACGTTGTGTATCCCGAAGATTTTCCGCAGCTTCTCAACAGTTTCTCCGCCGTCTCCCGTGAAAGGCATGATTACGAGCCTATTCTCATCCCTGAAAACAGGCGTCCCCCGTCCAAGCACATACTTGATGTTATCCACTAGCTTTGTCTCAAAATATCCGCGTTTCCTACCCTTCAAAGCTATTTCAGAATGATGGATTACGATGGCGGCCTCCATCCCGTTAAACATGCTTCCCACATTTTAAAAAACCATAAAGCCCGCCGTCCTCTTCTCATGCTTGTCTTGAAGATAAACCTGTTTGTTGACGGTGAGGAGGTGCCGCCCTCTTCGGGGAAATATTTGGAGCGACGTGACCCGGGTGACGAGTCTAACGTCATAGGGCTTGTCGCCGACGGGGTTGAGGATGTTGGTGCGGCTGTTGACGCGGCTCGTAGGGCCTTTGACAGAGATGTTGGAGGATGGGTGTCCGACTATAGGATGAGGATGCGTGTCCTGTTGAAGGCGGCTGAGCTTCTACGTCAGAGCCTCGACAACCTCGCAAGGATGGAAAGCCTCTTCGTCGGAAAAACAATACGCACAAGCCGGATGAGCGACATTCCGAGAGCCGCGGAGCTCCTCGAATACTACGCCGGATTGGCTGACAAAGTTCTCGGAACAAGCCAGATACTTAGAACAGGGGACATCGTCTCCATAGTTAAGCAACCGGTCGGAGTCGTCGCCGCAATCGTGCCGTGGAACTTCCCACTCGTCATACTGTGTAGGCAGGTGGCGCCCGCACTCGCCGTAGGCTGCACCGTAGTCGCGAAACCATCATCTCTCACACCAGCCACAGCCCTTGAGCTGGCCAAGATATTGGACAAAGCCGGGGCACCGAAAGGTGTTTTCAACGTTGTCACCGGAGGAGGGGAGACGGTGGGTGATAAGCTTTTGAAGAGTGAGAAGGTTGACTTGGTGAACTTCACCGGCTCAACATCTGTGGGAAAGAACATTATGCAGAAAGCATCCTCTCATCTCAAGAGAGTTGTTCTAGAATTGGGTGGAAAGAACCCGAACATAGTTTTTGATGACGCAGACCTTGAGAGAGCTGCCAACGCCGTGGTGTACGGTGCTTACGCCAACAACGGCGAGTCTTGTGCAGCGGGTTCACGTCTACTTGTTCACAGCAAGGTTAAGAAACAGTTTGTGCAGATGGTTGTTGAACGTGTGAAGCGGATGCGCGTCGGCTACCAGCTGGATGAGCGGAGTGACATGGGGCCCTTGGTGAGCAGGGGCCAGCTCGAAACTGTTCTCGAATACGTTGGCGCAGCGGCTTCAGAGGGGCTGAAAATTGTTCACGGCGGTGAAAGGTTGGCCGAAGGCTTCTACGCTAATGGAAACTATATGCAGCCGACTGTGATAGATGACACGCCGCCGGAGAGCAGGCTCTTTCAAGAGGAGATCTTCGGACCAGTTTTGACGGTGACCGAGTTCAGTAACGAGGACGAGGCTGTGGAACAAGCCAACGCCACAATCTACGGTCTCGCGGCCGGTGTGTGGAGCAGCGACCCCGGCCGGGCTATGAGAGTTGCATCTAGGGTGAAGGCTGGCGCCGTGTGGATAAACACCTACTACACTCTTCCCGCAGAAATGCCTTGGGGAGGGTTCAAACAGTCGGGCATCGGACGAAACAACACGGTCCTCGCCATAGAACACTACCTCGAGCCCAAAGGCGTTTACGTCGACGCCCAGCAAGGCTCTATGAGGCCGTATTATAGGCTGGTGCTGGGAGAATGACCCTCGTCGAGGCTCTGGCAAAAACAGGTGTCGGCGGAAAAGTATTGATAATCGGCGGAGCAGGCATGGCCGCGGACCTCGTTAAATGGCTGGGTCTTTCCGAGGCACATGTAGCGGATGACGACAGCCAAGCTCTCCAAAAACTCGCGACAAACAGCGCCGGCGTCAAAATCACACCTGTTTACACACGGGTTATCGAGCGGTTGGTCGAGCTGCCCTCCACAAGCTTTGACACGGTCCTCGCTCTCCACAGTCTCGAGAAGGCTTTGAACAAGCGTGCTTTCATGACCGAGGCGAGACGGCTGCTCAGACAGGGCGGAAAACTCGTGGTGGTCACACGTGTCAGAAGCTTCCTGAGGCGGCGAGGACTTCAGGAAACCGAGCTGGATAAACTACTGGCCACACAGGGGTTCAAACTCGTTGAAAAAATTCAGAAAGGCGGAGAAGCACTCTGCGTGCTGCTAAAAGAGTGAAGACATCTCAGCGAGACCTGAGACGATGTACTGAACACCAATAGCCGCCACGAAGACGGACATTATGCGGGCTACGGCGTCGGCGCCGCTTTCCCCAATCGCCCTGAGCACTGGCTCTATGCTGCGGAGAATTAGCCAGGTCAGTCCCATGACGATGAGGACGGTTATTACCGAGAAGAGGATGCCGAGGGAGTTGATGGAGAAGATGACCGTAGTTATGGCGCCGGGCCCCGCGAGAAGCGGGAAAGCGATCGGAAACACGCCCGATGTCTTCCCCTGTGTACCCCATCCCTCTCCACCCTGAACAAGAATGCGCAAAGCGAGAATAAGCAGCAAAAGTCCGCCGGCCACCGTGAAGCTCGGCAACTCTATGCCGAGAACCCAGAGCAGACCCTGTCCCCCTATGGAGAAAACCAGAAGCAGAAAAGTTCCAGCGACAACAGAGCGGTCGACCAGCCTCCTCCTCTCATGGGTTGAGAGGCCGCCGGTCAGCGAGACGACAAACGGCAGGACACCTACCGGGTCAACTATGATGAACAGAGACACTATAGCCTTGAGAAGCTCCAGAAAGACCTCGGCCTCCATGCAGGCCGGTGAACCTGATGAATAATAAAGCTGTGTCCCCTAGCTGCTGGAGGCCTCGGTTGTCTGAGCCTGCTCCAGCTTCGCTGTCTGCGGCGGCATCCTGCTTCTGACAACGTAGTATATTGCGAGGCCGATGATCATGGCGATGCCCTGTCTCGCGAAAGATGTGATGAATGCGTCGCTTCTTCCCGTGACAATAGAGGTGAGTAGGCTCAGCCAGATGGATGAGATCAGGTAGTAGGCGGCTACTCCGAGGAGTATTGACCTCTTAGCCAATGTGCGGAGGACGAGAAGGGCGCCGAGTGATATGGCTGGGGTGATTAGGTCGAGGGGGCCGAGTGGAGAGGCCATGTTGGCGATGAATTGTCCGAAGGCGAGGCCCAGCACAGAGGCTAAGCCGAACAAGGCCACGAGGGGTGTCATGATCTCCCCGGTCTTGACCTGCAGCTGGCCGAGGGGGAGGTTGCCCAACGCAAGCGTCCCCGCCGCGTATATGGCTGCGAAGATAACGAAGACGCCGAAATGTGTTGAGGTCAACCGGCTCATGCTCTCACCTCATGTATGCACCGCCCACGTTAGGGCGCCCTCGTATATGAATGCGAAGAGTAGGAGCCAGACGAGGTGGACGAAGTGCCAATAGATGCTGACGCTTTCGAGAAGACCGTAGCTTGTGGAGCTGAATTGGCGGAGCTTGGCCCGCCACGCCACTACGCCGAGGGCGAGAACACCGCCCAGCACATGTGCCCCATGTGCACCGAGAAGAATGTAGAACATGGACGCGTAAATCCCTGTGTCAGGTGTAAAGCCTACGTCGAACAGTAGATGTGGCCACTCGACACCCAGCTTTAGCACGAGAAAACCTAAGCCGAAAAGGGCTGTGGCCACTACTCCGCCGAGAACAGCGCCGAGCCGGTCTCTTTTAACAGAGTAGACCGCGTATTCGATGGCGAGGCTGCTGAAGAGGAGCATGAAGGTTTGGAGACGTGGTATGAAGTCGTCGAGATGTGGGGTGCCGGGCGGAGGCCACACCGGGAACGATAGTCTTATGACGAAGTAGCTGCTGAAGCCTGCTGCGAATAGCGCGACCTCTGTGAAGAGGAAGACGGCTGTGGGGAAGCCGACGCCGCCCACTTTCTCAGGCTCAGCCGGTATGGCCGTGCCCCTGAGCCTTGCGAAAAAGCTCGCAATCACGTTGGGCCATGACTTGACCTCTTTCGCGACGAAGGCGGTTAAAACAGCGATGAATACCAGTACCAGCCCAGCCCCCAGCACGAAGTTGATGTTCTTCAGGATAATGACGAGGCCGGCGATCAGGATTATTGTTGAGATGCCGATTACCGCAGGCCATAGACTGCCCTCGTGATGATGTTCCTCATGCTCAACAGCCGCCATGCTTGTTTTCACCCACTTTAGCGGCCTATTAATGGTTTTCCCGATCAATTCCCAGACTGCAACAAGCACTCCACCAACTCGGATGACGTGAGCACACCCAAGTCTGTCAGATAAGTGTCCACAAGATCTGGCGGAACTTTCTCGAAAATAGGGTTTTCGGCAGGCAGCTGATCATCAACGTCGGCTGAGGGCCCTTCCTCGTTGACAAACTCTTCGGCGAGCTTCCACGAGTCGGCTGCGACATGGAAAGGTTTTCCCAAGAGCTTGGCGGATGCGGCGAGCGGCTTCACACCAACCTTCGCAGAGAAGGAGCCGTCGGAGTACAGGGCGTCGGCGCCCACAACCACGGCATCAGAACGTTCAAGCGCATACGCCGCCGCTGCGTCGACATAAACCCGAACCTCGCAAACCTCTCCAAGAACCTTAGCCATCAAAACCCCTTCGCGGAGAGGCCTCGACTCGAGCACGTTCACCCTACGCAGGCCCTCCAGCCTCGACAAAATTGAGCGGACGGTTCCGCTGTGGCTCATCGTTGTGACCGAGCCTATGTCTGAGAGTTTTTTGACAGCTTGTTCGACGAGACTGTTTAACATTTCGCGATAGGTTTTCTCAACATCTTCAACAGCTTTCAAAACCTCGTCTGTGGAGGGGCTGCTTATCCTGCGGAGAACTTCGCGGCTAAACCGTTTAACGAGAGGCATGGCTGGTCTCGCGGCCTCGATTATCGCCGCGTATTTTGGAAGGTCCTCGGAGAGGTTGCTGCTCTCTTTGGCGAGTGTTCTGTAAATGTTGAGGACGGTTTCTGCGAGGGCTGTTGAGCCTTTCTGTCTCTCCTTCTTCAGAGCTTCTACGAGTTCTAATGTCTTCAAGGTAGTAGGACTATTTTTCCGAAGAAGTTGTCTGATTCCATGAGTTTGTGGGCTTCCTGGGCTTCGGTGAGGGGGAAGGTTGTATGTATCACGGGCCGGAGTTTCCCTGTCTCGAAGAGCCGGAGAACCTGGGGTATTTCGTGTTTGTTCCATCCGTAGCTGCCGAGCAGGCTTATCTGCCGCCTGTATGTGTAGCGTATGTTGACCGACGCGTTTTCGCCTGATGTGGCGCCGAGGTAAACCATTTTCCCGCCCGGTGCGAGGCTTTTAACAGCCTCCTCCCAAACAGCCTGTCCCGCGTGCTCCAGCACCACGTCCACACCCAGGCCGCGTGTAAACTCCATCACAGCCCCGCTGACACTCTGTTTACGACGGTTAACCACGTAGTCCGCGCCAAGTCTGTAGGCTTTTTCCACCTTCCAATCCTCTCCCACGGTTGTTATGACCGTGCAGCCGAGGAGCTTGCATATCTGTATGGCGGATATTCCGACGCCGCTACCTCCGCCTATGACCAGGACCGTTGAGCCCGGTAGTACACCGGACCTTGTCACGAGGGCATGCCAAGCAGTCGCATAGGTGACCATTATGCATCCAGCCTGCGTCGTGCTCAGCTCTTCAGGTATTTTGTAGAGGTTGCCCGCGGGCAGCGTTATTTTCTCGGCGTAGGTACCATCTGCTCCGTGTCCGAGGAATCTGTGGTTTTCGCATAGCGAGTCCCATCCGCGTTGGCAGAAACGGCATGTGCCGCAGGTGAGGGCTGGATTGATCAACACTCTATCACCTTTAGCAATTCCTGTAACCTCTTCCCCAACCTCCTCCACCAAACCCGCTCCATCGACTCCAATTATACGCGGAAGCGGAACCTTGTAAACACCGCTCCGCACCCAGATGTCTATCCTATTCATCCCAGAGGCTTCAAGCTTCACCAAAACCTCGCCCCGTCCCGGGCTTTTCTCCACGACTTCCTTGACGCGGAGAACCTCGGGACCACCCTGACGCTCGACAACAACCGCCTTCATGCCGAGGCTCACTCTTCTCCGCTGGAAAATATGGTTTGCCCTCTATGAATAAGCTCTGTGTAGAGGGTGGGAATACGTGAAGACAGCCTTTCCATACGCGGTGTACGAAGTTTCTCCGGCTCCAATTCTTCCACAAAAACCACTTCACCATCTGGCGCAACATGCTCCTTGACATGGAAAATGGATCCACCGACTTTGACGAGATCCATGATGACCGAGCCGCCTGAAATCGTCCACACATTCGCCCCAGCGGCGGCTACACGGTTCTCGAGACACCTTGCACGCAAGTAGTTATGCCATGGTTTAACAGCACTGGACGGCATACGTGAAGGATTTACAATTAGCTCTGCACCACGTAGCGCCATTATCCGCGAAAGCTCGGGGAAAGCGACGTCAACACATATCTGGACACCGAAACATATACCCTTGTGCCAAAAAACTTCAACCCTTTCCCCTCTTCTAAACAAGTGCTGCTCAGACCTGTGAAGATGAATTTTCTCCTGCCAACCCATGACTGAGCCGTCAGGCCCTATAATGGGTGCGGCCATTCTCAGCCCATCACGTCTATAAACAACCAATCCTCCGCCCACAATCACAGCACCCATCTCCACGGCATGTTTGGCCAGAACATCGATAACATGCCTCTCACGCTCAGCCAACATATAAGCCGCTGAAAAAATGTTAGAATGCTCCCATGCCTCAGGCAGCACAACAAGATCCGGCTCCAACGTGGAAACTTTCTCCAAGAAAGCTTTGATCTTCTCGAGGTTTTTCTCAAAGCTGTTTGTCGTCTTTGGCTGTATGACCGCTACGCGGAAACCCAAGTACTTCACCTGAATTTTACTAGGCTTGGTAGAGGCTTCGCAGCTTTTTGAGATCTGTTGAGTAGTCGCCTGCCTCGTCTTCAGGCGTCTCGATAACCATGGGCTTGTCCCTTATGCTTAGATGGTTTATGAATGCTTTGAAGCCCTCGTCACCGATGTATCCTCGGCCGATGTGTTCATGGCGGTCGAGGCCGCTTCCAAGCCCCCCTTTAGAGTCGTTTAGATGGATGGCGTAAAGCTTCTCGAGGCCAACTATCTCATCGAATTTGGAGAGGGTTGCTTCAACGGCTGCACGGCTTTTGATGTCGTAGCCCGCTGCATAGAGGTGACATGTGTCGAGGCAAACACCAACCCTCGACTTGTTCTTGACCTTTGAAAGTATCTGCGCGATGTCTTCGAAGCGTGAGCCGCATGAGTTACGCTGCCCAGCCATGTTCTCCAACAAAATCTTCACGTTGTTCTCGACTTTGTCGAGGGCTGTGTTAACGGCTTTCGCCACGTTTTCTATCCCTTTTTCTACGCCTGCCCCGAGGTGGCTCCCTATGTGAACAACCAACAAATCTATCCCAAGAAGACCGCATCTCTCAACCTCCGAGATAAGCGATTTCACCGACTTCTCATAAATCAGCCTTTTAGGTGAAGCGATGTTGGGGAGATAAGGCATGTGCGCCATCGCCACCTTGTAGCCTGCTTCGCGGAACTTCCGCCTAAACTCCTCAACCTCGGATTGCTTGAGCTTCGTGTATGCCCAGCCCCGTGGATTACGAGTAAATATCTGGAAAGTTGTGCAACCCAGCTCAGAAGCCCTGTCAACCGCATAATGAATAGCGCCAGAGATAGAAACATGCGCCCCCAGAAGCATGACCATCTCTATGCAGACGGAATTTAATGATTTACTCTCACAGCCAGCTCCACATGGTTGCCGTCAAAGTCTGTAACCGTAGACCCCGCGTAGCCCTCGAGCCTATGCATCAAGCTGTGTTCGATTTCTATTTTATGGTCTGCGAGCTGTGTCAACAGCATCTCGAAAGCTTTACGCGTCGGTAAAATGAGTGAGAAAGATTTGAGCTGGACATGGTTGTTCGACGGCGGTGGCGCGTTCAAGCCTGCCCATATGTTTGCTCCTATGTGGTGATGGTATCCTCCCGCTGACAGGAACAACGCGCCCGGATAGGTTTTCAGGGTGATGTCGAAGCCGAGTATGTGGTGGTAGAATTGCTCGGCTTTCTCGAGGCTTGAGACGTGGAGATGGATGTGTCCCAAACGTGTGCCGGGTGGCAGCCTGTAGCCGGGGTCGAGAGACTTTGAAGAACCTTCTCCCCTTAGCTCTTGAAGCAGCGAGTCGATGTTTAGGGGTAGGGTAGCCATTTTTAGCTCGTTTAAAGAGGTGCGTGTCCATTTTTCTCTCGGCCTGTCGGCGTAGAGTTCTATTCCGTGGCCGTCGGGGTCGCTTAGGTAAAGGGCCTCGCTGACGATGTGGTCTGCGAAGCCTTCAAAGCTCCAGCTATGGGCAACCCGTGTAAAGGCACGGGCCAAGTCTTTTCGCGAGGGATAAAGGATGGCGTAGTGGTAGAGTCCGCGTCTATCGGGAGGACGTGGCTCTGCACCCCTCTGCTCATGAAGAATCAGAATTGGAACGTTGTCAGCCGAGCCGAGAACAACGGCGCCATCCAATTCACCAACCTGACCGAACCCGAGCACATTCTTGTAGAAATCGAGGGACTTGCTAAGGTCTGACACAGTTAAAGCAACCCATCCGACACATGTGCCAGGGTCAATCCTGAACATCCGAGGCCCCACCCGGGTTAAGCTTATTTAACCGTTTGGAGACTACATCGGCTTGTAGTGCGCAAACACTCTTATACGGTGTCGAGGGATTCTTTCCCGTGGCGGGTAGGTGCCCTATCTGCGGAGAAGAGGTCAGCTGGGCCGAGGAGACGGCAGGCCTCTACGCGTGTTTAACCGTCTGCGTGCCCGCCGTCCGTCATCCCATCCATCTCCGACAAAAACATCCCCAATATCTTCAGGAAGCGAAGAAACTGGCCCGCCCCGTCTTCTATCCATCCGCAGCACTTGCAGCAGCCACATTATTCACCCTTCTAACCGGCTTCTGGCAAGCCTCGATATTTACCGCGGTTTTGTCGGCGGTGTTTTTCATGATTGGCTGGCGTCGGCGGAGGGCTCTCCTCCACCGTCACCACCTCCTCTATTCCGCGCAAAGTCTTTGACAATTAACACTATGTTGACGGCTATGAGCAGTAGGACGAGTAGGGGCCCCGCTGGGTAGAAAATTTCTCCTCGGAGAAAGAGGCTGATGTATCCGATGCCTGTCCAGGAAGGTATGCTTAACCCGGTCCACTTTCCAAGTATGTGGTCGAAGGGCACGGGGCCCCAGTAATCCGCCACAGAGTTGGCGTCGCCTTTTGTGATGAAGCCTCCGGAAACACGTGCCACAGCCCTGTGAACTATGATGGAGCCAGGAACACCTTTCTCACCCGGCCTATAGAAAACTATGACGTCGCCGTTGACGGGGTCGGCTCTGACATCGTTGGGGTTAACGGGTAAAACAATTATGATGTCGCCTACTTCGATGACCGGACGCATGCTTCCGCTTTTTACCACCAGAAGCGGAAAAGTGACTCCAAACGCTGTGTGGAGAAGAGATAATGCCAGCAACGTTGCCACAAGTCCGAGCACAACCGCGTAGGCGACGTTTCTGAAAATCTTCCTCATCTTCTAAACACGTGGTCTCCTGAGTCGCTTAAATGTTTGAGCCTCTCCCACTCCCCGTGGCTGCGGCGCTCTCTGAGGCCTCTGCCCACCTCGCTGTCTACCCGAGGGCCTCAGCTTTCCCCATCTCAGAAGACCGAATACCGAGGAAGTTGACACAGCAGCTGTCGCGGCTAAGACAACTCCCTGCATCTGAGTGTTCTCGACAACATGCAGTATCGCGAGAGACTTGTTGCTTTGGGAAGAGTAGCTGGAGGAATAGGTGTATTCCCCTATTTTCATCGTCCACGTATAGTCTCCCTCTGCAGCGTAGAGGGTTGCTTTTCCCTCGTCATCTGTAACCGCCCTCTCTACGACCTTGTCACCGCGGTTCAGGGAAACCTCGGCCCCTGCAACTGGTTCACCGCTCGGGTCTATGATACGCACATCTATACGATACACCTTAGACTGTAAAGTCAAGGCCGTGGTCTGTGAGAGGGAGATGGACTGCGACAAAACCACCGTGTCCTGATAATTTACCTCCACCAAGAAGTCGCCTCTCGGAAGCTTAAGCTCCAGCCTGCCCGCGGGGTCGGTGAAGCCGTCGCCGATTTTCCGGCCTCCCTGGAAAACCGATACATACGCTGCTGGAAGCGCGGTGTTATCCATTCTATCAACAGTCAGCCTCAGGTAGTAAACGGCTGCTTGAATACGGACGAGCTCTTCATCGTCTCGGAAAAGTGTTTGACGGTCATAGACCGTTACGCCTTTATAGCGTGCGGTGAGACGGTAGGCAGACGCCGGAATATCTTTGAAGGTTACTTGACCGTTTTCAATCTCGCCGGACCGCTGTATCACGCCGAGAACAATCTCGACATCACCCGACTCGAGGGGGACGCCGTCGTCGTCCAACACCTCAACCGTAACATCTATCACGTTTTTCGCCTTCACCACGATTTCTCGGCTAGAGTCAATCCTGACGGTTTCCTCATGCACGCCTATGTTGAGGTAGTTTACGGCTATGCTGTAGCTGCCGATTGGCAGGTTTTTCACCGGTGCGCGGCCATTTGTGTCGGTTACGTTTTCGGAGGAGATTTCTCCGAGGGACACCCTTACCTGTGCTGAGGTAAGGGCTGTTTCGCCGTCGGCGTCGAAGACACGGAAAACAACGTTGAAAACCCTTGTCGCGACAACCACTTCTTTCTGGTCAGCGTCAAGCGTAAACTCGAAGCCGTCATTCACCTTTACACCTTGGTAGTTGACCACTCCTCGGTAAAGTATAGGGAGCAGCCCCGAGACCGTAAGCTCGCCGTTTTCCTCGGCCTGAAACACTCCGAGAGATACGTCGTCATAGGTTTTGAGCTCGACTGAGCCGGCTATGCCTTCGCCTTGGTCGTTGTTTATCTGCAGCTTGACCGTCCACAGGGTTGGCTGAAGAGTTATTCTCTGCTCGTCCGCGTTGATGGTGACTGTTCCCGTGCCGATAAGGTATGGTCCTCTGGTAATCTCGTATCTGTATGTGCCTGCTGGGATGTTTTGGAAACCCGTGGCCCCGTTAACCGTTGTCCTCTCGCTGCTAAAGCTCCCCAGCTGTATCCTAAGCCCCACCGTTGAAACAAGCCTCTCACTACGGGTTCCCGACGCATCCACCCTAAAGAAAACATCGAAAAACCTTCCTGCGACAGATGTATCGTCCGGCGCTCTAACTTCGCCGTTGAAAACCTCTGCATCACCCATTTTGACGACGAGGCGGTAGGTCCTCGACTTCACCAACCCGAAGGCGAACTCACCGGTCGAGGTTGTCACGGGGTCGCCGTAGGGGCTGCTGTCGCGGAAAAGCTGGGCTTGGAGGCTTATCCCCGTCATCTGATCGGCGCCGTCGAAGTCGAGGATGCGGACACGATAGTTTACGAGGTCTGTTCGAGCCCGGTGGACTACCTGCCCGCTCGAGACGGCTATGTTTGAGGTTGTCTGGTAAACGTTTTCCCCACGATATTCGACGTCAAGGGGATAGTTTCCCGCGGGCAGCCTGTCAAGTATTGTCACGCCGTTCGAGTCGGTGGTGGCTGACTCGAACCCCGTTGTGTTGCCCGACTGCCTCACACCATACCATATCTTCACGGTCGCCGAGGGAACGGGGTTGCCGTTCAGATCCTCGACCACAGCCCTTATGCTGTAAAGGTTGAGGTCAATCGTCAGCCCTGAGCCGCCATAGTCACGCGTAAATGTTCCCACATCATATCCACGATAACTTGCCGAAATCGTGTAAGTTGTGTTTGGCATTAGTGGGAGTGACGCGCGTCCATCAGACCCCGTAGTTGTAACGTTTGTGTATGATCCGTATGTGAGGGTGAGGCGGACGTTGGGGACCGGGTTGCCGAGCTGAGTTCGCGCGTAAAGCGTCATGGTCGTGACGTTGACTCTGATGGTTACTAGGGCTGGGTTTGATGGGTTAAGCTTCGACGCGTTGAAGACAGGATGATGATATACTTTGACGCCGCGGAAAAACACTGTAACCGTGGCGTTTGCTTTTCTGTTGAGAGCGTTTACATCAACATGGCCCGTTGAGTTCGTGGTTCCTATGGATGTGCCGTTAACACTAACCTGCGCCCCTCTCAGAGGCTGGTTCGTGTCCATGGTGAGAACCCTGATGGTTACACCCGTAACTGCATGAGCCTCGGGTAACGAGGCGAAGAAAAGTATGGATGATGCTAGCAGCGCAGCTGTCAGAAGAATCGGCTTTAGAGGGCCTGGTTTGGCCATGGCCCCTTTCCTACAAGCCAGCATATATTTTGATGTTTTTCGAAGGTTCTCAAATATCCATGGGTTTTACTTATATGAGGATGCTATGGTGTCCAGCGTCCATTTAACGGAGTTGACTATCTCCCGCAGCCTCGCCTCGTCCCGGTAGTTCTTCACCACAATCTCGCGGGCGACGTCGCCGTCATAGACTACCTCATAGGTCAACACATCGGATTGGTCGAGCTTCCCTTCTGCGACCTTCTGCAAGTCGGTTTCTCTCATGGAGTCGAGCACTTTCCTCAGCAGGAAGGAGGAGAATGGTCTCATGTCCTGTGTTACGCGGATTTCTGGGTTGAAGACTATGCGTGCCTCCTTTTCCTTCAGGGTCATGGTTGCGAGTAGGCTGCCAGCCCTGCTTCTGATCATCCGCAGCGACGCCACCTCTTTCTCGGCCTGCTCGGGAGGTGGCTGTGCCCTCTTGAAACTCTTAGCAACCAGCTCACGGTCAACCAATTCGAGTAAAGACCTGACAGCCTCGGCCTCCTTCTCCAAGTCACTCAGCCGCTGCTCGAGAAAGGTCTTGAGCTCGGCGAGCCGCTTAACCTCCGCATCCTCAGCCTGCAACCCGGGCCAAAAAGGTATCAGAGGATATTAAGGGTTACGAAAACTTCTCTATCGGCCGTCCTGTATCAACCTGTTTTTGGCGTCGAGATATTTTCGGTAATGGTTTTCGTAGGTTGTCTGTTCTCCACCATGAATGGTTTCGGCGATTTTGACTTGTGATGCCGCTTCTCGAAGGTTTTTGTAGAGGCCTGTAGCTGTGCCTGCTGTAAGTGCTGCGCCCAAGGCCGATGTCTCACGTATCTCAGGTACCTGGAACGTTTTTCCAACTACAGTTGCCTTGAGCTTTGTAACAAAACGTGTAGCGCCGCCCCCGCTCGATACAATTCTCCGCACCCCGGTAACTTGCTCAAACAACTCGACTACACGACGCAGCTCATAGGCGGCTGCTTCGAAAAAGCTGCGCGCAACATGGCCCCAGCCATGGCAATAGGATAAATTGACAAGCGAAGCCTCCACATTCTTCGACGTCTTAGACCCGTCGACAACAAACATCAGGCCGTCGGCGCCTGGTGGAACATTTTCGGCTAGCTTCTCAAAAGACATGTAGTCACGGTTTGGAGAAAATGTTTCGACTAGCCATTTGTGCATAAGGCCGAGCGGGGGAGAGATGCTCATCATGTTTAGGCCGGTGATGTATGATGGATAGGAGGAGGGTGTTTTTTCTTTCACCAGCATGGCCATGACCTCTGTGGCCCCTGCTACATCCACCATCTCCCCCTCGTTGACGACGCCTGAGCCAATCATGGCCGCTAGACTGTCCCCCAAAGCAACGACAACGGGAACACCTCGCCTCAAGCCGGCACGCCTCGCGGCATCGTCACTCACATAACCTAAAACATCTCTATAACTCATGACTTCGCCCAGCAGGTCCGGATTGATTTCCGCATCCCTGCAAAGCCGCCACACATCCTCAACCATGAACCACAACTCATCCACAGAACTCCGCCCCGTCAACAAAAATCCAACATATTCTTTCACATCCAAGACCCTCGCCACTTTCTCAAACACACTAGGCTCATTTCTTTTGAGCCAGAGAAGGTTGCCGACAAGTTTTCGCCCGATGTATCCCATCTCACCGAGAGAACCCTTCATCTCCACTGCAGCCAATTCAGCTCTTTTGTCAAGATGGCTCAAGACAGGGTAAACGGGGTTACCGGATTCGTCGAGAAGAACGAGAGAAACACTCTGCCCGGTCACACCCACGGCCTCAACCCTTCCCCCACCCAGTTTATCCATCAAACGTTTAAGCGATTCAAACACCTTGTCCCCGATTTCGCCGGCGTCATGGATGAAGATGCCGCGGGATGGTGAAAAGAGGTTGAGCGGCAGCCTTGCCTCAGCGAGAAGCTCACAGCACTCGTCGACGGCAACAGCCTTAACAGCCGTTGTCCCCACGTCGACGCCGATTAAACATCCCCCACGCTCCGCCATCATTTTAATGCTCTTTAGCGGATATTTATCCGAAAAACTAATCAAGTCTTCTGCATTTATGGTTGGTGGTTTTCTGTGGTCAATAGCTTGCCCAACGTCTATGTGCTCGACCATCCCTATGCTCAGATGGTTTTGACACGGCTTCGCGACAAGTCGACGGGGCAGATTGAGTTCCGTAAAGGGCTTGTTAAGCTGGGGAGGCTGATTGGGTTTGAGATAGCCCGCCACCTTCCCGTTTCACCGCGACGTGTTACGACACCTTTGGAGATTGAGGCGGAGGGCGTCGAGATACCTGACATAGACAACATAGTTCTCATAACTGTTTTGAGAGCTGCTATGCCGCTTGCCGAGGGTTTGCTGAAAATTTTCCCCACAGCACGGCAAGGCGTAGTCAGTGCGAGAAGAGTTGAGGAAACATATGCAGGTGGCTTGGACTTCGAAATCGAGCTAACATATCTGCGAATACCCAGATTAAACGGCTCCGAGATAGTTGTTGTAGCAGACCCCATGCTGGCCACTGGCTCAACCATGCTGAAAGTGGTTGAACAAGTCTACAAAGCCGGAAGGCCTAAGAGGCTGATGTTCGCAACGGTGATTTCCACGAGGCAGGGGATACGCCGTGTTCACTCGGTTTACCCGGAGATAGAGATTTTCACCGTCGCGATAGATGAGAAGCTGAATGAGAAGGGCTTTATCGTGCCCGGTCTGGGAGACGCTGGAGACAGAGCCTTCGGATAAAACCTCTGTTCTGAAAAGCTAAAATGCTTTGGCCACATCTGTTATTTGTTGAGCGGGTTAGCTGTAGATGTTTTGGTTGTGGGAAGCGGGGCTGCGGGACTTGTGGGCGCCCTCACCGCTAGAAGCGCAGGGTGCGAGGTTCTGGTTGTGGAGAAAACCGATTTGGTGGGAGGCTCCAGCGCGATGTCTGGCGGAGGCCTCTGGATTCCTAATAACCATGTCTCGAGGGCGGCCGGTGTTGAGGACTCGTTTGAGGCGGCGTGGACTTACCTAAGCCATGTTGTTCCCGAGGCCGGTGAAGCAACTTCTCCCGAGAAACTGAGAGCCTACCTGACTCATGGCCCCGAGATGGTGAAGTTTCTCGCTGACATGGGGTTTAGATGGAGGCCGGCGCTCGGATACCCCGACTACTATCCCGAGGCTCCAGGCGGCTCGGTAAAAGGCCGATGCATAGAAGGCGCGGTCTTCGACGCCCGTAAACTGGGGCCCTGGGCCAAGAAGCTGAGACGCTACCCCGGTGCGCCCCCCATCCCCATACACACAAACGAGGCGTGGAAAATGTATCTGGCGCGAAGCAGAATAGGCATAGCCGCTTTTCTGAGAATGGGGGCACGCTTAATCGGCCACAGTCTTCTGGGACGCAAGCCCTTGACCTTGGGCGGCTCGCTTGTGGGGCAGCTTCTTTACCTCTGTCTGAGACAGGGTGTCAGGTTTTGGCTTGAGTCGTCGCTCAAAGAGCTGGTTGTTGAGAATGGACGTGTTACGGGTGCCGTGATCAATCACGAGGGCCGGGATGTAGTGGTCTCTGCGCGTGGCGGAGTTCTACTCACATCAGGCGGCTTTGAACACAACCAATCCATGCGTGAAAAGTATCTGCCCAACCCGACTAAAACAGAGTGGGCCGTCGGCTCTCCGGGAAACACAGGCGACGCGATACAGGCCGCTGTCAAAATAGGGGCTGCGACGGCTCTGATGGACAAGGCATGGGGCGGGCCCATAGCCATAACACCGGACGGAAAACCTGTTTTCATCCTCGCAGAGCGCTCTCTCCCCTTCGGCATAATCGTTGACGCAAACGGTGAACGGTTCATGAACGAGTCAGCCTCCTATGTAGACTGCTGGCACAGCATCTACAAACACCATAAAACAACACCCTGCATACCTGCGTGGCTGATAATCGACCAGAGGCACAGGTCCAACTATCTCTTCGGAACCCTTATGCCGGGCCAGACACCTGAAAAAGCAACCGGCCCACAGTATCTTGTTAGAGCCAAGACGCTTGAGCAGCTCGCTTCGAAGATTGGTGTGGATGAGACAGGTTTGCTGAGGACTGTTAAGCGGTTTAACGAGATGGCTGTAAAGGGTGTGGATGAGGATTTTCGCCGTGGAGAAAGTGCTTATGACAGGTTTTACTCCGACCCCCGTGTCAAGCCCAACCCCAACCTCGGCCCACTCGCTAAACCACCCTTCTACGCGACTGCCATCTACCCAGGCGAACTCGGAACATGCGGCGGCCTCCTAACCGACGAACAAGCACGCGTAATGCACATCGACGGACACCCGATACCCGGCCTCTACGCAGCGGGAAACACGACAGCAGCTGTCTTCGGAGGAACATACCCAGGGCCAGGCTCCACACTCGGGCCAGCTTGCACCTTCGCATACATCGCGGCCAAACACATCGTGGAAACTCTGCGAAAATGAGCCGGGGAGGGGATTTGCACCCCTGTAGAGCGGCTCTGCAGGCCGCCGCCTCGCTGCTCGGCCACCCCGGCCCAGCAAATTAAACTGCATGCCTGCTTTTGATTTTAACGTTTGATCGGCTTGGGCGGCTTTGTTGTGGCGGCGACGTAGCCTATGAAGCCTATGACAAGGAAAAGAAACAACATGACCAATAGGGCTGTGGTCTTGACCGCGGCCTCTGGGTCGAGAAAAGGAATAGCGCCGAGAAGCCAGAGAGCATATAATATAGCTCCGCCGACGGCCAGAAACATGAGCAGGTAGCCGAGCATTTTCCCAATATTCAACCCGCATCAGGTAACTAACACCTTTTTAATAGTGGTTACGTTGTGTGATGGAGGCTGTTTATGGACCGTAGAAGGGTTGAAGCCGAGCTGAGAGGTAGGACGTTTGACATCTACATCTATGTATTGAAGGCTGGTCGGCCTGTTGGCGTCAGGGATGTTCAACGTGGACTCGGGTTGTCAAGCCCCAGTGTTGCGTTCCACCATCTCGAGAAGCTTCACGCCCTCGGTGTGTTGGAAAAGGATGAAAAAGGCGCATACCGGGCGGTTGAAAAAGTCGATATCTCCGTTCTACAGTCATTCATACTCGTAGGCGGCAGGCTGCTCCCACGCATGGCCTTCTATGCAACACTCTTCATAACATTCACACTCCTCTACATCTTGACGCATCCCGAGTCCCCGGACCTCTACGCCATGACCCTCGGAGCAGCAGCATCCGCCACATCCCTCTACGAAGCCCTGCGAACATGGCGTAAAAAACCGTTCTAATCTCTGGACTTATGAACAGGAGATGATGTATGGATGTTGTTGAGAAAGCTTCTGCCTCAGGTCCTGGGGGTTGTAGTCGCCGCGACACTGTTTACAGGGGTCTTTCTCGCGGAAACCTCTTTGAAGAATGAGGTTCAGGCTTTGGCGGCGACACCTGAGGCAAGGGTGCAGCGGGCTGAGACGGGTGATGCGCAGCTGTTTGTCTACATCGGGTTAGGCTCCCTTGTCACCGCATTCGCCGTGTTTGCTGCTGTGTCCTTGGCCATCAGACGGAGACTTTCATAGCCTTATACATCTGCCGCAGCTTGTTGAAATCTGTTCCCATGGTCTTGATGTGTACATAGTTTTTCGCCTTGTCAATAGCCCTTTCATACTCTTTACCCAGCCTTGCGAAATATTTTTCTAGCCTGTCGAGCCAGAAGTTTGCGCCCACGTTCAGTATGCTTGTTGTTAGGATGCGGAAGAGGAAGTTGTCCTTGGCGATTTTGAAGGCGACCGACTGGGCCATACGTTTTGTGTTTCGCCAGCAGATGTAGATTAGTGCTGCCTGAGCCGGTGTGAGGTTTGCGTAAACATCTGTCAAAACGTTTGTGCCTCGGAGGCTTCCGAGGTTGACTAGAGCCATGGGTGTTACGGTGAAGTAGAGGTTCAGCGAAGCCATGTAGTTGATGAGGCCGATGGTGTCCCAGCTGTCTTCATCCGTTTCACCCTCCTGTCCCAGGATGATGGTGTACGCCGGTATCCAGTAGGCGGCGTTGTATATCTTCTGGGCCTCGACCACGATTTCGGCCCATGTTCCATCCACACCAACCTTCAAGGGCTTAGCCTTGTTGACCATGTGTTTGAGAACGAGTTTGTCGCTGCCTGTCTCAAGCCCTATCTGTACACCGATGTGCTTGTCCGGCCCCGCTCCAACGATTTTAGCCACTCCCATCGCTGCTTCAGGGTCTGCTGCTACGGGGGCGAGCGTTGCATGCATAGGGTTAGCCTTTGAGACATGATGCATCACAGCCCTGTAGAGCCGGAAAATCGCCTCCTTGTTGGGCCAGAACATGGGGTCGCGGACCATGTAGGCCCACTGATTATCCGTCACAAACCAAGCGTTGTTTATCCCACCCCGTAGATTGACCAAAACCTCTTCAACAACCTTCTCAGGCGGATAGTAGCGGAGAGGCCTTGTAGTGACCTCGCAGAAGTCGCAGTCAATCCCGCAGCCGCGCATTATCTCCGCTTGGCCGCTTATCGCCGGGTTAACGATGGTTGGGATGTCCTCGATTTTTGGGAGACGGTATCGGGACGCCGGGTTTCTGCAGATGAACCTGCCTGCATCGTCTTTGACGTAGCGTATGAAGGGTCTGCCGTGGGCGTCGAAGGTAGTTGTCTTATGTCCATACATGAAGATGCTGTGGTCGAGGCTATCCTCTATCAGCTGCTCAAACAATAGATGAACAACGTCATCCATCTCACCCTGCACCACATGGTCTATTCCAAGTTTCTCAATCATCTCGGGCCTGTGCTCAAACTCCCATTCGCCAGAGCCGCCGACCAAAACCTTAGCCCTGCTCCCCGTGTTCTTTTTCGCTACATGTATACGATGCATCAGGTCCTCAAACTCTTTCGTGACCCATGACTTCTCACGTCCAGCGTTGTTGAACATCAGGGTTAGAGGACCGAGGCCGAGGGGGTCCATGGTGTTGACGCCGATGATTTTTGTGTCAGGGCCTATGAACCTTGAGACAAGCTTCGGATGAGCCACGACAACCTGTAGCTTCGACTTCTTCACCAGACAGGCCTCTATTTTTCTGATGGCGTATGGTGCCAGCAGCGCGCGTCCAGCCTCGTCAAACGGCACATCTGGGAGGCTTAGATAGTGGTAAATAGGTGAAGGGATGAACTTGACAGGGGCGCATGGCAGGAAGCTCAGCAGCGGAAAGTCATGAAACCTATGACCCAGCGAGGGGTCAAAGGTCAGAACCACCTGCACCATATCCCGGCTGCGTAGAATTGTGGCCGAATATTTAAGCAATTAAACACTTTAATACGGTAACATCGATGACTTGCAGGATTGTCCGCAAAAGCGTTGGAGAGAAGCGATTCTAGGAGGGTTTTGGCAGGTGTCTTCGGCGGTTTGGGAGAGTATCTCAACGTTGACCCAAACCTGCTCCGCCTTGTCGGCGTCATTCTCTTAATTGTCTCGCCTCCCGTGATGGTTGTTCTCTACACGTTTGCCGCTCTGTTGATTCCTCGCCGTGGCGGTGTCTCGCTTGTTTCACCCACGGTTGACATGTCGAGAGTGGGGCCGATTGTTGTTGGGCTTATTCTCCTTCTGATCGGCATGGGTCTAATGGGTAATGCGCCGATATTCTTCCCCGTTTACCCGTTTCTCAGCATCACATTCGCCACAGTGGCAGGCCTTATCATAGCGATAATAGGGCTGGTTGTCTTAGTCAATAACCTCAAGAAGGTATAGCCCTGTTTACCCGTCTCAACACAGGCAGGTTTCTGCAAGAATAGCCACAAGGCGGGTGGGTATCGCATCAATCCACTAACCCAACCCTTTTCCAGTTACGGCTAAACTGTGGAAAATGTATAGTGTTGAGAGGTATTTTAGGCCCCGTAGCTGCTCGACTATGGTTTGAGGATAGCTCTGGTTGGCTTGGGCGTCGTGGGTCAAAGCCTTCTCAAACTCATAGCGGCTAACAGGTATGAGCTGGTCGCCCGGTATGGGCTGGGTGTGAGAGTGGTTTACGCGGCGGACCGCAGCGGAGCGGTGCATAGGCCAACTGGCTTCAGCTCCGAAGAGTTGCTGGAAGCGAAGAAGAAAGGGGGAGTAACACATGTCGCCGACGCCAAAACCTTCAACAACATTTTCGACGCGTTAGAGGATGCTGAGGCAGATGTGCTCGTCGACGCAACCCCAACAAACATAGTCGACGGCGAGCCGAGCTACAGCATTATCCGCAAAGCCATTCTCAACGGTATGGATGTTGTCACAGTCAGCAAAGGCGCCCTAGCTCTCTACATGCCTGCTCTGAAGGAGATGGCGAGCAGACGGCGGATACTGCTCAAATTCAGCGGAACCGTGGGCGGAGGCATGCCTGTCCTCGCCTTCGCTAGGGAATGCAGCAAGGCGGACAGGGTTGAACATATAGAGGGTATACTAAACGGGACCACGAACTACATCCTGACGAGAATGGAGGAAGAGGGTCTCGAGTTTAAGCAGGCGCTTGCCGAGGCTCAGCGTCTGGGATATGCGGAGGCCGACCCAACCCTCGACATCAAGGGCCTCGACACTGCCTGTAAAATCACAATCCTCGCCAACGAGGTGCTCGGCATGAAGGCAACAATTAACGATGTCAAGGTCGAGGGTATAGATACTTTATCCTCTCAAGAGGTAAATAGAGCCCGTGTGACGGGGAAAGCGATGCGGCTGATAGGCTACGCGGGGCAGGGCGTGCTGGAGGTCAAGCCTCGGGAAATCGACGCCAAAGACCCACTGGCCGTTAAGATGGCCATGAACGCTGTCAGGTTCAAAACCGCTTACTCGGGAAGCCACGTGATATCGGGGAAGGGTGCGGGGGGTGTGGAGACCGCGACCGCTGTCATCCGCGACATCATTTCAATTAAGATGTATCGCTCGGAGGCTGGTGAAAAGGCTTGAGGATTGTGATGAAATTCGGAGGTTCATCTCTCGCGACAGCCGACCTGATAAAACACTGCGCAACCCTCGTCAAACAACACACCGACAAGAACGAGGTCGTGGCTGTTTGCTCGGCTTCAGGCGACACAACCGACGACCTGCTGCAGCTTGTCGAAACCGCCCGCCGCGGACGTGGTGAAGAGGTTGAGCAAAGGCTCTCCGCTATTGAGGAACACCATCTTGGGCTGCTTGATGCAGTAACAGATGAGCGGGTTAGAGAGGAAACAGGGGAGACCCTGAAACAATGGCTCAGAGAGCTCCGAAGAGCCGTTCTCGGAATACTGTATCTACGAGAAGCAACACCGCGCAGCACTGACTACGTCCTCTCATTTGGAGAAAAATTCTCTACGCTTGTGATGGCTGGGGCGCTCAACTCACTCGGAGTGAAGGCACAGTATCTCGACGGCGGCGAGGCAGGCATAGTCACAGACTCCAACTTCGGAGAAGCTGCTCCGCTGCTCGAGGTGACGAGGCTGAACATCAGGCGAAGAATAGGGAGAATGCTTGACGAGGGGGTAACACCGGTCGTCACAGGCTTTATCGCAACCAACGAGGAAGGAGTTACGACAACTCTTGGAAGAGGCGGCTCAGACTACACAGCAACAATTCTGGCGAGCAGCCTGCCAGCCGACGAGGTCTGGCTCTGGAGCGACGTCGACGGCCTGATGACGGCCAACCCCAAGCTCATCCCCGACGCCGTCGTCATAAGAAAAATTTCATACAACGAGGCTATTGAGATGGCTTTGTTCGGAGCCAAGGGACTCCATCCAAGGGCCCTCGAGCCTGTAATGGCTGCACAAATACCTGTGCGGATAAGAAATACGTTCAACCCCTCGGCTGAAGGGACTTTGATATGCGACACCTCGGAGAAAACAGGCTCACCCGTTAAAGCGGTGCTGTTGGTCAACGACACAGCGATGCTCACGGTCAAGGGCCCCAGCATGGTGGGTGAGCCTGGAACAGCCGCGAAGATTCTCGAAACACTTTACCACGCGGGAATCAACGTGATGATGATTTCGCAGAGCATATCCGAGTCCAGCATATCGCTCATAATCAAGCGTCGGCATCTCGACAAAGCGGTCACAGCCATCGAGAAGTCGCTGCTGGGAACCCGCATTGTCGCAGCAGTCGAGCCTGAGGAGGATGTGGTGGTGGTTGCCGTGGTCGGCGAAGGCATGAAGGGCACACCCGGGGTGGCGAGCAAGGTCTTCGGAGCCGTGGCATCCCGCGGAATAAACATCAGAATGATAGCGCAGGGAAGCTCGGAGCTAAACATCAGCTTCGTCGTCAAGGAAAACGACGGCCCAGAAGCCGTCAAAGCAATCCACGACGAATATAAGCTGGGAAAACAAACCCGTACACAAGCAACCTAAGCAACAACTACCACATCCATACTCTCTGCAGCCAGAGGGTCGGCGGCTGAGCGTAATACCGCAGCTAAAGCCTCCCCGAGAGATTTGAAGAAAACCTTTTCATAACACGGTGAACAGTCATTAGCCGTTGAAAAACGGCGAAGAAGAGAGGTTGCTCGATTCTCTGTCAAAGATTGAGTCTTACAAAGAGGTTTTCAAAATTTATGAGGGCTATGAAAACAGGGTTCTGCCCGGGACTATTACGGCGCTGGGAGAGATAGATGCTGAGGAGTTCTCGGGCCTTCCGGGGAAAAATTTGTTGATGGTGGGTGTTCCGGCGGAGTTTTACATGGAGCTTTGGAGCGGTTTCAAGGAATCTGCCTCGTTTACTTTGATGGCGCCTCTTCGGGGGGAGGGTTTCGACCTCTGGGTTATCGCGGTTCCCATGCACAGGCTTCGGAGGCTGACTTGGGTTGTTTTCCCCGTGACTGACTCGGATCTCAAGGAGATTGAGGAGTCGCCGCGTTTCTCGGTGTTCCTAATCCCAGTGGAGAAACAGGATTTCGAGGAGTTGACCAACAGGGCTGAAGACGCTTTGGAAGACCTTGGACAGGGAAAACCATTTCCATCCGAGAAAGGCATAATTCTGCTGCTCGACCTCGGCGAACTCTTCAGAAAAGGCGACGACTAAACCCTGCCTTTAACAAGCTCGACAGAATGACCAAACTGGCTGCTGTGCAAAACAGCTTGAAGAGCCTCCTCCGCCGCGGCAAGCATCAGTGTCTTGTCAAGAGTTTTAACAATTATCGCAGCCTCCTCGGCCGTGGTGCCCAAGGCCGTGGCAAGTTTCTCAAAATCAATCACATGCGGCGCGACATAATAACCAGAAACGTCGACCGGCGGCTTGGGTTTGTAGTCTCTCACTTTGAAGAAAAAGTTTGTCCAAGCCACCGCCTCTTCACGGGTATAGGTTTTTGGCTTTAGAGGAAGTTGGATAACGGTGTCGGGCATAAGCTGTTTAGCCAGCTTCTCCAACGCACGCCAAGTGGTAAGCGACCTCGACTCTGTCAGCCACGTCTCCTCCTGTATGCATCTGATGTAGTGGGGCATTTGGACAAGAGGTGTTTTCCTTTTCTATAACTGTTGAGCTTGTTTGATGTGGATTTTTCCGCCGATGATTGCGTTGTTGGGTATGAGTGTTTTTGTGCCATCGGGTTTCGCGACTATTGTGAAGAGGGTTGTGATGTCCTCGACCATGCCTTCCTCGCCAGCGATGTTGACGGTGTCGCCTATCTTGAAAGGCCGTGTCATGAGAACGAAAAGCCCTGCAAGAGCTTGTCCGAGAATCTGCTGAGACGCGAAACCAATCACTATGCCGATGAAGCCTCCCAGGGCCACGCCCGATGCCGCTCCACCGACTCCTCCAGCTATGCCGGCCAACAAAGCACCTAACCCAAGTATCCTGGTTAAGTTTCTAACTGCGGCTGCGACGGGATGGTCATAATGAACTCTCATGGTCCAGTATACAAATGCGCTGACGCTTGATACAATCAAGTATCCAAAACCCAGCGCCAAAAGAACCTGTCCATAAACGGCATAGTCACCGAGAACAATCCCATATCTCGGAAGCACATCATAGAGCAGCAGCTGAAAAACAGCCGTCGCAGCCACGTAGAGAACCGCATACATCACAAGCTTCAGTGTGGCTCGAACGGTTTTCCTCGCCACCAAATTCTGCTCATTTGACGAGGGCATGTGCGGTAAACTATGTTGTGCTATAAAAATACGCGTCAGCCGTAAACCTATATTTTATCGGGTTTCGCATGGGTGACGATGGTTTCGATCTACGAGGCCCTCGCTGTGCTGGCTGTCGGATGGGTAGCAGCATTCATGGTGTACAGGGTTTTTTTGAGACGGCGGGGGAGTGGAGAAGCAGCTTCGAATCTATCGGTCACGCTTTACCCGCTTTTTCTGATAATCAAAAGCCGCAGCATCACGAAGCCACTCGATATCTTGGCTGAGAAATTGCCGAGGTTCTGGGACGCGCTGTCACGAGCTGCGGTGGCTACAGGCTTCGGCTTGATGGCTCTCGCAGTCTACATACTTTCAACAAATCTATCAACATATCTGTTCAGGCCGGAGCAAGTCGGTGGACAAAACATCGTAATACCCCTGATAATCGGAGTGACAATACGTCTCGAGAACCTGCCCTACCTGTTCCTCGCATTCGCCATAGTTTTGATTACCCATGAGGGGTTGCACGGCATAGCGGCCAGAAGAGAAGGCCTGCCCGTAAAATCCGCCGGCATCTTCATGATCTTCATAGTGCCCGGCGGCTTCGTCGAACCCGATGAGGAGGCTTTCAAGTCAGCCAGCCCCGGAGCACGTATGAGAGTTGCCGCGGTAGGCTCCTTCGCAAACATAGCCGTCGGGCTGCTGGCGCTTATGCTGATGTTCGGAGCCTTCTCTCCTCAGGAAGCAGGTTTGATCGCAGTTCAGGTAGAGCCTAACTCCCGCATCAAAGTCAACGACATAATCGTCTCCGTAGAAGATGTTCCCGTCAACCGAGGCACACTCGGCACAAACATAGTCATAAAAGAGACCATCCGCGTCAAAACCCTCACAGACGAGTATGTTTTCAACACCAACCCAGACGCGAGAGGCAAGGAGTTCACGCTGGGCAGTGTACTGAGAGGCCTCGGTGTCACACAGGTTGACACATATTTCCCCTCCCGCATCACTTGGCTGGACCCGCTTTCCGCCTACAGCTTCTATAGAACACTTTACTGGCTTCAGCTCGTCTCCATAGGCGTAGCCGTCTTCAACATGCTGCCAATCTACATGCTCGACGGCAACCTTGTCCTCAGAGCTGTTTTGGAGAAGTTTGTGAAAGACGGCCGACATGCAAAAGTAATCGCCAACGCCGCAGCTCTACTATGTATAGCACTCGTCATAGCAAACATTTCCTTCACCTACGCGACCTTCGGGTTCTTCCAGATATGACTTAGTGTATGAGGGAATGTGTTAGCTCGCAGACGCGGCAAAGCATTCTACTGCTGGGCTCGCCGCAGTTGCTGCAGACACGCTGCATCTTCTTTCCGAGGGGTGTTGTTTTTTCGAAGCTTTTGAGTGCGGCGAAGAGCGCGCCCGGATATCTCTCTTCAAACTCTGCGAGAAACCTGCGTATCATGTTTCGCATGCTGTCCGCAGCGTTGGGGCAGACCTGGCTCTGGAAAGGTATGTTGTGGAGGTATGCGTAGAAGACCACCTCCCGCTCAGGCGTGAGCCTGAAGGGTGCTACACGTGGTATGAAAGGCCCTTCAAGCCTCAGCCCTATCTCGGATGTACCCAGTTCTCCGCGGAAAGCCTTGAGAAAATAGGTCTGCACAACATCGTCCAAAGTATGAGCCGTCGCTATCACAGTCGCTCCCGCCCTCTTTGCGGCGATGTTTATCGCCCGCCGCCTCAACGGGCCGCAGACGCTGCAGGCAGCCAATCCACTCGCTCTAAACTGTTTAGAGGCAACTATCTCAGACAAGCTTTTTCCAAACAGCTCCTCGAAACTCGTCTTGTAAAGAGGCACCTCAAGCATCCGTGTCACCTCCTCAACATAATCCAGAGCCTCGTCACGGTAGCCCTCAATCCCCTCATCCACCGTAACCGCCAACAAACTGGCGCGTGGAAACCTTTTCTCAATCTTTTTCAAGACATAGAGGAGAGATAGGCTGTCTTTGCCGCCTGAGACAGCCACAGCTATTCTATCATCAGGGTTGAACAGCTTATAGCGCCCGATAGTTCGGACAACCCGCTTATCAAAAGTCTTGACAAAACATGACCTGCAAAGTCTCTCCCCCGAATACACCCTAAAGTAGACAACCCTGCCCTCGCGGCAGACGCTGCAGACATCGCCCCTCTCAACAGTCGGCAACAACCAGCCCAAACTCTCTTCAACGGCTATTTTAACGCTTAAAAACATCAACTTTACTCTGTAGCCAGATGCATGGCCAAATCCAGTCACCCAACCTCAGGAGAGTATGCGTGGACACTGGAAAAATGGTGGATAAGCTTGCGAGATTAACCAGGCCCTCTCTAAGAATAGACACGGGGAGAAGAGGTGTGGCAGAGAAATCCCGTGCAGCCCTAAGAACCAGACATACACGCAACACGGCTAAAAAAGCTAACCAACAAAACAAAGGTAGATGAACATGTCAACACGTAGGATGACCGGCTTCGCCACCCTACCAACCCTCTCAGAAGCATTATCACTACTCGCCGAAAAAATATCAACCGCTTCTCCCGGTGTAGAGAAAGTTTCTCTTGAACAGTGTTTGGGCAGGTACTGTGCCGAAGATATTTCTTCACCTGTTGATGTGCCGTCTTTTGAAAAGAGCGCTGTGGATGGTTATGCGGTGTTGGCTGAAGACACCTATGGCGCGTCGCCGAACAACCCAGTATATCTCGTTGTCAAGGGTGTCTCACAGGCTGGGAGCAGAGTATCGGAGGTTCCTAAGGTTGAGCGTGGCGAGGCTGTTGAAATCTACACCGGCGCGCCTCTTCCAGAAGGGGCTAATGCAGTGGTTATGGCTGAATATGCTAAAAAAATCGGCGAACATGTTTTGGAGGTCACCCGCCAAGTCCATCCTCTACAAAACGTATCGAGAATTGGCGAGGATTTTAGAGTGAATGAGTTGGTTGTTGCACGAGGAACACGGATAAGATCATGGCACATAGGCGCACTAGCTTCTCTAAACATAACAACCATACCTGTCTACAAGAAAATACGGGTAGGTGTCCTGAGCACGGGAAGCGAGCTGGTTGAACCCGGCTCCCAGCCCAGAGAAGGCCAGGTCATAAACAGCTCAAAACCGATGCTCAAAGCAATGCTGGAGGAGCATGGGGCTGATCCGGTGGATTTGGGAACGGTGGAGGATGATTCAGAACTTATAGCTGCAAAGATTTCCGAATCCATAGATGTTTTGGATATGCTCATTGTAACGGGTGGAACAAGCGTCGGTGCGAAGGATGTTGTGCCCGAAGCTTTGAACAGGGTCGGCGACTCCGAAGTCATTTTTCATGGTGTCAGGATTAGGCCAGCCAAGCCCACAGGCGCCGCAGTCGTCAGAGGTAAACCGGTCTTCATGCTCTCGGGATATCCTGTATCAGCCGCTTTGGGTTTCAAGCTGTTTGTTAAACCTCTGCTCGAGAAAACCTACGGTAGAAAAAACTTCATGACATGCACAGTGAGAGGTAAATTGACTAGACGTGTTGCAAACCCGGCCTTGACAAGGACTTTTGTCAGGGTGTGTATCAAGAGAACTCCAGAAGGGGTTTTGGTTGAACCCCTGATGACCACGGGCTCAGGTCTCCTCTCTACATTAACTAAGGCCGACGGATTACTGGTGGTGCCTGAAGGAGTGGAAGGGTTTGAGGAAGGGGAGGAAGTGGAGGTGGAGCTATTACATGACTGAAGACGACATCAGGTCTCCGCTTCGCATCATCGTAACCATCGAGGAGAAGCTTTTAGACAATAGACAGGTCAGAACCTCCCGCGGGTTTGGACTGTTTCACAGCAAGTCACATACCCGCCTTCATGCCCAAACCGGTTAAAAAATGATTTAGCTGCGAAGCTAAACCTTAAATCAAAAACCAACAACGTAACATGGGGCCGGTAGATCAGTCTGGAAGATCGTCCGCCTCGCACGCGGAAGGTCCGGGGTTCAAATCCCCGCCGGTCCAGCCCCCTATCTTAAATCCCTGCGCAAAAAAGAAATGGCGTTGAAGCAGGTTTTCTATATTGCCGTTGAGGGAATTGATGGTGCGGGGAAAACAACACAGGCCAAGATTATTGCGGATAAGCTGAGACGCCGAGGTATGCGGGTCATGCTTGTCCACGAGCCCACCGACGGGAAAATCGGTAGGCTGATAAAAGATGCTCTTAGGGGTCGTGTCAAATTGTCTGAAGAGGTTTTGGCTCTTCTCTTCGCAGCCGATAGGCTGGTTCTCAGAGAGAAGATTATGTCGGCTAGGGATAGGGGGGTGTTTGTTGTTTCAGACCGTTCGGTGGTGTCGTCGCTGGCTTACCAGTCTGTGGCGGTGGGGAGGAGCCGTTGGGTATATGAGGTCAACCGCTTCGCAGCAAAGCCCGACATAGTCGTATATCTGAGCATCAGCCCTGAGACAGCGGTTAAACGTCTTGGCAAAAACCTTCAGAGATATGAGAGGAAAACTTTTCTCACCAGGGTTGGCAGGGCTTACCGCCGTGTTCTGCGAAAGTTTCCTAGAGTTGTGGTCGTCGACGGCGAGAAGCCTGTCGAAACTGTTTCACAGCAGATTTTCGAGGGCTTGGCCCAGTTTATTCCATCTCTGAGGAAATAACCTCATACGCCGCTTTCCTAATTTTTTCAAGGTCTGTTACATCCCGGTCGGCGTAGACCCTCACAAGCCTGAGGGGCTGCGAGAGTTGCTGGATAATCCATGAACCTGTTTCAGGTGATGGATGTATTCTGACTTCTCCGGGCCCGTATTTTGTCAGCGGAGGCGCGTAGCTGTAGTCAACGTAGATTTTCGCAGGCTCTGTTCCCGCTTTCTCCGCTATCAACGACTCCAGCAGAGATGTATCCGAGTAATTTATCCGCGGCCCATCTGCGCCTAGAAACTTCTGCTCAAAAACTCTTTTCGGCAGAATTCTTTTCTCAAGCTTTTTGATGTAGGGTCTGCTTTTCTCCCTGCTTTTCATCAGACACCATGCTGTGTAGTCGTCGTGTTCGAGATATTCTTGGACACTCATCGAGCTGAAGTCAAGCTCATCCCCGAGCATTTTAGCCGCTCTGAGGAGAAGGTTCTGAGCCGCTCTTGCAGCGTGGTGGAAGTAGATGTTGATGAAGGAGTGGTAGCGGGCGATGGCGAGCTCCTCGACGACGCCCGTTCCTCTGCTGTCGACCGCTGGCCCGTCCTCGAGAAGATGAGTGAGTCTTATGATTCGTTTGACATCTACTATGCCGTATGTCGCGCCGGTGAAGTAGGCGTCCCTGAGTAGGAAATCTAAACGGTCGACGTCAAGGGGTCCCGAGACGAGGCCGCTTAGCCGAGACTTACCATGTAGAACGTCCACAACCTCTTTAACCTCGAGGCCCATGGACTCGAGAGCCGACGCAACCTCGTCATCCTCCTGCACAATTTTCATACTCATGTCTTCGTGGCTCATCCCCTTTTCCATTAGAAGCTGCTCGAAGAGGTGTGAGAAGGGTGTGTGGCCGATGTCGTGTAGCAGCGCCGATGCTCTGAGTAGGTTTCTCTCATGGCTGTCGAGGTTGAGGTGGTCGGCGAACTCTCCCGCAAGATGCATGCAGCCGAGGGAGTGGTCGAAGCGGCTGTGTCTCGCACCGGGGTAAACGAGGTAGACGAGGGGCAGCTGGCTTATTCGCCGCAGTCTTTGGACTGCCGATGTGTCGACGAGCTTTCTCTCCGTATCCGATATGGTGATGTAGCCGTGGACAGGGTCTTTGACCAGCTTCAACAAATGGATGATGTCATGGAGGGATAAAAGCTACTCCTCATCCTCCAGCTTAAGCCCAAGGTAGCTGTAGACAGCGGCCTTCAAAGCCTTGAGCGGAAGAAGGGCGCATTTCACCCGCACGGGGCCGACCTCAATCCCCAGCATGTCAAAGATATGCTGTTTATCGAGTGTTTTGAGTTCCTCGAGCTTCTTGCCCTGAATAGACTCTATGAGCATGGAGGCCGATGCTTGGCTGATGGCGCATCCATGTCCGCGGAAAGTGGCCTTCTCAACCACACCTTCGCTGTTAATCTTGAGAAAAACCTCCACAACATCCCCGCACAGCGGGTTCGAGTCCTTCACCTTCACGGAAGCGTCCCCGAGCTCGCCGTAGTTACGCGGGTTACGGTAATGGTCAAGTATGATCTCGAACTGTGCTTCGCCCAAACCAAAAACCATCATAAGCCACAACAATTTAATCTTTCAACAACTACCCATCAGCAAAATCTACGCAGACAATACGCATATATCGGTGGATGAAAAACCTCTTCTATGCCGCTTCAGGAGCTTGTTTCACTTATTGAACAGCTTAAGAATCGTATCCGCACATATCAGAAGGATCTTCAGTCCAGCGAGGCTTTGACAAGGTATGTGTTGATAGACCCTTTGCTTAGAGCTCTTGGATGGGATACTGAGGACGCCAGGCTTGTTAGGCCCGAGGTCTCGACACAGGCGGGGCGCCCCGACTACGCCCTATTTCAGAACGGCCAGAGGCTGGCTTTCGTGGGTGCGAAGCCATTGGGCAAGCAGGAGGATTTGCTTCAACAAATTTCCTACTGCGTCTCCGAGGGTGTGAGATACTTTATCGCGACAGACGGCTCCCGGTGGGAGGTTTATGATACAAGCATTCAGAAACCTCTCCAGGAGAAGAAGATAGTTGACTGGGATATTCAGTCGATGGACGCCGTCGAGGTCGTGAGAAGAGCATTCGCCATAATGCGGTACGCAGGAATAAACGGGCCAGCACAAAAATCAATCATAACCGACATAACCGAGAAGATTACCCAACCAACAGGAGGCACACCCCTCTCAGATTTTTCACCGAAATTAGGTGACCGACTGAAATACACAAAAATCATTTTCCCCGACGGAAAATCCTATCAACTGAAGTGGTGGCGGGACATCTTAACAGCCGCTGTCGAATGGCTCGACTCAACAGGTAAACTCCCCCAACCACCAATCAAAACAGGAGAAGGTACAACCTATCTAGTCAACATCCGGCCAGTACACGAGAATGGCGAACCGTTTCGGTCGAAAAGGGCTGTCGGAAAGCTTTTTGTCGAAACGAATTACAATATCCGAGACATCGTCAAACATGCAGTTAGGCTGCTTGAGTTGAGCGGTGTCAGTCCTCGTGAAGTGTTTTTGACGAGTGGCTGATAGACTCTTCTCCGAGGGCCTTGTAAAAAGGCGTCTTTTTCGTTCAGCAGCTGTACAATAGAGACGTCGCGGAGATGCCCGATATGAAGAATATTTACCGTGCGCCGGGGAGCGGATTTGAACCGCTGACCGACGGGTTAACAGCCCGCCGCTCTACCAGGCTGAGCTACCCCGGCCACGCTTTTTCGTGTCGAGGTTGTTTTTTATATGTTTGCTGTTTGTATTAGCGCGGTACACAGTGTTCCTCCCTTATGTATTTATGTATAATTGGTTGCGAATATGGCGTTTAGGCAGAGCAAGTTTTGTGATAACACGCCAGTTCCCTCGAGCCTTTTGATATTGTGTTCATGGAACACGAACAGCTGGTAGAGCATCGTGTGGAGATGTACCATAAAGGCTGCTACGAAATTTTTTTATCTGCCATTTCGTTGATCTTTTTAAATGTTTAAGGTACTTGTGGCTGGTCTCGTGGTTCTTTTAGTTATTTCTACAATTCCGGGTTCTGCGTGGGGATCCGACGGCAGCATAACCCCATCAACCAAAGAATATGTTCTACAGTTTGATGGAGGTTTGAGAATTGACGGAGTTCTCGCTACAGCTGAAACTCTTTCTATCCCGGCCGCTCATGTAAAAAGAGCAAAGTACCTAATTTCCGTGAACTCTACAGACGTCGAAGCAGGTCTTCAATACTATGCCCAAGTATTATTGATTAAGGATGGTCAAGTGCTTAAGGGAAATTTGTCATTAACATTTGAACAAGTTGTTTCTAGAAGTGATGCAGTAGGAAGAATAAACCCGCGCATGGTCTTCATACCTACTTTTGATGGAGAAGTTACGATAGTGGTGAGAGTATGGGCTAATCAGCAAAAAACACCAAAGACACTCAAAATGGTTGTTTCAATAAGTGAAGTCGCTCATGTAATGGATGCTCCCAAGTCTGTTCATGACTTAGCCTCCGATGAGTACACGCCTGTTCCATTCATGTTTTATGCTCTTGCAAAAGAATTAGGAAACACAAGTGTAGCCTTGTATGAATTCGTTAGAAACAATGTTTTGTTTGATGCTTACTGGGGAGTAATGAGGGGGCCGATAAGAACGTATTATGATCTGTATGGAAACTCCTTTGACCAATCGAGCTTATTGGTGGCTTTGCTGAGAGCCACAGGTACTCCAGCGCGTTATGTTTACGGGTTAGTGGGTGTCAAATCAAAAGTCATCATGGACACGTTAGGTGTCTGGAACAAAGAGTCAATGTTAAAGATCCTGACCTACTCTTATCTCCTTGACCAGTATGACCCGGATAACGATGTTGTCTGGCTTAGACATTTGTGGGTAAGGGCTTACATAAACAATTCATGGGTCGATATGGACCCCTCGTTCAAGAAAACGATCCGGAAAACTAGTTCACCGATCGAGGGGGTGACCTTGCCGCCTGTGATTTCTGTACAAGACGAATTTGAGGAGGCGTTCAAAGAATATATGGAACCTCTAAAGATGTTCGACCTTACTGATGTCCAGCCAAGGGTCTATATCGTGCCTTCCAGTGGGTTGGAAGAACCAGTAGGCGAAAGGATAGTTTTGTACGTAGGGCCTACTCCGCCTATTGAGTATGTGTCGAGGCTGAAGTTCGAGTATCCGGTGTGGTCCGATTCAAGGTTATACGATTTCGTAAACGGTAATCATAGTTTTACGCTTACCATGCCTATAGCAGCGGGGTATAGAATAACAGCTAGGTTCGTGCCAGCTGACAGGTATGCTGCATCATATATCGCGTCGCTTCCAAATGGTCTCCTGACCCCCGGGATAGATATTAGAAGGGCAAGAGTTAGGATTCAGTTTCTACTTAACGGTGTCGTTCTAGCGCTTGGAGACCCTGCTTATCCAGGATATTCTTCTCCACTTTACATTACTCACGAGGTTCAGCGGCCTAATAACTCCACCTATAGATGGACCCTACGCAATTTATGGATAAACGGCTACATGTCTTATGTTCCCAGTTTTGTGAAGACGCGGTTCAATGGTGAGTTAGGGGCATACTCCTCATCTATTTTTGCACTAACTCTAGCCTCTCCGGAGCTTCTCAAAGGCATGGATATCGACGAAGTAGTAGGCAGATCCGCATACCTTCAAGGCCGGCTATACAAGATTGGGTCGTGGCACTTGTTGGAGGACTTGACCAACCATTCTTATGTCTTTGCCATGTACCCTTTGACTATTACTCAGTCAAGCGCTTACATCGTTGGCTACGATGGTAGAAAAGTATACATCTCTAACGGCGGAATCCATGCTCAAGACATGATAGCAGCTTTTATGATTGTTGACCCGTTTATGGGCGAGATAAAGCTGACGCGGGAAATAATGTTCAAGAGATTTGTGTATGATTCATTGATGGAGGGAGTTGCAGTGCATAGGTCGCAGCAGTCATCCCCCTTCTCCACAAGTCACTCATTTTATTATGTCTTGACCAAAGGAGGCAGGGTGCTTTTCGTTACTAAAGACAACGTTACAGCGCTACAGGGGGTTGTGCCACAAACTGTTTACAATCGACTCACGGGATTAGCGGCGGATAGCCCAGAGTTTTACGCTTATGTACCTAGCTCGCTAGCGTCATTTGATGTTTTCCGTGTGTTTGCCACTAACAGCTCTGCCGTAGAGCCTGCCCAGCCGGTTGTCGCATCGGATAAATTTGCATACTTGTATATGATACCGGATGAAAGCCCATGGGAATGGTACTGGGGAACCATCATACAGGGTTCAAGCGACGTTGTAGCTGGAGGCGGTACTGGCACTATATCGGAGACAAACAAAGCGGTCGCTGAAGTCTCCGCGGACGTATTATCAGAAAACACAGTTTATTCTACAAATGTTGATGAAACTTCTAGAGATCCATCGCAAAAATTGCTAAACAATTTTAATTCTGAAGCCTCTAATGAATTAAATGTGCTGCTAGACCAGGCAATAGACGCCTACAAAAAAGGAGACGCCGATAAATTCGCCGAATCACTTGCCGAAGCTAACAAGAAGGTCGAACAATCTTTGAAAGACCTACAGAAGGATCTCTTAGAAGCACAAACCATTTTCGCACTCGTGGGAGGAAATCTTCCTGTTTACTATAACCCAGACGGCAGCTTGATGACATACAGCCAAGTTGTCAATCTACTCGCAGGGATGGATTTGCCTCAAGACGTGAAGGAGAAAATTCTCGATAACCAGCAAAAATACCTTCAAGCATACTCGCTGGGCTATGTTGAGTTTAACAAAAAAATAGATGAAAAGGAATATGTGATGCGTGTATACTATCAAGTAGGCTCGACTTATTCGGGACAGGGTCTTCCACCGCTAACTCCGACCAAGGTGGAAGTGCAGACCGTTTCGGGTGCGTCCCTTGGCTCATTCAAGATTGACAACTATGACACTAAGTTGACCGAAATACAACTACCTAAGCTTGAATTAGACGTCAAACCAGGCACAGATATAGATAAGGCAGTAGAACAGGCGGTAAAGTTAACTCAGGAGTACAACGGCAAAGCAGTCAGCGACCTAGTTAATAGTTATGCTCAAAAAATCAACGCGCCTCCGGAGGTCATTCCGACATCTGCAGCAGGATGGATTGCTTCTGGAGCAATATTCGTCGATCCACCATTTTTGGAGCTAGCTTTGGAGGATTCTCTTGGCAACATAGCAGGGTACCATCCAGACCATGGCGCCTCATACTCTGAAAATGCTCTAAGATATAGTGGCTACGGCTCGTTCCCGAAAGTGCTCGAAACATTCGCGATGACACCGGGAATATACTTCCTCAATGTGTACGGAACAGACGAGAAAGGCGTAGATGCATACCTATACATAACCTATAACTGGGGTAATACAAAAAGCATCCGAACAATCCCGATACATCTAAATATCAGCTACGGGGAGCTTTTGAAAATCCCTGTAATCATAGACAACCGATACCAACTAAGCATAGGACAGCCCCTACCGGGTCTCCGGCTAAACTTCACAGTCGACAAGACAACCGTAGATAAACCAACCACGATAAAGGGGAAGGTCTTTGACCAGTTTGGTTCAAATGGTGTACCCGGGGCTACTGTCTCAATTTCCATCATAGAGGCAAATGGACAGATAAGACGGATAGCTAACATAACAACAGAACAGGATGGGACATTTTCCTACACACTCACGCCATCCAAAGCAGGTATAAACTATGTCCACATCATAGCCGGAAAAGAAGGATTTGCACCAGCATACAAAATGATGCCCCTGGCAGTTCACGCCAACTTAATGGTTACAGGGAAAAAGGAACTAGTTGACGCCGTCAAAGGGATGCCGCTTAAGATATCTCTGCCAGGCAGCCAAAAACAAATATTGCTAAAAATAGAAAACACAACAACCACTCTTAGGCTACCTGCAGGAACATATGTAATCACAATACAGTCGCCACTCGAGAATACGGGATGGAGACTTGAAACGAACCAGCCCCTAGTCACAGTTAGACTTGAGGACAAAGCTGTTCTAAATCTTGAAGAACTGTACACTGTATATGTTCAGGTAAAAGCAGAAACAAACATAGGCCTTGTGGACGGCGCGGGCTTCTATAAACTGGGAGATAAAGTGACCCTGAAAGCAACCGCGCCTCAGGGATATGTATTCAAAGGCTGGACAGGCGACATAACCTCTGACCAAAACCCGCTAAAATTCACGGCAGAAAAACCAGTAACCCTTAAAGCCGTTTGGGAGCCAGTCCAAACAAGGACAACGACGACAATAGCTACGACAACAATCGCCACCACACGAGCCACCACAACCATGGCCACAACGCCTACGACAACAAAAACCACCACAACACAACACACAGAAACCCAAACCTCCACATCAATTCAACCCATCTTAATAACTCCTGCAATCATCTTAGCAGCCGCAGCAGTCACCCTTGTATTGATACGAAGGTTTAGACGTCCCCCTCCACCACCGCCTCCACCACCATAACAACTAACACACGAAACGACATCAGCTCAGCCGTTCGTGTAAATGTTTGCTATTTGTATTAGGGTTGTCGCTGCTGCGGCGCATAGTATTCCCACTGTTTTTTGTTTGCCGAGTTTTTCGCCGAGGATTAGTTTTGCTAGGAGAACGGTTGACACGGGGTAGAGTGATGAGAGCACGCCCGATACGTCGAGCCTTCCCTGTTGACGGGCCAGTAGGTAGAAGAAGCTGCCTCCTGTGTCGAAGATGCCTGCTGCCAGGGTTGGGAGACGGCTGTTGCTTAGAGAGGTGCCGCCTTTTGCTAGGGATGCGGCGAGGACCATCGAGACCGTGACAATCCTCGAGATTGCGAGGGGGTAGTAGTGGCCCGTCGAGACTTGTCCGATGGTTACGAGGAAGAGGCCGAAGCCGAGGCCAGCGGCCGCTGCTGGAGCGAGCTGACGTGTTACGTCAAGCCTGTTCACATCCGGGCCGGTGACGAGGAATATGCCGATGAAAGCTAGAAGGAACCCTGTGGCTTGAAGAGGTGAAGGCGCGCCTTCGAGAAAAGCACCAGCTACAGCGGGCACCGCAGCCGTCAAAACACCTGTGACGGGGGCGGCGATGCCCATCAACCCACGTGAGAGCGCGGCGTAGTAAAGCGTTATTCCGAGGCCGCTGAAGAAGCCGGCCGCGGCTGACCAGTAGATGTCGTTGGTTGTCGGCGGCTTCTCTCCCGATATTGTGGCGAGGGTTAGAAGGAGGGCGCAGCCGAGGGCCTGTGAAACAGCCACAACCATGAGCACGCTTGCTTTTTTGGATGCGTATCCTCCGTAAAAGTCTCCAGCACCCCAGCTAATCGCCGACGCCAAACCATAGACAGCCGGAAGCTGCTCCCACAACGTCGCCAAAACACCGTGTTCAACAATTTATTGATGTATTTGGAAGATATGGTATGGATGCCGTTGTGGCCGATGGGGTTTGGCGGTTTTTCGGAGACAACCCGGTGCTAAGGGGTGTTGACTTGGTTGTGGAGGAGGGCGGTGTCTTCGGGCTTATTGGGCCCAACGGCGCGGGAAAGACAACGACTTTCAGAATACTGGCGACACTACTCCACCCCAGCCGCGGCACAGCCAAGGTGTTTGGGAAAGACGTGGTGAAAGAAGCTTCTGAGGTCAGGAAAATGATCACATATCTGCCAGAAGAAGCAGGTGTTTACAAAAACCTCACCGGCAGAAGTTTCCTCAAAATGGTTGGCAGGGTGTATGGTCTCGGCTCCTCGGCTGTTGAACAAGGTGTTGAGATATCTGGGCTTGGCGATGCCGTTGACCGGAGGATGGGTGAATACAGCAAGGGGATGAAGAGGAGAATTTTGCTTGCCAGCTGCTTGATGGTGGAGCCGAGGCTCGCCATCCTCGACGAGCCAACCGCGGGCCTCGATGTTGAGCACAGCGTATACGTGAGAAAAATCATCCGACAATACACGGAGCGGGGAACAACCTTCATAGTCTCGAGCCACAACATGCTCGAGGTCGACTACCTCTGCGACCGCATAGCACTCATACACAGAGGACAGGTCATAGCCGAGGGAAAACCACGAGAATTGACAGCGTCCAACCACGTCCAGAACCTTGAGGAGCTCTTCGTCAAAAAGGTCGGTGGAATATCTTGAGTCTGTCACCTCTTTTGATGAAGGAGCTGAGAGAGCTGCTAAGTGAGAAAACAATCTTGATAGGGGTTGTGCTCATGCCCCTCGTAATATTTCCGCTGTTAGGGTTAGCCATGGGGCCTGTGGGCGAGTCTGATGGCGGAGCCGTTTCCACGACCTCGGTTATAGTAGTCGACCAAGACGGAGGCAGATATGCTTCACTTTTTTTGGAAGCTCTGAAAAAAACGGGCCTCAATCCAGAGATTGTCCAGAACGTAGGCGATGATGTCTCCGAGCTTTTGAAAAACAGCCGAGCACTCGCCGTGGTCATCATTCCAGACGGCTTCTCATCACAGCTGGAGAGGAAAAATAGGCCGATGGTGAGCCTTGTTTTGAAGCTCGGCTCATCCTCGGTAACAGAGTTCGGCAAAGTCGGAGATGTGCGTGACAAAGTCTTAGCGGCCGCTTCTTTGGTGGGTGAAGCCTTGGCATCGGAGGAGGGTGTGGCTGTTTCTTTCTACAGGCAGCCCATATCCCTGTCAAGCGAGGTTCTCTACCGTGAACAAACACTTTCAGAGACGGAGGTCGGGCAACTGTTTCAACAGTTTTTCGCATCCACCATCATGATACCCATGGTTCTAATAATTGTTATCACAACTTCGGGAACGGTTGCGGCGACCAGCATCGGTCTTGAGAAGGAGGCGAAAACCCTAGAAATGCTCCTCACCTATCCAATCAGCAGGTCAACCATTTTGGCCTCTAAGCTGCTGGGCTCTACCGTGGTTGCTTTGCTGGGCACAGCATCCCTGATGGCCGGGTTCATCTTCTACTTCTCCAGGATTAGGGCTTTCGCGGGCATCGGCTTAAGTTTGGACCTCTCTCCACTCAACCTCATTCTGCTTGCTATGGTGCTTTTTTTCGCCTTGGTTATGACCCTTGGGATCGGTGTTTTGGCTGGTGTGTTGGCCGGGGACGTGAGAGGCAGTCAACAATTGGCGAGCCTTCTACAGATACCTCTAATCCTGCTACCCCTGCTACTTTTTCTGATGGGAGGCATCCACACCCTACAGCAACCGTTTGCAACAATCATCCTAGTCAACCCCTACACCCATCTCATGCTTGCTACACAGGCAATACTCGAGTCCAGCTACCTCAACATATTGCTGCACGTCGCGGTAATGGTTGCGTGGACGGTTGCCATCATAGGGTTGGCGGCGTTTTTGTTTAGAGGTGAAAGACTGCTTACGCTGCGGGTGAAGCTTGGCAGGAGAAAACCCGTGGTTTAGGCCATGGCCTCAGCTGTCCTGAGAGCCTTTCTCCTCTCCATCGCAGCTTTCACAAACCCATGATACGCTGGGTCGGGCCTGTTTGGTCGCGAGAGATACTCGGGATGAAACTGTGTCGCGAGGAAGAACCGGTTCAAGGGATACTCGACGACCTCGACGCGGTCTCCCTCAGGTGAAAAACCGGAGAAGACCAAGCCATTCCTCTGCAGCGTCTCCCAGTATGTTTGGTTAACTTCATACCTGTGCCGATGTCGCTGGCGAATCTCATCTGCTCCATACAATCTATGCGCCAAGGTGCCTTTGACGAGTTTCACGGTTAATGCGCCAAGCCTCATGGTTCCGCCGAACTCTTTTATCCGCCGCTGCTCAGGCATAAGGTCGATGACGGGATGAGGTGTCTCCGGGCTTAGCTCAGTCGAGTTCGCCCCAGCGAGGCCGCAGACGTTGCGCGCAAACTCTATGACAGAGAGCTGCAAGCCGAAACATATTCCGAGGAATGGGATGTCGTTTAATCTGCTGAATTTTATGCATTCAATCATCCCCTCAGTCCCTCTTTTCCCAAAGCCCCCAGGCACCAAAACACCGTCATAGCCGCGGAGTGTCTCCAAACTCCTTGAACCGTTTTCAAACTCCTCTGTGTTGACCCAGTCAATCTCCACGCGGGCGCCTATGTTCACGCCCGCATGCTGCAGAGCCTCCTTAACGCTTACGTAGGAGTCGGCGAGCTTCGTGTATTTTCCGCAGACAGCTATCTTGACAGGGAAAGCCGCGTTGTCATACAGCGCCAACACATGATTCCACTCTCTCCAGTCCGGTGTCGATGCCGATAGTCCGAGACGGGTAACCAAGAAATCACCCATACCCTGCTTCTCCAAAACCACCGGAACCTTGTATACACAGTCGACATCATGGGATGAAAAGACGGCTTTCTCCGAGATTGTGCCAAAGAGGGCAATCTTGCGCCGCGCCTCCTGGTCTATCGGCTTGTCGCTTCTCGCCACGATGATGTCTGGCTGGATGCCAAGTGCTCTGAGGGTGTTGACGCTGTGTTGAAGCGCCTTTGTCTTGAACTCGCCCGTCGCCTTGAGGGTGAGCACAAGCGCGACGTGGACAAACAAGGTGTTCTCCACACCCTCCTCGAGACGCATCTGCCTAACCGCCTCTAGAAACGGCTGACCCTCGATATCCCCAACTGTTCCACCAACCTCAACAATCAGAACATTCACACCATCCGCAGCCTCCCGAATCCTTCTCTTAATCTCATCAGTCACGTGAGGAACTATCTGGACACACTGGCCAAGGTAGTCGCCTCGCCTCTCTCTCGCGATGACCTCTGCATAGATTTGCCCGGTTGTTATGTTGTTTTTCCTCGATGTTCTAACGTCGAGAAAGCGTTCATACCAGCCGAGGTCGAGGTCTGTTTCCGCGCCGTCGTCTGTTACAAACACTTCTCCATGTGAGAAGGGGTTTAGTGTTCCGGCGTCGACGTTGACGTATGGGTCTATCTTCAGAAACCCAGTTTTCACACCACGTACCGATAAGATTTTTCCAATAGAGGCGGCCACAGTTCCTTTGCCGACGCTGCTGACGACGCCGCCTGTTACGAAGATGTATTTCGGCATATGATTATGCTTCAGGGGGATGATAAATTCCTTTCGAGCGGTTTAGGATGGTTTGTCGCCGAGTTTGGCGAGCTTGATGCTGGGTGTGAACAGGTATAGTGCGAGGGCCGCGGCAGAAGCTGCAACTGCTATTGCGAGGGATTGTGAGAAGCCTGCGCTGAAAGCCGCTTTCTCCGCTTCGGAAAGGGTGACGACGACGCTTTGCTGCAGCTCTAGGTCTCTAACCATCGCCCCTATGGGAAGCCAGAGCACAGCGGCCGAGATAGCTCCACCCATCAGCCTTAGGAAGCTGAGCAAGGAGGTTGCGACACCGAGAACCCCCCGTGGAACAACGGTCTGCGTGGCGATGAGGAAAGTGGAGACGGTGAAGCCCATGCCCAAACCTGTCAAAGCAAACCCCGTCAACAAAACAGGCATGTTACCCGAAGCAAGCATCAGAAACAGCGTTCCAATCAAGAGGAAGACACCGCTCAATATGGCTGGGATCTTTAGAGAAGCTCTGATTGCCAACTGTGCGGCGGCGTTGGAGCTGACAACCCATCCGAGGACGAGGGGGAGAAGCAGCAATCCGGAAAAGGTGGCGGAGTAGCCTAGGACCGTCTGGAGATAAAGAGGCATGTAGGCTATTATGCCGAAGAAAACAAACCCTGCCAATAGGTTGCCTATAAACCCGGTTCGGAGAAGCTTTTCTCGGAAGAGGTGGAACGGGATGAGGGGGCTGGGTGACCTGCGTTCGTTGTAGAAGAAAAGCGTGAAAGCCGCTCCAGATGTTAACAGGATGAGTGGCGCTGTCTCGCCGATGTTTTGAAACTCTGATAGGTAAAGCAGTAGCGCAGAAGCAGCGATTAGGAACAGGATAGAGCCGCTGAAGTCAATCTTGGATTCTGCATGTGCTGTGGATTTGAGGCTACGTGTAACCGCGGTGAGACAGAGCAGCCCGACTGGAAGATTTATCAAAAATATCCACCGCCATCCAACGCTGTCGACTATGAACCCGCCGAGAGGAGGGCCCACGATGCTTGCTATGGCCCAGACAGAGGAGGTGTAGGCCGTGGCTTTAGCCCGTTCCTTTAATGTGAAGATTTCACCCACTATGGTGAAGGTGAGAACAAGCAGAGCACCGCCGCCGAGGCCCTGTATCCCGCGGAACAGCACCAGCTGAACCATATCCTGCGCCACCCCACAGAGCAAACTACCGGCGAGAAAAATCGCGACACCGGCCCCGTAGATGTAGCGGCGGCCATAGATGTCGCTGATCTTACCCCACAGCGGCCCCGTCACCGTAGAAGTGAGAATATACGCCGTGAAAGCCCAGCTGTAAATTTCCAACCCCGCAAGAGATGAAACTATCGACGGCAGGGCCACCGCCACCACCGTCGAGTCTATCGCCGCAAGAAAAATCCCAACCAGAAGACCGAGGAGAAGCAGCCTACTCTGCACAGCCATTGTCTGAAAACTCTTGACCAACAATATAACTCTGTAAGAGTTTTTCAAAAATGATTAATAGCTGGCTGTGGATGAGAGACGGTTGGGACAAAATGCCTCCCAAGAAGGCTAAGAAGAAGCGTCAGTTATCTACCTACTTGGCAGTCCTACCGGCCGCTCTGCTTGTAGCATTCATCGCCTACTTGGTGGCTACTCCGCCTTCAGGAAACTTCTCCACAATAGCCACGACAGGGCAGGGAAACTCCGTCAACACAGGCGACGTTGCCACACCTTTCAGCCTCGACCTAATCGATGCGACGGGTCTGAAGCAGGAGAAGGTCACCTTTAGACCAGACACGGGACAAATATACTTCATCGACTTCATCCATGAATGGTGTGTTCACTGCCGGAACATGGCGCCCATCGTGGAGAGACTTCACCAAAACTACGCTGAAAAAGGTGTGGTTTTCATCACGGTTGCTGGAGGATACAACACTGATGCGCAGAAAACGGCGCAGTTCATCAAAAACTATGGCGTAACATGGCCTGTCGGCTTCGACGCTCAGCTCGAAATCTTCCGCCAATACGGTGTACGCGGAACACCCACATACATAGTCGTGAACAAAAACGGCATAATATCCGCAAAACTTGAGGGCGAGCAGACCTACGAAGCCTTGGCAAACGAACTCGACAAGCTCCTCGGATGAAAAAAGAGATGATTCCGTATCTGATATTCGCAGTCTCGCTCATGGGACTTTTTCTAAGCATTTACCTGACTCTCCTGCCCCCGCCGCAGTTCTGTGAAATATCCAGTTTTCTGTCATGTGATACAGTGCTTTCCAGCCCATATGCAAAGTTTCTCGGCGTGCCGACCGCCTTCTACGGTGTTGTATGGTTTGCTGCTGCGGCGTCATTATCCATGCTAGCCAACAACAGTAAACGGTTTGAGAAGCTTGTGTTGGGATGGTCGGTTGTAGGCGTGGCCGCTGTGGCATTACTCGTCTATGTTGAGCTCGGTCTCATCGGAGCGGTCTGCATCCTATGTACCGCCGCTCATGTTTTGACGGTGACGGTGGCGGCGTTGTCTCTCTATCTGTTTAAAGCCTAACCCTGCTCAGACGCGGCTAAAACCAGTGCACCAGCCACGGCTCCCACGACAAAAAACGACAAAACAAGGTGTATCACAGCCGCTAACGTGATTTCGGCTAGGATGAACAGCCCCGCCAAACCCTGAAAAACTATCAACAGGAAAATGAAAGTGAGGTCTGAGCCGATGCGTTCACCCTGTCTTCTCGCAGACCTGACGAGGCCAAGCAGTATGAGAGCTGTCAAAACGCCCACCCCGATATGAATAGGGCGAACCATCTCAGGCTCAACCATCTCGAAACGCATCGCCAAACCTTGAGCAAGCTGCCAAAGAGAAAGAAGCAAAACAAGTAACAGAGCGGCGGGTCTCATGCTTTTGCCATCTTCCGCCGATTAAAAAACGTGACTTGCCAATGTAATGGTCAAAACGACGAAAGAAAAATTATTCGTCGGCTATCCGACAAAAAATAGCATTAAATATTGGCTCTTTGGTTAAATAAAACTTGTTGAGCGGTGAACAAGATGATGGAATTAACAGAAATTGTTGAGCGCGTAAGGGAGAATGGCATCCGATTCATAGACCTACAGCTGACGGACCTGCCCGGCAAGCTTCACCACGTCACAATCACATCAGCTTACCTCACTGAAGACACTCTGCGAGAAGGTGTGGCGAAGCTCGACGGCTCGTCGCTGAGAGGGTTCGCCGACATCCATGAATCCGACATGGTTCTAAAACCCGACCCAGGCACCTTCGCAATTCTTCCGTGGAGCAACGGCCCCAACAAAACAGCGCGGATGATCTGCGACGTCTACAGAGGGTTTGGAAGCGGAAGATTCAGCAGAGACCCGCGCTACGTGGCCCAGAAAGCAGAGGAATACATCAAGGCACAGGGCTTCGACACATCCTACTGGGGCCCTGAAATAGAGTTCTTCGTCTTCGACAAGGTCCACTGGGACGTGAAATCACCCTTCGAAGGCGTCAGCTACAAAATCGAGTCCAAAGAGGCTGCTTGGAACTCTGGAGGGACACAGCACCCCATCAGGTTTAAGGAGGGATACTATCCAGTGCCTCCGCAGGACAGCTTGATGGAGTACAGGAACGAGGTCTGCAGAGTCTTAACTGAGTACTTCAACATTGAAGTTGACGCGCATCACCATGAGGTTGCGACGGCGGGACAGTGTGAGATAGACATGAGGTTTGACACGTTGACCAAGATGGCTGACAAGGCCCAGACATACAAGTATGTGTCACGTGTTATCGCAAACAACCTAGGCATGGTGGCCACGTTCATGCCCAAGCCGATTTTTGGAGACAACGCATCAGGCATGCATGTCCATGTTAGCCTTTGGAGAAACGGCGTCAACCTATTCTACGACGAGAAAGACGACTATGCGGAGCTCAGCCAGCTGGGCAGATACTTTGTGGGAGGCCTTCTCGAGCACAGCCGCGCGTTGACAGCCATAACCAACCCCACAACAAACTCCTACAGGAGGCTTGTCCCAGGATACGAGGCGCCGGTTTTCATAGCGTGGAGCAGGTCAAACAGATCCGCCAACATACGCATACCAGTTTACTACAGAGGCCGTTCCTCTATGAAGTCAAAGAGAATAGAGTTTAGGACACCCGACCCATCAGCCAACCCTTACCTATGCTTCGCCGCGATGGCTGCTGCCGGCATCGATGGAATAAAGAAGAAGATTGACCCAGGCGACCCCGTTAACGAGGACATTTACAAGCTCAGTCCCGAGAGGAGAAAGCAGCTCGGGATACGGGAGCTTCCCGGCTCGCTTCGCGAGGCTGTAGAGGAATTGCTGAGCGACCACGAGTTCCTCAAACCCGTTTTCACCGATGACCTGATAGAGGTTTTCACAGAGCTCCAGCTCAAGTCATTCATAGACGTTGCCACCAAGCCGCATCCCTACGAGTTCTACCTCTACTTCGACGTGTGACGGCCCATGGTCAAGGCATATGTTCTTGTTTCCGCGAAACCCGGCACATCCGAGGACATCGTCAAGTTTCTCAAAGAAGCCTCCGCGATAAAGGGGGTTGTCGCAGCCGACTCGGTCTTCGGAAGATACGACGCAATCATAACCCTGGAAGTCGAGGACATGAATACACTGTCACAGGTTCTTTACAAGGTCATCGAGAAAATCCCAAACGTGGTCCGCACAGAGACCTGCATCGTGATGTTCCGCGGGAACGGCTGATGAAGGTATTCGCATACGTCCTTATACGCACAGTACCGGGCACAAGTCACCAAATAGTCGCGCTCAGGTCTATGCCCGGAGTAATTTCCGCTCACAGCGTTTTCGGCCGTTTTGACGCCGTGCTCTTTGTATCTGCTGACAGTGTAGAGCAGCTTTCTCAAAGGGTTTATGAAATCTTGGCTAAGCAGCCCAACGTCATAAAGGTTGAAACACTTGTTTGCATGCCTTCTCCAGCGGAGGAACCGGTCATCCAAAGGAAGGAGGAGATCAAGCTTGTCACCTCTTTCCACTGCCCCAGCTGCAGAGCGCTCAACGAGGTCGATGCCATCGTCTGCTTCTACTGCGGATACAGGTTCAAGTAATTTTTTTCAGATTTTTATAGCGGCTGAGCTTTGTATACCTGGGCAAGCCGATGGCTCTTGCTTTCCTGCTTCTGAACGTTAGGCCCGGGAGAGAGGAGGAGGTTCTCAGCCACCTTCGGGCGGTCAAGGAGGTTAAGGATGCTCAGAGAGTATACGGCGTCTTCGACATGGTTGTGAAAATTGAAGCCGAGTCAATGGATGTGTTGAAACAGGTTGTCAACAACCGTATTAAGAAGGTTGAAAACATCACCTCGGTTGTCTCCCTGATTGTGATGCATTGATGGCTGGTAACAAGAGGTTCACTATACCATCTGTTGAGAAGATGCATATCGAGTTTAAGGAGAAGCTTATTCCCGAGATTCATCTCCGAACGGAGAAGAGGCAGAAGCTTGCGAGCCAGATGAAGTATAGGCTGGAGAACGGCGACGGGACCGCTGTTTACATTCTCGGAGTTAGAGACGATGGGACAGCGTCGGGGATAACTGAGATAGAGCTTGAAGAAAGCCTCAGCGTCTTAAGGCAAGTGGCTTCGGAGTGCGGGGCTGCGATAGATAGGGTTGAGAAGTTTGACTCAAACGGTGGCTTGATTGCGAGAGTAATTATCACCACGCAGTCGAGGCCGAGTGTTGACCACTTGGTTGTCTCTGTGGCGGGTCACGTCAACCACGGGAAATCCACTTTCCTAGCGTGCCTGATTACCGGTGAGAGGGACGACGGCCAGAAATGGCTTTACCTCGACACCTTGCCTCACGAGGTTGAGAGAAATCTCTCAGCCGACCTCCACTTCATTGTTCTGGGCTTCCGTGGCTCGGAGCCTAACTTCATGAAGAACCCGCTTGACCGGGCTGAGAGAATACGTGTCACCCGCGAATCGGAGCGTCTCGTGAGCTTTGTGGACACTGTCGGTCATGAGCCTTGGCTGAGGACAACCATCCGCGGCATACTCGGCCAAGAAATAGACTACGGTTTCTTGGTTGTCGCCGCCGACGACGGCCCCACCCACATCACGCGGGAGCATCTCGGCATAATGCTTGCGATGGACATCCCAGTCATCATACTGGTGACGAAGATCGATAAAGTTCCCGCAAACAGAGTCCAGGCCGCCGAGTCAGAGATCGTATCACTGCTTAAACGAGTTGGGCGAATACCTTTCATAGTCAACTCAGTCAACGACGTAGAACTGCTCGTCGACAAGGTCTCCGTGGTTGTCCCGGTGTTTAAGATCTCGTCTGTGACACGGCAGGGGTATGACCTTGTTTATCATCTGCTTAGGAGGCTGCCTCCAAGGGCAAAGAAAAAAGATCAACCATTCCTGCTATACATTGACAGGGTTTACAGTGTTGAGGGTGTGGGGAATGTTGTCTCAGGCTCTGTTAGGCAGGGGAGTTTGACGCCGGGGGCTGAGCTTCTCTTGGGGCCGACGCGGAAAGGTGCCTATGTGCCCGTACGTGCGCGGAGTATTGAGATGCATTATACACGGTTGGCGGAGGCCGAGCCAGGCTATATTGTGGGAGTGGCCGTGAAAGGGGTGAGGGAGGAGCTTCTCGAAAGAGGCATGATCATATGTGACCCAAGCCTCAACCCCGAGAGTGTCAGGTCTTTCGAGGCCGAGGTCACCGTCCTCTCCCATCCGACGAGAATCAGCACAGGCTATGAGCCAATCGTCCACATCCACACCATCGCCTCTACAACACGTGTTAAACTACTCGACAAACCCTATCTCAAAGCGGGGGAATCGGGCAGGGTGGAAATGCGGTTCAAGTATAGGCCTTTCTACATTCAGCCCGGTGACAAGTTTGTCTTCCGGGAGGGGAAAACAAAGGGCATAGGAGTGGTGACAAAGATACTCGAGACAGGCTAGGAAGCTCCCAGTTTGGCTTTCAAAAAATCTGGGATGACGCCTTTTTTGGCGAGCTCGAGGGCCTGGTTGTGTGTGAAACGCCACCAGACATCGCCTCTGCTGTCTCTCTGAAAATCCCACGGCGAGACAAGAACAAGATCCCCCTCCTTAATCCAGATCCGGCGTTTAAGCTGCCCCCGTATCCTGCAAACCCTCTGCTTACCATCCGAACAATCCACCAAAAGCCTGTCATATCCATACATCTTGCTCACCACCCCGTAGACATCCCCCGGCCCCGGCTCCATCAACTGATCCAGTTCATCGGGTTCAGAGACAATTTTCCGCTTGCCCAAGGTGTCGACACCAAATATAATGGGATTACGCGATATTTAGGCTAATGTTTGGCTAATATTTCCGCGAACCGTTTATGATCTATGTTTCCGCCAGTGAGCATGAGGACAACCGTTTTTCCGGATATTTTTTCGGCTGATTTGTAGGCGGCCGCGGTTGAGGCGGCGCCGGCGAGCTCGGCAACCTGTCTGACGGCGTTGTAGAGCTTCACGACAGCGTTTTCCATCTCTTCATCCGACACCAGTATGACGTCGTCGAGCCTGTTTCTGAGCAGCTGGAAAGGTGTTTCATAGGCTTTGGCCACCGCGAGGCCCTCTGCCCTTGTTTTGACTCCGTCGGTGGATTGTAGCATGCCTTTTTTGTAGGAGAGATAGAAGGCTGGAGCGCCCTCTGCTTGAACGGCGTAAACCCTTACCGCCGGGTTAATGGATTTGTAGACAGTGACCGCGCCTATCGCGCCCGAGCCTCCTCCCAACGGGTTGAACACAGTCTCCACGCTGGGAAGCTCCTCGACGACCTCGAGATGCATGGTCGCGACACCGGGATACAGCCTCACCTCATTTATCGGATCGATGAAAACAAGCCCACGCTCCTCTGCATAATGCTGTGCATATGCGGCGGCCTCGTCATAGTATGCTCCATAGGTGATAACTTTCGCCCCAAGCTCTTCGACCGCCTCTTTTTTCAAAGGGTTAACCCAGCTGGGCATCACAATCGTTGTCTCCACTCCGAAGAGCGAGCCAGAGTAGGCGATTGATTGTGCATGATTCCCCATAGACGCGGTTACAGCTCCCCGTACCTTGTCATGCATCAGGCTCATGTAATAGAGACCTCCTCTGACTTTGAAGCTGTTGGTCGGGTTCATGTTCTCAAGCTTCACGTAGACGTTTGCACCCAACTCCTTGGAAAGCTTTTTTGAGTAAAGAAGAGGAGTCGGTGTCAAGTATTTGGACAAAATTTTTCGCGCTCGGTAAACATCTCTTAGAGCAATCATCCACTCCTTGTCGAGGTCATCCATGAATTAACTATTTCTTCTGTTTCGCGGCGTTTAGGATGAGTATAGCGGATATGGTTTGCATGAGAGCTGTGAATAGAAGAATGTATTCGAGTCCTGTGTTTGTTTGAATCATGTAGCCGTAGACCGCGCCCGCGATGGCTGCTCCGGCTCCAAATGCAAGTCCATAGGATGCGTAGGCTGATCCGAGGCTGTTGAGACGAGCCAAGTCGGCGACAGCGGCCCTGAAAATAGATTCCTGCGCACCGATCACAACACCGATCAAAAAAGCCGCAACCATGAGAAGCGCCACATCCGAGTAGATGAAGACCGTCGGCAAAACAGACACGGGTGCCACTAAGGCAACTATCTTAATCCCCCATCTATCGTACAGTATCCCCAGAATGAGTCCGGCGAAAGCGTCCACAACCATTGCGATGGTGTAGGCGGCGGGTATGAGCCACGACCCTGAGCCTGCCTGGAGAGAAACCATGTAAAGTAAAAGCGGCACGGGCAACAAGCCAGCTGTGTTCAACGCAGCGGCCAACGAGATGAGAACCACTCCCCTCGTAGGCTTCAACCCCTTCAACTCAGCGGCTTTTTCCCTATACGTCGGCACCCGCGTGAGCACGATGAGGAGAATAAGGTAGGGTATCGCGAGGATATAGTAGACAAACGGGATTGGGAGGCTTATCAGCACGAATATGGCCAGTAATGGGCCTCCTGCCGCGCCGACTTGGTCCATCAACTCATGCAGCCCAAACGCTTTCCCGATCTTCACATCTCCCCGCAGCCTCACGAGCATGGCGTCACGGGCCGGGACACGCATCCCCCTGAAAACCCTCTCGAGAAAAGCAAGCACGACCAGTAGCCACCAGAAAGGTGCAAAGCCCATAAGAGGGATGACAAATAGGCCAGCGTAGCCAAGCTTCACGACCAACGAGTATCTGCCTGTTTTGTCAGCCAACATTCCGCCCAACGGCCTCGCAGCCCAGCCCGCCAGTTCAGCCACGCCAAGCGCGGCACCCACCATGAAAGCATCCATTCCCAGCTGACGCATGTAGTCGGGAAGAACAGAGCGGCCCCCCTCATAGACAAGGTCTCCGAGCAGCGAGACCAGACCGAGGATTGCAACGGCTCTGATACCCTTCGACATATCGGTGTTACCTACGACGTGGAGAAGTCCCGTGTAACACCTTTATCAACCCGACCAGCTGGTTCAACTCCTCTTCGCTGAGGTTCTCCAACATGTCTATTTTCTTTTTCAAGATTTCTTTGAGCTCATCGCTTGATGATTTCTGGGCAGCACGCTCGAGTAGGAGGGCTGAGCCGAGTGAGGAGATGAAGACGCCCAGTATCGCTATTCCCGTCACCATCAGGACGGAGCCGACAACCCGTCCAGCCACCGTGACCGGGACAACGTCACCGTATCCAACCGTTGTCACGGTTGCCAACGCCCACCAAAATGCGTCGCCGATGTCTCTTATCTTGGAGCCTTCAACACCTACCTCCAACAGGTATGCCGAGATCGTTCCCGTGAAAACCACGATGGCCGAGACAAGTAGGAGGTAGATGAGGCGACTGACTGAAACAACCTCGAGAAAATGTATCAACGTTTTCCGCGTCCTAGCGGTCACCAGCAAAAGCCTCAGGAGCCGCGTAAGCCTAAAGCCTCTCAACACCGCTCCAACAATGGTCTGCGTCTCAAGCAGATACAGTGCAAACATAGGAACCAGAGCAACCACCTCATACCATCTCCTCCTCACATAGTTGGCCAAATTACCGGAGGCCCTCGCACGTCTAACAAGGTCCACGCCAAGATAGAGCACAATCAACCCATCCAAGGCCATTATCGTGACAAGCTGGTCAAAGCTAAGAGGGACAAAATACTCGATGAGAATCAACACTATCGAGGCTATTGCGAGAATGGATGAGACAGTCTCACCTCGCAAGACCATGTTTCAGGAAGGTAAACGATTTTTCAAAAAGGTTTTCTTTACGACGTTGGTTGAGAACGCGAGTAAGACGTAAATTGCTACTGCGGAGATTGTGGCCAGCCCGGATAAGGCCCATGCATCGACGCGGATGAAGACGCCCGACCAGATGCGTAGGATGGTGGACGTCTGTAGTATGATGAAGGGTATGTAGAGGAGTGGGCTGAAAAAGTGTTTGATTTTCAGTACGGCTGGTAAGACGACGGGCCCGTGGGCCAGAATCATCGTGCCCACAAAGCCGAGGAATATTGTGTGAAGCATCGCGTCCCACGAGGATGACAAGGTCCATATGGGGACCGCAGCGGTTAGCCAAGCGTAGGCAGTGATTACCCCTATGGATAGAAATCGGCTGAAACCCGGCCTTCTATACATTCTTATGGCAAGGTCGTGCCGCGTCACGGCAAGCAACAGAAGAAGGAAAAACAGGGCCATAAGCTCTTTCCGGACCAAGATGACGCCTGCTAAGGCGGCGGCCGGCGACGCAAAAGCTGCCAGACGGGAGAGGCTGCTGGGCCTCGATATCTGAAGCATATCCATCCGCTCACCGCATATGAAGCACACGATGAAGCCCACCCAGCTATACACATAGAAGGTGGCTGGATAGCCGAAGGCGTAGAAACATACACCTAAGAAGTTGAGAAAAGATGAGAAGAGAAAGAAAAAGCCAGAATACCTGCCTCTATACTTTGCAAGAAAGCTCACAGACCACATGACGAAGAGCAGTGAGCCGAAGAACCATGCATAGTATGCGGCGAAGTCTATGCCGGCGATGAGCAAAAACCCGCCAGCGGGGAAGGCGATGGACGCCGCTGTCAGAAACGGGTCCTTTAATGTGTTGGCGCGTTCCACGACTATTATGCCGGATATGAACCCCATCATCATGAGTGCACCATGGTTTTGAACAGCGTTGGATACAAGCATGGGTAGAAGCCCCATCCTCGAAGCGCCGGCTAACAATCCAATCAAAAGATTGAGAAATACAGGTGGAAGAAGACCTCTACCATTAAAGACCATCTGCGGATTAAGCGGCCTCTACATCCGTTTAAACTTTGTCTAATTTCTTCAGTAGCTCTTCAAGGTAATTAGCTTCATCGGCTAACTCCTTTTTACTCAACTTTTCAAGTATTTTGGCGATGTATGGTTTGGATTTTTCGACAAGTTCGTCAGGCGATGAGAACTCGAGCATCTGTATGTTAAAGGTTTGCGCAAGCTTTCTGGCCTTCTCATCGGTATTGCTTAGGCAGAGAAGTAAAGCTGCCCCAGCTTTGACGTCGAAAGTTTTTGTGAAGAATTCAAACAACTTGATGTCGTCTACTTCTCGGACGATGTCGACAGCGAGGCTTGTAGAGGCAGGCGCACCGGGTTTGCTTGCATAGAGTGTAAACTCATGCACCACACCGGACACTCCGACAACTTTTGCGGGAGACTCGACGACGTAGCCGTTCGACTCGATGAGTGTGATGAGTGGGGAGAGGTCGAAAAATACTCCCTTGAGAACAGCGAATTTTTCTCTGACCACAACATAGCTATAAACGGATTTGAGATGTAGCTCCTCCTCCGTGCTTGCTCTTCCGCAGTGACCGCAAATGCATCTCTTCACCGGAATCGCTGTGACTCTGCCGCAGGACATGCATTTGTAAAAGACTCCGGCTCTACGGTAATCTACCCCAAGTGTTTTAAGCTCTTTTCCACATTTGATGCATTTGAAGCCCTGCCGCAGAAACTCGTGCTCAAAGTCAACATATCCGCAAAGCAGGTGTTCAATAACGTTGCCCTTAACCAGCCGGCCGGAGCTGCATGTTGGGCAAACTGGTTTGAGAACCTGGGCGAGCGTGCCACAGTCTGGACACATCAGAGCTGAGTCAATCAGCCTTTTCTCGAAGATGCCCAGCTGCGCCAACTCTTCAAGAACGGTTTCGGCATCCTCTCCAAAATACTCCTCAGCAAGCGGATAACGATAAGATGTATTTTCGAAGACTGGGTCCACCGATTCAACCCCTGTAGCCTCCAGATTTCTAACAAAGGATTCGACACTCGGTCTCCTGATCAACGAATCACTGACCATCGCTCAACAACCTTCGGACTTGCTCTAGCTTTTTGTTGAGAAGCCTCCTTATAAGCTCTTTCCGCAGCTTATCGATGTTATGGCCTGTTGAAGTAGATACCTCTAAGAAGGTTAATCCATACGACTTGGCCATCTCAACGGCTTCCTGCTGATTAACCTCTCTGTCTGCTGTCTCGTCTTTCATGTTAACCACTAGGAAAGCGGGGGGAGGATTTGGGAGAGTTTTCAACTTTTGGAGGAAGTAAAGGCATTTCAAGAAGCTGCGGCGGTTGCCTAAATCAAAGACCAGAACAGCGGTGTCAGTTTTATCATCGAGAGAGGCATGCATTACGTCCGACTCCCTGAAGTCGATGACCACCTCTGCATTCCCTATAATCCAGCCTCCCGATGTGGTCGAGCCCAGGTCTGCGCTCACATTGCTTGAAGACACCAGCTTCTCTATCAAAGATGTCTTCCCCACATTCTTCTCGCCCAAAACATCAACCCTAAAGCGGTAGTGATAATGTGCCGCGGTGTATTGGGTGAGAGGTGCGCCGCATTTCATACAAAAGCGGCCTTTGAGTGTTTTCGCTCCACATTTGTTGCAGACAACCCACACAGAATCCGTAGACCTCTCAGCCAACACCCTAAAGTAATGCAATCTGTTATATAATAAAAATATAATGAACCCGGAGTTGTCCGGGCTTTGCCTACTTCTTCGAGGTTTTAGGCTGGCTCAGTATTATTTCTATGGTGCTGACGTTTCGCTGTCTGCCGTCGTTTCCGACTTTGCCCTCCTCTGTTCCGATGCTTATTTTTTCGACTACAGCGTTTTGGACAAAACGTCTTCGGACAACTTCGACGACGTCTACTGCTTTGGCTATTGCTCTCCCACGCGCCTTCAGGACTACTCTTCTGCCTTCTGCGAGGGGCAAAGTCGTCGCCAGCACGTAGTTCATTGTCGGCTTCCTTCCCACGAGGACGATGGAGTCTTCAACCATGTTGTTCGCCTCTTTTCGCGTGGTTTATGATTATTCGCTCGATAAAAACGTTAAGTCGCGCCGGCTCCAAGCCTGTGTATAGGAGCCGCTCAAGCTCCATAGCCTCGGCCAGGGCCTCGTCTATGTTTGGCCGCCATTCCCCATAATCAGGCCCCAGAAAGGAAATTGTTGGCGTTGTCTCCATGGTTTCGGGATGTGTGAAGGCCGTCGCTCTCTCGACCGAGGCCAGCACATTTTTCTCGGTCAATGTTTTTGCTTTTGTGTATGTTGTTTTGATGGCGAGGCCGTTGAAGTAGTAGGTGATGGATATCTGTTTTCCGGGTTCCGGTTTTATCTTCAGAATGTTTTTCGCAGTGTCCGCTGTTTCGAGTGTTTGCATGCAGCGTATCTCTTTCCACGTTGTTCCTATGCAGTTGATTGTTTTGGCTGAGTGAGGTGGTTTAGATGTGTAGCCGATGTTGTGGAGCTTCACCAACTCCTCTAATAATGGTGTTGTGCGGCAGACATACAGATTTTCGCTCAGCTCAAATTTCTCGTCCTCTATCTCCGATGTGGTAATTGAGGCTTCTATGTGTTTTGCGGAATTAAGGTGAAATTCGGCAAAAAACTGCTGCGGGAGTACTGTGAAGGGGAAAACGCCGAGCCTCCTGCTCACGGCTATGAGGTTGACTTTGTGGCCTTCGCGGCTGAGTCTCGCCGCCGCCGTGACGGCGTAAACTCCTCCGCCCAGGAGATAGACCTCGTCCTGTTCCATGTGCTGGCGATTCTTAGATTTTTTAGCCGGTTAAAGATGTTGATGACGTGGCTGTTTCTTGGCGGGAGGCGGTTGAGGAGGACCTTGCAAGGGGTTGTGTTCCGCGGCGGGCTTGGTCGAGGAAAGGTGATAACGGTGTTGTTCTCGTTGTTGGGGGGAGCTGGCTTTATCATGGAGCGCCTTTCCTCGTCTCTATGGCCGCTATGCGGACAGGTGTAGACCTTGTTTACACAGCCGCGCCGGAGAAAGTCGCTACCGCGATAAGGGCTCTCTCTCCCTCGCTTATTGTGCTGCCGTTGCATGACTACAAGCTGACGTCGAAGTCTGTTGACAGGATTACGAAGGTGCTTGATAACGTGAACGCTGCGGCTATTGGCCCGGGTCTTGCGGGGGGATGTGAGAAGGGTGTGGTTAAGCTTGTTCGGCTTCTTATTGAAAGGGAGATTGCTGTTGTGCTTGATGCGACCGCTTTGTTCAGCGATGTTCTTTTGCATCTCCGTGGTGCGAGGGCTGTTGTGACGCCGCATGCTGGTGAGTTTAAGCGTCTATTTGGTGAGGAGCCGGGTTCCACGGTTGAGGAGAGGGTTGAGAGCGTGTTTAGGATGGCTAAGCTTCATGGTGTAACGGTTTTGCTGAAGGGTCATGTTGACGTGGTGTCTGATGGTGTGGAAGTTGTTGTGAATAGGAAGCAGCCTCTTTCTTCCGCGATGACGGTCGGTGGCACAGGTGATGTTTTGACGGGTGTTGTTGCTGGTTTTCTCGCGCGGATGGTTTCGCCTTTTCAGGCGGCTGTCGCAGCGGCTGTTGCCAACGGCCTTGCTGGTGTGGCGGCTGCAGAGAAATTGGGTCTGCACATTACTGCCGAGGATGTTATACATATGCTTCCTATGGTTTTGAAGAGGTTTGACAGGGTGGTGTGATAAAGTTTTTGACAGAGCGGTATGTTATATGGTGTTGGGGTTAGATGACTGTTCGCATAGGGCTGATAGGTAAGACCAACACGGGTAAGACGACGTTTTTCAACGCTGCTACTCTTCAGTATGCCGAGATCTCGACTTATCCGTTCACCACCAAGCAGCCCAACTATGGGACAACCTATGCCATTACTCCCTGTGTTTGTAGAGAGTTTAACGTGACTGATAATCCGCGGAACTCGCTTTGCATAGATGGGTATCGGCATCTTCCTGTTGAGATTATTGATTTGCCGGGTTTGATTAAGGGTGCTTGGGCTGGGAAGGGGCTTGGTAACCAGTTTCTCTCGGTTGCTTCTCAGGCTGATGCGCTTATTCACGTGGTTGATGCTTCGGGGAGTGTTGATGAGGAGGGGCGGATAACTGAGATGGGTACGGGTAACCCGTTGGCTGATTTCTACGATATTCAGGAGGAGCTTGTGATGTGGTTGATGCGGCTTATCGATAGGCAGGAGGATAAGATTGTCCGCAACCTGAAGGCTGGGAAGGGGTTTGTGGAGACTTTGGCGGAGGCTCTTCAGGGTGTCAAGATATCTGCGGTGCATATCGAGGCTGCGCTGCGTCTTACCGGGCTTAGGGGTGAGGAGTTTGAGAAGTGGACGATGCTTGAGGATAGAAAATTTGCTGAGAAGCTTCTCGAGGTCTCTAAACCGATGATTGTTTTGGCTAATAAGATGGATCTTGAGACGGCGGGGGCCAATTTCGAGGTTCTCAGGGATACTTTGACGAATTACATGGTTATTCCCGCGAGCGCTGAGGCGGAGCTTGCTCTTCGACGGGCTGTTCAGAAGGGGTTTGTCAAGTATATTCCGGGTGAGGAGAGTTTCAGGATTCTTGATGAGTCGAAGTTGGCTCCTGAGCAGAAGAGGGCGTTGGAGTTTATTCAGTCTCGTGTGTTGGGCGAGTATATGCGGACGGGTGTGCAGTTTGCGATTAATGTTGCTGTGTTTAAGCTTTTGGCGATGAGTGTGGTTTATCCGGTGTCTGATCCCGCGAAGCTCTCCGACGGAGCTGGAAATGTTCTCCCCGACGCGTATCTCATGCCTCCCAACTCAACCGTCAAAGACCTCGCCCGAGCCATTCACACGGAGCTTGAGAAGGGTCTGCTTTACGCGGTTGATGTGCGGACAGGGCTTCATCTCCCGGGTGATTATCGTCTAAAGGATAGGGATGTTTTGTCGATTGTTTCGACGACTCGGCACCGGCCCAGAACACAGTAGCAAAGCTTATAGCTGAGATATTTTCCCCAGCGGTTTCATTGATTGTTTATAAGGTTTTATGGGTGATTTGGTGGGATAAACCTAAATAGCACCTCTAAACATTTTTAGCCTGAAAACAAGCGGCGACAAAATGCCGCAAAAATTCAAAAAACAAAGAAAAAACACACACTGATCCCGTAAGAGGGAATTGAAAGAATCCATATGTGTTGCAGGGTAGTTCGTGGACTGCCTCGAGTAGGGTTCTGATCCCGTAAGAGGGAATTGAAAGTACACATCACCTCAACAAACGCATAAGCAAAGCCAACACAATCAACTGATCCCGTAAGAGGGAATTGAAAGTGATGGTGTCCGGAGGTGCTGCGTAAATGGCTGACATGATGCTTGACCTGATCCCGTAAGAGGGAATTGAAAGCTTGAAAAATCAACCCATGGATTAGCCACAGTCAAACTTCCCTGATCCCGTAAGAGGGAATTGAAAGTACACACAGGAAACAAGGGTGTGGCTGGACACTAAGGGTTTACTGATCCCGTAAGAGGGAATTGAAAGTTTGAAAGCTGATCCGAACAACACGGGAAGGGTTTGGTTTGGCTGATCCCGTAAGAGGGAATTGAAAGCTATCTGCGCGACGAGGTGGTAGTGGACATGGCCGCGGGCCACCTGATCCCGTAAGAGGGAATTGAAAGTCAAATGAGGTTTGGCATATTGTGGATATCTTCGCGGAAAGTGATACTCTGATCCCGTAAGAGGGAATTGAAAGGCCAACTCTCTGCCTTCGATGATAAAAACTTTATCGAAACTGATCCCGTAAGAGGGAATTGAAAGGAATGTTTTCGCGAAGCCGATGTCCCAGCCGAGGTTCCTCGCACTGATCCCGTAAGAGGGAATTGAAAGCCAAAGCTCCCACTCACGCCCTGCGAGGCCCCAAGAATTATCCTGATCCCGTAAGAGGGAATTGAAAGGGAATCCCCGGAACCGCATGCAAAAGCAAACCAAAACCAACTGATCCCGTAAGAGGGAATTGAAAGTGGTATCCACGCCCATGAACGCCAAACCAAAAGTAGTGACTGATCCCGTAAGAGGGAATTGAAAGCACGCGTGTAATGATTCGGCCCCCAAATCGTATATCCGCTGATCCCGTAAGAGGGAATTGAAAGAAAAACCTCCGACACGTAACCACGCTATTACGTCGCACCTTAGCATCTGATCCCGTAAGAGGGAATTGAAAGCTCCACAGCACATCCCCCCGCCTGGAGCTAAACTCTTTTGCCTGATCCCGTAAGAGGGAATTGAAAGGTTAGTTTTCCGTTTCCAAGGCAGAAGGGGCAGGTCACATATCTGATCCCGTAAGAGGGAATTGAAAGTTTGACCCACCGGGTCGGCGGCGGCTCTAGCCCGCCCCCCCTCATCTGATCCCGTAAGAGGGAATTGAAAGTATTTTCCTCAACGCATTCAACGCAGACACCGTGGAGTTCCGAGAAACTGATCCCGTAAGAGGGAATTGAAAGCTTCATAATCTATTTCTGTATCTGAACTTTCTTCGTCAATTTCTGATCCCGTAAGAGGGAATTGAAAGTTTTTCATCCCCGAAAAATGGTGGAATTGTAAAGAGAGACTAACTGATCCCGTAAGAGGGAATTGAAAGATTAGGTTGGGGATGGTCAGGGTGGATGTGGTTGACTGATCCCGTAAGAGGGAATTGAAAGGATATGGACCTGGCATCCAAGCTGCTGAAGAGGATTATAGGACAGCTGATCCCGTAAGAGGGAATTGAAAGTACACACACCATGAACGACGTAATAAAATTTAAGAGGCATCTGATCCCGTAAGAGGGAATTGAAAGTGTTGTTTGGGTTTTCAAATGGTGTCGGTGCAGGTGCCATGCCGGCTGATCCCGTAAGAGGGAATTGAAAGATTAACTGAGATGCCTGCCTTTATAACTGACATGGATGTCTGATCCCGTAAGAGGGAATTGAAAGCTCTTGACCAGCTTCTTGCTATGGTGGTTTTTCACAAGGTTCTCTGATCCCGTAAGAGGGAATTGAAAGCAATACTATAATGGCTCCACATGGTCTAGCGAAAACCCGCTGCTGATCCCGTAAGAGGGAATTGAAAGGCCTCCTGCCAGCCAGGCCCCAGCCCTCGCCTGCTGAAGAAAACTGATCCCGTAAGAGGGAATTGAAAGTTTTTCTGCCACAGGTAACGTTTTGTTTGGGGCTGGTGATAGGCTGGATTTTCTGATCCCGTAAGAGGGAATTGAAAGATAGCTCGAGTAATACCTTGTTGTATCCGTGTGGCTGTATGTATCTGATCCCGTAAGAGGGAATTGAAAGATTGCGGATAGCAGTATGTCGGCCTCATTCAGTCGGCTGAAATGCTTGCGATACACGTCTGATCCCGTAAGAGGGAATTGAAAGTACAAGGCCTGCCAAATGGCTTTCTGCAGCTCATACTGCAGCTACTACACTGATCCCGTAAGAGGGAATTGAAAGCAGGCGCCGTTCAGAGCCAGAGTAATCCAGAAACGTTCGAAAACCACTGATCCCGTAAGAGGGAATTGAAAGTCAACCGTTATGGAGGCTGTGCTATTGTTATATACCCTGATCCCGTAAGAGGGAATTGAAAGATATGGTCTGCTCAAGCTGGGGGCCGACGTTCACCTGTATTTCACTGATCCCGTAAGAGGGAATTGAAAGTCTTTTACCGCAGTCGTCGCACAGCATCTTCACTAGGCAGTGGTGTCCCTGATCCCGCAAGAGGGAATTGAAAGTATCGAGCGATGTCTGACGATGACCACCGGGAGCTGGTTGAGATGCTACCTGATCCCGCAAGAGGGAATTGAAAGGTTCGCATCCCTTAGCTACGCCGAGCACGCATCCATTATCATCTGATCCCGCAAGAGGGAATTGAAAGTGTTGTCTCTTTTTCCCTGCCAGACCCCGACTATGAGCTCTGGCTAACTGATCCCGCAAGAGGGAATTGAAAGAAACATATTGCCAGCCAGTCTGGGCGGAGACCATGGCTGCATATTCAGCGGCTAATCTCTGATCCCGCAAGAGGGAATTGAAAGCCTATACCGCCTTAATCTTCAGGACTTAGACATCAGACTGATCCCGCAAGAGGGAATTGAAAGTTACCCCGCCTACAAATCTCTTATCTATGTCAGCTGCAGAGATCTGATCCCGCAAGAGGGAATTGAAAGTAATAATCACGTTTTTGATTATGCTTCGGCTAATGACTTCAACAGCTGATCCCGCAAGAGGGAATTGAAAGTTCGTCTTTGTCGTCGTTGAGGTGGTCATAAACGACCACCCCACTGATCCCGCAAGAGGGAATTGAAAGGAGACAAACTTCATCCAGATTACGTTTCGACCTACCCGCCACAGCGGTGTCTGATCCCGCAAGAGGGAATTGAAAGTAGAAGTAAGCGTCGAGAAGAGCCAAGAGCTCGACGATATACTCGTCCTGATCCCGCAAGAGGGAATTGAAAGCGCCTATGTTTAGACTCTCGCCAAAGACCCTAAACCTGCCACGTATCTGATCCCGCGAGAGGGAATTGAAAGTGGGCTATCTCTAGCTGTCCTTCACGGACGGCGGAAAACATGCGGTCCCGTGAGAGGGGGTTGAAAGATTGGGGGATGTTTGTTTCAGAGAGGTGTATGTTCTTCATCGAGCGACGCGGCTCTCTGAACAGGTCAGTCTCATCATCAAAACAATTTACACGCTCCCTTATTTAAGGAGAGACCGTGAAATAGAGCCGCCTATTCGTCCTCCCCTTATTCTCCAGCTTCACAACCTCCACCCTACCCACTTCCCTAGTGTTTTTCACATGCGGACCCCCATCAGCCTGAACATCAAGCCCCGTTATCTCAACAATCCTGAGAACCGGGACATCGGGAGGAAGCCTATTCGCCAGCTTAACCATCCCAGGAGTGCTCAACACCTTCTCCCTCTCCATGTAATAGACGTTGACGGGATGATCCTCGGCCAGACGCCTATTCGTCTCCTCCACAACATCCTCGATAACCCTCCGGTCAAACGCCTCCAAACTAAAGTCGACACGCCCACCGTCAAAAGAGATGTTGTTACCAGTGATTAACGCCCCGGTTCTCTCAACCATCGTAGCAGCCAAAACATGCAGCCCCGTATGCATCCTCATAACCCTATACCTCTTCCCCCAATCAACCACTCCCTCAACAACCTCACCCACACCAGGCAACGGCCCCTCAACCCTATGCCCAACACCAGAATCCATGAAAAAAGCCTCCACAACACGTGCCTCAACACCACCAAACCGGAGAACCCCAACATCAGAGACAAGCCCACCACCACGCGGATGAAAAGCCGTCCTATCCAAAACAACAACATCGCCAACGGCCTCAACAACCCTAGCCGAAAAACTCGACAAATAAGAGTCATCAAGATACAGAAGCTTGGTTCTCCCGTGCTCCACGCAAACACATCTCCCAAACAGTTGTTTAAGCTTTGCGGAGAACCACGAAAAGCATCTCAGCCGAAAAAGCAACAGCCCCACGCGTCAGGTTATGGCACGTAACCTCAAGCTTTACAAGCCCACGGTCAGGAGACTTGGACTCACGTTTCTCCACAACCTTTGCAACGGCCTTGATGCTGTCCCCGGGCATCGTCGGCGACCTGAAACTCATCTTATCAATCGACGCGAGAGCAACTATGTTGTCGAAAGCACCTGTCTGATACAGGAGGCCTATGGCGAATGATATGACAAGGGCGCCGGGAGCGATCCGCTGCGGAAACCCCCTCCCCCTCGCGAAGCCGTCGCTGAGAAAAAGCGGGTTAGCCGCCCACGTCCAAGTCGCGAAAAGGTCTATGTCAGAAGATGTCACAACCCTCTCGCGGGAGACAAACTCCCGCTCCACCTCAAAATCCTCGAAAAACATGCCTCAGCTCGGCCAGCTACGGTCAAGCTCATGCTCAGCATTCTCAACCGCCTCAGAAACGTTCACATCCATTCCAAGAGACTTCAACGTCTTCCCCAAAGCAAAAACCGTGTTCACAACCTTCTCCCGAGTAATCAACCCGATGTTAGCTATGCGGAACATCTTACCCTTGTAATGCGCGAGACCACCCGAAATCAATATACCATATCTCTTCTTCATCGTTTCACGGATAGCCGTGTCTGTGAGCCCTGGAGGAATATGCATAGCCGCAACAATCGGGGACTCGAAACCTGGGCCAGCGTAGAACTCCAGCCCGTATGTGCGTAGGCCGGCGTAGAGGCCCGCAGCCCCGGCTGCGTGGCGAGCAAGCCACCTCTCATAGCCGTACTCGAAGATGATGTTCAAAGCCTCGTCATACGCCCAGAAAAGCGTAACCGCTGGTGTGAACGGCGTCTCCCACCTCTCCATAAAATGCCTATACTTGACGAGGTCGAAGTAGGGTGGACGAAGCTTTTTCCGCTCAATCTTCTCCCAAGCACGTTTGGAAACAGTAACCAACGCAAGCCCCGGCGGCGTAGCCAAACACTTCTGCGTCCCCGCCACACAGAAATCTATGTTGTATTCGTCGACGGCAACCCTCACTCCACCGACCGCCGTCACAGCATCTACAACAAGCAAAGCACCATGCTCACGGCAAATCCTGCCAATCTCCTTAACGTCGCGCGAGATTATCCCCGTGGAGGTTTCGTTGAATGGAAAAGCTACAACAGCTGCGTCGGGATGCGTCTCCAACAGTTTCTTCACGGCCTCGGGATTGGGGCCCTGGCCGTTTTCAAGCTGGTGCTTAACAACGTTCGCGCCATAGGCTGCGAATGCCTCCGCCATCCTATCCGCAAACAACCCAGCCGAGAGAACCAGGACCTTGTCCCCAGGCTGTGTGAGATTCGCCGCAGCAGCCTCGACACCCCCCGTCCCAGAAGCCGTCAAAACGTAGACATCGGAGCCGTTTGTTTCAAAAATTTTCCGAGACTTCTCCACCACACTCCTCATGAGCACATGAAATTCTTCCGACCGGTGGTCAATCATCTGCCGCGCCATAGCACGGATAACCCGTTCATCAATCTCAGTCGGGCCAGGTATCATCAACAACAAGCTAACCAGCCTCAAGTATACAGCGTAGAGCCATGACTTAAGTGTAAACCTGTCCTCGGCAAAGTTTAAACCATGCATCCAAGTCTTCATTTATGTGCTTGTCACCGCTGAGCGTTACAGTGTCGTGGGCAAATCCGTTCCAAAGATTGACGGCGGGCTGAAGGTCGTCGGAGCCGCACGCTATGTCGATGATATCGAGCTCCCCAACATGCTCTACGCCAAGATACTGAGAAGCAGATACCCTCATGCGAGGATTCTGCGGATAAACACCGAGAAGGCCTGGCGTGTTCCCGGGGTGAGGGCGGTTGTGACGGGATATGATGTGCAGCTTGGACGCATGGGTATCCTTGAGGATCATCCGCCGCTGAAGACGGGGAAGGTTCGCTCGGTGAGGGACGAGGTCGCCGCCGTCGCAGCCGAAACACCTGAAGCCGCTGAAGAAGCCGTTGAAGCTATTGAGGTGGAGTATGAGCCTCTAGAGGGTGTCTTCGACCCGGAGGATGCCATGAAACCGGACGCTCCTCTCGTCCACGAGGAAAACGGCAGCAACGTAGTAGACCTCAAGATGCGTTTCTCAACCAGCGACATCGCAAACATAAACCAGGTGTTTGAAAAGGCGGCGGCAGTCGTCTCAGACCGCTACCAAGTCCACTCCAACAACGCCTCACCGCTCGGAACTATGGGTGTTGTCGCACACTACAACAGCCTCGGAGAACTCACCGTCTACACAAACACACAGGCACCGTTTCTCTACCGCCACGAGCTCGGAAAAATCCTCGGAATTAACCCGGCGAACATAAGGGTGATACAGCCTGAGATAGGCGGCGCGTTTGGACGCGGCATGGACGTTTACCCCCTCGACCCGATAGCGGCCGTCCTCTCCATGAAGACACGTCGCCCCGTCAAGCTTGTGTTCACCCGTGAGGAGGAGCTTCAGTACGCGCCTCCGCGGCAGCCGGCGATAATCTACATGCGGACAGCCGCCGACCGCGACGGCAGACTGTTGGCCAGAGAGGCGCGTGTAATACTCGACGCGGGTGCGTATGTTTCATGGGGTCCTTTTGATGGACGTGTGATGATGGCGACTTCAACGGGCCTCTACACCGTTCCCGAGGTTTTGTTCGAGGCCACTGTTGTCTACACCAACAACCCATACACAGGCACGCAGAGAGGAGCGGGCAACCCCCAGATAACATTCGCCATCGAGCAGCAGATGGACGCTTTGGCCGAGGAGCTGGGCATGGACCCTGTTATGTTCCGCATACTCAACGCCAACAAACCCAACAGCGTCACGCCGCAGGGCATGAGAATAACCACGTGCGAGCTCCGCGAGTGTTTGAGGAGAGCAGCGGAGGAGATTGGATGGCGTGGAAGAGGGATGGCCGGGCCCAACCGAGGCATAGGGTTCGCGGCCTTTTTCCACGTCGGCGGAGGCGCACGCGTATACAGGTCCGATGGATGCGGAACAATCCTCACCATAGACGACTTCGGCCTCGTCACGGTCATAACGGGTTCAACAGACCTCGGCACAGGCTCCGACACAGCAATCGCGCAGATAGTAGCCGAAGAACTGGGCATACCTTTGGAGAAGGTGCGGGTTGTCAACGACGACGCCTCGATAAGGCCATGGGATGTGGGGACGCACGCGAGCCGGGCCACATTCGTTGCAGGCAACTCCGCCTTAATGGCCGCTAAAAAAGCAAAAGAAACACTCGCCAAAGCCGCCGCCGAAATGCTGCAAACAACCCCCGAAAACCTCGTCTTCGAAAACAACACCGTGTACGACATCCAAAACCCGGCCAAGAAAATAGAGTTCGACAAGCTAGTTAGACGCCTGCATTTCAGGCAGGGAGGAAGCAACATAGTGGTGTCGGTGTATTATGACCCGCCCACGGAGATGCAGGACGAGAACTGGATGGGCAACCTCTCCGCGGCCTATGTCTTCGGCGCACAGGCTGCTCTTGTCGAAGTGGACCCCGAGACGAAGTGGGTGAAAGTGTTGAAGATTGTCTCTGTTCATGACTCGGGGCGTATAATTAATCCGGCGGCTGCTGAGGGGCAGGTTCACGGGGGAGTGGCCATGGGCCTCAGCTACACCATGTATGAGGAGCTGGTTCTTGAGCAGGGGCGCGTCGTCAACGCAGCCTTAACAGACTATCTTCTGCCCACGGCCCTCGAAACACCTGTTATCAAGGCTGTTTTCGTCGAGAAGCCCGACCCCGCGGGCCCCTTCGGAGCCAAAGGCTTAGGGGAGACAGGGTGTATACCTACGCCGGCGGCCATCGCGAACGCGGTTTACGACGCCACCGGTAAACGGGTGAAAAAGCTTCCAATAAAGCCGGAGAGCCTTTGAAGACGCTTATCCTATGGATGTAGGTGTGTAACATATAATAGCGGGGATAACGGCGTTATAGCGAAATGGCTGGACAGACGAAGCTCGAAATAGACTACAGCAAGTATGACTTCAAGGACCCGGAGCTTTACGTTTACAAGTCAAAGCCCGGGCTATCGGAGAAGGTTGTGGAGGAGATTTCGCAGCACAAGGACGAGCCGGAGTGGCTGAGAAAATTCCGGCTCAAGAGCCTCGAGATATTCTATAAGAAACCCATGCCCATCTGGGGCGCAGACCTATCGGGCGTGGACTTTGACCGCATACACTACTACATCAAGCCCAGCGACCGCAAAGCTAGAAGCTGGGACGATGTCCCCGAATACATCAAGAAGACCTTTGACAGGCTGGGGATACCGGAGGCGGAGAGAAAATTCCTCGCAGGCGTGGGCGCACAGTACGAGAGCGAGGTCGTCTACCACAGCCTTCAGAAGGAGCTTGAGAAAAAGGGTGTGATTTTCGTCGACCCCGACACAGCTTTCCGCGAGTATGCTGACATCTTCAAACCCTACTTCGGCAAGGTCGTGCCCCCTGAGGACAACAAGTTCGCCGCACTCAACAGCGCAGTCTTCAGCGGCGGAAGCTTCATCTACGTACCCGAAGGTGTGGAAATCCAGTACCCACTACAAGCATACTTCAGAATCAACGCGGCCAACGTCGGCCAGTTTGAGCGGACGCTTATCATAGCCGAGCCCTACAGCAGGGTTCATTATATAGAGGGTTGCACTGCGCCGATATACTCAACCTCTTCGCTGCACACCGCTGTCGTCGAGATAGTTGCTAAGAAAGGCGCCTACGTAAGATACACAACTCTCCAGAACTGGAGCAGCGATGTCTACAACCTCGTGACCAAGAGGGCCCACGCATATGAGGGGGCGACGGTTGAATGGGTTGACGCCAACATCGGAAGCAAGGTGACGATGAAGTATCCGAGTGTCTATCTACTCGGAAGGGGTGCTAAGGCGGATATTTTGTCGGTGGCTTTCGCTGGACGCGGCCAGCACCAGGACACCGGTGCTAAAGCCGTGCATCTCGCGCCTGACACCACTTCACGAATAACCTCGAAATCAGTATGCAAGGACGGCGGGCGAACATCCTACAGAGGATTGCTGCATGTTGCGAAGGGAGCTAAACGGGTCAAGTCCAGTGTGAGATGCGACGCCCTGATACTTGACGACATCTCGCGGACAGACACCTACCCATACAACGAGATAAACGAGGAGGATACGACGGCGACGCATGAAGCGACGGTCGGAAAAATCGGCGAAGAGCAGCTCTTCTACCTGATGAGCCGCGGCCTCTCGGAGCAGGAGGCCCTCAACATGATTGTCCTCGGGTTCCTCGAACCCTTCACAAAAACACTGCCCATGGAATACGCCGTCGAGTTCAACAGACTCATCGAGCTAGAGATGTCGGGCTCAGTCGGCTGAGCCCAGCCCAAACTCAACCACATCACCGACAACTATCCCGTGTTTTTTGGCAAGTCCCGCGTTAACCTCCAAAACATATTTCGCGTCGGCTGAAGGCGTGTACGAGCTGCAAACCTGGTTAGGTGTGCATGGCTGAAGGTTTTCCTCGATGTGGACCACGCGGCCATCCTCGTCTATCCATATAATGTCAAGGGCGAACCGCATTTCATACATCCAGAAACTATAGCGGCCCGGGTTCTCGAAAACAAAAAGCATGCCACGGTCCTCGGGCAGGCTTTCTCTGCCAGATAAGCCTTTTCCCCTCTCCGCATCGTCATCAGCTATCTCGACATAGAAAACCGCTTCTCTGATTTTTACATACGGCTCCCGCGGCTTCTCCGATGTGGTTGACGTATAGATGGTTTCAGATTTTTTTGTGACGGTGGTTGTTGTGGTGGCTTGTGTTTGGATGTCGAAGAAAACTAGAATTGATAAAAATCCGAGAAAAATGGTTAGAAGCGCCGCTGGTACGAGGATTTTTTTATTCAAGCTTGGCTGTTAGAGTGATGTTCACGTTTCCTTTTAACGCTTTGGAGACTGGGCAACCATCTTTCGCGGCCTGCGCAGCTTTCTCGAAAGAGGCCTGGTCCATTCCCGGCACTTTTCCTACAACTGTTATCCGCGACTCCGAGATTTTCACCTGGTCGCCGATGGAGAACACCACCTCAGCAGTAACCTCGAGTCTCTCAGCTCGTTTTCCCTCCTTCGCGATTATGTTGGACAAAGCCATGGCAAAGCATGTGGCATGAGCTGCGGCGATGAGTTCTTCTGGATTCGTTTTTCCGCTTATCTTTGAGGAGCGTGCGGACCATGAGACATCGGCTGTTGGAAGCGCTCCGCTGTCGAAGCTGACGGTGCCCTGTCCATGGAAAAGGTCTCCCTGCCAAACAGCTTTAGCTCTGTTCACTACTTCAGGCATGCATTTTTCCCGAAACGTTGATTTTTATGGTTTATGCAATTACACAGCTTATCCATCCGCATTCGAGACATTTTTCGCATCCTTCTTGGAAGACTATTGATGTGCTTCCACAAAGAGGGCATGTGGTGTGTATTATGGGGGGAGGAGGTGTTTCGACTGGTTTTTCCTCGACTTCTATGCCGAGGCCGCGGAGAATTTCTGTGGTTTTGTTGGTGAAAGATAGTTCATAGCGTTTGTTCCTCTGCGTGGGTGTGACAAGAACTTGGGCAGCTTTTGACCCGTCTCTGTAGACGGTGACACCCTTGAGCTTGAGCCTGTGAGCGGCGACAAATGCCTTCAACACATCCTCAACGGTCACCCATGAGGGCATGTTGATTGTTTTGCTCACCGATGCGTCAACCCACTTCTGTATTTCGTGCTGGGCCCTTAGATGGTCCCACCAAGGAATGTCAAGCGCCGTGACAAACACTCTACGCATATCCTCGGGTATCTCCTGAATGCCCTGCACAGAACCACCGTTCTCAGCAACTTTCCTCAATATATCCTGCTTTGGAAGCCCACGTTCATCGAGAGCTTTTTCAAACACGGGGTCGGCGTAGTAGAAGACGCCGGCTGTCACTTGTTTGCGGTAGACAAGAGCAAACTGTGGCTCGAGGCCCGAGGATGTGTCTGCGAGCATCGAGATGCTCCCCGTGGGTGCAACCGTAAGAAGATGGCTGTTGCGGATGCCCTTCTTCACACGCTCCACGAGCCTGCCCCAATCCATCGCCAGGTCACCGCCATCCCTCAGGCACCTGAAAGGCAGCAAACCCTTAGCCCACAAAGACCTCGAGAAATCGGGAAACGGGCCACGCTCCTCCGCAAGCTCAACCGATGTCTCAACCGCCTTGTAGGCGATGAACTCCATAACCCTCCTCATCATCTCAAACCCCTCCTCACTGTTGTAGGGTATGCGTAGAGCGTACAGCATATCCGCCAAACCCATTATACCGAGCCCAATCCTCCTCGTCCTCAGAGTCATCTTCTCGATGGCTTCTGTAGGATGCTTGGTCAAGTCCACGACGTTGTCAAGAAACCTTACAGCGGTTTCTATGCATTTTCCCAAAGCATCCCAGTCAAGGCGGCCGTCTTTGATGAATGCGTGTAGGTTGATGGAGCCGAGGTTGCATGATTCGTGGGGGTAGAGCGGCTGCTCGCCGCATGGGTTTACGCAGTAGATGTCGCCATATGCTTCCCTGAGTGGGTTGAGCTCGTTGATGTTGTCGTGGTATAGTAGCCCGGGGTCGGCTGTCTTCCAAGCGTTTTCAGCTATTTGTCTCAGGAGTTTATGTGTGTCCACAAGTCTCCAGACCGAGCCGTCTCGAGGGTTAACAAGAGGATAAGGCCTGTTCTCTTGGTAGTGTTTCCAGAAATCCGCTGTAACCATCACAGAGATGTTGAAGTTTTCTAGAAACCCCGGCCGCTGCTTCGCGGCTATGAATTTGTCTATGTCGGGGTGGTTGATGTTTAGGACACCTATGTTCGCGCCTCTCCTACGACCACCCTGCTTAACCACATCCGTCACCGTGTCAACTATACGCATGAAGGACACCGGCCCCGATGCGACACCGCCCGTCGACGAAACAACATCCCCCTCAGGCCTAAGCTTCGAATAGTTTATCCCAACACCTCCACCCGTCTTGAAAATCAACGCAGCCTCCTCAGCCGTCCTCATAATCGAGGAAATATCATCCTCGACGTCGAGAACAAAGCATGCGCTCAGCTGGCCGAGGACAGTGCCTGCGTTGAAGAGTGTGGGGCTGTTGGGAAGAAACTTTTTCTCAACCATCAAGTCGTAGTAGCGGCGGTAGCTTTCATAGAACCGGGATGGATGGCTTCTGAGATGCTCGAGCACATCCCGCAGATGTTTCCTCATCATCCCCTTCTCGTTCAAACGTCTGTACAGCGCGGTAAGCCTCTCGATATGGTGTGTGTTCCACGTTGTCTCCAACATGTTGGTGGATGGGCCGACGCCGATTCGGCCGGCGTATTCCTCGAGTTCCACGTCATCTATCTCCCATTTTTTCTGTCCGCCATGTTTGTCGAAGAACATGGGGTCGTATAGGATGTCCGCCAGCACGATGAGGGCCGCTGTCCTCTGAAACATCTGCTTAGGCCTCTCGATGAGTCGGCCTGCTTTGTCGCGTAGAAGGTAGCGTGTTGCCATCAGTCTCAGGGCGTTGACCGAGAAGGCTTTGTCCACTTCGTCAACATAGCTCGTCTCAAGTATCCTCATCTTCTCCTCCCTAATTCTTGTTCGCTCATGTCTGTAGAGTATGTAGGCTTTCGCCACCTCCTTCAACCCATGCTCCATCAAAGAGCTCTCAACTATGTCCTGAATCTCCTCAACGTGTGGAATCTTCTCGGCTCCGAAACGTGTTGAAAGCTGCTCCAGCACCGTTGCAACAACTTTTTCCAGAAGTTTTTCATCCTCGACACGTTTAGCGGCCATTGCCTTGCGTATGGCTTCGCGGATACGTCCTGCATCAAAATCCACAACTCTGCCATCCCTCTTCACAACCTTAAGAGGAACAGGACACAACCTACAACAACTCGGTGCAACCGCTTTTATTCTTTGCCAAGAAACTGGCATAAACTTAAAACAAAGACACCCCACACATTAGACGTGGACAGGTCAAAGCTGCTGCTATTCATAGGCGTCGCGGCTCTCGCAGTCGCCGCGGGCGCCTCAGCAGCTGTTCTATCACGTCAAGTGCTCGAACCCTATAAACCAGCGATAGAAATCCCGGGAGACAGGGTTCTCCCAGACTTCACGCTCACAGACCAGAACGGAAACCCATTCACCTTGTCAAGCGTTAAGGGTAAAGCCGTGCTAATCTATTTTGGCTACACACACTGCCCCGACGTGTGCCCACTTGTCATGACCAAGTACGCACAACTCGTCAAAACTCTCGGAAACAGAGCCAACGATGTCGCGCTCATATTTATCACGGTTGACCCGGAGAGGGACACCGTGGACGCCATGAAAAAATATGTATCCTACTACTCTGAAAAAATCATAGCCTTAACAGGCACGCCTGAAGAAATTGAGCAAGTTGCCCGTCTATACAACGTCTTCTATACGAAGCAGCCTCCCGATGAGCAGGGAAACTATCTCGTTGACCATTATGCTCTCGTCTTGGGTGCAGATAGGCAGCACATTCTCCGCCTCGCCTTCACACCTGACATGCCTTTTGACGAATATCAGAAGGGAGTTGAATGGTTGCTGACAAGACCGTGAAGAGACAGCTCATCACTTACTCGGCTCCATCAGCTATAGCCTATTTTCTCTTCTACCTGTTCTTCACAGGCGCGGCCCAGCTTATACAGACGCCTCGGATAGGCATAGCGTCCACGGCGTTCGTCTACACGTTTGTTGAGACGCAGCTTTACACGGGACCTCTGCTACAGGTTGTGGGCGACGGGTTCGTCTTCAACCTCCGCATTTACTCCATGCTTCTCGGTCTGGTGGTCTCTGCGCTTGTCGGATATAATGCGGGGCTTCTTCTCACGCTTTATCGCCGCGGCATGTTGAGAACCTGTATGCTGGGGACGGCTTGGAGCGGGGTGGGCGGCCTCCTAGCGAGCGTGATAAGCTTCGGCTACCTCTGCTGCGGATGGCCAGTTTCTGTCGTCTTCTTCGGAGTAGCGGCCGTATCAGCCCTCAGCCCATTCCTCACAGCGGCGGCGATCACCCTACTAGCCATAAACGCGTACATGCTCTCAAAACGGTTCCAAGCCCTCGAAAAACTAAAAAACACCGAGCAAATCAACATCTCGAACAAAGTCCCGCGGTAGCTCAGCCTGGTAGAGCGCCCGGCTGTAGCGGTCAGCCAAGTGGCTGAGCCGAAGATCAGCCCGCCAGGCAACATGGAAACCGGGTGGTCGGCGGTTCAAATCCGCCCCGCGGGACAGCCTCCAGAAATTTCACGGACCTGACCCGGTTTTTACCGTTTTTCAGATATTCGTTTTATGAATGTTTCTTGTAGGCAGTTCCAGTTGAACAGTGTTGTCTGGGTTTGTTTTTGGTTTGGGTTTGTGGCTAGTTTGGTTTTTCTGATGTAGCCGTTTAGCAGGCTTATTATCCATTTGGCGAAGGGTTTGATTTTTCTGTTGTGGCTTATGAAGCCTAGGCTGACCAGCTGGCTGAGGGTTTCGTCTAATACCTGCTTGGGTATGGGAAGCCGCCAATAGATTCCGGCTAGGGCTGCTATATGTGTGAAGGTTAGCTGTTTCAGCATTTTTTCGGCGTATCTGAATGCTCCGCCTTTGTTTCCTCTGAATCTCCTGCTTTTGGATATTGCCAGTGATGGGAAGTTCCTCCCGATATAGTGGAGGAGGGAGATTGGGTCGTAGCCGCTGGCTGTGGATGAGGTGAAGCTTTTAGGTTCCAAGAAGATCATTTGTTCGAGGAGCTTTTTGACCCGCCATCCTGTGAACGTGCAGAAGAGCCTTGAATTATCTTCCATGTATGCGATTATGCCTAAGGCCTTAAGCCTATCTATTGTCTCTCCATCCCAGACCCCGAATCTTTGAAGCAATGCATAAGACAGCTTGGCTCCCAGATTAAACGACTCAGGCTTGATGCCGAAGAGTATGAACGCTATCTCTTTACTGGTGAGCGGATGGATAATCCATTTAGCCACGCCTTCTAAGCCGTTCAGTTTTGAGAGAATGCGGCCATCAAGCCGTTCCACATTTCCTATCCAGTACTCCAGCTTTTGACGCATACTCTTTTCTTTCTGCTCAATCGACCTCTCTGCAGACGCTAATGCATCCTCGAAAAGCTCCACAATATACCCTATCTCCTCTCCTCCGCCCAGCCGGTAACTAGCCTCAATGTGGGTCTCTTCTTCCGTCTTGCTGGTTTGACAGCTGAATCCATGTTCCTCAGCCTTGCGAGCAATCTCTGACGCATACTCTTCAACATCTATCAGAGTTTCCCGTGAAGCAGTTAGCAGATAGGATACTTTGAAAGCCTTCCGACTTGCCGAGAAATTCAATCTTCTTTGTAGTCCAAACTTCTCCGATAACCTAGGACCAATCTCTACCACCAAATGCTCAGGAAGGTCAGACAGCCTAATACCCCGCACGTGCTCAAGCAGGTTTAGACCACCTTTCAGGACATAACCCTCGTCCTCCCTACCCCACACATTGAAAACTTTGCCTGAGATGCTGACCTGGAGTCTCTTCTTATCTAAGGACACCCGTCTAAGGAGCATACTACAGTGAATAGTAGGGTAGCCTCAAATAAGTTAAGAGGTATCTGAAAGTGGGAAGTTAAGTTATTATATCGGGACAATGTAGTTGAAAACGGCTAGGTAAGGAGAAGGAGTGGAAAGCCCCGCCTAGCTGGGCTATAGGGCCGGTAGTCGCCTGGCCGTTAAAAGGGCGGTAGTCGGCTGCCCGCAGAAAGTAGGGTTGTCGACCCTACGCAGATGTTACACATTCGGCGGCAGTTAGCGTGCTTGATGATCCCTAGACCCAAGCCCCCAGGTCTCATCCCAAAGGCCTGGGGTCTCAGCCTCCGGGTCTAGGGATGAGCGGGGAGAGCTATGGGAGGATCTGGAGAACGCTTTGGCGGCTCCGGCTCTTCGGGGTTGGGGGCCGGGGCGGGAGGATATTTTCCAGATCTGCTTCGGAGCTATGCGCTGCGGGGATCCATAAAAATGGTCGTGGTGGACGTAAACGTCAGAGACATCATAGTTGCCGAGGTTGAGGTTGGGCTGCTGATCCGCTTCAGGGGTTATAAACGTGTCTCACGCAACGTCGGCAAGCTATTGTTTGTCAGAAGGGTTAACAGGCGGTCTCTAAGGATCCATGGAAGACCAGCATATGCGTGGCTGAGATATGCTAGAAACCTGGACAACGACTGGGTGAACAAATCAGCCGGTTTAGTGAAGAGGCTTGCATCGAATACACAGGCAGTGGTTCTGGAGCGGCTAAACGCCGGTCAGCTAAAGCAGCGGCTAAAAGCAAAAGACCCTGAAAAGTCACATATCATCAGCAGCTGGCCCATAGCCAAGCTTATACGACGACTGTCAACAGCATGCGAAAAGATGGGGAAGCTAGTAACAGTGCCTCCCCACTACACCAGCAGTCTATGTCCAAAATGCAACAAACTGATGAAGCATGAGAAAGGCAGATGGGATAGACTGAAGTGCGAAGAATGCGGACACCGAGATGACAGAGACCATGTGGCGGTGAAAAATCTGGCGAGAACAGCGCTACTACTTCACGGTTTCCACCTGCTCGACACCCACCTCGGAAAAGAGCTCAGAGAATACAAACAGGCATTAGACAACCTTACAACAGCCGTCGAGAAAGCCTTCACCCAAGGCCCCCAGTGTCAGGGTCTGCCACTTGGAGGGGAAGGGGAGGAAGTCCTTCCCAAGACCCCTCCGGCAGCCCCTGCCGAGGGTATATTGGGTGAGGGCTCCTAATGAACCTTTCCCTATGAAGGGTGACAGAAACCAGCCGGCGCCTGCGGCGTCAACCCCATACTCCAGAGGGTGATGACATGCGGGCGGAAGACAGTCGGGCGTTCCGCGGGGAAAGTCTTGGGCGAAGGCGTAGGAGATGAAGGTGGTGTATACAACCCCTCCTTCTTTCCTTTTTTCATCTCGGTATGCCAGTGATGATTCCGGGGTAGCGTCATGTTACGTAGTCGTCACCTTGTAAAGGTGAGTAATTATGAAACCCTAAGAGAGAAGAACAAACAATGCCGAAGACCTTCCCCAAGAAAGTGTAAAACCCGTCTCTAAATCATTTAAGCGATAGTGTCCGGATAAGCACCTCTACCCACCCCCGTTCCTAACGGTTTGGTAGTATAGCGTGAAGAGATTTAGGAGCAAGTTTAGGTTCTTTATTCCTTGTTCGTAGTTCTTCGCGCTCAATTTGTTATGATATAATCCTGTCCTCTCTTTTAGGTATCTGAAGAACCTCTCTACCCTGTTCCTCATTCCGAACCTCTGGTGCTCGTATTCCAGCCCTAGCCTCTGTAACGCCCACGGATACTTTGTTGAGCATATGCTCAACGATATACCATGGACCCCTATCGACTATAACCTTAGGTTTGTTCAAGCACATATTGAGGGCCTTTTTCAGGAAGGTTAACGCGTTGAGGCAGCTCCTCCCGTATGAAGCCTCTAGAGCCAGCAATTCGCCGGAATCGACGTCTACAGCTGACCAGACGTAGACGACAGCGCCCTTAACCCTGAGCTTAGTCTCATCAACAGCTATGCACCTCCTACGCTTCGGCTCTGAGGCTACTGCTACCGTTGAGGATACCTTCCTAGCAAGATCGTGTACAGTAGACTTCTCAGAACTTTAGAGACCCTCCTACAGCTACCGCGGAACATGTACTCCAAGACAGCGAGGACCTTCACCTCACGGCTTTTTTGTTGCGCACGAAACAGCTCGAGATCAGGGCGACGGCATCCACGCAGATTATCATCGAAGACCGGCCTTTAAATATAGTCCCTTATCCGGACACTATCCAATTATCAATTGACGAAAATACTTATATGATAGCGGAGCTGGTGTTCTGTCTTGACGTTTGTTTTGACTGGTGGGCACGAGCATAGCGAGAGCGAGGAATATGAGAGCCGCCTGTCAAAGCGGCTCGTTCTGGCTTTAGTAGCTTTAGCCTTCCTTCTCGCGGCTCTCGCGATGCTCTGGCAGGGCTTGGGAGGCCCTGTTGAGCATTTCCTGGCTGGCGTTGCTCTCCTGCTGGTCGCCGTCCCCGTTGCTTATGACGCTGTGCGCAGGTTTAGGAGCAACCCGTTCAACACCGATGTCCTCATGCTCACCGGTGCGGTGGGAGCGGCCGCGATAGGCTTCTATGAGGAGGGCGCGGCCGTCCTGATACTCTACCACTTCGCCGAGACGCTGGAGGATTATACCGTTGATAAGGTTAGGAACATCACGCGGCGGATGGCGTCGCTCCTCCCCCAGCGCGCCCTCGTCAAGCGCGTCGACAAGGTTGAGGAGATACCCGTAGAGGAGATAGAGGTCGGCGACATCGTGGTTGTCAAGCCTGGCTGGCGCATACCAGTTGACGGCCGCATCGTGGCGGGAAGCTCCACAATAGACCAGTCAACAGTAACTGGTGAGTCAATACCAGTTGAGAAGCAGCCTGGGGATGTGGTTCTCTCTGGAACGCTTAACTTAACGGGCTCGCTGGAGCTTGTTGCGGAGAAGCCGTTTAGGGATTCCACCGTCAGTAGGATAACCAAGCTTGTTATTGAGGCGCGCGAGAAGAAGATTAGGCTGGAGCGCTTCATAGACAGGTTCTCCAGATACTACACCCCAGCTACTACTGTTCTGGCAGCCCTCGTGGCTGTTGTCCCGCCGCTAATGCTAGCCCAGCCCCTGATGAAATGGGTGTATAGGGCGCTGGTCGTCCTCATCATAGCCTGCCCAAGCGCAATCGTGATAGCAACACCAGTTACCGTGATGCTGGGGCTTACGCGCGCCATGTGGAGCTCCTCACTGGTCAAGGGCGGGATATACATGGAGAATATGGCGCGTACGCGCGTCGTTGCATTTGACAAGACTGGGACATTAACGAAGGGTGTGCTTCGCGTTGTTGGTGTTAAGCCCACAAGCGGCTTCAGCGAGAGGGAGCTTCTGAAGCTCTCAGCCCTTGCAGCCTCGCGCTCAACGCATCCGATAGCTAATGCTATTGTTGAGGCGGCAAAGTCCAACGGGATAAGCCTTCACGGCGATGTGAAGGCTGAGGAGAGGCCAGGGATGGGTGTGATCGCCCTGACAACGGATGGCCAGCTGATAATTATTGGCCGCCACTCATTCGTGAATTCACAGGCAAACCATAGCCACGTGGTTCATGAGGAGCTGCGCGGCTCAGTCGTTGACGTTGCCGTGAATAACAGGTTTGCTGGGACGATAAGCCTCTCCGACACCCCGCGGCCAGAGGCGCGCGAGGCTGTTCAGAAGATTAAGCGCCTGGGCATTAGGGTTGTCATGCTCACGGGCGATGACGAGCGCGCGGCGCGCGAGGTGGCCGAGCATCTGGGGATAGACGAGTATTATGCCGGCCTACTACCAGAGGATAAGGTTCGCGTGGTCAGGGAGCTTCGTCAGCGTTATGGGCCAGTGATGATGGTTGGCGATGGCGTTAATGACGCCGCAGTGTTGGCGGCCGCTGATGTCGGCGTAGCCGTGGGTACTGCTGGTAATGACATAGCGATAGAGGCTGCCGACGTAGCCCTAATGGGAAACGACCTCCGCATAGTTGAGTATCTAATCAGGCTGAGCAGGAGGCTTGTGAAGACACTCAAGGCAAACCTACTGCTCGCTATAGGGCTGAAGCTGTCTCTCATCACGCTTGGAATAGCTGGCCTGATACCCCTCTGGGTGGGCGTGCTGGGCGATGACGGGGTAACGCTCGCGATAATAGCTCTGGCTCTCCATCTGCTAAGGTTCAGATGAAACGCTCCGCGAGAATATTCTGAGCGTCGCGTTGTCGGCGAGTCCAACGGCATAGCCACCTATCGCCCTGAAGTTCCTCAGTATGAACAGCACATGCCTAGCCACCTCTGGCTTGAGCTTCCCAGACATGATGTAGCTCAGCCCCCTGTCAAACACCTCGCGGAGCGTTTCCATATCATCTATCACCTTGCTCGCGAGGTGTAGGCTCTTCTCCTGCAGTGCCTGCATCCCGTTCCTATGCAGGCTCATAGCGGCGGCGTGTGTTTCTGAGATTATGTTTAGTATCTCGTCGTCAAGGCCTGCCTCCGCTATCTCCGCCGCGTGTTCCGCTATGCGCATGGCGTAGTATGCTATCCTGCTCAGCTCCCGCACCGTGAGCCCCATGACTATCACCTCACCTAGGTCTGGCATCTCCATACGCGCCGCAAGCTCTGGGTTCCGCGCGCATTCTACGACCTGCCTCATGAGGAGGCGGTAGAGCTTCGCGCTGTCCTTGCCCCGCTCATAAGCATCTAACGCAAGGTCGCGGTCTCCTATGTAGAGAGCCTTCACGGCGTCGGTATAAACAGCCATAGCCACCACAGAGAACCTGCTCACCACCGCGTTGATATGGAACTTCAGCGGGTCAACAAGGCTCGGGAGTATAACCCTATCCGAGTACTCCTCGGCAATCTCAGCGCCCACAACACTATCCAGAGCGTCGCGAATCCACTTACGATGCTCAGACCTCAGCTTCTCGCGCGAGAGAATATCAGTTACGTCATTCCCCTGTATGTAGGAGGCGTTTATGCATAGTTCCAGAAACTTATGGTTTGGAAAGTCCTCTATGTATATCGTGTGCGTAGACCTACGCGGCTGCGCCGACTTGGTCTCGGATGCTATTGTAATCCTACCCCCCTCAAGGCCCAGCACAAGCCTACTACCCTAATCCCAGCCCAGCTCCTCAACCCACTGCCGCGGAATCGTCACGAGATAACTACCCATGGCCGAGAGCTGGAGCCGCCTGTACTCTATTCTCAACTACTGCCACCCGTTAAGCACAAATAGGTAAGACGCAGGCTTAAAATATGTTACTTTTGGTTTTTACGTAAGTTTCATGTAAAATCGTTTGACATATACGTTGCCTTGTGGCTTAATTCATAGGCTTTTCTACGTTCTTGAGTCTTTTCTCTGGCTTTGTCTTGGTGTTTCTCTGGTTTTGATGGTGGTTGCTTATAAAGGGTAATGCCTTACGGCCTACCTTTACTTCCCCATTCAAGATGATGTTTTATCGGGGGAGGGTTGATGGGAGGCTCATAAGGAGGGGTACTCTGATACTTGAAGTTCGTAAGGCGTTACGCTGATGAGAACAGGGAGCTCAACGACGGTAAGAGGGGCAGACCATACAAGATTACCCATAGCTACGTCGAGTTCCTAGGGGAATGCTAGGACTGATAGAGGGCCTCGGTCTAGGAGATCCCCCGCCAAGATGATAATGGACCTAGGATACGACTTACGAAGGAGAGTAGTAGGATATAGCAAGCGTTGGATCGCGGGGAAAGTCGATATTCGGTGAAGAGATGCAGTCAAAGAAGCCCAGATGGATGAGCATAGAGATGATACATAAGACATTCATATACAACATCCCCCTCAACGCAGCATAAACCCAAGACAGAGGAAGACCAGCAGGAGAAGGGGGCAGAGAACAAAGAGAATCAGACGATATGGCAACCCGCAACATACTGATAAAGAGCGGTTGAGACAATTCAATAATATTACTTGTCGACAGTACATGTTTAGGCCATCATATAATCTATAAATGATCGCGACCGGGATGTAGCTTAGAATTGAAGGGTCTCCTAACCATCCTCACCGCAACCATCTCTACGCTTATTTTCATTATGCCAGTGCTGGCTTAAATACTAATCCTGCCCGCGGGACTTTTTTATGGTGGTTGGTTGAAGGGGGGTTTTGACGAAGTCGAGGAGCGTCTGCGTCAACGCGAGTATAGAAAGGAGAGGATGCAGCGTTATCTTGAGAAGAGGTCGGAGCTTGACGAGAGCTTGGAGGAGGTGTTTGATCAGCGGACTCTCCTGGCCCTCTACGACCTTCTCAACACGGGTAGGCTTAGGGAGGTTATGGGCGTGATTAGCGCGGGGAAAGAGTCTCGTGTATACCACGGCGTGGCCGGCGACGGGTCAGAAACAGCCGTGAAAATCTACCTAACTTCTTCGGCGGAGTTTAGGCGCAACAGGCTCCAGTATGTTGTCGACGACCCGAGATTCAAATCCATTCCGCGCGACTTTAGAAAATTTGTGTACCTATGGGCGAAGAGGGAGTTCGCTAACCTCGTCGATGTATACAACGCTGGTGTCTCGGTTCCCAAGCCCATCGTCCAGAAGGAGAACATATTGGTTATGCAGTTTCTCGGAGAAAACGGTGTAAGATATCCACTTCTTGTGGAAGAGGATTTTGAGCTGGATGAGTTGAGGATGATTTGGGAGCAGCTGGTGGATAACATGGCGAAGATGTATAGAAAGGCCTCTATCGTGCACGGCGACTTGAGCGAATACAACGTGGTCGTCGCCCGAGGGCCCACGGTCTACATAATAGATTTTGCACAGGCTGTGAAGCTTGGTCACCCTCTCGCGGAACCCTTGCTGGCCAAGGGTGTTGAAACTTTGTCAAAATTTATCAGTAAACGTGGGGTGAGCGTTGATGTTGATGAGACGCTTCGCATGATTAAGTCGGGGTGATCTACTGTGGTGGATGGGAAAGGTTTTCCACATGTTACGCATTCGAGCTTCGTCGTCAACATTCCGAAAGAACGTGTCGGTGTCTTGATCGGTGAGGGTGGCTCGGTTAAGGCGGAGATTGAGCGGCTTCTCGGTGTCTCGCTTCAGGTTGACAGCCGCGAGGGCACCGTTGTCATAAGCTTGGCGAAGCCCGTGCAGGAGGGCGGCGACCCGGCGTCCTTGTTCAAGGCACGGGACATAGTCACAGCGATCGGAAGAGGCTTCTCACCCGAAAAAGCTCTGAAACTCGTCAACGACGGAACAGTTCTCACCGTGATTGACCTAACCGACTACGTCGGCGACAACCCCAACCACCTGACCAGAGTAAAGGCCCGTGTGATAGGCACACAGGGCAAAACACGCCGCATAATCGAGGAAACATGCCTAGTCGACGTCTCCATATACGGCGACACCGTCTCAATCATCGGAGAATACGAGAACGTGAGAGCGGCGGAGGAGGCTGTCGTAACACTTGTGAAAGGGGCTCCCCATGGAGCAGTCTACCGGATGCTCAACGAATACGCTAGAAGGAGGAAGACCGGAGGCCTTTATCCGCCGCGTCCACGGTTTTAGAGTAGCAGACCAAGCAAAACTATCGCCACGCCAAGAGGTATCATGAAGAGGCGTAGGTCGAGACGCTCCGCAGCCGACAACAACATCTTCATAGTGGCAATTCCCATGGCAAAGGCTGCAAAGGCTCCTGCAAACATTTCAAGGCTCGTTGAAAATCCCCCCATAAGTAGCGGGGGTAGAACCTGTGCAGCCGCTACTGCGGGTATGCTCATCAGGAAGCTTAGACGGAGAGCTTCCCTGACCCTGAACCCGAGGCCCACTAGGGCGGCTAAGGTTATCCCCGACCTGCTTATTCCCGGCATTATGGAAAGGCCCTGCAGCAGCCCTGCCACAAACGCGCTCCATGTATCTATCCTCTGTTCACCAGACGGTTCCCTCCGCTGAACAAGAGCAGTAACAACAAGTAAAAGGCCTACGGCTATTGTGAAAGGTTTGTCGGATAACTCTAGACCACGTAGAAGCAGGAGAAGAGGAGCCGCGGACACGGCGGAGGACAGGGTTGCCACTATGAGAAACCGTAGAAGCCTCCGCCCCTCAACGTCGCGCGTGAACCCCCTTAAAGCAAGCCGCACATCTTTTCGAAGATACAGAAGCGCTGCGAAGAGCGTCCCCGTGTGCAGCCATATGGCGACCGCGAGAGCATACTCGAAGCTCTTGCCGAACACCAGCCTCGAGAAGAGGGTCACCAGCCCCTCGCTGCTCACGGGAAGCCACTCACCCAAACCCTGAACAACGCCGAGGAAAACAGCTTCGCCTAAATCCACGCAACCAGCTTTCCCATCCCGTATAAAAATATATGCAAGCCTCATCTCCGACTCTGTGATGCGGATAGTCTCGCTTGTCCCCAGCGCAACCGACATCTTGGTGGAGCTGGGCGCGGTTGATGAATTGGCGGCGGTCACCTATGCCTGCGGAGTTGCGTCGAAACCAGTTGTGGTGAAGCCTCGCATCAACACTGAGAACCTCTCACCCGAGGAAGTCGACCATGTTGTTTCAACGGCTGCCGCGAACGGTGAACAGCTATATGTGGTCGACTATGGGTTAATCGCGTCTCTAAAACCCGATCTCATCTTGGCGCAGGGCCTCTGCGAGGTCTGCGGCATAACAGGCGACACAGTCACCGAAAAGCTGAGAAACGTGGCGCCAATATGCACCCTCAACCCACACACGGTAAAGGAGATTCTCGACGACATGCTCCATGTCGGAAAGCTTGTGAAGAGAGAGAAAGAAGCTGCTGAGCTTGTTTCAGCTATTTCAGCTAATTTAGAGTATGTGAGAGAGTATGCGGCTGGTCTTCCCTGCGTCAGGACGGCTGTTCTCGAGTGGCTTTATCCTCCTTTTTGCAGCGGCCACTGGGTTCCGGAGCTTGTTGAACTGGCTGGGGGAAATGACCTCGGCGTCGCTGGAAAGCCATCACGTAGGATCAGGGTTGAGGAGGTCTCTGCACATGGGCCTGAGAAACTGGTGGCGGCTCCATGTGGATACAGTTTGGAAAAAGCCGCGGCGGAGGTTGAGAGATTTTGTGGAATGAGCTGGGTTCAACAGCTGCCGGCATACCGATTGGGCGAAATATACGCGGCCGAGGCAGATCGATACTTCAGTAGACACGGTCCACAGATAGGTGACACAGCGTTAATACTCGCAGAGATACTGCACCCAGAAGTTTTCCGAGGAAAAGCTCCACCGAAAACTTTCAAAAAAATGTTGTAAAAAATAGGATGTTTAGTCAGCCCTGTTGGCGGCTGACTCGAGGTGCTGATAGGTTTCAGGCAGCTCGGGGAAGCTGCTCTTCATCCTCTGCGCAGCTACCTCAGCGGCCTCCTCCATGATTTTCTGGGCCTCAGGGTCTGAGACAGAGACGTAGACGCTTCCGCCGGTTACGTTGCCAGCCTCTATGATTATGCTCTCCAGCATCTCATCAACTCTTCTAAGGCTGTGGGCCACTTCTGGAACGATTCCCGAGATCTCGTGCTGCACCTGCTTGATTATCTGTGTCGCCGGGCCGAGGACATGCATTACGTCGCCGAACTCCTTAACCGTCTCAAGGCGTAGAACAACCTTGTCGAGCGACATGTGGCTGGCTAGCAGCGTCCTAGTCATCTTACGGAGCTGGGCTATCTCGTTGGCGTAGATTGTTGCACGCGCCGTGTCCTTCTCCTGCTCAGCTCTAACACATTGTTCGAAAAGCTCTTTGCCCCGGTGCTTAAGCCTCTCGATCGTGCGGTTCAGCTTCTCGTTCTGAATCTTCAGCTGCGTCAGTATCTCCAGCATTCGGTCTTGGTAGTTGACGGGTCGCACGTAGGCAGACGGGTTCTGCGCTGGTTCCCTACTCCATGGCATCTTCATTTTTTCTAACCTCGAGAGCGAGGCTATGTGTCGGCATATTTATCGGTTGAATTTCTGCCGCGGGTTAAAGAATATGTGGATAGTGTCGGGGTGTTACACCTGTATTCTGTTACCCGATGTAAGCCATGGATTTCTTGAAGTTGCTGACTATTCTCTCGTATTCAGCCTTCTCCTCGGTGCCGACGCTTGGCTTAATCTTCTGAAGCGCCAACTCGAAATGTCTCATCGATACAACCTGGGCGTTGATGTTTTCCCTCGCAGCTATCAAGGCGGCTTCGCGGACAACTGCCTCGATGTCCGCGCCCGTGTAGCCCTCGGTGACAGCGGCCAACTGCTCAAGGTCCACATCCTTGTCGAGAGGCATCTCCCTTGTATGTATCTTGAATATGGCTAGGCGGGCGCTTTTGTCAGGCGGAGGAACGTAGAGCACTCTGTCAAACCTGCCTGGTCTCAGAAGCGCGGGGTCGAGGATGTCGGGCCTGTTTGTGGCGCCTAAGACGACCACACCCTTCAGAGACTGCATCCCATCCATCTCTGTCAGAAGCTGGTTCACTATCCTGTCGGTGACACCTGCATCGGTGTGGATACCCCTACGCGGTGCGATGGAGTCGAGCTCGTCGAAGAAAATGATGCATGGCGCGGTTTCCCTCGCTTTCCTGAATATCTCGCGGACGGCTTTCTCAGACTCACCGACCCATTTCGAAAGTATCTCCGGACCCTTGACGCTGATGAAGTTGGCCTGGCTCTCGGTGGCGACTGCCTTGGCCAGGAGTGTTTTACCCGTTCCGGGTGGGCCATAGAGTAGTATTCCCCGCGGAGGCCTTATTCCGAGGCGTTTGAAGACATCGGGGTATTTGAGTGGCCATTCAACAGCCTCCCTCAGCTCCTGCTTAACGGATTCAAGTCCGCCTATGTCCTCCCACTTCACGTTAGGCACCTCGAGGACAACCTCCCTAAGCGCCGACGGCTGAATCGTTTTCAAGGCGTTGGCGAAATCCTCACGCGTCACCTTAATCTTCTCCAACACCTCAGCAGGGATAATCTCCTTCTCCAAATCTATCTGAGGTAGAAATCTCCGCAAAGCGTTCATCGCGGCTTCGCGTGTGAGCGCCGCTATGTCGGCGCCGACGAAACCATGTGTTATTTCAGCAAGCTCGTCTATGTTCACGTCCTCGGCTAAAGGCATTCGCCTCGTGTGTATGAGTAGGATCTCTTTCCGCCCATTTTTATCTGGGACACCTATGCGTATTTCTCTGTCGAACCTGCCAGGTCGACGGAGAGCCGGGTCTATCGCCTCTATGCGGTTAGTGGCGCCGATGACAACAACTTGTCCACGGCTCTTCAACCCATCCATCAACGTCAAAAGCTGTGAGACAACCCTGCGCTCAACCTCCCCCGTGACTTCGCCTCTCTTCGGCGCTATAGCATCCAGCTCATCGATGAAAATTATCGAGGGAGCGTTCTGCTCAGCCTCCTGAAACACCTCCCTAAGCCGCGCCTCTGATTCGCCGTAAAACTTGCTCATTATCTCGGGTCCGTTTATGGAGACGAAGTGGGCTCCGGTCTCGTTGGCTATTGCCTTGGCGATGAGTGTTTTGCCGGTGCCTGGCGGCCCATAGAGAATCACGCCTTTTGGCGGTTCTATGCCGAGGTGTCTGAAGAGCTCGGGATGCTTGAGGGGCAGCTCAATCATTTCCCTTATCCGTTGAAGCTCGTCGTGAAGACCTCCGATGTCCTCGTATGTGACGCCTGAGACCTCCTCTATTCTTTTGGCTGTTGTTGAACTGATTTCGACGACTGTGCTTTCCGTTACCATGACTATTGGCGAGGGGCTTGTAGAGCTGACCTTAAGCTCAACACCCATTCCGAGGACCGGCACCACGATGATGTCTCCCTTGGCGACGGGCATGTTGAGCAGCTGGCTTCTCACAATCCTGCCGAAATCCCCCACAAATGGGAGAGGCTCGAAGGGTGCGAGAACAATCTTCGTAGCAGGCTTTGCTGCTGTTTTGGAGACACGGACAAACTCGCCCACGCTAACGCCCGCGTTCCGCCTAATCTCGCCATCAATCCTGATTATCCCCTGTCCATCATCCTCCTTATAGGGCGGCCAAACTATGGCGACGGTGCCTCTCCTACCAATTATCTCTATCAGGTCGCCGGGGCTCAGCTCAAGCTCCCTCATTCCCTGACTGTCGACACGAGCAATTTTCCGGCCTATGTCTCTTTGACGAGCCTCGGCGACCCTAAGGCTTAGCTCTTTTTTCTTAGTTGGTGACGAGCTTGACATGACCTGTCTGCCAATTCTATATAGCAGGTATAAAACCTTAGCCTATATCACGCAGAGAGATAGTAGTATTCGCCCATCTTTTTCTGGAGTCTATGAAGCTGGCTGTCTCTCTTGTTTATACGGGGGCGTTTAGTCGCCTGATCGCGGCGGAAGGTGACGTCCATTTGCTCGAGAAACATGTTGAAACCTGTCCTTAGGTCGGTGGGGCTGCTGCCGCGCCCATATACACCGGGCTCGCCGCTGAAAATCATCAAAGCCGATGAAGCGAAGTCGAGAACCGTGAAATCATGCTCAACCAAAAGAACATATGCCCTCTTCTCCAGCGCCAATCTCTTTAGAATCTTCGCCATATGGTATCTTTCCTCGACGTCGAGAAAAGCGCTCGGCTCATCGAGGACATAGATGTCGGCCTTCCTCGAAAGACATTCTGCGACGACGACCTTCTGCAGCTCTCCTCCGCTCAGCTCCTTCATGCTTCTCTCCAGCAGCTTCTCGAGGCCGAAGGGCCGAAGTATAAGAGATTGGTAAAGCGATGTGTCGTATTCCTGTCCCGCAGCTTCTCTGAGATGTTCCTCCACTGTTTTGTCGTCGGCTTGTGGATACTGTGGCTTGTAGCTAACAGCCTTTGGGTCGAAGGTGAATCCCTGATCGGTTTGCTGCACGCCTGCGATGATTGATGCGAAAGTCGTCTTCCCTATCCCGTTTGGTCCGACGATGCCAAGCACCTCGCCTCTGTAGACCCATCCCTCCTCCACCTCGAGCCTAAATCCTTCAAATGTTTTAGTGAAGCTGGGCCACATCAGCTTTTCGGCACTTGTCTGCTCACGTGTCGGAGGCTTCACCTGAAAATCTATCCGCTCGCTCCTGAACCTCATGTTTTCGTCGGGAATGTATCCCTCGATGAAGATGTTAATTCCTTCTCTCACACCGTAGGGGCCTGCTACAACGCCGTAGACAGATGGCTCGCCGTAGAAGAGGAAAATTGTGTCAGAGAAATAGTCGAGAACCGCGAGGTCGTGGTCTGCTACGACGATTTTTACGTTGTCCCGTAGAGCAGCTCGCACCGTCTCCACCATCCTCAGCCTCTGCCTTATGTCGAGGAAGCTTGACGGCTCGTCGAGGATGTAGACATCTGCTTTTCTGAGAAGGCATGCGGCGATGGCAAGCCTCTGCAGCTCCCCTCCGCTGAGGAAACGGATGTCCCGGTCGCCTAGCTTCGTCAGCTCCAGCTTCTCAATAACGTCCTCAACTGCTGCTGGGTCGCCGAGCCTGGCCAAAACCTGCTTAACAGTCCCCGAAACCACCTTTGGTATTTCGGCGATGTTTTGAGGCTTGTAGGAGATCTTCACATCACCTTTGGAGATGCTGCTGAGATGTTCTTGGATGAGCGAGCCTCTGAAAAACCGTGAAGCCTCCTCCCATGTAACAGGTCTATCGAGGATACCGAAGTTGGGGATCAGCTGCCCGGCGAGGATTTTGAGTGCCGTGGATTTTCCGATTCCGTTTTTCCCCAGCAGGCCGACTACCTTCCCGACTTCTGGGTATGGAAGCCTGAAGAGCTTAAACCTGTTGACACCATAGTGATGGGCCACATCCTTGCGCAGCTCGGTTGGGAGGTTGATTATGGTGATGGCTTCGAAGGGGCATTTTTTGACACAGATTCCGCAGCTTATGCAGAGTGTTTCGCTGATTATCGGGAAACCGTCCTCACCCATCTTGATGGCCTCGATGTTGTTTCGGACGGGTGGGCAGTATGTTATGCATGGCCAGTTTCCGCATTTTCTAGAGTCACACCTGTCTCTGTCGAGAACCGCTACACGGTGGTCGGAAACCATCTACCTCACCAGACCATCGAATGAAGTGTTTCTCCGACGCATCTCCACGCAAGCCGGTAAAAAAGATATCACAGCTTACCCTTTTTCGCTGAGGAGAGATGGCGTAAAAGCTCAGAGAGAGAACTCTCATCCAGGCGGCTCATCCATTCAACATCTTCTCCAGCATTTCCTCGCTCAACAGCCTCAATACATAGGTCAACCACTTCGCCGAGCTCCTTCCCCGTCACATCTATCTGAGTCACGTGTTTCTTTCCGAAGACACGCATCGCGTCAAGATATATCACTCCAAGAAACTCTGCTTCAACGTTTTCCGCCACCTTCTCTGCGCTGTAGCCTCTTTCCTCAAGTCGTTTTCTGAGCTGGAGAGGGTTTAGGCGAAGAACTATGCACCTGTTTTCGTGTCCTCGAACCCTGACAGGGATGTGCCCAGCTATGACCGTGTCGCCCCTGACCTGTTTTTGCAGATGACGTGCAAGCCTCCGCGTCTCCACGACCATTGTGCCATCATCCATCCTTTCCTCATACAGGCTATATGTGGATACGAGTTCGGGAAGGTCTATGAAATCTATGCCGAGTCGTTTCGCAAGAGTTTTTCCCGTCGCTGTTTTTCCTACGCCAGGTGTCCCCGTCACCCATATTATCAACGTGACCCGCGGGTTGTGGGGGATGTTGCGATTAAAGGTTTTGAACGAGACAGGTGACACCGCCCTCGGCGAAGCCGTAGCCGCAGGGATTGCACAGGTTTACGGGGTTGATACTTTGGTTGAGAATGGTTTTGTGCCATTTGCTGAGAAGGCTTGGAACCCTCTGAGACGCCAATACGACGCCGAAAAGCTTGTGAAACATGTCAAGCCGGAAGAGAGCCTTGTCCTCATCCTGACAGATAGGGACCTTTATGTCGAGGGGCTGAACTTTGTCTTCGGATATGCTCCACCGCCTGTCGGCGTGGTCTCAATTCATAGGCTGAAGCCTTCTCCAGAAGCAGGCGCGTCTGGTAGGCTTTTGCTCCTTGATAGGGTTTTGAAGGAGACTGTTCACGAGTTTGGCCACTTGATCGGTCTCCACCACTGCTCGACGGAGAGGTGTGTGATGAGTTTTAGCAACTCTGTCGCGGAGGTGGACGCCAAAAGCGGCGACTTGTGCGGAAAATGTAGGTCGAGAGCTATTTCCTTGTTGAGTCGATGACGTAGTCGATGATTTTCTCGGGGACGTTCACCCCTGTTGCTTTCATCAGTCCCTTGAACTCGGGGACGCCGTTGACCTCGTTGACGAGATAGCTGCCATCTGTTGTCTCGAAGACATCTATGCTGACGACTTCTCCTTTCACGGCTTTAGCGGCTCTGAGGCTGATTTCCACTAGCTCGTCGTTGAGAAAAGCTTGGACTGGCTCGCCTCCGAGGGCGACGTTTGTCCTCCAGTCGCCCGTGGCCCTGTAGCGGTAGATGGCTCCTACGACCTCTTCGCCAATGACGAGTGTTCTGATGTCTCTATTGGGGAGGTCGATGTATTCCTGTATGATGTGGGTTTTCATGTAGCTGCTGGGCAGCATTTCGCGGTGTTCGGTGACGAGCTTGAAGTCGTCGATGTCTCTCAGAAGGGCGACGAGTCTGCCCCAGCTTCCGATGGGTGGTTTGTCTACAGCGGGTAGCCCGACCTTCTCGAGGGCCTTCTCAGCCGCTTTCGTGTTTAGGCCCACGGCAGTTCTCGGAATGGGCAGGTTCACCAACTTGAGACGTGAAACGGTCAAAACCTTGTCGCCCGCGAGGAAAATGGCTTCGGAGCTGTTTATGCTCCGCACACCTGCCCCCTCTCTCAACGCGGCTGTATGTATGGCGCCGTAGAGCGAGACGCATCTCACGAGACAAACATCTACCGCGGTCTTCTGTAAAGTGAAGACATTCTGTTTGACGTTTGTCAGCCTCAGCTCAGCTCCTTTTGCGGCCACAGCCTTAGCCAGCAGCTTCTCCTCAACCCTCGGGGTGTCGAAAGCTATTTCGATAACGGGTTTTCCGACCAATTTTTCCGCTTTTTGAGGCGGACTTGGTTGATATAAAGGTCATCGACGGCTACCATGTAGGAGGTGGAGGAGGCGGCGGAGGAGCTGTTCTCGGTCTTCTTCTTCCCATCGCGATTATAGCCATGGTGAAGAGGAGTGCTGCGAGTATGATGGCTATGGATGTGTATTCTTCTCCTGTTGAGTGTGGGAGCTGGGCTGTTGTTACGGTTACGACGACTGTTCTCGTCTGTGTTCCGACGACTGTTGTGGTTGTGTAGAGTGTCTCGGTGGCTGTTCCAGTGACTGTGCGGGTGACGGTGGTTACCGTTGTTTCTCCTCCCTCTCCATCATGAGGTTGTCCACCAAGCGACACCCTTATCCTCGCAACCCCGCCGCCCTCGTCAAAAGACTCTACAGATATCCTGAAGCCCTCCTCCGTAACATACTCGGAGTTGGCCAAGTCTATCTGATAAGTTCCACGGGTTCCCCCAAGAGTTTTAAAGGCCCATGAATTGCTGTAGCCTTCATGGCTGTAGAAGGCTGCGTCAAACTTTACACACAGAGACATGAAACTCCTCGGGTCTCTGGATTGGCCCGCATACTGTTCGCATTCATTTGGGGTATCGGGGTTGGCGTCGAAAAGCTGCACCATAAAAGGCTCCCCTTCAGCATTTTTGATTTTGAATTTGTTAACCTTCATGATCAGGACACCGGGGCCGGGCAGTGCAGCATCATTTTTCACGGGTCTGCGTGCGTGTATGAAGTAGTATTCTTTGTCGTTTATCGGGATGAGTAATGCATGGGGTTCATCCGGTTTGTCGAGGGTGTGGATGATGTATTCTCCGTCTCTCTCAACCGTGACGGCCTCTATCCAGCCCAATAGGTATTTGCTCCAGCCGTCTATGTCCACCGGCGGGTCAAGGAAAGCGCCGTAGTCCATGTTAGACCATACACCAACCTCGCTACCCGCGCTGTATCCATCCTTCTCATAAACATAGTGGTCACTTATCCACATGCTGTGTGTGAACTCGTGGGACATTACGCTGGGAAAATCATATTCTGCGACAGTCTCTATGCCCGATAGTAGACGGCCTTCGCCGTTCGGCGTTCTATGCATGAAAAGCTCAACAACCCAATCATACCCCTGCTTCTTAAGCCCGGACTCTACAGCGTCAAACCCACCCTGTTCAATCCAAAAATAAAGAACCTTAGGAAGAACACAGCTGCAGTGGCTCCATATATCGTTGGCTGTGCCGCCGACAGCCTCATCCTTCCCAGCGTGGATAACGATGACGTGTTTGTACTGGCTGAGGTCTACCCCGTCCCTTTTGACGAGCTGAATAGTGGTTAAATGGTACTCAAGAATACGTTGGTTATCGTCTCCTCTTTGTGCTCCTTGGGCTGGTGCTCCATAGTGTGACATGGGCTTGGGCAATGTTATCACACGTGGGTGTATGGTGTATTCGAGCCATGTTCTCCCATAGGAAGCGGTTCTGACAAAGTCGTCAACTATCTTGACTATTTGCTCGGCCTGGGCCCTCGTTATGGAAAGCTTCACGTCTGTGAACTGGACGAGGATAACAAGTGTCGGCTGCGCCCCGAGAAACGGTATCTGCCTATTCCACTCGATCTCATCCTGTTGGGCTGCTGAGTACGGCAATGTGAGAAGGGCCGCTATTAATAGTAGGCATGTGACGAGGCTCTTTTTAATATTTTGTCACCTCGCTTGGGGTGGTGGAGGCGGTGGTGGGGGTGGGAGTGTTCTTCTACGTCTAGAAGCGATTAGGCCTAACATCATCACGAGGGCCGCGAGGATTATTGCTATCGAGATGTATCCCTCGTATGTGGGGGCGGGTGTTTGTTTGGTGGTGACTGTGACGACAACTGTTCTTGTCTCGGTGCCGACAACGGAGGATGTTGTGTATAACGTGTTTGTCACCGTTCCCGTGACTGTGCGGGTAACAGTTACAACAGAGGTCTCCCCGCCACTTTTTCCACCAAGTCCAACTCTCAGCCTCGCAACACCAGCGTCGGGGTCAAAAGATACAACAGCTACACGGAACCCCTCCTCAGAAACAAACTCGAAACCACTTAAATTGATGGTGAATGGGCCATCCGAAGACCCGTCGACATACTTTAGGGTCCAAGATTTTGTTATCCCCGGTGCGGAGAAGTAGGCGGCGTCAAACTTGACGCATAAAGTCATGTAACCTTCAGAATCTGAATATTGTTTACTTTTTTCTTCGCATTCTGGTGGACCTTGGTTGGCGTCCATAAGCTGGACCATGAAAGGCTCTCCAACAACATTACCCCACATGTATTTGTTTACTCTAAAGACGAGGATGCCTGGTGATGGTAGGGCTGCGTCATTCTTCACGGGTCTGCGTGCATGTATGAAATAGTATTCTTTGTCGTTTATCGGGATTATCAGCGCGTGGGGTTCGTCAGGCTTGTCCAAGGTATGTATAGTGTATTCGCCGTCTTTTTCCACGGTAACCGCCTCAACCCATCCAAGCAAATACTTGCTCCAGCCGTCTATGTCCACCGGCGGGTCGAGGAAAGGTCCGTAGTCCATGTTAGTCCATACACCAACCTCGTTTCCGACGCCGTATCCATCCTTCCCATAAACATAATGGTCACTTATCCACATGCTGTGTGTGAACTCATGAGCTATAGTGGATGCTAGAAAAGGACCCGCTTCAGCGGCCACTGTCTCAACTCCATTGAGCAGATGCCAAGAGCCATCAGGTTTTTTATGAAGTAAAAAGTCTATTGCGTCGGCGTACACTGCCCATTGCGTTTTCTTATAAACCTCCTTGAGTTCCTCGAATCTATAGCCTTTTTCCAGCAATATTTGAAAATCCAAACCCATGTAACATACTGACCAGATGTTGGTGGGAGATGTTCCATCCGCCTCATCTTCTCCAGCATGAATCAATATCACGTGTTTGTATTTTGTTATGTCTATTTTCTCTCTTGTCTTAAGAATATCGATCGACGTTTTCATATACTCTATGAGTCTGGCGGGGTCGTCTCCTCTCTGCGCGCCAGGTGAAGGTGCACCGTAGTATGAATGTGGTTTGGGAAGTGTTATCACCTTTGGATGAATGTAGTACTCGAGCCAGGCTCTCCCGTATGAGCCGGACCTGACAAAGTTGTCCACGATTTTTATTATTTCCTCTACCTGTGCACGTGAATGTCTAAACTTCTGGTCGGAAAATTCAACCATGGCTACGAGAGTAGGCTGAGCACCTAAAACAGGTCTCTGCTTCCACAGCTCGGCTCCAGCAAATGGGTCCTCGTCGCTTTGCTGAGCTGCAATGACTGGAATAGAGGGCATGGCAAGAAAGAAGACGAGAATGGTCATGGTGAGTGTTTTACGCAAAGCGGTAGCCGCACCTCCTGCAGAAGGCGTCACCCGGGTAAATGGGGAATCTGCAGGCTGGGCAGGCTCCGACGGGATGGGCTACTGCTGGCTGTGGCTGCGGATAGTATCCGCCCGATGGTGAGGGAGGAGGATAGCTCGGATAGGGGTAAGTAGGTGGAAGCGGCCTTCTCCTCGACCTTACATAGAACAAGCCACCTCCGACAATGACGGCTGCAACTGGGATAGCGATTGTTAGGGGCAGCGAGATGGGTGGGCTCTCAGCTTGGAAGCTAACTGTTTGGGTAGATGTCGTGACGTAGGTAGAGGCTGTGCCAACCGTTCTGGTCACTACAACCGTTTCTGTAACCGTCTCCGTCTCCACGACTGTGACTGTTGATCCTCCCATCATGGTGGTCCTCGAAGTGGTCACAGGCCTCGCTGTGGTCGTCCTAACCGTCGTGCTATACGTCGAAGTCGTCGTCACAGACCCAGCCTGCTCAACACTTGCCAGGCCTAGGGCCTTCTTGCTGGAAGTAAACAATACGTAAAGTAGAAGGCCTTTCAGCTGGTTGTATGGGGACGGGCCATCTTCTATAAACGTCCAGAAGATTGACTGGTCGGCGGAAACCACAACTGTGAGTTTAAACCCTTGCATCTCATATCCTCTCCGGGCCACGTATGCGTCAACTCCCATCATCTTAAACCGAGTCCCCGCAGTGACATCCGGCGGAATCCAAAGATCTATTCTCTCGCCTGGCCTGAACTCGCCGTTGGCGTTAACGGTAATCCTACCGGACTGAGCTATGTCAGACATTATGGATATTGTTATGGCCTGGGAGGTGACAGACTCGATTATGTAGCGCTGGAAAGCGTTTTCAGGCTGGTTCTTCTCAACATTGATAACCTGGTATACGAAGACTAGGCCGGGCTGGATGTATGGTGGAGGCGCCTGGGCATATGCGGTTGTAAGAATCATCATCGAAACAACCGCCAAAGCGAGAATAGCTACGGGTTTTACTTTCCTCATTTCTTCTCCACCGGCGCTAATCCCGCGGCATATCCCCAGATTTTCTCGTCCTCAACAGCCCAGCGAACCCTCCTCGCCAAAACAGCTACAAACAACACACCCACCACCGTCGTCAAGACAGCTCTGACGGGGAGGCTGAAGCCGGCGAAAGCCGTCAACAACCCCTCATAAAAAAGCCTAAGAACCAGAACGGGGACAAAGCCTGCGAAAAGTGATGCAAAATTAATGGAAACATACTTTGCCTTTACGTATCCTATCCACCAGCCTGTCAGCCCTGGGAAGACCATGGTGAAGAGCCTCTCCAAAGCAAAAGCTGTGGCCGCCAACGGTGCCGCGTATCCACCAGCCAGTATCGTTAAGTAGTTTGAGTAGGCTATGAACCCTGCTCCAAGAGCCAGGCCATAGACCGCGCCGTCCAAATGATCGTTAAACTCCCTGCCAGTCACTCTGTTGGAGTCCAGCCCAGCCAAGATTAGGAAAAACACCAGCTCAGCAAGAAAGACTTTCACCATGTATCCGAGCAGTCCGCCCGGAATGGTTACAACCGTGAAGAGAGCCGATAAGGCGCCACCGAGGCCGATGACCATCAGGATAAGTGACTTTGGCTCTGGCTCATACCTGTCTGTCCTCATGGCCCATCCTAGCAGGAGCGCAACCGGAAGCAGGGAATAAGCCAGAAGGGCAAGTGGTTGGAAAAATCCCTGGGCGATAAATGCGGCCAAACCCGAGAGAAAAAGGACAGCGACACCGGCTATGATTAGCCTCGATGTTTTGGTGGTTATGGCTCCTGCGGCGTATACTTCGGAGGTTGGCTTCACAATAGGCGGTGGACGTTTGAAAAGTGTTGAAAACCCTTCCCTAAGAGACATGGCTCAAGCCGCCGGCAGCATCAACGCGACGTAGACAACCGCGCCCAGGAAGACGAGGTAGCCGAAGAGGTAGACGCCGACAGCCAAAGGCTCCTTGTCAACATCGTCCAAGTCGAGGCCGAACGGCTCAACCTTCGCGAGAACCCTGTAGTAGATTATTGCGAAAACATAAGATAAGACGACGCCTAAGAGGAGTGTGACGAGTTTGTAAGATATTAGGACTAGGGGGCTGAGGTTTGGGCCTGAAACTATTCCTGTCTCCAGACCGACGGGTATGGGTGAAGCCATCGAGGCGATGTAGCCGAAGGAGAGGTAGACAAAGAATCCGGCGGCGAAGAGCGCGGTGGCCAGCGGATGACCCTTAATCCTCTGAATCTCCCTCACTCCCGGAGTTATCCAATCAACTACACGGAGCGAGACAAGGCCGAGAATGAAGACGACAACAAACGTTGTGAACGTTCGCAGGAAAACCCAGAAAAGGTTTGACAGAAAAACAGCGGGGTCAAGCCAAGGCGGCGGAAGAGGGGGCTCTATCTGACCTAGGAAACCAACTAACTCCATGGACCACACCTATGAAAACAGAGAATCATACCCGCATCAACACAATTGCGGCACATTTGGAGAAACGTAAATTTTATCCAAATTTAAACTTTTTTGAATTATGTGGGGCCGCTGGGATTTGAACCCAGGATTGCCAGCGCCCCAGGCTGGAGTCTTAGACCAAGCTAGACCACGGCCCCTGTATAGGATGTTTTGCTCAGGTGTTTTTAAAGATTGGTTGTGTTACGAGCATTCCGCGGCCCCGGTTTGGAGGCCTTGATTGTATCCATGTGGTTTATTACATGAGGTTTTGGATGTTTTCGTGAGTTGTTGCCGCTGCTTGTTTTCGCCGCTATTCTGGCTGCGGCTGCGGCGGGTTTTCTTCTGATTGGCCGCCTTAAGCCGACTCTGGAAACAAGCTACTCAATGCTCTACGTTTATCTTGTTTTCGTATCCATTTTTTTTAGCAGCTTCTCCATCCTCGGAGCAGTTGCGGGACTTGCTCTCGCGACGGCGTTGCTCACACCTTGGCTGAAACGTCTCCAGCCCAGCCTCCAAAAAAACTCCATCCCACAATTGGCTTCAACAACCTTGTTGCTCACCTTGGTCGTAAAAACCATCTATGAAAGCGGGCTCGAATTCCCCATGCTATCAGTCTTCTTGGTCGCATTCGTCTTTCATACCCTCGTCTATGCGAGAATGGGCCAGGTTACTGCACAGGCTGTAGCCGCCTCTACCACTCTAGTGCTGCTGGCCGCCCTTTCAAACTTTTCCGCTTCATTTTTCCCAGCTGAAATAACTCCACTCATGTTCACTATTCTTCTCTTGGCAGCGGCTTCTGCAAGTGTCAAAACAGCTTCAACCTATCCTCAGGCCTTCACAGCCGTGGGAGCCGCAGTCCTCCTCTTCATCATCATCGGGCTCTTTCTCTCACCCCTGTCCGGGACACAGACATCCATACGCACTGAACTCGGCCCCGAGAGCCTGCTAATCATCCCCGCAGCGTTCGCAGCCCTTTCCCCATCCCTGAGTCGAAACAGTGTCAGGTTTGGCGACGCTGTCATGGCCTCGGCCGCCGCCGGTCTTGCCATACATGGTGTCGTCTTCCACACAAGTTTGGCAAATCTCCTGACGCCTTTGACCGGCCTCCCCAACGTGGATGCTTCAGCGGCCCTGATTCAGAGAGTTGTTCAAGTAATCGCTCTCGCGGCAGCTGTCAGCATCGTCGGCGACGCTGTCAAAACAGGCCACGGTGTTAAGATGTTTGGAGGAAGAGCTCCAAACCAGCTGCTCCCCATGCTAGCGGTCCTCCTCGCTCTCGCGGCGGCGACATCCACAGCCTCCCTCAACGCCTTATTCACAGGCCTCGGAGCAGTAAACATGATAACAATATCAACGGTGTTGATCAACGGCGGCGTCAAAAGAAAATTATTCGCCGGCCTCCTACTCATTCTTGGCATCGACTTCGCCGCTACATCGGCTCTCCAACTGATACGGATATCAACCGATCCTTTCACGCTGCTGGCTTTGCTTCCCGCAGCTGTTGTGACTGTTTCGGCTGCCCAGGGAATATGGTTGTTCTCGAAAAGTGTGAAGGTTTAGCCGCTGTGTAGAACCGATGTGTCGAGGTTGAGCAGCTTGGTGAGAAGGGCGGCGCGGACGTAGACGCCGTTCTCGGCCTGAACAAAATATTTCGCCTGAGGAAGTGCATCAACCTCGGTTGAGAGCTCATCTACCCGGGGCAAGGGATGCATGATCAACGGGATTTTCCTAAGCTTCTTCAACAAGTCGACGGTGACGACGTAGCTTCCCCTAAGCTGCTGATACAGGTTTTCGTCGCCAAGCCGCTCTTTCTGAAGCCGTGTTACATAAAGCACGTCAACCTCATCCCTTATCTCCTCGAGTCTGCTGAGTTGATGAACGGTGTGATGTGAAACTTCCTTTAGCACTTCTTCGCGGATTTGCAGCTGAGGCGGAGCAACATAGTAGAAGGTGATGTCGCGGTATTTTGCGAGAAGGTAGGAGAGGCTGCTGGGTGTTCTGCCATATCTCAGGTCACCCATTATAGCTATCCTCAATCCATCGACTTTGCCCAGCTGCTCCCAAATTGTGTAGACGTCGAGCAGCGCCTGTGTCGGATGCTCGTTCCAACCATCGCCTGCGTTTATAACTGGGCACCTGACAATTTTCGAGGCTTTCTCAGCGGCTCCGACTTCGCGGCTACGGAGGACAATCACGTCTGGAGCATAGCCATCGAGCATCCGCATGGTATCTTCGAAACTCTCGCCCTTAGCCCTGCTTGTCACTTCCTCGGGCCCGAAGTCGACCACGTCACCAGCCAGCCTTTTCATGGCGTAGACAAAGCTCAGCCGCGTCCTCGTGCTTGGCTCCAGAAAAACCGTCATCAAAATCCTGTCAACAGCTAGTTTCACAACCCTCCTCTCTGACAACTTGTTCTTCAAAATCTTAGCCGTCGAGAAGATGTCAGCAAGAGTGTCGTGGTCAAACTGCTTCGCTGAGATGACGTGTCTCAACAACCTGAGCAGCGGATTTTGTTATTTAACTTTGAGGCCGCAGCGTTACTTGGAATTACTCTTATATATCGAGACGGATTTTTACTTTTGATGTCTCAGCAGAAGAGTGAGGCTGGGCCGCTGGGGCGTGTGTTTGACGAGTTTGTCAAATGGCTTGTGGAGCGGCTTGAGCGGACTCCGATTGTCACTTTCAGGTTTCAGATTCCCCGTGTCGCGGTAAGCCCCTTCGGATACCTCGGCACGTTAACCGCGATAGTTTTTCTTCTCCTCGGAGTAACGGGTGCGCTTCTCATGTTCTACTACAGGCCCGACGTCACACAAGCCTATAACAGTGTGAAACAGATTCAGGAGGAGATAGCTTTCGGCTTCTTCATAAGAAACATCCATTACCACGCATCAAATGCGATGGTTTTTCTCGCCATCGCCCACCTATTCTACCAATACTTTAGCGGAAGGTTCAAAGTCAAAAACGAGGTCATATGGGTGACCGGGGTAATCCTCGGAACTGTGACAGTTATCGAGGCCTTCACAGGATACGACCTCATACTCAACCAGAGAGCTATGCTGGCGGTCAACATTGCGGTAGGTCTCACGAACTCTGCGCCTGTTTTGGGGGCGCAGCTGGCTCCTCTGCTTCTCGGCGGAGGCCTCTACGACCTCATCATCAGGTTCTACGCATTACATGTCTTCATTCTTCCCATGGTCATGCTTCTCCTTGCCCTCGTCCACTTCCCACGCAACCTCGTCTTCGACCCACCCGTTGTCGCAGGCGTAATAGGAGCCATCTTGATAGCAGGTGGACTTTACCCCGTCGACCTCGGAATAAAATATGACCCGACGCGGGGCATCGTAGAGGTGCCAGAATGGTACCTCACCAGTATCTATGCGTTTCTTAGGACGGGGCTTGAGAGGTTTACTGCGGGAGCTTTCCTCCCCCTGTTGTTCATCCTCTTTTTCCTCATAGTTCCCTTCGTCGACCGCTCCAAGAAGCTCAGCTGGAAAGAGAGGCCCTTCTTCACAGCCGCGGGAATATCATCAATTGTTCTCATAGTTGTGACAACTGTGTGGGGCTTCTACACGACGCCTCGTGTTGACGCCTTCACCGCCGTTTACATCGAGCCACTGATCTTTTATCCGCTGCTGGCTTTCCTCGTGGCCGCATCCTTCATAGTCAGCTACAAATTCATCGCGCCCCCACCCTATGCACGTCCACAGAAACCTCCTGTCAGAACAAGGCCAATAACCTTCCAGCTCCCATATCCATGGGCTGTGCGTATAATCATGGGCCTTCTAGCAGTCATAGGCATACTCTCGCTCGTAGCGTTTCAGAACTATCTCGAAGGTCTCAAAAACCTCGCCCTCTTCAACCTCGGCGTAGTCGTGATGCTCTTCGGCGCAATCGCGCACATCTACAGACATGCGATGCAGGCGGTCAAATAAGCCAACCACTTGTATCAAAAATCTCTTTATAGCGTAGCCGGTTTACTATTTGCTGGATTGGAGCCGCTTGTCGACGGTTTCGGGAGGGTGGCGAGGAAGCTACGGCTTTCTGTCACGGATAGATGCAATTTTCGATGCGATTTCTGCATGCCTCTCCACCCCGTCTGGATACCTCACAAAGAGATTCTAACATATGAGGAGATGGCGCGTGTTGTCAGATTATTGGCAAGCATGAATGTTACCAAGGTTCGGCTGAGCGGCGGCGAACCACTGATGAGACGTGATCTGGAGAAAGGTGTGAGGCTCATCAGCAGCATAAAGGGTGTCGAGTCAATATCGATGACCACCAACGGCTATTTCTTGGCGGAGAAGGCTGCTCTGCTCAAGGAGGCGGGTCTCCAGAGCGTCACGGTAAGCCTCCACAGTCTAAAGCCTGAGCGGTTTGAAGAAATAGTTGGTCGCAAGGATGTTTTCTCGAAGGTGTTGGATGGGCTTAGGGAGGCGAAGAAAGCCGGGCTAAATCCCGTCAAGATAAACTGTGTCGTGACACGTGGATGCAACGACGACGAAATACTCGACTTCGTGGAGCTTGGCCGCCAGTCAGGATACTCCATCAGGTTCATAGAATACATGCCTTTCGATGGAAGGCATCTATGGGATGTTTCACGGCTTGTCCCCGGCTCCGAGATCATCGAGAAAATAAACAAACGGTATAGGCTTGTTGAGCTGCCGCGTGAGCCTGGAAGCACCGCAACGGTCTACGAGTTCGCCGACGGAGCCGACGGAAACGTCGCCATAATCACGAGCATGACCAACCCCTTCTGCGGAGACTGCGACCGGATAAGGCTCACCGCTGACGGGAAAATCGTCCCCTGCCTCTTCAGCAGGGATGAGTATGATGTGAAGCAGCTTTTACGCGGCGGGGCCTCGGATGAGGAGATAGCTGACTTCATTAGGCAAAGTTTTAGGAAAAAGTTTGCGGGTGTCGAGACACTTATCAAGTCTAAGAAACTTGTGCCCCACGTGAGGCCTATGCACACCATAGGTGGATAGGCTCAACCTTATTAAACACCGGCTCGGTGCTGTTTCTCGGAGACCGGTATGGGTAACGGAGAGTTCGCGGCGAGGCATCTGATAAAGGTTAGGAACAGGTTTAGGTGGGCGAAGAGAGACTATCGTATAAGGATGCTCCGGCTGAAGGAGAAAACGGACCCGCTGGAGGGCGCTCCCATGGCCCGTGGCATAGTTATACAGAAAGTAGGGATTGAGTCCCGTCAGCCCAACTCGGCCGTCCGCAAATGCGTCCGCGTCCAGCTCATCAAAAACAGCAAAGCCATAACCGCGTTCCTGCCCGGAGACGGGGCCCTCAACGTCGTCGACGAACACGACGAAGTAATCGTCGAGGGCATCGGCGGCTCCATGGGCAAATCCATGGGAGACCTGCCTGGCGTCAGATACAAAGTAACCATGGTGAACGGAGCTCCTCTCGACCTACTTGTAACAGGGGAGGTCAAGAAACCCAAGCGATAGGATTATTAACAATATTGTAAATGCCTATCACACAAAAGTACATACTTGTACAGATACCATTATCTATACGAGTGTATGCATACTATCCGTGATCGAGCAGTCTCGACGCGATTTCATAAAGGGTGTTGCCGGCTGTTTGTTGCTATCAGCGCCGGTGTTCACCGTGTCGGCGACTGGTGAGCAAGGAAAACGGTACGCGATGTTGATGGATGTTGAGAAGTGTTACGGCTGCATGGCTTGTGTGGTGGCGTGCTCGGCTGAGAATAATGTGCCCCTTGACTTCTTTAGGACATGGATTGAGTATTTGGAGAAGCCTGACGGCACCCGGATATTTATCCCCAAGCAGTGCAACCACTGCGACGACCCTCCATGCGTTCCACCGTGTCCAACCAAAGCGACCTTCATCACATCAGACGGCCTCGTGCTCGTCAACGACAACCTCTGCATCGGATGCGGAGCGTGCGTCAAGGCATGTCCGTATGGAGCACGTTTCATCAACCCTGTCAAAGGTGTGGCCGATAAGTGCACGTTCTGCAGCCACAGACTGGCCGAGGGGTTGTTGCCCGCATGCGTAGAGGCGTGCCCAACAGGAGCCCGTGTCTTCGGACCCCTTACAGAGGATAACGAGCTGACGAGAATAATCAACAGTAGGCCAACTCAGGTCCTCAAGCCCGAGACAGGGGCAAAGCCCATGATTTTCTATCTTGATTTACCGAGCGAGGTGAACAGGTAGCCATGGTGCTGGAATACTATTTCCCGAACGAGGCTGCTGAACCTCTTCTCTGGCATCCCGTTCTCTTCACCTACACACTGCTCATATCGGGAGCCGACCTGCTCATCCTCACAGCCCTCGCATACCTATCCGGTTCGCTGAGAAAAGCCATTCCGCTGATGACGATGATGGGCATAGGGTTCTTCGCCGTCGTATTGCTGGGGCCTCTGGCGGACCTCAGGTCCCCGCAGAGAGCGTGGCTTATTTTCGGCAACCCGCACATAGCTGCAACCGCCCAGAACCCCGGTATTTCGTTGATAGCCATCCAAGGGATAGCATGGGTCGTTGCACTAATCCTTGCCCTAGTCTTCGCCGTCTCAACATTCTCCTACTACTCGTATCAGGCCTCAATCAGTGCGAAAGGTCTCAGAGCCGCTTTTTACAGAGTTTTCTCACTTGGTGTCTCTACTAAAGAGAGGTACGCCGTTGCTGAGAAGGTTGCTAAGGGGGTTGCTATAGCTATGCTGGTGCCACTTGTGATGTGGGGTATATACCCTGCCTCCATGCTGCTTGCGCAGACATGGAACCCCGTCTGGAGAAACTGGAGTCTTCTTCCCGTCGTGTACTTCGCCGACACATTCGTGGTTGCTACAGCCCTATTCCTTCTCTTCTACTTTTTCTGGCGGGGAAGAAATCTAGAGAGAGACGTCGTCGTGCCCGTGCTGAAGATACACGCGGCCGGCTCTATCTCGGTGGCTGCTCTTACAGGACTGCAGTTAGCTGTCTGGGGATTCTGGTCTCCATCGTTCGCGGAGATGACGGCGCCGCTCCACACGCTGATGTACCTAGTGATAATAGTGATGCTTCTAAGCTTCCTTCTCTCGCTGGCTTCCATACGCTATCCGTTGACAAGTTTGGCTGTGTCGGTAGTCGCTCTTGTGGGCACGTTTGCCAACAAGTGGAACATCCTGATAAACGCCCAGCTCATCTCGAAAACCGGTCTCGCTTTCTTCGAAGCCGAGCTGCATGGACTCTGGTGGCTTGAGACGCTGGCCCCTGTGGCAGCCGGCGTCGCCCTATTCCTATTTCTCTCGATACTGTTTCCTCTGGAGGTGAGGGAAGTTGGTGAGTAGGAGAACAGCGGTAAAGGGAGTGTTGGCGGCGGCGTCGACGGGTGTCTTCTTAGCGGGTTACTGGGGAACAGTAGAAAAAATCATTAGGCCAACAACCCAGCTCTACAGCCCTGACCAACTCCGCGGAGCAGGCGTGAGATACGTCTACTCCAGCTGCCTCGGATGCAACGTCAGATGCGGCATCAGGGTCAGGGTAGCGACGGTCGATGGGATGGAGGTGGTGGAGAGGATAGAGGGCAACCCCTACCATCCATACAACCGGGCCATCTCGCCAGACCATCAGCTCAGCCGCTTCAGCGAGCTCACCTACCAAACACCTGTAACAGACTCTCTGACTGTGACGGGAACTCTCTGCGCAAGAGGCCAAGACGGTATACACTATGTCTACGACCCGTACAGGATAACGAGGCCACTGAAACGAGCTGGGCCGAGGGGCCGTGGAAAATGGAAGGAGATCTCATGGGAGCAGCTTATCAACGAAGTGGTCGACGGAGGAGTTATCGAAGAGACGGGTGAGAGGCTGCCAGGGCTTCGGCAGATATTTGTCTACGGCCTTCTCCGGGACGCAGGGTTCGATAACCCATACGATATACTATCTTCTCTCAAGAAAGATGTGGACGAGCTCGTAGCAAAGGCTGCCGACAAAAAAGTAACAATGGAAGAGTTTGAGGCGCTTCTTACAAGCTTCAAGGAAAAATGGAGCAAGATTTTGGGTGAGAAGGGGCTTAGGCTGGAGGATGTGTTGATCGACCCCGAAAACCCTGACCTCGGAACAAAAGCCAACATGCTTGTATTCATGAGAGGCCGTGGACAGGACAACGCCGACACCTTCACAAACAGGTTCATCAAAGCTTTTGGCAGCGTTAACTGGATGAGACACACATCAGCGTGTCAGCTCGCATTCTACACCGGAAACTACCTGTGGTCAGGTTACTATGACATCAACCCCGACGTAATGGGTTCAAAAGTCATTCTCATGGCAGGGGCAGCCATGGGCAGGGTTCATCCAGGTGCGACAGGGCAGGGATCCCTTATTGAGAAAGCCGCGGAAAACGGATTAAAGATTTACTACATCAACCCTCTGGCCCCTAGAACAGCGGCTCGGAAAAACATCGTCTGGGTGCCCGTTAAACCTGGAACGGACGCCGCATGGGCCCTTGCCGTAGCGCAGCTCCTGATAAAGAACGGGTGGATAAACCAGGCGTTCCTCGAGGCTCCGTCTAAGAAAGCCGCCGAGAAGCTCGGCTATCCCTACCACAGCAACGCCACATGGCTAGTGGTCATGGAGGAGAATCACAGCCTTTATGGCTCGCATCTTACAGACACGATGCTCGGCATCGGCGGCGACAACAAACCACTTGTCAAAGCTGGTGAAGAGATTATCCCATATGACTCTGTTGACAGGGCCGACCTCGAGTTCACTGGTAAGGTCAAACTCGCCTCAGGCGAGGAGGTAACGGTCAAAACAGTATTCACCGTGTTCAAGGAGACGGTCTTCAGCAAAACAGTTGAGGAATGGTCGCGCATATGCGGGATACCTGTTCAGACGATACAGGAGATGGCGAGGGATTTTGGGGAGGCTGCCCCACGGGCGGCCACCTACATACACAGAGGGGTTGCCCAGCATCCAAACGGAGAATACACCGTCTGGGCCATTAGGAGCCTCGACATCCTAGTGGGAAACTTCCACAGGAGTGGTGGGCTGCTGGCACGGCCATCCCTCACATCATACAACAGCTATCTATACAACTTGTCGGCAAGCGGTTTCGGCGAGCCGATAAGCTGGGGGCCGCCAATCGACAGACACAGAGCCGAGTACGAAAAAACCATAATGTATTACAGAAAGGTGAAGTCGGGTGAGAACCCGTATCCGGCTAAGAGGCCGTGGTATCCGTTCAGCCCCGAGGAGAGCTACACAGAGCTCTTCGCAGGAATAGACCTTGCATACCCCTACCCAATCATGGCTCTCATACTCTACTTCGCCAACCCAGTGCTCTCGGCGAACAAAGGACTGAAGTTCACGGAAGTGCTACGCGACACCAAGAAGCTGCCTCTCTTCATCGGCATAACAACCACCATCAACGAGACCTATCTCTACGCCGACTACCTTGTCCCAGACACAACATACCTCGAGACAGGTACAAACGGTGTTCAGTTTCTCTACAGCGGAGGCATGGGCAGGTACATAGCCGAGGCATGGAGGTCGCCGGCAATCATGCCTCTTACACAGAGGATAAACGATTCACCCGACGGGAAACCACGTTACGCATCTATGTGGGAGTTCTTCATCGACGTTGGCAAAGCACTAAAAGCACCCGGGTTCGGGGAAAAAGGCATCCCAGGGGTCAAGGATAAAAAATATGACGGAAAATGGTTCCCACTTCACAGCTTCTGGGACTACATTCTACGAGTCTTCGCAAACGGCGGAATAAGCGCCAAAGACAGAGGAATCCTCCCCAAGGAGATTCCCGTCGAAGATGTTAGGTTCGTCGAGCAAAACTATCCAATAGCCAAGTTCAAGGACATTCTCCCAGAGGACGAGTGGCAGGCAGCGGCCTATTGCCTGGCCAGAGGCGGTGTCTTCACAAGATACGAGGACTCTTTCAACGAAAAAGGCTTCTCGAAGAGAAGCGTGCCCGGCACAGGTGTTCTGTTGCTGTGGAATGAGAAGCTGGCGAAAACACGTAACAGCATCACGGGAAAGAAGTTTTGGGGAGGCCCCGCATACTTTGAGCCGGCTACCTACGCCCCGGTCGGAGGATTAAAGTCGCTAAGCTTCGCCGGAACACCTCTTGAAGAGCTTTACCCACAGTCGCAGTATCCGCTCAAACTCGTCTTCGAATCAGGCCCACTTTACACGAAGCATCGAAGCGGCAACTACTACTGGATTAAATCGATTCTTCCCGAAAACTTTGTACTGATCAATAGGGAGGATGCGGCTATGCTTGGAGTGAAGACAGGCGATGTTGTGTTGGTTGAGAGCCCGGAGGGAAGTATTGAGGCCCCGGCGGTTGTCACCGCCTCAATTGCCAGGGGTGTGGTCGCAGTGCCTTATGGAATGGGAAGATGGGCTGAGACCTTGGTCGTTAAACCCAGTTACTTCAGCCTCAAAAACGGCGGGGAAATTGCTGCAAGCCTTCCCGATAAAGTGGAGATACCGGAGACAGCCGTCAACCCCGTGAAACACCTACCACCTATCGCTAAAAAGATACTATTCACCCACAGGCCCGCTGAATATTTTGAGAAAGGTCTCGCGGTGGACGAGTGGCGGTTCAACGGTGTTTCACCCAACCCGGTTGAGTTAGGCGACCCGTCCATCGGCAACTGGCCCATGCTATCGTGGCTCGGCTCTGGACAGTCATACTACAGCAACCCTGTCAAAGTTGTGAAAACAGGCCGCGTCCACAGAATCCAGCCACATCGCGTAGTCTGGTGAAAGACATGGACGACGCCTTCCAACGAGCCAACCTCTATGTCTCCATATACGTCATGCTCCGGTACATTTCCAGCGGCGAAGAGGTTCCCGTAGAGGTTGCAGAGTTTTTGGAGGCCGTTGGGGTGGAGGTTCCCAAGTCAGACTATGAGCTGGTCAAATACATAGGAACACTCACGGCCTCAGCGGTTAGAACCGACCTGCCGCCAGCGTCTAGAAACCAGCTGCGACAACATGTTAAGGCTTTCATGACACAGGCTGGTTACGAGGTCCCGGAGACTGCAGACAGTCTGTTGACCATGGCGGCTTTCGCGGCACGTCTCGCAATAGATGCCTACGTGAAGCAGTTGACAGACGAGAGAGAAGCCGATAGACTCTGGCGCCTCCTAACCAGATTCCTGAACACACATCTCCTCCCAACACTGCGCCTCGCCAAACCAACCAACCAAACAGCAGCCAAAACACTAACAACCCTAGCCAACATAATCAAAGAGGATGTGCAAGATCTTGCGAAAAAATTTCAGGTTACAATATTTCGCTCACACTAAACACTTCAATCATTCTTTTCGCTTTATCCCTCAACTCAGCGTCCTCTGTAACCAGGGATAATCCATTAACCTTAGCCAAAACGATGTATGACGCATCATAGGCTGTAATCCCCAGTTCACCCGCTGTCTCAAGGATTTCGCGTTCGTGAGAATGTGGACCTAGCACGTTGATAACATCAATAATGCCTCTCAGAACATCTATGATTTTACGCGCCTCATCAACGCTTATGCCGCCTATCGAGAATGTCTCTTTCCACAATGCGTTGGCAACTTCGTAGACAGTTAACCATTGTATATGGTTTTGGTTGAGTGGTTTTAGATTCCTAAGTTTTAACAAATATACTAGGGAGGATGCGTCGAATAGAAGATTTCCCATTCAGTTTTCACCTGAATTTCCTGTCTTCCCGGATCAGCCGAGCTATTCTGTCTATGTCGAGTTTATCGAGGACCGTGCCGAGGTTTTCGAGTTTTTTCTCAAGCTCCTCAAGCTGTCGTCTTCTCACCTCCTGTTCCAAGGCATTTCTGAGTACCTCGGATACCTTGACACCGAGGCGTTCCGCCTCCTCCTTCAGTTTCTTCTTGACTTTTGTGGAAACTGTTACGTACTCGGCCAATTGGGTCTACCTATTAGTAGTAAAGAGGTGTTGGTAAAAAAGGTTTACAAAAAGATTCTCATGGTTGCCGAATGTCCTCTAACATGGAGCGGATTAGAAAGAACCGCCACATCTTTTTTTCTTTTATTACATCGTGAAGTCGATGTCCTCTTTTTCGGAAAGTTCTTTTGTTGTTTTGTTTCTTTTTATGTATGCGAATATTATAATTTCGGCAATTGCTTGTATTGGTTGATGGGATATGGCTGGGAAAGTGGTTGACCCTGTTTGCGGCATGGAGATAGACCCCGCAACCGCCAAGTACAAGTCTGAGCATGGGGGGAGGGTTTTCTACTTCTGCGCCGAGGGCTGCAAGAGAGAGTTTGAGAAAACCCCCCACAAATACATGAAGGAAGCGCACAGCCACTAGAGACGCGCCCTCCTACCCACCTTTTTTGTTGTCGCAGGTGATGGTGTTTGGCTGAGCGTCGCAGGGTTGTTCTCCAGATTGGTGGCATGCACTGCGCCTCTTGTGCACAGAGTGTAGAGAGCATGCTCAAGAGCCTCGACGGTGTGCATAATGTGAGCGTTAACTTTGCTGCCTCGCGTGCTTCTGTTGAGTATGACCCGACGCGTGTGAGCCTGTCTGATATGGAGAGGGCGATCAACGATATTGGGTATAGGGTTCTCAAGGACCACATTGTGCTGACTGTGCGCGGTATGCACTGTGCTTCATGTGTTCAGAGTGTTGAGAACGCTTTGAAGGAGGTCGAGGGTGTTGTAGATGTCTCGGTTAACCTTATGACTGGAAGGGCTGTTGTAAATGCGTTACCTGGCACAAGCAAGCAGGCTCTCATCAAGGCTGTTAAGGGTGTTGGCTATGATGCGGGGGAGGAGGTTTCAGCGGAGACGGCGGCGGAGCGGGAGAAGCAGGAGAGGCAGCGCGAGATACGTAGCCAGATGATTAACCTCGCAATAGCGGCGCCAATAGCGGCGATTGCGGTTTTAGGAGAGTTAAGCAAACGCCTCGTCCCATACATACCTCTTCCCGAGTTTTTCGGGAGCCCGCTGTTCCTCTTCATACTTACGTCGATAGCTGTCTTTGGTCCGGCGAGACAGTTCTTCATCAGGTCAGCCCGCAGCCTCATGCATGGCGCAGCTGACATGAACCTTCTCTACGCCGTAGGAATAGGCTCCGCATACATATTCAGCTCTGTTCACGCCTTCTACCCTCTCGCACCAGGTCTCCCAACATGGTTCAAGGAAGTCGCCCTCCTAGTAGCGTTCATAGTGCTGGGCAGGTTGATGGAGACAGTTGCGAGAGGGAGGACATCAGAGGCCGTCAGAAGGTTGATGGAGCTTAAGCCCTTGACGGCGCGGGTGATAAGGGACGGCGAGGAGATAGAGATACCTGCGGACGAGGTTCAAATAGGGGATACAGTCCTCGTGAGACCTGGCGAAAAAATTCCCGTAGATGGTGTGGTGATAGAGGGCTACTCCTCTGTCGACCAGTCCATGATCACCGGCGAAAGCATACCCGTAGAAAAGAAGGTTGGGGATGAGGTTATAGGCGCCACTGTGAATAAGACAGGGTTCCTGAAGGTTAGAGCTACGAAGGTTGGGAAAGACACGGCGCTGGCCCAGATAGTTAAGATGGTGGAGGAGGCGCAGCAGACGAAGCTCCCGATTCAGAGGCTGGCCGACTGGGTTGCAGGCCACTTCATAACAGCCTCACTAATAATCTCGATGCTTGCCTTCGCCTTCTGGTTCTTCGCAGGCCACCAGCTCTACTTTGTTCCACGCGGTGGAGAGATGTGGGCCGGGTTCTGGAGAATCGTGGCCCCAGACACGACAGCAGGAATATTCGCACTCATCATAGCAACATCAATACTCGTCATAGCATGTCCATGCGCCGTAGGCATGGCCACACCAGCGGCTGTAATGATAGGTACAGGGAAAGCAGCGGAGAACGGCATACTCATACGCGATGGAGCCGCCTTGGAGATATGCCACAAGCTTGACGTGATAATTTTCGATAAGACTGGGACGCTTACAAGGGGTAAGCCCTCGGTCACCGACCTGGTTTTGCAGAAACCTGCTATCAAGATGTTTGCCAACCCGCGTCCAATCGAGGATGAGCGGGACCTACTACTGATAGCGGCTATAGCGGAGACACGTTCAGAGCACCCGCTTGCGCAGGCAATAGTGGAGCATGCGAGGATGCTTGGTCTCGAGATACCGGAGCCGGAGGAGTTTGAGGCAATCCCGGGCCATGGTGTCCGAGCATCTTATGGTGGAAAAACGATACTTGTGGGGAATAGGAAGCTGATGGAGAGATATGGTGTGGATGTTGCTGAGCTTGAGGAGAGTATACGGATGTTGGAGGATGAGGGTAAAACTGTGATGATAGTTGCCTACGACGGTGCCCCACTTGGGCTTGTGGCCGTGGCCGACACGCTGAAGGAGAACTCGGCTGATGCTGTGAAAGCTCTCCGGGACATGGGCGTGGAGGTCGCCATGCTCACGGGAGACAACGAGCGGACAGCGCGTGCGATAGCGAGGCAGCTGGGGATTACACGTGTCTTGGCGGAGGTGCTTCCCGGCGAAAAGGCGGAGGAGGTGAAGAAGCTACAGCAAGAGGGTAAAAGGGTCGGCTTCGTCGGCGACGGCATAAACGACGCACCGGCGCTCACACAGGCAGATGTTGGAATAGCGTTGGGAAGCGGCACAGACATAGCGATGGAGGCGGGCAAAATCGTCCTCGTCAAAGACGACCTCCGCGACGTCGTTAACGCGATACACTTGAGCAGGAAGACAATGCAGAAGATTAAGCAGAACCTTCTCTGGGCGTTTGGATACAATGCCGCAGCCATCCCAATAGCTGCCGGCGCTCTCTACCCCGCGACAGGATTCATTGTGAGCCCTGAGCTGGCCGCGCTGCTTATGGCCCTGAGCAGCGTCTCCGTCACACTCAACAGCTTGACGCTCACAAGGGTCAAGCCCATGATGAGGTGAGAAAAGAGATGTCGAAGAGATATCGCACGGTACTCATGCTCGGCTCATGTCTAGCATCGGCGACTGCTACAACAGCCCTGTTCATAGCCGCGGCCACACTAATCGGCACATACAATTTCCTGGACATAGCGATAGGCGCTGTATGGTTCTTCACAATCTCATTCATCGTATCCATGCCCCTTCTACTGCCGCGTCTAAAGCGCAGACTGGGCGGATAGACAAACTATATACGGGATGGCCGTGGATAAATGGATGCCTTGGAGCTGGACCAGATAGACTACCGAATACTGGCCATACTTCAGGAGGATGGCAGAATACCCGTCAGCAAGCTTGCGCGTAAAGCCAGGGTCAGCGTCCCCACGGCGAGGCAGAGGCTCAACAGGCTCGTGAAAGAGGGTGTGATACAGCGTTTCACGATATTGCTCAACCCGAAACGTGTGACAGGCTATGACATCTTCATAGGGTTAAGCGTCAAGCCATCAGACATAGCGGCTGTCGTGGAGAAGCTGCGGAACATTGACGAGGTTCTGGGCGTCTACCGCACAGTTGGAGAACACGACCTACTCGTGAGGCTCTCAGTCCAGAGCTACGCCGAGCTGGACGACTTCATCGCCAGCAAGCTCTCAACCCTCAACGGCATACAGGGGATAAAAACAAACATCGTGGTAAACGTGGTCAAAGACGAGCCCGGGCCACGGCTCAAACCCGGAACAGGCATAAGAATATTCTGCATAATATGCGGCAAAGAGATAGAGGGGCGTCCAATAAAGAGGACGATAGAAGAACACGAATACTACCTATGCTGCAACTCATGCGCAAAACTCTTCGACCAAAAAGCCGCGCTAGGATACACCCCATAAACTATCTGTTCTAGATGATGATGGCTTGGGCCAGGCTCATGCGGCATGAAGACGATAGCGGACAGGGGGATGGAGACATCAACCAATTGTTTAGCAAATTTTGTTTATAGCTAGCGTCACCCGCTAGGGATAACTTAGCGGGGGGTGGACTTGAACCACCGATCTCCGGGTTATGAGCCCGGCGGGTTAACCTGGCTACCCTACCCCGCTATGGGCAGGTTACACCGGCTTGCTGTGGAGGCGCGGGTTCGCTGGGCCGGCACCCCCGTAGCTAAAAAACCAAAAGCTACATTTAAGCCTATGGCAGGTTTTACCGAACCACTGCTAGAACTGTTAGGTATAGGCTGAAAATACGGGCTACATCTTCTCTAGCCTCGAAAAAGTCAAAACGTACCAACTTGTTGTATCCTTTTTCAAATTTTGTTTTTGCCGCTCTTACGCTTCAATAGGTGTTTTAGATCAATTTGAGGCCGTGGATAATCTTTGCCTATCTCTATGTAAAAGATCGTATTTTTTCTTCGTTTTACACAGTTGGACTTAAGCCAGTTGGCTATGGCAGGAATGTCTATTTTTCCCTCAGCTATTGCTATTGTCTTTTCAACAGTATCGCTTGGGTATCTGAATTGATAACCATTCAACGCCAAAAAAGGAGAGGTTACCAGCAATGCGGTTCGTTTATTTCCATCAACGAAGGGATGGAAGCTTATCACCGCGTATAACAGGGCTGCAGCCTTGGCAAAAACGTCTTTGTAAGGTGTGTGTCGATAAGTTTCTGTGAATGGAAAGTTAAGACATGCCTCGACTAAACTTTTTGAAAACCCTCTCTCAGCACCATATTCCTCAACTAGTCGATGTAGGAAGAGTACGTTTTCAATAGATGGCGTGATATATGGGCCTCTCTTCAAAGCTTAGCAAGCTCATCGAAAATTTTCTTATGTTCACTTATTTCTCTATGAACAAACCGCCTCAACTCTTCTTCACTTAACGAAACAATTCTGATTTTCTCCATTTCTATCCTGTTTGGTAAGTAATCGAAGTTCCTTATAAGTGCAGCGCTATGGCTTCCAAATTATGGGGCAAATCTTTGTAGGGTTTAGGTGGTTTGGCGTGGTCTGCGGAGTTTTCCGAGTCCTGCGGGCTCGAGGTTGAAGACGATGGTTTTGAGGACCATCATTTCCTCGATGCTGTATCCGATTCCTTCCCGTCCTATGCCCGAGTCTTTGACGCCGCCGAAGGGGAAGAAGCCGACGCCGTGTCGTGGATAATCGTTTATCGTTACTTCGCCGACTGTCAAGGCCTTGGCAACTTTCCACATTCTGTAGAAGTTGTTGGTGAAGACCGCTGCGTCTAAGCCGTAGCGGGAGCGCGATGCGATGGAGAGGGCGTCGGCGTCGCTTTTGACGGGCATGATTGGCACAACGGGTCCGAAGGTCTCCTCCCAAACTATGGGCGCTTGCTCGGGGACGTTTGTCAAAACTGTTGGCTGATGGTAGGCGTTGTCCACTTCTCCGCCGTAGGCGAGTTTGGCACCTTTTTCTATAGACTGTTTCACCAGCGTGTTCACTCTTTTCGCTGCGGAGGCGCTGACAAGTGGGCCTAGCCGTGTGGACATGTCACGCGGGTCACCCATCCTCCATGCCTCAACATTCTGCAACACCTTTTCTACAAATTCGTCTGCCACCTGTTCTTGGACAAGAACCATGCTCACCGCGTCGCATCTCTGGCCCGCGTTGCGGAGAGCCCCGTCCACACATTTCCTCGCAGCCAAATCGATGTCAGCATCGTCCAATACAATTGCATAGCCTTTTCCACCCAGTTCGAGATGCAGCCTCTTGTTGACCGCGTTTCGGGCAATCTCCTTTCCCACTTCGGTGCTTCCCGTGAAGCTTATCATCCCAACGTCGGGGTGACTAGCCAGAGCCGCGCCAACCTCGCTAGGGCCTGTGACAACGTTCAACACACCGTCGGGAAGTCCGGCAAGCTGCAGCACACGGGCGAAGAGAAGCAAGGATATTGGTGTAGCGCTTGCGGGCTTGGCTACAACAGAGTTCGCGCCCAATACTGCGGGAATAATCTTGGCTGCTGGGATGAAAAGTGGGTAGTTGAAGGGTCCGATTGCGCCGACTACGCCGACGGGTTCACGGAGAACAACCGCTATCTTTCCCACGGTGTCAGGTGACCAGTCGCCGGGAATGTATTCGCCGCTTATCTTCCGCGCATCCTCCATTGAGAGCTCAAGCCGTTCAACGACCGCGTTCACTTCGCCCGGCGAGTCAGCCAAGGGTCTCCCCATTTCATGGGTGATGACTGAGGCGATGTCTTCTACGTGGTTCTTTAATATCTGTGCGGCCTCCTCCATTATCTCGACGCGGTCGATTGCCGCGAGCGAGCGTATTTTGTGCTGGTTCTCCTTCGCCGTCTTAACAGCCTCCGCAACCTCGGCTGCTCCGCACCTCTGAACTTTGGCAACAACCGTGCCGTCTATCGGTGTGACGACGTTGAATGATGGCTTATCTTTGGAAACATGCCACGAGCCGCCTACAAAGCTCCCGAAGACAGGTACGCCATCCTCATCCTCTATGTAGAGGTCTGAAAAAATTCTGCTAAGCGAGATACCCATGTGTTTAGTATGTGCTTCTCCGCTGTATATAATTATCCTTTGACCACGCCTATTGGGACGAGTCTCGCGACCTTTGTCCCTATCCCGACTTGGTGGCTGACTTCAACCACTTCGTCGACTGATTTGTATGCGGCGTCAACTTCCTCCACGACTGTTTCCATGCTGTCGCCTTTGACGTAGATGCCGCGGCTCTCGAGCTCACGGAGAACCTGGTCTCCGCGGTATCGTCTCTTGGCTCCGCTTCTGCTCATCTCTCTTCCCGCGCCGTGGGCTGTGCTTCCGAAGCTGAGTGTCATGGCTTTCTCGTTGCCTAGGAGAACCCAGCTTGCTGTGCCCATGGAGCCTGGGATGAGGACGGGCTGTCCTATTTCGCGGTAGACCTGCGGGATGAGCGGATGGCCTGCTGGGAAGCTGCGTGTCGCGCCCTTGCGGTGGACGAAGACGTCTATATCGCTTCCGTCTACCTTGTGTTTCTCGAGTTTGACGATGTTGTGGCAGACATCGTAGACAATCTGCATTCCCATGTCGTCGGCCGAGCGTTTGAAGACCTGTTCAAAGCTCTGCCTAACCCAGTGGCTTATTGCTTGTCTGTTGGCGAAGGCGAAGTTGACCGCGCATCCGAAGGCTTTGAGATATTGTGTTGCTTCGGGGCTGCTGGCTGGTGTGCAGGCCAGCTCCCTGTCAGGCAGTCTAAGGTTATACTTGTTGACAGCTCTCTCCATGATTCTGAGAAAGTCGCTGCATATCTGATGGCCGTATCCCCTGCTTCCACAGTGTATCAACACCGTTATCTGCCCCTCCTGTGTTATGCCCATGGCTTTGGCTGCTCGTGGGTCGTAGATTTTGTCGACGCGCTGTATCTCGAGGAAGTGGTTGCCGCTTCCAAGCGTTCCTATCTGCGATTCTCCGCGTGCTTTGGCTTCTCTCGAGACTATGGAAGGGTCTGGGTCGGGGATGTTTCCGGTTTTGTAGCTGGGGTAGCGGCCCTCCTCCTCCATCTTCTTATAGTCGTCGGCCCAGCCTAGTCCATATTTTTCGATGACGTAGCGGGCGCCCTCCAAAGCCACCCTATCCAAGTCAGAGTGGGTGACAACGAAATCCTTACGCCGCGAACCAAGACCAGCAGGAACATTTCTGAAAACTGTGTTAACCAGCTCCACTATTCTAGGCCGCACCTCATCTATGGTGAGGTTCGTCACCATCAGTCGGACGCCACAGTTGGATACTACGAATCCGTTGGCGATGAAGTTATGGCTTTCATGGTCTACTGTGAAGTCATATACCTCCTCCTCTGCTTCTATCTCCTCTATCTTCTCAATGCTATCCCATATTATGTCGCCATGCATGTGTTCCTTCACCCATTTTTCAAATTCTGGAAGGCTTCTTGGGACTCTGGGACCTGTTTTTCTACCTTCGTAGAGTGAACGTTCTATAAACCTCCCATTTACATGTTCTGATTTCAACGCTTCCATTATCTCCTGTTTTTGTGCTCCGTTGCTATGTAGAATTACTGCTAGTTCCTGAGCTTTTCTACGTTCCTCTACAATTTTCTGCTTCAAACTTATCCATACCACCGCGGCTAACGCTAGTCGTCTCCTAGCTGGGTTATACTCGTATCCTACTCTGCTCCATAGAGTCTTGAGGTTCTCAGGTTTCTCAGATATTAGTAAACGCAACCTTATTGAATTTCCTTCTATAACAGTGTTTATGCCGGTTGTCTCTACGCCGATCTCCTGTAACAACATGCTTATCTCGTTTAGGAATTTTCTTCCATTTTCTTCAAGTTCAATCGTCTTGGTTAGAGATAGCTGCGGAATGGTGAAGTTGTACCCGTTTATTGTTTGGGGTTTGTTAAGCTCGGCGCCGAAGAGACCAGCTAAGTAGAGTCGTTTCATCCATTTGGGTAGGTTGAAGAGCCAGCTTGGAACTAGGTATTCAGTGTCTTTTTTCCTCCTCTTTGGAGCGCCTAGGTATTGGAGGAGTGCTGTAAAGCTCCTTGCGTTGACTCGTACAGAGTTTTCCTGACCTTCGGTTGTTTTCCCTCCAATGATTGTTTTTCTTCTCCTAGTGTATATCTTTGATGGTTTGTAGCCTATCTTCTCTATGTCTCGCCGTATGTACTTAAGGCCTTCTATACTTCCGTAGAATACTGTTGACTTCCCGTCGAAGGCACCGTCTCCCGTGAAGTATCCCAATAGACGGATTAGGTAAGGTAGTTTTGGGTTTCTGGAAGTCAACGGAAGTAGGCCACGTTTCCTGAGTTGGGCTGCAACTGTAGTAGGTAATGTTTTTCCGTCTAGTATCGTAAATTCTGCAGGTGTTTCGTAGGGTAGGCCTTCGAATGGATGTAGAGCTACATAATCACCTACCTTAAGCCTATGCGCCTCCAGCATCCCCTTCTTGGTTAATATTGGATGATCAGTCGTAACTTTTAGTGTGAATCCAGACTCTGTCGTTATCTTAAGAAGCCTCTTTTCCTCCTTCTTAAATATCAAGTCGATCCCAGCATCTGTTGCTTTAGCGTCGTGTATGGCGACAATTCTCTCTAGCCCTTCAAACTTTTTTATTGGTTTTGTATAGCCTAGCTCTGTGAGTATTGGTGTTCCACTAGGGAGGCAGTTGATGTCATATCCTACTCCGCCTGGTGAGATAACGCCCTCGGTAGCATCCATGGCTGCGACGCCGCCTATTGGGAAACCATATCCTTCATGCGCGTCTGGGAGAACCGTCATCTGCTTCACTATGCCGGGAAGTGTGGAGACGTTAACTGCCTGCTCAAGCGTTCTGTCGGTTTTCATTTTTTCGAGAAGCTTCTCAGACGCGTAGACTATGACGGGGACGCGCATGTCTCTTCGGTATGTTTGGGGGATGCGCCAAGTGTTGTTGCCTATTTTCTCGAGAGGAGGTGCCATGGAGACCACCTGTATAGATGTGTCCGAGTAGTTGGATTTAAACGCTCTTTAGAAGTTTCTCGAGTGGAATGTTTTCTCGGATGAGGTATGGTGCGATTATGTCGGGGTTCGGGTCTTTGAGAGCGTGTCCAGTTGCTACACAGACAACTGTTTCGGAGGCGTCTAGGTCGCCGCTCTCTACAAGCTTCTTAACGCCTGCGAGAGATGCCGCTGAAGCGGGTTCGACACCTACTCCAACGGATGATGCGAGGACACGCTGAGCCTCGAGTATCAGCTGGTCGCTAACCTTTTCCGCGAGCCCCTCAGACTCCTTCATGGCTTTGAGGGCTTTTGTCCAGTTGACGGGCTTGCCTATCCTGATGGCTGAAGCGATGGTCATGGGCTTCTCCACAGGCCTCAACAGGTTGTCACCTCGTTTCATCATGTCGACGAAGGGTGACGCACCCTCCGCCTGTACAGCTATCAGACGCGGTGGATTGTTTACCAGCTCGAGTGTCTGTAGTTCTTTGAAGCCTTTCCAGATGGCTGAGATGTTTCCGCAGTTGCCTACTGGGACTGAGAGGTGGAACGTGGTGTCGCCGAGGTCGCTCCAAAGCTCGTAGGCAAGGGTTTTCTGTCCCTCGATGCGCCATGGGTTGACTGAGTTGAGCAGATAAGCCTCGGAGCCTAGGGCCGCCGAGATCACGGTGCTCAAAGCCTTGTCAAACCCTTCAGGTATCTGAACAGTCTGCGCGCCGTGTAGAATTGTTTGGAAAATTTTTCCCGCGGCTACTCCTGATTTGGGGACCACGACCACAGCTTTCAGCCCAGCCGCTGCAGCGTAAGCCGCCATCGATGATGATGTGTTCCCGGTGGAAGCGCATACCACTACACGTTTACCGAGCTCAACTGCCTTGGATACTGCGACGCTCATGCCGCGGTCCTTGAAGCTACCCGTCGGGTTCATCCCCTCAAACTTGACGTATAGCCTCTTTACACCAGCCCATTTCGCGGCAGCAGGGGCCTCGTACAGAGGTGTGCCGCCCTCCCTCAAGGAGACAACAGCCTTGTCAACGGGAAGCAGCTCACGGTATCGCCACATCGTCCTCTCTCTTCCACTCCATTTGGCCGCCACCTTTCTTCCATCCATTTCCTCGAGACTGGGCAGCACAACCTCGAGAAGAGCGCCGCATCTGCTGCATGTGTAGATTATTTCGTCACCGCTCCATTCGGCGCCGCATGATATGCATCTTAGGTATGGAGGATTCAAGGCCGTTGTCAGTAGATAAGTATCAGCACGGCTCCGATGACGAGGAGGGCGGTGAAGAAAATCGTTAAAGTGCCTATGACGGGTATGGAGGCCAACGGCGTTGTGGAAAGATTGTAGGCAATTATCGCGGAGCCTATGAGAAGCAGCCCAGCCACGGCCTTAATCAACAGCCTAACAACATTCCTCGCGGAAACCAAACCCTACCTACCAATCAACGGAATCATCGCTATATAATCTCGTCGCTCCACCGCACCGCCGCCGAACTGAAACACAGAAAATAGATATAAGCAGACGTTGGCGGAATCTCGATAGAATGCGCTCAAAGATTCTTATCACAGGTGTTTTTCTGCTTCTCTTCTCAGCATATGCTGCTGAACCTATTCCGCCCGGGACACCGTTTGGCACGGTTTACGTCCGTGTCACGGACTGCATAACAGGGGCACCTATTCAGGGAGCGTCTGTCAACCTCGACAACCCAACCCATCAGACCGGAGGAATCACCAACTCGACCGGATACGCGTCTATCGAGGCTTTTGCATGGTTTTACTCCTATTATGTGACAGCCTCGGGTTACCGTATAGACGCCGGTGAGAGAAGGTTTTCGCTCGATGAGGTGTTTAATGTGTGTCTGGTTCCCGAGGCCGCTGGTTTTTGGCGGGTTGTGGCCGATGTTCTCGCATGGCAGGGAGATATACACGCCGGTGGAAGCGGCTGGGCAATCATCAGATTGAAGAACTTGGAGGCTGGTGTGTTCAACATCACGGAGTTTCAGATATGGGTGGCTGGATACGACGGCCCCGCCATAACATACACGGTTCCCAGGGGAGCTGTCTTGGACAGGCTTGTCGAACAAAGCTTCAACATATCCGTCAACCCGCGTCCCGACGTCCCCACGGGCAGGCTGAAGGCAGAGCTGCGGTTCAGAGCGGTTTTCACAGGGGCTGATGGCAGAAGCATAGGGCCGCTGACCATCTCCACAGACCTAGACTACGTAGTGATAACTCCCTACCGAAGCTTCAGGGTACAGGTGATGGATAAGTGGGGCCAGAACCCCGTGCCAGGAGCGGTGGTAGAATTCATCCCCACACTCCCCAACATACAGGGCTCATTCACCTACCAAGCCGACGAAAACGGATACATAGATGTCAGGAGAATGAATGACGGGGCCTACCTAACCCGCATCACATACCTATCTCCATACGATGAAAAAGTCTACCTCGTCTCACAGCAATACACAATACTCATAGACCTTGTCAAACAACCCTTCCTAAGATCTTCCCTCTATGAGGTGCATGTGGAGGTGAGGGACCTCGCCAACAGGCCTTTGGAAACGGACGTTTTCCTGAACGGTGTGAGAGCTTTTTCAGAGAATGGTTTAGCGAGGTTTGTCAACGTGCCGCCGGGCGATTACAGCGTCTCGGTGCGCTGGATGGATGTAGAAGTCTATGCATCGCAGGTACGTGTCTCCGAACCTCTGGTAATCAACAGCCCAGGTGGAGAACTCCAAGCAACTGTGGACGTCGGCGACATCGGCGTCAGGCTCGAGACAGTAGAGGGCAAACAAGTTAACATACCGGTCAAAATCATGCTCAAGCCGTTGAACCGTTTAGCTGAAAATATTTCATCAACCGTTTTCGACAGGCTTCCACGAGGCGAATACGTTGTCCAGGTGCAGGCTTACGACTTTTACAGGGAGAGATACGTTGACGTTGGTGAGCAGGTTTTCACGCTTCCCCGCGACCATGGACAACATGTTATGAGGGTGAACGTGTTTGACGCTGTTGTCGAGATGGTGGATAAGGAGGGTCGGCTCATAGATGCTGAGTTGACGGTTGAGGGCAAACCTCTCACACTTCGCGGCGGCAAAGCAACCCTAAGCAACCTCACACCCGGGCCCTACAGGTTTGAAGCATCTTGGAACGGCTACAAAGTCCTCGGCACAGTGGTTGAGCCGATGCCGGGAGAGACTCTGAGGCTTGAGGCTGAGGTTTACAAAATGCGTCTAATTGTTCTCGGCGTCGATGGCCAGCCTTTGATAAAGGCCTCCGCCATGCTGTGGCGGGGCCAGTCATCGGAGCAGCAGCCTGTTGTAAACGGGTCGGCTGTCTTTGACCAAGTGCCGGCTGGTACACATCAGCTTATCATCTTTTTAGATGACGTAGCTGTTTTCAACGGCACCGTGAAGGCCGCTGAAGAAGTGAGTGTTGTCGTGGAGGCTGGATGGGTTGAGCTGTTTTTCCATGACCAAAACGGTGCGCCGATAAGCGGTGTAGAGGTTGAGGCCGCCGGCCTCGGCTCCCAGAAAACAGGCGCGGACGGCGTTGTGAGGCTAGGCCAGAAACCCGCCGGCTCCTACGGCTTCACCGCACGTTACAGAGGGTTCACGGTTTTCGAGGGCATGGCCAAAGCGGGGAACAGAACCGAGTTTACTCTGCCTCTCTACGGCCTCAGGGCAGCCGCGGTCAACGAGCTTGGTTCACCCATAGAGGCATCCATCACACTTTCAAGGGGAGATGTCTCTCTGGGAACATTCACAGGCTCCGAAGCATTCTACCCTCTGCTCCCACCCGGCCCCTATGTCTTAAAAGCGTCTGTCGGAACCAAGCAGGCCGTGCAGCAGGTTAACCTCCTCGCCGATGGGCAGGAGTTTGTCATAAAGGTTCCAGTCACGCTTGTGCTGGGAAACATCGCCTTGTCCTCATCAGATCTCCTAACCATGCTGATGCCGATAGCTGTGGCTGCGGTGGCTGTGGCCTCGGTGATAGGGCTGCGCAGGGCCGCTGGGCAGAGAAGAAAGAGGGCTAAGGGGATGGTGTGAAAAGATGACGTCGTCCACCGACTTGGAGTTTGTGATGGTCTTCGTCACGCTCATTTTGACGCTTGTCCTGACCTGGATGGTTTACGGCATAGCGAGGGAGCTGAACCTGGGTATCTTCAGACGCTTCTTTAAACTCAATGGCGCCCGCCGCATGATTAATTAGTTATGTTGTTGTTTTTCTTTTTCTTGGTTTTGTTCTTAGTTATACCATGAATAGGACACTTAGGAGAAAATTCGATAATATATCCTATTTGGCATCTTGCGCAGAAACCAACTCCTTTCCCATAATTAGGTGCTTTAAAAATCGGTATATTCTCGTAATGGTCATATTCCTCGTCAGGCTTGTATGACATGCATAGCATACCGTCCTCAACCCAAAGGTCAATAAACAAACTCCTTTGACCATTATTTTCCCCATTCTCCATGAAGCCGTTTTCCCTAAACAGGTATGTATAGTGGCTGGGTATCCGCAGCCTTAGACCAGCCGTAGTATCATACCTGCTTTTAAACATCCTACCCCTTACAACAGCCTTGAAATCACCCTTATCTGGGATGTTAAGCTCTTTCCAGACCTTTTTGCTCACCTTTAGCCTCATCGTGCCCGTGGCCTCATAGACGGGTGAGTCTCAATATTCTCAAAAACCCTCTCGGGGAAAGAAATCCGATATACAATGCTGATGGGTCAAACTCAGCCCACCAGCGTAAACACCACCGCTAAACAGCATATAATCTTTCGAGAGGGACTAAAGTCGAAGATTCCCTATCCGTAAACCTTAGAGAGGCAAAATTTCAAGGAATAAGGATGTTTGGCCACGAAAATCTGAAATTCTCAGGCTTCATGGCGTGAATGAAAACCTGTCAAGTAGCTATTATGTCTCAGCCCGTACCTTCGATGAGGTGAAATATCTGCTGTATTTCTGTATCTGGAGGGTTTCTTCATGCTTTTCACTTCTTCCCCGCCTCCCATCCTGTAGCCCTGCATGGAAATATAATAGGTGTATTCTCCGTAAGGTGAATCGAAGTATGCGTATACGGTTGCGTTAGTGGACACGCCGTTGCCATAGCTTCCGCGTATGATGGCCGCCAACGCCCCGGCAATGGGCTCTCCGGTGGCGCAGTCGGTTACTCTGAAGAAGAACCCCGGCTCAGCAGCTGCCAGAGGCAAAAAAGCCAGCAAAACAAGCAAAACAGCCAAACCACACTTCATCGAGATAGTAACCCAAACATACAGGCATAAAAACGGATGAGGCCTAATTGCGTGGAGAAGGTACAGCGCTCAAATTCTGGTTAAAAATCAGGCTCCTTAGAATCTGTTTGGCGCCTCTGATTATTTCCCCAGGTTTATCGTAGTTCGAATACTTGTCTAAAGCATGCGGGTAGAATTCCTTCTGGTAGAGGAAGTTGGCCGCACCCAAGTCTGTCTGAGCTGTCTCAAGATAGATTCTGGTAATTTCCTAGATAGCAGCCACGTCTAAATACTTGGTCAGTGGCTTTATACGTTTTTTCACAGGTTCATGTTGTTACGGGTTGTTGGGTTGGTTTTCCTTCCTTATGTAGCACCAGCATATTCTTTTGATTTTTAGTGTCTGGTTGTTGTTTGATGCTTTGGTTTGGGTGTCTTCTTTGAGGATTTTCCTTGCTTCTTCGAGTAGTTTTCCCTCCTCTAGTGCTTTTTTCAGTATTTTGACGGTGGTTGGGTTGTTGGCTTGTTTTCTGAACCTTGCGGCTAAAACTATTCCCTCCTCTCCCAACCTCTCTAGTGCCTCGTATATTTCTTTAACGATTTTGGTAACCGATACTGGGATGTCTTCTATGGTTGTGGTTATTGTCTGTTTTTTCAACAGCTCTGTTCTGAGCTCCTCTTTTAATTGTCTCAGCTTATCCACTAATATGTCGTAGTTTATCCTCTCTCCTTTGCTGTGAACGTCCCCGCGGAGCAGGATAGGAACTATCTCGGACGGCTTCGTCAAGGTCTCGCCCGTGTCTAGGTTTTTCAACCTCCAGTAGTGCTGTTGCCCGTCTGTGAAGAGGGCGAAAACAGCGTCGAAGCTGTCTTTTTTCAACGCTCCTATTCCGTTGGGAAGCTTCTCAACCCAGTCTATTCCTCTCTCGTTGATTATTTGGGCTAGGTCGTCCAACGGGTCTTTCGTGAATTGCTCAAGTTTTTTCTCAAGCTCCGCTAAAACTTTTTTGTCCTCGGCGGCTATTCTTCTCTGCTCTGTATAGTCTCTAGGTATGGCTTCTTCACCCAGGGTTGATGCGTCAAGCCCTATGGTGGCTCTGATGGCCTCAAGTCTCTGGTAGAGCCTCGTCATGAGGCCCAGGAAGTATTCGAGGCTGGTTGGGTCGTCGGGGCCTCCTTGATGGGGTAGAACGTTGAAGAGGTAGACGCTGTCATAGGGGGAGCCTATTCGGTCAACTCTCCCAGCCCTTTGTATAAGTATTACGGGGTTCCATGGGAAGTCGTAGTTGACTATGTATTGAGCGTTTTGGAGGTTTTGCCCGGCGCTCAAAACGTCTGTGCTAACCAATATGCCTCCGTTTTTCTGAAAGTGTTCAACAGCCTCGGCCTCCTCAATTCTCTTACCACTGCTATCTCTTCCGCCCTCGCCTGTTACGAGGATAGAGTACGGGTAGCTGTTTCTGAGGGCATCGAAAACGTATTTTGCTGTGTCGATGTATTGGGTGAATATTATTATGCCGTTCCTTTTTGACAATTTTTTGGCGACATCGCTAACTTCCTTTAGAAAAGCATCAATTTTTGTGTCTCTGGCGGGTAGCAGCGATATCACTTCTTCAATTGTCTTCAGGTCTTCCCTGTTGCTCTGGATAAGTTTTTGTTTCTCATGGTTGCTTAGACTGCATTTTTCGAGAAGGTGTCGATGTTTATAGAATAGGTCCTCCATTGTTGGAAGGGTTGCCTGTTCCTCTTCTTCGCCGAGCAGAGCGAACAGGTCCCCTTTGAGCTTGGGAGGTATGAATATGGATTCTTTTTCTGCATAGATTGTTGCGTACTCAATGTATTTCTTAATTCTGTTGATGGATTCTCTGAACGCATGTATGCTGCTTTCCAGTCTTTTGAGAAGACCTATCTTCTGTATCACCTTTATCAGGTCTTTCAGGTTTTCGGCTTGTTTCTCATATTTTATGGCGGGTGTTCCATCAGGTAGCCTGAACTGTTGAGAGAGCTTGTCTACGCTGAGCTCGTAGAAATATAGGTTAAGTTTGTCGAGGAGATTGTATAGTTTTTCCACGTCGAGTGGCAGGTCGTATTTTATGGTGTGTAGTTGTCTCTCCGGGAATTTTATCCTGCCCTCCCTGTCCAGCGCCTTTGCTAATTGTCTAGAGTGTCTCACCACGAATTTCCTCAGAATATCTTCCATGTCTACTGGCTCGTTGTTCAGCCATTTTTTCTGGCTCTGTATGAAATATTCTCCCAGCGTAGTTCTGTATTCGTCAAATATGATGTTGTCTGGAAGATAGAGCGCCATTATGTGGTACAGGTCCATGAGGCTTGTGTTTACAGGTGTGGCAGTTACCAGAACCACCTTGGACCTGGTAAGTTTAATCAGCTTGCTTAGTGCGTTGTAACGGTTTGTTGCAGGATTGCGGAAATAATGCGCCTCATCAACGATAATCAACCCAATGCTTTTATCATTGTTTACATATTGTTCCACTATTTCTGGGTCTGCTGAAAGTTTCTCGGAGTTTATCCACTTAACCCATATGTCGGAGCTATCCATCTCGGTCATCCAAGTAGTGTCGAGTATGCTTTTGGGAGCTATGAGCAGAGACTTGACACCAAGACCCTTATAGTAGTGAGCTATGGCCAAGGCCGTAAGGGTTTTTCCAAGACCCGTGGAATCGGCGATAACTACGCCGCCGTATTTTTCCAGCTTGTCTAATGCGTCTATGAAGGTTAGCTGCTGATGCGGGTACAGGTTTTTGAGTATATTCGGCCTCTTGGTTTCCCAATCTTTTTTATAGGTTTCCCACAATGCTTTGGCCGCGACCTCGTATGGACTCCATGAGGTGACGTATGTTTTTAGAAGGCTTAGGAACTCGTTCTTATAGTCTCTTGAAAACATATCGCTCCACTGTTTTTGAAACCATTCCGCCAGCTCTTGAACAGTCTCCCTATCCGTTGTGAACATGTTCAGCTCCCTGTTGGTAACCAGTCCTCCATGGGTGAAGTTGCTTGAGCCCACGGATGCAAACCCCCTCCTAACGTCTTGGAAAGACGGGTGAACTCCCAGAAACGCCTTGCCGTGGAAAAACTTTCCATCAACTATTCTCACCTCCCTAGAATAATGTTCAAAAAACGTTATCACTCTCTGCAGAAGACTGAAGTATCGAGGGTCATCCTCATATTCCTCAAGCTCTCTAAGAACTTCTTCCTCCCATTCTATCTGCTCGGTGGGAGGCCTGCCTAGTAGGAGGCGTAGAGGTTTGTCTGCTAAGCCGGGCTCTATGTCGCCGAAGCCCGTGATGTTGAAGTACGCTGTCGCGATAGCAACCTCAGAAACCTCCTGTAACTCCTTCAAAAGAACACTCTGCAGAGTTTCCTTTGAATTGTCAACTATCTTCGTCAACCACAGCCCCTTCCTCTTCTTCTACGTGTAGAGGTCTGCCGGATTTTATCAAGCGGTCCTCGACAACCCATACAAAAGCCTTGTGAAGTTCATCGACAAGCCTATCTAGTTCGGATTCGGGGAAGCCTAGGACTCTAAGCACAGCTTTGTCTAATTCTCGTCTATCAGCCTGCTGCACCTCCTCATTGTAAGGTAATGGTTTTCTATTCCACAACCTTTTAGCGTCAAACGCTATATGTAATCGGGACAAGTCGGGGACTGGCATTTCTTTGTAATCTTCGACCCTGATATCTGTCGCTCCTCCGCCCAACCTATCACAATAAAGTTCGATAGTTAAGTAAAAAATCGTGCTGTTGAAGTACTTCCACACATCTTCTAATGATTTGAGGTTGCGGGGCTTAAATACATAAGCTCTCTGGTCCACGAGAACGGGTTTAGGACATATCGGTTCATAAATTACATTGTGGAATGACTTTATCAAAACGATACTAGTGGTTTCTAACTCTGGAAGTTTCCACCAAGGTGACCTATTTCTGAGAGTGGATCGGCGGTGTATTCCCTCTTTTTCATATTTTCTAATGTATTTTGTGGTTAATGAACCTGGATTGCTTGTATACAGACAGAGTTTCTTGAATTGTGAAAACATATATTCGTGAATTTCTTCTGGCGACCGGAGAATAGGTCTTACATCTTTTTTATTTATCACGAATCTTTTTCCTGCTTCATTCTCTATGTATATAAGTTCTTGTTCTTCGAGTTCTTTTTGGTTTCGTGCATTTACTCCCCATTCGTGGAATCTTCTTGGGTTTGCTAGGTAGTCTGCCTCGTATAGGTGGCTGACGTCCTTCATGTAGAAGAACTCATTAGCACCGGTCTTAATGCCGAATTTTATTTCGGCGAAGTCTTTCAGCTTGTGGGTTAGTTTTGGTAGTAGGGTTTCTTCGAATATTTTCGGTGCTCTTAGGTAGTACCATTTCCCTGGCTTGAGCTCTCCTCTTGGTATGGATTTGTGGTTGATGACTGTTTTTTCGCCGTATTTGCTTAGGTAGATGAACTGTATGCTGTGGTTGTCTGGTAGTTTTTCTTTTCTGAGCACTGTTATTACTGTGTTTATGTCTGCTCCGAAGCTTCTTTCACGCTGGCCGTAGACAGCCAGGAGATGGGGTTTCAGCGTCTCCTGCAGCTTTAAGCCGTACCCGACCTCGAGCCACTTGTCGGATGATATTATGGATGCTGCACCCTTCTCATTAAGTAAGTTAAGGGCTCTTTTCATGAAGAATGCGTAGATGTCCGATGTCCTGTCCAGTCTATAGCTCTTTACATAGTGCTCCTTTGTTCTAGGAGGTATTTTCTCCTGTCTTACGTAGGGTGGATTCATCACTATTATGTCTGGTCGGCTCATCATGATTAGCTCAAGCGGTAGAGTCTTTAATTCTTCGCTCCCAAATTCCTCCACAAGTTTTCGCCAGATTTTCTCGATGCGGTTCTGAAGCTCTTTCTTCGCTGTTGGATTGTGTTCGGTTGTGTATTTCTTTTTAAGCTCGTTCAGGTTGTCGACCAGTTCTCTAATCCTGCTAGATGTGTAGTATTGGTCGATAAGGGATTGTCCACCTTGTGGGAGGCTGAGGGAGTCGCTTGTCACCATGATGTTTAGGTCTAGGTTGGGGAGTGGCTCGGGTTTCTTCTGGTCAACTACGAGGGAGAGCCATAGACGGAGTCTCGCTATCTCGACGGCCTCGGGCTCTATGTCGAATCCATAGAGGTTGGGTAGGATTCTCGACTTGTAGATAGCTGGGTCGGCGTGCCAGCCTACAGCCTCCTCAACCTCCTGAATAAGGCTCAGTATCGTCTGCATCATCACCACGAGGAACCCTCCCGAGCCGACGGCGGGATCACATACTTTCAAAGATAGAAGCCTGTTCCTGAACTCTCTTATCTCCGCCTCGTCCCGCCTTTCTTTTAACTGGTTGATGTATTCCTCGAGCCCGTCGATTAGCCTGGTCCCTGTCTCGTCTACCCTGTCCTCTAGGCCCAGCCAAGCCTGTATAGCTTTTCTACAGATGAAGTTTATCTCGTTGACCGGTGTGTAGAAGGTTCCTTTGGCTCCCCTCTCATGCTCGGGAAGCATGTTCTCCAAAACTGTTCCCAGCAGCAGAGGGTCTACGCTTACCTCAACCTCCAGCGGCGAAGTCTCGTTGACGGTGAAGTTGTATCGGTTAAACACCTCCCTAGCTTCATTAAACAAACTATCCATTTTCTTCTCTATCTTTCTCTCAGCCTCAGCTGTTAGATACTCCTCCCTGTCAAAGAGGCTGCCGTTTAGATATGGTACACCGTCTCCTCCCCCCGGTTTGTTTAAAAGCTCATAGAAGACTCTGTTAAGCTCTCTGAAACCGGACAACTTGTTTATGAACTGTCTATCGTTGTTTAACCACCCCTTTCTCTGGAGAAAGTAGAGAAACATCAGCCTGCCTAGAAACCGTTGAGCATATTCTTTAGCACGGTTCTCTCCGAAAACGGGTTTAACGATTTCAATGACTTTCTCAAACAGTTTCTTATACTGCTGGAAAAACTCTTCCCTAACCTTTTCATATGGGAAGAACTCCGTATCATATTTCTTCCTGAGCTCGTCAGGTTTTCCTGGATGGGTTACTGACTCGAGAGCCTCCAAATCTGTTCTATACAACTGCCCCTCTAAATGCAGCACTCTAACCTCCTCACCCAGCCCCGGCCCTCTAACAATCACCGCATAAGACGAAATATTGTCGGTAAATATCAGGAAAGGCCTAAGCAGTCTTTTTTCACGCCATCGCCGAGCAATCCTAGCGCAATAACCCCTGCCTGGAAGCTCGTCAAAAATTAGTGCCACAACCTCTACAAAATCATCTCTATAGAGTAGGTAAGCCTCCTTCACATCACTGCTGAGAAGAACCCTTGTCTTGAACAGAGTTTCGATGTCAAGCTTGTCTCTATGAAGTTGGTAGCCTCTCTCAGATAAACAAGCCACCCAGAAATCAAGCCCAAAATTCATGAAAACTATAATCCTGACCTTAAAAATTAAGTTTTAAGAGAACGTGGCTGTTTCAGAGGGTTGATGGGAACGGTAGGAACATATGATTCTGTGGAATAATGGGTGGCAGCTCAGTCTGTCTAGTGGCGGAGAACGAAGCATTGGAGGCAGGGGTTGAGAAAAATGTCGCTTAAGATTTATACTTCTCGTTGATTTTTTCCACGACATGGATATGCTCCTTAGGGATTTGATGTCTAAGCTTGAGCAGGGTGAGTTCATAGTCCCTGATATTCAGAGACCCTTTGTATGGCGTAACAGGCAGGTGCTGGAGCTCGCGGAGTCTATTTACAACGGTTTTCCAATAGGGTCGATATGCGTGGCCGAGATACCTACGGATGTGCGTGAGGAGCTCGAAAACATTTTCAGGCCAATCGCCGATAACATGAATTTAAAGAACGGACGCTACATGGTGATTGATGGCAGACAGAGGCTGACATCTCTACTCCTGATAAATAATGGCGAAATAACCATAAACCAGGAAACAAAAAGGATTAACCTTCTATTCGATGCATTGAACGAGAAATTCATTCTTGGCCGAGGCAGAACTAATCCAGGCGGTAACTTGTACAAAGTGTCAGAGGTGTTGCAGGCGAGGGAATATTCTGAATTGGTTCAGAAGCATTCTGTGAGACAACCGAAAATCTACGATAGCCTGACGAGGCTTTGGCAGCGTTTCAACGATTACAAGGTGACCTTCATGGAGGTTACGATAAAGTGGAGCAGGGATAACCATCTCGAGGCCTTCGAGAATATCTCGCGGATGTTCGTGGCCTTGAACAGCCAGGGAACCAAGGTGAAGCTACACGACCTCGTATTAGCGCTCCTGTCCGGTAAAATCATACATGAACAGGGAAAGAGGTTCAGGGACCAGTTTGAAACATTGCTGAGCGACTTGCAAACCAGGGGATATGATGTCGACGCCCCGCCTCTTATACGGGCATACTTAGCCATTGCAACTGGTCAGGTAAAATTTAAGCCGGCTCTGAATGAGCTGATGAGGAACAATTCCGAGACTTTGCTCAAATACTTAAACAATACGTTCAAGGCTATCCAGAGTGTTCTCGACATATTCCAGGAATACGGAGCCAGGCCGAAGTTCTTGGTATCGCATTACCTCCCCGTCATGCCCGCGATAATCATGCATAACAACTATCTGTCACAGGGCAAGCTGGTTGACAAGAAGTTTAAACATGAGCTGGTTAAGTGGCTTGTACTGGCATCGTTCAATGGCAGATATACTGGACGGCTGGAGAGCGACCTCTTAGAAGACTTGGAATCGGTGAAGAATAGTTGGGATGTTGGACGACTAGTAGAAAATCTGAAGGTGAAGGAGCTCTTGCCCGACTATCTGGAGCGGGAATTCTCCGACGAGCACCGAACCCTGCTATCTATTCTCCTCAAATCTTATAATGCCCGTGACTGGACGCCCAGGGATGGGGGTGACCCGGATAAGATATGGGAGCTAAGAGATAGTGAGATAAACGAGCACCACATCTTCCCACAATACCTTTTCAAAAGGAAGTTGCTAGACCCCGAGCTGGAGAATGATGCGGCAAACATCACATTTCTCTCAAGCCTGAGTAACAAGACTCTGAGGGATAAAGAGCCGTCGGAGTATCTCAGCAAACTCTACGACCAGGACCCTGCTCTGTTACGGGAGCACTGCATTCCGCTCGACCCTGAGCTATGGAAACGCGAGAACTATGAAGAATTCCTGAAGGAGAGGCGGAAAATTATGCTGGAAAGATGGAGAGAGTTCTCGGAATCTGTCAAGTAACTTTTTCGACAGTGATTTCCCAGTTGCAGTTGGCGGCGTTCACCTGTATGTACCAGTTACCGGGCGGAATGGCTGCGGCGTAGAACTCGAAGGACCCCTGCTCCTCTAGAATAGAGCCCCTCTTATAGGATAGGTCATCGCCCACTTCATACAGGTACCAATATAAGCCGACGTATCGGAGGTCGGCCGTAGCCCTTATCGTGATTTTTATCCTTAGGTCTGAGGTCGCCTCGAGCGTGAACGGCGGCGTCTCCTTAGAGCCGCTGCCTCTGTCTCTCACCAGCACGGTTCCCGAGACGGCGGGGTAAACGGTTGAAACCATTGTAGTGGTTGCGGTAGTGGTCGATGTAACCGTGGTTGTCCGGGTGGAGATACTGGTTGAGACCGAAGTTAACGTGGTGCGGGCCGTTACGAAAAGCGTAGTAGACCATCTAAGGGTCTCGTACGAAGTCACGGTGGTGGACACAGTTTTTGTCACCTGCTCCGTGCTTACGCTTGTCGAAATGGAGGTTTTGACCAACGTGCTGGTGACTGTTACGGGGCTTAGAACCGAGCCGCTGAAGAACCCGGCCAACAGGCCTACAACAAGCAGGATAGCCGGCAATACCTTGCCGGGATTCATCGCCATCATAAAACTTCTCCCAGTATTAACCGTTTCCGGCCAAACGTAGACCACCCGGGCAAGGTTGCATTCAACAATTTCTGACGGTTCCATTATGCAGATGATGCCTTTTATTTTTCGGCTGAGAAATCGACTTCATGAGTGCGAGAAAGAATGTCCTTAAGGTGTTGCCGTCTTTGCCGCCGTCAGCTTTCTCTAGCCTTTTTCCAAGCTTCTGTATACAGGTTAGCAGCTCTTCTCTCGATGAGCTCGCGGCCGACGCTAAGAAATATGATAAAGTCATCGTATACGTCAGACATGCTCCGACGCTCGAGCTTCTGAGGAAGTGGCTGCTGAAGTTCACTGTAGGAGACATAGCAGAGGTTGGTGAAGAGCTGTTCTACGTGCTTTCGGCCCCGCAGAGAGCGTCTGTTTCTGGCAAAAATATTCCCGACAACGAGAAAAACTTGATGGTTCTCAGATGCGTCGGGGCGAAAGGAGTCTGGCTCTAGTCATTGTTTCGCCCGATGAGCGATTACATCCTCATAGTTTGAAGAATCCGAAGAACCCATAGCTCATACCCATGTTGGCGAGCAGAAGCGTTATCGAAAACGCTGATAGATAGTATATGGCGGTGTTGGTGTATCTGAAGCCGACTCGTTAACCTACCCTGGAGAAAGAGACTGCGGTAGACACGGCTATATTTGGCTGCTGAGTCTGCCAAAACATGGTCAAGGAAGCACTTCTATATGATGGCATCCTAGCGTTATATGGGAGGATTATTACATGATGTGATGGGTTGGTGAAGAGCAGGTCAAAGTTGGTGAAGAGAAGGGTTTTCACAACATATGACGAGATTGTGAAGGAGTACAGCGAGCCTCTCGGATGGACAATCGGAATAGTATACGGTTGTCATTACTCTCCTCCGAATGTGAGCCATTCCGCAATCAGCAACATGTTATATGCATGTCCTTCGTTGTATTCTTTGAGTGCCCCTTTTTCCCATAACTCTTTGACAGCTTTTCCCTTCATTTCTCTATTTTGAGATAAGTAATCTTCTACTTTCTTTAGAGGAAGATTTTGGGATAGTGATGATATGGCGTCGTACAGATTATTGTAACCTCTGTCCCTGAGCAGGTGGTAGAGGTCCACATGTACTGCGTTCTCTGTTAGGTCTATTATTTTCCAGTACGGTGAGCCTTCCACCTTGTTGCGCTCTTTTTTCATTATTAAAAGCGGAATATCGTACGCTCTGAGCATATATCCTACGACTCCGAGAGGATTAATCTTCCCCAGCTCCTCATCCAACCAATCAAGCATTTGTTTTTCAGAGTCTTTGTCTTCTTTATTTAAAACATTAGACTTAACCTCGATACCTTCAGCCTGCATTGTTTTCCCCGAAACCCTCCTAGCGAAACTAACTGACAGTATTTTCTCATCGTTCAAGAATCTGTTTTCGACAACGTATGTCTCAAAATCGAGCGATATGACTCTGTCCCAGCAGTCGGATAAGAGTTCAAGCAGTTTCAGGTTTAGCTCCTCATAAGTAGCTTTTTTCTCAACTTTCCCAATACCTCGATGCAGTATATATGAGCGATTTGTTTTCCTCGGCATCGCCAATGACGAAGAGCTATTGTCCAAGTTTATATGGTTTTAATGCCTGACTCGTATTGTCTTCCTCTTCTCCACCTCAGAAGCCATTTCTTTCTCAACTTGTCTGCTAACTCAGAGGGCGTTTAGAGCCCTGTTAATAGCTCCTCTACGGAGAGCTTGAGTGTCTCGTATGGCGGTTCTCCCGGTAATTTGCGTAGTATTGTCCCGTCTGGTCGTATGAATACGTATGTAGGCGTCCCCCTCACACCGTAGTCAATGAATGTCTTCATCGTTTTGTCGTATACCGCCGCCCATTTTACGCCATGTCTAGCTAGGAACTCTGCAGACTTCTCGGGATTGGTGTTCTGAGAGCCCATGACCGTGACAAATGTTACCCTGTCTCCATACTCTTTGTGGAGCCTCTCCATGATAGGCGCCATGTTGTTGCAGTGTGGACACCATTCGAATACGAAGTCTATGAGTATGGGTTTTCCCCGCAGGCTTGAGAAGGATAGTGTTCCGCCTGTCAACCCTTTGCCGTCTATTGTTTCGAGCGTGAAGTCTGGTGCTGTGGCTCTGTTCGTCACATTAACTGAGTCCGTTGTCTGAGGAGGGGTCAGCATAAGGTATATTGTGAAAACCATCAGCAACACCGCTGGGACGAGAACAATGTACCGCCCTCTACCCTGTTTCCTATTCTTCACATAGAAGCAGATACGGCGGCAAGCATATAGACGGATAAACCACGAGCCTCCACATATCGTCTCCTCAGAATCGACAAACGACGAGCAGCCCACAAAAAATCTCAAAAACCCGTCCCAGAAAGCTGAAAAATCGCCTCTACAAGCCATAGAGACAAGAGGCATTACCATAGCCAAGTAATTTTGGTCACCGTATTACCGCGCCTAATTCCCCGAAATTTCACCCTTCTACGGAAGGGGGTTGACTATAATTTGTCAACCGATAGACACTTGGCTGAAAAACAGCGTTTACAGGAAATTTTAGGTCTCTCCAGAACCCCGAAATTTCCTGGAATTGGGGTTGCTTGTCCGCGGTTTTCAACCATATACCTTTAAATAGGTTAGTCTGAGACGTAAGGAACCCTAGATAAACTTTTGGTGGCAAACTTGAACGAGAAATGAACGAGAACTGAACGAGATTTGTACGAGATTGAACAATTATGGTCAGCCTGATTCGCCGGATTTTTGGCTCACCAGAGAGGCGTTGAACAATATTAGCCGCCGTCGTACATTTCTCGTTCAACTCTCGTTCAAATCTCGTTCAGGTTTGCCACCAAAACTTTATATGGGGGAGGTTGGGGAAATGATGTTAGACCAGCCTCTCCAAGGGGTTGGCTGGCTTGCGTGAGCTTCCCATGAAGCCCCGGCGACGGGGCTGAGCTGGGGAGCCGGATGCGGAACCGGTCCACAGCCTGAAAAGGCTGCGGCGAGGGGATGGGTGCCGGCAAACCTGTCCCCAAAGTCCCCCGACATTCACGCAGGTCGTCGAAGCCGGCAAGCATAGGAGCGCTGCGGACATGGAGTGGAGAGGGCACCCCAGCCGCCCAGAGTTCCCCCCGAACCACAGAGGCGTGGCAGGGATGCCCATAGGGAGGAGTAGAGTCCTCCTTATAGGCTTTGCCTGAGCGTCTCCGCGGGATGATGGGCTGCTCCCTTGGATGAGCTGCCGCCTCTCCGGATATGGTCTAGGGTTCTCCGGGTTGATGGCTTGCCCGCTAAGGGCATGGTCCGGTGAGGCTCGGGGACGCTCCGGTGCATGGATGATTTATCCAAGCCCTGGGCACTAGACCGCTCCGGGGAAAGACGGGTGCTGGACGGTTCATCCAAGGGGGTGGAATAGGCTGGGGCAATAACATGATTCTAACCCGTTAGAACCCTTCTCTTCTCCATGTTTTGCTGGGCGTCCGCGCCGGGCTGACCGCCGTTCGCCCAAAGACCCCTCGCAAAGGAAATCCCCAAGCCGCAGCAGGGGAAAGGGGTCGAAGAAACGGCTACAAGCCCGGATAGAGGGGGAAGGTTGGCTGACTCTCCCCGCCATCCTGAGCCCATAACGGGAGAATTTTAATTCAAACATAGCTGAACAACTCCAGCCATCCAAACACTCCTTGTTTTTTCCCATATACGCCTGAGAGATGGCGTCCACCCCATTCAATTGTTTGTGGGGTGGCGGGGGTGGTTGGCTGGCTTCCGGCTCCGCTCCAGCCCATGCATCTGCCGCCCCAGATACCCGGCCGTGCCATGCATGACGGGTGTCTCTGTGGAGTTGCCTGGCCGTGCTACGCATGACAGGCTTCTCCGGGATGCATGGGATGGGAAAGGCTTCGGCCGTGCTACGCATGACGGAGCCGGGGCGGAGCCGATGCGGCTGAAGCCTGTCCAGGTGTCTCGACAAAGCATGCCTTCTCGTGCTACGCATGGTTGGCATGGCGGGGTGTGTAGGCCGTGCTACGCATGACTACACAGCCCCCTAGACACCGTGGACAGGACAGGCGACCGGCAGAAGATAGTCAGACGTTTGTTCAGATACTCCGCCTGGGAATTCTTGGAGCCTGTTTTTCCATGGGGGAGGCATGGTGTCTCCTCCACGGGTTCTCCCTATCATGGCGTCATGGAGGCGCTTGGTGGGAGCGGCTCCAAATCCGTGGGCGGGGACAGATGGTTACGATGTTCTGTTAACGTTCTCCACACCATTCTCCAGACGGCTTTGAGAGGGTTTGGAGATTTTCTCGGCTGTCATAGGCCGCCTCCCCCATTCATGGGGAGGGAATATGTGTCTCCAAGCCCTCCAAAACCCCTGGTTCCCGGGGGTAAGGTCGTCTGGATGGCCAGGGACTCTGCGGATGGGCGGGTCCGACCCATCCGTGGAAACACTGCCCATCGGCCGCGGAGGAATGGTGTGGGGGTGCAGAGGGTGTCCAGCAGTATGCTGATGCCTGCGCTGGTTGCGATAGCTCTTGTCTACGGGATTCAGTTGGTCAATGAGGGGCGTTTGTTCGAGGGTGTTCTTCTGATGGTTGTGGGCATCCTAGGCGGATTCTACGGAGAATACTTGCTGCAGAGATGGCTCTCTACATACTGCGACCACTGCGGAAGCAGGATGAGGAATTGCGACAGATGCAGACGAGGTAAGAACCTCGTAGAGCTTACCAAGGAGCTCGCAGAATACGTTGGTCTCCGGCATGTCGAGGCCTTGAAGTTCAGGCTTTCAAACGGCCACTTCGCCAAATACCATACAGTCAAGGGTCATAACCACGACCTCTACCACGAATACGCCATAGTCCTAAGGAAGGTGGTGTAGATGAGGTTCTACTGCGATGTTCACAGGAAGAGGGATGACACCGGATACCGGGTAACCTACACTACGGACGGTGAAAACTTTAGGCATGTTGATTCTCCGGTGGATATACCGGCAGGCCCGGGAGACAAGGTATTCGTCGACACCATCCCAATAATCCACACAGATGGTTTCATAATGCTTCTGAGGAGAGGCGCAGAGGTCTACTATCTTCGGAGATTATCGATGATTGAGGTGGTGAGGCAGAGGCTGAACATAAAATCCAAGTCCGCGAGAGCTGACATCAAGGCTCTGATGGCTATTGAAGAGAAGTGGTTCCGCAGAGTTGATGAAGACTTCCTCATAATGAGGAGGATGATAGCCGCTTTCCGAAGCCTCCTAAAAACTCATCAAAGACTACTCAACATGTCTAAGGCAGTCTCGGAGATGGAGAGAAGAATACTGAGGACGGTGATAAGGTTCAACGAGGAGAGAATGAGAGAGCTGGCAGAAATTATTTCGGAGGAGGCTGGCATAAGATACCCAGTCTACAACAGGCTTGTAGAAGAACTTGGATTATCTGGTGACAATCATTTGACGTCTAGGGAGGCTTTGGCGGAGCTCTTGACATTTATAGACTTCAGCAAATCCTTCACAAAGGTGAGAAACTATCTAAAACTCCATGGCAATAGACGGGAGAAGAGATACAACCATGGTGTCAGACAGGCCCTGACAAGGCTAACAATGGTCCTACATGGGATACCTCGAGGAAAACAACAACAAGAACTACTAAAAACAATCTGGCTGACAATCAGACGGGAAACCCAGGAGAGGCTGGCAGGCGTACCGGCCCAACAACAAGGATAAAACCCAGAAGCCGGTACGCCCGACTATTAAACGGGCGATGTCTACGCCTCGCTAAACTCTTAAACGGCCGGCTTCTTTTTGGGTTTCCTAGATGTTGTTGGTTGGGTGCCTGCCAGCCAACCATCCCCTCATTTTTTCCTTAATTATTTATGCCTTATGACTCTTCCTGATGTTCACTTCTTTACTGGTTGCATAAAGAGAGTATATTAGAGGCTGGTAAGGATAGGATAATCTCTTAAAAGATGCCTTTTCTTCTCTTACTTTTCCGGTTTTCGAGGCCTTTCTACGGCTTTGTCTCGGCGCTTCTCAGGTCTCAATGTTGGTTGCATATGAACAGTAAGGCTTACGACCTACCTTCACTCTCACCCCTCTAAGTCCTACTGGAGGAGAGCGAGCGGCGGGAGAATAGGGCATAGAGTCGAGCAAATTAGGCCACAAGTTATAATAGTCGCCGCGGCGGTGTCGGTTGCGGGGAGGGGGTTAGTCCTGCTGCAGCTAAGCGGCCGTCTAACGGGGATACCGCAGGGCATAGACATCGTGTCAGGCCTCGTCTTCTTCATTTTCTTGACGGCCGCTTTCTGGGCTCTTCTACGCGACTGGCGGAGAGTTTCTCTGACTGAGCCTGTTAAGAGGGGTGGGGGAGATGCAGGTAAGCGTCGAGTGGATAATTGAGACAATTCTCGGCAAAACAGGGTCGATAATCTTCACGGGCCCCAACGGCGTCGGAAAAACCCTCCTATCGATACAAGCCGTTGAAACCGCGTTGTCCAAGGATAGGAAAACGGTATACGTCCTCACAACCATGTCTCCCCAAAACTTCATCGAACTCGCCAAATCCATCGGCGTCGATTTTGACAACCACCTCGAGACAGGTAAACTTGTTATCGTTGACTGTCACACCCGGGGAGAAAACGCGTATCCAGCACGTTACAGCATAAGCCCCGAGGCGAGCCTGCTTGAGATACGGCAGACCTTCCTCGAAGCAGCCGACTACTCGTCCAACTATTTTCTCGTCATCGATGACCTGAGCACGCTTCTCGCATACATTCCTTCGGAGAACGCCTTCAAGTTCTACCAGGCCGTCGCATCAGACGTGAGAAGGAACGGCGGCACCTGTGTCGCAATTATTGTTCCAGACATTCTCGAGCAGAAACTCACCAATCTCCTCTACAGCCTCTCGGACGGCGTCGTGGAGATGATGATGGAGGAGATGGGCGGCAACCTGCGGCGTTTTCTCCGAATACGTTTTCTACGCGGAGTGCGGCATCCAACTGAATGGAGCGAATACGTCATCGGCTTACACGGCATAGAACTCCTGCCCTAAAACGGCTGGTATTTATTCGGGTTATGGAGCCTTTTTCTCAAGGGGCCGTGGTCCAGCTTGGTCTAAGATGCGCGGCTTGGGCCCGCGAGGTCGTGGGTTCAAATCCCACCGGCCCCACGGTTCTTATCATAGAGAGCTATGCAATCTGATTCGTGTCATGCAGAATAGGCACATATGCTTATACAACGAGATACGTCTCTAGACCTAAATAGGGTTGAATGCATGGAGGTGCCCACCCAGTCTCAATATCCCGGCCAATACAGCTAGGTAACATTCTCCGACAAGTTTGCATCCCTCGTTGCGGATGTTATCCCTTTGTCAGCGCATTAACCAATCAGCGATGTCTCGGTAACCTTTTTAGATTGGATTGTTACATGTCATCTGTTCATGAGTTTTGTCTACGACGGCGTCATCGACTCGTTGAAGCTGACCGTGGAGCGGCACTTCAACGTGGCTAACACATATTTTGAGGCTGGTGTGTTGACGTTTGAGGTTCTCGACAACGACATCAAGGCCGCGTTCAAAAGTTGTTTGGCTGAGCTCAAGAAAATGGGTTTTCTCGCCTCTGCACGCCGTGAACAATCTGTTATCAAGTTGCGAGTTTTTCCGTACAGCAGGCCGGCTAAAAACGATGTCAAGATACCATTAGTCCTCGCCGCCGCAACCGTGGGAACAGTAACCGTGGACGGCATCCTCAGGTCAAGCAGCCCAATCTTCAGCATCATTTCCCAAGGGTTTGGACTAAACTCCATCATCACCAACGGAGTGCTTTTTTCATTAGCGTTGCTTGGTATAATTTTTATCCACGAAATGGGTCACAAGATTTCCGCCAAAATAGACGGCGTCGCCGCAAGCCTTCCCTACTTTATTCCGGGGTTGCCCGGCATTTTACCAACTCTTGGGGCTGTTATATTCCAGAAGGAGCCGCTGGCTAACAGGGACGATATGTTTGACTTGGGTGTTAGTGGTCCTGTTGCTGGTTTTGTTGTGGCCGTTTTGGTTACTTTCCTCGCTTTTGAGACTGCCGTCTGGGTGCCTGAGAACCGTTATGAACAAATTTTGGAAGCTATCGCTGGTCAAGGCGCCTTCGTGCAACCACCTCTGATCTTTTACCTGATTGGGATGTTTTATGAGAGACCCGGCTATGTCCCGTTTTTCATGACCGTCGGATTTGCAGCTTGGCTCGGAATGGTGGTGACTGCTTTGAACCTTATGCCGATTTGGCAGCTCGACGGCGGCAGAATATTTAGAAGCTTCCTCACACGTAGACAACACCTAATAGCATCTTACGTTGCGCTGGCTGTTCTGGTTTTCGCAGGCTATTATTTCATGGCTCTTCTGCTTATTCTGATGATGGGGCGTAGCGTTGACATCATACCGCTGGATGAGGTTTCCCCACTCTCATTCTGGAGAAAAATATCGCTATTCGGCGTTGCCGCCATGTTTGTCCTTAGCTTCGTCCCTCTCAGCCGCATATTCTAAAATCCGCGTCCCTACACCGTTCTCCACAAAAAGGACATGGGCCTCCCTTGATTTGAGCCGCCTAGCATAGGTCATGGCCTGGTCCAGCGTATCAAACTGTCTCGCGGCGAGTAGATGGCTTACAAGCGATGAAGGGAGAGCGGTGACGAGACATATTTTTTGGCGGGCCGCAACCACACGCCACGACTCGATGTCCTTTGCCAAACAACGATTGTTTGGCTGAGACTTGTTTAGAAGAGTGTTGATGAACTCGTTTCCTCCAAGTCCCTCGGAGCATTCCAGCGCAAAAACAAGGACCTTGTTCTCAGAGAGCTCCAGTCCAGCGCTGGCAATATTTACACATGTTTGAAACCTCGAGTCAACTGGGTGGCCGGGGCCTCCAACTACCACAACCTGCGGCTCTTTAGAAGGTGTGTACACAGATAACTTCATCGCCGCATCCCTGACAACAGAGTCTAGAACATCGTCGCCTGAATAGACCTCAGACACCACCCCACCTCTACCCACAACCGGCGCAACGAAGCAGCTGAAACCGTCAAGCCCAACAGCTTCGAGAAAATCTCCATGAGTTAAAGCCTCGCCATTCCAGTAAACGGCTGGAGAGATGACGACAGCTTCGGGATACTTGTCCGGATCATAGGACGTGAGTGGCGAAATTTTCCCGACACCGTGTTCGGAAACAATTGTTTTCACTATGTTCACTAATACTCTCTCAATGTTTTCGTCGCAATACCTCCACCCCGAGGCAAATACTTCCAAACTATCCAAGTCAGCCCCGGCTTTTCTGACCACATCGAGAACCGTTTCAACCACTTTATCAAATCCTGTCAAGCCATGCACATAATCGATGATAATGGCTCGTGTTTCTGGAGAAATGAGTGGCGCAATATTCTCCGACAGTTTCTCAGGTTCGTTCCATTGTTTCGCTGACTGTAGGACCTCGAAGTTGTCCTCGAGGTCTGTGAAGACCATTGTCCGCCCATAGCGTAGCCAGAGCTCGACCATCCAGTTTTATTTCAGCGGCTAACATAAATAGGGTTTTGCTGTTTGCTTGTTTGATGGATTTTCTCACGATGATAAAGAGTAGGCGGAGCTCGAAGAACCTTGGTGTTGGTGAGATTCCTTTCGAGGTTGTTTTAAAGGCTTTGGAGGCGGGTGTTTGGGCCGCTAATGCACACAACGCGCAGCCGTGGCGGTTTGTCGTGGTCTCCGACCCTGATGTGAAGAGGCGGCTTCTCGAGGAGATGGGTAAGGAGTGGCTCACCGACCTCCTGGCAGACGGCATCGACCAAGAGAAAGCGCGGCAGATAATTGAATCATCCAACGGCAGAAGCATGAAAGCCGCGTACTTGATCGTCGCATGCCTGTGTATGCGTGAGATGGATGTTTACTGGGATGCGAAACGCAGTAGATGTGAGTATATAATGGCTGTTCAAAGCGTGGCGGCGGCTGTGCAGAACATTCTCCTCGCTGTTCATGCTCTGGGCTATGGCGCGTGTTGGCGTTGCTCACCACTTTTCGCCCCCGATGCGGTAAAACGTGTGCTGGAGCTGCCGAAGGACTTCGAGCCTATGGCTCTTGTAGAAATTGGGATGAGAGGAGGAGAGACACAGGGAAGAAGAAAACCGTTACACGAGGTTGCGGCGCTCAACCGATGGGGTGAACCAGTTTGTTGACAGCCCTCGCGGGAGGAGTAGGTGGCTCAAAACTGGTCACAGGCCTCTGCCACGTCATACATCCCGATATAGGGACTGTGGTGGTCAACACAGCCGATGACGAAACATTCTACGGACTATACGTCTCACCCGATGTAGACACCATGCTCTACCAGCTTGCGGGCGTCGGCGACGATGTCAAGGGATGGGGCATCAAGGATGACACTTTCAACACCCTGGAGATGCTTGGCCGCCTGGGTCTCGAGACATGGTTTAAGATAGGTGACAGAGACCTCGCCATACACCTTTACCGAACAAATAGGCTAAACGAGGGCGCATCACTTACACAGGTCACAGCAGAACTTGCGGAAAAGCTTGGAGTCAGGTGGAGAATACTGCCGATGTCCAACGACCCCGTCAAAACCATCGTCGAAACAGAGAATGGAATAATGCCTTTCCAAACATACTTTGTCAAACACGGTCACAGCATACTAGCTCGCGGCATACGTTTCCAGGGCATAGAGAAAGCCAAGCCAACAAAAGAGGTCATCACCGCACTCAGCGAAGCCGAGTACATCATTATCCCGCCAAGCAACCCAGTCGTAAGCATCGGACCCATTCTTGCATTATCAGGGGTGAGAGATTTACTGAGGAACAGCGGGGCGACAATCCTCGCGGTCTCACCCATAGTAAGAGGCCAGGCTCTGCGGGGCCCGGCCGCCGAGCTGATGAAAAGCTTGGGACACGATCCTTCTCCTGTCGGAGTGGCTGAAATGTACTGCGATTTTCTCGACATACTCGTTTTCGACACTGCTGACGAGGAGCTGGTGAATGATGTCAAGGCTCTGGGAGTGAAGCCGTTGACAACAAGGACAATCATGGAGCGCTTTGAGGATAGAGTAAAGCTTGCAGAATTCTGTCTGAAGGCCGTTGGATACAGAAGTTGAAAGAAGCAGCCATTCTGCCAATCAAGAAATTATCGGAAGCGAAGACAAGGTTATCGTCTGTTCTCTCGACGAGCCAGCGTAGAAGACTCGCGGAAAAAATGTTTGACCATGTGTGGGAAACATGTCTAGAAGCTGGTCTGCGGCCCTATGCGGTGACCTCGGACAGTAGCCTCGCAGATAAGCTGGGCAAACACGCGATAGTGGAACCGGGGCGTGGGCTGAACAAGGCTATAGAACACGCCATTAAAACACTGAGGCCCACAAGTTACTTCATCATCTTGCCGGACTTGCCTATGTTAACAGCCGCAAACTTGAAGGCGATTCATGAATTAGGCGCCGAATACGTTGTCTGCCCGGATAAAACTCTCCGTGGAACAAACATCGTATACGTCAGCATGTGGGGTGGATATCGCCCATGCTTCGGATCAAACAGCTTGATCAAACATCTGCGTCAAAACCCCTCAGCAAAGATATACTATGAATTGGGCACGGCCTTTGATGTAGACAAGCCACGTGACCTATCTCTTCTTAGGTCTCTTTCGTCTACCTCTTCTCGCAAAGACAAACAACGTGGCTACGAGTATTAGCGGGATGAGGAGGAGCAGTTCAGCGAATAGTAGGGGTGCGGCGGCTTGGTTCGGTGGAGCAGTGGTTTGGATAACCGTTACTTGGACACTTGTCGGAGAGCTTCTGTAGTCGGCTTCACCTACTTTCTCGAACACGCTGTTGCCCGCCTTGTCTGTTGCGTTGACGAAAAACTCGGCCCTTGTCACTGCTTCGCCTGGGCGATAAACAGCCACCCAAACCCCCTCCACAACATCCATGGAGATTGTGCGTGGGTCAAGCGGGAAAGTGCCCTGGTACTCGTATAGCTGCATCACGACTTTGTCAAGGTCGTTGTCGGGGTCAGTGGCCCTGACCCTGATAGTTGTCGAGCGGTCGGCGGAGGTTTCCAGCTTCTTTTCCAAAATTACCGGAGGCACCGAGTCGAACAAGAGGTATAGCTTGTTGCTCTGCCCGTCGAGAAACCATATCCGGCCACCGCTTGATGCAGCCACCGAGACTGGAACCTGTTCAGTTAGCCTACTCTCTCTGAAACCTGTATGGTCGACGACACCAACAACCCTGCGAGAAATGCTTACATAAACAAGCTTATCAGCCATAGCAGCGGCCTCTGTGACGAATGTGGCTCTCGGTAAGGCGGTTCTCGAGGTGACCGATGAACCGACGACCCGTAGAATGGTGTCGTCGTTTCTGACAACCCAGACCACCTGTTTAGAGGCTCTGACAATCGAGCCTAAACCATCCAGTCTCACACGTGATACACCGTTTCCCAGTATGACAAGCTCATCAAGAGATTCGGAGAGACCGTAAAATAATCCGCCGGCGGCTGACACACCTTTAACATTATCGGCAACACGGATATCCCAACTGGCCACAAACTGCCTCGACGTCGGGTCGAGCTTCCCAACACGTCCAATCCGTGGATAAACAACATACACACCTGTCTCGTCAGCCGCCAGTGCCGAGGCAGAAGCTTCCAAATCCAAGGTGTCAACTTTTTTCGAAACTAAGTCGATTAGAGCGATTCTTTCACCGCCTTGGAGAAGTGCTGCAGCAACGTTCTTGGAAAAAACAGTCATCACAACAGGAGCCCCAACCTCAACCTCTACATACGACCCAATCTCCTCATAGTATAGACCCAGCACATCTTTGTCGCTGAAAGCCAACGCAACAACCGAGGCGCCGTCCGAGTCGACACGTGAAACGGTGCCGCTGAACCCAACCTCGATCAGCCGAGGCGGCGACAACCCCTCAACACCCGCAACCAACAAAAACGATAACCCTATCAATAGCAGAACAGCCGAAGCCCTCAAACCGGTCAAACCACAAAACACCTTCTCAAAAGTGTTTGCGTGCGGCGGGCGGGATTTGAACCCGCGACTCCCAGCGTGGCAGGCTGGTGTCCTACCAGGCTAGACGACCGCCGCGCGTTTGTATTGGTGGTAGGCGATTTATTTAAAGGATTTTCTGGCTAAAGGGTGACTGTTTCGTTGATTTGGGGGGCTGTGGCTTCGAGCCCCAGTTCTTGCTGGGCCCATGTTGAGAGGGTTTTGCACATCTCAGGCTCGCCGTGGACCGTGAAGACTTTGGCGTTTGTCTCGATTTTTTTCAGGTAGTCGTGTAGCTGTGATCTGCCCGCGTGTCCAGAGAACCTGAACTGTTTGACGATGCAGTTGGCTGGCTTGTCCAGGTCGTCGACTACTAGTCTCCCTTGGTTGAGGAGAATTTCACCAGGTGTCCCCGGTATCTGGAAGCTTGCGAGGAAGATCGCCGACTTCTCGTCCTCAACTATCTCCGGTGCGTAGTAGAGAGCAGGGCCTCCCTTCAGCATGCCTGCAGGTGTCACGATCACACCCGGCTCCGAGAGCGCTGTCTCTCTTCCTCTGCGTCCTTTTACGAAACGTGTTTTTCTGCTGGCTTTTTCGAGAATGTCTGCGTTGTCCACGAACCTCTTATCCGACAAATATGATTCTAGTGCTTTCTTCGCCATGCCGTCGAGCCAGATGGGGTGGGGGAAGTTGTGGGCGGCGAGTATGCAAAGTATCTCCTGCGAACGGCCCACGGAGAAAGCTGGCACCAAGACTCTTCCACCATTTTCCACCACCTCACGACAGGCTTTGACAAAGTCTTTCTCCAGCTCAGGCCGCGGCTGATGATCCTCGTGTGCATAGGTCGATTCTATTATTACTGCGTCCACGTCACCTATTGTTGTGTCAGCTCCGTCAAGCATCCGCGTTTTTACAGTTGTGAAGTCGCCTGTGTAAACGAGCGTTTTGTCACCGTTCACCAGTATTTGGGCGCTTCCAGGAATGTGGCCGGCGTCTATTAGCTCTATTTCAAGGTCGCCGACTGTGAAGGGTTCACGATAGTATGCGGTTCGCGTGTTTCGCAGCATTTTTTCCAGCTCTTGGTGTTCAAAGAGGAGATGTTGTCCGGAGAGTTTTATGAAATCTTTTACGAGAAGCGTCGCAGTGTCTATCGTCATAGATGTTGTGTAGAGTTTTGGGTTTCTGTTAATGTAGAGCATGGGGATTCCGCCTGAGTGGTCGAGATGTGCGTGAGTAAGGATTATTGCGTTGAGCTTCTTTGTTTCGACCGGCATAGGGAACTCGGGATGGTCGTTGAGCATGACCCCATAGTCGAGAAGAATCCTAGTGTTTTTGTAGCTGACTAGTATCGCTGACCTACCAACCTCTAGGCATCCTCCTAGAAAAGTTATCTCCATTTCTTTTCCTCTATTTTCCTAGGTTTTGTTGATTTATCCACCTTTTATGTTTGACAGAAGAAGAGGACGCCCAATAGTCCTAGGAGGTATCCGGATACGCCCATGGAGACGCCGAGGTCGAAGGCTGCGTCGCGTTTGAGATATTTTGAGAAAAAGGGGAGTGGGAATGGGGTCTCGGCTCCGCCTCCCTCGTATTGCTGTGTCTTGTAAACGTCCCAGCATAGCCAGAACCCGCCGGCAGTCAGCAGGCCGCCCACAACAGCAAGAAAAATCCCTACAAGTGTCATGTAAACGGTTGTGTGATTGGGGTTTCTTAATTGTTTCGCGGGTTTATAGCCGGCGATTCAGCGGATACATCTATGTATGTTGAGGATGTGAAGCTGGTGAAGGGGTGTTCGGCGGCGGAGCTTCTGCGCATGATGGGTAGGATGGGCGGGTTCATGGGGGCTCATCTCGCTGAGGCATGTCAGCTTCTCAGAGACATGTTATCCGAACGAGAATGTTTGAGGATGGTCTCTTTTACAGGCAACCTCGTGGCGACAGGTCTCCGCGGGGTTCTTGTGGAGATGCTGCGGAGAAAATGGTTTGACTTGGTGTTTACAACGTGCGGGGCCGTGGACCACGACATCGCCCGCACAAGGTCACGGTACATGGTTGGCAGCTTTGACGCCGATGACTGGGAGTTGGCCGAGAAAAACATCCACCGTCTCGGCAACGTCTACATCGACCAGTCAAGCTATGGTCTGGTGGTTGAGCGCGAGGTCGCAGACCTTGTAACCATGCTTGGCTCCGGAGCAGATCTTCCTGTGTATGAGGTTTTGTGGAGAGTTGGGGAGAGGCTGGGCTCCGAAAACTCATGGCTTTACTGGTGTTATAGACACAGGGTTCCCGTCATGGTTCCGGGAATTTTTGACGGCGCCTTTGGATATCAGATGTGGCTTCGTGGAAGAAGTATGGGAATTAGGCTGCAGTATGAAAGAGACCAGGACCTGCTCAACGAGATGATGTGGAGTAGCCGCCGAAAAGCGGGGCTTATACTTGGTGGAGGAATATCGAAGCATCATCTTCTATGGTGGTCTCAGTTCGGTGGAGAGGGGCTTGACACAGCGGTTTACATCTCAACGGCTGATGAATATGACGGCAGCCTGAGCGGGGCGAGGCCAAAGGAAGCAATTACATGGCATAAAATCTCGTCAAAGGGGCGTCATGTCTTCGTGAAAACGGATGCCACGGTTGCACTGCCTCTGCTTGTGCTGGCGCTTCTGGAGGAATTCGAGTAGGCTTATGTCTCCGGGGTCATGTATTCGGATAGATTGTTTTTGATTAGGTGGAGAGCTTTTTCGACATCCTTTGTTGAGACGAAGATGCGGATGGATGAGCTTATCGTCAGAACCCCGAAGAGGTTAACCCCTTGTGTGGCGAGTGGCTGCACAGCTTTGAAGACAACGCCGGGAACAAGCTCAAGCATGGCCCCATAGATCTTTATCATACTGAGGTTGGGAAAGTGGCTCACAGCTTTTCCCAACCTGTTCTGGACAAAGTAGTCGTGAAGCTTCTCAACTATCTCTCCGTCCCCACGGAGATAGAGTATCAGCGATTCTTCTTCTACCGAGGCTGCGGCGAGCTTTCCGCCAGCGCTTTCAACGGCTTTGACCGCGGCGGCTATCTTGGAGGGTTCGCCCATCGATTCTCCGATTATTGTGACCATGGTGACGTTTGTGTCATCTACGGCGACGCTGAGCCGGGGGATGTCTGAGCCGAGGATGAGTGTTCCTGTTGTTTCGAGAGTGTCAAGGGAGCCGATTCTTATTTTCCCCCGTGGATGGAGGTAGAGGAGTGCTTTAGCGTGTATCACTTTGGCGCCGCCTTTGCTTAGGCGGAAAACCTCGTCTGCTGTCAACACTTCAAGCACCTGTGCCTCAGCATCTTTACGCGGGTCTGTTGAATATACTCCTGAAACGTCTTTTACCAGTATGACCTCGTCAGCGTCGAGACAATTGGCGAGCACGACGGCTGTCGTGTCGCTGCCTCCGCGGCCCATGGTTGTGATTTTGCCGTCGACCGTGACACCTACGTATCCGCATACGACGGGGACTTTACCCTGTTCAACGAGCTTGGCGAGGCCCTCTGAGACTTTTTGTCTGCATGTTTCGAGGATGGGTGTGGCGTCGAGATGCTGGTTGTTCGTGATAATGGGCCAGTGGGGTGAAGCGGGGTCGACCAAAACGCTGTCGACACCCTGTCTCCTGAGAGCGAGTATGAAGAGCCTCGCACTCGTTCTCTCACCCATGGCCAAGATTTCGTCAAGCATTTCCGGAGGCGCGTCGGGATGTAGCCTCTGGGCGCTGCGGAGAAGCTCATCCGTAACACCCTTGAGAGCAGAGACCACGACCACCACCCTATTACCCTTCTCCACGAGACCCTTTATCCAAGAAGCAGCCCGCTCAATGCTCACCTCATCGGCGAGAACCGACCCACCAAGCTTGACAACATATTTACCCAACTAAGCACCCCCGGCAGAGACTCAGCCACAAAACCAGGCAGACATCTTCGCCGCAGCTTCTCCGTTCAATTTCGACGTCTTCGGAAAGGTCGCCGATTATTTAACGGTTATACCGGCTTGCTTGAGTAGCCAGTAAACCTTCTCAGGTGTCATGGGCGCAGATTTTGGGCGAACTCCGACGGCATCGTATATGGCGTTGGCGATTGCGGGTGCTACTGAGATTATGCCTATCTCGCCTATGCCTTTGGCGCCGAATGGCCCCTCGTCCTCGAGGCTCTCAACCGGGATGACGTCTATTTCGTTGACGTCTTTTATGCTTGGGATGAGGTAGGTGGAGAGGTTGGTGGTCTTCAATATGCCTTTGTCTATCTTCGGCTCTTCGGTGAGTGCGAATCCAAGCCCCTGAGCCGCCGCCCCCTCCAGCTGACCTGTCAAAGTCTGAGGGTTGACCACTTTACCTACGTCTGCTATGCTGACGAGCTTGGGCACGGTCACAGCACCTGTCAAGATGTTGACCTCGACAAGGGCCAGGGTTGCGCCGAACATGTAGAATAGATGCGGTATCTCAAGAGAACCTGGAATAGGCTCGACCCGTGGAACATCATACACACCCACAACCTCTCTAGAGAGGCCATGCTCCTCAAGCATCTGCGCAATCTCCTTAAACGAGTGGCTGAAGCCAGGTCCAACAACGCATCCGTTCTCGAACCGGGCCTCTGTCACTTTATGTCCATACTGTGATGCCAGAAATTCTCGGATGTGGTTGAGCATGTTCTCGGCCGCCTTTTTCAACGCGTTTCCTGCGAGAAATAGCTGCCGGGACGCTGATGTCACGCTCGTGTCAGGTGTTTTGCCCGTGTCTGCAAAGACAACTTCCACATTCTCTATGTCGGTTTTGAAGAGCTCGGCGGCCAGCTGAGCAACTGCCTGTATGACGCCTTGCCCAATCTCTGTAAAACTACCCTTTACTGTTATGCCTCCGTCAAGCCGCAGCTCGACAGCCACGCTCCCCCTGTCGGGCAAAGCTCCAAGCGTGAACCCCTTTATCGCAGCCGCAACGCCTACGCCTCTCCTAATCCAGGGCAGACTAGGCTCAGTCTTTACCGTGTCTCTGTTACGCCAGACTGGGTGGTTTCGCGCCGCTTCGAGACACTGCGCTATCCCCACACTGGTTTCAAGCTTGTTGCCGAAGACCATAACATCCCCTTTTCTCAACGCGTTGCGGAGCCTGAACTCTATCGGGTCCAGGCCAAGGTCGTGTGCAAGCTGGTCAACCTGCTGCTCCATCGCGAACATCACCTGCGGTGCGCCGAACCCGCGGAACGCAGACGCGACCATGTTGTTGGTGTATACGAGCCATGCCTTGATGTCTATGTTAGGTATTTTATAGGGGCCGTTGCAGTTCTCTATGGCGACGTCGAGGACAGCGTGTCCGAGAGCGGTGTAGGCGCCTGTGTCGTAGATGATTTCTACGTCGTTTGCCAGAAGTTTTCCATCCGCCGAAGCACCTGTCTTCATTCTGACTATTGAGCCGTGACGCTTTGTTCCCGCTATGGTTGACTCGTCTCTGTTCCAGACGAAGCGGGCCGGTCTCCCCGTTTTCCAAGTCACGAGCGCGAGATAAATCTGGACCGAGACATCGTCTTTTCCACCGAAGGCCCCGCCCACATGGGGGATGACAACTCTCACCTTCTCGGGGGGAAGCTGAAGCGTGGAAACAATCTCGTGATGGTCTCTGTATGGTGACTGGCCGCCTGCAACAACAGTTATCACACCCTTCTCATCTATGTAGGAGACGCCCGCCTCCGTCTCGAGAAACATATGTATCTGCGGCGCGGTGCGGTACTCGTTTTCGACGACTACCTTCGAGGCCATGAAACCCTCCTCCACGTTGCCGAAGGATATGCGAGTGCTTCGCGAAACGTTTCCACCTTCATGGATGGGGAATGCATCTGGCTTCATGGCTTCCAAAGGGTCCGAGACAACCGGCAGCGGCTCATACTCCACAACAATTTCCTCAACAGCCTGCTCAGCCTCCTCCTTAGACTCAGCCGCCACCAGAGCTACAGGGTCTCCGATGTAACGCACTCTATCGTCGCAGAGCACGGGCCTGTCTTTGACGAAGACGCCATACCTGTTGTTGGGTATGTCACGATGCGTGAAAACAGCCACTACCCCCGGGCTCCTCAAAGCGTTTGAAACATCTATCCGCTTTATCGCCGCGTGAGGATACTTGCTTCTACACGCCATCACCCAGAGCATGTTGTCCAAAAAAATGTCGGAGGCATATTTCGTCAGCCCCCGCGCCTTCTCCAACGCATCTCTCCTCACAACCTCTTTACCAACCCATGCAGCAGACTGGTTCATGGATTCACCATCCTCATGATTTGCCAAAGAGTCATGTAGAGATAGTTGACACACATCTCTTTCCTATAATCCGCGGAACCTCTCACATCATCTATCGGCGAAATGGAGCTGAGACATGCTTGTGAAGCTTCACGGATAACCTGTTCATCAAGGCGTTTGCCGATGAGGATTTTCTCAGATTCCGTGGCACGTACGACTGTCGGCGCAACAGCTCCAAGCGCTATTCTAGCGTCTTTGACAAAGCCGTTCAAAACATCGAGAAGTATGGCGCCGTTTACAACAGATATCGCATCCCCCTGCCTAAGCCCATGTTTAAAAAACATACCCACCTGGTTTTGCTTTATGGCTGGGAAGGAGACCTCTGTTAACAGTTCGCCGCTCCGAAGGTCGAGCTTCTTGTATCCTTTGTAGAACTGTTCGATAGCCACTTTCCGTGTCTCCGTCTTGCTTCTAAGTGTTAGTGTTGCGTTGAGAACGTAGAGGGCCGGTAGAGAGTCTGCGGCAGGTGAAGCGTTTACTATGTTTCCTCCTATCGAGGCCTTGTTCAGTATCTGGACAGACCCTATGGTGGCCGCCGCCTCGGCCAAAACCGTCGCATGCCTCTGGATAATCGGCGACTCCGTTATCGTCGCGAAGTCTGTGAGAGCCCCGATTTTGATTAACCCGTTTTCCAGTTTGATGTATCTGAGCTCGTCGAGCATGTAGATGTTGAGCAGGTTGGGTGCCCGTTGCTGGGATTTCCTCAGCTGGATTATGAGGTCGGTGCCGCCCGCCAAAACAGCCAACTCTCCTCTATGTTTATCGAGAAGATCCAGCGCCTCCTCGAGGTTCCTAGGTGTGAAGACTTCGATGTAGCTGAGGGATTTCAACCGCCTTCACCGGCCAGCGACTCGACAGCCTTCACGATCTTGACGTAGCCGGTGCATCTGCAGAGGTTGCCCCTCAGCCACTCCCTTATTTCCGATGTAGAAGGGTTATGAATCTTGTTTAGCAAAGACGCCGTGGCCACCACAAACCCGGGTGTACAGTATCCGCACTGCACCGCCCCATGCCGAGCATAGGCCTCCGCAACCTTTTCATCAATAGCCTCGACAGTTGTCACCTCCCTCCCCTCAACCTGAGAAATAAGAGTCAAACAACTATGTACAGCGCGGCCATCCAGCAATACTGTGCATGCTCCGCAGTCGCCGCTGCTGCATCCATCCTTTGTACCTGTCAAATGAAGAACATGGCGCAGGACCTCGAGAAGAGTGTACCCCGGCGGCGCCCTAATCCTCACCTCTTCACCGTTCAGCTTGAAGGTAAATTCTTTTTCAACACGGGAATACCTCATCACATATACCGTCTATACGACCTTAATATATCCTCCCGTTTTTCAGCCTCCTGTTTTGCGGGCGAACTCCGCCGCCTCATCGCCCACTGGTTGTGTGAAAAGCCTTCTGCAGAACTCTATGTTGCTCAGCGCTATGATGGCAGAGTCCACCACCTCGGGAGCCGCGTCCTTCAAAGCCTCGAGCAGGTCTGGGACAGGGTCTGTTCTACCTATTACCCCAAGGGCTATGGCTGACTCATGGCGGACTATGGGATGCAGGTCTTTTTTCATGGATTCGACTAGGTAGGGAATAGCTTCGCGGTAGCCAAGCTGCCCAAGACTGTACGCCGCCTCGTGACGTACAATGGGGTTGTCATCGTGAAGCAGAACCTCTGCGAGATCCGGTATATAGTCTCTGCCACCTATCTCAGCCAAAATACATGTGGCCCGTGCGCGGATAACGAAGTCATCGCTCTTCAGCAGAGTCCTGAAATATTCTGCATCTTTCTGCCTGAATTTTTCCTCCATCTCGAAGAATATCTTCAAACGTTCTTCCGGAACCTTCACGGCCTTGAGTTTGGAGGAATATCTAAAAAATTTTCTTCTGATAAGTTTTTTACAGCGTTGCTTGAGTGGTCTGTGTTGAGGGTTGAGTTGCTGGGTCCTCTGAGGGCGGTGGTGGGGAAGAGGTACGTCGAAATGGAGTTGAAGGAGCCGATTCGGTTGAGGGATGTTTTTATGATGTTTGGTGAGGAGGTTCGGCGGATGATTATGGATGAGGCTGGGCGGCCTCAGCCTGGGCTGCTTATACTGGTTAACGGTATTGACGTGCGGTATCTAACTTGGCTGGACACAGTGGTTGACGAGGATGATGTGGTTACGGTGATACCCTCCATCCACGGTGGCTGAGATGAGGGTGGGAAAAGTTTTGGATTTGTTTTTCGCCGCCGGCGTCGTTAGGCTGCGTGACAAAGCTGTCCAAGATTTTGTGGAGAGGGTGCGTGGCAGCGTGGATGATGCGCAGGTCTTTGACGCAGACTCTGTACTTGACTGGGACGTTTTCGACGCTGCTCTCGTGAACGCGGTCTTGGCCATACGGGCTGGCCGACAGAGGGCGCGCACTCTGTCCAATGAGGTGTTGATACGGCTTGCCGCGACCACACAAATCAGCGAAGCCATCGAGAAGGTTGGGCTTAACCCCGGATGCGATAGGGCGGTTTTTCTTGTGCTGGGAGGTTCTCTGGAACAGGTTAAGGAGAAGGCGGCGACGGTTCTGTCTCTTGCTGAGGGCGGTGAGATAGATTTGCCGAAAAACCCTAACCCAACACGGTTCGCTGAACTCTACGGAATTAGCGACAAAATTTACAAATCCGTCCAAGCGAAAACAAGCACCGAAGCACTCAAGCTCGCAATAATGCAGAAAATAGCCTCAACCCTCATCTAAGCCCAATCCTCCGCATAATCTCTTCGCGGGACACCGCGCCCTCACGCAAAACAATAACATCACCTCGCTGAATTCTCACAACGGTCGACGGTAGTTGATGAGGTGTTTTGCCAGCGTCTACGACAACGTCCACACTCTCGAGGACGCTTGAGGGTATTTGGTCCACGGTTGTTGCCGCCGGTTCTCCGGATATGTTGGCGCTCGTGCCAACCAAGGGTCTGCGGGTCTTCTGCATAATCATGAGAGGAACCATGTGTGCGGGCATCCTCACCCCTACTGTTTTCTCACCCGCCGTGACCAGATCAGGCAGTTCAGGTCTCTTAGCCATCACGATTGTTACAGCCCCGGGCCAGAGACGAATAGCGGCCTCCAGCTCCTCCTCAGTCGGCTCAGCAACCTCGTTAAGCTGGTCCAGGTCGCTTACCAGAACCGGGGCGGGCTTCTTCTCCCGCTTCTTAGCATCGATAACCCGTTGTACTGCGTCGAGGTTGAAGGGGTCGCAGCCAATACCGTAAACCGTATCAGTCGGGTAAATTATCACGCCACCGCGTTTTATGGCCTCTGCCGCGGCGTTTACGGCCGCAAGCAAAGGGTGTCTATGCGTTTTTCACCACCGCTATTTTGCTCAGGTGGTTCATGTGGCAGGGTGGCCCGTCTTCGAGCCAGGTGTAGTAGGGATAGTTGCATGGACCGCTCGGACCCACGTTTAGGCATCTGACCTTAACGCCTCGAGACATGGGCTGATGTTTTTCGTCACCGCAGTAGGGGCATTTCATACCTTCTTTCCAGAGATAGACATGGCTCTCCTCGGGGTTCCCGCACGCGACCCATACACCCAGCTCGTGACCCTTGGAGCAACGCGGCTTATCCAGCCTCAACAACAAATATGGCACAGACTCGCCGCAGACATCACATTTCAACCCAAACCACCCCTACTGGGAACCATACACCGGTGTGAGCCATTCTCTGTAACGCGGCTCAAGGCCTCTAACTATGTTTTCGTAGAGCTTGCTCAGTCTGCTAGTGATAAGGCCTGCTGCTCCGTCGCCGATTTTCCTGCCATCAACCTCCACTATTGGAGTTATTTCAGCCGCCGTCCCCGTGAAAAACAGCTCATCGGCTGTGTAAAGCTCCGTCCGCGAAATAGGCCGCTCAACAACCCTGAAGCCCTGGTCAGTGGCGATTTTTATCACCGTGTCCCGCGTTATTCCTTCGAGAATTGATGAAGAGGTAGGTGGGGTCGCCAAAACACCGTTTTTGACGAGGAAAAGGTTCTCACCCGCTCCCTCGCTTACGTAGCCTTGGTGGTCAAGCAGCAGCGCCTCGTCATAGCCCATCATCTTGGCCTCGGTGGATGCAAGAATTGAGTTTAGATAATTGGCGGCGGCCTTCGCCCGCGGCGGCATAGAGGTGTCGGGAAGCCTTCGCCAAGACGAAACACACACACGCAAACCAGTTTTCCCGAAAAACTTGTCGAGCGGAAAAACTATGACCGACACTCTTATCGGCAGATCTCTTGCGTTGAGCGACATGATGTTTTCACCTGCGTAAATTATCGGCCGGATGTAGATGTTTGACCGGTATCCGTTGGCCCTTATGGTTTTGATAACCGCGTCTTGTAGCTGCTCAACGGTGTAGGGGTTGTTGAACATGACTATTTTCGCGGATTCAACAAGTCTTTTTAGATGGTCTCGGAGACGGAAAACATAGACCTCCTCGTTTTGGCTGTAGCCCCTTATGCCTTCGAAGACAGCCGTACCATAGTGTAGAGCGTTGACGGTCACATGGACCTTAGCCTGCTCCCAGGGAACAAGCTCACCATCCATCCAGACAGCCTTCAAGCCGGTGAAGACCGGCCAAGCCAAGCTTTAACGATTTTCCATCAAATAGCCATCAAAACATGCTCGAGAAAATGTGTATCGGGCAACGCCCCTTCGAAGGATACTTTATCGTTTATAACGACTTTGGGCACGGCCATGACGTCGTATTTGTTGGCGAGATGCGGAAACTCGATCGCCTCCACCATGTCAGCCGTAATAAGCTCATTTTCTATCGCCATTTGATGTGCTGTCCGGACAGCCCGTGGACAATATGGGCAAGTGGGTGTGACGAAGACCTGTATGTGGACAGGTTTGTTGATTTCCTTAACCTTGGACCTGACGCTGGGCGAAAGACGCGAGGCTCCCTTGCTCACGTCTATGATGTCGTCAAGAAGGGCCGCGAACTCGTAGCCCGCAGGCAGCCCAAAGTACCTAACCTTGTATTCCTTAGCACCATGTAGAAGCAGCGCTGGAATCTTGTCCACACCCCATACAGAGGCCTTATCTGCATCACGCTCAAAATCATAAACCTCAAGCCTAAGCTTCCCATTACCAATCTCGACAAGCTCCTCAGCCAATGTACGAAGGTCTGCGCAGTACTGGCACTCAAACTCCTGAGTGAAAACCCGCATCGTGACAGGGGTAACAAGATTACTCTCGAGCCTGCCTCTAACAGCTTTCCGGTCTCTCTCACTAAGTAGTGGCATACAATTGATGGTGCTTTGACTGATTTAAGGCTTAGCTTGCATCCTTCAAATTATTCATGAAGGGTTCTACGCCGTCGTTTAGGCTGTAGCCGAGTTGTTGGAAGGTGTCTCTAAGTGCTGCCAGGGTTGGTACGATGTATCTGCTGCTCGCCGTTACGCACATGTGTCCTATGCGGATTATTTTGTTATGTAGTTGTGCGAGTCCTCCGCCTATCATGATGCGGTGTTTCTGCAGCATTATTTGGCCGACTTTTCCACCGTCTTTCCAGAGTGATGATGGTAGGGCGACTGCGGTAACCACGGGTGATGCGTCTCTTTCGTCGGGCAGTGTTTCGAGGCCCATGGCTCTTACAGCTTTTCTAAAAGCTGCAGACACAAGCCGGTGGCGTCTGTAACGGTTTTCCAGCCCCTCTTGAAGCAGGGCCTCTGCGGCGGCTTTGAAGCACAGAACTGCGTGGGGACTTATGGTTGTGGGATAGGGGTGACCGATTGGAGCCCATTCGTCGATATAGTGTCGCCAGACGCCGAGGTTGGTGAAAAAGGACCTTGGCTGTTTTTTTCTCCTCCTAAAGGTTTCCCAGCCCTTCTCGCTTACGGCCACTGGGACTGTGCCGGGGATGCTGCCGAGACACTTGTTGGCATATCCCACGCAGAAGTCGATATCCCAGCTGTCGAACTCCATCTCAACTCCGCCGTAGGATGAGATAGCGTCCACGATGACGAGAGCGTCATGCTGCTTAGCAACTTTGGCGTACTCGGGAATAGGGTTCAACACACCCGTTGACGTCTCGTTTTGGACAGCGAGAACAGCCTTCACATCTTTGTTTTTGCTCAGCACGTTGTCAAGCTCGTTGGGGTCGACGACCTTGCCCAGCTCAGCCGTCACCTTTATGGTCTCCGCTCCTGTTAAAGACGCTATTTCGGCTAGCCTTTCGCTGAAAAACCCATTGACAACCGCCGCAACCTTCTCACCAGGCTCAACCAGGCTAACCACACCCGTCTCTAAAGCAACTGTGCCGGGTGTCGGCATCATGAAAACCTCCTGCTTTGTCTTGAAGATGGAGGCCGCGAGCTTGAGGGTTTCGTTGTAGATGGGAGCCCACTCGGGACCGTAATGCGCCATAATAGGCGAGTTGAGCACACGCTGGACAGCCGGATGAAGCTCCGTTGGACCAGGAATCATCAAAACGGTTCTCTCGCCGAAAAAGTTCGTGCTCATGTCCATCCAACAGCCTATATGGTTGGATAAAAGGATGATTATCCATTCAGCATTAGGTTGATCTGCTCAGCCATGAAATGGTTGCGTACCTCGACGTACACCTTAGCGACCCCAACTGTTTTGGATGCAATTCTTTTTGCCGCCTCCGCATAGGCTAGCATCTTCGGAGAATAGGGGTCACGTGCATACAATATGATGTGTAGAATGTTCTCCTCAACTTTCTCTATCACGACTTTGCATTCGAGAAAGATCGCTGGAGCGTTTGAGACTGGGTCCCGCAGCATAGCGAGAGCTTTTCTCACTTCGTCGGCGATGTCCGTCATCGTCGGCATATGGTGCTGGACCGAAATAAGGTTATAACGGGGGTGTATAGGGGTTTTCCGTGGTCGACGAGCTACGGAAAATACTTGATGAGCTTCAGCAGGTTGAGAAAGTTATCGACGAAGTTAATGACCTCGCTAACTCGATGAGACGTGCTCTTCTCGACATGGCGTATGTTGAGGCGGAGAAGAGAAGGCAGGCTGTTTTGGAGGAGATGAGGGCTTGGCAGAGCAGGCTGTATGATGAGGAGGTTGGCAAAGCAGAGGAAGCGGCTCGGGAGATTCAGGCTAGGGGTGTGTATGAGGTTGAGAAGGTGAGGAGAAGAGCTGAGCAGGTCAAGCCTCAGGCCGAAGAACTTGTGAGAAAAGCCCTTCTAGGCATTCGGAGCTGAGCAGCCGTGGTGACGCTTCGCGGAGACCCCGTCTACGCAGTCACAAAGGTCTACGCCCTCAAATCACTGCTATTAACACCAACAGGGCTCGAGGATATTGCATACTCCAAAAACCTTTCAGACTTCGTAGACAGGCTCCGAGCAACAACATACGGCCCGTTTCTCGCCATGTTACAGAAACCATACACCGCCGTCGATATCGAAAAAGCTCTCACACACGGACTCGTAAACATCCATCATAAACTGGTTCAAACAGCTAATCGGCCAAACTTGTTGAAAGCGCTGTTTATGCGATACGTTTACTTCAACATCAAGACCATTCTCAAGTCAAGGGCACTGGGCTTGTCACAGGATGAGGTTTTGAAGCGGATAGATCTTTATCCAGAGGAGCTGCTTGGGGTCCGTGACACTGCCCTAAGAGCTTTAACGGCCAAGGATTTGGCGGAGTTTCTCAAAGAATTTCTCGCCACACCCTATCACAGCATAGTGCAGAAGGCGGTCGAAGTTTGGAACAGTCGGAGAGATTTCTCCGCAGTCGACGCCGTAATAGATAAAGACTACATCCAACAACTGTACAAAGCATATAAGAAAACTCCACGAGACGAGAGAAAACTTCTCCAGCCCGCCATGGTTCTCGAAATAGATTTGAGAGCATTTGCGATAGCGATAAGGGGTCGGCTGTGGGGACTTGTGCCCAGCAACCTGAGAGAGTTTTTGCCCGAGGAGACCGTCGAGGTGCCTAGACGGTTGTTAGACGATTTGGTTGAGGCCGATGATGTGAAAAAAGTGTTGGCCCAACTGCCGGAGAGCCCTTTGTTTAGCAAAATACGTTCTGAGCAGGATGTGGCACAGGTTGTTTCAGATATCGAGGAGACGGTGAAGATCTATCGCGTGAAATGGGCTTCACAAAGCTTCTACAAGACACCCTTCAAACAGCTGAACCTCATGGCCTTCATCTACCTAAAGGAGGCCGAGGTACGCAACCTCTCGACAATCGCGAAGTATATCGAGGAGGGTGTTTCCGACGTCTCAGTCATCAAAAGCTCGCTGCTGCTCGTCTAGGCGGTAACCTTTTTTGCGGTTATTTTCCAGACCCCGGGCTGGACAACCTCGGTGCCGACATATTCTTGTTTGTTGTTGCGTATGGAGCGGGGCAGGGTTTCTGTTGACGGCGGGTTATCCGTTAGGACTTCGAGAAAGGAGTCTTTCTCGACGGCTTTGAGAGCTTGTGCGAGGAAAAGCTGTGGGTAAGGGCATGAATAGCCGCGGACATCAAGGACATACCTTTTCTCCTCGACCTTCTTCAGCATATGCTCTATGCTTTGTGTCATGGTTTATGATTATCTTCGGTGGTTTAAATACTTTATTTTGGTATTAGTTTACTATTAGTTAAACCTAATAATACTTTTATATTGGCGAAATATTCAAGAAGCGTAAAAGAGGTGAAAAGATGTCGCGAAAAACATACGTATCAGCATTTCTTATAGGGCTCGTATCGGTCGGAATAGCTGTTGCCGTTTATTCGGTGACGGGACGCGGCAGTCTCTGGGGGATAACAAGCGGTGAATCGAAGATCGGTGGCCATCTCTACAACCTACTCGGCCTACCAGTCGAGTCGCTGACCTACTATCAGCAGTTCAAGCTCGTGCCTGTTTTCTCGGACCCGGCCCAGACGATCGTGCTAGCTATTTTGTTGGGAGGAGCGTTGCCAGCCCTACTCTCTGGACAGTTTCTGCTCCGGCATCTGCCCAACAGATGGATGCTTTTGCAGGCTATCGTTGGTGGGTTTTTGCTTGGCTACGGCTCGAGGCTTGCGCTGGGATGCAACATCGGAAACTTCCTATCAGCATGGACGGCGGCAGGCATCAACGCAATCACCTTCACAGCTGCGCTGCTTGTGGGAGTGTATGGTGGCTTGAAGGTTACAGAGAAGTTCTTCATGTTCAGGGCTAGGGCTCACAAATTCTCCTACCTACCGGCCACAGGTTTGCAGAAGGTTGTGGGTATTCTGCTTGGGGTGCTGGGTGTTGCGTTGATACCTTTTCTGCCACCTGTTGTCGCCGTGTTCTGGGCCGCGGGAATAGCGTTTGGTGCGTTGGGAACCTTTTCAGGGATTTGCTTCGGCTCATGCTACCGAGACCTAGTCAACAAACAGATAGCGAGCTGGGTCAACGTCAAAGCAATTGGGATAATTCTTCTAACATTCTCAACCGGAATATACATTCTCCAGCTTCTCGGAATACCGATAGGCTTCGGCGGCGTGGTCCCCAACATCAGCCAAATACAGATAGCGTTGGGCGGCCTGATCTTCGGCGTAGGAATCGCTTTAGCGGGTTCATGCATCTACAGCACAGAGTGGAGAGCAGGAAGCGGCAGCATCTACAGCATGACGGTCTTGCTCTCGACAATTTTCCTCGGCATGCCAACTCTCGCTCTACACTATGACTTCTGGAGAGCCATCATACCTCCTATACTGCCATCCTTCAGCCTCTACTCCATCAACCCGACCCTAGCTTACCTGCTGCCCTTGAGCTTCAGCATCGGCCTCATAACACTCGGCATAAGCCGCGACACAGGCCTCCGACAAACACTGACAAACCTAAGAATAAGCCTCCCAACATCCCAAAAAAACTAAAAAACCATCACCATTTTTTCAACCCATTATGAGGGCTTTGGGAATCGACCCGGGCACGGGTAACTTCGACATCCTCTGCATCGAGGACGATGTGGACAATGTTGTTCTCGACGAGACGATTCCATCGTCTAAAGTGGCTGAGAGGCCCGCGGAAGTCGTAGAAATGGTTCTCTCCGTCAAGCCTGATTTAGTTGTAGGGCCGTCGGGCTATGGCCTAAGCTTCAAGAAGCTGAGCGAAATCGATGAAAAGGATCTTGCTCTGACTACTCTGGAGCGTAGGAGCGACTATGGTGCTCCGGTGCTCTCGGGTGTGAGGTCGATGCTCCGCATGCTCCGTGAACGACGTGTGAATGGATATACTCTGCCGGGAGTAGTTCAGCTCCCAACCGTCCCAGCACACAGGAAATACAACAAAATAGACATGGGCACGGCGGACAAGACATGTGTGACAGCTTATGCGGTTTGGGACCAGTCGATGGTCCATGGCATAAGGTATGATGAAACATCTCTGATTTGCGTGGAGATGGGGCTGGGATACAACGCAGCCATGGCTGTGGAGAACGGGAAAATCGTGGACGGAGTGGGTGGAACCATTTTCCCAGGTCCCGGATACCTATCTATCGGGCTGATGGACGGCGAGCTCGCCTATCTTCTTGGTGGCTTCAGTAAAAAGACGCTTTTCGAGGGAGGAGTTTCATGGATTGCGGCGGGAACGAAGGTTGAAGTCGAAAAACTGGCCGCAGGCCTAAACAGTGATTACGCCGATGCTTTCCGCTGCTTTGTCGAGGGTGTTGGCAAGGCTGTCGCCATGCTGGCGGCTGTTATGGAGAAGAGGCCGCGGGAGGTGATTTTGACGGGCCGTCTCTCGAGGGTTGAGCCTATACGTGAAGCCGTGGCCGCATGGCTTCAGAGGAAGCTGGGGTTGAAGACGCGGAGGCCCACGAATGTTTTCGCAAAACGTGCAAAGGATGTGGCTATGGGCGCGGCTCTGATAGCAAACGGCCTCGGCGGCGGAAAATATTCCGAGCTTGTCGAGACACTTGAGATAAGGAGGGCACAAGGCACCGTTCTAGACCATGTTAGGCTCAGCGGGTTCGAGGTTGAGAGAATAATTAGTGAGCTAAGGTCTGACTGAGACACGTGCACCATGGTTCACCGCGGTTGTTGCATAAACAATCCACTTGTCGCCAAGATGTTGTTTAAGCTCCGAAGCCGCTTTTTCAGCATCAGAATGTGCTCCGAACAGTCCGTATACAGCTGGGCCCCATGAGCTCTGCCCAACACCTTTCGCACCGGCCATCCTCAGGAGCTGAACAGCCTCAGCCACCCTGAAAACACCTCCTTGAACCGAGGCAAAATACTGTCCAACAAGCCGCTGAAGAGCCGATAAACATTCCCCAAACCCTGTCAAGTCTCTCTCCATAAGCGAGGGTAAAAGGCCGCCGAGTATAAGGTGGCTTATCTCCATACATGACACGCTCTCTTGGGGTGGTAGGGTGCTGAACATCCGCCGCTCCTCATTCTCATCAAGGCCCCTGACGTCAGTGGGATAAGCTATGACAAACCACCAGTCCTCTGGAAACTCAAGCCTGATGAAGGAGCCGAGGCCCTTATGAGTAAATTGTCTGGGAAGCTGGACAACGAAGCCGCCATGAGCAAACAGATGCGTGCCAACAGTGGAAACCTCACCTATTCCCAGTATCTCGGCGAGGCGGTCAATCGGGCACTCGACATTCACGGCCATGCATACGGCAGTAGCCAACGCAAGTCGAAACTGCGTACGCGACCCAAACCCCCTATGCACCGGGATACCTGAATACACCCTCAAACCTCCCTTGAACTCTCTCCCAAAATTTTTACACAATGTGTTGACAATCCTCTCGGCCTCCTCTTCATCGACGCCTTCAAAATGTTTACTATTCTCGGCGTTTATGGTGATACGGAGGCTTGGCTGATTTATAGCTACTCCGAGGCCTCCCCATCTCCTCCCAAAATGTTGCCCAAGCTCGAACAGCCCCATATGAAGCCTAGCATAGGCCTCTACTTCTACAATCAACCCAGCACACCCAGCTTACCCAGCTCATTAACAACCTCCTCACATATATGGAGATAAACAGAGTTGGAGGATACACGTCTAACGAGAGCCGCGTAGTCCAGAATTTTCTCAGCCAAAGCTACAGCCCTGTGATGCATCGGAGTATGCGCGAAAACCCTGACCCGAGTGTAGTGTATGAGCATCTCAATAAGCGCATGGCGAGCTCGTGAATACGGTCGTATATATGGCTGGGCGGGTTTTATGTTGACTGGGGTTAGTGTGACTACGGCTCTATCAGGGGCGTCGTTGGAGATGTTTTCAACCACCGCTTCTATCCATGCGTCAGCTCCGTCGAGAAGTGGTGCTGGGACCTTGTCGCTCCGTATATGGGGAAGCTGTTTTTTGAAAACTGCAGAGTAGAAGTGAACGGGTTCGTTGGTGATGTTTATGGCCGCGGCCCTTTGTGATAGTAGGTTTCTGTAGGTCTCTGTGTTGGTGTATGGTTTCAGGATAAGATGCTCATCATCCGAAAGGCCGCATCCCATCGCCGCGAAATGTGGTTCGCCATGCTCTGAATAGGTTGAGACAATCACCTCATACCAGCTGTCCGTCCTAAACCCCAGCTCCGAAACTTTTTTCAAACTCCCGCAGCGGCCCTGATGTTTTCGAGATGATGTTTGAGCGAGTTGACGAACTTCGCCATCGTTCCACCGTCAACAGCCCTGTGGTCCATCGTAACAGCAATCTCCATCACATGCCCAACAACCACAGCATCGTTTTTCACGACAGGCCTTTTCTCTACACGGCCAACCCCGACGATAGCTATCTCCGGGTAATTGATTATCGGAGTTCCTGACAGCGAGCCGAGTGATCCGTAACTGGATATGCTTATGGTCCCCCCTCTAACGTCGTCGAGAGAGAGTTTACCGCTACGAGCTTTCTCAGCCAACTCCTCTATCTCACGCGCCAATTTCCACACATCTTTTGATTCAACATTTTTGACAATTGGTACTAGAAGTCCATCGGGTGTGTCGACGGCTATACCGATGTTGACGGATTTCGACAAAACTATCTCGTTTCTATCATCATCAACCCATCCATTCATAGCGGGAACATCCCTTACAGCTGCAACCACCGCCTTCATAACCAGCGGCAAGTACGTCATCTTAACACCCTTCTCATCCTGCATAGACCGGAGTTCGTCTCTGAGCTTGACAAGCTCCTCGGCGTCTACATTTTCAAAAACAGTGACGAGGGCTGCCCGTGTCTTGGCCTGGACGAGTCTTTCAGCGATGATGCGTCGAAGACCTTTTATGGGTATGCGTGTCTCTTCAGATGACGCAGCTCTTCTCACATCTTCCTCAGTGATTCTTCCACCCGGTCCTGTTCCCACAACTGTTGAGAGGTCCACGCCGAGCTCTTTTGCAAGCTTCTTTACCGCGGGAGTTGCCTGAACCTTTGTAGCCTTCTCAACCGTAGAAGTGGGTGCAGCAGCCTGCGCAACAGCCCCCTTATCTTCAACGGGTGATTCAACGGCTTCCTCTGTCTCTATCTCGATGAATGGGTCGCCGACCTTGAGCACCTGACCCGGCGAAGCCAAAAGCTTTGTGACACGGCCCCTCACGGGCGATGGAATCTCAACCGTCACCTTCACTGTCATAACCTCGACGAGCGGCTGATACTTCTCCACAAAATCACCTTCCTTCACAAGAAACTTCAGAACCTCCCCCTCGGCTATTCCTTCTCCAACATCCGGAAGCTTGATGACAACCATTTCAAATCAGCCATGGTTAACTATCGAACCCATATTTTTTCCTTTTCGCAAAGAAAGCATCATGAGAGAACCGGCCAAAGCCAATGCAGCGGGATAGCCGAGAGCAGCTGCATAACCAACCCGTTCCGCAATAAACCCTGCTAAGATTGGCGCGGTCGTGGGACCTGCGAGTCCAGCTATGAAGAACATAGAGCCAAGATATTGTGATGCCTGTGGGCCATGAGTTTTGACGAGGTGACTGTAGACGAGGGGGAAGTACATTGCTGTCACGAATGCTTGGATGGTCATGACAACAGGGTATAGAGGATTGTATGGCGCTAGAATCAAGTAAATGTTGGAAAAGAGGTTGGCCACAGTTACTATTAGCGCGACTTTGTAGAAACCGTGTTTGTCGTGGAGGTATCCGCCTAAAGGCTGTCCAAAGACGCCCAATAACCTGCTGACACCAACCACCGTAGCCACGAAGGTTTTCTCCAATCCGAAGGTGTCCACGAGATGCAGCGGCACAATTGCGACGACTCCGAGGTTTCCGACTAGGTTGGCTACCGTTACAAGGGTCAGAGCGAGAAACTCCGTGTCAAAAATTTTTCCACCTCCGCCAACAACCTGTGCAGGCATTTGCCTGTCTCCGCGGAATAGGAGCAATAGGCAGAGGCCTGCGAGGAATGGGATGAATGCCCATGCTGCGAACATGTAGGCTACTCCAACAGTTGATACGAGAATAGCAAGTATGATTGGGCCAAGCGTCTGGCCAGCGGGCGCCGCCGACTCATGCACACCTATGATGAACCCCTGTCGACTACCCTTGAAGAGTGTGCCCAGCCAAGGTATCACAGATGGCAGATGAAGGGAAAGGAAAATTCCTGTCATGAACACGGCCACGTAGAGGAATAGTTGGTTGTCGAAAAGGGCGGCCAAGAACATGAAGGCTGCGGAGCCGAGGGCTGCAGCCGCTGCCGTGTTTCTGTACCCCGTCTTTGACGGAACTTTTCCCGAGAAGACTGCGAAGCCGTAGAAGCCGAGGTTGAGTATTCCGGGCACCGCGGCGGCCTCGGGTGTGGACATGCTGTATCTCTGGCGGATGAATGGCGTAATCGCCGATATGCCCACACGTGTACCATGGCTCCAGAACCAAGAAACCCACGTAAGCAAAAGAGCTGCAAACCTTTTCCTCATGTCTACTCAACTAAGCATTTTGACGAATTCCTCGAAACTTGTTACAGGCATTTTGCAGCTGTAGTTTTCGCAGACATATGCGGTAACAGGTCCCTTAGCTGGCTTGTCGGCCACGAGACCCGTGTATTTCAGAAGCGTCTCACTGTTCCCGCCATGAACCACTACCACGCTTCTAAACGGCTTGAATTCTCTATACAAATGAGTAAGGTATGGCTGTACGTCCCGCAGTGATTCGGTGACCAACACAACCTCCATCCTCCTCGTGTGGAAGCCCGCCAACACAGTAATCAATCCGGTGTGTTCAGCCGGCGCCGTCTCCATCCTGGATGCGAAACTCTTCAGAGTCGCCTCAACATATTGGAGATATTTTGTTTCTCCGGTTAGCTCGGAGAGCTTTAGGAGTGCGGCGGCTGCCAGTGTGTTCCCGGATGGGGTGGCTCCGTCATAGGCATCTTTTATCCGTGCAAATCCTGCCACATCATCAACAGAGTAATAGAACCCCCCGCCCTCGTTGTCCCAGAAAAGCTCAATCAATCTATTAGCGATGTCCACAGCTGTGGCGAGGAACCTCGGCTCAAAGCATACCTCAAACACATCGAGCAAAGCGTTGACGACGGCCGCGTAGTCGTCGAGAAAGCCGGGGATAGATGCGTCGTTCTTGTAGATGCGATAGAGAATGTTTTCGTGCCACATCTCGGAGACGATGAAGTCAGTGGTTTTCACCGCTGCGTCGAGGTAGCGTTTCTCGCCTGTGGCTCGGTATCCTGTGCAAAGTGCTGAGATAGCGAGGCCGTTCCAAGATGCGATTATCTTGTCATCTACACCGGGTGCTGGCCGTTTTCTTCTAGCATCCAAAAGCTTGCTTTTCACTTCGGCCAGAATTTGTTTAAACGCCTGCTCATCAACACCCAGCTCGACCGCAAGATCTGCAATCCTCTTCCGCATCGTGAGGATGTTTTTTCCATGCTCGAAGTTGCCCGTATCTGTTACTGCGAAAATTTTTGCAGCAATCTTCGCCAACTCATGGCCGAGAACCTGCTCCAACTCATTGAGCCTCCAGACATAGTATGCTCCCTCGCCCTCGGGGCTGTCGGCATCCATGGCCGAGTAGAAGCCACCTTCAGGCGACATCATCTCGTTCATCAGCCAGTCAAGCGTGGCTGTCCCGACTTCTTTGTAGAATGTGTCGCCGGTGAGCTGGTAATGCTGCATGTATACACGGGCGAGCAGGGCGTTGTCGTAGAGCATTTTCTCAAAATGTGGGACTAGCCATACACGGTCAGTGGAATATCTGAAGAAGCCGCCGCCAAGATGGTCATGCAGCCCTCCGCGGGCCATGTTCTCGAGAGTTGTTGAAACCATGCGGACTGCCGCAGACTCTTTCTCCAACACGCTGAAGACCTGTAGAAAGTCGAGGTAAACCGGCATGGGGAATTTGGGCGCTCCGCCGAAGCCTCCGTAAAGGCTGTCGAAGGAAGTGGCTAAGATGTCAAAAGCTGTGAAGACGAGGTTGTAGGATGGTGTGGAAACAGATCTTTCCGTGGTGTAGAATGATTTGAGTAAGCTGACGTTCTGTTCAGCGGCATCCATAACCTGTTTGGGGTCTTTTCTCCAAAGCTCGGCGATTCCCCGCAGTATTTCGTCGAGACCACGTAGTCCACCCCTCCTCCTAGGCGGAAAGTATGTTCCCCCGAAAAATGGTTTCAAGTCAGGCGTGAGGAAAACGGTGAGAGGCCATCCACCATGCCCCGTCATCATCATGACAGCCTTCATGTATACATCATCTATGTCGGGTCTTTCTTCACGGTCCACCTTAACAGGCACGAAATAGGTGTTGAGAAGCTCTGCTATCTTTTCGTCCTCAAAAGACTCTTTCTCCATTACGTGGCACCAGTGGCATGATGAGTATCCTATGCTGAGGAAAATGGGTTTGTTCTCTTCTTTGGCCTTCCTAAAGGCTTCTTCACCCCATGGATACCAGTCGACGGGGTTGTAAGCATGCTGCAGTAGGTAGGGGCTCTTCTCGTTGATTAGCCGGTTGGGCTTCTGCATGCCGTCAGCCATGTTTATCCAGCTAAAGAGCATATTCATATAACTTGGCTTCTCGTCGGTGATGGGGCTGAGCTGTGCATGGATGTCGAGAGAAGGCTTGAGCTAATTATGAGGCAGCCGACTGAGGAGGTTTTGACACCCGAGGAGCTACGTGCTCTTCTCGAGACAGAGTCTTCCCCAATCGCCTATGATGGTTTTGAGCCAAGTGGCTTGGCCCACATCCCATTCGCCCTTCTCCGAGCCATTAAGCTCCGCGACATGCTAGAGGCGGGCTGCCGCTTCAAGCTCCTGCTGGCGGATTGGCATGCAGCAATCAACAGAAAAATGGGCGGAGATCTAGAGAAAATCCGAAAAGTGGGTGAATACTTTGTCGAGGTGTGGAAAGCCTCGGGCATAGACACAAGCCGCGTCGAAATTGTCTGGGCAAGCGACTTGGCTGCGGACAGAGATTACTGGCGGCTGGTCATCGAGGTTCTCCAGAATACAACTCTACGCCGTGCGCTTAGATGCTTGCCTATAATGGGCCGGAAGGAGGGTGAGCTTCAAGAAGCCGCTCAGTTGCTCTACCCAGGTATGCAGGTCGCGGACATATTCAGGCTCGAGGCCAAGATATGTCAGCTCGGTCTGGACCAGCGGCGGGCCAACATTCTCGCGAGAGAACTTGGGCCGAAACTCGGTTTCTGGAAACCCGTGGCAGTCCACCACCACATGCTCATGGGATTAGAGGGGCCGACAGGTCCAAAGGGCCTCGAGGAGGAGGAGAGCATCGACATCCAGATAAGCTCGAAGATGAGCAAAAGCATCCCAGAGTCAAGCATCTTCGTACACGACGACACCGAAACCATCAAGAGAAAAATAAACAATGCATACTGCCCACCACGCCAAGCAACAGGCAACCCGGTCCTCGAATACTGCAAATACATCATCTTCCCACTTAAACAAACAATCGTTGTTGAGCGGCCCGCGAAATACGGCGGCGAAGTCACCTACACCAACTATCTCTCACTCGAGAAAGACTATACAGAAGGAAAACTACATCCACTCGACCTCAAAAACACTGTCGCACGTTACCTCGATGAGCTCCTGACACCAATAAGAAACTGGTTCGAGACCCACCGCCGCGCCAGAGAGCTGTACGAGTTCGTCAAGTCGCAGGAAATCACTAGATGAGCAAAAAGCGGTTTCAAGAACCTATGTTCGTCAATTGCACTATGTCTTAGCATCCTACAGTGGTGAGAAAGGGAGAAAAGATTTTAATCAGAATCTTGCGTGATTGAAGCCATGACTGTTGTGGAGCAGAAAGGGTCTTCAAAAGGTTTGAAGATAAATCGTTTCTACACTGATGGACGTGATGTCTTCTCATATTTCAAGTGGGAGAGGAGGACTTCTCAGATAAAGGACTTAGCAGGCAACGTCATCTTTGAGATGAAGGATGTCGAGGTTCCCAGCTTCTGGTCGCAGGTGGCGACCGACATCCTTGCGCAGAAATATTTTCGGAAAACTGGTGTACCTCAGTTTGACGAATACGGTAACCCCATACTTGACAAAGACGGCAAACCAGTACTGGGACCGGAGAGGTCACTCAAACAAGTTGTGAGGAGACTGGCCGGTTGCTGGAGATACTGGGGAGAGCGGTTTGGCTACTTCGCGTCACAAGAGGATGCACAAGCTTTCCAAGACGAGATTGAGTACATGCTGATTAGCCAGATATGTGCGCCCAACTCTCCACAATGGTTCAACACAGGGCTTCACTGGGCCTATGGAATAACTGGCCCACCACAAGGCCACTACTACTATGATGAGGAGCTTAAACAGGTTGTTCCATCGAAGGATGCTTATTCACGTCCACAGGCGCATGCATGTTTCATCCTCTCCATCAAGGATGATCTAGTCAACCCGGGCGGCATTATGGATACATGGGTTAAGCAAGCCCGTATTTACAAGTATGGAAGTGGGGAGGGCTGCAACTACTCTACTTTGAGGGCTAAGGGTGAGCCTCTTTCGGGAGGAGGAGTCTCGAGCGGTGTGATGTCGTTCCTCAAGGTTGGAGATGCTGTGGCCGGCTCCATCAAATCTGGGGGAACGACACGTAGAGCGGCCAAGATGGTTGTGCTCAACATCGACCACCCGGAGATAGAGGAGTTTATCGACTGGAAGGTGAAGGAGGAGCAGAAAGTCGCCGCCTTGGTTGCCGCAGGCTATTCAGCCGATTTCGAAGGGGAAGCATACCAAACCGTCTCGGGACAGAACTCCAACAACTCTGTCAGAGTGACCAACGAATTTATGCGCGCAGTTCTTGAAGACAGAGACTGGGCGCTGATACGGAGAACAGACGGTAAACCTGCGAAGTTTGTAAAAGCCCGTTACCTCTGGGAGAAGATTGCTAAGGCTGCTTGGGCTTGCGCAGACCCAGGCCTGCAGTTCGACACCACTATTAACGAGTGGAACACCTGCCCCGAGACCGGTAGGATAAACGCAACCAACCCCTGCTCCGAGTTCAACTTTCTCGACAACACCGCCTGCAACCTCGCATCACTAAACCTCGTGAAATTCTACGATGAGGAAAAAGGATTGTTCGACGTCGAAGCCTTTAGACATGCCGTGAGGCTGTGGACCATTGTGCTTGAGATAACGGTTGGGATGGCTCAGTATCCCAGCCCAGAGATTGCGGAAATGAGTTACAGGACGAGGAGTCTTGGCCTTGGATACGCTAACCTTGGCGGACTGTTGATGAGAATGGGATTCCCATATGATAGTGATGAGGGCCGTGCTGTCGCCGCCGTTGTAACGGCTTTGATGACGGGCGAAGTCTACGCCACATCGGCTGAGATTGCGAGTATTGCTGGCCCGTTTGAAGAGTTTGAGAAAAACCGTGTTCATGTTCTTAGGGTTTTGAACAATCATCGGAGAGCCGTCTACGGAGCCAAGCCGCATGAATACGAGGGTCTCGAGATTAAGCCACATTTACCGCCTCTTGAGCTTGCGCCAAAGTATCTGCTCGACGCTGCAAGGGTAAGTTGGGACCGTGCAATAGCTATGGCGGAAAAATACGGTGTTAGAAACGCTCAAGCGACACTGATAGCTCCGACAGGGACTATAGGGCTTTTGATGGACTGCGACACACTTGGCGTAGAACCCGACTTCTCGCTAGTCAAGCTGAAGAAACTCGTTGGAGGAGGATATTTCAAGCTGGTCAACAGGTCACTTGAACCCGCGCTGAGAAAACTCGGATACACCGAGAAACAAATCAGAGACATCATCGAATACGTTGTCGGGACAAACACTTTACATGGCAACCAGCCTATCAACTACGAGTCGCTAAAGAAACGCGGGCTCACCGACGCAGATCTACAAAAGATAGAGCAGCTCCTTGTATCCGCCACCCGTCTAAGCGACGTAATCAACCCGCAGACCCTTGGCCCCGAGACTATGCGGAGGCTCGGCATCCCCGAATCTGTCTACAAGTCTCCAGATTTTTCGCTTCTCAAGTATCTCGGCTTTAGCGAAGAGGAAATCAGGTATTCAGAGGATGTTATCTGCGGCTCGTTGACCGTCGAGGATGCGCCACATATCAAGCCCGAGCACATCCCAGTGTTTGACTGCGCTGTTCCATCGGGTAGGAAGGGTAAACGCTTTGTCCACTACAAGGCACATATCTTGATGATGGCTGCTGTCCAGCCGTTTCTCAGCGGAGCCATAAGCAAGACGGTGAACATGCCGAACGATGCGACGGTTGAGGATGTTGCAGAGGTTTACATGGATGCGTGGAGGCTCGGCCTAAAGTGCATAGCCATATACAGGGATGGGAGCAAGCTTTCCCAGCCCTTGATGACGGCTAAGAAACCAGAGGAGCAGGCGCCTCGGCCTGTGCGGCGCCGCCTACCCGCTGAAAGAAAAGCCATCACACACAAGTTCAGAGTCGGTGAGCAGGAGGGATACATCACCGTAGGCCTCTACGAGGACGGTACACCGGGAGAAATATTCATCAAGATGGCGAAAGAAGGCAGCACTCTCGCAGGTTTGATGGATTCCTTCTCAATAGTGACCTCGATAGCTCTACAATACGGTGTTCCGCTACGTGTTTTGGTTGAGAAGTTTATACACACACGATTCGAGCCTATGGGCTACACCGACAACCCGCAGATACGCTTCGCCAAATCTGTCGTGGACTATGTTTTCCGCTGGCTTGCGCTAAAGTTTCTGCCAGCCAGTGAAATAGCTGAGCTGGGCATATCAGAAGCAGCTGTCGACACCCAAGTTGTCGCAGGCGAAGAGACTTTGAAGAGAGTTTCTGCGACACCCGCGCCCGACGCTCCGGCGTGTAGAGAATGCGGCAGCATAATGGCGAGGAGCGGCACCTGCTATGTCTGCACAAACTGCGGAGCCACGACAGGCTGCTCCTGATTACCTTAAAAAGCTGCTATAAAGTCGGATAACCGAGTCTCGATGATAGACTTTACACCCTCCCTGAACGCCCTCATATTCCTAACACTTCTCTCACCCATTTTCTCTCTGATAAGCAGGGGCGTGAACAGGCCGAGAGTGGTCGAGGTTTACACGGCTCTGGCGCTGGCGGCTGTAACAGCCATCGCCTTGACGCAGGCTATGGAAGTTTTCGCGGGCAAAGTCTACACAGTCTCATTCGGGTCTCCGGGATCGCAGATTTACGTGGACAGGCTCGCCATATTTTTTGCACTTACATTTTTGGTGGTCGGTATTCTATCGACGTTGTTTGCCTTCGGCTACATCGAGGAACGTAAACCAGAATTCTATCCGCTTCTGATGATTCTGGTAACGGGTTTAGTCGGCGTGGTTTACTCAGGCGACCTCTTCACGTTCTTCATATTTTGGGAGCTGATGTCAATCTCCTCCTATCTTCTCGTGGCCTTCAGGTACAGGACATGGGAGGCCGTGGAAGCTTCTCTCAAGTATCTGATAATGAGCGCGGCGGGAGCGGCCGCGATACTGTTCGGGATGTCGCTTATTTACGGTCTGGCCGGCACCCTTGAGCTCAGCAGGCTCGGAGAAATTCTCGCGTCGCCGGCTGTGGCTGCCGAGCCATGGGCCTATCTGGCCGTCGCTCTTCTCATCACAGGTTTCGGTGTCAACGCCGCCATGGCCCCGTTTCATTCTTGGTTGCCTGACGCACACCCTGCAGCTCCCAGCCCAATAAGCGCCATGCTTTCAGGTGTAGTAATCAAGGCGGGTGTTTACGCGATGATTAGGGTGTTGATGGGGGTGTTTCCGCCGAGTCTTTTCGGCTGGCAGCTGGGGTTGGCTATCTTCGCAATCCTGACCATGTCGCTTGGAAACTTGTTGGCGCTCATGCAGGAGGATGTCAAGAGGCTGCTTGCCTTCAGCTCCATAGCACACATCGGCTACATTGTTTTCGGCATTAGCATAGCGACCGTAACAGGGTTGACGGGAGGAATATTCCACGTCCTCAACCACGCTCTCATGAAGGCCCTCCTCTTCCTCGGGGCCGGAGCATTCATACACGCAGCCCAGACACGCCGTATAGACGACCTCGCCGGGATCGGTAAGAAACTGCCACTGGCCGCCACTTGTTTCGGCATAGGCGCCTTCTCCCTCGCTGGAATACCTGGTCTAAACGTCTTCTGGAGCGAGTTCACCATAGTCACGGCAGCCCTTCAAGCAGGAGGCATCTACCCAATCCTAGCCGCCATAATGATAATCAACATCTTGGTCAGCGTGGCATATTACATGAGACTCGTCCAAACAATTTTCCTCAAAGAGGTCTCTCCCACACTCCAACTCAAAAAGCCGGTGACGGCTGGTATGCGGTTCTCGCTTCTGGCTCTCGCCGCATCAGCTATAGTGATAGGCATTTATCCAACACCTTTCCTCGACGCGGCTCTGGCAATCTCCAGAATCCTTATGATGTAGATTTAAGAACCGCGTGAACCATGGCATAGGTGGTGAAAAAAGCAAAACAACTTCAGAATAAGGAGGACACGAGAGACAGGGTTCTGAGGAGCATCACAAAGTTCGCTGAAACAATTGTCAAGAGCATGGAGCAAGGAGAGTTTCCCGAGGTAGCCATCCCCGCGAGGACAACAGCCAACATAGAGTACAACGCCGAGCTGAGGCAATACGTGCTGGGGGACAGGAAGATTGTTAGGACAGCCAGAAACATCAAACACCTGAGGCCGCTTGCACAGCTTTGCTGGATGACGATGTTCGCCTCCCAGCTCATACGCTCACGGAAAACAAGCACCCTAAGAGACGCTTTCTACAACGCCTTAGGCTATGACGTCGATTTCGAGGACCAGCAGGAAAGCGACGAAGCTGTAACAGAGCTCGAAACCATCATAGGCACCGTACGCGAAGACTTCAACATCTATCCCGAAGAACGTTCAAGCGTCTTTGGCCCCCTGACCATAGAATATGATGTACCGGGCTACGAGGGCAGAAGGCTTGACCTCACAACCATTCCAGACGGCGCTATGATAGGCCCCGCCATGACCACCGCCAAATTCGTAAAATCATCGGCCAAGCAGGTCTTCGTCGTGGAAAAAGGCGCAATATACCAGAGATTTCTCGAAGAGAACGTACCCTCCAAGTACAAGGCGATTGTAGTCCACACCGCGGGTCAAGCTCCACGGGCTACGCGCAAATTCATCCGCAGACTTAACGCGGAGCTCGGATTGCCGGTCTACATCTTCACGGACGCCGACCCATGGGGTATGCACATAGCGAGCGTGATAGTGTTCGGCTCAGCCCTCTCGGCCCACGTCAGAGAACTGAATGTTCCCGACGCTGTCTGGGCGGGTCTATGGGCAAGCGACATCACAAAATACAAGCTGCCCGCCATGAAGTTCAACGACGAAGACATCCGACGAGTGTCGGAGCTTGAGAAAGATCCACGCTATGTCTCAGACCCTTGGAAACGCGAGATAACCAACTTCAAAAAACTCCAGAAAAAAGCGGAGCTCGAGGCCCTCAGCCGCTACGGCCTCGAATACATAGTATCCGACTACCTTCCCGAGAAGCTGGCTGAGCTGACCAAGTCATGAAGCTCGTCGAGGGCCATGGGGCGCTTCTGCTCGAAAAACCGGTGAAAACACTTGCAGTCGCGGACCTTCATCTCGGGTTTGAGGAAGAGCTTCGCAGCAAAGGCGTCCGAGTCCCGCTGCAGAGCCTCAAAATCGTCGACGAGTTGGTTAACGTCGTGGAGTCAACGGGTGCGAAGAGACTGATCGTGGTCGGTGACCTTAAACACAACGTTCAAGGCCTCTCAAGGCTAGAGTATGAAATTGTCCCAAAATTTGTTAACCCGGTAAAGCGACTTGTAGATGAATTGATTGTCCTACCGGGCAACCACGACGGAAAGATTGAGAAGGTTTTATCTGGATACGCCAAGTTTTGTCCGGCTGACGGGTTTATTGTGGAGGAGGAGTCTGTTGGGTTTACGCATGGTCACGTAAAGCCCTCTATCGACGTGGTGTCCATGGATGTTGTTGTGACTGGTCACCTACATCCTGTACTGAGGATAGGAAGAGGCGGCTCATCAGTAAGAATGGGTGTCTGGCTGCGGATAAGGGGTGATAGACGAAAGCTATTCACAAAGCTCTTCAAAACAGATGCCCCACCGTCCCCGTCTGAAATCTTTCTCATCATCATGCCCAGCTTCAACAAAATCATGCAGGGACGGTCTGTCACAGAGCTGAGCCAAAGCAGTCTAACGAGGGGGCCTTTGCTGAGGTCGGGCGCATTCGACCTCGATGAAGCAGAGGTTATAGGACTCGACGGCACCTTTCTCGGCACGCTCGCTGAGCTGCGGAGGCTGGTCAGTTGAACACAGAGCTTTCTAAACTTGAGAGAGAGAATCCTGAGCTTTTCCAAGAGGCCTACGAAACTGTAAAAATGAAGCGTGTCAAGAAGTATGTTTTCAAGCCGGGTGATAGGGTGAGGTGGGTGGTTGTGGGAAAAACACGAGACTATCTCGTTTTACCTGACGCCGGTTACTGCAGTTGTGAAGACTTTTTCTTCAGGGTTATGAGCCACGAAAAACCTATGTGCTATCATCTGCTCGCGGTGAAGATAGCGCAGCTAACGGAGCTTTACACGGTCATAGAGGAGACGATTGACTGGCACGAACGACTGATGAAAGAATGGATTTTCTACGAAAAAACCTAGGTCCTGTTACGTAGGTAGTGGTCTCGCCCGGTTAGCCAATCTTCTCGCGGAGGTGCAAAAATGTCAAAAGTTACTGTGTCCTCGAGGGCTTCGGCAGCATGTCCCACATTCGACGGAATTATGACCACTTCGCCGGTCTTCGCGACAAGCTCTGTGTTGTCGTCAAACCAGAACCTGATGTTGCCCTCAAGAACCACCGTCAACTGCTCATTCTCATGTCTATGCAACTGCACGTGGGCCCCCTTCTTAAGCAACAGCTTCGCAACCATAACCTTCTCTCCGGAAACTATTTTTCTGAGAAAATCGTCTCGCACTCTTTCCCATTCCAAGTCATCCCAGCCTATGGTTCTCACCTTAGACATATGTGTCCAACGCTCGGAACGGCTTAAAAATCTTTAAGATGCATCATCAGTAACAGCATTCTGGGAAGCTCTTGGAACCTCCTGAGAGAAAATACTTGGAGTACCGGACGAGTGTGGGCACAGTCTACGTAAAGTTCTCATCGTTAGAATCTCTCTCTAGGGTATGTGGTATAATTTTTGACTGCGATGGTGTGTTGATTGACGAGAGAACCTCCTATGACAAGGTTATCCAAGAAGTAACTGTTTATTTGACACGCGTGTTGACGGGCTACACGCTAGATGTCTCATCCATCAAACAGGAAACAATCTACGACATAAGGGCAATAGGCAGCTTCAACAACGACGCCAACACTATTCAGCTTTTGGTTGAATGGCTTGTCGATAGAATCTCGGCTGAACTGGATGACCAAGTTGGCGAGAGAGTGAATGAGCTGAGGGCGAAAAGTTTCACTGAGTGGCTGGGAGCCATACAAGACCGCGGTGCTGTCTCAAACACGGTGGTGGAAAACTGGTTGAGAGAGTTGTCCGGAAAGGTCGCGCCTTTTTCAGGTTCGGCGGCTGACCTACCGTCCTTGGAGGAAAAAATGGGCATTGACACAACCTTGACCAAGATGGTGAAGGAGGTGTTGAAGCCTGGTGGACGATATGGCGAAAGCCCGTTAACCACTATTTTTGACGAGGCTTTCTACGGCTCGGCGAATGTCCCACAGGTGAGGAACGCGGGGCCATTCTTTTCATTTAGCGGAAAGCTTGATGAAGAAAAACTCTTAGTCAGTCGCGACACTCTCGAAAAACTATCGATGCGTGGAATACGGCTGGGCTTATGCACGGGCCGTGGTTCATGGGAGACTTGGAGAACGCTCGGTGAGCTGAGCCGGTATTTCGTGAAGGACGCATGCATGTTCATCAGCGACTACATCATCATAGACCCTGTCAAATACAGTTATCTCGAGAAACCAAGCCCCATCCCACTTCTCGAAGCTCTCAAAGGACTCGGCGGCGAAGGTCCCAAGCTATATGTAGGAAACTCGGCCGAAGACCACATAATGTATCAACGAGCGTTGACCAGCCAGGAAAACCTGCTCTTCGCCGGTGTTACGGACAACGACTACCGACGTTTAGACTATATGTTTGAGAACGAAGTAGACCTCATACTGGCGTCGGTCAACCAGCTTGCGAAGGTTTTCCAGCTATTGGAGGAGGTGTAGAAGACCGAACGCGTCTTTTTCAGGAAATTTTTACACATCCTGTTGTGTTTGGAAAAGTTTCAAATATTTCAAGAACGCGTATTTCATCTTCATCCAGCCCCTGAACCACTTTCTCCAAAGCTTTGTCCACGGGCCTCTCCCCCACTTTTCCCATGTTTCTTGTCCTGTTAAACAGAATCAGGCGTGAAGGCCCCGCCCCGCTTATAACCAGTGAAACGCCAAACCTTCTGTATAGCTCTTGCTTCTCCTGTAAAAGTTTCTGAGCAGTGTAGCCACTGCCGTAAACCCCTGCATCGGCTCTCGCAGGCTCGACAAACGGGTCCATGAGAACAGCTCTTAGAAAAAGGTCAACATCACCTTGGGCCATCGCCGCGGCCGCGAGAGCGGTCTCCGCCGCTATCCTGACGTGAACAGAAGTTGCAATATTTTGCGGAACAGCTTTTCTCGCTGCGGCGGTCGACTTTTTTTTGACATCAGGTATTATCAGCACGATTCCGAGGTTTTCGGGCGGTTTCAGTGAGAGGACGCTAAACCCGAATTCGTCTCTATGTGTTATGACAAACCCTCCTAGAAGAGATGCCGCGACGTTGTCCGCATGTTGCCCAGGCTCGGCCGCTGAAGCAAGTTCAACCATTTCCTCCCTCGTCAGCCCCAATCCAAGCAGAGTGTTAAGCCCATACACTGCGGCCGCTGCCTCTGCCCCGCTTGCTCCAAGTCCCTTCCGAGGTGGAATAGATGCATCTATGGTTATTGACAGTTTTTTCCTTATCTTTTTATAGCGTAGCACAGCTTCGGCTGCTTTTGCTGCGGCGTTCTCATCGGGGTTTGTAGGTATTTCCGATCCGTATTTTCCAGTAGCTTTAATCATAACCTCAAATTCGTCGCTGTCCTCGGCTACGATGCCGAGCCTCAGCCTAGGCTTCCCCAGGGCCAGGGAGAAAACATCGTATCCGGGCCCGAGGTTGGCTGAGCTGGCTGGCGCCTCGAAAACTCCTGCGACCACAGGCCCTCACCTAAGGAGAGCCTCGGCTTTTTTCCGCACCTCTTCAACAAATTGACTGCATGTAGCCGAGCCGCCGAGGTCCATAGTTAGGGCACGACCCTCCGCCAATACACTGTACACCGCTTTTTCGAGAATCTCTCCAGCCTCTGTCAAACGCTTTTCCACTTTGAAGCGGCCCAACCAGTCTAGCATCATCTTCGCCGCGAGTAATTGTCCAGTCGGGTTGGCCTGCTCAGGGTTTAGTGTTGGAGCGGAGCCGTGAACAGGCTCAAATAAACCGAAGCGGTCGCCGACGTTTGCCGACCCAGCAACACCAATCGTGCCGACCACACCAGCTGCCAGGTCGCTCAAAATGTCCCCAAACATGTTGGGTGTGAGTATTACGTCGAACTGATGAGGGTTCAAAACCATCTGATAAGCGGCATTATCCACATACATCTCTTCGACAACCACATCGCGGTAATTCTTGGCAACCTCAAAGCAGATGTCGCGGAAAAATCCGTAAGCCCTGACCACATTACTCTTATGGACAACAGTCACTTTACGTCTCCTCGTCTCAGCCATTTCGAAGGCAACACGTGCGATTCTCTCGGCCGCACGCCGCGAAACAATCAGCAGCGCAACGGCATAATCTACGCCAACATCTTCAACAGATTTGTAGACATCTTCAGTGTTCTCCCTCACGATCACGAAGTCAACACCGGTCCATTTGCTCTTGACGCCGGGCATGTTCTTGAAAGGCCTGATGTTGGCGTAAAGATCCAGCCTCTGCCTTAGGTAAACGATCACGTCTCTCGCGGTTTCTCCGACGGGGCCTTTCAGGCACGCGTCACTCTTCATGATCGTCTCCAGCGACTCTGGTGGCAGAGCAGAGCCCGTAGCCTCTTTGACCGTGTCACCCGCAGGAGCATCGGTAAACTCCAGCTCAACACCCAGACTTTGGCAAAGCCAACCTACAAGACGACAAGTCTCCTCAACAATATGCGGCCCTATGCCATCACCTTTTATGACGCTGACCGTGTACATGGGGCCGTGTTACCCCTGGCTGGATAAAAGCATAAGTTCACCGAAGCTAACACATTGTTGGAATGGCGGCCTTCGAGTCTCTGTCTGTCTGGAGAACACCGGAGATACGGAATAAGCTTGACTGGTATTTCCAGGTGTCGGTGAACAGGTTGCCGGCGAAGTATCTGATATGCCGGCGCATCCCCGTCGGTGATGAGCTGGACGGGTTGACGGAGGAGGAGCTCTGGCGCCTACATGACAGAGCGGCTGAAGAATTCCACAGGATCCGCAAAGGGATTAGGGAAGGGGCGATCTCATTTAAAGAGCTGAGGGTAGAAAAGCCCAGTTTCCTCGATGTCAAAGTTGCGTTGGTTAAAAAGATGCTTAGGCACTGTAACTTCTGCCGCTGGAACTGTCGGGTTGACAGGGCGGCAGGCGGCAAACATGGGACTTGCCAGCTCGAATCAGTCACACGTGTCTCAAGCTATTTTCACCACAGGGGCGAGGAGCTTCCGATAAGGGGTACAAAAGGGTCCGGAACAATATTCTTCACATCATGCAACATGCGGTGCGTATTCTGCCAAAACGCTGACATATCGCATGACAAGGACAACGGCATAGTCTTCACACCTCAGATGTTGGCGTGGGCCATGTGGCAACTCCGTATGGAGGGATGTCACAATATCAACCTCGTCGGCGGAGAACCAACCATACATCTCCACACCATCGTCGAAGCCATAAGCATGCTCAGATTTTTCAAAGAAACATATACGGAGGCTATGGACGCCAAGGCGGACATCTACTATCCCTACAGCCTCGACACAAGAAACGCCTTCTACGAAGGCGAGTTCAACATCCCCATCCTCTGGAACTCAAACATGTACATGAGCGGCGAAACGATGAAAATACTCCGCGAAATCGTCGACATCTGGCTGCCCGACTTCAAATTCGGGAACGACAAATGCGCTATCTGGCTCTCGAGAACACCATGGTATTTGGAGACGGTTACACAAAACCATAAGCTGATATATGATTGGGGCGAGGACATTGTAATCAGGCACCTAGTTATGCCGGGTCACGTGGAATGCTGCACCAAGCCGGCGCTCCGATGGATAGCCGAGAACATGCCCGACACACCTGTCAATATCATGGACCAGTATCACCCAGACTGCTACTGCAACCCATCCGATCCACGTTTCGACAAAAGATACAGCGATATGGCACGTTATCCAACAGAAGAGGAGATATTGGAGTCATACCGCTACGCCCGGTCACTAGGCATCAACTTCGAGGAAATAACCTTCGAAAAGTCGCTGCGTTTTCATCAAATATTCACCCGTTAAGCTTAATAGACCATGGGTATAGGTCGGCACTATGGTTAGAGCCTCCCTCGCCGTCGACGCCCAAATAGCTGAATCACTGTCAAAACTTGCTGAAGCTAAGCACATGACACTTTATTCATTGACCAACCAGATTCTCCAAACCTTCGTGGAAATGATGAAGGAAAACATCGAGCCTCAGGATGTAAAAGCACTTTTCAGGGCACATGTTCTCTTGAAGGATTTGGACGCGGTGGTTCTGCCTTCCGAGTTTATGGACATGCTGATAGCAGACCTATACATGGTGAACAGGGAGAAGCTTCTTGAAAGGTTCAGACAGCTTGGAAGAGATGTTGGCAAAGTGCTCAAGGTCTATGCTACAAGTATCGAGGAGCTTTTCGACCTCGCGAAAACTGTGGGGCAGTTCTTTCCACTTAAGCGTCTCGAGGTTAAGATGAAGCAGATGAAGCAATATGAGATAGCGGTGCTGGGTGTCGGGAGCAGGCCCGAGTCAACCCAATGCGTCTACGAAGCCTTCAAAGCCATAATACACGAATACGGGTACAAAACACGCAACGAAACCATAGGAAAAGGCATCATCAAATGCGACATAGAGCCGCTATAGCTCAGCAACTCCCCATTTGGCAAGCTTGTAGTAATAAACAGTTACGGTCTACAGAGGTTATCTTTAGATCTGTGAAAGAGCTTGAAAGCAGCTGTCAAAAAAGAACTTTCGCAACTATTTTCTCTAATGCTTTTTTCAGCGTTTCGGTATAGGATGAGGCTGAAACGCCGAAGTGTTTCGCCATTTGAGTGATGTTCATGGGTCTTGGATGCCTGAAGAAGCCTTTTTCTAGGGCGTGTCTTAAAACCGCCTCCTGTTTAGTGGTTAGAATATTTTTTGTGGTGAAGAATCTTGTTGTCTCAAGCTCGTATTTTATTCCTGTTGCGTCAATGTTCCTTATAATCTTCTCCTTCTCCTGTTTGTTGATGAAAACTATGTGAAAGGTTATCCAGTTTCCGTCCTTTTTTATGGAGAGGACATGGGTGTTTAGTATTCCCGTTTTTGTGCAGGGACATTTGAAGGATGTGACTACTGCAACTCCTCCTTCACGACCTATTTTTCTGAACTGCGCCTCCAACACTTGGGGGTTGCTCTGAAAATGTGTTTGTAGCTGTGAGGTAGACAATTTGGTTCTAAAAGTTAGGATCGTGCTGGTGCCGTCGGAGTTGTTAAAGGGTTTGCAGCTCAAAATTTCAACCGATGAGGAATACTTCATTATCTCAGCGATGGTTGGGCACTCGACCCTGAGCCTGAGGACGGCCTCCTCCATTATTGAACCCTCATATGTAAGGGTTTTTTAGCATTTATGTCTATTTCCCGTGCTTAAGATTATATCGGAGCCTTTATTCGCCCGAACCATGAGAGCCGCATATATACTGGCTGCGTTGATTGCTGCAGGCTTTTTGATGGGTTATGCAACAGCCATCTTTTGGGCACCGACATGGTTTCCGAATCTTTTCGGCGTGGCACAGCAGGCCAACATTAGAGAGTACACCATCATTATAGAGCCTGCTGAAATAGAGTTGGCTCCCGGCGTCGTCTGGCATGCGTGGACCTATAACGGAACAGTTCCTGGCCCGACTCTTTACGCGAAGGTAGGTGATATCATCAGGGTCAGGGCCATCAACAGGCTTAATCTAACCCACAGTCTCCACCCACATCTCCCATATTATGACCTTCAGCATGACGGCAGCCAGGTAAACATAATCACCGGAGTTGGAGCTGGCTCGATGATTCCCCCGGGCGGTGAATGGGTTTACGAATGGCCAGCGACTAAGGCAGGCATATGGTACTACCACTGTCACTCAGCCGACGGAGGCCTAAGGATTGTTGACCATATGCTTATGGGATTGTACGGGGCCATAATCGTTGACGAGATAGATGAGCCGCCTTCCCGGAACTTTGTGGTCTTCATGGCTGAAACACCTGCGGTGAGAGGAGCTATTGTAGGCACAGGTCCACGTCCCTTCTACATCATGAACAGCATGGGTGTCCCAGGCGGTGAGCCGGAGCTTGAGAAGGTGTTCTTGGGCAAGAGCACAATTTACCCACAGCTCAAGGGGTTACAGGGGGTTTCGCAGCTCTTCAACAAGTCGCTGCCCGTCTTCAAGGCCAAGCTCGGTGAGAGGCTTAGGTTCCACATAATCAACATAGGGGACCTTTTCCACAGCTTCCACGCCCATGTGGGAGACCATCGCTCACAGTATGTGCTGGGTGGAAGAAGTTGGCCAGCGCAGATTGTGCCCCTCGTACCGGGCGCCGCCGACACAGTCATCCTTGTATACAACAAGCCAGGTGTTTACTTATTCCACTGCCATGTGGTTAGCCACGCCGACGCGGGGATGATAGGGTTAATCATCATTGAAGAGTAACGCGCTGACTTGTCCATGTTCTGCCGAGTAAAGCGGTGGCGAAGGTAGTAGACTGTCTTGAAGAGAAGGCTTTTTCTCGCTGCTTCAGCTTGTCTGGCCACGGCTGTAGTCTCAATCGTTTTTTTAAGAACCTCTCCGGTGGCTGACGAACCTGGCCCCATCGGAAGAAGCTGCAGCTACTGTGGAATGGAAATCAGGGACCTGAGGTTTGCCGCCGAACTCATCGTAGACAATCAGACCCTTTTCTACGACGACGTTGGATGCATGATGATACATTACCTATCCCACATGGGGATTATTCCACCTGTTCAGAACATGGTTAAGAACGCGGAGGTAAAGCGAGCGGCCGTTTACGACTATTTGTCGTCAGAGAAGGTTGATGCAAAAGTCGCATGGTATGTGAAGGGCTCGTCTGTCATGACACCTATGAGACACGGGGTTATTGCGTTCAAATCCTTCTCAGATGCTCTGGACTTTGGTGGTAAGTTTGGTGGAGAGGTGATGGGGTGGGATGTGGTGTTAAAAAAGTTTACCGATGGGGAAAAGCAGGAGGGCCATCAGCATAGTGAGGTTAGTGATGTCCACAATGCCTTCAACATACCTCTGAAAACCTTGCACAACAACGTAACCACGGTTTCAGAGGCTCTCAAAAGAGGTAAACCATTGGTGCTCGTTTTCTTCGCGACTTGGTGTCCGACCTGCAGCAAAAACATTACAACACTCAGTAGAGCCTATGAGTCAATGAGAGAGAAGGTGACCGTTTTTTTGTCAAGCTTCGACCCAGGAGACACTGTTGAAAAAATAACGCGATTTCTCGAACAGCACAACGCACACAGCGACTGGATAGTAACACTACCCAACGTCGACTTCCTTGTTTCTCTGCGGGTGATAAGCCAGGAAACCGTTTTCGGCATATCTGTTGACGGCAGCATAGTTTATGAGAAAAGGTTTGGGACTCTAACAGAGGACGACTGGCTCCGGATTGCAGATATGTTGACTGCAGGTTAACCGCGGCACATCAAAAGTTATTTCCTCTCAACAAAAATCTGAAATGTTGCAAATCTTGTGTGACCTACTATATTTTATGGAATGTTCTAGACACTCGCGCAACTCTTCTATAGGTGATGTATAGGTTTGCGGCAAGAGCCGAGGCCGAAGCTATGGTGAACAGTCTGCCGTAGTCCTGCAGCAGCGAGAGACCCATGCCTAATGCGATTAAGATGCTTGATACTACTCCTCCTCCGCAGCATGTGAAGAAGCTGAAAAATGAGGGGAGCACAGCAGCCCAAGATAGATGTATTCTTTTGGCTACGTTGCATGCTGAGCATCTCCCTGCGTAGAGTGTGGCAGCCATGCTTAAGCCAAACAATATCGACAAAGCGGTTAAGGCTGTGAGAGCCTCGGGGTTGAAGGAGAAAGCCCAGCGGCTGTTAACGTAAATTGTCACCAATGGAACTTGTCCCAGCGGCCCATCCAACACCACATCAACCGAAGGAGTGGTAAAAGATGGAGGAAGCGCAAACGGAAGCTGGAAAACCATTCCAACCCCGAAGACATAAACCAGCGCAAAAACAGCCGAAGATACGGCGAAAACCTTCCCCACATCACCATGCCGCAAAACATCTCGGATAAACTCAGCAAACCCCACACCAGTAAACCCTACAGACCTATATTTAGATGATAAAAAGCTCCATTGATTAAAAGTACTGCAGCATGTCTCGCCCTTGTGCGTTTGTTAAGTTTCTCTGCACTCCTCTAGATGCTGGGTGTCGGGAGCCGGCCCGAGTCACCCCAATGCGTCTATTAAGCTAAGTCATAATACACAAATAGGGGTATAAAACACGCGACGAAACCATATGAAAAAGGCATAATCAAATGCAACATAGAGCCTGTTTAAGCTTCGGAGCATAGACATGACTATTCAGAAAAAAATGGGTTGGAGGCTTGCCGCGACTGATTTATATCGTGCGGAAACTACTGCATGATACCTTGGAGAGTTTAACAAGTTCTCTGTTGAAAGATCATGAGGTTATTTTGAGAGCTGTGGCTCGGCTTGAGAACAGAGTTGTGGAATGGCGTCTGAGTGGGCGTATCGAGCGCGAGAGTCTCGAGAAGTTTATAGAATTTGCGAAACTTTTTACTGATAGATGCCACCATGGCAAGGAGGAGCGGTGTCTTTTTCCATGCATGGAGAAGAGGGGGATACCGCGGAATGGAGGGCCTATTGGAGTGATGTTATATGAGCATCAATTGGGCCGAGAGCTTATAAGCCGTTTGGAGAAAGCCGCCGAGACATATTTCAACGAGGGCCAGGGGCTGGAGAAGGTGTTGACAGTTTGCGAAGACTACATCGGGCTGATAAGACAACACATTGCGAAAGAGAACGATATTCTATTTCCCATGGGCGAGAACGTGGCCACTGGAGAAGATATCGGCCAAGCCAACGCATGCTATGAGGAGGTGGAGCTGAGGGAGGTAGGCGAGGAGGAGCATCACAGGCTCGAGAAAGCCGCGGACGAAATCTAACGTAGGTTATGCATCATGGCTAATGTCAGGAATATCGAGGCGATGTACACGATTGCAACCACTGCTGTGAGTAGTACGTTCGGAAACGCTCCCGATAGAAACCATCCCACTCTAGCCACATTTCCTATGTTCAATAAGATAGCTGGCACATAGCTCAGGCCCTTGTATGGTATGCGGCCTGTGAAGAGGCTGGGGAGAATTATCGGCGAATATGCCAGTATCATGTTTGCTATGAAGCCTACCGTTAAAGAGTGAATGAAGCTGTCCCTGAAAAGGTACCATGTCATCGGATGAATTTCCCTCGTTAGCTGTGTGAGCAGTCCAAATAAGGCGGCCGCTATGAGCCAAGCCGAGGCAATAACAAATACCATAGAGAAATAGAGATATCTCACTTTATCTCTCTCCGCCATCCTTTCAACCAACACCCCACTCGTGACCCTGTGAAAAGCATCGACAGAAAAAATCCACAAAACCGTTGATGCGAGAAAAAACACAGATGATAGCGTTTCGTAGAGATGGTTTCCGGTGACCACTGCCGCTGATGCGGAAAAAACGGTGAGGAGCTGTGTGGGGGTAAGCATCCATGATAAACCTCTTCGCAATAGAGTGTCTATGCGGAAGCGGACGGTCTTGATGCCTATGCCGAAGACCATGGAGGCCGGTGCACCATACAATCCGAGCTGCAGTATTCCTTCTCTAGAAAACGGGTTGAAACCCGATAGCTCAAGCCAGCCGTGAACCGCTATCGTGACAGGCATCAAAATCATCGAGAGAATAATTAAGGGGTCGGCTGGGGCGAGATATCCTCTCGGCCTGCCAACAACCTTCACGGTGTAGAAGGTCAACACCAAGGCTCCAAGGCATGCCAGCAAAAATCCAAGAACATTGAAAGGATATCCCAAAACTGACATCAGAACTCCTCCTGCGAGAAGAGAGACCGAAACCTGCCGCGTCTTCACATACTTTTGCGGAGAAAAATCTCTGAACCTCGGAACCAGTATGGCAGCTACAGAGGCTATGAAGGTGTAGACAAAGCCATAGAGCACCAGCTTGGGATGATGGATGACAAGCGCAGTGAACATTCTTGAGCCAGACAAAGACAGCAGCCAAAATGCTCCGAGCAAAACCCCCAACAACCCCGCTAAAGTAGCCAAAGCAATACCGGGGACAGCAACCCGCCTAGAGGCCCAAAGCCTTTCCCGCATGATCTATGATACCCTCCGAAGCAATTAAAATGTTCATGATTGGCGCCCAGGCCGGGATTTGAACCCGGGTCCGCCGGGCGACAGCCGGCGATGCTAACCTGGCTATACCACCTGGGCCCGTGTAACCAGTTGCCGAGATGTTTTATTTAGTTTTTTCATGTTCTCCATAGGATTGGGTTGCCGGTGGACAAAGTCACGATTAAATAGACGGTGGACATGTTTTGGGCGATCATGTCCGAGGCCTTTTCTAAAGCTTTCAAACACGTGTTGGAGCAGCTTGGCAAAAATGTACCTGAGGCTGTGATGATGGAGAAGATGCCCGAGTTCAGGGACGGCGCCTTTGTTGTAAATAGATACATCCCGTCAACACCCCCTCTCCTCGGCATGGCTCTTAAGAACCCTGTGCCAAACATCACGGCATCAGATAACCTGTCAAAAATCGAGAGGTTTGCTAAAAGGAGAGGTCTCGGGGTGTTTGTAGAGGGAGACAGCGTCTACCTTGTTACACGCGACGGTGTGAGAAGGGCTTTGCTTAGGCCCGACCTCTTCGCGGCAAGCACCCCACAGCTCTTCGAAAACATAGGTAAAACCTTCTACAATCTCTCACCCGACCTCGTCTCAGAGCTCGAGACACACGAGGGCCTATCAGCAGCAATAGCCAGAATACTCGCCGACAAAATGCTTGTGACTAAAGCGGTTGTCGCCCTGTTCATCATACTAACTCCTGCCCTCTGGATAGCTATCTCATCATTCCTAACCGAGTCGCTTTTCTATCCACGGTGGGCCATGATATTGTCAGGCCTGGTCGGATTAGGGGTAACAGCATACGTGGTAAGGCTCTACTTCAGAGAAAACTTTCCGGAACTGTTCGAGAAAATCGACACAGCCTTGCTCAAAACAAACCCGGGTCAAGAGAAAAGAGGTTAGCCAAGTTTAGCTAAGGTAGCACATTTAGCACTAGGGCCGCTGCTCCTTCGCCTACTACAGCGAGTATTGGTGATGCGAGGAAACCTAACACGATGACCAGGGCAAGTAGAGGGGACATGGGCGCAGCCATCAAGGCTCCCGGGTCTCTGCCCTCGACAGCTCCTTCGCCGAAGAAAACAGCTCTGATCATTCTCAGATAGTATCCAGCGGTGATAGCTGTGGCGAATACCGCAACCGCCACGAATATGTTCCATCCCGCCTCGACTCCTCCGGCAAATATCATCCACTCGCTCATGAATCCGCCTAATGGGGGTGTGCCCGCTATCGAGAGGCCGCCGACGAGCATGGCTATTGTTGTCAGGGGCATTTTTGAGCTGAGGCCGCCGAGCTTGCGGATGTCTCTCTCATGGACCTCGTGGATGAGGACACCGGCGGCCATGAAGAGGAGGCTTTTGGCGAAGCCGTGGTTGAGTACATGGAACAGCGCTCCCTGTACACCGGCGAGGTTTGCCGCAGAAAGCCCGAAAACTATGTATCCTATTTGGCTTATGCTGCTGTAGGCGAGCAGCCGCTTAACATCTGTCTGCACAAGGGCCATCACACCGCCCCAAACCATGCTTACGAGAGCCAGAACGGCCACGGGCAGCCTGAGGTCCACCATGGTGAAAGGCATTATTCCGAGGACGAGTCTAGCCACCGCGTAGACACCGGTTTTGATCATCACACCGCTAAGGAGGACGCTGATCGGTGTGGGCGCTTCAGCGTGTGCGTCGGGCAGCCAGGTGTGGAAGGGGAAAACAGCCATCTTAACAGCAGCCCCGATGAAAATCAACACGGCTATAGATGTGAGAACAGGGCGAAGTGTCTCGGAGGCTTGCAGAGCTTTTTGGGAGAGGGAGAAGATGTTTAGGTCGCCGAAGACCGCGGCGAGCCAAGCTATGCCTATAAGCAGAGAGAGCGCGCCCGCGTGAGTGAATATGAAGTACTTGAAGCCTATCAGCCTCGGGTTACCCGTGCCCCAGTACGCTATCAACGCGTATGAGGGAATGAGCATCAGTTCCCAGAAGATGTAGAAGAGAAAAAGGTTTGAGACGAGTACGACGCCTATCATTCCGCCGACAAAGAGCGTCAAGAGCGTGAAGTAGGCTGTTAAGCCATGTTCTTTCTCCATGTATTTTCCCGAGTAAACTGTCGCGAGGAAGCCGACCAGAGTTATGAGTAGGATGAATGGGTAGCTGAGGTTGTCGAGCACAAGTCCAACGTTGAGGCCGAGAAACGGCACCCATTCATACTCCTCGTAGAACCCCTGCCCACTTAACACCATGGGCGTGAGGCTGAGAAAAACAACCAAGGGAATGAACAGAACGACTGAGGAAAAGACATAGGCTGCCCTCCAAGAAGCCACTTTACCCACCAGATACACAAATGGTGTCATCGCTATGGGGAGAAAGACTGCGAGCGATAGAAGCGGAACATCAAGCTGTGTACCGGGCAGCATCATCCATCCAGCCAAAAACTACAATATAATGCTAAGCCTCTCCTCGCAAGCTTGGCCAAACCTCCGCAACCATGTCTACGTTTTTCCGCATTACGCCCTTTAGGCGGCTCGTGACAGTCAATGAATCACTAACGTGGCCCCGCACACTTATTAAGGATAGACTAATCTATCTTCTAGAGAGTTGAGTGGTGAAAAGCAGCGCCCCGGCATGGGGGAGCTGTTCAAGACCGGTAACAAAGAGTTCGACGAGATTGTGAAGTTTAATGCTGGCGCAGCTGTCCTTGTACTGGATGAAAGTTTCGCTGAGGGAAGAAATTTCATCCAGACATTGTTCCAGAGCTCGCCTATCATAGAAATAATTTCGCCGCGCGGTTCTTCCCAAAGCAGGAACGTTCTCCAAGTAGAGGTCGACAATCTTCAGTCTCTCTCCATACAGGTGAACACCGTAAGGAAAACGCATCAACCTATGATTCTCCTACATCTCTATCTCCCCGACATCTTGGTAAAACATGGTGAAGAAAACGTCCTGAGGATGATTAATTTCTGGTTGGACGAGATAAGGAGAAACGGGCATCTTGAGTTCTTCATCATCCCTAAGCATACTTTCACAGATTTTGAGAGAAAGCTGCTCTCAATAGTTGATGGAGCTATTGAGTTGAACGTCGAGAAAAAGCCAGCCGGCTATGAAACAACCTTTACACCTATCAGGCTGTCGGACGAAAGATACAACCTCAAGCCAGTCTCATACGTCATCACAGATGGTAAACTGTTGATAAGGCCTGAGGTGCAGACTCCCGAATCTGCGATGGCAAGGATAAGGCAGTTGCTTGTATCGGGTGAAGGGGTAAAGGTTGTTTTCACAGGTAAATACGCCGGTAAAACATCTATCAACCACTATTTCCTGTTGAGAGAGGTTTCGGGCTGGAGCCTAAGCTGGGTTGCGGACGCCTTCTGGGACGAGGTTGACGATGTGTTAAAGAGCCTCGGGATTCTGTATGATCTGGGCGTCGTCAAGTTTGTAGCTATTCCGGTTGACAAGTCATTTCTCCATGAAAAAGTGGGGAACTATGGGCAAAAGCTCGCGGTTGTTTTCACGGCAGGGTTTGAGGAGCTGGCTGAGACGGTTATAGATTATCTCAACCTTACCTACGATATGAATAAAGATATGAAGCTTGACAACACTTTGGGCTATCTGCGCCAGCTCTACGCACGCCTCACAGCATATGCATACGCTAACATAGAGAGCATATCGTTTGAGGCGTTGTTAGAGAAGATATTGAGGCGCCATCTTGGGTTGAAGGCTGATGTTAAGAAAAAATCGTCAACTATGTATGTGATGGAGGTGAAGAGCTGCCCTGTGTGCTGTGAATTAGACGCCTTCGAGAACCCGGGCCACTGTATGGAAACATTTTCACACGTGCTCAAGGGTGCTGCGAAGGCAGTGTTTAGGACGGGTGTTGAGGTTTCGGAGCTGGAGTGCAGTAGTAAAGGCGGTAAAAAATGTGTCTTCGTTATCAAGGTTTCTAGCTGAGGCCAAAGAATATCCTGAGTAGGAGAATGAGTAGAATTGCCAGTCCTAGGATGAGGCCGCTGATGTTGATGTTGCTTTGGCCTGTCTGGATGTTGCGGAATACTTGGACGAAGGCCACGGTAGCGCGTGAGATGAAGTAGTTGAAGCCGTCTATCACCTTCACCTCTATGAAGCGGTAGATGATGGAACCGAGCGCGACGAGGCCGTTGACGAACACTTTGTAGTAGAAGGCGTCTATGTAGTAGCGGTTTTCAAGCAGTCTGTGCAGAGTTGCCCCTAAGCCAGATTGCCTAATGGCAGCTGGGTCTCTGACGCCGCCGAGGTAGTATAGGTAGCCGAGACCCCCGCCAAGGGCGAGGATAGCCGCTGTGGAGGCGTAGGTGGTTAGGCTTACACCTATTTCGCCGTGTAATCCTAGGTAGTGGTGAAACTCTTCCTCGAAGAATGGGCCAGTCACGCCTATGAAAACCGACAGTGCCGCTAGTACGATGAGCGGTATTGTCATGACATTTGGTGCTTCGTGGACATGATTATGGTGGCTGTTGCTCGCCGGTGCGAGGAATACTTTATAGAGCCAGCGGAGGCTGTAGGCGACAGTGAGTATTGAGGCGCCTGTGATGAAGAGGTAGACGGGGATGTTGAGGGCCTGCAAAGAGGATTCTATGACGAGGTCTTTGCTCCAGAAACCGCTTAGCAGAGGAACTCCTGAAAGAGACAACACCCCGACGGTCGAGGTCCAGAATGTTATGGGCATTTTTTGCCTCAGCCCACCCATTTCATCGAGGTTGTTCGTGTGAACCGTGTGGATAACCGCTCCAGCGGCGAGGAAAAGAAGGGCCTTGAAGATGCTATGGCTAAGCAGATGAAAAGTTCCCCCGAACAACCCTATCTCGGAGCCCATGCCAAGCGCCGCGAGCATCAAGCCTAGCTGGCTTATCGTTGAATACGCAATCACCCTCTTGATGTCATTCGAAACGAGGCCCATCGTCGCCGCGAAGAACGCCGTGAAACCTGCGATTGTCGCCACAACCAGATACCAGTCAGCGAACAATGCGGGCGGAAACTCCTCAAAAGGTATCACCGTATAAATCATTCTAGCTACTAGGTATACACCGGCTTTGACCATGGTGGCGGCGTGGATCAGTGCTGAAACGGGTGTCGGACCCTCCATCGCGTCGGGCAGCCACACATGGAGCGGGAACTGGGCTGACTTGCCCACGGCGCCGCCGAAGAGGAGGAGAAACGGTATGACGAGGAAGCCAGCCGAGACAACACCCGCTCTCAGGCCCTCGGCTATTTCCTCGCTCAGTCCGCTGTAGCTGAAGGTGCCGAACAAGGCGAAGAGGATGAGGATGCCTACAAGCATCGACGCGTCTCCTACTCTCGTGGTGACGAATGCTTTGATGCCCGCGTGGTTAGCCTCCGGTCTTTTGTTGTAGAAGCTGATGAGGCCATAGCTGCAGAGGCCGACGATTTCCCAGCCTATGTAGAGCATCAGCAGGTTCTCCGACATCACGAGAAGAGTCATGCCGCCTATGAAGAAGAGCATGTAGAAGTAGTATCGTGGAAGGCCTTCCTCATGAGCCATGTATCCGACGCTGTACAACACTATGAGAGAGCCTATTCCCGTCGCTATTGAGGCCATCAAGACGCTCAGCGGGTCGACTAAGAGGCTTGCCTCGATGAACCTGTCCCCGCCAAGCGGTATCCATGGCACTCTTATGACTTGGGAATATTTTCCGCCATACACGTCGGGAATCATGGAGAGGCTGAAGGCCGCGGCGAGGAAAGCGACCGCCACAGAGTAAATTTCTCCTACACGTTTACCGGCTTTGAAGAAAACTGGGACAAGGAGGCTGCCGAGAAGAGGGATGACCCATGCCAGCCATGGAGCCAGAGGCAACATATCCTTGCCTACTTCAAGCGATTTGCAATAATTTTAGTCTCACCTATGGAGTAACGCTTTATTCCCGCCAGCCCTCTTTATGCTATGCTGCGCCTGTTTCTAGTCACCTACCCAAGAGATAGAGACTATGTGTCATGGTGTAGAAGCCTCGTAGCACGAAGGCTAGCCGCAAGCATAAACGTTGCACACGTAGATTCCTTCTTCTTCTGGGAAAATCGGCTAAACCAGGTGGAGGAGGCTCTGCTCATCATCAAAACAAGCTCAGCAAAAGCTGATGAACTGCGGAAAGTGCTGGAAATGGAGCATCCCTACCGAGTTCCAGCCATCATCGAGCTCGCCCCTGAGAAAGTTAACACAAAATATCTGGAATGGGTATTGGAGACCACGGGGGGATGAGGCGGTTTCTGGCACTGGTTAGGAACAGAGGCTACAGCCCAGCCGATGCCCGACACCTCAAAGAAGCCTTCCGTGCAAAGGGTCTCAGGGTCGTGGACGTTAGAGTCGCCACAAACCACATAGAGGTTGACATACTGAGCGAGACACGGCCGCAGCTACTTGATGAAGAGGTTATGGAAATAATTGAGTTGACAGAGAAAACTGCGTCAGCGCCGCCGAATACGGTCGAAAAAGCCGTTGCACTCTTCAACAGCGAAAGATTCTGGGAAGCCCATGAAACTCTTGAACCCCTCTGGAGACAATCCAAGCCACCCGAGAAAGACATCTTACATGGAGTGATACTGACCGCTGCAGCCTACGTCCACCTTCAGAAAAATGATGTTAAAGGATTCAAGTCTATTCTACGCAGGGCGCTCAAAGCGTTAAGCAACGCTCCAAAAAGCTATCACGGCATCTCCATCGATCATCTGCGTAGGGAGGTTGAGAATGTAATCCAAAACCCTCGCCCCTTCAGAATCGTTTTGGGCGATGACGCATAATATTTATAACCTGAAACGCTGAACTCTTATCATGAAATCGTCCGAGGTTGCTTTGCTCGTTGTTTTCACGGCGTTGGTTGCCGCCGCAACGATGGTTCTCAGCGTATACTTTCCGCTTACACGCGGATACTTCAACCTCGGAGAGACTATGGTTTATCTAGCTGCGTTAGTCGGCGGCCCTGTTGTCGGCGCCTTCGCTGGGGGAGTTGGCTCGGCTCTGGCGGATGTCCTGCTGGGCTACACGGCTTTCGCACCCGGGACTCTGCTGATAAAAGCAGCCGAGGGAGCTGCTGCTGCTGTGTTGTTTAGGAGGCTGAGCAAAGTTTCTTTCGCAAACGCTCTACTCCTATCAGCTATAGTTGTTGGACTATACTTTGGAATTCTCGTTTCCGTAGGCATCTTACTGATGAGCGGAATAGTGGAGATAACTCTCTACACTGGCGAGAGTTTCCAGTTGGCGGTCAACCCCGGAACGTGGGTTCTTTTGGCGCTTCTCGGCTCTGCCGTACCAGCCTATTACGTGTTTAGGCGTAAGGAGCATGAGGCCTGGCTTGTGGGGTCGCTTCTGTTGGCTGGACTTGTCATGGTGGCCGGATACTTCCTGTATGAGACTCTGGCTGTGGTTTTGGGGGTTTTGCCGGATATCGTTCCGGCGGCTGAGGTGCCGCTGAACATCGGCCAGGTCGTCGTGGGGTCGGCTGTCGCTATACCGATATACAAGGCCGTGAGAGCGAGGATATCACTGCCCAGCATCAGCCGCTGACCGGCCCATATTTCTCCTCTATGATGCTGTATCCCTTCTCCTCGAGGAGCTGGGCCAGCTCATAGCCCCCTGTCTCAACAATCCTGCCGCCATACATCACGTGAACAACGTCAGGCTTCAAGTAGTTGAGTATTCTCTGGTAGTGCGTGATTACAAGAGCACCCATTCCCGTCTCAGCGGATATGGTTCTCACACCCTCAGCCACAATCTTAACACCGTCTATGTCGAGGCCGGAATCAGTTTCGTCGAGGACAGCTATACGGGGGGAGAGGATGGCCATCTGGAGGATTTCGCAGCGTTTTTTCTCTCCACCCGAGAAGCCTTCGTTGAGGTAGCGTCTCGCGATGTTAGGGTCAAGCTTAAGCATCTCAATCTTCTCCTTTAGAAGCTTCTGGAATTCGGGAACGCTTATTTTCGTCTTGTCAGCGTCGCCGCCATATTTCATGTTGATGTAGGCTCTGCGGAGAAAGTTAGCCAAAGTCACGCCCGATATCTCGACAGGGTATTGAAAGGCGAGGAAAAGGCCTTTACGCGCCCGCTGGTCGGGGGATAGGTCGATTATGCTTTCGCCGTTGAGAAGTATGTCTCCTTCGTCAACGGTGTATTTGGGATGACCCATGATTACTGCTGCGAGGGTGCTTTTTCCCGAGCCGTTGGGGCCCATCAAGCTATGTATCTCCCCTTCTCTTACCGTAAGGTTAACGCCTTTCAGAATTTGTTTGCCTTCTACGCTGGCGTGTAGGTTGACGATTTTCAGCTCCATGTTTCTGGGTATGTGGGTATAACGCCGTTATTTAAAGACGCAACACCAACACCGGCATATCTGATGCAAAGAATTTACGGAAGCGCCGCATCTACCCGCCGTTGAAGCTGACGGTCTACGGCGGAGCAGGGCAAATAGGTGGAAACAAAATACTTCTGGAGGGCCGGCGCCGTGTATTCCTCGACTTCGGAGTCGACTTTACCACAAGAAGCAGGTTTTTCAGCACCTTTCTCCAACCACGGCGATTCGCCCTCGTCAGAGACTACGTGGCCACAGGCGTCTTACCCGCTTTAAAAGGACTTTACGAAAAAGACGGCACAGCCTTCGCCGAAGCCGTCGTAATAACCCACGGTCACCTTGACCACTATGGACATGCTTCACTTTTGCGTCCAGACATACCTCTCTACATGGGTGAGACTACTAGGCTTCTTATAAAAGCACGGGAGACAACCAAGCAGAAGTCGCCCGAAAACCTGTTCAACAAGAACGAGAACCATCCTGTAGAAGTTTTCCGCACGGGGTCGAGGCTGGTTTTCGAGGATGTCGTAATACACCCTGTTCACGTGGACCACAGCATCCCGGCCGCCTACGGCCTTGTTATAGAGACTGGTGAAGGAGTCCTCGCATACACGGGAGACCTTCGAATGCATGGGCCCAAGGCCGAGATGACACATGACTTTGTGGAGAAATGTGTGAAGATGAATGTCGAGACCCTTGTCATCGAGGGGACGCGGTTGGATGAAACAGATGTCTCTTCTGAGAGTGATGTGAAAAAAGAGTTGGCCCGTGTCTTATCGAAGGCGGGTGATAAGCTTGTTTCGGTAGTCGTGGCGATGATGGATTTTGACAGGCTCAACAGCGTTCTGAGCATAGCCGAAGACTTTGACCGCGTCGTCGCAATCTCTCTCCACCACGCCAACCTGCTGACCACACTCAAAACAGGAGGAGCCCGGATGAACATCCCCGAGCTAAGGGACGACAAGCTGGCAGCCTTCCTCGAGAGGAGACGCACAGGCACATACTCCAAAACAGATTACCCGAGCTGGCAAACCGAGCTAATAGACCGAATACCAACCGTCGGAGACGAGGAGATAAGGCGAGAACAGAAAAAGTATCTGCTCGTTTTAAGCAGGGCCGAGGACATCATCAAGCTGAGCGACATAGCGCCCGCGGCGGGCTCACCTTTCATACTGTCAACGAGCGAGGCCCATTCGGAGGAGCAGATGCTCGAAGAAGACCGGATACATAACTGGGTAAACCTCCTCAACCTCCGCTATGAACACATACACTCCTCTGGACACGCTCCGCAAAAAGACCTCCTAAAAATAATCGAAGAAATTGGGCCGCGGAAGGTTATCCCGGTACACACCCATAAGCCTGAGATGATGAAGCACCTTCTAAACAACTCTGGCTTGAGGCCCGTTGCCGAGATGCCTGTTCAGGGTAGGGCTATGGATGTGTTTTAACTGGCTCTTGAACGGACATATGGCTCGAGCAGGCTCCACAACCACTCCGCAAACTATTCAGGGTTCTTTGTCTGGATATTTTCTTGCTACATTTCCTCGAGCAGGGGAATACCAGCGGCGTCCGCTGCCGAGGAAACAGCCGACCTGAACGCCTCTACCAACGCCAGCCTGAAAACCTTGACATCCTCTTCAGCGGAGAGAACTGGACAGTTTTCGTAAAAATCGTTGAAGGCAAAGGAGAGCTCCCTCAGGTATGTGGCTATTCTTTTGACCGAAAGGTTTCTCGCCGCTTCTTCATAGACGAGTGAGAGCATCCCTATTTGTTTGATGAGCGCTATTTCTTTTGCGTCAAGTGTTGACGGAGGGTTGCGGGGGTTGGGCTGGGCGTCGGCCTTCTCAATTATCCTTGTAGCCCTCGCGTATGCATACTGAATGTAGGGGCCTGTGTCGCCCTCGATGTCTGAGGCTTCTTCGCTGTCGAAAACAATCATCTTATCCGGGTCTGCTCGTATGAGGAAGTATCTTATGGCGGCGACCGCTATTTTTTCAGCGACTTCGGAGACATGGCTTTCACTCCAGTCAGGATGTCTTTGCCGGGCTCCTTCAGCGGCCTTCTGTTTAACATAGTCGAGAAGCGGGTCGACGTTTACGTAGATTCCGCCTCTGCCGCTCATGTGGACGAATCCACGTTCTCCGACGTTGAGGTTGAGCCTCTCGGCGTCTGCTTTGCTGAGCGAAACAACCTCGTATGCGTAGTGGATGTATCTTGAGGGGTCGGCTCCAAGCTTCTCCAGCGCATAGCGTACAATCTCCTGCGGCCTCTTCTGTCGAACATCAACAACGTTTATCGTGAAGGATGCGTTTCCGAATTTGTGGGTCTCTGCTCCGTTGCGGTCGGTTATGTATACGGGCGTGGTGTCGGGGTTTTTTGTGAGAAGCCTGTAGCGGAAGTCCTTGTCCAACAGCCCGAGCTTCCAAGCAGCATACCCAAAGTCGCGCGCGACATATGTTGTCGAGCCGTCGCTCTTGACCACAACCTCGTCGCCTTCTTTGCTCAGCTTCGGGTGGCCGCTAAGGTCGAATAGCCAGCAGCCTTTCTTAGGCCCATCCTGTGCAACATAGAGCACACCCTTTTCCCTAAGCCGTTTGAAAACCTCCGACCACAGGTCGAAAAGCAGGATGTCGCTCTCCTTGTTCAACACATCATACCGTGCTCCGAGGCGCCAGCATGTCCTCAGCTGCTCCATCAAGACACGGTCTACAACCTGCCTGTTAAGCTGCGACGTCTCCGACCCGGGGTCCTCAAGCTGGGCAGCCAGCCGCCGCCTCAAAGCCTCAAGCTCCGGGTCAGCCTCAATTCGCCTACTTACCTCCGTGTAGACTCCGCCGCAGTATTCGTCGAACTTCTGCCCTATAGGCGGCTCCATGCTGTAGCCGAGGTGCTTGAATGCAAGAAGTAGCTCAGCCATCTGCACACCGCTGTCGTCTATGTAGTTGGCCACAGCAACGCGGTACCCATTCTTTTTCAGCAGCCGTGCGAGGCTGTCGCCGAGGCAGACGTTGCGTGCGTGTCCTATGTGAAGGGCTTTGTTAGGGTTTACGCTCGTGTGTTCGACCAAGACATACTGGCCGCCGCCTATGCTGGTTTCGCCATAGCTTCTCCCCTTTTCGCACGCCTCTGCCAACATATCTGATGCGAGCCGGGGCCAGCGGGCGTGGAAGTTGATGTAACCGGCACCCGCCACCTCAACCCTATCAACGTAAACAGCCTTCGACAAGTCTATCCGATTAACGATTTCCTTCGCTACATCGACGGGCTTTTTCCCCGTCTTCTTAGCCAAGTCGAAAGCATCCGAGGATGAGACGTCGCCGAACCTCGCATCCTTCGCCATCGACACCCTGGGCTGCTCCACGCCAGCGTCTAGCAAGAGCTTGCCAACCTCGTCGAGAAGCCTCCTCAACCCAGCCACCGTTACATGAAGCCAAAATTAAATATCACAATAATGCCCTAATTATGTTGTTTGTTTCTTTTTTCTTGGTTTTGTTCTTAGTTTTATACCGTGAATTGGGCATTTGGGAGAGTATTCGAGAATGTATCCTCCTTGGCATCTTGCGCAGAAGCCTATACCTTTCCCATAATTCGGCGCTTTAAAGCTCGGTGTATTCTCGTAATGGTCATATTCCTCGTCAGGCTTATAAGACGTGCATAGGATGCCGTCCTCAACCCATAAGTCGATAAATAAACGCCTCTGACCATTATTTTCTCCATCACTATACTCCATGAAACCGTTCTCAAACAGGTAGCCTGAGGGCGGCAGTGGTATCATACCTGCTTTTAAACGCCCTACACCTTACAACAGCCTTATCTGGGATGTTAAACGCTTTCCAGACCTTCTTACTCACCTTAAGCCTCAGCGTCCCCGTAGCCTCATAGACCTTACAAGCCTCAACACTCTCAAAAACCTTCTCAGGAAAGAAATTATCCAAATTATGCTGATGATCCATTATTCAGCCCACCAGCGTAAACACTACCACATCAAGCTATATAAGCTTTAGAAAAAATATGCGTTGTGGCCTAATTTCTTTGGTTCTATGCCCTCTTTTCCCGCTGGTTTTCCTGTGTCTTGTGTTACGCAGCGTTCAGGAGGAGGTTGTATATGAACGTTTTATGTACTATCTCTATGCTCATCCATCTAGGCTTCTTTGATAGTATCTCTTCGCAGAATATCGACTTGAATACCGATATGGCTGTCTCAGCCATCCACCTCCTACCATTATCCTCCTCCATAAGTCGTATCCTAGGTCCCTCATCATCCTAGCAGCTGATCTTCTAGAAGGACCTAGCCATCTCAGAGTCATGAACACCATCCCTGGAAACCTCCACGTCTATTATCTCACCAGTCCTAGCATCTACAGCTACATGCATCCTAACATACCTCCCCCTCTTACCGTATCTCCTCCCCAGCCATGATCCCGCCCTATGGGCCTTAACCCCAGTAGAGTCTAACAACTGGTTCTCTAGACTCCCTCAGAGCCTCTACATATGAGCCTCCCATCAACCCTCCCCCAGCAGGACATCATCAAGAAGGGGAAGTAACAGTAGGCCATAAGCCTTATAAGCAACCACCATCAAGACCCGAAAAGCCACTAGACAGAACCGTAGAAAGGCCTCGAGAGCCAGAGGAGGGAGAGAAGATAAGCCACAAGGCAAAAGGGATTGATAAAAATGGGTAGAGTGTTTTACAGAGCTGGATAATATTGGGGACTCCGTTTTCGGGGCAGGCATACTCCCACCCCTTCTCTACAGATGTAAACGCTTGGCATTGGGAGTTTTGACTAGTGGGCTGTTTATAGGTGCTATGTCTTAGCTGTAGGTGTGTAGAAAAGAATATTGGGGTAGCGAATTGAGCAAAACGTGACTCAAAGTTGGTTTATGGCTGCGGGAAGGTGGATAGATGTCGCATATGTTGTTTGGGTTGTTCATGTGCTGTATGTTAGTGTGTATTTTCCCAGTCCGTATGCTGTGTGTTTTCCTATGCCTAGGTATTCGCATGCTTTTAGCAGGAAGACTGCCTTTAGCGTCTCCTCTCCTTTATGTTGGATTTTGAGTTTGAGTTTTCCGGTGAGTGTTTTTGTTTTTTGCTTGAGGTTGAGGATTTTTTCGCTGAGTGTTGTTTCTATATTGGTTGTGGAGTCTGCGCATTCCGTGAGTTTTTTCACGGTTTCTGGTGATAGCTTGAAGGGCAGTGTTCTACCAGCTGAGTAGTATAGGTAGTCTAGTAGGAAGAGGCGTCGGGCTGCGAAGCGTATGAGGTCGGATGGTTTTAGCTGGTTGGGTTTGATGTCTGAGCCGTCGCGGGTTAGTCTTACGGGTGTGAGGAACATCAGTGTTATGTCTAAGTTCTCTCTGTCTTCGATGTGTTGTCTTGTGTTTTGGAGGAGCATTTGGTATGTTATTGCGTGTTGTTGTGTTCTTTTTTCGTCGTCGGTGATTTCCCATTTTTCGCCTGTTACGTCGTTTATTATTGTTGCTTCTAATAGTTGCAGTTTGCCGTGTTCTTTTTTTATTGCTTTGAGGATGTGGGGCATGAGCTGGTTGGCGTGTCCGAATACAGTGAGTCTGAACTGAATTGTGTCTCTGTGGAGTAGTGTTGGGGGGTTGATTATGTAGGGTTTGGGTGTAGGTATTTTTCTGGCAATGTCCCTTCCCACCATCCCTCTTCTGGGTTTGAAGAAGTTTTCGTAGAGTTTTAGGTTGTGGGTTTTTGAGTAGACTTTTATGCATTGTCCGAGGAGGCCTCTGAGTCTGGCTGTTGGGAGGCTTGTCATGAGTAGTTTATCGTCGCTGCATTCGGCTATGAGGTCATAGAGGATTATCATTTTGTTTGTTTCCGGTGTTTTTGAGATGAGGTTATATATGATTGTTGTGTTTATTTGGGGGTTTGCCCAAGGTGGTAGACGTGTGCCGCAGGGATGGCTTTCGCGATTTTTTGTCGAGGAGGTGATGAACCAAGGGTTTTGGCTGTGTTTTTTCTTTTAGCATAGGTCCGCTTCCGAGGATTGGCGTAGACACACGTAGAACTTAAATAGAGGCTCCAAAAATTCGTCGCCCGACACCCTCACCCGACAAAATCACCCAATTCCCTGAAATTTCCGGAAATCAGGCACACTGTCAATGAAAAGAGGATGGAAAGTCTCTCAACCATTGCCCAAGAAATCTTGTCAAGCTTCTGGTTCTGTCAATGAAAAGAGGATGGAAAGATTATCCAGAAGTCTTTGTCGAGGTTGAGGCGGCTGGCGAGAGAAACTGTCAATGAAAAGAGGATGGAAAGTCTTCGTCTGCAAAGTGTTAAGCGCGTTCATGATGTCGGTTAACTGTCAATGAAAAGAGGATGGAAAGATATAGATACATATACACTAAACCACTGTTACTTCGGTAAACCTGTCAATGAAAAGAGGATGGAAAGTTCAACCACCTCATGCATTTTGGGCAACGCTTAGGCTTCGCAACCCTCTGTCAATGAAAAGAGGATGGAAAGTTGGCGTAGACCTCTTCGATACTGTTCGCGTAAACCTGCCCAGCCCTGTCAATGAAAAGAGGATGGAAAGTATACATATCTGCCATTCACCCATTGGTAGCAAATTAGACTGTCAATGAAAAGAGGATGGAAAGACATTTGGAGAGGTGCTGGAGGGCGTCCCACCACCCTCCGGCTGTCAATGAAAAGAGGATGGAAAGACTAACAACCCCCCCATTCATGCTTCACCCAACAGCATCTTAGCTACCTGTCAATGAAAAGAGGATGGAAAGCTCTTACAATTTATGCATAACACTCTCAACATTTCAAAAAAAGTTACTGTCAATGAAAAGAGGATGGAAAGGCCACTGTGAACGCCACTATCTCGCCGTAAAAGTTGAACTGTCAATGAAAAGAGGATGGAAAGTAGTATTCGGCGGGTAGGAGTATTCTTTTGATGGTGTTTCTCTGTCAATGAAAAGAGGATGGAAAGGTGTCAATTTCGATGATGCCGCAATTCTCCAAATGAATTGTCACTGTCAATGAAAAGAGGATGGAAAGTGGTTTCTATGCTGGGGCCGAATACTTGTGAGCTTTCATTGAAAGTATAGCAAACAACTTCATGCACGCTGTCCCTCTATCAATTTAGCCACCAGCCCCTCCGTAAATGTTTCACAGTTACCGACTCAAACCTCCAAAACTCCACTATTTGCAACAACTTTACGATGGTGCAGCGATGTGAACGGCTAAAGAGTTATATGACCCCTTACATAATCGATAAATTAAGTTGTTAGATACCGACGAGGTCATCCTCTCCCTCGCATCTCTACTCCACGACATCGGAAAAGTGTTACAGAGAGCCGGTAACCACGTTAAACATGAAAGACTCTCAGCAAACTTTGTAAAAGAACACATTCCAGATTATACGACCGCTGAAAATGTATCTCGGCTGGTCGAAGGACATCATGAGGGAGGAGACGACCCACTACTGCGACTACTCATAGAAGCCGACCACGCATCAGCTGGTGAAAGAGAAATGGAAAGAAGCGAGGAGACTGGCCAAATCTATTACCCACTCCACAGACCCCTAAAATCCCCCTTAGCAGACCCGGACGAGAAGGTTTACTACCCAGCTAGAAGACTTAGCATCGGAGACCTCACCCTATTTTATCCATCCAGCCAAGCAGAAGCAGGAATCGTAGAATACATAGAGATTGCAAACGAGCTCGAAGAAGGCATGCAATCAATAGAAAGACTTTACAATATGGGAAACACGCTACCATACATCGCCAGTCTCTCAGAGCTGTTGAGAAAGGAGCTCTTTCTCGTCCCATCCGCGCCAGCCGTAGAAAAGGAGCCAACCAACTCCCTATACGAACACTCAAGGCTAACAGCCGCCCTCTCCATCTGCTTCAAAAGAAGCCAGAAAAAATCCTTCACAATAATAGTTGGAGACATAGGAGGCATCCAACGATTCGTCTACGGCCAAAGAGTCTACAAACAAGCCCTAAAATCACTGAAAGGAAGAAGCGCATACATCTCCTTCCTATCCGACGCCGTCGCCAAACACCTCCTAATCAAACTCAGACTACCGCCATTCAACCTCATCTACTCAGGAGGAGGACACTTCATGATAATCTCCCCAACCCTATACAGCAGCGCAAAAACCGAGCTAGTGAAAGAAATAAACCGATTCCTGTTGAAGAGACACAAAGGCTCCCTCAGACTATACATAGGCTTCGCCGACGTAAATCTCGGAGAACCATCAACAGGCACCGGTCAAAAGAAGACCTGGGAATTGTTAAAGCAAAAAATAAACGAGGCCCATGAAGACTTGAAGAAAAGAAAGGAAAACGCTTTCAAGGAGCTGCTCTCCGAGTTTTACGATACCCTGTTCGGGGAAAGAATCGAAAAGGAGAACATGGTCTGCGAATCATGCGGGATATACATCGAGGACGAGGGGAAGGCTAAGATGATTGGCGAGGGTGAGGAGGGCCTAAGAGTATGCTCAATTTGCTACGGGCTAGCCGACCTTGGACGAAGAATAACAAAGTCCAAGTACCTCGTAGAGATATGGACGCAGGATGCAGAAATCGAAAACCTAGACGATTGGCAGGACGTGATCAACTTCACCACTGACGGCCTAAGCATCAGCTACTACCTTGCCGAGAAAAAAGAGGAACTAGCGACTTTCCTCCGATTCTTAGAAGATAAACAAAAAAGCCTCAGGCTTGTTTCCGTCAAAATAATCAACGACACTAACCTCACCGAAATAATCAACCACATCAGCAACCAAATAGGAAAACTCCCCATATCGGTTGGCTTCATGTTCATGCCCCAATGGGCCCCACTAACCGGAGACGGCCAGATAATGTCCTTCGACGACCTAGCCTCTAGCTCAGAGGGGTCCGCCGAGATCGGTTACCTACGCCTTGACTTGGACGGCATGGGCTCTCTTATAAGAGACAGGGCCGACAGATTCTCTGTCCTGTCCACGGTTTCCCAGCTTGTCTCCATAGTTATGGAGGGGGTGGTAGAGCAGCTGGTGAGAAAAACACGCCTAGATAAAACCGGGACAAGGACAAACAACCTATACCTAATTTACTCTGGTGGGGATGACCTTCTAATCATTGGTCCATGGAACGAAGTTGTCGAATTTTCCGAGGTCCTTGAAACCGAAATCAGGAAATGCTTCGGAACCAAAAGGCCGACGATGAGCTGCGCCCTCTTGGTCGAAGACCCGAAAACCCCTGTCAAGGTTGCCACAGAGACGCTTGACAACTTGATGGCGGAAGCGAAAAAGAGAAAGAACTGCATATCTTGTGAGGGCGAGGTCATTGGCTGGAACGTATTCAAAGACCTACTAAAGGTAGCTCACCAGTTGTCGAATGGGATTAAAAAAGGAGAGGTCTCGAGGGCGCTTATCTTCAAACTCGAACAACTTTTCACAGAGTATTCAGTGGAGCACTACTGGTCGGTGACGAGACATAGGCTGAAATACGTCTTGTCAAAACACATGGCCAAGGAAGAGGAGAGAAGGGCTAGCCAGAGACTAGACCAGCTAGAAAAGACATATCTACAAGAGCTTACAATATTATTCCCCATGATGAGAGCCCTAACATGGCTCGTGGAAAAATACACTAGAAAAGAGGTGGTAGCATGAGTTCAGGGAAAATAGACTTTGTAAAAAATCCAGATTTAACACAGCTACAAAACGAACCGTCTTTGATAGATGAGGTAGGTAAATTCTTGGGGGAGGGGTTAGTTAGAGAGAATTTCGCCGAACACCAGTTGAGAAGAATTCATTCAGAGCTGATAAGGTTGAACAAGCTGGCCGCCAGTCTCAGAGCATATGCCGATACCGTCCCTCGGGAACAGATAACTGAGTTAAAGAGGGGGTTAGTTAAGCTAAGTTACATAACTACCTATCAACATGCAAGACAGGGACCTCGTAAAAATAAAAGCATCGACAACTACTTCAATTTAATGAAAAATTTGGTGACTAAGTTGATGGATTCGCCAGAGCCGCACAAGTATATAGAGCTGGTCTTCAACGTCTCTGAATCCATAATCGCCTACTACAACTTCATAAAAGAGATGGAGCGTGAAAGGTATGGTTAGGATTGCTGGTTTCATTAAGGTAAATGCTTTGTTGTCCTGTCTAACTGGGCTTAGGATCGGTGGAACTCCCGGAGGCACCGAAATAGGTGGTGTGGAGAACGTTGTGATAAAGGACCCGTTCACTCAGGAGCCGTATATCCCCGGTTCCTCACTGAAGGGCGCGATGAGGTCAAAGTATGAGCTTTACAGGGATCTACCCCTCAGCACCAAGCTCAAAATGAGCATTCACCTATGCGACAATATCGATTGCGATGTTTGCATAGTTTTTGGGAGGCAGCCCGAGTTGGTTGAAAAGCAACAGAGTCAGGAGTCGGGCGAGGTTCAAAACATCTTATCGCTTACTCGTTTGAGAGTCAGCGACTCATATGCAACAGATCAGACGAGAAATAGGTGGAGGGTATTTGGCTCGATCGAGGTAAAGGGGGAGAACGCGCTGGATAGACTGACTAGCAAGGCGAACCCGAGGTGGGTGGAGAGGATTCCCAAAGATTCTGAGTTCGAGGTTAACATGTCGTACCTCGTCTTCGACGGAGAAGGAAACAATGGGAAAAGGGATGTGGAACGTTTTAAGATAGTCTTTGAGGCGATGAAGCTCGTCGAAGAGGATTACTTGGGGGGCTATGGCTCAAGAGGTTATGGCAGGATTAAGTTCAAGAATATCGTGTTTAAGGTTATTTCACCAAACCACTTCAGCAACCCGAAAGACGGGGTCATGAAAATACCCGCTGAAGGATATTATGAAACGGTTGACGATGTTCTTACGAATATTGAAGATGTCAAGTCCCAGATAATGCAATTCTTAAAAATTAATAGCAAGTGAGAGTTTGTGTCAGACGCTCTCCTAGTTTTCCTCCCCGTAAGAAGTTATAGAGCCGGTTCCGGCCCTTCTATGGAGGACTACCGGGTTATCGTGGGGGCGGATACGTTGTTCGGAGCTTTTTGCTGGGCCTACTCCCTGCTTTACGGTGGGGATGAGCTGAAGTCTCTTCTGTCGCGTTTCGTTAACGGTGCTCCGTCTTTCCTCGTCTCATCCATGTTCCCTGCGAAGAGGGTGAAAGGTATGGTAAGTGTTTTGATACCTGTGCCGCGGATGCCCAGGCTGAGAGCTCGGCTATTTGATGTAGCGAAAAGGTTGGAAAGTGATGAGGGGAAGGCCGCTAAGCTGGCGCAGAGAGTGGTTTTCGGGACTGTAGAGGCTGTCTCCAGGCTTATCGCAGGGACCTTGGAGGAGTTGAGGATTGTAGAGGGTGTTTTGGCGCTGAGTTCCGAGGAGGGGATGATTCCTGGCCACAGGCTTGTGAAGAGTAGGAGGGTGGTGTTGGATAGACTAAGCATGAGAACCCAGCTCTTCAGGTCCGCTGCGGTGGAGCTTGGAGAGGGCTGTGGCCTAGCTTTTTGGTTGAGAATGTTTGATGAGGATAGTCGTTTCTTAGCGTCCTTCAGGGCTGTTGCGGAACTCGGGGTAGGTGGTGAGAGGTCGATTGGTTTAGGCGTATCTGAGGGAGAGCCGCTCATAATTCGGGACGACGAATTTTTGCGCGACAGCGGCGGCCTCTTTTACACACTTTCTCCATATTCTCCGACTAGGGATGAAGCCCAAGTGATACAAAGTTTTGGAGATGGTCTTGGCTATGTTGTTGTTGAGAGGACTGCGATGTACTCTGGGGTTGGGAGGTTTAGATGTTATGTTTTCGAGGAGGGTTCTGTTTTTCCCGCGTTCGGTGGTAAGCGAGTCTTTGGGCGTATGTTGCATGTATACGGCGGCGTATACCGTTATGGGTATGCTTTTCCGGTGATGATGGATGCCTCGGCTGTCACAGGTTGAGGTTTACGAGATTCGTGTCCAGGCCCTAACTCCTATTCACGTGGGAATGAACGAGAGGTTGACCGGCGTCGATTACATACACCATGGCGGCTGGCTTTACGTGGTGGACCATGACAAACTTTTCCAAGAACTGGAAAAAAATCGGCTTGTGAACATGTATCTAAGGGAGCTGGAGTCAGGACACTTTTCTCTCACCCTGTTCCTTAGGAATAACGGTGTTGACGTGCAGCGCTTCGCTGAAAAGGTGGCGAGATACAGGATAAGGTTCCGGGACCATTTGCGTGATGACAGTTTCAGCTCTGAGTTGATGCCTTTCATTAGAACGCTTGAGGGGTCGGTGTATCTGCCGGGGAGCAGTCTGAAGGGCTCGCTCAGGACTTCTCTGATATATGGGATTTTGAAGAGTAACTCAGGTTTGGCCGGAAAGTTGTTGGAGGAAATTAAGCAGGAAAGAAAGGGGAAAGGTGCTGTGGTGGAGAGTGTTCTTAGGCGGGATACTCATTCTTTCGAGAGTGATTTGTTGCGGCTTCTGAGACCATCTGACTTGTTTCCAGAGGCTGAGGTGGAGACTTGTGTGGCGCGGCTTCTTAGCATGAGGTTTGGGGGTTCTGGTCAGAGGCGGTTAGGCTTTGTTGAGGTGGTTCCCTCGGGAACGGTTTTTCGCGGAGGCCTGCATGTATTCATGGTTCAAAAGGTTTCGGAGAAGGTTGCGAGGAAGGATATGGTTGGGACGTTGGTCAGTGATTTGGTGAAGATGGCTAACGAGAGGTCTCGGGCTGTTCTGCAAAGGGATTTGGTTAGGCTGGGTGGTGGGAATGTTTCGGGGAGTGTTCGGAGACGGTTGGATTCTCTGTTGGATGAGGTTTCTAAGGTTGGTGAGCTGGAGGCTGTGACCAGCTTGGGCTATGGGCAGGGTTATTGGAAGACTACGGTTACGATGGCCTTTGAAAATCTGGAGGGTCAGGTGTTTAGGGCGTTAGGTTCGAGGAGGTTTAGTCAGGCGGCCCCTCGGAGTTTTCCGTCGTCTATGCGTCTAGTGCAGGAAGGGGCGGACGGCGAGCCAAGCCCCCTCGGGTGGGTTAAGCTGAGTTTCAGGAGGTGATGTCAAAAGTTTTCCTTTATTCTCTCATTTTTGATGGGCCCATTACCGACGGCTATCGCTGAACCTTCGAGGATTTCCGGCTAACATTAATATAGAGGCTCCAAAAATTCGTCGCCTGAAAGACCCACTCGACAAAACCGCCCGATTCGCCTAAATTTCCGGGAATCAGGCACACCTGTCAATGAAAAGAGGATGGAAAGTCCTTCTTAATCTGCACCACACGGAACTCTCCGAACCTCGACGTCCTGTCAATGAAAAGAGGATGGAAAGCGTTCAGCATAACGTCGAGAGCGGGGTAGTTCTCTATGTCCCACTGTCAATGAAAAGAGGATGGAAAGTAAGCAATTATGTGGTATCCTTTGCGTGTTTCATATATTTCTGTCAATGAAAAGAGGATGGAAAGACTGCTGGCTTTTTCCAAGAAACGCGGCCACATCCTTCGTCTGTCAATGAAAAGAGGATGGAAAGTCTATGAACTCTTGTCCCAGGAGGCAACTTATGAACTTCTTCTGTCAATGAAAAGAGGATGGAAAGCGAGTAAGCGTAACACAATAGCGCCTGCCGTCAAACTCTATAGACACGTGACTGTCAATGAAAAGAGGATGGAAAGCTGGAAAAAGAGAACCCAACGTCGGAGACTATCATCAAGTCTCTGTCAATGAAAAGAGGATGGAAAGCGTCTGTTTCATGCTCCGCCTCATACTCCATGTACATTTTCACTGTCAATGAAAAGAGGATGGAAAGATCACCTGCCCCAACTGGAAGCTGAGAGCCAGCGGACCGAACTGTCAATGAAAAGAGGATGGAAAGGCGTGTATCTGGCTCCAGCAGCTTGGCAAATATGTCGCTGTCAATGAAAAGAGGATGGAAAGATTTTTACTTTGGATAAATATGTGTGGTTGTTTAAGTGGTGTCTGTCAATGAAAAGAGGATGGAAAGATGTCCCGAGGAATGCCGCTAAAGTCAACGGGGTCGAGATGCACTGTCAATGAAAAGAGGATGGAAAGCATATAGAATAAATTGGAAAACCGCTTGTCCGCCTCGACCACTGTCAATGAAAAGAGGATGGAAAGTTTATGAAGAATTTTTTGATGATGCCGCCGACGCTTAGCTGTCAATGAAAAGAGGATGGAAAGACTGCATGCACAAAACACCCCCCAACACATGCACTAATAAACTGTCAATGAAAAGAGGATGGAAAGCTGAGTATTCAAAGACTTATGCAGGGAAACGACCTTGCTCAACTGTCAATGAAAGGAGGATGGAGATGAGAGGCATGCTCTCACTACTGGCCCCTCGATGAAAAAGAGAAGATGGAGAACCTTAACAAAACAACAAGTTCTAAACACAGCACCATACATTGGCGGCAACCCGAGCCCTGCGAACAGAAACTTTTTTATCTAAACAGCACATACTCTTACGGCGTCCGAAATGCCCAAAAGATACGTTCACATCGTTACCGTGGGAGCCAGCCTCCTCAACAACGCACTACGGGAAAAACAGCTCCCCACCCTGCCGCCAAGCCTCCAAGGACAGCTTGACGTGGAAAACGCCCTAAAAAAACATGAGATAAACAAGGAAAAAGTGGTGGAAGAACTCTTAACCTACATAAGAAACAAGGGGCATGAAGCGAGCGCAGAACTCAGCTCCATCTCAGAATACATACAAAAAGGGAAAGTTGACACAGTTCACCTACTCCACACAGACACAGAGGTTGGAGAGGTATGCGCAAACGCACTCCAGCGATACTTCTGGGAAAAAGGCATAAACACCAAAAAACACAGGATAGAAGGGTTCCAAACAGAGCAGGAATTCAATGAGAAAGGCCTTCAAAACCTACTCCTCAAAACCTATGACCTGATCAAAAAACACGAAGGAGAAAGAGTGCTTCTAAACGCCACTGGAGGGTTCAAACCCGAAGGCACAGCCCTCAGCCTCGTCTCCTTCATAATGCGAAAACCAGTATACTACCGACACGAAACCTTCAAAACAACAATCACCCTACCCCCCTTACCCATAGACTGGAAATCCGAAATCCTCGACCAAAAATACCGCTCAGCCCTCCAAGACCTAATCCAACCCAACGCAATAGAGAAAAACGAATTCGAGAAAAGATACGGAAAAGACGTAGCAGAAGCCATGGCCGAAGACCTCCTACTAATCAAAGACACAGGACAAAAATACGAACTCACACCATTCGGAAAACTGATATACCGCGTAGCCTTCTCCCACCCATAGACCTCCAACTACTCCCATACCTGTCCCCTGCGATCCACGTACCCACCATGCCTCCAAACCCTCCCACAAAGGACAAGATAGACCACCTAACCTCCTTAAAAAGCCCAACCAGGCCCTCCCCATCTAAGGTGAGTGATACAGCCAAACCTATGTAGCATATAAACACCAGGCAATAAACAAACCCACAAAAATCGGATTAAGAGCGATGGTTTTTCTGTCGCTGTTTGCATCCCCTGCCCCGTTGTCCTCATCATGTGGTGTGGTTGGATACTCTCTATCTTTCCTGCCCTGTTAACGCTTTTCTTAGGTTTCTTAGTAGGAGGGTTGTGTAGAGTCTGGGTAGGGCTATTACGAAGGTGGTGAGTAGCGCCACTATTAACGGGAGCCCTGTATAGGGTTCGATGGGTTTTCCTAGGACAAGGTTCGCCGTGATGGCTACGCTATACAGCGTTGAGAGGTAGAGGGCTATGGATATCAGGAGTATGAGGTTTGAGTTCGTCGCCGTTGAGGAAAGCCTCTCACCCTTACGAGTAACCATGATGTATATCTCCTCACCCTCACGGCGGATCTCCAGAAACTCTGCGTCGACAAGCTCATCCACACATCCCCTGACACGTGTATGTGATACCCCAATTTCACCGGCAAGCTCCCTAAACTGGACCCTAGCATAGCGGCGCTTCGGATTCCGTGTCAGGCGAGATATCAGCCGTCTCAGAGACCAGCCCTTAAGGGAGAGGTATATGAGGAGTAGGAGACACGCTGCCCCAACACGCCCACCAGAACCCATAAACCCATGAAAAAACGGAGAAACCATCACAAAAACATATACTCCCAGAGAGGGTGGAAACAAAGATTCCACAAAAAAGGAGAAAAGCCTCCAGCACTACCACATTCGATAGGGTATGGGACTTCGCGAAGACATCTTCGCGGAGTCGACAGCAGAGAACCCAAAAAAGGGTTCAATGAAACAGAAGCAGAGGAGGGAAAACAAAAGAACCAGCCACCCTTAACCCGCCTGAAACAAGGCGGCCACCCCATTGATTATTCTTTGTGGGGTGGCGGGGGTGGTTGGCTGGCTTCCGGCTCCGCTCCAGCCCATGCGTCCGCCGCCCCAGACACCCGGCCGTGCCATGCATGACGGGTGTCTCTGTGGAGTTGTCTGGCCGTGCTACGCATGACAGGCTTCTCCGGGATGCATGGGATGGGAAAGGCTCCGGCCGTGCTACGCATGACGGAGCCGGGGGCGGAGCCGATGCGGCTGAGGCCTGTCCAGGTGTCTTGACAAAGCATGCCTTCTCGTGCTACGCATGGTCGGCATCGCGGGGTGTGTAGGCCGTGCTACGCATGACTACACCACCCCCTAGACACCATGGACAGGACAGAAGATAGTCAGACGATTGTTCAGATGCTTCGCCAAGGGTTTTTGGAGCCTGTTTTCCGTGGGGGAGGCATGGTGTCTCCTCCACGGGTTCTCTCATCACGGCGCCATGGGGGCGCTTGGTGGGAGCGGCTCCAAAGCCCTTTGGCGGAGACATAGGTGTTCACGATGATTCTCGGAGGAATAATGCCTCCTTTGGGGACCTAGTCACAGCGGGGCGGCTGGGTAGACACGGAGCTCCCGGGCTTCATGAGCCCGCCTCCCCAACAACCATATGGGGAGGATTATGTCCTCCGCGTCTTCCCAGTCGGACTCCGCTCCCGAGAGGCTGATTGATGATTCGGGGGCGTCCGCCGCTGGCCCGGCGGTGGGCGACAAGGGCGTGGGCGCAGAAGGTGTAAAAAGGTTCTACGCCGACATCCACCGTAAGAAAGACGACAGCGGATACAGGATAACATACACAACTGATGGCGAAAACTTTAGGCATGTTGATTCTCCTTCGGAGATTCCTGTGGGTCCGGGAGACAAGGTATTCGTCGACACCATCCCAATAATCCACACAGATGGTTTCATGGAGCTTCTGAGGAGAGGCGCAGAGGTCTACTATCTGCGGAGACTAAGCATGATTGAGGCGGTGAGGCAGAGGCTGAACATAAAATCCAAGTCCGCGAAATCTGACATCAGGGTTCTGATGGCTATTGGTGATAAGTGGTTCCGTAGGGTGGATGAAGACTTCCTCATAATGAGGAGGATGATAGCTGCCTTCCGGAGTCTCCTAAAAACTCATCAGAGACTGCTCAACATGTCTAAGGCAGTATCAGAGATGGAGAGAAGGATACTGAGGGAGGAGATAAGGTTTAACGAGGAGAGAATGAGGAAGCTGGCAGAGATTATTGCTGAGGAGGCTGAGAGGAGGTACCCATACTACAAAACAATCGCAGACATACTCGGAATAAGAGACAACCATGTGATGGCTAGGGAGGCTTTGGCTGAATTGTTGACCTATGTCGACTTCTCAAGAGGCTTCATGAAGCTCAAACGTTACCTACGCCTCTTCGATAATAAACGATACAAACAATACAACCATGAGACACGACACGCCTTAACCAGACTAGCAAGAGCAATACATGGAACAGAACAACAAGGAAAACAACAACAAGAACTACTAAAAACAATCTGGACGACCATCAGACAGGAAACCCAGAAGCTGGCAGGCATACCGGCCCAACAACAGGGATAAAACCCAAAAAAGCCGGTATGCCAAATTAAATAAAGAGTCTCTTTAAGAGGCTTGCCGTCACAATTAAAGTGCCGGCTTCTTTTAGGGTTTCCTAGGTGTTGTTGGTGGTTGCCTGCCAGCCAACCATCCCCTCTTTTCTCCCTTCTTTTATGGTGTTTTTGTTTATGTTTGGGGTGATAGTTTGTCTGGTGTGAGTGTTTGATGAGGAGGATGGTCAGCTCGGAGTACGGAGCTTTAAATTGTGACCCTTGTATAAGCAGGTGTGTTCAGCAGGTTTTCGCTCGTGACTCTTGTCATAACTTTAGCCGCATACGGTGTTCTCGGCTACCTGCTCCTTGCTCCGCGGGAACTTCCAGCGACGTCTTCACCGCTCGTGGAAATCCTGCCCCATGCTATCGCGGCCGTCAACTCAGTCGCCGTCGTCACTCTTCTCACGGGTTACAGAGCCATCAGGAGACGCGACATCCGTCTTCACAGACTTCTGATGCTGGCCTCATTCATCCTAATTACGGCTTTTTTGACGATGTATCTCGGACGCCTCTTCCTCGGGGGAGTAAAACAGTTCACAGGCCCACAGCCAATACGTGATTTTGTCTACCTACCCTCTCTCATCATTCATCTCGGTCTCTCAATTGTCTCCGTACCTCTTGTGCTCTACAACATCTTAACCGGGCTTTTTACACCAGTCGCAGAAGTTGGGAAAAAGACGAGGCACAGAGCCGTCGGTAGATGGGGGGTGAGGCTGTGGAGCCTAAGCCTTGTCCTCGGCGTACTTGTCTACTTTCTGCTCAACTATCTATGAAACCTTTATTCCTTCGGAGGGCTGCCTGACACAAGGGATGCCGACAAACCTTCCCGCCGAGGCTCAGGCGAAGCTGGCCAAGTATCAGGAGGCCCGTACAATCGAGGAGAAGATAAGGGCCCTCGAGGAGGCTCTGCCGCTTATACCTGACCATAAAGGCACGGAAAAGATGCGGGCGCAGCTGAAGACAACCCTCGCCAAGCTTCGGAAAGAGGCTGAGAGGAAAAAGTCAGCCAAGGTTTCCCGCACCGATCTTTTCGCATTCAGAAAAGAGGGCGCCGCCACGGTTGCACTCCTCGGTGTAGCTAACTCGGGAAAATCAACCATCATAAGGGCCCTGACAAACGCCAAGCCCGAGGTGGGTATGTATGAGTTGACGACAACCCGCCCAGTCCCAGCCATGATGCTCTACGAAGATGTTTACATCCAGCTTGTTGAGCTTCCCGCCGTCCTTACGTCAAAACTAGAGCCAACACCTTTCGCTGTCAGAAGCATAGCCGCGGCCCGTGGCGCCGACCTCATCGTGCTCACGTTAGACGGCATGAGCAACCCCGTGCAGCAACTCCATAAACTTGTCGAGATGCTTGACGACGCTGGCATAATGCTGGGTGAAAAGAGCTTCGATGTAGAGGTCGAGAAGACGGACAGCGGCGGCATAAGGATTGTCTTGTTCGGCCGCTTCCACGGCTCTTTAGCAGAGCTTAAGTCACAGCTCCAGCAGATAGGGATACGTAACGCTGTTGTTAAGATATACGGCGAAACTGATGTGGACGGGGTTTTGGAACAGGTTTTCCGTCCAACAATCTACAAAAAAGCCCTGGTCGCCGTGGGACGCAGCCAACATATACCAGCTGCTGAAGCTGAGAAGCTGAGCCGCTCAACCGAGGAACTAAGTCTCCCACTTATTTATATCGCGGAAAGCAGTCCCGCCAGCTACAGAGACCTCGCCGAACAGATATTTCAGCATCTCGAGCTCATCAGGATCTACACCCAGAAAGACGGCGTCGTTAACAGGAAACCCGTTGTGGTGAAGAAGGGGACAACCGTTAGGGAGCTCGCTCAGATCATTCACCGTGAGATAGCGGAGGAGCTGCGGTATGCACGGGTCTGGGGTAGGTCGGTTAAGATACAGGGTCAGCAGGTTGGGCCCAGCCACGTCCTGATGGACGGCGACACCGTAGAGCTCGTGGTTTAACGTTAAATCAAGGAGTGAAAGAAGGCTTGACGGATTGAAGGTATACGCTGTCGGTGGAGCGACTTTTGTGAACGGCTTCATCTTAGCCGGTGCGGAGGGTGTCGCGGTCAACTCACCGGAGGAGGCTTTCAAAACCATCAAGGAGCTTATGGGCAGGGCTGATGTCGGCTTGATAATCGTCTCGGAAGACCTTTCAGAAAAGTTCAGGGATGAGTTGAACGAGCTAAGGGCCCGCAAGCCCACGCCGCTGGTGTATGAGCTGTCACCACCTGTAGGGGCCCCGCGGAAAATCGATTACCGCAAGCTTCTCCGCAGCGTCCTCGGTGTTTGACATCTTTTTTAGGAGGGTGTATGTTCTCGGGTTGAGCAGTCTTGTCGGTGCCGCTGTCCAAAGTGATTAACGAGGTTCTTCAGGACGCTTTGATGAACGGGTTGAAGGTTCTCGATCAAGCGGAGGCGGAGGCCCTCGAGGTGGTCAACCGCGTGGAAAGAGAAGTTATGCAAGAGCTGGCCCAGATTGAGGAGGCGGGCAAAGCATCGCGCCAAGCATCCGTCCAAAGGATACTAAGCACAGCGGAAATCCAGTCCAAGAACATGGCGATAGCGGCCGTCGAGGAAGAAGTCAACAAAATATTCGAGTCTGTTCTCGAGAAGATAGCCAAGGAATCGGGGACGCCTGAGTTCAAAAAGGTGCTTACTAGGTTATTGGATGAAACCGTGCAGGTTATGGGCCGTGACATAGTGGTTGAGACAAACGAGGTGGCTCTCCCACTCCTGAGAGAGGTGGTGGCTGAGAAGAAATACGGAGTAAAAGTTGTTGTGTCTGGTAAGCCGGCGCCGATTAAGGCGGGGCTAAGAGCAACCTCAGTCGACGGCTCCATGAGATACGATAACTCCGTCGAAGCGAGGCTCGAGAGGCTTAAGCCTGTTCTCCGGACAGAGATTGCGAAGATGCTGATGCAGAAGGAATAGGCTTGAAGAAAATACTTCTCACCAACGACGACGGTGTTCTGAAGCCCGGTCTCTGGGCCATCTATGATGTTTTAAGTGATTTGGGCGAGGTCACGGTTGTTGCGCCCGAGTCGATGAAAAGCGCCGTCGGCATGAGCATAACCCTCCACAAGCCGCTACGGCTAAGGAAAATTAAGTTCGGAGGACATGTAGCATACTCCTGCTCAGGCAGCCCCTCAGACTGCGTGATAATGGCGGTTAGGCATGTCTACGGCGGCGAGGGCCCGGATCTCGTGGTCTCGGGGATAAACGAGGGTAACAACGTCTCGCTTCAGGCTGTTTATGGCAGCGGAACCATCGGCGCGGCCATAAGGGCTTGCCTGATGGGTTATCCGGCTGCCGCCTTCTCACTCTCGCTGCCGGAGGACAGTGTTCCGTCGGCCGAGTGGATGAAAACCATGATGGCCAAAGCAGCGGCCAAAGCAAAGCCCATCATAAGCTATCTTCTTCAACACGGGCTTCCAAAGGGCGCAGACTATCTGAACGTCAACTTCCCATACATGGTTTCAGACTCCACCCCCTACGTCATAACGAGGGCGGCGAGAAACCGTTACAAAGAGCTTGTCGAGGAGCGAATAGACCCCCGAGGCAAGCCATATTATTGGCTGAAGGGGGAGCTGCGTAAAGACCTTGAGCCAGGCACAGACGCCTACGCCGTTTTTGTGGAAAAGGCTATCTCTATTACCTTCATGAAAGCGGATACATCCGCGGCGGAAAAGGTCGACGGGTCAGGGCTTCTAAACTATCTGAAGACCTGTGAAAAATGAAGTTTTAAACAACCCGAACATGTTGTTTTAGGCGGTTTTGCGGCCGACGGCTTCGAAGGTGCACATATATGGCGCTGACGCTGAGGGAGAAGATTGAGCTGATGAGGCAGGGGATAATACATAGATATGTTATCCCCATGCTTGAGGCCAGAGGATTTTTCGTAAGCAGCTGGAAACGGCCCATCTCTCTCGAGGACAAGGTCCTCCGAGACGACGGCTGGATACCTGTTTACACAGCCTTCACAACATGGGAAACATACACCAGAAACTCGCCTCTCCATGTTTATTTCAACACTTTTTACGGCGACATCCATGAAAAAGCCTACCGAATATGCTTCGTCGAATACATCCTTAACAAACACAACTACAAGCTTCCGCCCGCTGTTACCGGCGTCTTCACACGGCTAAACGTCGAGAACGGCTACTACTGGAAGCACCGCGTACCCGTAAACCTCGACGTCCCCGAGTCCGCCGTAAACGATGTTGACAGCACATATGATGAGCTGCTTCTTCTCTTAACACGGGCCAAGGTCATCGACTAACTTTTCCTAACTTGCCTAAGAATAATGCTTGTGTTGGTTTCGCTGACACCGGATATGTTTCTAATAGCTTCGATGACCTTGTTAAGTGACGCCATCGAGGGTACCGTGATTATAGCCATGACGTCCCTTGTTCCCGTGATCTCGTAAACCTCTTCAACACCCTCCAACTTGATGAGCTTGTCGGCGACCTCGGGGGTGGGCACAGAGGGATGGACGCTGAGAAAGGTAACGGCCTTAACTCCATAGTCTTTGGAGAGAACCACGGTAAACCCTTTGATGACACCTTTGTCCATGAGGTTTTTCACCCTCCGGCGCACAGCCCCCTCAGACAAACCAAGCACCTTCCCCACCTCAGTGAAATTTCTCCTAGCATCCTCCTTTAGCATCTCAATTATCTTTCTATCAATCTCATCGATGTCCGCCGACATCGGCAGTAGAAGTAACGGAGTAAATAATATGCTTTATAAAAAAGGGGGCAGGATATGTGGCTGGAATGGTTGTCCGTGTAGGTTTAGTCGGCGGCTCCGGATACACAGGAGGAGAGCTTCTAAGAATTCTCGCGGTCCATCCAAACGTTGAAGTAACCTATGTAACATCACGGGAATATGCTGGCAAGCCCTTTACAGCAATCCATCCTCATCTCCGCGGCTTCTACAAAGGTCTCAAGTTCTCCGAAGTAAATGTCGAAGCACTTGTCGAGAAATGTGACACAGTCTTCGTCAACACACCACACGGCGTATCCTCCACATTGACACCGCAGTTCCTTGACAGAGGCCTCCGAGTCCTCGACCTCAGCGCCGACTTCCGCTTAAGAAAGCCCGCTGACTACGAGAAGTGGTATGAGACGAAGCATCCGAGGCCCGAGCTCTTGGACAAAGCGGTTTATGGTTTGCCCGAAATATACAGAGAATTTATCAAAACAGCGTCGCTCGTCGCTTGTCCCGGCTGCAACTCTACTGCAGCGTTGATAGCTCTTGTTCCCGCCGTAGAGCAGGGGTTGATTGATTTGGAGAGGATTGTTGTTGACGTCAAGGTTGGGAGCAGTGAGGCTGGGATAAAGCCTTCGCTGGGCACCCATCATCCGGAGAGAGCTAACGTGATGAGGCCGTATGAGGCGGAGGGGCATAGGCATGTTGCCGAGGTTGAGCAGGAGCTCTCTCTGCTTGCGAAAAAGCCGGTAAAGGTAGCACTGGTTCCGCACGCCGTCGGAGCAGTACGCGGAGCACTTGCAACAGCTCATGTATGGTTTCTAAACGAGGAAACTGATGAAAACAATGTCTGGAAAGTGTATGCAAGCCGCTACGCCAAGGAGCCCTTCATAAGGATAGTTCATGGGGCGCCTTTCAGGTATCCTGACCCAAAATATGTTGTGGGCAGCAATTTTGCTGACGTGGGTTTCGCCGTGGAGAAAAGGATAGGACGCGCGGCTCTTTTCGCGGCGATTGATAACCTGATGAAGGGTGCGGCTGGGCAGGCGGTTCAGTGTTTCAACATCATGCACGGCTTCGATGAAAGAGACGGTCTCAACTATCCTCCTCTGCGCCCAGCCTAACCTTAAATCCACATCGGGATGAGCTATTCCGTGATAGTTGTCAAGGCAGGTGGTAGAGCTCTCGCGTCGAACAGACAAAACATACTCCAGTCAGTCGCGCGGCATTCCTCGGATGGAGTGGTTTTCGTCCACGGTGGGGGAGATATTGTTTCGGAGTTTGAGCGTCGGCTGGGTGTTGAGCCGAAGATAGTTGTCTCACCCTCGGGTGTGAGAAGCAGGCTCACCGACTCCGCTGAGATAGAGGTTTACACCATGGTTATGGCCGGAAAACTCGGCAAGGAGATTGCCGCCTACCTCAACAAGCTGGGCGTTAAAGCTGTAAACCTCTCGGGAGTAGATGCTTCGATCATCAAAGCCCAGAGAAAGAAGAAAATCGTGATAGTCGACGAAAGAGGACGCAAACGTGTGGTCGACGGCGGATACACGGGAACAATCACAGAGGTCGACGCACAATTCATAAAACGTCTACTCGAGCTCGGGGTTGTGCTCGTTGTCTCACCACTCGCAATAGGGGAGGAAGGCGAATTACTCAACGTAGACGGCGACTCGGCCGCAGCCGCCATAGCAAGCAGCATACACGCAGACAAGCTGTATCTCCTCACTGATGTTGATGGGTTGCTGCTTGACGGTGAGCTGGTTAAGAGTCTAACCGCTGCACAGGCGCTTGAGATACTGGACAAAATAGGGCCGGGCATGAACCGCAAAGTGATGATGGCCGCCAGGGCTGTGCAATCAGGTGTAAAGAGGGCGCACATATGCACTGGGCTTGTCGCCGACCCTGTTGAAGCGGCTGATTTAGGCGGCGGGACGGTTATCGTCGGTTGACGAAGGATGTTTAGACAATTACGATAATCGGAAAAAACCATCCGACCCACGACAAATTTCCACCACAACTATAACGATTTAAATAAGGGCGTTACGATTACGTCCCGCGAGGTAATGAGTATGCCCTCTTTGAACTGTCCGGTCTGCGGAGCGTCCGTGGAGGTGCCGAACGACGCGTTGCCCGGCGAGTTGTTTGAGTGCGGGGACTGCGGCGCCCAGCTGGAATACTTCATGGATGAAAAGAACACAGCTTCACTCAAAGTTGCTGAAGAGGTTGCGGAAGACTGGGGCCAGTAGCGGATGAACATCGGCCTCTCCTACGACGTTGTGCGGTTTGAGGAGAAGGCTCTACTCCAGTCTATAAACAATCTCGGGCACAAACCTCTTCCCATACATGTTGTCGCGAGAGAATTCTGGATAAACGAGGGAAATGGCCTCGACGCCGACTTCATCATCCAACGCTGTGTCAGCTACAACAGGGCCGCCGCCACCACCGCCATATTTGAGAGAAGCGGCTACATAGTCGTGAACAACACCCAAGTGCTCCGCAACTCAGCCGACAAACTTCTTACATCATGTCTGCTGGCCCGAAAAAACGTCCCCACCCCCGTGACAGCGATTGCCTTAAACAGGGAAACAGCGTTGAAGGCCGCGAGGAAGATAGGGTTTCCAGTAGTTGTTAAACCTATTTCGGGAAGCTGGGGAAGAAACATCGCGAGAGCCTTCGATGAGCAGTCGCTTCTCGACATACTCGAGCTGAGGGAGAACATGCCAAATCCGCAGATGAAGATACACTACATACAGGAGCATGTCGACAAGCCCGAGAGAGATATCCGAGCCTTCTACGTATGGGGTGAAGTCCCCGTCGCAATTTACAGGGTGAGCAAAAACTGGAAAACAAACACAGCCCTCGGCGGAAAAGCTCAGCCATGTCCCGTGACCGACGAGCTCGCAGACCTCGTCATCAAGGCAGGTGACGCAGTCGGCGGAGGAGTCCTCGGAGTAGATGTTCTCGAGTCACGGGAGAAAGGTATGCTTGTCAACGAGGTGAACGGCGTGGTCGAGTTCAGGAACACTGTACTTGTCACAGGCTATGATTTGCCGACAAAGATAGTCGAGAAGAGTGTTGAGGTGTTGAAGCGGTGACTGTTTCTCTGCTTAGGTTCGCCGCCCCCCGTGGACTGCGTGTGGCACGTGCTGAGGGGCAGTATGTGTGGGACAGCGGAGGCAGAAGATATCTCGATTTTTACATGGGATATGGTGCGGCTTTTCTCGGACACCGTCATCCACGTGTGGTGAAGGCTTTGGAGGAGCAGCTCAGCCGCTACATGACGATAACCCCAGCCTTCGACACCGACGTGCTAGATGAATGTCTTGACGCGCTTGGAAAAATCCTTCCACCCCACCTGACACGTGTGTTTTTTCTAAACAGCGGCTCCGAAGCGGTGGAGATGGCTCTCAAGCTGAGCCGCAAGCTGACGGGCAGAAGAAAAGTGCTTGCCTTCAACAACGGTTTCCACGGCAGAACCATGGCCGCTCTCTCGGCGACTTGGAACCCGAAGTACCGAGAAGGTTTTGACCCGTTTCCGTTTGAAGTGGTTTTCGCACCATTCAACGACGCGGGAGCTGTTGAGGAGAAGCTGAGCGAGGAGTTTGCGGCGGTGATTTTTGAGCCTGTGCAAGGCGAAGGTGGCATCATCCCGGCGAAGCCAGAGTTTATGAGGGCTGTTGAGAAGAAGGCGAGGGAGCTGGGTGTGTATGTTATTGTTGACGAGGTTCAGTCTGGGTTTGGAAGAACTGGGGTTGTATGGGCCCATGAGAGGGGTGGGATTAAGCCGGATATGTTGACGGCTGCGAAAGCGGTTGCCGGGGGCTTCCCCGCGAGCCTGATAGCTGTTACTGAGGAGGCGGCCTCGAGGGTGAAGGACACGGACCATGGCTCAACCTACGGCGGCAACCCTCTCGCGCTCGCGGCCATAACCGCGGCGACACATGTTCTCCTCGAGGAAAACATCCCTGAGCAAGCCGAGGTCAAGGGAGCGATGCTGTCAGAAGAGTTCAAGCCTCTTCTACAAGACTATGGCCGGGTTTTCAGGGATCTTAGGCAGACGGGGCTGATGATAGGGCTTGAAATGCGGACGACAACCACCCAGTTTATCAAGATGCTTCAGAAAAATGGATTGATAGGGTTCAAGGCGGGTCTCACAGTCCTCCGTTTTCTCCCACCCTACCTAATAACCCGAGAAGACATACTTTTCGCGGCTGAGACCTTGAGGAAAACCGCTGAAGAGTTTCAGCGTCTACAGCCTTCTGAGAAAAGTTGACAACGGCGTGCCCGAAACCTGCTCAGCATCATACCACACCCTAACAAGAGGCTTCCCACAATCTATTAACTTGGTGAAATCGGCGGGGCTCGCGGAAACTATCATCTCTGCCTCGACTCTCCTGAGAGTTTCGCCAAGGTCTCTTAACTGCTCCTCGGTGTAGCCCAGAGCGGGAACAACCGGCCCTAGATGAGTATATTCTCGGTATAGTTTGGCTATGGTTCCGACGGCGTAGGGCCGTGGGTCGACGATTGATGCGCCCGCGTTTACGGCTGCTATGTAGCCGGCTCCCACACTCATCCCACCGTGTGTGACCGACGGCGAATCCTCTACCACGACGACCCTTCGTCCTCTAAGCGATGCATCATCCTCTATACGTATCTTGGAAGCCGTGGATACGACCTCCGCCCTAGGGTTCAAGCTTCTCACGATCTCAACTGCTTTGTCGAGCTGCTCCTTCGAAACTTTGTCAACCTTGTGCAAGACTACTACGTCGGCCATGTAGATGTTGGCCTCTCCTGGGTAGCTGTTGGTTATCAGTTCAGGCCGTGTCGCGTCTACAACGGTTATGTGGAGGTCTGGCCAGTAGAAGGGCAGGTCGTTGTTTCCACCATCCCAGACAATCACATCACCCTCTTTTTCAGCCTCCCTGAGAACCATCTCATAGTCGACGCCTGTGTAGACTATGTTGCCTTCTCGGAGATGCGGCTCAATCTCCTCCCGCTCCTCGATGCTGCATCTGTGAATTTCAAGGTCGTCTAGGCTGGAGAAACGTTGCACGACCTGCTTCTCTAAAACGCCATATGGCATGGGGTGGCGGACGACAACGGGTTTAACACCCTTTTCCCTGAGAAGCTTGACGAGCAGCCGCGATACTGTGCTTTTCCCAGCACCGGTCTTCACAGCCGTAACAGCTACAACCTTCTTCCTTGACCTGAGCATTGTTGAGCGCGGGCCTAGAAGCATGAAGTCGCAACCCAGCGCAAGGACCTTGGAAGCCTTGTTCATCAACTCTACATGGGTAAGGTCGCTGTAGGAGAACACAACAAGTCTGACGCCATGTCTCTCAACTATTTCTGGAAGCCTCTCTTCATCATATATGGGTATGCCGTCGGGGTAGAGTGGGCCAGAGAGTGTAGGGGGATAAACGCGTCCAGCTATGCCAGGTATCTGAGCTGCCGTAAACGCCACAACCTCATATCGCTCGTTACCTCGGAAGAAGACGTTGAAGTTATGGAAATCGTGGGGCCTTCAGAGAAGGGCCCTGTCACGTCCCGCGGCTCCCATGATCACGGTTTTGACACGATCCGCCATGCTTATCCAATCGTATCTGGTGTTAAAAGGGTTGCGTAAACACTTAATACAAAACTGTTTCACCAAGTTTTCTGGAAAAAGGATTGAACGCGGTGGAAATCCACAGGGAGACAGCGGTCTCGACGCTTGTCCAGCTTCTCGAAGTTTACACACCGCCGGGGGAGGAGCGTAGGCTTGAGCGAACATGGTTCAGGGTCTGCAGCGACCTTGGTTACAGAGATTTTTGGCGGGATGAGGTGGGCAACTATTTCGCGGCCGCGGGAAGTGGCGGGAGGACGGTTATGCTGGTGAGCCACGTTGACACCGTTCCCGGGGAGCTTCGTGTCCGTGTTTCCGAGGGCAAGGTTTATGGCAGAGGCGCGGTTGACGCCAAAGGCCCTCTCTCAGCCATGCTTCTCGCAGGAAGCGCAGCCGCATCAAAACTGAAAAACATCCGCCTCATAGTTGCCGGGCTGGTGGATGAGGAGGGCAATGGCTACGGTGCTAAGAAGCTTGTCGAAGAAGGTCTCGAAGCAGACGCTATAATCATAGGCGAGCCAACCGGGACAACTGGAATCGCCCTCTCATACAGAGGAAGCTTGAGCGTAAAGATAAGGGCCCAAGCGCGTGGAGGCCATGCCTCAGCTCCCTACATCGCCGAATCGGCTCTCGAGAAAATTCTCCATTTATGGAAACTTGTAGAAGAACACTATGGCGGGAAGAGGTATGAGGAGGTGACCTCCGCCCTCACAACGCTTCACGCTGGTGACTGGGTGAGCAGAATACCTGACAGAGCCGAGGGAAGCATCAACATCAGGTTCCCCCATCCATACAGCTCGAAGGAGATACTGTCAAAGCTGGAGGAGTTCGTGAAGATAGCTGACTGCCAGATAGAGGTCATCGACGTGACAGAGCCCGTGGTCACCAACGTGAACAACCTTGCTGCGAGAGCGCTTCAGAGGGCTATGCTCAGGCTGGGGCTGAAGCCGCGCATCGTGAAGAAAACTGGGACAAGCGACATGAACACACTCGTAGCCGTGACACCCAACATCGTTGCATGCGGACCCGGCGACTCAACCCTAGCCCACACATCCGCCGAAGCAGTCGAAATAAAAGACATCATGACAGCGGCCCAGATATATGTGGAGTTCGTCAGAGAGATGGACTCAGCTCAGCAATCTCTTTAAACAATCTTCGAGAACACGCCGCTCCACTTCTACACGGTTTCTAATCTCCTCAACCGTTTTGAGGAGCTTTTCAACGTTCTCGGAGACCATGGTTGGGTTTGCCGAGCCAGGTGCCGTGTAGCGTTTAACGGCGGCGTCTGGGTTCATCAGAGAAAGAACTTCCCCGATTGCGTATAGTGGTTTTAGCCCATGCTCTTGGAAGATTGTGTCGAGCCTCTCCTGTGTGAGGTTTTGTTCGGCGATGCTTCGGCTGATTTTCGCCGCTATCTGATGTGCTTTCCTGAAGCCTATTCCATGTTTCAGGGTTAGGTGGTTTGCGAGCTCGACTGCGGCCGTGGGAGGGGCGCAGGCCTCCCAGGCCTTCTCCCTGTTAACCTCAATTTTCTCCACGAGTTTTCTCATCATATGGAGGCTTTCAGAAACCTCTCTTAGAGCCTGCCAAACCTTCGGAGTCACCTGCTGTAGGTCAAGGTTGTAGCCGCTCGGCTGCCGCGACAAAATCCCCGAAACCGTGGCGAGAAGCCCCAGCACCTCCGAGGCCTTTGTCCTCATTATCTCGGCTACGACGGGGTTTCTCTTCTGCGGCATGATGCTGCTGGTGGCGGCGAGCTCCTCAGGTATCTGGATGAGGCCGAACTCCTCCGACGCGTAGAGAACAATCTCCTCAGCGAATGAGGATAGAACCAAGGCTGTGACATGTAGAGGAGACAGAACTAGGGTAAGAAATTCGCGGGAAGCCGTGGCCTCAAGGGCGTTCAAGCTCGTTCTCCTAAACCCGAGGAGCTGAGCTATGTATTCGCGGTCCACGGGCACGGATGTTCCCGCAACAGCCGCGGAGCCGAGGGGAGACTCCTCACATGCCTCAAGCATGGTGAGAAGTGAGTTGCAGCACCTCAGTAGGCGGATTGCATAGGACTGTAAAACAAACCCGAACGTAGCGGGAGCGGCTCTCTGGAGATGGGTGTAAACAGGGAAAACCGTGGCCGCATGCTCGCCGCTTTTCCTCACAAGCGATTCAACAGCATCGAGCGCCATATCAGCGATTTTGTATGCTCTACGTCTCACCTCGATTTTCACGGCCGCGACGACCGCGTCATTCCTGCTTTTGCCGAGAGCGAGCATCTCAGCGGCCTCGGGTGCTTTTTCGGAAAGAAGTTGCTCGAGATAGATGTGGATATCCTCTACTGTGGGTGGTGGTGTTTGCCGAGTTTGGAGAAGATGTCTCAGGGTTGTGAGAGCCTTTTCCGCCGACTCCCTGTTTAGGAGGCCTTGTTTCTCGAGCATTTTGATGTGGGCCGCGTTGACGTAAACCGTGGTCTCGTAAATTTCTGTGTCGAATGCCGCGGATGATGTGTAGCGTGCCGCGTCCTCATCCATCCCTCGCGATAACGCCGCTCTATGTGGCGCATCCATCAGCTACTCCTTCTCCCTCAGACTGCTAAGCCGTGTCTCGAGGCTCCACAGCTTTGAAAAGCCTTCACCAGCCCTCTGGTCAAAAACACTCTCACGAGCATAGGTGATGTATTTTGGCGAGTAGAGCGGCTTCTCTCCACGCCGACCAACTACCCGCAGCGAGCCTTTGTAAAGCCTTAGACGCACCTCCCCATCCAACCCCTTCTGCGACTCGTCGATAAACGCGTCAAGAGCCTTTCGCAGCGGGTCCATCCATAGACCCGAGTAGACAAGATCCGCCCAAAGGTTATCCACCTGCTGCTTGAATGCTTGGAACCGTCTCCCAAGAAACATCTTCTCAAGATCCATGTGCGCGTTGATTAGGATGAGGGCCGCGGGGACCTCGTAAACCTCTCGGGACTTTAGGCCAACGACGCGGTCCTCTACATGGTCGACCAACCCGTAGCCATGCATCCCTCCCAACACATTCAGCATTCTAACAAGTGTCACGAGATCTTTTCTGTCGCCGTTGATGTATTCGGGGACACCGTTTCTGAAGCCTATGGTGAATTCCTCGGGCTTGTCAGGTGTTTGGTCGAGGGGTTTAACGAGTTTGAAAGCCTCGGTTGGCGGCTCCGTCCATGGGTCTTCGAGTTCAGCGGCCTCTATAGAGCGGCCCCAGAGGTTCTCATCTATGCTGAAGCGGCTTTTGACAGGGTTGACGGGAAGGTTGTGCTCCAGTGCATACTCGATCTCCTCATCTCTGCTCATATTCCACTCTCTTACAGGAGCGATTATCTTGAGGTCCGGTGCAACGGCTGCGAAGGTCGCGTCAAACCGCAGCTGGTCGTTCCCTTTCCCCGTGCATCCATGGGCAACCGCGTCACATCCCTCCTTCAAAGCAACCTTCGCAGTCTCTTCGGCTATCAAAGGCCTGCTCAAAGCAGATGAAAGAGGATAGCTCCTTTCATACATCGCGTTCGCCTTAATCGCCCGTGAAAGAAACTCGTCGGCAAATTTTTTCTTCGCATCTATGCTGTAGTGCTTGACGGCGCCGCTTTTGTAAGCCTTCTCCTCTATTTCGGAAAAATCCTCATCCTGTCCAACGTCGACTGTAACTGTCACCACCTCGGCGTTGTATCTCTGGCTTATCCACTTAATCATCACAGTTGTGTCAAGTCCACCGCTGTAAGCTAACGCCACCTTCATGGCTTCTCAAATGAGATGACCTATTCTTAAGCCTAACCAGTGTCTTCACCAGACTTGGCGGCTGTCTCATCAATTTTCCTGAGAATAGTATCCCTTCTCAGTATGCCTGCTTCCAGAAGGTTAACCACCGAATTGGGGGAAGCAGTGCCTGTGAGTCGTCCGAAAGGGCCCTTTATCTGCCTCCACTTCAAGTCGGTGTTACCGCTCTTGGACCGGTAAATCACTCCGAGAACATCGGCGACCTTCACAAACTTGACGTCACGCATCTCACGCAGCGGAACCTTTGACACCGCTTCGACATAGATGGTGCCGTGCTCAGGATCTCTTTCGGGAAAAACCGATGTGTCATGCAGATAGGCTGCGGGCATGTAGGATGCACAAGTATTCAGTATGATGAATTGCCTGAATTTCTCGAGATGAGTCTTTTCATCGATTTCAACCATTTTTTACCACCCTGTGTTGCGCGACCTGAATTCTATTCGTGTCTCTTTCTTCTTTGGCATGATTTTGTCAAGGATTAGTTTGAGAGTTTCGTCGTCCACGGGGAGCCTGATGTTGCCTGTCTGGGAGACCTGAATAAGGTAGGTTTCAACCCTCTCGGCTATGTCGGGTTTGATGAGCTTGAGGTTGTTGAGCCTCTGCCTCGCCTCAGGTGTGAGTATGGCTCTCATTACGGCGGCTCGCTCAAGCTCCCTCTGCCTACGGGCCTGTTCCTCGGCAGCCCTCGCCTGAAGCTCGGCCATCTTTTGCTGACGTATTCTTTCCAGCTCCTCGTCTTCAGCCGACATCCTGTCCAAAATCCGTTATTCTAAGAGATAAATTTAACCTAAACGGCCTCGTATTCCATCAAACTAAGTAGATAAGCTTTTGAAAGCTCTTCCGCCGAAGGAATCTTTATCGAGAGGTTGAGAAGCTTCGCCACAGCTTCTACGGCTCTTTTAGCGGCGAAGAAGTCTGGAGCCATTTCAGCGGTTTCGACCAGCATGGAGAAGTTCTTCAACCCAGCCTCTGAAGCGAGAACCGTGAGAAGCCCCGCGGCGCCGACAATCTGTCCACTATATCTCACCCCATCCACCACTTTCATCCACCGCTCCAGCAGCTCCTCGTCAGTCGAGGAGCAGTAGACCGTTCTTTTCTCTGAAACCGTTTCCTTACCGTATCCCCCGATGGTGAAAACTGTTGAGCAGCCGATGTCTTTCGCTACCTGGATTATCTTGGTGCAGAGGTCGTATTGTCCGTAGCTGGTCGAGGGCTGTGCGTTGCCGTATAGAATGAGAAGCGGAGGGTCATGCTCAGCGACATAGATGTCTGCGAAACTGAAGATGATTTTGCCCTCTGAGATGTATCCAATGGCGGGGAAAAACGGTGAGTAGAACCTGACAACTTTCCTCGCCTTGAGGTTTTTGAGAAGATAGGCAACCGCGACCTTCGCCACAAGACCTATGCCCGGCAACCCCTCCACCAAAATACCGTCAGAAACCCTTACGTCCCTGCCCCCGTCCACAAAGCTTACCTCTGTCTCCAGCATACTGACCCTACTTCCAACACCGTGTTAATAATTGTTTACGCCTCGACTATATAAATGGAGAACCTCCACACACCGTGATGAAGGCCGAGCTGGAGGTGAAGCACAAAGACCTTTTGGCGCGTGTTGGAACGCTTCACGTAGGAGGAAAAAAGGTTGAGACACCTGCCTTCGTTCCCGTGATAAACCCCGTGAGCCAAGTTGTTCCACCTGAAGAAATGAGGAGAAAATTCAGGTGTGGAATAGTCATCACGAACGCTTACATTTTGTTTAAAAGGTTTCGGTCAAGAGCTGTTGAGGAGGGTGTTCACAGGATTATCGGCTTCGACGGCGTGGTCATGACCGACTCCGGCGGCTACCAGGTGCTTGTCTACGGCGATGTCGAGGCCTCGCCCGATGATATCGCGTTTTTCCAAGAAGCTATTGGCTCGGACATAGCTGTGCCCCTTGATAGGCCGACGGGTTTGGTGGGCCGTCGAGAGGCCGAGAAAACTGTTGAGGAGACTCTCGCTAATGTGAGGCGGACTGTTGAGCTTGTGGGGCATGATGGACGCTGTGTCTGGGTGGGGCCTATACAGGGTGGACTGTACTGGGACCTTGTCCAAAAATGTGTCGAAGAGTATAAGCGACTCGGCTTTAGCCTCTACTGTCTCGGCAGCCCAACCCCGTTGATGACCGCCTACAGATACCGCGAGCTTGTCTCGATGATAACCACGACGCGTCAGGTGCTCGGCACCGTCAAACCCCTCCACCTCTTCGGCGCAGGACACCCCATGATGTTTGGGCTGGCAGTTGCTCTTGGTGTGGACATGTTTGACTCGGCTTCTTACGCTCTTTTCGCCAAAGAGGGCCGCTACATTTTGCCCGAGGGAACTGTACGCTTGGAGCAGCTCAGCTACTTGCCCTGCAGCTGCGAGGTCTGCACACGGTTTTCGGCGAAAGAGCTGCGAGAGCTCGAAAGCGGAGAACGGTTTAGAAACCTTGCACTCCACAATCTGTCCGTCTGTTTTCAGGAGGTCGAGGCAATTAAGCAGGCTATTTGGGAGGGCAGGTTGTATGAGATGCTGGAGAGAAAGGCACGCTCACATCCAGCCGTCTATGAAGCATTTCAACAAATCATCACTGACGAGGAAACGCTAAAAACCATGGCCCAGCATACACCGATCTCAAAACGGCGAGGGCTGTTTCTTTTCGACGCCACAAGTTTGCAGAGACCCGAATACAGGAGGATGGTTGAGTGGGTGAAGCGCTGGAGCCCTTCATGCGTAGAGGCCGCTGTCCTAGTCAGCCACAGAGCAGTCACCAACAAAAAGCCTGAAAAGCTGTTTGACCAGGTTGCACAGGTGGTGGGTGACGGCTGTTTCGAAGTATTTGTCCACGACACACCATATGGATTGGTGCCGCTCTCGCTCTACCACGTTTTCCCCATCTCCCAAACAACATATCCCGAAACACTTGTCAAGCAACTTGAAGACAGAATCTTCCGCGAAGCAGCCGAAACCCTCTCCAAACACGGCTTCAAAAAAATAATCATCATCGAGACAAAACGAGAAACCTACCCCGGATACAGCCGCAAACTGGCCCACAGTCTACAAACCCGCCTACATCGGCAAATCATCTACACAACGTCTAAATAGGTCTAATACCAAAAAATTCGCCGAAAAACCCCGGGCCGGTGGTCTAGCCTGGTATGACGCCACCCTGACGCGGTGGAGGTCGGCGGTTCAAGTCCGCCCCGGCCCACTACACATGAATTAAGCTTATTTTGCGCTAAGACGTTATATCAGTGATGAGTGAGTTAGTTGAGGATAAAGGTTTTTGGCGAGATTTTGCGAGCACGGCTGCTTTCTTTTCGCCGGCGGTAAGCCCGCTCCAGCGCGAGTTTGGTGTGAGCTCCAAGGATTTAATGCGTAAAATAGGCGAAGAGTTTGGTAGAAAGGCTTCGGAATCAATTCCGGAAAAAGAGCTTCTCGCATCTCTCAACCATCTCTCCGAAGTTTGGAGAAAACACTCCGTTGGAAGACTAGAGGTAATAACCGAGGAAACATTAACCATCAGAATATCTGACTGCATAATTTGCGGGCAAATACCCGAGCTCGGCAAATTCTTTGAATGCAGCTTTCACGAAGGCTTTCTAAACGGTTTCCTCAGCCACAGACTAAAAACACCTGTCAAAGTATGGCAGGAAAGAGGTGAACCAGGGCAAGGGGGCACATGGACACGAACATTCAAAACAGATATCAAGCTCTGAAAAACAATCCCTTTTTTATTTAAGCTGTAAACCATAGAAGGTGAAAACGCAACGCGTCGCGAAATGTAAGACGATTTTGTCGACAACACTTATATGCCGTTTTATGTGAGATGAATTGTTGACCGCTGTGTCGCTGGATGGCTTGGTGAGGGCGGAGATAGTGGTTGACGGTGATGTTCAGGGGGTTGGGTTTAGGTATTTTGTTAGGAGGGCTGCGAGGCGGCTCGGTGTAAAAGGGCTTGTCGAGAATCTTGAAAACGGAGCCGTGAAAATAGTCGCCGAATCCACCAAAGATAAGGTCGAGAGGCTGATAGAGACGATCAAATCCGCTCCACCGCCCATACATGTCGACGAAACAACAGTAACATACACCAAGCCGACTGGCGAATTCAAAACATTCAAGATAATTGTGAAGGATTTGGCGGAGGAGATGGTGGAAGGCTTTGCAACAGGAGCTTCTTACTTCGAGATAATGTTCGATAAACAGGATAAGGCTCTTGCGAAGCTGGACACGTTGATTGAGAAGCAGGACTTGATGTTGCATAAGCAGGACCAGATGCTGGAGAAGCAGGATCTTATGCTCCATAAACAGGACTTGATGCTTCAAAAGCAGGACATAATGATACAGAAGCAGGATGAAATGTTGCAGAAGCAGGATAAGATGCTGGAGAAGCAGGACTTGATGTTGCGAAAACAGGACGAGATGTTGCAGAAGCAGGACTTGATGTTACAGAAAACGGACCTGATGCTTCAAAAACAGGACATAATGATACAAAAGCAGGACCAGATGCTGGAGAAGCAAGACCAGATGCTTGGGAAGCAGGACCAGATGCTTCAGAAACAGGACTTGATGCTTCAAAAGCAGGATGAGATTTTGGGGAGGCATGATGTTTTGGTGGAGGAGGTTAGGGGGTTGAGACGGGATATCTCATCTCTCTTTGAGGAGAGGATTGCCCGCATCGAGAGGGATATTGCGGAGATTAAGGCGCGGCTTGGTCTCACAGGCTAAAGGAATTTGTTTAATTCTTATTACTGACGTGGAGTTGTTGGCGTCATGTATGGGGACCGGCGGGCCATAAGCACGGTCATCGCGGCGTTGGTGGTTACTGTTGTGTTTCTGGGCCTTGTTTCCGCTGCTCTCGGTATGCTTTACGCTCTTCAGGCTTCTTCGAGCGAGGCTGTTAGGAGGGAGGCGGAGAGGGCTATGGAGGCTTTCTTCATGATTTACTGGGTGAACAGCACGCATGTTAGGCTTTTCAACAACCACAGCAGCTTAGCCGTTGTAATCAGGTACTGGATATCATCTGACAGCGGCGGTGTGAACGTTATAGGGCCGCTTAATTCGGTGGATTGGTCTGTCCAGCCGAAAACATTCAGGGATGTTTTGGCTGCGGAGTCTCCACGCAATCCTAGCCGTCAATACAAGGTTGTCTCGGAGAGGGGGAGCGTTTTTACTGTTGGTGATGCTCCGTCGGAGCCCTGGTCTTTGTTTAGTCTGAGGGATGAGATGAGGTTGGTGAGGCCAGGGTTTAGCAGCGGTGTTAATGGGCCTTTGACCCAGCTTGTTTTGGCTACGGGGCCAGACTTCACAGGTGGTCCGGTGACCGTCAGCTGTGTCTCGGTCACACCAGCGCCGGCTTCATGCTCCAGCTGGTCTGTGTCCTTCAACCCCTCTAGCCCCGTTACCGTGCCACCCGGTGGTGCTGTGGTGGTGAATATTTTGGCCAGCGTTCCGGCAGGCACTCCCATAGGGACATATTTTATGAGGATACGTGTTGACACGGGCGGGTTTGCGAGAGAGTTTCTCCTCAGGGTTGCTGTGGGTGATTTCACATTCGGCTTCACTCCGTCATCGATTAGCCTTGAGCAGGGCTGCGCCACAACCATCGGCTTAGTAGTAACACCAACCAACTACCGGTCGGATGTTGGTTTCCGGGTCTCCACGATCTTTCCACCCGACACGAGGATTAACTACGCCGCATCCCCCGACCCGGTGCCGGTCAGGGATGCCGTGACCACGGCCGACTTCTACGTCCACGTAAACGCCAGGCCCACCGGTTCAGGCACTAGGACTGTCGTGGTTGCGGGAGATGACGGCCTCGGCCCCGTTAAGACCAGCTCCTTTGTGATGACTGTGTTACCGGATTTCTGTATTTTGGTACCCTCTGGTGGGGGGAGTTTCGTTGTAAACGTCTTGATGCCCGCTGTTGTTGGATGTCGAGGAGACGCGGTGTCGGTTCCCGTCGAGATTTCGAGCTTGGGCGGATGGAGTGGCACCGTCACTTTGACGTTCACAGAATCACCAAACAACAACGTCATCAGAACCGAGACCTTTACACCCAATCCCGTAACAGTGACCGCAGGCGGAACACATACCGCCACATTTAGCTTCGTTATATGGAGTGATGGGACAGTGACAGTAATAGGTGAGAGCGGCTCCTTAACCTCCACCAGTAGCTTCACAGTGTCTAGGTTACCGCCTGCCGTATGCTGAGAAGCGCTGAGTAATCGGAAACACATTCCATAATTTAGGGAAATCATCATGGCTCAGTACTCCAAACTTCTAACAAAAATAGATAAATTCGGCCCGGGATATTTTTTGTGTCCGTGACTGTAAGAAACAATTTTCTCCCCAATCTTAGGGATTTGGCCACGGTGAATGATTGCGGTAAATTTGCCTGGCCGAGATACTTTTGGTCGTGTTTGTTTCGGAGTTGTTTGCGTTTGGGTTCGCGTGGTCTTAGCTATATTGTGGGTGTGCTTCTGGTGCTTGGGGTTACTTTGGCGGCTGTGGTTGTTTTTACGCAGGCTGCTGGTTTTCAGTTTGGTGTGTTGAACCAGTTTGCGGCTTTGGATGTTCGTCGTGCGGGGGAAAGCTTGGTGGTTGCCGAGGCTCATGGGAGCGGTGTCATCATATTCTACAACAACGGCGTACTCCCTGTCTGCGTCGCGGAGGTCCATGTTGTGCAGCTCGGCAGCGGAGTGGTCATCAACCCATGCTTGGAGATAAACCCCCGAGACTATGCCTCCTACCCTCTCCTAGCATCTGGATGGCCAACGGGCGAATACACGCTTCTGGTGAGAACATCATCAGGCAAAATTTTTTCCTTCCATGTGTTTGTGCCATAAATCTCCGCGTATGAATTGGGGGCTATTGGCCAAAAGAACTTCATCAAAGTTTTTATGATCGGAAAAGGCCCGTGGCCACATGACTCGTTCAGGAGCTAGAGGTTTGAGCCCTCTTGTAGCCGTTATCCTGTTGATAGCGATAACCGTTGCAGCCGCCGTCGTCGTCTCAGGTGTCTTCTTCAACCTTGCAGGCATAGCAGGCAGAAGACCAACAGCAATAATAGACCAGATAAGACTAGTAGCAACACCGGCTGGTGCAGCAACACTCACCATAGTCTTAAAAAACACAGGAGACGTCCCTATCTCCGCCACAAACCCAATTGTGACTATATCTGGTCTGCCGGCAGGTTGCGCCTTTACAACATGGACATGGACCGGAAGTAGAGATCCTGGAGCAACCCTGGCGGGCACATCTACAGATACGGCGGGATGCACCGTTCTTGGCCAATCCTATCCGGTGTCAATCACTGTTTCATTCGTTGATGGTTCAAGCCAAGTTCTGTCGACAGCTGTGACAGGCGTAATTGCCTAACCACCCACCCCTTTTTTGGATGATGTCGGCTGGTTTCCGCAGCAAGCCGGCCGCCTTCTGTCCTTCTAGAACAGCGGCAAAGTCCTGACCTGTTTCCTCGAGATAAACATGGCCGGAGCATCGTCGCCCGGCTACAGCGTCCCCACAAGCACCCTATACCCCACAACAATACACAACCATAAACCACGGCCTCACCAACCTACCCCGCGATTCACCCACATAACATCATACCTGTGCTATACAATAGCAGAAGCTATGGAATACACAAGCAACGTGGCGAGCACACCTGCTCCAGCTCTCCAGCAAGCAGCTATCGTCTGGTCCTCAATACGTCCCACAACCACGCCCAACACATATGAGACAAGCATCGCAAGAGGAAGAACAGGCTCTATGCTTGGAACAGCTATGAGGCGCTGAACCTCCGTCGCCACATCTTGTGGAAGACCCGTGAAAGGTGCGAGCGTTATGGCTGAGACGGCGATGATTGCTGCGCCGCTTGCTATCGCAAGCGCTGTGTAGAGCTTCATACGTGCACGGGCCCCTGTGAAGCTTAGGTAGATGGAGAGGGCGAGCCTCGCCAAGAGGCTGAGGGCCTCAGCCCCCAGTCCACCCAGCCGCGCAATCTTCACGGTCTCCATCGCCAAAGCCATGAACCTGTTATACGGGTTTATCTCAAGCCCATGTGCAATAGCCATCGCGTACCGCTTGTACCTCGGGTCAGCGACAGCCTCGAGACTTCGTCCAAGAGGATACCCTGCTCTCAGCCGAGCCGCCACACCATCCAACAGGAGAAAAGATGCCTCACCCTCGGCAACAGCCCTCCGGACATACATGAAGTGGACAAACAAGCCCCACACAAGCGTCGCCACCCCCGCAACCACACCAAGCAGCACAGGCATGAAACCCAGCAGACTCGTAGCCAAAACCCCTCCAAAGACGAAGATGACCGCCGTCGAGATGAATGTGATGCTGCGTGGAAGATCTACGAGATGCAACGGCTCCGAGGCGCTGGACACAACGTAGAGAACAGCGGCGGCCGCAATAGCGATGACAACAGAATAGATAAGCGGAAACCCGCCCAGCAGCCCGCCCACCACATAAATCAACGGAATCAACAATATCACAGATACGACAACCTCCCCGAGCGTCTCCACACTGTCCACGTATCTTTTCCACCTGTCTGACTCACGTGAAATGGCCTGCTCAATCAGTTTCTCAACCTTCTCGACGACACCGAAGCCACTCTCCAAATCCTCGCCAAGCGAACCCAGCAACAGCGTGAACTCACGGCTCGGATGAACATACTGTTTCAAACCATCGGCAAGAGTCCTCCTCTCAGACTCCCGCACCAGAAAAGACGAGACCTCGGAAAGGTGTTTGATATATCTTCTCCGCGAGGCTGCTTCTCTAAGGGACTGTAGCATTGTTTTTCCGCTCTTGAGGAAGACGTAGAGGATGACGAGGAAAAACGTCTGCTCCTTCTCTGCGCTGCTGCTCTTCTCCGATTCCTGTAGACGCCCGTATAGTCCAATCACTGTGGCAGCTAACCCAGCCATACTGAGATAGGGCCAATAAACCAGAACAAAATCAAGAATAGAACGTGTCACCGAGGTATCAAGCAACTTTGACGACCTCCACTTCGACACCGAATGTCTCCGCTGTCTTCAGAGCAGCTTCGGCGAACTCGACACCCGCCATTATCCAGCGTATTCTACCCAAGGCCCCGGGGATGCTGGTTTTCTCCACGTCGAGCCTTTTAACAGCAAACCTGAGAAGCGTCTCGGCGTCGACAAAGTATCCAACCTCGTAGACGCGTGTCTCCTCCACCCTTACAGCCAGCAAGCTGATTTGATGCGTGGCTCCGCTGACTCCGCGCAGGGACACGTTTTCAGATACTTTGAACCCCTCCTCGAGAAGCTTTCTAAGCAATACTCTGAGTGGGCTGCGGACCTCAAGCAGCAGTGAGCCGCTCTCCGTAGGCGTGTAGCGGCGGAGCGTCAGATAAACCATGTCAGACGCCTTGGCACTGAAGCCGCATGAAACACATTCGGACACAACCTCAGGATGTTCAAAAACCTCTCCACAGCTGTTGCATACAAACCTTCCATGACTGTTTACAAAATCCTTTCTCTCAAGAACGTCGCCGCATTTTGGGCAAGTTTTCACAGAGGAGAGCAGTGTCTCAGGTATAGATGCCCCACAGTTATGAACATGAACAATAACTTTTTCGATGTCCTCTGAGCTGCATGCGGGACAGTTTAGATGAGGCTGGAAAAGCCCCTTCCCGCATCTCACGCATGTCGCAATCTTCTTCTCGAAAACACTCTTAACAAGCCCACGTGACTCCAGCCTGTCGAGAATCTTGAATAGTGAGGATCGGTCAAGCTTCATCGGAGGGTCTGCAACCAGTTTGACCTCGCCTGTCTTGGCGTCTACCTCAAATATCTTCACACCCTTTTCCGAGCCCTGCATAAGATGGCTAAGCCAAGAAAGCACCTCGTATTCTTCGGCGGAGAAGTCAATCAGCGACAAGCCGCAGCTCTCTCCGAAGCTTCTCCACCCGCTCAGATAATTGCTCCGCCCTCAGCTCCTCCCCCGAGGAAAGTACGGTCTCGAGAATGCTCAGCTTGTTTTCGTAGTCTCTTCTGAGTGATGGGTTGTGCACCAACATAGGTGAATTCACGATCAGCTGCTTAGCTGTCTCGGGAAAGAATTTTCCAGTATCTTCGTCGAACCAGCTTATCAAATGCTCGCTCCCAGTCCTCTCAATCTCCCAGACACCGATAACCCTCCTGCCCTTCGAGGTGTTCCGCACAATCGCCACCACGTTGAGGAACGAGAGCTCCTCCTTTAGAACACCCATGCTGGCACCGGTCAGCCTCTGGTAAACATCCTCGAGGCTTTCGGCGTGAATGGTCGACGCCATACCGTGGCCTGTTGCGGCTGCCGAAAACATAACCCTTGCCTCAACACCCCTAACCTCCCCCACAATGGTGTAGTCAGGCCTGTGTCGGAGGCTGAGCCTCAGGATATCTGCCAGGGAGTAGGCTGTTTCGCCAAGGGTTCGCCTCGTGACGAATCGGTGCCAGTTTCTATGCCATGAGAGGTTTATCTCGGGATGATAGTCCTCGAGCGTCAAAAGCTTAGCGTTGGATGGAAGCAGCTGGAGAAGTGCCGAGAGAAGCGTTGTTTTACCGCTTCCCGTCGGCCCAGCAACCATGACGAATTTCTTGTTCTCGAGAGCTGTCCAGAGGTAGGCGGCAGTTATGACCGTCAAGGTTCCCTTTTTTATCAGGTCGATGATGGTGTAGGGGCTGCGTGGAAACTTGCGTACAGTGATCGTGCTTGTGCCTGGAGTGAGTTCGCCTGCGTAGGTTAGCGCTATTCGGTCGCCTTCGACTGTCATGATCTCGGCTGCGGGTTTGGCGATGCTCAGCTCCGCCCCGTTCCGCTCGGCAAGCAGCCTCGCCTGTTTATCAAGCTCCTCAGCCGTGAGCACGATGCTGGTCTCTATCCAGCCGAGGTCTGGGTGACGCCTGTGAATGACGTATACCGGACCCGGCTTCGTAATGGTTATGTCCTCGAGACCCTCATCCCTCAGAAGAGGCTCAAGCTTCCAACCACCCCGCAAATTCTTCCACAGAAAATATCTCAACACCTTTACACGGTCCTCATCTATATCATATTCTTCAAGAAGCTTGAAGGGGTCCACACCTTTCTTCAAATACTGTTGCTCAACCCGTCTAATAATCTCCTCCTCTTCATCCGATAGGCTGGGCTCTTCAACGACATACCTATACCGGTTCTCCTGCCTAATTATACTGACCTCAATAATCTCGTCTACTCTATACCGGTCGATGACTTCGGGAGAAGAGGTTTCCTCAACCTCTAAAACCTCCTCCACCACAACATCATCACTCTTCCGCTTCCTGAATAGACGCACCGCCGCCAAAGAAGCGGCTATCACCACCCCCGCCAGAACCAGTACCCCCAGCCAGCTTCCCGTGAAAAAACTCAACAGTCCAAAGTCCTCCAACAACACCCTCGCCGAAGATCATGGCCGCGGTAAATATACTCTTATCTGCCCTCATTTTGGAAAAATATTATCTAAATACCTTAATAGTTTGGGCAAATGCTTTCAACGATCTTTTCGGAGACGGGGTAGATTATTTTCCGTGGAGGGTGTAAACAGTTTTTACCCGGATATGTTTAGAGGAGGTATGTTTAGGAAAGTTTTGGTCGCTGTGGATGGCTCCGAGTTTAGCAGAAAGGCTGTAGATGTGGCGGTTGGTTTATGTAAACAGATGGGAGCCGAGCTTATTTTCCTTCACGTTGTGCAGCAGCCGCCTTATCTGTTCGCCGCGTCGGGTGTTCCTCCAGCGGCTTTGAAGCAGTTTTATGAAGATGCTGTGAGGGAGGGGAGACGCTATGTTGAGGAGGCTGTTGAGACGGCTGCGAGGATGGGTGTGAAGGCTGTTGGAGAGGTGTTGGAGATGAGGCCCTCGGTTGTCGAGGCCATCACCGGCTTCGCCGAAACACATGGTGTAGACCTTGTCGTTACTGGGACGAGGGGTTTAAGCGGCTTCAAGAAAGTGGTGCTGGGAAGCGTGGCGAGCGGGGTCGTGTCCCACGCCCACTGCTCAGTCCTCGTCGTCAAGTAGCCTGTTTGCGGAGACCAAGGGCGGCAAGCTCGTCGAGAACCTTTGAGACGAATCTGTCTACATCCTCCGGCTTGACACCTTTCTCCGCCAGCATCTTCTTAATGAGTGTCTCAACTTTCCAGTAGCTTTTGTAGCGTTCGTTGAGGGTCCGCCATTTTATCTCCGCAAGAGGCGTGGCTATGGCTGGGTCATAGCTAAGCAGCCCCTTCACCATCAGGAAGGCGATTATAGGGTATCCTATGTAGTTTCGGTAGAAGGTTCCGTTGTCGTCGCTGTTGGCGATTTTTTTCTCTATGTCGACGTAGACCTTGTAGGTTCGCGTGCCCTCGGAGGCGTCAACCAAACAATTTCTATCATCCAAGACCTTGATCCTGCCGCCTGCCACAGCGCCCAGAGCCTCCAAAACCTTGACCCGCGGAGGAACCGCGAGCAAAACCTCTGCCACACCGAGAAAAAACCCGCTCCCACTCTATATCCTTATCCTAAGACTTCTCAAAACCAGACATAGAATCAGGAAAATCATCAAAACCATGACAGAGGATGCGCCCGGAGCGAGGGCGAGGTAGTATGAGATGAAGACACCCAAGGTCGTAGCCGTTGTGCCGAACAGGATAGATAGCAGGATTGATATTTTGAAAGAGTTTGAGATGAGCGAAGCCGCCATAGTCGGTATTGCGAGAAGCGCCGTGACGAGAAGGACGCCGGCTATCTTTATGCCGGTAACGATTGAGAGTCCCGCGGCTACGGCGAAGACAAATGTGTATGCCCCGACCTGCACACCTCTAACTTTCGCGAGCTCCTCGCTCACCGTATAGACCAGTGTTTTCCCGAAGTTTCCGGCGACGAAGAGGGTTACAGCCGCGGCGACAGATACTCCCAAAATGATGTCTTCGACTTGGACTAGCAGGAGGCTTCCGAAGAGGACGGCGTTGAGGTTCACCCTTGCGCCTAGGGAGATGGCGAGGGAGGCTGTTGCCCCGCCTACTGCGAGTAATGCAGCGAGGGCTTGGTCGCCTGATACGTGAAACCGTCTCATAAGCTGGAGAATTGCGTAGATAGCTGCAACGGGAGCAAGGTATGTGAGAAGAGTTTCTCTGAAGCCGAGAAGGCTCGATAAAGCGATTACTGCGAATGCTGCGTGGGAGGAGGCGTCGCCTAGGAGAGAGAGCCTCTTGGGAACGAGATAGTTTCCTATTAGGGGTAGCAGCAGCCCTGTCACAACCGCTGCACCTAAAGCCCTCTGCATAAACGGTTGCGACAAGACATCAATCATGTCTCAGACCATCTATGACCATGCTGAATCGTGTAGACGTGGAAGCCGTATATTCTGCAGAGCTCCTCTGAGCTGAGAAGATGAGTTATGTCGCCGTCGTAGAGAGCCGTCCGGTTAATGCATACAACTCTTGATGCAAGGGTTGAGATGGCCGCCACATCATGTGTCGCTATTATCACCGTCACACCCCAGTCCCTATTAACCCTGTTGATAACATTCATCAAAGCCGCGACGCCTGTCTGATCAACGTATACGGTGGGTTCGTCGAGGATGAGGAGCTGCGGCTTGTTTATCAGGGCGAGGGCTAGCATGGTTTTCTGCAAGTTTCCGCCGGAGAGGTCGCTGACACGTCTGTGTATGATTTTGTCCGGTTCATCCACCCCAACCAGTGAAAGGGTCTCGACGGGGTCAAGCGCTTTACCTGTATGCATACCCGAGCGGAGAAGCTCCCCGACGCTGAGCGGAGTTCTCTCGAAGAGTGTGGCAGCGTTCTGAGGCACATACCCAACCCTCCACCATTCTCTGAACCGTTGAACAGCGACGCCAAAAAGCCTGACCACACCGCTGTCGGGCCTCAGTACACCGACCATGGTCTTTAGCAACGTTGTCTTACCTCCGCCGTTTGGCCCGATAATGAAGAGCCTCTCACCCATGTTGACCCTCAAGCTGACCTTGGAAAGTATAGGTTGGTCTCGGGTATATGAGACCGTGACATCCTCTAGCTCTACCGCAGGTTCAGTGTTCAAACGTATCGACCAGCGCCGACAAATTATGACGCATCTTCATGATATATCCTTGTCCCCTTAGATAGTCGTCGTAATGTAGAGTCTCCATCGTGTATAGTGTTTTGATTTCCATTCCGAGGTCGCGGGCTATGTTTTCTAACACGGGGCTGATGCTACCATCCTCCGCGAAGATGGTCTTGACACCATTTCTCTCAATTAGTTCATAAATTTCTGCGAGATGCGCCGCCGACGGCTCCTCCTCTTCACCGCTTAGCACAGCCACCGTTTCGAGGCCGAAGGCTGTGGCGAGGTATCTGAAAGCGTTGTGCTGCGTGATGAAGGTTTTTCCACGATGTCTCGACAGCGCCTCCTCAAACTGTTGCCTGAGCTGCAGTATTTCCCGGATGTATGCCTCGCTGTTTTTCTGTATAGCCTCCTTTTTTTCCGGAAACTCGTCGGAGAGGATTTGTGCCATGTTTCGGACGACTGCGGCGAATCTTTCTGGGTCGAGCCAGAAATGCGGGTCATAGGCTCCGATTATATGTTCATGGTTCATGGCGTCGCCGTGTCCGTTTTCATAAGGCATTAACTCGACCCCTGTTGACACCTTAAAGGCCTTTACGTTAGCTGATGCCGCAAGCTTCTCCCCCCAGTCGTCAAACCCCTCCACTGTCCAGAAGAGTATCCTCGAGTTCCTCACCTTCTCCAGCACGTCGGGAGCCGGTTCCCAGTCATGGATCTCTGCGCCGGGTGGGAGAATCTGGTAAACCGTAACAGTGCCATCCGTCAGCCTATGCACCACTTCGCCCAAAAGACCCCAAGTCACCGCCACTGTCTCACTGTCTTGCTGCCCCTGAGTCAAGATATTTTGCGATGCTATGAATAATGTGGCGAGAACTGCTGCAGCGACTATGGAGAGGGTTATGATTGCTGTTTTTGCACGCATCTGAGATGCTTCACCTCTTTACCGTGTATGCATGTTGCGGGATTGTTGAGGCGTTGGCAAAGTCTTTTGACCACTTCGTCGCCGATGAGATAGTCTATTCGCCCAGCTTCTATGCAGGCTTCACCGGCTTCCAACCCTAGTTCTCTGTGAAAGAATGTTTCGAGGATGCGGTGGTTGTGTATGACCCGCAACGCGAGCGCGTGTCCCCGTGGTGTGAGCCTAAATTTTCCCCACCCTGTTCTGGCGACCAATTTTTTCTCGGAAAGCCTATTGAGAACATCTATGGCAGAGGCTGGTTTGACAGCGAATGTCTTGGCGAGCTCTCCTGTAGTTGGTGTGTGCTGGTTTTCATGAGCTCTGTACAGCTGTAGGAGATAGGATGTTTCTACCTGTTGGAGACTTATTTTAGGCACGTCCTAATATTAGGTTATGCCTAAATTTAAGCCTAAATAAACATCATGCCTCAACGGGTCTCTATGAAGGGTTCGACGGTTTACCGGGGAAAACTCTTTGACGTGGTGCATGTTGTTCACGAGGTTGATGGGGCTCGGTTTGTTAAGGAGATTGTTGTCCATCCGGGCGCAGTCGCGATTGTTCCTTTGATTAGCGATTCAGAGCTTGTTTTGGTTGAGCAGTATAGGGCTGCTGTGGATGAGGTGCTTGTCGAGGTTCCCGCCGGCACTTTGGAAAATGAATCGCCTGAAGAATGTGCGGTACGTGAGCTGGAGGAGGAGACCGGTTACATAGCAGGCTCTATTGAGAAAATCGGGGAATTCTATCTTGCCCCAGGCTATTCAACCGAGTTGATGCATGTCTTTCTCGCGAAAAACCTGCGTAAAACGGCGAGCCGCAATATGCCAGACGAGAAGATCAGAGTCATCACCTGCGGTGTGGAAGAAGCTTTTGAGATGGTTCGGAGGGGGAGGATAAGGGACGCGAAAAGCATCGCAGCCCTCTCCCTCGCTAGACTGGTCAACGGATTGGGCTGAAGTGCTGCCAGCCTCTTCTCTCCACAGGCTTACCCCGATAAAACACACCCTGCTCCTCGATGACAGACCCTATCCAGACAACCCTTCCCCCCAAACGCTCCAAAGCATTCTCCACAAAATTCCGGCATCCCGGCTTGACGGTGAGAACCAGCTCATACTCTTCACCGCCGTAGAAAACAGCCTCCACGACGTCAAGCATGTTGTCGACACAGTATTTCTGTGCTGTGGAGTCGATGGGCAGCGATTCAACCATGAAGCCCACCCTGTTAAGCTCGCTAAGCTGGTACAGCGACTCCGCCAATCCATCGCTCGAATCTATACAGGCCGAGACGCCTCCGCAGCCGGCGAGGGCCACACCCTCGTCAACACGGGCCACTGGGAAGTAAACCGCCTCAGACAAAACTTGTTCAACTGGCCGAGAATTCATAGCCGCATGTAGGCCGGCGAATGTTTTGCCGAACAAGCCTGTGCAGGCGAGCATGTCTCCCGGACATGTTCCGACGCGGCTGAGAAGTTTTTCGGAGGAGCCGAGCGCGGTTACGGATATGGATGGTGAACTGGTTTCGTTTATGTCTCCGCCGGCAATTGATGCTCCATATTTTTTCGCAGCCTCTTGGGCGCCGGTTATGAGTTCGACAAAATCGTTGAACTCTGTAGAGGGGTTGATCGAAAGAGAGAGAAGGATGTATCTTGGCCGCGCTCCCTTTGCAGCCAAGTCGCTAACAGCGGCTGTTACCGCTTTCCAGCCCGCTTGACGGGCCGTCATCCCCGGTGGAACATCCGTTTCCCAGACGAGGGTGTCCACAGATGCGACAAGCTGGCCTGTAAACCAGAAGGCTGCGGCATCGTCACCGGGCGGCAGAAGACCGTTCTCGGGCCAGTCAAGATGCTCAACCAAGTATCGTATCAAATATCTCTCCCCGAGCTCCGATAGTTTCGCCAACCCTGTTCACCGTCTCATCATTCTTTTAAGCATCGTCTTCAAACACCAGCGGAGGAAGTTGAAGATTTCTTTTTTCGAGAGCTTCGATTCGCCCGCCATTCTCGGCATGAAGACTAAGGGTATCTCGACGACCTTGTAGCCTTCGCGCAGCAGGCGATACAGCAGCTCCACTTGGAAGACGTAGCCCCTTTCAAATGGTTTTTCGACAAGGTGTTTGACGGCTCTTTGGCTGTAGGCTCTGTAGCCCGAGGTCATGTCCCTTACCCCCGCTCCCGTGGATATGCGTGCGAGGAGGTTTGCTCCTCTGCTGACAAGCATGCGGATAAGGTTCGATGACCATTTGCCTCCCTTGATGTAGCGCGAAGCAACAGCGGCATCGGCGCCGCTTTCAACGGCTTTGACAAGCTCGGGAACCAGCTCAACCGGGTGGGAGCCGTCGGCATCCATAGAAAGTATGACACGTGGACTTAGGGTGAGAGCTATTTTGAAGCCTTCGTAGTATGCGGAGCCGAGGCCTTTCTTCGCGCCTCTGTTATGCAAAATTACGCGGTGGTTTGTTTCGCCAATTTTTTTCACGACATCAGCTGTGCCGTCGGGGCTTCCGTCATCGACAACAACCGCCCAAAGGTTGGGGATAGGCAGCTCCATAAGCTGGTGGAGCACTCTCCCTATGTTCATCGCCTCGTTGTAAGTGGGGATGACCACACACACGTCGGCAGCCCTCTCCATACCGTCAGCGGATGTATCGCCGCCTTATTTTTAGGTAGACTTCCCAAAGTTTCTCAACAAGGTCGTGAACTTCTTTGGGTGTATTTTCTCGACCGTTTCCTGTGCTGGTGTAGCGGCGTGCGGCTGCGAGTATCTCGAACTCTTCTACGCTGATGACGTCGTTGATCATGAGGTCTGTCAAAAGGTCATAGTAGTGGGCTGTCCGTCCTACAAGGCCGGCGGCCCTGTGTAGGGATTTGACGAGTGTTTCCGCGGCTGTGTAGGCGTTTTCCAGAGCTTTTCTCACCTCCTTATCCACGGCTATTCTCGCTGACTTGAGCATCTCCTCAACCGGCGCCAGCTCCTCTTCCCTAAGTGTCAGCTTTCTGGGCTCAACTGCACGAAGCGACAAAATAGTTTTGTAGGCTGTGTTCAGCTTGATGAGCCGCTCCTCATACAGTTTTCTCACCTGTGGAGAAGCTTCTCGGGGAAGGTTGTCGGGGTGAAATTTTTTCACAAGACTTCGGTATGTTTTCTTTATCTCGTCAAGGGAGTCGTCCGGGTCTACTCCTAGAACCGAGAAGGGCCACTCCGAGGCCCTGCTTTTGCCGCTGCGTGCTCTCTGGAGGCTGTATGCGATTAGGGCTGCTGTCGCCCCTGTCAGGGCAACTGCGAGGGCCTCGAGAGGCGTCATAGGGGACGAGGTGTCAAACGGTTGACGATGTTTTTACGTTTTTGCACTCGAAATGTCTAAAATATTCCTAAGAATTATTTCGTGTAACGGGACAGCCTTTCCTGTCTTTATGTCGACCATGATGTAGGTTATGTGCCCATGGGCCAGAACCTCGCCTTGCATGTTCATCAGTTTGAAGACGACTTTGAGGGATTTGTTCCCCGCCTCAGCCGATACAATCTCCGCCTCGACCTCGTCATCATAGCCAGACGGCTTCTCTATTCTACAGTGGTACTCTCCTATGACGAGGGTTGAGTTCAACAAAGTGTCTCCCATCCTCAAACGGCCCTGTTTGTCGAAAACCACCCCCTGGCTGCGTAGGTGCTCTATGAAAGCTATGTCAAACCATTTGACGTATGTTGGGAAGTAGACGCGGCCCGTGGAGTCGGTGTCCTGAAACCCTATCCTGAACCTAGTCATGCGGATGGGGAAAAAGTGTAGAGTGTTATCTCTGGAGTTGCTTCTCTGAAACTTACCTTAACCCGTTGACCAACTCTTACCTGCTCGGGAGATGCCTCAACACGCGCATACATCCTCACACCCTCGTCTAGGTCAACCTCAGCAATGACGAAAGGAATATCACGCTGGAAATCAGGCGAATTAGCCACAACCCTGCGAATGACGGTGAAGGAGTGTATGGATCCTTTTCCGGAAGACTGTCTCCACCCGAGGTCGAGAGATCCGCATGAGGTGCAGGATGGCCTCGGATACCACTGTTTATGGCCGCATCTTCTACATTCTTGAATCATCAGTTGCCCGTTTTTCGCAGCCTGCCAAAAAGCCTGTGTGTATTCGGTTATTTGCGGAAGCGGGCGTTTGTATTCGCTCACCGCTACTCACCTCCGAATATTATGGCATAGTTGTTGATGAATGTTCCGCCGTGTTCCAGCGCTCCCACCGATGTTACGAGTGAGTATCGGAGGTCTTTGACCTGTCTCTCACCTGCCTCGCCCCTCTGCTGCCGCACAGCTTCGACGAGATGATGCATGCCGCCCGCCATTCCAGCTTGTCCGTATGAGAGGAGGCCGCCTCCCGTGTTCAGAGGCAGTTCTCCCCTATAGGTTATGTCTGTCTCCTCGAGGAATTTTCCAGCCTTACCTTTTTCGCAGAACCCGGCGTCCTCCAGCTGCATTATCACGACGGGGGTGTAGTCATCGTAGGCGTTGAAAAGCCCGATATCTTTTAGCTTGATCCCGCTCATCTCCAAAGCTTGTTTGACAGCGTTTTTGACACCTGTTGTCGTGATGTCCTTTAGGCTGTTGGATGCGTCGAGGTTGTGCCATGAGCCGAAGCCCGCTACCTTAACAAGCTTGTCTGTGACCTTTTTCGCGACGGTGTCTCTTGAAAGTAGTAGGGCGAAGCCTCCGTTTACGAATGGACAGATGTCGAGCATCCGCAGCGGGTCTGAGATAAGCGGCGAGTTGAGATATTCCTCCATCTTTAAGGGTGTGCGGAAGTATGCGTTGGGGTTTTTGGACGCGTTCTCCCGCTGGGAGACCGATATTTTGCCGTAGTGTTCGGGCTTGTAGCCGTATTGATGTATTTGGCGCTGCATCATCATAGCGGCCATGCTGTTGGGCCCCATCATCCCCACGGGCATCAGGTAGTCGAGCTCATACCGCCAGGTTAGAGCAGCTTCTCCCGTGATGTTCATGGGTGTGTCGGCACCGAGGATGAGGAAGTGGTCGACGTAGCCGGCCTGTATTGCCAAGGCTCCCGCCACAAGCAGAGCAGCCCCATTAGCTCCGCCATGGTCTCCTCGTAGCAGCAACCGCGGCTCCAGTCCAAGGTTTTGAACAACCTCAGCCGACCAAATCTCCGCACGCGGATAAGCAGACCCGGTCACACCCACACCTATCCCCCTAAAATCACTTAGAGATAGGCCCGTCTGCTCGAGAACCATGTTCAGGGCCCATGCATAATATTGTTCAATTGTTAGCTTCTTCTCACCTTTGTCGACGCGTGCTCTGCTTACAGGTGTCTCCGCATATGCTGTAACAAATATTTTGGTCATGCGTCTCCACCTATTTGGGTTAATTTATTGGTTGCGAGAAGTTTTCTGGAGAATTTTCTGCAGCTGCTCAGGCTTGATGTGTGAAGACGTTATCTCTGTTTGGACAGCGTCTTCGACGGCGGCCACTATCGCGGGAATCGGTGCGCCGCATCCCTCGCCAACACCCTTGGCTCCGAGAGGTGTGAACGGCGAAGGTATCATAAACCTCTCCATCTTGAACATAGGTATCTCCACAGCTGTTGGCGCGAGATAATCTGAGAAATTGGATGTGAGAAGAACACCGTCCTCGTTGTATTCAAAGTTCTCGTAGAGAACTGCGCCGATGCCATGGTAAGCGGCCCCGTGAACCTGTCCATCTACTATAGCGGGGTTGATGACACGTCCGCAGTCGTCGACTATGGCGTAGTCGAGGATTTTCACTTTGCCTGTTTCTGGGTCTACTTCGACGACTACTGCGTGTGCTTGGTAGGAGTATGTTAGGGTGAGGTTGCCAACCTTGTTTTCGTCAGGGGGCTGGAATGGTGGGCTGAATACGGCATGGGCTGTCAACCCGGGCTCCATGCCTTCGGGGAGCTCAAACGGGTTGGCGTAAGCCGTTCGCGCAATCCGTTTGAAGGAGACTTTTCTCTCCGGCGCGTCCCTGACATATGCAACCCCGCCCTGCACAACTATGTCCTCTTTCCTTGCCTCGAGAATCTTAGCCGCAACGGCTGCAACCATGTCCTTGAGCCTCTGAGCGGCCAAGTATGTGGCAACCATTCCTGTGCCGGCGAACCTGCTCGCATAGGTTCCCGAGTGGAGGGTGTAGGGATGGGAGCCTGAGTCAAACCCGGTTGCGACAGTGATGTCCTCGTAGTCTATGCCAAGCACGTCTGCGACTATCTGGGATGCGATGGTTTCATGGGACTGGCCCTGTGGAATGGTGCCGAGTTTGACGAGGATTTTTCCGTCGGGTGTCATCTGTACTGTGGCGGCCTCGCTTGTGCCGACGTTTGGGAGAGATGGGTTGAGCATCCTTACCTGCCCAAAGTTGGCCGCGCCCGAGTCAATCGTGACACCTACCCCCACACCTATGTATCTGCCCTCAGCCCTTAGCTGCTCCTGCCTTCTTCTCCAGCCCCAGTAATCAACCATCTCAGCCGCCTTCTCAAGAGCTCCAACATAGTCTCCGCCGTCGTAGACGCATCCGTTGAGGGTTCGGTAGGGCTGCATATCTTTTGTCACGTAGTTGATTCTCCTCACCTCTACAGGGTCTTTGCCCAGTTCATGTGCTATTTTGTCCAGAACCCGCTCAATCATGAACTGGTGAGGTGCTCTGGAAAAGCCTCTGTTGGGCCCGGCAGGGCACTTGTTTGTGAAAACGGCGTACATCCGTTGTCGGAGATGCTTGAATTTGCAGCAGCCCGAGGCGACCTGAGCCCAGACAGTCAGCCCAGCCGGCTCGTGACGCGCATAGGCACCTATGTCATCGACTGTGACAACGTTTAGCCCGAGAAGGGTGCCGTCGTTCTTCACAGCCGCCTCAACGTTGAAATATCTATCGGCTCCGTGGGAGCTCGCCATCATGTGCTCCGACCTCGTCTCTATCCATTTGACAGGTCTTCCCACAAGCCTTGACAAGGCGGCTACCAGAACCATGTATGTATAGTTGATGATCTTGACGCCGAACCCTCCTCCGATGTCTTGCGTGATTATTCTCACGTGTGTGATGTCTGTGTCGAGGGCCCTGAGGATGGATGGGGAAAGGAACATGGGCATCTGGTTGTTGCAGTAGATTGTGTATCCGTCTTTTTCGTCGTAGGATGCGAGGACCCCGTTCGGCTCAAGAGGTGTTGAGCTGAAGCGGTGGAAGACGAGGCTTGTGCGGATAATGCGGTCGGCTTGAGCTGCTGCGCTATCGTAGTCGCCGTAGTTGTAGTCAACGGTGGCTGCGATGTTCGTGCCGGCTTCCTCGTGGATAAGCGGCCCTTCTCCACTCAAAACCTTCATTGGGTTTACAATAGGTTCAAGAGGCTCGTACTCTACATCAATAAGCTCAACAGCGTCACGGGCTTGGTACACGCTTTCTGCAACAACCGCTGCAACAGGTTCGCCGACAAACCTCACCTTCTTCACAGCCATCGAGTAGTCAACAACCTTCGACGCAGGTGGAACAGTCAACTGGGGAAATGGTTTGGTGACAGCCGCTATGTCCGCTCCTGTAAAAACTCCCAGAACACCATCAGCCCTAGCCGCACGCGAAACATCTATCGATTTAATCAATGCATGCGGATAAGGAGAACGGAGAAAAGAAACATAGGCCATGCGTGGGAGAACAACATCGTCGACAAACCTTCCGCGGCCCCTAACATGTCTCAGCCCCTCCTTGGTTTTAACTGGAGAGCCTACCACTTGGAAATTCATCAAATAGATAGAAGTGTGTCAATTATTAAAGTTAGAAACTCCTCGGCATGTTGAGGACCCGTGTGCCGATGTAGTTGAGAACCATCTCCTCAGGAACTGGCGCTGTTTTGAACAGCCTGGCGTCGCGGAAGAACCTCTCGATATCGTTGTCTTCGGCGAAACCGTTTCCTCCGAATGTTTGTACAGCTCTGTCAGCGGCCTTGAACGCGACCCTCGCGGCTGTGAAGGCAGCAACATTTGCTTCAAAAGCGCATTCTTTGCCGTTGTCAAAGAGCCAAGCGGCTTTTCGCGTCATCAGCCGTGCAACCTCGAGCTCAGCCTTCACCTCGGCCAAGGGAAACTGTATGGCTTGGTTGCTTCCGATGGGTCTTCCGAAAACACGTCTGTTGGAGGCGTAGTCCACGGACCTGTTGAGCAGGTGCTCGGCTACACCTATTGATATGGAGGCTGTGCAAACCCGTTCGGCGTTTAGGAGAGATGTAAGCGCCTCCCACCCCTTGTCCACCTCGCCGAGGACATGAGTCGCCGGAACCCAAGCATCCTCAAAGTAGACCACGTTGCTCGTAAGCGGCCTCAAAGCCATTCCAGGTATCTTTGATGTCTTGACGCCGGGCTGTTTTGCGTCTACGAGGAAGAGGGTTAGGCCTTCAGACTTTTTTCTTGCTTTATCTTTGGGTGTGGTGCGTGCAACTGTAATTATGATGTCGGCGAGGTGTGCGAGGGTTATCCAGATTTTCTGACCGTTAAGTCTGTAGCCGTCTCCTTCTCTAACGGCCGATGTTTGTATGTCGAAGGTGTTTACGCCGGCGTTTGGCTCCGTGTGTCCGAAGGAGCATATGAGCTCGCCCTTGACAAGTCTAGGCAAATAATTTTGTTTAACCTCCTCCCTGCCAAGCCTCTCGATAGTCATGCCGGCGAAAACATTTGTCCGCATCAACAAGTCTCCCGCCGGTAATCCTCCGCCTTCAGCCGCCACACCGATAATCGCCTCCGAGACCGCCTGCAGCCCGAGACCAAGCCCACCATACTGCTCACTGATGCAGATGCCGAGAAACCCCTGCTCAGCCGCCGTTTTCCAATATTCTTCTGGAAAACGCCTCTCTACATCAGCCTTACGCCAATACTCGAGCGGAAACCGTTTCATAAACTCGGAAACCGATCTTCTTATGAACAATATTTCCTCGTCTTCCTCGAAGTTCACATCACAAAAGATAATGCTGCTATTCTTTAGGATATTTCATGTCAATTCTCTAAAGCTTATATATTTCACAAATATTTGAAATGTGAATGAACCGTAAAATCGTCCTAGATGAAAACAGCCTGCCGAAATATTGGTACAACATTTTGCCTGATTTGCCGAAGCCTCTGCCACCGCCGATAGACCCGTCGACAAAAGGGCCCATCGACCCCGCCAAGCTCGAGAGAATCTTTCCCAAAGAGCTGATTCGGCAAGAGCTGAGCCCGGAGCGGTGGATACCCATTCCCGAAGAGGTGCGGGAAATTCTCCGAATTTGGAGACCGACTCCGCTCTATAGAGCAGTCAATCTCGAGAAGATGCTCAAGACACCTGCACGCATCTACTATAAGCACGAGGGTGTCTCGCCTCCTGGTTCGCACAAGCCAAACACAGCGGTGGCGCAGGCCTATTACAACATGAAAGAGGGTGTGGAGAGGTTGACGACGGAGACTGGTGCGGGACAGTGGGGAAGCGCTTTGTCCTTCGCCACGAGGATGTTTGGGCTTAAGTGCACCGTCTACATGGTGAGGGCGAGCTACCTGCAGAAACCCGCGCGCAAGATGTTGATGCATTCATGGGGTGCGGAGGTTTATCCAAGCCCAAGCGACAGAACAAACTTTGGTAGAAGCATGCTTGCAAAGGACCCGAACCATCCCGGCAGCCTCGGCATAGCCATAAGCGAAGCCCTCGAAGATTGTGTAACCCATGAGAACACCAAATACAGTCTCGGCAGCGTCCTCAACCACGTGCTTATGCATCAAACGGTCCAGGGCCTCGAGGCTCTTGAGCAGCTGAAACAGGTTGACGATTATCCAGACATAGTTGCGGGATGCGTCGGCGGTGGAAGCAGCTTCTCTGGTTTGACGTGGCCGTTCTACTATGAAGTGATTTCGAAGAAGGCTCCTAAGAAGGTTCAGTTCGTCGCCACAGAGCCGACAGCCTGCCCAACCATGACCAAGGGTATATACACCTACGACTTCGGGGACACAGCTAAGATGACGCCGCTCCTACCCATGTACACCCTCGGCTCAGACTTCGTACCTCCACCAATCCACGCAGGCGGGCTACGCTACCACGGCGACGCACCGACACTATGTCTTCTCCTCCACGAAGGCTGGATAAAACCATACGCATACGACCAAGTGTCTGTGTTTGAGGCGGCGGTGACTTTCGCGAGGGCTGAAGGGTTCCTGCCAGGGCCCGAGCCATCGCACACAATTCGCTTCGTCATCGACGAGGCCCTGCGATGCAAGCAAACGGGTGAGGAGAAGGTGATACTGTTCAACCTCTGTGGACACGGTGCCTTCGACCTCCACGCATACGAAGAGTTCTTCGAGGGCAAGCTGCCGCCATGGCAGTATCCTGAGGAGGAGATCAAGAAATCCATAGAGCGTCTAAGGAAGGAGCTGGATTGGCTGCCCGAGGTTGAGAAACAGTTCCTCGGCGCCTAACCCTCCCCACCATACACAGTGTTAGCCACCTCAACCATTTTTTTCACAGTTTTCTCCGGTATTCTCCTACCACCGACCTTGATTTTTCCCAGCTCATGCATATTTTCAGGTGTCAGCGCAGTGAAGACGTTTCTGAGTGTCCTGTAATGGCTGAGAAGCGCTTTGGCTGTCTCGTGTCCGCAGAGGCCTTCGAGAACGAATAAAGCCTGCTCCTCCGCCGTCAGCCCTTTTCTCTTAACTCGCAGCGGATATTCGCGGAACTCCTCAACCTCGCCGAGGGACTTGTTTTTCCACACGAGGTATGTGAGTGTTCCACGGATGTCTGGTGTGGGGATGATGGGTATCCCCCAGTCATGCACAATTTTGTCCATCAAAGCGAGGATGGAGACCTCTTTCCATCCCCGTTTTCTATACAGCCCGAGGTATCCCTCAAGGATGAGAACCTTCTCTCCCTCAAACATTTTCATGGTTGAGAGTTGTTCCCACAGCCTCCCCTTCAGGCTGTTTAGAAAATCCATCACAGTTTTCCTCTCCACCAAAGCATGCTTCTCCCTACCGACAATCAAGTAATCGCCTGCCTGCAGAGGCTTCACAGCAGTCTCGACAACTTTCGCCAGCGACTCCACCAACCTACTGTTTTCAGAAGCCTCGTTGCTGTCAACCACAATCATAAAAAACATCAGCCCGCGGTCGTTTTAAACACACCCCTTTCTGGATAACCTATAAATAATTCACATAAGCGATTAACTGCGTGAACAAGAGTATAAAGGCTGTAAGTAGAACGGCTGTTGTAGCACTGGTCGTTGTCGTGATAGCGGTCGCCGCTGTCGCGGGAATTTTTCTAACCGGTGTCTTTACACCTGAGCAGCAGAAGAGACAGATCATCATAGGGCTCTCGCTTCCTCTCACCAACCCTGTAGGCATCCACGCCAAATACGCCGCCGAGATGGCTGTCGAGGAGATAAACGCCGCAGGCGGAGTAGTACTCAACGGAACAAGATATGAGCTCGTTTTGGTAGCCGAGGACACTAACGAGATGGACCCGCTCATCCCAGTAGACCAAGGCGTTACAGCGTTTAAGAGGCTGGTCGAGGTTCACGGAGCCCACGTCATCGTGGGAGGTGTGAGAACAGACATCGTCGTCGCACAAACTCAGCTACTATCCCAGTACAAGATTGTCTACCTAGACATCGAGTCCAACCAGCGCATCGTCGAGGACCTTGTCCAAAACGACTATGAGAATTACAAGTACTATTTCCACTTCTTCGCTGGAGGACGCAACTCCAGCGCAGGGCCCTACATAGCAGCCATCCCCAGCGCGCTTCGAAACGCTGCACAAAACAACCCCAATTATCCCAACGTGACTAGGATTGCTCTTGTTGCCGAGAACGCTCTCTGGACTGTTGGCTTGGCCGGCAGGCCTGCGGGCAACTCCACGTTCTTCAAGAGACTGCAGGCCCAAGGCTTCGACCTAGTCTTCGCAGAGCTCTACCCAACCACTCAATCAGACTTCTCCAGCTACCTTGCAAGAATCAAAGAGAAGTGCGCCGGCTTGATTATCCTCCTGTTCTCAGGCCCGCCCGGAGTGGCTTTCACCAAGCAGTGGGCTGCTTATGACTGGTCCCCCTGTAAGAAACCGATAATCTTCGGACCCGGGCTGCTGGGCGGCTTCTCATGGTTCTGGACGCAGACTGAGGGTGCTGCACAGGGAACTATCTGGTGGCCAGCCACGGTCAAAGTCCCCGTCACGCCGAAGACCATACCCTTCATAGAGAAGTTTACGGGACGGTTTAAGGAGACACCGAACACAGCCGCCTTCGACACCTACGACGCCATATATGTCCTTAAAGAGGCCCTCGAGAGAGCAAACACATGGAAAGCCGATAGACTGGTAGCCGCCTTGGAGCAGACAGACTACGAGGGAGTGATCGGGCGGATACAGTTTAACAGGAAACTACACGGCCTCAACCTCGCGTTACCGAACCTCTACTGGTATTTTGGACAGTGGCAGAACGGCGAGCTCGTGCCTGTGTGGAGCCCAGACCAACCACAGACAGTCCGCAACCTAGTGCTGCCGTAACATGATAACCTCAGAGGCCGCGGCGACAGTACTGGTCTACGGATTCATAACCAGCCTCGTCTACGCCCTCTTCGCGGAGGGCTTCTCCCTTATTTTTGGTGTGGCCCGGATGATTGACGCCGCCTACGGCATGTGGTACACGGCAGCCGCGTACATGTCCTTCGCCCTCGTAACGGTATACAATATTCCTTCTTTGGTGACTTTTTTCGCAACGATCGCGGCTCTTTTCGCAGCGGGGTTCGTCTATTATTGGGCTGTGCTGCGCAGAATAAAGGACCACATAGAAATGATTATGACCACTTTCCTCATCGCCTTGGTCATCCAAAACCTGATAGTTCTTCTCTTCACCAACTTTCCGTGGTCGACGCCCGTGGTTCTGCCCGGGTCGACGTTGGTTTTCGGAGTCTCTGTATTCAACCAGCAGCTGGCCGCGGCTATTGCCGCATCGACGCTGCTCATTCTCCTCTGGCTACTTATCTACAGAACCAAGGTTGGGCTGGCGATACGGAGCGTTGCTCAGGATCTTGACGCTGCTGTCTGCGTGGGAATAAGACCCGAAAGAACCATGGCCCTTGTCCTCGGCCTCTCAACGGCTTTAGCAGGACTCGCAAGCCTGTTGGTCACACCACAGAGCACCATCACACCAGTTCTCGGATGGCCCATGCTCACCCTAGCCTTCGCCATCGTCGTGCTCGGAGGCCTTGGCGACTACCGTGGAACTCTTCTCGCAGCCTTCGTCATAGGTTATGTGGAGATAGCTGTCCAGAACCTCGTAAGCCCGCTTTACTCGGGAGCGGCGTCGCTCATCACCGTGCTGTTGACTCTGTGGCTGAGGCCAAAAGGAATATTTGGCAGAAGTGTAGAATGATGAAAAGGCTCGACAAAATTTTTGTGGTAACCTTGCTCGCGGTCTTAGCGGCGATGGCGGTATTGCCAATAGCGCTGAACTTGCGATTCATCATATTCATCCTCACGCTAACCAACATATTCGCCATGCTCGCGGTCAGCTGGAACCTCCTCTCAGGCTACATGGGGCTGCTCAGCCTCGGCCACTCGTTTTTCTTCGCTGGAGGAGGATACGCCGCAGCCATTTTGAGCATCTCCTACGGTGTGCCTCCTGTGGCCGCTGTTTTTCTCGGGGCCTTGGTCATCACGGGTCTAGGAAGCTTGATTGGTTTGCCGAGCCTCAAGCTACGAGGCCACTTCTTCGCGCTCGTCACACTAATAATTCCCATTATAGCTTATCAGGTGACCAACGCCATCCCCCAGCTAGGTGGACATGACGGCATCTTCGGAATACCGTCTCTCTTCCAGAGCGCTGAAGCATTCTACCTCGCGAGCTTGGCCGCCATGGCTGGAAGCGTGATGGTCAGCTACCTCGTCATGAGAAGCCGTCTCGGAATAATCTTCACATGCATAAAGGATGATGAAATAGCTGCGAAAGCCGCGGGAATAGATGTTCCACGCTACAAGCTTCTCGGCCTAGCCATCAGCATCTTCATAGCAGGTGTCGCCGGCGCTTTCTACGCCTATCTCAACGGAGTCATTAGCCCAGCCACCTATGAGCTCGAGAAAGCCAGCCTACCCCTGTTAATGACGCTGCTCGGGGGAAGAGCAACCATACTCGGCCCAGTCGTCGGGGCCTACATAATCGAGATACTGATAGAGACGCTGAAGATAGAAGTATTGGTTAGAGCACGTCTCCTGATATACTCGGCTCTAGCCTTACTTATCTTCATGATTTTCCCCAGCGGAATAGTCGGTTTTCTGAGGAGGAAGGTTTATGGAGATACTGCGGGCTGAGCAACTGATTAAACGCTTCGGCGGAATAGTCGCCGTCGACAACGTCTCCTTCACTCTCCAAAAAAACGAGATACTTGGAATCATTGGGCCCAACGGCGCCGGCAAAACAACGCTTTTCTCACTCATCTCGGGGACGGAGAAACCTGACTCGGGAAAAATCTACCTAAACGGCGAAGACATCACCAACACAAAACCATATCACCGCGCCCTCAAAGGGCTCGTCAGAACCTTCCAGATAGTCAGGCCCTTCAAATCTCTCACAGTTGAACAAAACCTCCACGCGCCTCTCACCGTTAGAAAAATCCACTTCAACCAGGAGGAGGCCATTCAGCTTCTCAAAAAACTCGGTCTGATTCAAAAAAGAAACATCCCCGCAGCTTATCTCACACATGGAGAAATGAAGAAGCTCGAAGTAGCGAGAGGCCTTATAGCTAAGCCCCGCATCCTCATGCTTGACGAACCCTTCGGCGGCTTGACTGTCGCAGAAATAGGGGAAGTCACCTCTGTGCTAAGAGAGTATTATGAAGAGGGAGGTACGCTTGTGATTATTGAGCATAGGCTGCGTGAGTTGATGAAGCTTATTCAACGGGCTCTGGTGATGGACCAGGGTAAGCTGATTTTCGAGGGTGCGCCTGCCGATGTTGCTAAGAGCGAGGCAGTCATAAAAGCGTATCTGGGAACCGGCACGGTGATTTGATTGGGGAAAATGCTTGAGGCTGTGGATCTGACCGCGGGCTACGGCCCTGTGACAATCATCGAGAACATCAACATCGAGGTTCATGAGAAGGAGATAGTGGCCGTTATTGGGCCTAACGGCGCCGGAAAGACGACGCTCATGCTTGCGCTGGCCGGGCTTGCAACCGTCAAATCAGGCAAGACACTGCTCAACGGCGAGGACGTAACACGGCTTCCGCCTTATGACCGCGTCGTCAAAGGCCTTGTTTTATCACTGGAGAGAAGACGGCTTTTCCCCGACATGACTGTGTATGAGAATGTGATGGCGGGCGCCTACAGACGAAAAGATAGAGAAGAAATCATGAAGGATTATGAAATGGTGTCTGAGCTTTTCCCCATCGTCGAGAAGAGGCGGAAACAGCTTGCGGGCACTCTCAGCGGTGGTGAGCAGCAGATGGTTGCGCTTGCCCGGGCCTTGATGGCGAGGCCCCGGATTCTTCTTCTCGACGAGCCTAGTGTGGGGCTGGCTCCCATAGCACGTATAGCCGTTTTTGAGAAGGTTAGAGAGATCAGGGAGAGGCAGGGTATCGCCATCCTAGTGGTGGAGCAGGACGCCGCTCTCGCTCTACAAACAGCCGACAGAGCCTACGTCATGGAGGGAGGAAGAATAGCCCTTGAAGGATCCGGCACCGGGCTACTCAACTCGCCGAAGATAAGAGAGAGCTACATAGGCCTCTGAAGACCAAGCCTCTCCGCAACATTTTCAGCAGCTATCTCAGACTCTTTAACCAGCTTCTCGGCATCCACTCCCTTGACTTTTCTCCCTTCGACGACAACTCTCCCGTCCACAATAACCGTGTCAACGGCGGCACCGGTAGCGGAGAAGACCAGGGCCTGGAACACGTCGCGTAGGGGGGTGAAGTCGGGGCCACGCATGTCGAGGAGAATGATGTCTGCTTTCTTTCCTTTTTCCAGCGAGCCAATTTGGTTTCCGAGTCCGAGAAGGTCTGCGGCTGTCGACGTAACAGCTCTGACAGCGTCTTTTGCAAGTGGCAGCGAGGCATTCATTCTCATGTCTCTGCAAAGCCCTGTGAAAAGAGACAAGGTCCTCAACATGTCTACGTGTTGAGCGGAGGGCGCCCCGTCACCACCCAGCCCAACACGCACGCCTCTCTCAAGCAGCTCGGGAAACACGCCACTAACACTGAGGCCCTTCCCCTTCTTGAGCGAAGAATAGGGGCAGGAAACAACACCAGCCCCCGAGGCAACAAGCCGCTCAACATCATCCATGCTCAGATGAATGCCGTGAAGAATGTTAACATCCCGGTTGAGAAGACCATGTTCAGATAGATACTGCACAGGGGTAACGCCCCAGCTTGACAAAGTTTTCTCAACCTCTTCCCTGAACGACGAAACATGTATGAATGTTTTCACACCATTTTCCCGAGCCCACTCCACCACCTGTCGAAGCAGGTTTTCGCTGCATGTGGTTACGCTGATAGGTGTGGCGCATATGGAGAGGCGGCCTCCATATCCTCCGTTGAGCTCATGATGCAAATGTGTTAGCTCCTTGAAAGCCTCGTCGGTTGTCTTGGGAATGATGTCAGCCCTGTCCCAGCACCATGTTGATGTGAGACAGCGGAGAGGGACCTCGTTCAACGTTTCGAGGGATGACGAGGGGTAGAGCAATCCTCCGTCGGCGAATGTTGTCACACCGTTCAAAGCCATCGCGTAGAGAGCAAGCTTGAAAGCAGTCTTCTCCTCCTCGGGGGTCAAGGCGGCGTGATAGGGTAGACAATAGTTGTTGAACCATGTTGTTTCGCCGTGCCCGTCTGGAAACATGGTTTGAGAAAGCTGCTCACGAGAGTGGTAATGGCAGTTCACGAGACCCGGCAAAACTATTTTCCACTCATCTCCGATAACAGTGTCGCAGCGGTGTTTCTTCTTAAGGTCTCCAAAATACCCGACATCGACTATCCTATTGTCTTCCACAACCACTGCCCCGTCCCTTAAAACACGGTTAAAATCATCTACAGTAACTACAAACCGTCCTCTGACGATAAACATGTCGGAACCATGAGATAAGGCGGTATAAAGTGTTACGCGTCCAAGTAGGGTGGGATGCGTTTTCGCCTGGACGGCTTCCTTAGGCCACTCGGGCGGTTGGGAGCGGCGGGCTGAGGATGTCCGGCCGAAGCCTCCATCCGTACACCCCCGCCCCATCAAACCCGTCTTCTACGGGAGCCCTCGTCGCCGGTATAGGCCCGTTGCCGAGCCCTTACCCGGCGAGTGGCTGCCTGTTTTCGGGAGCGGCTTCGGGCTTAGATGCTTTCAGCCCTTATCCGCGGGGGCGCAGCTGCCCGGCACTGCCCTGTAGGACAACCGGTACACCGTTGGCCCCGGCGCTCCGTTCCTCTCGTACTGGGAACACCTTCCCCTCAGGCAGCCAGCACTCCCAACAGGTAAAATCCGATCTGTCTCACGACGGTCTAAACCCAGCTCACGTTCCCCTTTGATCGGCGAACAGCCGCACCCTTGGCCGCTTCTGCACGGCCAGGTTGGGAAGAGCCGACATCGAGGTACCAAGCCGCGGGGTCGATGGGGACTCTCGCCCGCGACGAGCCTGTTATCCCTGGGGTAACTTTTCTGTCACCACCGGCCCCCACTGGTAGGAGCCGATGGATCGCTAGGCCTGGGTTTCCCCTCAGGGCCCCTGGCTTTCAAGGGCCCTGTCAAGCCGGCTTTTGCCCTTGCACTTCACGGCGGGTTTCTGTCCCGCCTAAGCCGACCTTTGGGCCCCCTCGATATCTTTTCAAGGGGGTGCCGCCCCAGCCAAACTGCCCACCTGCCGTTGTTCCAGCGCTTCCGCGCCGGTGAGAGATGCAGACAAGCGTGGCCGGTGTTACATGGGCGCCTCCCCCCGCCCCCGGAGAGACGGGGATCGACGGCTCCCGGCTACGCTCTGCACACTCGTCCACATCCCAGCGACAGGCTGCAGTAAAGCTCCACAGGGTCTTCTTTCCCCGTTGGGAGTTCGTGGACTGTTCGCCCACGTTACGTGGGTTCACGGGGCTCCAGGCGGGGACAGCGGGGCCCTCGTTGATCCATTCATGCACGTCGGAACTTACCCGACAAGGCATTTGGCTACCTTAAGCAACACCCAGGGTTTACGGGTGCTGGACCATATCTTCGCCCCCAGTCTTCGATGAGGACGCCCGGCGTATGGTCTCTGAGGATCCCCCTGCCTTTTTATTCAACATTTTGACGAACGCTACGGTTTCTTCCCAGTTTCTTTTGTGGTCGCCTCTGACCACCGTCTCAAGAATCTGCTTAAACATCTTGTATGTTGTCCTTTTCGCTATGAGCTTTTGTCTGTCGAGAAACGGTGCAACACTGTTGACGAAGTTGTCGACGCCGTAGATTTGGAGCCTTCCTGTGCTGATTTCTCCGCATCCCAGAAGCCATCTTATTTTCTGTAGCACAACTGTCTCGGAGCTGGTTATTGTTAGATACGGTGTTATCGACTTGGTCTCCTTGTTTATGACGAATCCCAACGAGCCTTCGGCGTCTATGAAGCCGGCGACGTAGTGTTTCAGTGGAACAAGTCCCCTGGGAAATCTATGTTCTTCTTTTTTCTCCACGTGTTGAGGAGGCTCCTCATCCTGTATGATGTCGCTGAACCTCCACTTTCTCCGCGACTCGCCATTCATTGGTAGCGAGTAAATTTTTCGGATGATCTCCTTGAAGCCCTCATATGTTAGATGCTTTTTCTGGTGTAGGTCTTTCGCAACCTCGCTCATCGTCTTGAAGTCGCGCCATTTGATTACGGGCCTGTATTTCTCGAAGAATGGCACCACTTTTTCCAGGAGGAGTCTCCTGTTTGTGACGATTAGTTTGACGTAGTTTTCGCTCGTCAATATTTTCGGCTTAATCCCCACTGCTCTGCAAACCACTCTGAGCATCGTCTCGGAGTCTTCGCCGCTTCTCAGCTCCAACTCGAAGCGTGGCTGTATCAACCAGCCGAATTTCTTTGTCTCCTCTGGAGAGAGAATGATTGGAAAGCTCCCGTCGCCGTCGACGAACCCCGTTATATGCCACTTGAGTTGGCTTAGCTTGTTCGGAAGATCTTTTGGATCAATTATGTCGGAGAATTCGGTGAGCATGGCGACCACGTTGGCAGGGGTTTCCTGCGGGTCTTCCTCATAACCCTCAACATTGTTACCTTTTAAGGTAGTTAAGGGTTCTGGAATTCCCCGCATATAGCCGGGTTTAACGACTCCCTTTTAGCTCGAGAGTCAGAGTTACTCCCGGCGTTTACGGGCCCTTATGCCGGTTGAACCCGGTTTTCGAGTACCCGCACTGGCCAGGATTCAATAGCCGTTCAAAACCTTTCGGTCTCGCGGCTACCTAGGTTTTTATTAAACTGTCAGGACCCCCTAGTCACTGCGACCTAAGGCCCCAGCCTCGCGGCCAAGGCCTCAGGCACCCCTTCTCCCGAAGTTACGGGGCTAATTTGCCGAGTTCCCTCGCCCTGGAGTGACCCCAGACGCCTTGGGCTTCTCACCCAGGGGCACCAGTGTCGGTTCTTGGCACGGTCTCCGGAGATCCTTGCCGGTGTCCTTTTCATGGGCTCCAGGGATCAGCTGAACCGCCCATACGGGCGGCCGTTCACGTTTTCACCTGGTTCTCGGCTTTACGCCACTCCCCAGGCTTATGCGTTTAGACGGGGCTACGGCCCCGCTCAGCCTACCCCGAAGCGTCGGACACCGGCCTTGCGTCGCCGCACGTACTCCGGAGGCACCGGAATATTAACCGGTTTCCCTTTCGCCCTACCCGGTTAAGGTCGGGCTTAGGACCGGCTTACTCCCGGCCGACGACGCGTTGCCGGGAGACCCTTGCCCCTTCGGCGGCGGGGATTCTCACCCCGCTCCGCTGTTACTACCACCGGGATCTACATTGGCGGCCGGTCCACAGGACCTCACGGCCCTGCTTCCACCCAACCGCCACGCCCCCCTACCTCCACCCAGCAACAACTGGGTGAACCCGGGTTTCGGCGGCCCGCTTAGACCCGTCAATTTTCGGGGCCCCCCTCCTCGGCGGGTGAGCTGTCTTGCGGTTGCGAACGCTCCGGCATAATTTTCAACAGTCTTTGGATTTTTGTAGTGTTAAGTAGTGGAAATGTTCCGAAAAACTTTCTATTATCCGACTTGAGTATGCGTAGAACAAATCTGGGAATTTTTCCCCTATTGTTTTGGTACATGCATACGTTTCCGGTTCTGATTTCGAAGAACCGTGCGAGCGCTAGTTTAATATCTACAAGGGGTGGGCATGTTGAGCCCTCAAAAGATGTGTGAAACTTGATCTGTTTTTTAATCGTATCAATTCCGCCTTCTGCATCAAAGTATCCTGCGATGTAGGTCCTCCAAAGCTCGGGGTCATCGCTGTTCTTGATGAATAAAGGCGTGCACCATTTTGTCTGCTTTCCTATGGGATGGCAGAATTTTTCAGCAAAATATTGTACAAGTCTTTTTGAATATACACGAAGATACGGTGTTCGATTGGGGTTAACAAAAATTCTCGCATTGACTCCATATGTGGAATTTAACAAGTCCGCCACACGTTTTAGCCAATCGATGTCATTGTTGTAAAGTGTTACGACGCTGTGGACCTTCCCATATACGTCGATGTATCTTCCGACGTAGCCATCGCGTAGAGCACCTGCGATATAGGCCTCGTTAACCAACACCACCGTGATGCAGAAGCAGTCGGGTAATTTAGTTTTCGCCGGAGATTCCGCAACTTACGCACTCCTTGGAGGATGGCAGCTTCTATTCCTACCTCCCCGCTGTCTTAGGAGGGAGACGCCCTTTGGTTTGTCACTTAGCGGGCACTTTGGGGCCTTAACCCGCGGTCTGGGTTGTTCCCCTCTCGGCGTGCGAGCTTACCCCGCACACCCCACTCCCGGCATCTACGGCGTCCGCGGATTCGGAGTTCGAAAGGATGGCGGGCCCTTTCGAGCCCTTACCACCCCATCGGTGCTCTACCCCGCGGACCACCTCCGCCGAGGCTGTCCTGCGAGACACTTCGGGGGGAACTAGCTATCACCGGGCTAGATTGGTTTTTAGCCCCTAGCCCCAGGTCAACGCACCGAATTGCACGTCAGGACGCGTTCGGGCCTCGACCGAGCTTTCGCCCGGCTTCACCCTACCCAGGGCTAGATCGCCCGGTTTCTAGCCTCACCGCCGTGACTACAGGCCCTGTTCGGACCCGGCCCCTCGCCGACAAGAGTCGGTTGCGGGCTTCTCGGTTTCCCCATGCCTACCCGCTTTCCGCGGTTAAGCTCGCCACGACGGTGAACTCCCCGGCCCGTGTTTCAAGACGGAGCGGACGACGCCGGATAATCCGCCCTCCACACCTACGCGGCGTGTTCGGACGGAGTACCTTGCGCGCCGCCCTCGTCTATTACCAGCCGGTTTCAACCGCTTTTCACCCCCCTCTCGGGGTAGTTTTCAACTTTCCCTCACGGTACTGTTGCGCTATCGGTCTTGGGAGGTACTTAGGCTTAGAAGCCAGTGGCTCCTGTCTTCCCGCACCATATCCGAGGTGCGGTACTCGGGAACCAGCCCATCTCCACTCCCAGCTTCCCCTACGGGGCTGTCACCCTCTATGGCGGACCTTTCCAAGTCGCTTCGGGTCGCTGGGCACAGGAGGGCGGCTGGTCCACACCCCACATCCCCACATGGTTTCCCATGCGGGTTCGGTTTGGCCTGGTCCCCGTTCACTCGCCGTTACTAGGGGAGTCTCGTTTTGATTTCCTTTCCTCGGCCTACTTGGATGCTTCCGTTCGGCCGGTTCCCGCTCCACAGCTCGAGGCAGTGGAGCGACATCCCACGCCGAAGCGCGGGATGCCGGGAAATCCCATTCGGGCATCCCCGGATCAACGCCTGCTTGCGGCTACCCGGGGCTTTTCGCAGCTTGCCGCGCCCTTCTTCGGCCCCCAAGCCGAGTTATCCACCGGCTGGCGTATTTTGGCCTAAGGCGTCTGCCGTCCAGTTGGCGACGCATCCAAACCCTATGGACGCGGTCATTGAAGCGTAAGCTTCTCAAACACCGCATTCGGACATCCATCCGCGGATGGATGTCTTCATCTTCTAAGCGCAAATAATCTATTGTTTTTGGCTGTTTATAAATTTGTTCACGGGCCTTGGAATGCGCATGTGGGGCAGACGTAGGGTTTGGCGAGTTCCCTGCAGATTTTGCACCGCCAGATGGTTGATTTGCCGCAGTTGGGGCATGGGAATGAGACGGCTGACTCGGATGGCAGTATGGGTCTGTGGCACCATGAGCACTGTGGAAGCGTCAGCAGCCCGCTCATCACATCCACGCCACAGGCCGTCAATTTAAACGTATGCACCCATAAGTATCTTCGCCACGGTGTTCAGCATTAGCTTGATAGAGGCCTTCGATGCGAGGGCCCTCACAAGTGTAGAGAGGTGTTTGTCCATGTCGCCCACTTTTGCCAAAACTTGGCCGTAGTCTGAGTCGGCGAGGGATGAAAGAATTAGGTCGATGTATTTGGGGGAGAGATGTTCGACGATGCGGCGCAGGGTGTAGGTGCCTTGGAGCTCGCGGAGAGTTTCGCGGTAGAGCTGCTCGTATGTTCCTTGTCCTGCGATGTGTTGTGCCGCAGCCTCCGCTGCTTTGCCGCTTGTCACGACGCCGCCTCCCGTGGTTGCCTTGACCTGGCCAGCAACCTCGCCCGCTAGGAGAAAGTTGCCAATCCTCATCGGCTCCACTGGGCCGCCCACATAAATGGCAGACGACATTGTGCCGACAACTGTCGCATGTGGAAAATTTTCCCGTAACAATTTCTCGGCAAGTAGATGAGGTGCTTTTGACGCCGCGACACCCAGTTTACCAAACTCACCGTCGACGGGAACGAGGTATCCGAAGAACTCTGGCACATATTTTTTGAAGTAGAGATGGACCATGTCGGGGCTGTGGCCGTGGTCTGCTATCATGTATTGTATTATGGGGAGCCATTTTCCTGTGCGGTAACGGGGGAATATCTGGCGTGCTACTGTGGCTGTCCGCCCCTCGGCCGAGATGACGTGTTTTGCTGATATTGTTTGGTTGGATGTTTTGACATGGAAGTTTTGACCGCTGGTTTTGACTTCTGTCACCCGTGTGTCTACATGGATTTCCGCCCCAGCCTCTGCCGCCTTCTGTGCAAGATAGAGGTCGAGCCTTTCACGGTTGTAAACAACGGCGATGTCTCTTGATGCTTCAACTTCGAAGCGTTTGCCCGAAGGCGATACGAAGACGGCGCCTCTAACGATGTTCTGTAAATAGGGCCCATGAACGGGAATGTTAAGGGACCTGATCCCATCTATGCTGTAGAGGCCTGCGCATTTCTCGGGTCGGCCTATGACCCTATCCTCCTCAAAGACAACTGTGTGGAGACCGCGTTTAGCCGTCTCACGCGCTGCGATCAAGCCCGTTGAGCTTCCGCCTACAACCGCGACGTCATAGTCCATTTCTGCCGTCAACTTTTTTGCGGTGCATGCTTTAGCTCTTACATGGCCCGCGTGGGTTACAGGCTGCGTGTGTATGGTAGGGTTCAGGGAGTTTTTTACCGGGCGTCGATGAAAGAGGTTGCGGACAGCCTTGGCGTAGACGGCTATGTGCGAAACATGGATGACGGCTCAGTGGAGGCCGTCGTAGCAGGAGAAGAGCAGGCGGTAAAGAAAATTCTCGAATGGTGTAAGAGAGGGCCTCCTCTTGCCCATGTAACACGAGTGGATATTGTGGAAATCAACCCCGAAAGTGTTGAGAAAGGGTTCAGAATCCGTTACTTGCTTTAATTCTGGCAAGATTTAATTATTCCACAGAGGAATATATTGAATAGAAGGTATGTTTCAGGTTCTTTCGCCCGAGGGTTTCGCCGAGGAGGAGCTTGAACCCGGGCTGCTATCGTCGATGTATCGTGACATGGTTGTCGCACGTGTATTGGATAGGTGGCTTATGCGTCTTCAACGCATGGGGAAAATAGGTATCCATGCACCCTCTGAGGGACAGGAGGCCGCCGGAGTAGGGACGGCCTACGCTCTTGGTGAAAATGATTGGATATTCCCGCTTTACCGTGAGCTGCCGGTGTTTGTGGCACGGCGGGTTCCCATAGCAGAGATCGTGAACAGAAATCTCGCAAACTCGGCAGATCCTCTAAAGGGCAGAGACTTCGCCGTGTACGGAGACATCGGATGCCGCATAGTTCCAGCACCCATTCCTGTCGCTGTGCATATTCCGGCAGCCGTCGGCTTCGCCCTCTCCCTCAAATACAAGAAGCTGAAAGAAGTTGTCATCAACTATTTCGGCGACGGCGCAACATCGAAAGGAGATTTTCACGAGGCCTTCAACTTCGCAGGCGTCTTCAAGGCACCCATCGTTTTTGTCTGTGTCAACAACCAGTATGCCATATCTGTTCCAGTAAGTAGGCAGACAGCTGTTGAGCGTCTCTCGGTAAAAGCTCTTGCATATGGGTTTGAAGGGGTTAGCGTGGATGGAAACGACGTGATAGCTTGTTATCTCGCGGCGAGGAGTGCTGTTGAGAAGGCGAGGAGCGGTGAGGGCCCGACGTTGATCGAGGCTGTGACCTACAGGATTGGGCCCCACACCACAGCCGACGACCCATCGCGATACAGGACTGATGAGGAGGTTGAAATGTGGCGGAGAAAAGACCCAATATCAAGGCTGCGAAACCACCTGATAAAACGCGGCCTCTGGAGCATGGACGAGGATGAGAAACTATGGCAAACAACCGAGGAAACCATACGCAAAACAATAGAAGAATGCGAGAACATTCCACCGCTTCCCCCGGAGTCGATACTCGAAGATGTCTACGCCTCCGAGCCTTGGCATCTCGCGGAGGAGAGAGAAGAGTTTAGTCGGCTGCGGTGAACCATTTGATGTCGTGGATGCTGCCGACACGTTTTTCCCGGAAGACGGGCCTGACTCTCAACCCCTTCCGAGGATTCGTTGACGGGTCAAGCATGTGAAGCAACCCGCCCAAGGTATCCACAAACCTCACAAAAACCCACACAACCTCCTCACCGGCTTCACCGACTGCAAGCAGACGTGTACGTGTGTAGGTTTGAACTTCGGCTACGGGGTTGTTCTCTATGTATTCTTTGATGGGTGTGAAGCAGTCGAGGCAGTATGCCCGCGGCGGCACATATTTTGAGGAGCATTTTCCGCATTTGCTTGCGATGATTTTGGCGTTGCTGAGGCCTTCAAGGAATTTTGAAAGTGCGACGCCTGCCGGGTATTCGTAGTAGCTTTCGATGTCCAAGTTAGTCACCCAGTGGTTTGAAATGGCTTATGTCGAGGATGCTTCCGCTCCGCTGCTCGGCTGGTTTCCAGACGGGTTTCACCCTCATACCTATCCTGACATCGTCGGGGCCGCAGTCACGTATTAGGTGCATCAGCCCTGCAGCATGGAGAACTGTTTTTGACGAGGATGTTTGTCGTATGGTGTCTTTGAGCCAGAGGACGGCGACGATGTTGGGCTCGGATAGCCTCACCCAAGGGTCGGTGCCGATGTAGGCAAGCGAATATGTTGAGACAACAGCTTCTCCGCTGTGTTCAACCCAGTCAGAAACCTCTTTCACACACCATTCGCAGAAGAGACGCGGCGGTATCAACACTCTTCCGCATCCGCTGCACCTTGTCCCGAGTAACTTCCCCTCTCGCAGGCCTTGGAGAAACTTTTCAAGAGCCTCACCCGGTGTATGCGCATACCTGCACACTATTCTCCAGTGGCTGAGGATGAGGTGTTCAACACTCCACATCTCAGAATACTTTCTGCTTAATGCATCCTCCCAATCCTTTCCATATTCTTTGTCGAGGCCGTTTTGAGCAAAGTATGTGTTGATGGTTAGCGGCAGCTGTTTCAGGTAATCCTGTGAGTATACTATTCTGCTTGTTATACTCTGCATACCACCACCTGCCCAACCTGCATCAAATCACCCCAAGCCTGCGCAACCCCGACATACGCGTTTGGCACCTGACGTTTCCCGGCTCTTCCGCTCAGCTGCCAATAGAGTTCCGCGACCTTCATCAGCCCTGCGGCTGCTATAGGGTTACCTACGCCAAGCAATCCACCTGAAGGCGATGTTGGATGGTCGCCGTCTCTCTCCAGCTGCCCCTCCTTGAGTAGCTGTGGTGCGAGACCCGGTTTGCCGAGTAATGCGTCGAGGTGGTGGAGCTCCTTGTAGGTGAACGGGTCGTAGGGTTCGAAGACATCGATTTCTTTGAGCGGGTTGGTTATGCCCGCCATTTTGTAAGCCTGCTGGGCGGCGAGGTAGACGTAGTAGGGGTATCCCAGGTCCCTGTTTGTCCAGTATTGGCTGTCGAGGCATGCTCCCACGCCGTCCAGCCACACAGGTGTGTCGGTTATCTTCTTGGCCTCGTGTTCGGATGCGAACAAGAGTGCGACGGCGCCGTCTGATGTGGGGCTGATGTCAAGCCTATTCACCGGCCAGACGAGCACAGGTGACTTGAGGACATCGTCCACCGTTATTTTTGCCCCGAGCTGTGCGTATGGATGGTCGAGGGCGTTGGCTTTGTTTTTGACCGCCACCCTCGCGATAAGCTCTTTGTCGAGGCGGTGTATCTCCATGTAGCGGCGCATCTCCAGGGCGAATATCCAGATTAGGTTGGGGCCGAGAGGCTGCTCAATTATCGGCTCGAAGATTGTGCGGAATAGTGGCTGTGCATGAGGATAGGGGTGGCTCATCTTCTCCCACGCCACAACAAGGACCTTGTCAAAAAGCCCCGAGGCAACATGCCACCACCCAGCTATGGCCGCTCCCACACCAGTTCCACCGCCTACGAACACGCGTGAAAAAGGCTTGGCAAAGGCTCCAGCCGGCTCAACAGCCACGAGGCCTTTGTGATGATAGCCGTCGAAGGCGTCGGGAGCCGAGCCACCTACCACAGCATCAACATCATTTACATCAACTCCAGCGTCGTCGAGACATTTCCTCACGGCCTCGAAAACCATCTCCTCGGAGGTCATCGGCGACATGGAGCGGAAATACGTCATCCCAGCACCAACGATAGCTACACGACGTCTCACATATCATCACCCTACGGAGAGGACGGCAACAGAGCCGCCGTCAACAACCTCGCCATCGACCGACGCAACCAGGCACCCGCTCCACCTCCCCATCCTCAGAAGCTTGACCGCTTGCACAACTCTCTGCAGCCCTGCAGCGTTGAGCGGATACCCCATCCCGATACAACCCCCCGACGGATTAACAGGCAACGCACCATCAAACATAAAATCACCACCGCGAAGCCCCTTCAAAACATCGCCATCATAAACACCCAGTTCATCCAAAACCATCAACTCAGTCGAGGCAAAAGGCTCCGAAACCTCCACAAACTCCACAACCCTCCTCGAAACATTCCTAAAAGCGTTTAGAACAGCGGGCTTAACCCATGCAAACTTTCCGAAAACCCTGCCCGCCAAATCTGATGAATGCGAGCCATGGGCGAACCCAACACCTTTAACAACAGCCTTCGCAGAACTGTCATCAGCCGACAAAAGAACAACACATGCATAGTCGCAGAGACGCGCAACATGACCCCATCTAAGAGGCTCCGAAACAAACTGAGAAGACTCAATTTTTTCCAAGTCCACATCCTCATCATACGCGGTGATGGGGTTACGTTGGGCGTTGCGGATGTTCTTGACTGCTACGAGAGATAGGTCACGGCTGTCGCCGCCCCTACGGGTAAGGAAAGCCTGTGCATCAAGCGCCGCTATCGAGTAGTGATGTATAAGGAGCGGGCGGATGAGAGACGGGTCCCAGGTGTTCAGCACGACTTCGGCGTAGTTGAGTATGTTAGAGGGCTTGGCATAGGCTGTTACCAGAACGTTTCTGAACCATCCTGTTTTGATGAGCATGTAGCCGTGGATGAAGGCGTTGAGCGAGTCGTTTGAGACAAGTGTGTTGAACTTGAGTCTTCCACCAACCTGGTCAGGCGTGTAAGAGTCGGTTATACTGATGCCCTCGAAAAAGTCGAGGCCGCTGGCAACAACCGCATCTATTTCAGATACTTCTATGCCTGCGTCGTGGAGGCAGTTTTGGAAAGCGTTGAAAAGTATCTCGCGGAAATCCTTACGATAGGATGGTTTGCAGGGTATTTCCCCGACCCCGGCTACATATACCTCGGTCAAACACTCACCTCTCAGTATGATTTGGGGAGGCCGAGGACATGGGTGCCGATGTAGGAGAGTATTAGCTCGTTGGCTACGGGTGCTGTGAGAAAGAGCCTTATGACTGGGTAAAAGGTGATGATGTCTGTGTCGAGGTCGTAGGCGTTTCCGCCGAAGGTCTGCATAGCGGCTTCGAAAGCCTCTAAACTGGCCTCTGACGCGACAAGCTTCGCCATGTTTGCCTCTGCTCCGCAGGGTTTGCCGGCGTCGAAAAGCCTCGCCGCCTCGTAGTTCAGCACACGAGCCGCCTCAAGCCTAGCCTTGGCCCTCGCCATCCTAAACTGCAGCCCCTGATAACTTCCAACGGGATGTCCGAAGACAACTCTCTGACGCCCATACTCAGCAGCCCGCTGCAAAACATGTTCACCCAAGCCCATGCTACACGCGGCGATAAGCATACGCTCAACATTCAACCCGTCAAACAAAACCTCGACACCACAATGCAGCCTACCCACAAGATTCTCCTCATCAAGCTCAACATTGTCGAAATACACCGTGTACTGTGTCTCGGGAGAGTAGAGCTCGATGTTGAGGGGCTCAAACATCACACCGCTCATATGCGTATCAAGCACAAACACAGAGATGCCATCCTTCTTATCCGAAACTTGCTGTAGAGGCTTTGTCCGCGCCACGACGATGAGGTAATCGGACTCGCGGGCCCCTGTGATATATGTTTTCTGGCCGTTGAGAACAAATCCATCGTTCTTCTTCTCGGCGAAGGTCTTTATCCGCCATGTCTCGGAGCCGGCCTCAGCCTCCGTCAAAGCAAAGCTAATTTTCTTAGCATGCTTAACCGTTGGCTCCACAAATCTTTCAAACTGTTTACGCGTGCCATGCCTCACTATCATGACCCGTGAGAAATGAGTCGTCAAAAAATGTAGAAGAGGTATCCCTGCTCTAGCCAACCCCTCCTGAACAAGCACCGCGTCGAGGGTGCCCGAGTCCTCCATCACACCAGCTCCTGTCAAGCCTGATTTCCGAAGCTCCTCCCAAAGAGCCGCCGGCTCCCTTCTCTCACGACCACAAGCCAACCAATTCCGCCGACCAAACCTCTCACCAACCTTCTCCGCAGTCTGGAGAACCATAACCTGCTCATCGGAAAGCACATCAACCTTACATACTTTACAATAAATAAGTTTTCCCAAAACACATTATCTATGTCTCAACCAACTGCATCTATAAATGATGGCTGATGGGGCTGTGGCTGTGGAAAATGCCTGAACAGCTTTAGCCGCTACGCAACGTTTCTGCCACTTTTTCGAAGAATTCAAGCGTCTCGGGGTTTCGTATGGCTTCTCTGTTGGTTACCTTTCTTCCGTTGATGATGTTTGAGACAGCTATTTCGACCTTCTTCATGTTGTATGTGTAGGGGATGTCTGGAGCTTCCATGATGATGGCTGGAACATGACGGGGCGAAGCCTTCTCACGCAAGGCACGCTTAATCCTCTCCTTCAATTCATCCGTCAACACATAGCCCTGAGCCATCTTAACAAACAGGATTACACGCTGATCGCCTCTCCAATCCTGTCCAACAGCCAAGCTGTCCGCAACTTCTCTGAAGCCCTCGACGATTGAGTATATCTCGGCTGTACCTATCCTGACGCCCGATGGCTTGAGCGTTGCGTCAGACCTTCCGAGAAAAGTTATCCCACCCGTGTCGCTGTGGAATATGACATAGTCGCCATGTCTCCAGACACGCTTATGCGTGTAGAAGCGGAAGTATGCGTCGAGGTATTTCTCGTAAGCCTGGTCGTTGAGAAAGTAGAGCGGCATCGGTGGAGCCGGAGCTTCGCAGACAAGCTCACCCTCCCTGTCAAACACAGGCTCACCCCTCTCATCGTAACACATAATCTTCATCCCCAACCCCGGAGACTGGACCTGGCCAGCGTATACGGGCAGAATAGGCGAGCCGATTGCAAAGCAGCCGTTGATATCAGTCCCGCCTGAGATCGAGTTAAAGTGGAGGTCTTTTTTCACAGTGTCGTAGACCCATTTGAACCCATTGGATAAAAGCGGCGAACCCGTCTGAGAAATTTCACGCAAGCTCTCAAGACCAAACTTGTCGCCGGGTGCGGCGCCTGCCCCCCGTAAATGATTGATGTAGCTTGCGCTACATCCGAAGATAGATACCTCATACTCGTCTATGAGGCGCCACATCTTCCTCCAGTCAGGGTAATTTGGGTCACCGTCGTATAGAAGCACAGTTCCTCCAGCGGCGAGAGAGGAGACGCTCCAGTTCCACATCATCCAGCTCGGCGTAGTGATGTAAGTAATCACCTCTCCCCGTTTCAAGTCACTGTGAATAACCACATCCTTGAGCTGATTGACCAGAATACCTGCCACGGGTTGGACCATGCACTTAGGCTTTCCGGTCGTCCCCGAAGAAAACATGACGTAGACCGGTGTCGAGGAGGACACCTGAGCAAAGTCAACGGCGCCACCCGTCGGCCCTTTGAAATCGCCATAGAGAACGGCCTTCTCGATGTTATCTAGGCGCGGGTTTTGGCTGAGATACGGAATGACAACGACCCGTCTTATGGACGGAACTCTCTCAACAATTTTCTCTATTCTCTCCAAGACGTCAAAGGCCCTGCCCCTGTAATAGTAGCCATCGACTGTGAACAACACCTTCGGCTCGACTTGGCCCAGTCTGTCGACGACGGCGTCGACACCCAGCTCCGTGCCCACCGAGGACCATGTGGCTCCGAGCGATGTTGCAGCTAGCATCGCCACAACGCTTTCCGGAATGTTGGGAATATATCCTGCAACCCTGTCCTCGAGGCCTACACCAACCTCTCTCAACCCGCGGGCAACAGCCGCAACCTCACCATGAAGTTCGACAAACCTATACTCACGCTTCTCACCATCCTCCCGCACACCAATCAACCCTTTTTCGTGTCCACGGTGTCGGAGAAGGTTCTCGGCAAAGTTAAGCCGCGCACCAACAAACCAACGCGCCCCAGGAAACTTTGACAAATCATCCACCACAGCCATAAAACGCCGCGAACAAACTATGTCGAAAAAATCCCAGACATATTCCCAGAACCGTGGTATATTGGAGACCGACCAGCGGTACAGCTTGAAATAGGCTCCTTTTTCAAACGCATCCACGCCAAGGCCTTCGCGGTCGTCAACAAACTCGATGAAAGATTTCATGTTAGCCTGTGAGACAGAATCTGATGACGGGCTCCACAGCAGCATGCCACCACGGAAAATATGTAACGCGCATAAATTTCTTCACGGAAAATCCCATGAATCATAAAATGATTATTCGGGCCCGGTGGGACTTGAACCCACGACCTCCGGCTCCGCAGGCCGACGCCCTATCCATTCTAGGCCACGGGCCCTTCGCCGCTGTTGTATACGCCGTTTCTTATATACTTCCTACAAAGTGGTGCACATTTTCATGAGTTTGTACATAAACTGTTTTAATCATCTTTATGCATATTGCAGGCGTGATGGCGCGGGAGGTTGTTAAGGGAAAGTGGGCTTCGAGGTTCATTGTGGCGGCGTATGTTCAGGGAGCTTTAGCCGTAGGTAACACGTTGTTCTGGGTGATTGGGCAGCTGGGGTTCATGAAGCCTGAGTTCAGCAGGGTGATAGCATTTGGCAGCGCTGGGAATTGGTTTACCGTCGGCTATCTTAGCTACCTAATAGTCGGCGTCATCGGCGTTGCGGTAACAGCTCTCTTCTACCACTACATCGAGAACGTCCTCGGCAAACCCTACAAAGGCCTCGCCAACGGCCTCGCGTGGCTTCACCTGATTCTGATGAACGTCGGCGTCATTGGAGCAACTTGGCTGATGATGGTTGGCGGGTATCTCGGAGGCGCGGCGATGCTTCCACCTGAGGTAGGCGGCCGTGGATGGAACGCTGGACAAGTCCATACAAACATCTTCTACGGCATTCCGCTGGGTTACCCGACATGGATTGCGTTGTTCATCTTCCTGCTGGCGATTGGAGTGGCGTGCGGAGGCCTCGGCTACATACTGATGTGGCGACAGAGAGTAGAGTAGGCCATCCCAAGATAATACCCCAAGATACATCCCCAATTTTTTTGATGCAGCATTTTTATCCCAGAGAGGGTAATCGAAGCCATCGGAGATGTTTCGCTTGTTTAGGAAGAAGGAGCCGCCTAAGCCGCCTTTTGACCAGAGGATGTCAGAAATAGTTACAAGGCTAATGACGATTCAGAACAGGATGGATTCTAAGGCCCGCGCCATGCAGATGAGGGGTAGGGAGCTCTTCAACCAGATTGTCCGTGCGAAGATGGAGAAAGATGAGGAGCGCGCAGCTGTTTATGCCAACGAGCTTGCTCAGCTTCGTAAGATGATGCATGCGACGGTTAGGAGCCAGGCCTCGCTCGAAGGTGTTGTCCTCAGGCTCGAGGCTGTCAGAGACTATAATGAGGTGAGGAAGGTCATCGGCCCTGTCGCGGCAGTTGTTATGGCTGTTCAGAAAGATGTCGGCGGCGTGATGCCCGAGATCTCCAGCGGGCTGCGCGGCGTCCAAGACCTTCTCGAAGACCTCTCAGTGAGCGTCGGCACCGTTTCAGACACCTACATAGGGACGTCAACCACTGACCCCGAGGCCGAGGCTATTCTAAAAGAGGCCTCAGAAGTTGCAGCCCAGAGACTTAAGAGAGACATGCCAGACATCGAGTCGGGACACTTCATAACATAACATAAATTAGAGGCCTCAAGGGTTCTCCAAAGAGGTTGACGGAGGAAGTTAAGCAGCTGCTTGAGCTGGGGTTTCGGCTAGGAGGTTCCATACCCATCTCCTCGCCTAAGCCTCATGAAACAAAGTGGGTGAGCAGATGGCGTAGAGACAAGATTTTCGAAGCGAGGCCTGACCCACAGCGTCGAAAATTTTTCGTCTGCGTTCCCTACTCTTACCAGAACGGTCCTCTCCACCTCGGGCACGGCTTCACTTTCACGCGCGGAGACGCTGTCGCACGCTACATGCGGATGAGGGGCTATAACGTGTTGTTTCCATGGGCGTGGCACTGGACTGGCGAGGCTGTGGCAGGGACCAGCGAGAGGCTGAAGAAAGGCGACGAATCCGTCAGAAGAATGCTTCTCGAGATAGACGGCGTCCCCGAAAGCCTACTAAGCCACTTCACGCATCCCGAGTTCATCTGCGCATACTACACCGCCGAAAACAGGAAAGTCGTGGACGCGATGGGCTGGTCGGTTGACTGGAACCGCGAATTTCACACGACAGATCTCCACCCCTACTATAGCAGGTTCATCGAGTGGCAGTATCATGTGCTTAGGCGCAGTGGGATGCTTGTTCAGGGACGTCACCCCGTCGTCTGGTGCCCAAAATGCCAGAGCGCGACAGGCGACCACGACAGACTCCGTGGAGAAGGCATATACCCTGAGGAATACACCATGGTCTTCTTCGAGCTGGATGGGGTTAAGCTCGCGGCCGCTACTCTGAGGCCCGAGACGATATTCGGTGTGACAAACCTCTGGATACACCCCGAAGGTGTTTACCAGGTGGTTGAGCGGAACGGTGTCAGGCTCATGATGAGCAGGGAGGCTGCAGCGAAGCTGGGAGAGCAGCTTGGTCTTGGCAAAGTGTTGGAGGAGATACATGGCCGCGAGCTTCTGGGCAGATATGTCAAGTCACCGTTCACAGGCAGGAGTGTCCCCATTCTCCCCGCAGAGTTTGTGGATGTCTCGCTCGGTACGGGAGTTGTCTACAGCGTACCAGCCCATGCACCCTACGACTACATCGCCGTCAAAGAACTCAAAACAAACCCCGACAAGCTGCGGGAAAAAGGATTGGACCCCAAGCTCGCAGAAATGATACGGCTCATCAAGGTGATAGAGACACCGGGATTGGGAGAGCATCCTGCTGTAGATGCGGTTGAGAAAGCGGGGATAACAAGCCAATTGGATGAGCGGCTCGAGGATTTGACCAGAGAAATCTATTCCAAGGAGTTCTACTCTGGGAAAATGGTTGTCGAAGAATTTCGCGGTGTCTCGGTCTCGGCTGCTCGGGAACAGGTCATTGAGCGGCTAAAGCAAAACGGTGACGGCGATGTTTTCTACGACCTTTCGGGCAAAGTCATCTGCAGGTCAGGCGACGAGTGCATAGTCAAGATTGTTGATGACCAGTGGTTCCTCAACTTCTCAAACCCGGAGTGGAAAGCAAAGGTGAAGCGTCTCATCTCCTCGATGAATGTGTATCCGGAGGCTGCGCGGTCTTGGCTGCTGAATGTTGTTGACTGGCTTCATGACTGGGCATGCACGCGGAGAACCGGTCTAGGCACACGTCTTCCATGGGACCCGTCATGGATAATAGAGACGCTCAGCGACTCAACCATCTACCCAGCACTCTACACAATAAGCAACATCCTCAACAAGTTCCCCGAGAAGGCTGCAAAGCTCGGCGTCGACGTCTTCGACTACGTTTTCCTCGGGCTGGGAGACCCCCGCCGCCTCGCCGAAAAATACGGCATAGAGCTGGAGCACATCGAATCCATGAGGAGAGAGTTTCTCCACTGGTATGGTGTAGATCTCCGTGTTTCGGGGAAGGATCTCGTCGCAAACCATCTAACCTTCTACCTTTTCCACCACACGGGGATTTTCGAGGAGAGGCATTGGCCAAGGGGTGTGGCGGTGAACGGTATGATAACCATCGAGGGAAACAAGATGTCGAAGAGCAGGGGAAACTTCGTGACGCTCAAGCAGGCCCTTGCACGGCATGGAAGCGACGCGACGAGGCTCGCTCTTCTACTAAGCGCCGAGGACCTTGACGACCCTGACTGGCGTGAAAAAGCAGCGGAGGAAGCAGGCGCATTCGTCAAAAACTTCCTCTCAATAATCGAGAAAATAGCCAACGAGGCCAGCGATGAACAGGGGCCCTGCGATGAATGGCTTCTCGCGGCCACAGATAGAAGCTGCGAGATTGTTTCAGAGAACTTGGAGAAGCTGAAGACGAGGTCGGCGTGCAGCGAAGCTGTCTACGGCATGCTCAACAACTGGCGCTGGTACATTAGAAGAAACGGAGAGAAGATAACACGTGCGGCAAAGATGTTCGCGGAGAAATGGGTTCTCATCCTCTCTCCGTTCGCGCCCTTCGCCGCCGAAGAGGCGTGGGAGAGGCTAGGAAAAAAGGGATATGCCTCTCTTCAGGAGTGGCCCAGGTCATCGACGGGCATGGAGAGGGCGAGGGTGCTTTTCTCGGAAATGGTGTTAGAGGGTCTGGTCTCTGATGTGCGTGAGGTTCTGGGCCTGGTGAAAGGCACGCCCGTCGAGGTCAAGCTATACAGCGCAGCTGGGTGGAAACACGAGGCGGCGAAGGTGATGCTATCCAGCCAAGAGCAAAACGGCTTCGAGGCGGTGAAAAGAAACAGGCCCGACCTCCTCAGACAAGACCCAGCCACAATCCGGAAAATAGCCGATCACATCAGAGACTTGACTCAGAAAGCATCTTCGCTGACACAGCAGCCGGCATCGGTGGTCGCACAGCTGCTGGAGAACGAGGCAAAACTCGTCAAAGACCTCGCGGACTTTATCCGACACGAGCTCGGCATAGAGGCGATATTACACGGTGAGAATGACGCATCTGATGATAGGGAGAGGGCTAAGGCGAGGCAGGCCCTGCCGCTTAAGCCAGCCATATACGTTGTAGTGAAATGAGCCAGACCCGCCTCCTCTTCATCATCCTCTCAGGCCCAAACGACTTCGAGAAAGCAAGACAAGGCCTCCGCATAGCCAGAAACATTGCCAAGGAAAAAATCGCAAGCGAGGTGAAACTACTTTTCGTCGGACCAGGAACCACTCTCCTCGACCCCGAAAACCAAAACTACCACATCGTCAAAAAATATGCAACAGAACTGAACCAAGCAGGTGCAAGATGCACAGTATGCGCGGGCAACCTCCGCGTATACAAACTCGAGGAAAAAATAGACAAAACCCTCTTCATAGCAGATGACTCAACCGCAGTCGTCGCCGAAGCCGCGTTGAACGGCTTCACCATCCTCACCTTCTAGACACCGTCGTCTCGGAAAACCCATCCATTCTCAGCCTTCCTCAACCGCCTCTTCTCGACGATTGTCTCCGCCTCTTTCCTCAATCTCTCAAAGAGCTGTGCATCCCCGCATAGAAAACGCCCCTCCAAAACAGCATCCAGAACCAAGGTATTGAGACGCCGCAGCTCCTCAAACACCTCGTCAACCGTGTAGCTGAAGATTTGAGCAGGCCACTTTAACACGACCCTATCACCACCATGTTCTCTAATTACTAGAAGATCATAATCACTTAACGGAGTCTCCTCACCTCTCGCCCGCGACCCAAACAAAATCACAAGAAAAGAATCTCCACATAATTCATCCCTAATCTCTTCAAACATCTTCTCCTTCAACGTCGACAGCTTCCTAGATATGTTCGCCCAACTCGTCGACATACCTGATTATCCTCCTCATACATTCCAGCGCTTCTTCGGCATCCCACACATTATAATGAACTACTCCGGTGTCAGGATATCTCGCCGCAGCATAATGTCTCTCCAGCTTGGACGCACAGACCAGAACATCATGTGGAACATCCTTCTGATACACCAGAGAGAGCGTGTTCAGCATCTCTGAAATGGAGTGAGTGAATGGTCTTGCCCCTGTCCTCTCTAAAAGCAACCCATTGAGAAGCATTTCTACGGATTGTTGTGCGAAAAAAGAGGCTGAATCATACCGGCCCAGACGATAATCATCCTCAGCATATTTGATGAATTTTCTCGCTTTCTCAAACCATGTTTCCCATGTTCCCAAGACATCACCAATGTGATGTGGAGTGGGTTAAAGACGTTACGCAACATGTAAACAGCAGTACCACGTCTCCCAACATGCTTTGCATGCTGGGAGTCATGTTCAACCCTCGTAATGCTTATTTAGGATTGAGTAGTAGAGGTGGATGCGCCATGGTGTCTGTTAAGGTTGTAGGTGTTGCGGTTGTCTTCCTCGTTATAGGCCTCGTCGCTGGATTGTTCCTCAGCCCCATCGTGATGCCGCCGCAGAGAGCTGAGGTTGTGTCGATAAAGTTTGTCCTCGACTGGGCGATTCAGGGGCCGCAGGCACCGTTTGTTGTCGCTCTTGAGAAGGGATATTTTGCGCAGGAGGGTTTGGCGGTCATTCTGGACAGAGGATACGGCTCGGCCGACGCAGTCACAAAAGTTGCTTCTGGAGCTTATCAAATGGGTTACGGAAGCCTCGACGCCATGATTGAATTCAACGTCAAGAACCCGGGTAAAGAATTGATAGCCGTGTACGTTGTCCTAAACAACCCGCCCTACTCCGTGATCACACTGAAAGACAAGGGAATCAAATCTCCTAAAGATCTGGAGGGTAAGAAAATTGGGGCGCCTGAGGGTGATGCTCCGAGGCGGCTTTTCCCAGTCTTCGCCAAAGCAACAGGCATAGACCCCAACAAGGTTGAATGGGTGAGCATGTCGCCGCCGTTGAGAGAACCCTCACTCGTAAAAGGCGAGGTCGACGCCATAACAGGGTTCTACTTCACAGGCTACCTCAACCTCCTCGCCTTAAACGTGAACCCAGGCGACATAGTTGCATTCAAGTACACCGACTACGGTGTCGAGCTTTATGGAAACGCTATAATGGTTAGGAAAGACTTTGTGGAGCGGTATCCCGACGCTGTGGCAAAGTTCGTCAGAGCCGTGAACCGCGCTTTCAAGGAGGTGATAGCCAACCCCGAGATGGCCGCTGACTATGTAAAGCAACGTGACCCGCTGGTTGACAGAAACGTGGAGCTTGAGAGGCTTAAACTCGCCATCAGAGACAACATGGTGACGGAGGAGGTTAGGAGAAACGGGCTGGGGGCTGTTGACAAGGCACGGCTCGAGAGAGCAATCAAAAGCGTCGTAGAGGCATTCGGTCTTCCGAGAACACCGTCTGTAGACGAAGTGTTCACCGACAGGTTCCTCCCGCCGAAAGAGGAGCGCACAATCTAAAAACATCCACATTTTTTATCTCTGTGGGAACCGCTTGATAGAGCTTAGAAACGTCAGCCTCAGGTATGTCTCCAAGTCAGGGTTCAGGACCTTAAACGAGTTAGAGGCTCTCCGAAATGTGAACATAGTGGTTGAGAAGGGTAGTTTCACGTCTATAGTAGGCCCCAGCGGATGCGGCAAAACAACAATCTTGAAAATCGTGTCTGGTCTACTACGCCCGACCGAGGGCGAGGTCTATGTTGACGGTAAACGCGTGGAGAAGCCTCTGCCGATTGTTGGCATGGCTTTCCAGAACCCGGTGCTTCTCCCATGGCGCACCGTGCTCGAGAACATTCTCCTACCACTTGAGGTGGTAGAGCCACATAGGTCACAGCTCCAGAAAAACAGGAAAACCTACGTCGAGAAAGCTTTGAGGCTTTTGAGGCTGGTTGGTCTCGAGGGGTTCGCCGACAAAAAGCCATGGGAGCTTTCGGGAGGAATGCAGCAGCGTGTCTCACTCTGCAGAGCCCTCATACATGACCCCGAGATACTGTTGCTCGACGAGCCTTTCGGAGCCCTCGACCTCTTCACCCGCGAAGAGCTCTGGAACGTGCTTCAAAACGTTTGGCTCCAGACACGATGCACAGTATTGATGGTGACTCATGACCTCAGAGAAGCCATATACCTGTCAGACGTCATCTATGTCATGAGCAAGAGGCCTGGGACGGTAATTGGCTCGATGGTCTCCGACTACCCGCGTCCAAGAGAGATAGATATAACATATGAGGAGCGTTTCGTCGAACAGATGCACAGGCTCCGTGAAATGATCCAGGTGAAGTAGATGTCGAAACAGTCTCTCTCCTCCCTGTTTGTCTCAGCCGTAAAAGAGTATGCTCTCCCGATAGCCGTTTTCGCCGGCTTCTTCGCTCTATGGGAGCTTGTGACGATAGTGTTTTCAATTCCCGAGTTTATCCTGCCCTCCCCCTCTCGGACAGTAGAGGTTATGCTCGCCAACTTCCCCGTCATCATTCGCCACTCCTACGCAACCCTTGAAGCAACCTTGATTGGTTTCGGGCTCTCAATCGTTTTCGGCCTTTTGCTGGGACTTGCCGTCGGATACTCGGCCATAATCTACCGAGCCGTGTATCCTCTTCTCGTAGCCTTCAACACAATCCCCAAAGTGGCCATCGTCCCGATTCTCGTGATATGGTTCGGCATAGGCAAAGTGCCCGCGGTTCTCACAGCTTTCCTCATCTCCTTCTTCCCGATAGTGGTCAACGTCGCCGTCGCACTCGCCACAATAGAGCCCGAGATAAGAGATGTTCTACGCTCCCTCGGCGCATCAAAGACGCAGATATTCACGAAAATTGGGATACCGAGGTCCATGCCCTATTTCTTCGGCTCACTAAAAGTGGCATCCACCCTCGCATTCGTCGGCGCAGTCATCTCCGAATCAGTGGCAAGCAACGAGGGAACAGGATACCTCATGATAGCCGCGTCATCACGCTTCGACGTCCCACTCGTCTTCGCAGGCCTCCTCGTAATCTCCTTCATAGGGATCAGTCTCTTTCTCGTCTTCGCACTCCTCGAAAAACGTCTCGTCGGATGGGCCTACCGCTAAACACCGCAAACAATATGACCATGCATCAGTTATTCTGTCTCATATAGGAAGCAAGAGACCTCTCTGCCCTCTATTTTGTAGGACGCGGGCTCCTCTAAGTCGCATTTGCCTTGGATGAACTTGGGGCAGCGTGGATGAAACCTGCACCCAGTCGGAGGATTTGCTAGGTTCGGCGGCTCACCTGAGATGACGTTCCTCATGACAAGCCTGTTACGCGGGTCCGGGTCCGGAATAGCCTCAATCAACGCCCGAGTATAGGGATGTAGAGGATTCCTTAGAACATCCTTGGTCGAGCCAAGCTCCACAATCTTACCACCATACATAACAGCAATCCTATCAGAGAAATACTTAGCCGTAGCAATATCATGAGTTATGTAAAGGATTGAGAGCCCGTATTTTGTCTGAAGATCTTTTAGCAGTAGAAGCATTTCCACCCTGATTGATGCGTCGAGCATTGAGACTGGTTCATCGGCTACGATGAACTCAGGGTTGGAAATTATTGCCCGTGCGATGGCGACGCGCTGCCTTTGTCCTCCGCTAATTTGGTGTGGATACTTGGATGCAAAGTCTTCGGGCGGCGTCAGCTTCACGTCAGACAAAGCTTTGAACACTTTTTCTCTTCTTTCTTCTGGAGTACCTATTTGATGTACTACGAGAGGTTCTTCCACTATCTTGTAGACTGTGAACATGGGGTTTAGGCTTGAGTAAGGGTCTTGGAATACTGCTGACATCCTTCTGCGAAACGGTTTAAGGCTTTTTTCGTCAAGGCGTGATATTTCAACCCCGTCGAAGAATACCTTTCCAGCGGTTGGCCTCACTGAACAGAGTATTGTTCTGCCAAGAGTTGTTTTTCCAGAGCCGCTCTCTCCAACAACAGCCAGAGTCTCCATACGATCTATGTGTAGTTGAACGTTGTCGACTGCTCTGACATACCCGATGGTTTTAAAAAGTTTTCTGATGGGAAAGTAGACTTTCAACCCTTCAACTTTTACGAGTTCTTTTCGGTTCATGTCTCGTTCAGCCAACATGCTGCGTAGTGGTTTTCGCCGACTTGTTTTAGGGTTGGTTCTTCTGTCTCGCATTTACCTTTTATTATGTATGGGCATCTGGGATGAAACGGGCAGCCTGATGGGGGGTTAATAAGGTCTGGTGGAGAGCCTGGTATGAACCTCGGCTCTTTGTCCACCCGCAGAGTTGGTACGCTGTCGATCAAAAGTTGTGTGTAGGGGTGTTTCGCGTTTATGAAAACCGACTCCGCTGGCCCTATTTCCACTAGCCTTCCAGCATACATTATGCCGACTCTATCGGCGAGTTCGCTTGCAAGGGCCAAGTCATGTGTAATAAATATGTATGTTTTTTTAAGTTCGTTTTTCAGTTTCTTCAGAAGGTTCATTATGTTTGCTTGGGTTATGATGTCTAAGGCTGACGTCGGTTCATCGAGGATTATTATCTGTGGGTCTACGACGAGGGCCATGGCGATGGCTACGCGTTGTTTCATTCCTCCGCTAAGCTCATGTGGATACCGTTTTGCGAATTCTCGCCTTATTCCCACAAGGGAGAGGGCTTCTACAGCTTTGTTGAAAGCTTCTTTTCTACTCATTCCGAGGCCGGTCACCAGAGGGTCGGCAACTTGGTCCCCAATAGTGAGAACTGGGTTGAGTGTGTTCATGGCTCCTTGGAATACCATGGATATGCCGTTAACCCTCACTCTCTTACGTAATTCGTTCTCGGGAAGACTGACTATGTTAAAGCCGTTGAAGATAACCTCCCCATCGTATGTTGCAATGTTTTTGGGCAGTAGCTTGATTATCGCATATGCCAGTGAGGATTTGCCGGAGCCGCTTTCACCGACAATTGCTAAGGTCTCGCCCTTTTGTAAGCTAAAGCTAACCGAGTTCACCGCCTTAACAATACCGTTATTTGTCTCGTAATGCAGGGTGAGGTTTTTGACCTCCAGATGCAATCTGGCTCAACTTAATGAATAAAAAAAGGGAAATAAGGTTTAGCTTGGTTTAGGCCTGCGCAGCAACGCCATGACGGAGATTATTAGCGCTATGACTGAGACCGCCAAAACTATCTGAGCAGTCAGCAGAATTGCTGAAGCTGTGTTGGCTAGCTGTGAAACACTCTCGTTGACCGTTGTGACAGATGATGACAACGTGTTTACGCTTGTCTCGACTCTACCGACTCTATTGTCGACTCCTCCAACTCTTTCATTGACTGTGTTGATTGCTGACTGCACACCCGTGAGAGCCTGAGCGAGGTCTCTTGAGACCTGTCCAAGTCTGTCGAGGAGCTCTTTACTCACCACTTCTATGCTTTGGGTGATGGGCTCTATGTTGAGGACGTCGACAAATTCTTTAACTGATGCGACTGCAGCGACTTCGTCGCTGTAGGCTGCTAAAGTGAACTCGTAGAGTCCTCCCGGTCTAAGTGTTCTGGTGAAGTCGGGCTGGAGTCTGATGATGAATCTTGTCGGCGTTACACGTTCTGCTTCCCCGACTGTCAGTATCTCACCTGTTACAGGGTCTTTGACAAGGTATTTTGCGTAGAGGGGTGCTGGCCCCTCGACATCCAGTAGTAGAAGTGATTCGCCTCCTGGTGTGATGGTGGACCTGCCCACGTTAACGATGCTTACCGTCGGCGGGAGTCCCCAGAAGTTGTCTCCAGGTCTGAACGGGTAGGTTTCGTCTCTGAAGGCTTCCAGCCGTAGGTACTGGGCGGCGCTGTCGAACGCTGTGAGCATGAAAGGCCCGTTGCTTATCCACACAATCCCATAGCGGGTGAACCAGTCACGGACAGCGTTGTACCTTGCCTGCGCATCCTCGGCTGACTCATAAACACTGTCTCCTACTCTGAAATAGCCCTCTGGTAAGAAACCTTCAGCTCTCATGGCGTTGACCGTTTCAACGACTGCTGCAGCGTGGTCTCTTAAGACGAGGCTAAGCCATGGAACGCCTCTGGCCGTTGAAGCCGAGTCAGTGTAGGCGAAGGCCCTTTCCTCGAAGACAAGTCTATCCATGGCTGCACGTATCTCCCAAGGCACTGTCATGCATGGATAAGATGAGATCCAGACGTTGGCGAATGAAGCTATATAGTTGGGATTGAAATGCCAATAATCAATGTATACCTCCACCCTGTTGTCGGACAGGATTCTTATTCCTTTGAGAGTTTCGAAGAGCGGGGTGTTCGCTGAGGCTACGGCAGGTTCTAGCTCAGACTTTGCTGGGTCTGCTACGATGTCCCATAAGCTCGCGAGATTGAACAGAAGGTCAGCTGGAGATATCTGTATTCCATGGTGCCATTTCGAGTTGAAGAATCCTGAGTAGTCGAAGGTTACTTTGCTTGTTGCCTGCACGCCTGTGCCTACCTGCACCCATCTGTCATTTTGTGCATCCCATACCACTGCATTGGATGGCACGTCAAGCTTTCCATCAGGGCCTGCGGTTGTCACGTCAAAGGCTGCTCTTATCGGTATGGGTAAACCGTTGAAAGGATGCAGGGCGATCGCGGGGTCACACGTACTGGCCGCGGTGTCGACCGAGTAAACGTCTTCAAAGCCGCCCACGGGGTTCCATGTTGTTCTCTCAGTCCAAACCCATAGGTGGCCAACTTTGAGAGTGCTTTTACCGGGCACGTAGGCATTTCGTATGACGTGCCACGCCCGCAGCCCCGCACCCACATCGTTAGTTACACCGACCACATTAACGGACGTGATGTAGGCGTCCAATCTGGTGACACCCCAAATTCTAACCGATTCCAATATTCCTAATTCAGCGAGCTCCCTGTATAGTCTATCCCTTTCCTCTTTATCTTTGAATTCGCCCGTGAATATTCTCTGACCTAATTCGTCTGCTCGGTCGTTCTGGTACTGCCAGAACCCAGACTCACCCCATCCGGGCATATAAGTATACCATGGCGCATTATACTGATTAATGCTTGTGCTATCGTATTTGTCTACCCCCGGTTTCCCCCAGCCTTCTGTGTAGAGGTGCCACTGAAACTCAGCGGGGTCCGTGCCATAGATAATTTCAATAGCCGGACCAAATGGAAGGTAGATCCGCTCAACAGTGAACCCAAGTTTTTCCAACTCGCTTGCGAACGAGTCACCCATTTGCCGACGCTCGTCCTCAATTCTTATGATAAACTTCAAAGTCACAGGCTCTCTGTTATAGTACCATTTTCCAGCAATCTTTTCAGCACCCATCTGTCGCATTTCCTCATCGACAATGGCTGCTGCCAAAGCGGGGTCATACTTGAACTCATACTTCGCGATAATGTCGAAGATCGTGGTGAAGTCTGGGTCTACCGAGCTTAGGAAGGTAACCATGGGCAGGGCAAGGCCTCCGAAAACGTCTCTAACCATGAAGTCTCTGTTGAAGATGTAGTTGAGTGCGAATCGTATTTTTTGGTTTGAAAATGGATTAAGCTTGCCTTCGGGAGCTGGTGCAGGGTTGACGATGACATCGTTAACGCCTGAAGGTGCTGTGTAAAGTCTGATGTCCCTATCTCCAACAAGGGCTTTAGCCTGAGCCGCCCTTAGACCAAATTGGTAAATATCGATGTCGCCACGCTTAACTGCTTCAGGAGCCAAGTCCAACGGCACCCTAGTGTATTCAACGACATCAGCGGCTGGTCCTGGACGAGTGTGCGGTGCTGTGTACTGGGCAAAGCCTGTCGGGGCCAAAGCCACCAACAACAAGGGCAAAATCAACGCAGCCAGAACCCTTAATGCTTGAGTTTTCCCGATCACGTTATATGAACTGACAAAGGGGTAATTATATTTTTTCACAACACTGTAAGTTATGCCCGGTCTGTCCAAAAATGCTTAATATTCCAGAACACTTAACTGTAAACAGTACATGGGGCTGGAGAGGTCTCTCGCTATCAAAGCAGTAACTTTAACCCTTGTTTTATTCGGAGTTCTCTTCTTCACCGCGGCCTTAATCGGCGCAACAGGTGTCTCGGATAAACTGTTAAGAGCAATAATCAACGAAGAAGTGCGAGCATTTCGTCAAAGCATTACACGACAGGTTACGGACCCCGAGGCTCTAAACAAAGCCGTTACCGAATATGAGCAACAACTCATCAAAAGCTATGGACTTGATCAGCCGTGGTACACGAGGTTGGGTAGCATGGTTTTGAGAATCATATTTCTCGACCTCGGAAACGCCAAAAACCTACAGAGCTTCAGCGGAAGCAAAAAAGTCTCAGATATAATCGTTGAGAGAATTCCTAACACAGTTCTCTTAGTCACGACAGCAATACTCATCAACTCGTTGATCGGATTACTGGTCGGGCCGAGGCTTGCGATGAAAATTGGCTCCAAAACAGACCAATCATTCTCATATTTCTCGGCAATATCATATGCACTTCCAACATGGTGGGTTGGTATTCTTTTTATTCTCGTTTTCGCATTCTATATTAGGCTCTTCCCATTTGGAGGAATGTTCAGTACACCTCCACCCGAATCAGAAATCGGAAAGTTTCTTGACCTACTATGGCACGCGGCATTACCAATCACTGTATTGGTATTGGCAAACGTAGGGGTAAGCATTTACGTTACTAGAACACTCGTCATCAACGTGTCACAGGAAGACTTTGTAACGGCTGCCAAGGCCCGGGGACTCCCCGAAAACGTCGTCAGAAGAAGATATGTGATGCGCGTGTCTGCTCCACCAATCTTAACAAACATTATTCTCGCCCTAGCGGGTTCAATCGGTGGAGCAATACTTACCGAGACAGTTTTTTCCTGGCCAGGTCTAGGCTCCCTATTCTATCAAGCCATCACCACATCAGACGAGGCCCTCATACTAGGGCTGACATACATTTTCACGCTTGTGTACGTCGCGGCAAGGTTCGTTCTGGAAATCCTCTACGTTTTGCTCGACCCGAGGGTTCGAATCTAAATGGCTCTCTCACCAGCAGAATCCTTCAGAGTATTCTGGTCATATAAAAAATCCAAAATCGGTGTCGCCATGCTCGTGGTTTTCGCCGTAGCATCCATTTATGTAGTTGTGGTTTATACCCCTGATTACACAAGGTTTGTTTGGAACAACCCGGCAGCTTGGGAAGAATACCCAAAAAACGCGCCTCCAGGCTGGACCGCCATATTTACAGGATTTAACCGTCTGGAAAACACGATTTTGGAAACTGGTGAACCACGGGTTGAAGCAGTTGGAAACGAGAGAATTCTACGGTGGTCCCTTCGTTACAGATACACAGCGGACGAGTTCCCCACATTCATCCTTCTCAGAATAGAAAAGCTGAGCTACTGGCGCTTAAACCCGGTCATAACAGTGTCGCTCATACGACCCGACGGATATAGAATTGACCTGCTAACCGTAATTCCTCCACCTGCAAGACCTAATGAAACCCCGCCCTACATCAGGTATGACACTTCTCCATTCAGAGTTAAGCTGGATGCAGAGCCTTCAGTCTGGCGTGCGACATCAATATTTCTAAGAGAAAGATATGGTTTAGATATTTCACCCGATCAATTGGGATCCATCGGTGTGCAGAGATACCTTTTCGGGAAAATTTCAGATAACGGCGATACCGATGTTCTGAAAGGCGTTTACGAGTTCCAGATCACTGCAAGAGTATTCGACGAAAGAGACTCGTTCTCTAAAATGGCTCTTGTCTTGGGCGGAACCGTTTATGGATTAATGGGCACAGACATAATTGGACGCGACCTTGCCGTTGGACTTATCCTCGGCTTTCCAACATCACTCTTCGTAGGCATTGTGACTTCAATCATCGTAACAGTTATTGGAGCGATACTTGGAGTTTTGAGCGGTTATCTAGGAGGACGGGTCGACGAGATAATTCAAAGGACAGCAGACATAGTAAATAACATCCCACTTCTGCCACTTTCTATTTTCCTCATTTTTATCTTGGGAACGTCAATCAACAACATTATCTTGGTGCTTATCGTTTTTGGATGGCCTGGACTAACCATAGTAGTTAGGTCTTTGGTTCTGCAAATTAGGGAATCCCAGTTTGTAGAAGTGGCCAGAGTCCTTGGAAGCTCAGTTTATAGACTAGTTTTCTTACACATATTTCCACAGGTAGCGCCTTTCATAATAGCTCAGATGATCTTCTTCGTTCCAAACTTCATTCTACTTGAGGCAGCGCTAAGTTTCCTTGGTTTAGGAGACCCCTCACTACCAACATGGGGGCAAATTCTTGAAATGGGGTTCAGAAACAACGCAATCTACCTCGGGTATTGGTGGTGGATTCTCCCACCCGGTTTGCTCATCGTCTCTACGGCTGTCGGATTCGTTCTCATAGCTCTGGGTATGGAGCCAGTAGTAAACCCCAGGCTACGAACAAAATAAGCTCAACAAATGTGGCGAAGTCGATGTTTATTAGGTGTCGGTTTAGTTTTTTACCGTGGGCCCGTGGCGCAGAATGGATAGCGCACCGGCCTTCTAAGTCGGGGGTCGTGGGTTCAAGTCCCACCGGGCCCGTTTCGCAGCGTCTTCGTTGTTCATCAGCTTGCTTTGGAGACGTCGCTTATATGTATCCCATTACTGCGAGGGTTGGGTATCTGTTGATGAATTCTGCGACGAGGGGTTTGTAGGTGTAGGGCTGGCCGTCGACTGTGGGGAGCTCTCTGAGGCCCATGAGTATGCGGAACGCCTCCGCCTCCGAGCCCCTGGCCCTTACTATGTATGTGTTCTCACCCATCTCGAGGTTTTTCGCGAATACGATTGGCAGGTAGAGGTTTTCGGAGACTTCCCGGGGCAGTTTTCTCCAAAGTTCTCCAAGCTCTCTTTTGTCGAAGTAGTGTCGTCCTCCTCCAACTGTTTCAACATATGGCTTCTCCATCTCCAGCAGCGATGAAAGCTTCGCGGCTCGGCGGGGTAGAGAGTCGTTGACGTGTCTCATCGTCTCCGCCAGCCAGTCGTCCACGAACGACATCTGACGTTCTTTCTATGCCGTGGATAAAAAGTATATAGGCTGATGTGGGGAAAATTAGTTTGATGAACCTGCAGATAGATCAGTCGACTGTTCTCGCGGTTATTTGGTTCTTCATAGGGTTTGGAGCAGGGCTCGCGTTGATGCGGTTCTGGAAAGTGTTGATCGTGGTTGTGGTTTTGGCTGTTTTGCTGCCATTTATCGTATCACTCGCAGGTGTTAGCTCACCGATTTCATCTGAGCAGGTGATCGCCGCGTTCTTCAACGGCATTAACCTACTAGCCTCCCTACTAGCATCAAACAACTACTCTGCCCTCGGGTTCATCATCGGCGTAGCACTTGGACTGGTAACATATGCTTTACGGTCCAGATGATGCAAAGCTTAAATGAGGTGCAGTATGTCACCGTCCATGCAAAAGGGTATCATTTTCACGGAGAAGGCTCCTAAGCCGATAGGCCCATACTCGCAGGCTGTTCGCGTTGGCGATTTTCTTTTTCTCTCGGGAATGATTGCGCTAAACCCTGCGACCGGAAAAGTTGAGGATACAGACATCAGGTCTCAGACTAGGCGGGTGATCGAGAACGCGAAGGCTATTCTCGAGGCAGCCGGCCTGTCTTTAGAACACGTGGTAAAGGCGACGGTGTATCTGGGAAACCCCGATGACTTTGCGGCGATGAACGAAGTCTACAGCCAATATTTTTCAAAGAGCCCTCCGGCTCGAACAACTGTAGTGGCTCATTTTCCTAGGAAAGAGTTTTTGGTGGAGATTGACTTTATCGCGTATGCTGGGCGGTGAATTCGAGAGTTTCGAGAGGGTGGTAGACTGGGAGAGACGTTGCGTCGTTGATGTGTATTTTGCAGACGCTGCTTGTGGAGACGACGTAGCTGCAGCCGCTTGCTCTCATCCTGCTGAAAAGCTCCTCTCCCACAGCGTTGGATAGATCATACCCAAGTACGCCATGCTTCATGCCGAATGTGCCAGCCATGCCGCAGCATGTTCCCGTCTCGACGACTGTTGCATCTATTCCGGCCGTGTTTAGAAGTGCTACGACTTCGCGGCATGAGTTGAATGCTCGCTCATGGCATGGAACGTGGACCGCCGCACGGCCCTCTATCATGGCTTTTGACTCCAGTTTACCGTCTTCAACAAGGTTGTGTAGCAACATGGTTAGGGAGATGGTTGCATCGGCGACTTTCTCTGCCTCCGCGACGTGGTTCAGTAGCTTAGGGTAGAGATGTTTTAGGGTGTAGGTTGCCGTCGGCTCTATGGAGACGATTACTGCATCGTCTCCGAGTGCTTTGGATAGGCTTCGGACGTTGAATTCGGCGTGTTTCCGTGCTTTGTCGAGGTCTCCGTAGGCGAAGTATGGATATCCGCTTGAGCGCTGAGGTGGAAACGAAACCCTGTAGCCCGCTGCTTTAAGGGCCTCTACAGCCTTCGCCCCGATGTCAGGTCTCAGATATCTCGCGAAAAAGTCCGCGAAAAACACGGCATCGGCACCGTTGTCGACAACTTTTCCATTTAGAAGTTTGTCTAGAGGTCGGGCGGCGATCTCCGGCAGCGTTCTTCTACGCTCTATCCCCAGAAACTTTTCCATCAAGGCGCGAACTGTAGAGGAGGAGATTAGGCGGTTGAAGAGCCTTGGAAACTTGGAGCCTATTCTGTAGGCTGTTTCATAGCTTTCGACGACCTTGTTGACGAAGAGTTGTCCACCCTCGCGTATGTAGCGGTGCTTTACCTCGGCAATCATGTAGGGCATGTCGATTATCGTTGGACAGATTTCTCTACATAGTCCGCAGGAAATGCATAGTGGGGCGAATTCCGCGGCTTTCTCGAGGCCGTGTACAAAGGCTGTCCAAGGAATTCCTATGGGGCCTGTGTAGATGTGTCCGAAAACGTGTCCGCCGAGAGATGAGAATGTGGGGCAGATATTCATACATGCTCCGCATCTTATGCAGTAGAGTGCTTCGCGGAAAACGGGGTCATCGCGCATCGCCGAGCGTCCGTTATCGATTATGACGACGTGCATCTCACGGTCTTCAAGGCTGTCCGCTAACGGTGTTCGCCCGGTGAGGAATGAGACGTAGTTTGTGAGCCACTGGCCTGTTGAGCTTACAGGATGTGCGACTATGAGCTTGAGCGCGTCCTCAATTTTTTCGACCAGTTTCTCCATACCCATGACGGCTATGTATGTTTTGGCAGGGATGTTGCCCAGTCTATCGTTTCCTTCGTTTGTCTCAACAACTACGGTGCCTGTCTCCGCAATAGCTATGTTTACTCCTGTTATTGCTAAATCGGCTGTGAGAAACTTTTCTCTCAAATATTCGCGGGCGAAGTTCATCAACTCGCTGATGTCGTCGCTCAGCATTCTGCCTGCTTCTTGGCTGAAGAGTTTTGCAACATCTTGGCGTGTTTTGTGGACAGCGGGGTAGACGAGATGGAAGGGCCTTTCTCCCGCGAGCTGGACAATCAGCTCCCCCAAATCTGTGTCAACAACCCTGAGCCCTTGCTTCTCGAGAAACTGGTTAAGCCCAATCTCCTCAGTGGTCATCGACTTGCTCTTCGTGATTAGCCGCGCGTTCTTCTCCATAGCTATGCGGTAGACGAAATGGCACGCCTGCTCCGCATCTTTAGCGACATAGACCTTCACCCCCTTTTTCTCGCAGTTTTGGATGAACAATTGCAGAAGCTTGTCGAGCTTCTCCACAGCATGCGCTTTCGCCATCCGCGCGTCGTTCCTAAACTTTTCAAAGTCGGGGGCCATAATCTGTATAGCTTCTCTCCTTTTATCAAGTGTCCTGAAAAGAGCCTCCCGTAGATACCTTCTCCATTCGCTTCTCGGAAGGACGGCTGCCACCTTCCCAGAGAGAATACGATGGAGTTCGGAAGCGTTTTTCAAAGCCAGCCGCACACCACCGCCAACACGTGATGAGGTCCGTGAATGCCCAGAACCAGTCTCTGCTCAATATCACCCGACCTGCTCGGGCCCGAGATAAACGTCACAGCAACTCTATCCTTTTCCATAGCTGAGCGGAGAAGACCAGCAGTCATGTATACAGACTTGACTACTGAGGAGCCGTTGATAAAGCATACATAGGTTTTGGGGAAGCTCGAGACTAGTCGCTCAACATCATCAAAGGCAACCTCGACGAATGTCCCCGTCTCAGCCACCGCTGCCGCGGCCGTGGAGATACCTGCATCGACCATTTTCACTACTGCGACAGGGTCCTTGGATGATTCATGTGTGTAGATCTGGATGCCCATTTCCTCCAACTTTTTCTCGAGCAGTTGCATGACCTCCTTCGGCAGCTTCGAGATGAAAACAGTCCTTGACCCATGTTGTTTAAGAAAATCTGCAGCGACTGCGGCGGCTGTTTCAGGGTTGTCTGCTAAAGCCGCGTATCCGCCGAGCATCCTAAACCTTTCCATGAACAGGTCGAGGACATCGAGCGGTTTTTCAACACCCTTGACAGAAGTCATCCAAGCTTTTGACAAGATTTTACGCTATATAGTGTTTGTGTAGCTGCTCATGGCTTAAATCATTCCATATAAGCTTGTCTACATGAAGTACCGGCTGATGGATATTCTCGCCTGCCCGATGTGCAAATCTTTTCCGCTGAAGCTTGTTGTTTTCGAGGAGAAGTCTATCGAGAAGCCCCCTTTCGTTAGACAGTGTGAGCTTTACTGCGCTTTTCACGGCGGCTATGTGCGTGATCTTGTTAAAACCGATTGTGAGAGATGCTATGGCCTGGAGATAGCAGCTGGGTTTGTTGAATGCAGTGGATGCGGTAGATGGTATCCTGTGGTCGACGAGATTCCGAGGATGCTGCCCGATGAGATGAGGGATAGGAAGCTAGACAAATCCTTTATCGAGAAGTGGGGGGAGAAGCTTCCTCAACACATTTTAAAGAGTGTCAGGAACGGAGTGTAACCTCCAGCCCCTTCTTCTCCGCCCGAGTCCACCCCGGCCTCCGTCTCAGAACAAGGATGTCGAAAACTGCCTTCAACGCGATGATGTCGAGGAGATGCTTGTAGCCGACTACTGCGAAGGGCGCATAGATACCAAGCCTAACATCCTCATCCTGCATGTCCAAAGCAATAAGCGAGAGACATAGCTGGAGAACGCTGAAGACCGCGAGGAGGCGCAGCACATAACCCAGTCCACCAGCGAGTATGATGAGTACGGCCGCTGGAATAGATGCTACCCCCAGCAAAGGAATAACTATCTGCTGCAAAACCATGAGAGGAAACACAAGCTGGCTCAGCCGCCCGTATCTCCTCACCCTGAAGGCGTCGGAATGCCTCATTAAAACCTGCGTGTTCCCCCTATACCATCTGAGACGCTGCCTGTAAAGGTCTCGGAGACTAGACGGAGCCTCTGTGAAGGCGAAGGCGCCGGGTGGAGCTTGTATGACTCCGCCTGTTTTGAGAAGCTTCACGGTGAGGTCGAAGTCCTCGGTCAAAGTGATGCGGTCGTATCCTCCAAGTGTTGCGGCTATGCTGCGTCTAAAGGCCGCCAGAGGCCCAGGCATCACCTGCACAACGCCGAGAAAAGACGTTGCTCTCCTCGTTATGTTTAGCTGTGTGACGTATTCGAGGGCTTGGTTCTTGGTGAGCCAGTTGACCCGGTTCACGACCCGGACGTTGCCCGCGACCCCGACCACCTTCTCATCCCTAAAAGGTAGCACAATCCGCCGCAGTGTATCCCTCGTCAAGATGCTGTCCGCGTCGACGGTGACGATGATTTCACCGGTGGCGAACAACATTCCATAGTTGAGGGCCGAGGCTTTTCCGCCGTTGGGTTTCCTCAGAACGGTAACGCCTCTTCTAACGTATCTGCTTGCTATCTCATAGGTTCTGTCAACGCTGCCATCGTCGACGACGATGATCTCCTTGCTGGGGTAATCGTTCTCAAGCAGGGCCTCTATGCAGTGTCCTATCCATTTCTCCTCGTTGTAGGCCGGGACGATGACCGAGACCGGTGGAAAATAGGTCTGCTCGGCTAGGGCTCTTTCCTCCCGCCTGTAGTTGGCGGCGGCCAGTGGTAGGAACATCAGGTTAGTGAGAAACAGGGCCGCGTAGCTGGCGAGCATGATGGGCTTATACCAGTCTCTGAAAAAGTTGAACTCCTCAACGAAGATGAGCAGCGTCGCGAGGCTTGGAACTACCACGGTGGAGTAACCCAAAACCATCGAGGGAACATGCATCCTACGGCGGCCGCCGTCTGAAATCAGAGCATCAACTAATAGAATGAGAGCGAATACAACCGAGACAACGAAAGCCAGAAACACTGACAAGCTGCCCACAGCGAAAGGTATCAGCACCAACGTCGCAAAGGCGGTGACAACTGTCAGAACCAGGCTTATCCTCAAACCTGTTCAACAAATTTCTATGGTGTATATAAGGGCCGAGGGCGAGATTCGAACTCGCGCTGCAGGGTCCACAGCCCTGAGGGCTACCAGGCTACCCCACCTCGGCCAACAAGCTCTCAACCATCAGCTTGAACGGTCTATTCTTAAACGTTTTCCGCCAAAAAGCCGTAGATCTGCTTCAGGTCTTGGATTGTGGTGCGGCTTACGCGTTTTTCCAGCAGAGTGTCTGGAAGGCTGGATAGCTCGACGAGCTTGGTGGCCTCGCGTTTGGTGCATTTTTTCCACAACACGTTACGTAGGCTGTTCCTCACCTTGGAGCCGGGTTGAAGAAGAAACATCACCATAGCATTCTGAAGCGCCGTATTTTCGACAGGTTTCAACAAGACATGGGATAGTTTGCCGGGGTAGGGAGGATCACATACCCTGCCGTCGTAAACACCTTTCTCCTCGACGATGTAGCTTAGATGTGTTTTGAACCCGATGACTGTGTCTGTGGAGAGGAGGCTGTCTGCGAAGTGTTTGGGTGTGAGAAGTGACATGGTAACAGGGTTTTTGAGATGTCGGATGATGAGTGGCTCGAGCACGCTGAAAGGCGGGTTGGCGACAATCTTGGTGTAGGATGGAAGCCTTAGGCGGAGGATGTTGCCTCTCACGGCCACAACGTTACCATAAGTCTGTGCTTCCTCGTTCAACCTCTTGAAGACCAGTGGGTCGCTTTCGACAGCGTACACCTTTTTGGCATACTTGGCCGCCTCGAAAGCCAGCACGCCTGTCCCCGCCCCAACGTCGAGAACAACATCATCGCTGGTAAGCTCAGCCGCCTCAACCAGACGCTCCACAACAGCCCTGTCCACGAGAAAATGCTGATCCATCAATCGGGCCAGCTCCAAGACTTGTAGAGGAGATATGCGCTACCTCGCCGGAAAAACCTGTGACGTACATCATCCCATTTCACAGCATCCGGCGGCAACGGCTCAGGCTCGCTAGAGACCTCTCTAACACGGAAACCGACAACATCTCCTGCGCTAGCCCCCGCAGCCCGCGACGCCCTCTCAACACTTTTCAAAACAACCGAGCATCCCAGAGAAAGAGCCTCATCAAACCCCTCGACAACACCGCTGTGGCCGAAGACTTGCCGAAGCGGTGTCCATCCCCTGCCCTGAACAAACACCTCCACGAGCCAGGCCATCCCAGAGAAAGCTAAGCATGGTGAAATTTATAGAGACCAATCGCGAAAATGGTCCTGTAATGGTTAAGGTCCGAGAGACCGAGGTGATTTGTTTAAAGGGTGATATTACGGAGGTTGAGGCTGACGCTATTGTTAACGCTGCTAACAAGTGGCTTAAAATGGGTGGCGGTGTCGCGGGGGCTATTCTGCGGAAAGGAGGCCCAAGCATTCAGGAGGAATGTGACAGGATTGGGTATTGCCCTGTTGGTGGGGCGGTGATAACAGGTGCTGGAAAGCTTAGGGCCCGGTATGTTATTCACGCTGTTGGGCCTCGGATGGGTGAGGGAGACGAAGAGCGGAAGCTGAGGGACGCGGTCATCAACAGCCTCAAACTCGCCGACACCTACAACCTCACATCGATAGCGATGCCCGCCATCTCAACCGGAGCATTCGGGTACCCGCTCGAAGACGCCGCAAGAGTAATTGTCACAGCTGTGATAGATTATCTGCTCCGAGAAAACAGCGGCCTCAAGAAGGTGATGTTCGTCCTCTATGACGAAAACGCGTTCAGGGTTTTTCAGCGTCTTCTCGAGGAGCACCCCATCCGGAATACTCGGGCATAGCTCTCGCATCAGTCTCCTTCGCCTTCCTTCTTCCATGAAGTCTTATTCTGCTGAGGGCTATACCTGAACCCGCCGCTGTCACGGCTGCTAAAACCAGACCCGGCAACGCATCCACCGAAGACCCGAGGAAATGGTAAGCCATGGTGGCTAGAGACAGCGTTAGAGCCGCGCCGATGAAGATGTAGGAGCCGGTTAGCATGAGCAAAGCCAGAAGAACAGCGGCCCCCATGGCGAATGGAGCCAGCCCAGGGCCGAGAACAGAGAAAACATCTGGTAAGAAGAAGCTGCTAACAACATATCCAAACAGTGCAGCCGCTCCAATTATCTGGGGTGCCGCGCTGCTTTTCAGAGGTTTTTCAGGCTTCGCCTCAAGCGTATACTCGGCGCCGCAGTTAGGGCAAACAGCCTTCCACGCCTGAAGCATGTATTCGGCGCCACAGTTTGTGCACACAAATGGATATCTCTTCATGTTTATTCGATCTCGATGAACACTTCACCGTCCTTGAGGAGGGTTTTATAGGTTTTTAGTGGAGGAAGCTCCTCGTCAAACTCGGCGGTGCCTGTTCTCAGGTCCCATACAGCGCCGTGTCCCGCGCATGTAACTCGTGTATCCTCCAGCATACCCTCCGAAAGGTCCCACTCCTCGTGGCTACAGATAGCGTCCATGGCATAATAAACGCCGTCAACGTTAGCGACGAGAATGAGCTTGCCCTCGACATCGAAAGTCTTCATAGCTCCTGGCGGAAGCTCAGAGGCGGTGGCCACTTTAACAGCTTTCGCCATATCAAAACTGCGACGCAACCGTTTGATATAGGTTTTCAACCTACACCGTTCGTGGATGTTTAACATTTAATTATGTGGATGAAGTGATAATTCATGATGGATGATGTCTATGATGTGGTGGTGATTGGTGGAGGCCCCGCGGGGTACACGGCCGCGATATACACTTGCCGAGCGAACCTGAAGACACTGGTTATAGCGGGGATTGAGGCAGGTGGACAGCTTATGCTGACGCGTGAGGTGGAGAACTATCCCGGTTTCGCAAACGGTGTTATCGGCCCAGAGCTTATGGAGAACATGAGGCAGCAGGCTGAAAACCAGGGAGCTGAAATTATTTACGACAACGCGACCGGTGTGGATTTCTCCAAGCACCCGTTCGAGGTTTACGTCGGTGAAGATGTTTACAGGGCAAGGGTCGTGATCGTGGCGACGGGCGCTTCGCCGAAGTGGCTCGGGGTTGAGGGTGAGAAGAGGCTTCTGGCAAGAGGTGTCTCCAGCTGCGCCACATGCGACGGCCCACTCTTCAAGGGATCTTCTACATCGGTTGTGGTGGGTGGCGGGGACACTGCTATGGAGTACGCCCTCTACCTCAGCAACTTGGTGGAGAAAGTTATCGTGGTGCATAGAAGAGATACACTACGGGCTTCAAAAGTTTTGGCCGAGAGGGCGAGAAACAACCCACGTATAGAGTTCATATGGAATAGCGTGGTCACCGAAATCTTGGGAGAAAACAAGGTTGAGGCGGTGCGTGTCAGGAACCTCAAAACAGGTGAGGAAAAGATCATCAAAACGGAGTCGGTTTTCGTGGCTATTGGACACAAACCCAACACCGAGATTTTCGCGGGACAGCTTGAAATGGATGAGGAGGGATACATCAAGCTCAAGGATGGTATGATGACGAGTGTGAAGGGAGTCTTTGCCGCGGGCGACGTTCATGATAAGAAGTATAGGCAGGCGATTACAGCTGCTGGATTCGGCTGCATGGCCGCGATGGAGGCCATAAGGTTTATCGAGAGGGGGGAAATGGAGAAGATAAGTCAGGTTTCGACAAATATCTCGCCTTCGAGAACTTGAACCTTGTAGGTTTTGAGGTTTTTTGCCGCGGGCGGGTTGAGAACCTCCCCCGTCTCCAGCCGGAAACGTGAAAGGTGCACGGGACATGTTATTGTTCCGTCGACCACGAGCCCGTTGACGAGCTCGGCATATTCATGTGTGCATATGTTGGAGACTGCGTAGATTTTTCCCTTGTGACGGAGGACAAGAACCTGTTCACCGCCCGCTTCAACAACCCTCATATCACCTTCGCCAAGCTCATCCTCTCTGCAGACCCTAACCCGATGGGACACGGTTCCGAACCCGTTTTTCGCCTAAAAAAGTTGTCTACAACACATGTATCCATATATATCGTTCATTATTTTGCGTTGGTGTGGGTGGCTGCGAGTCTGCTGTGATAGGGTCTCCTCTGAGAAGGCTTATCCAAAACCCTTTCAAAATCCTCGAGGAAATAGGGCTGAAGCATATGCATCGTTTTCTCGACATTGGATGCGGAAAAGGGTTTCTCACATTCCCCGCGGCCAGGGTTGTTGGAGAAGGGGGCGTGGTCTATGCTGTGGATGTTTCGGAGGAGTATCTTGAGACGGTTAAGGAGAGGGCCTCGGCCTTGGGTATGGATAACGTAAAGGTTCTGAAAACAGCTGGAGAAGATTTAGAGGGTGTACCCAATCACGTCGTCGACCGGGCCGCGTATCTCTTCAGCCTCCATCACCTAGCCGACATCAGAAAATCTCTCGAAACGCTTCGAAGCAAGCTTGTGGACGATGGGTTGGTCTACATTCTCGACCCAATCAGCTCACGGATGCTGGGACATGGTACGAGCCCCCGCCATGTTCTATCCATTCTCGAGGAGACGGGGTACAAGGTAACCGGCTTCAGGAAAGGTATGTTGTTTTGGAAGGCGTTGGCGAAGCCTGTTTAGGATGCGAAAGACTTCATCTCCACGTTCATGGATGCTAGGTTTAGGACCGCTGCGTATCCAACATCCGGCTCAAGCCCAAGGGACTTCTGATAATCAGTCTGGTCCTGCCAAGCAGCGGCGTTCACTAGCCTGACTCCCCTGTATGATGTGTTGACCAAAACATGGATGTGACCCGTCTGTAGGAGATGCGGCTGCTCAACAATCACCAGCATATCCTCCTTAGAGGGGAGAAGCTGTGCACTGCCTCCGTAGATGGGTGCGAGATGCCTATATCTCAGCAGGGCTGTAACGACTTCGGCCGCGTTTTCGGGGAGAGTGCTGTAGGACGCGGTTGGAAGAGATTGTATGATGTCGTCGAGGCCTTGACCGTGGTAGACGGTTATCCTCTTACCGTCAAAAACAAGCTCCGCGGGATTGGATAAATGAATCATTTTTCTCTGCTCGTCCAGCAGTTTTCTATGACGGTCGTGTAGAGGCGGCTGCGGCAAAGCTTTCCGTACAGGCTCGTGGTTGCCGGGTATGAAGATTATCTCGATGTTCTGGGGTATTTCGGCGAGGAGTTTTCCCGCTTCCCTGAGCTGCTCCTCAACATTCCTATACAGTAGGTCTTTTTCCTGGCCAGGGTAAATGCCTACACCCTCAACAAGGTCTCCGCCTATGACGAGATGAGTCAAGCGTTTGACAACACCATCTCTCCCACGGTTAAGCCAGTCGAGAAAATTCTCGAAATAATCCCGCCGGAAATGTCTGCTCCCGACATGTATGTCTGAGATGAGGCATACGTAGGCTTCCTCGGTCTGCGGCGTTTTTCTCAGCTGTTGTTCATCGACGTCGGGATGAATTATTTCGGTGAGTATGTTGACTCCGCCTAAACGTTTTATCCTCATGGCCACAACCGTGTCTGTCAAAAGCTCGAGAGCATGTTTGTAGATTTGCTGGTTTCTTTTGGAGGCGACGACCTCCATCTGCCCAGATGGGTCGTCACAAGTTATCCTTATGTTGCTGGGCCCCTCCTTCTTAAAAAGAATCATCACAGCCACAACAGTCTCTCCGCCGTCCCGCAGCGCGGGGACCTCGGAGACCGGTGTGAACTCGAGACGACGTTTCGAGAGGATGCGTTTGATGAGATGGTATCTGCTGAGAAAATAGCTTCTAAACTCCTCTATCTCACCCTCTATCTTGTAGTCGTTGTCTATGACTGAGCGTGTCTCGAGACGTGGAATGTGTATGGGTTTTTCTTGTGGAGGCGGCGGGGTTGGCTCGGCTGGTTTTTCAACAGGCTGCTGGAGGTCGTCGACGTCTATTACCACGGCCTCGGGCCTGGTTTTCTTCAGTCTCTCGATGGTTGCGGTGAGCGCTTGGTAGGGGTTGCTGTATTCCTCGAGGCGGCGGAGTGCTTTCTCCGTCAGTTGAAACCCTTCGCTAACAGCTGTCGAGATAAGCTCCTTGTACAACTGCCGCCTCTGCAGAGACAACCGTAACAGAGGCCCTATGCCTCCATAAATCCGTAAACGGTTATGAGATGGTGGACCCCGCTATAGGCATGGCCGCGGTCGCTGGCTGCAGGGCTCAGATACTTTTCCGTAAAAGAGGATACACCCCGCATTTCGCCGAATATGTCTACGACCCCGTGACGGGAGACATGGTTGTTGTCATGGCCGACCCCCACACCCGTCGCTCAGCATTCATTTACCATCCTGAGAAAAAGCAAATCATTTGGGAGCACAGGGTAACCGGTTCCCAGCTCACGTCAAACCCCCACATCGCCCGGCTCGTCACCGAGCATCTCCCCGGCTTAAACGCCAAACCCGGAGACATCATCTGCGCAGACCTTGACAACCGCTACATCGTCATAGACCGAAAAACCAAATCCGTGAAATGGAGCATCGGCTTCCCCGACGCAAAATGGGCCCACGACATCGTGCCCACAAAAGACCATGAACACGTGTTGACGACCGATTATGGTAACGGGATGCTGCGGCGCATAGACGGTGAGGGAAAAATCATTTGGAGCAGAGAGCTTGGCAAAGGGTTGGCTAAGCTATCCCGCATACCCGGCAAAACACCGAGCTCGGTGCATAGCAACAGCTTTGGCGGAGACCTGCTGGCCGCGGTGAACCAAGACATCCGCGGTGTGTATGAGCTGCGTGAAGAGGATGGCGAGGTTGTGTGGAGCTGTCCCCCACAGGACATGTCGAGAAACTGTACCTGGGCGCTGAAGCCTCACGCGGCTGTGAGGATGGGGCTGGCTGAGCTGGACGGAAACCTAACCGTCTTCAACCAGGAAGCAGGCGGCGGATTCGTGGCCGTCGACAAAGACTGCAGACCAAGATGGGGTGTCTCCAAGCCATTTTCCTTCATCGACGGCAGATGCTTCTACAGGCCCACGTCGCAGGGCCTGTTTGAGACAACCCATGTCTTCCTCACTCCGAACGGGTTTTTGGGGTTGATTGACTGGGACGGCGACAACTATTCCACTGTCTATGAGCTTCTTGAGCCTCCCCGCGGCGGAGCGCTGTCGTGGCTGCTGGCCTGGAACCATGAAACGGCTGGTGATGAGGAGCTTCTCGACCCGCCTATCGAGACATTTGAGTGGCGGGAAACCGTGTTGCATGTCCTCAACCATGGCAACGGCAGGCTGAAGCTGCGTCTGCTTGCCACATGTTCTCCAATCGTGGACACGGGGAAGGCTTGGGAATGGAGCTGGTTCACCTATGAAACTTTGACGGTTGAGCCGGGTGGACACGGGGAGGCAAGAGTGGATGGGCTGGCGGCCGTGCGTGTGGCCGTCTCATCGGAAAGCTGCAGCAGATACAGCGTCTTCGTCGTAAACAGGGGTTGACGCATTTTCGGACAGCTCTCTCAACTTATCAACAGCCGTTGAAACAGTTTACGTGGCATGGGGCGGAACGCCGCAACCTATCGCCAGCTTCTCGAGGAAGAGGTGCGTGGATGGTCAAGCTTCAGAGAAGCCCTCCGCAGAGAGGAGCGAGAAGCTTTCGACAACTTGGTTAACCAGGCATTCCGCTACGTCCACGCGGGGACCATGAACCCCCTCCGCAGAACCTTCGACACCTTCACCATGTCACTTCTCCTCTCACACGAGGGGAGGCTCCGACAGCTCGAGGAAACCCTCCGAAAAACCATGCAAATAGACAGCCGATACACAACCATCAACCACTTCCTCGAAAAATGAGTTATATAATCCCGAAAACATCGAAAAAAGGCGGACCGGGCCCGTAGCTCAGCCAGGTTAGAGCGCCAGGCTCATAACCTGGTGGCCGTGGGTTCGAATCCCACCGGGCCCATTCATAGGCCGAGGTATGTTTTTTTGAGGTGTTCGTTGTTGGCGACTTCTGTGCTGGGGCCCTGTATGGCTATTTTGCCGTTTTCCATGACGTAGGCTGTGTCGCTTATGGAGAGGGCTCTTTCGACGAACTGGTCTACGACGAGGATGGTTAACCCTCTTTCGCGGAGTTCCTCGAGTTTTTTGAAGATTAGGTCGACGAGCTTGGGCGCGAGGCCGCTGCTTGGTTCGTCGACGATAAGCAGGTCGGCGGGTGCTATGAGGGCCCTTGCTATGGCTAGCATCTGAGCTTCTCCGCCGCTGAGCAGACGCGCAGGCTGGTTCTTTCTCTCCCTCAACACAGGGAAAAGCTCAAAAACAAACTCAAGCCGCTTCTCAAAATCCTCCCGCTGCCGAAGCATGTAGGCACCCATCAGAAGGTTGTCCCACACCGTGAGGTTGGGAAAAAGCCTCCGCCCCTCCGGAACAAGCGACATCCCCATCTGCTTCATCCGATGAGCGGGATACCCGGTGACATCCACGCCCTTGAAGAATACTTTTCCGCTGTAGGGTTTGAGCAAACCTGTCAAAACCTTTATCAAAGTTGTTTTGCCGGCGCCGTTCGCCCCTATCAAGGCTGTGACCGACCTCTCCTCAACCCTGAGGTCTATGTTCCAGAGAATTTGGAGAGGACCGTAGCCGGCGTTTAACACTTTTGTCTCGAGAAGCGTCATCATAGTCACCTGTTTATGCACCGGTTTTTCCTCCGAGATAGGCTTCGATGACCTTGAGGTTGCTGCTCACCTCGGCGGGTGTGCCTTCCGCGATTACTTCACCGTAGTTCAGCACCACAACCCTGTCCGAGATGTTCATGACAAACCTCATCACATGCTCCACCAGCAGAACCGTGACACCTCTCTCATCCCGTATCCTTTTCACAAGCGCGGTCATGGTGTCAACCTCCGCCGGCGTCAAACCGGCGACTATCTCGTCAAGCATCAGAAGCTTCGGCTGCGTTGCGAGGTTCCGCGCCAGCTCCACAAGCTTCAGCTGGGGAGTGTTCAGCTCCCGCGCATACCTATCCCTCAGATGATAAACCCCCGTAAGCTTCATGGATTCCTCGGCTCTCTGCATGGCTTTCTCAGCGTCTTTCTCTCTAAGATATGCTCCGACGAGAACTGTTTCGTAGACGGTCATGCCTAGAAATGGTTTAACGATCTGGAAGGTGCGTCCCACGCCTCTTGCAGCTATTTGGTGAGGCTGAAGACCTGTGACATCTTCTCCGAAAAGTTTCACCCTTCCTCTGTCGGGTTTGATGAAGCCTGTGACGACGTTGAAGAGCGTTGTTTTTCCGGCGCCGTTTGGGCCGATCAAGCCCACTATCTCACCGACTCGGATACGCATGTTGACGTTGTTCAAGGCCGCGAGTGCTCCAAAGTTTTTGGAAACCCCCTCAAGAACCAAGGCATCCAAGCTCATCACCTACTCACCGAGCTTGTCAACCGCTTAGCCAAAGAGTCAATCACAGGCCCAAGCCCATCCGGCTTAAACATAATGATGATTACGAGGATTATGCCGAAGATGACTTGGTGGAGGCCGATGACCACCGCGCCGAGGGTGATTCTCAGATATTCCTGGACAGTGAGCAGGATTATCGAGACTATTGGTGGCCCGAGAAGGTGGCCGAGCCCTCCTACTATTGCAAGGGTCGCTGTCTGGATGCTTATCCAGCTGTCGAAGAGTGTTGGATGGTAGAAGCCAACCATGCTTGCATAGATCCCGCCTGTCACCGCCGCTATGAAGCTGTATATCATGAGGGCCTGTAGCTTGTAGCGTCTTACGTCGACGCCGAGCATCTCAGCAGCCTCCTCGTTCTCCCTGATGCTTATGAGGTAGAGGCCTGTTTTGCTCCGGCGTATCCGCGCGACGATGTAGAAGGTGACCGCGAGAAGAGCTGCGGCGATATAGTAGTAGAAGATTTTTGTCCCCGCTCGCATGAAGACTGGGTCGAATTCGGCGTATGGTATGTAGCGTTCGAGGGGGCCTGCGACATCTGTCCATAGGAGGAAAATTTTCTGAAGTATGAGTACGAGGGCGAGGGAGGAAAGGGCGTACCAAACCTCCTTCAGCCCCAGCCTGAAGCTTGGGTATCCGATTAGGAAAGCGACACCCGCCGCGGCTGCTCCGCTGACAACGAGCCCAACCCATCCCGATATTCCATAGTTTACCATCAGGAAACCTGTTATCACAGCCCCGAGTCCATGATAGGCTCCGGCGCCGAGGTCAAGCTGGCCGCCATAGCCTCCGATAAGCTGCCAAGCCACCACGATAGTTGTGTACAAGAGTATCAGGGTTACGAGGAAGAGATAGTATTCGTTGAGTCCGACGAGAAAAGGCGCTGCAGCCAACGCTATTGCCGCACCCAGCAAAATATATCGGTTCACGGATTATCTCCTCCCGAACAAACCCTTGGGCTTAACCCAGAGAATCAGTATGAAGAGGCTGTATAGGACTATTTCTCTACCACGTGGATCCCAAAGTCCCGAAGCCAATGCATCGGCTAAGCCGAAGATGATTGAGGCTATGAGGACGCCTTTCACCGTTCCGAGACCTGCCAACGCGACTATGGCCCATGTTAGAAGTCCGAAGAGCAGTCCAGAGGTTGGTGTAACCGCTTGATAGGTCATTATCAATGAGCCGGAGAGGCCTACGAGGGCTAGGCTTATCCCTGTTGTAAGGAGGAAGAGGCGGTTGGTGTCTACGCCCATGAGCGACACCGCCTCCACATCGTCTGCGGAGGCCTTCATCGCAACACCGAGCCTGGTCCTCTCCAGGAACATGTTGAGGAGAAACAGGGTTACGAAGCTCACCGCCATGGCGAGGAGCTTGTCGAGAGGCACAACGATGGGCCCTATGTTGAGCGATGTCGCGAAAACGGTGTAGGGCGGTGCCTTCGGCTCGGCAGCCCAAATCGTGAGGGCGAGGTTTCTAAGCAGCACCAATATGCCGACTGTTGCAGCTATCTGTGAAAGAGGAGGAGCGTTGATAAGCCTCTTAAATATGCCGAGATATGTTAGGACACCTATACCGAAGAAGAGTGGGATGTTGAAAATGGGTGTGAGCACAGGGTCCTGGAAAATCGTGACGCTGAAGACAAATGCCATGTACATGGCGAGCATGATGTATTCGCCGTGGGCGAAGTTGATGAGGTTAGCGACGCCGAAGAGAAGCGCCAACCCCATGGCGGCAAGAGCATAAACACCACCCAACATAACACCGAACAAAACAGTTTGGAGGAGCTGGACACCGAAATCTGCACCTATCACGACAAATCACCCATGTAGATAAAAAAAGAGTGGGGTTTAAGGTCTTGGGAAGACCGGTTTCGCCTGTGCTTTGTCGAATGGGTAGACGAGGACCGGCTTGCCTCCCTGAACCTGTAGAACAACTGCTTGGGCGTATAGGTTGTCGCCGTTGGGTGCCAGCCTGATATGACCCGATGGGTAAGTTTCCGCCGCGGGGCCGCTTGTCAGGTCTAATGACATGAAGGCCTTCATCAGGTTATCGCCGGAAAGTGGGTCATCTGGATAGTTTTTGCCACTGACCTCCAACGCTTCCTTGAGAGTCCAGAGGGTGTAGAAAATTATGCCGGCGGCCTCAGTGGGAAGCTTACCGTAGCGGTTCTGGAAAGCCTGAACCAGCTGTTTGTTGTAGTTTGTGGGCAGGAACGGGTCGTAGCTGTAAGTGTTTGTCATCAACTCTGAAGCTTCTCCAGAAGCCTTAATTGAGTCGGGGTCGGCTAACCCTGTTCCACCAGCACCAACTATAAGCGGAACCTTCAGGCCAAGCGATGCAACAGCTTTAGCGAACAAAACCGAGTCTGCATAGTATGGAACCACAAAGACAACATCGGGGTTCGCCTGCCTAATCCTCTCAATTATGGGAGACATATCTGTTATGTCGGTGGGATACTTTATACGGTCAACAGGTCTTATGCCGAGGTCTCGGAGTCTTGTGTATACACCGTCTGCTGTAACCTCCCCGAACAACCCGTCAAAATGCACTATGACTGGCCGCTGAATTTTCATACCGTTTTGCTGGAAGACTCCGATGGCGAAGTCTACGGCTGTTGCTCCGTGGGCGGATGCCTTGGGTGGCAGCCTGACGATGTATTTGAAGCCGCGTGCGGTGAGGTAATCGACGAGAGCGTCCGCCATAACCACCACTTTCTTCGGCTCTGTGACGTCGAGCATCGTGAGTGTATGGGAGCTGATGAACGCCCCGATAATCACGTGAACCTTGTCTACGTTGACGAGCTTTTCAGCCGCGAGTCTCGCGCCGTCGGCGGTGCTTTTGCTGTCCTCGACAAATAGCTTGAGCTTGGCGCCGCCCAAGCTGGCTATACCGCCTTTGCTATTAATTTCTTCAATCACTAACTCCGCAGCCATGCGGGCCTCGTTGCCGAAGACGGCGTAGTTACCGCTGAGAGGCTCAACTAATCCCACTTTTATCTCTGAAACGCTGGAGGTAGGCTGCATAAGAGGCAGAACTCTGGTGAAAACGCTGATGCCCACGACCGCCGCTATGACAACCACCGCAACTACAACAATCGTCACCGTTCTCGATACAGCTTTGACTAAACTTCTTTTCACAAATCTACAGCCTATTTTGGATGTATATATGTGTTTGAATAGGTATCCGTGGATTTGCTGGGTAAGGTTGCGGCGATACGTGGGTATTGGCTGTTGTTTAACGTTTATATAAACAGGGGGCGGGGATGGGGTTGGATTGGTTTCCGACGTTGTTTCATCGGAGGATATGATGGTTTGGGATGAGAACTCTGGCTACATGGGTGTTTCGAGGCTTATGCTGATGGAGAACGCGGGCGCGGCTGTAGCTCGCCGCCTTGTCTCTCGACTGGGCCAAGCCGCTGGAAAAAAGGTGCTCATTTTATGTGGGCCTGGGAACAACGGGGGAGACGGATTTGCAGCGGCACGGCACCTTGCCTGTATGGGCGCCGACGTAACCGTGTTTCTTCTCGCCGACCCGGAGAAGATAAAGACTGTTGAGGCGCGTGTAAATTTTGAGGCTGTTCAGAACATGAGGGCTTCTATAAGGCTGTTTACCGTAGGCACTGTTGAGAAGCTTCTCGATCTTGCTAACGTGTTTGAGGAGGTTGACGCCGTCGTAGACGCTGTGCTGGGGACGGGTGCGAAGCCAGGGCTCCCCGACCTCTACAAAACAGCGATAAAACTCGCCAACACCGTAAACTGCACCAAGCTCGCCGTCGACCTACCAACCGGCCTCGACACAGACACAGGCGAGGGCGAAACATACTTCGAGCCAGACATAATCGTAGCTCTTCACATGAAAAAGCCTGCACATCAGAAGTTTCTGGAAAAAACTGTTGTTGAGCCGATAGGGATGCCTTCTGAGGCCGCGTTTCTCGCGGGCCCTGGGCAGCTGAAGCTTTTGCTGAGAAGGATTGGCTTGGGCAAGCTTTCTTCGGCTCGGCTTGCATATGTTTTTGGCGAGAGGGGCCCGGTTGATTTTGTCCGGGATTTTCTCACGGGGTTGAAAGGCTTCACAGCCTTCTGCGACCTAAACATGCTGGTTGAGAACCCTGAGCTCAGGTACGCGGTCGCGTCTTCCCGCGCAGTCCTCCTATCACCCGATGTAAACCCATCGAGCATCAAGCCATTTCTCCCGCGAAGCCAGCCCATCGTCCTCACCGCACCCGCTGGCTATCTGATAAACCCCATATACGTCCTGTGGAGCGATAAGCCGATGCTGCAAGATTTCAGGGAAAAACACGGAGATTATCTGAAGGATGTGGAGGAGCTGTGCAGAAAGCTTGCTGCTCCGGTGTATGTCGTCGGCGAAGTGGACATGATATCTAACGGTGTAAAATCTCTAGCCAACTGGCTTGGCAGGCCGGTCAAACAGAGCCACTTCGCTTACGCAGCGGCTCTGGTCGCATGGTTCATCTCATCCGGGGCGGACCCGCTTCTCTCCATGGCGTCTGCAAGCTATCTACTTCGCTCCGCCGAGCTCCCCGTCCTCGAGAACCCGCGAAGCCTCGCCGAACATATTACACGCTCTATCGAGCGGCTGGCTTGATCATTTTCTGTCCATGGAGATAGGGCTGAAGCGGCTCCGGTATCTCGACCGCTCCGTCACGTGTCTGGTAATTCTCGAGGATTGCCACTATTGTTCTCTCGGTCGCTATCAAGGTGCTGTTAAGGGTGTGGACGTAGTCGGTCTCCTCTATGTGGGGGGCCTCTCTGTATCTTATGCCGAGGCCTACGGCTTGGTAGTCTGTGCAGTTGCTGCATGAAACCACTTCACGGTATTTGTTCTGGGCAGGGATCCATACCTCGAGGTCGTATTTCTTGGCTGCAACGGGGCCCAGCTCCCCTACGCATATGTTTACAACCCTGTATGGTAGGCCGAGGCTCCTGTACAGTTCCTCGGCGTTGGATATCAGGAACTCGTGCTCAGGCCACGACTGGCTCGGCTTCGTGAAGCTGAACTGCTCAACCTTCTCAAACTGGTGAACCCTGAAGATGCCTTTGGTGTCTTTGCCATGGGCGCCCGCCTCTTTCCTGAAGCAGGGACTAATCCCAGCATAGCGTAGAGGAAGTTTTCTGCCGTCAAGGATTTCACCCGCGTGCAATCCCGCGAGCGGATGCTCAGCCGTTCCTATGAGGTAGAGGTCTTCGCCCTCAACCTTGTAAAGCATGTCCTCAAAATCTTGAAAGCTCACAACACCCTCCATAACCCGCCTTGTAAGCATGTACGGCGGCTGCACCAGCCTGAAGCCCTTACCTTTTAAGAAGTCGAGCCCATATTGGACAAGGGCCCAGTTGAGGAGAACAAGGTCGTCAAACAAGTAGTAGAACCGCGCGCCCGCAACCTTGGCTGCGGTTTCGAGGTCGACGAGCCCCAGGCCCGTGAGAATATCAACATGGTCCTTCATCCACTCCTCTGTTCTCGGCTCACCCCAGCTCCTGACCACAACATTATCCTCCTCCGTCTCGCCGTCGGGCACAGACTCATGCGGCGGGTTGGGAGCTGTTTTGAGAAGCATCTCAAGCTTTTTCTCAACATCTATGAGCCGGGCCTCCAGATCCTCGATCTCCCGGTTGACCTTCTGCATCTCGAGAAGGACGTGGTCTGTTTTTTCCCCGCGTTTCTTGGCTGCCGCTATCTTCTCCGCCGCCACGTTTCTTCTATGTCGCAGCTCCTGAAGCGATTTGAGGGTGGACCTCTTTTCCTCGTCTAATGCAAGTATCTCATCCACTATTTCGGCTGGCCGGCGCCGCTTTTCCATTCCAGTTCTGTAGAAACCTGGGTTAGCTCTCACCGCCTTGATGTTCAGCACAGCTTATCTCGGCACCAGCCACAATAAAAACACAGTCAGCTACTCTCGTCGAAGAGCCTCGACGGGCTCGAATCTCGACGCCCTGTAGGCCGGCAGCAGGCCTGCGAGAACCGAGACACCGACCGCGACCACCACACCCATCAAAATCAGCTCAGGCGATATCAGAGGAGTTATCCGCGGCCCCTCGCCCGAGGGCCCCGTGACGAAGCTTCCTGGTCGTGCGTCTGCCGGCGGTCCTGAGAATATGTTTGCGAGGGCGAAAGCGGCTCCGACTCCTATGGCTGTTCCAAAAAGTCCTCCGAGAATGCCGATTATCAGAGCTTCGGAGATGAAGCTGAAAAGCACGTCTCGGGTGCGGAAGCCAAGAGCCTTAATCAACCCGATCTCCCGAACACGCTCCGTCACCGACGTAAACATCGTCGTCATGATGCCGAGAAATGCGACGAGGAGACTCATCGAAGCAACCGTCGAGAAGAAGACGTTCAGTGTTCCGATTATCTGTTGAACGGTCGCCGCTATAGCGGTGATTGAGAAGACGCGTACATCTCCACCATATTTTTGCTCTATGGCGAGGACGACTTGGTCGCTGTAACCGGGCTCTGTTAGCTTAACGAAGACGCCGCTGTAGCTTCTCCTGTTGGTTATCAATCTACCGGCCTCAGGTGATACAAATATCTGGTTGTCCGGGTTGAGGAAAAGAGATTGCCCATATTTGCCGAGGCGCGCGGTCACCGTGAAGGAGCGTGATGTACCTGTTCCCGAGAGAGGTGAAACCGTGAAGATAGAGCCGACATCTATGGGGGGTAGGTCGGGGTCACGTGGGTTCCAGGCGTTGTAGCCCACGACGGCGGCCGAGGGGTTGTCAATAATGGTGCCCGAGTCGACTTTTATGCTTGGGAAGAGTTTGGGCAGGTCTCTCAGTTCGACGGCGAGAACCGTGTATGACCTCGTAGGATCCATGGAGAAAGATTTGCCACGCGTCCTTATCTCACCAGAGGCAATCAGATAATAGGGAAAGGTCTCTTTCACACCCTCCAGCGAGCTGATGTAATTTACTACGTTGTCGTCAAAGTTGAAGTCGCCTACACGCTGGACGAGGACGAGGTCTGTTCCGAAGACTTCTAGGTTTGAGACGATGGATTGTGTTAGGCCTGCGGTGGTTGCGTTGAGGGCGGTTATCAAGGCGGGGCCCACGACTATGCCCAGCACAGTCAGAGTTGTTCTAAGCCTCCTGTCCTTAAGCGCTGACCAAGCATATCTGATGTAGTCAGCCGGTTTCACGGCGTCCACGCCTCCGCACAACCAGGATGACCGCTGCCAAAGCCGCGGCGACAACGAGTAAAACGATAAACGGGTTCAGAGGTGAGGCAGACTCTGCCTGAGGCAGTAAGACAGTTGTCGGCTGTCTCTCAACCACCTGATACACTAGCGTTTTGGATGTTTGGAACTCTTCGCCAAAGCCGTTTTTGTATACAACTCTCACGACCACTTCGTATGTTCCCGGTTTTGCCTGGTCGTCGACCATGAAGTTGAGGGTGAAGGCGGCTACCTGAGATGGGTTAATCTGTCCTATGAAGGTTGATGATTCTCCTAAGGCCTTGAAAGGCGGCTGACCATCTATCTCGACGTAGACTGCGCGGGCCAACCCTGTCCCCTCGTTGACTACGTCGCCGGCGACGTCGACAGCTTCTCCGGGCCGTGCGCTCTGGGGGGAGAGAGCGAGGTTCTGGAGCCTTATCGAGATGTCTGCGATGACTGCGAAGTTTATGTCAAGTGTTTCCTCAACTGTTAGACCTATGTCGTCCTTGTATTCTAGCGATGCTTTGAGCGGGATTACTGTGTCTCCGGCCTGTGGGACGGCGAGGAGCTTAATCTCGGTGGATATTGTTTGACCGGGTCCGATGACTGGGATGAAGAGGTCTGTGTCTCCTTCGATGATGACGACTTGCTGGGAGGATGAGCGTATTGTTATTTTCACGTCTTTTGTTGGGAAGGGGTTTTTGTTGGTGAAGATGATTGTGACGGGTGTTGTGTGGGCTGCAGCTATGAAGGGCTGTGTGGCACGTGCCGTGAACCCGGGCTTGGCATTTTCCTCAACCACGAAAGGCATGTTGAACTCCTTTCGACGGACGTTGCCGTAGACATCTCGGTAGGTGATTGCCGACGACAATCCGTATAACGATGCCTGAGTAGATTTGTCTATGAATATCGGGACAGGGATCTCGATTGTTTGCCCGGGCTCTACTGTCCCGAGCGAGTATACAGGCTGGAGAACTCTGATGGTTGGGATTTCGCTGCGGATGTTTAGCTCAGCGTTGTATGCGGGTGCTGTTCCGTTGTTGGTGATTAGATATTTCAGGATTGAGATGCTGTTGGCTGAGAAGGATGGAGTGTATATGATTGCGGCTATTTCTGCCCGTCCGCCTACATTCACGGAAACCGTGTAATCAGCTTGGATGACTGTGCCGAACTTGTTGCGATACCTTAGGCTAATGCCGAAGTTTTTCTCCCCTAGCTGCACCGTCTCAGGGACAATCAGGGGGAATGTGAGCCTGAAAACACCCGATGCAGGAACCTGTTGAAGATAGTTTGCGTAAACAACTCCGCCGCCGAATTCATCGGGCAGCGTTAACCAGCCCTCCACATTCGCCACAGACGACTCAACAGGAGCCTCGAAGACAAGCTCCAAAACAGCCTGCCCCGTCCCCGGCCCCACAGATGCCTCAACACCGTCCACAAGCCATCTATAGTCTATGAACTTCGGCTTCTGCGGCTCGTAGACGACAAGGTTCAGAGGGATGGTTTGAGAGGATTGGGGGAGAAGATCATTTGTGGAGGTGCAGTCGCGGTAGGTTAGCCTCAGCTCAGCCGTATAAACACCAGGGACCACATCGGATCTCACGTTCACCTTGTATGTGAGCGAGGCTGTTGCACCGGGCTGGACAGGAGTGGCCACGCTCGCAGACAGGGTTGGTCTGCTGTCCCAGCTTGTGATGGGCAGAGACTCGCCCGGTCTCGGATACAGCTCGCCGACAAGTGCGCAGAGAGGCTTGTTTCCTATGTTTGCGACTGTTATGGTCAGGTCTATCTTCTGGTCCCCTGGAACCGCTTTCTCGGGGTTTCCGACGTTTCCCCAGAAAACATCGATAAGCTGAATGGTTGAGGAGCCTGCTGAGAGAAGCGAAGCCGGGAAAGCCAGCAATAGAGAGATAAGGATCGTTGTTGTAAGAGCTCTCATGCCTGCTGCACCGTGAGCGTGTTTATCTCCTCTTTCTCGATTTTGCCGTCTCTGATGTAGATTATTCTGTCGGCTTCGCGGGCGACTTCCATGTTGTGTGTTACGACGATGACTGTGTGGCCTTTCCGCGCCAAATCCTTGAGGAGCTGGACCACGACGGCTCCCGACTTGGAGTCAAGGTTTCCCGTCGGCTCGTCCGCGAGGATTATGCTGGGCTTTGTTACGAGGGCCCTTGCGACGGCAACCCTTTGCTGTTCTCCGCCGCTTAGCTGTGTCGGCTTCTTGTATGCCTTGGACTCGAGACCTACCTCCCTCAGCATCTCGAGAGCCAGTCTCCGCCGCTCCTGCTCAGGCACGTTCTGTATGGCCAGCGGCATTTCGACGTTTTTTAATGCTGTCAACCTGTTGATGAGGTTGTAGGATTGGAAGACAAAGCCTATCAACTTGTTTCTGATGAGGGCTCTTTTGTTGTCGTCGGCATGGCTTATGTCAACACCATCGATTAACACTCTCCCCTCGGTTGGCCTATCAAGCGCACCCAACATGTTTAGAAGAGTTGACTTGCCGCTTCCACTTGGGCCGACTATGGCAACCATTTCCCCCCGCCTAACCTTGAAGTCGACACCGTTTAAGGCGACGGTTTCGATGCCGTTGTTACGGTAAACCTTCTTCAAATTCTCCACCACCAGCACATAGTCATCCGACATCTCTATCTCACCTTATCCTGATGTAGTCATATGCTCCTGTCGCGTTCTCAAAGCAGTAGTGCACTTTACGGTAACCGCTCCTGAACTCCGCCACATCTTCCGCAACCTGTTTGGGGTCTTTGCCCCTGACGATGACGTCCGCGATGAACTCGGCTATCTGCTTCATCTCAGACTCCTTCATCCCCAGCCTCGTCACTTCTTGGCTGCCAAGCCTTATTCCGCTGGGTCTTCTGTAATCTGTTTTGAGCCTGTAGTCCTTGGGTATAAGGTTGCGGTTCACGATTATCCCCGCCTGCTCAAGCTTCTCCTCCGCCGTCCTACCATCCATATACTTTGAAACATCGGCGACGATTGTGTGAGACTCTGTAAAGCCCTTGTTGGGGTAAAGAACATCTATGCCGAGCTCATAGAGAGTCTCAGCGAGGATTTTCGCGTTCTTGATTATCTGGGCCGCGTATTCCCTGTAAAAGGCGAGAGCTTCTGCAAGAGCTATGGCTAGTCCTGCTACGGCGTGGAGATGATGATTGGATAACAGGCCTGGGAAAGCCACTTGCTTCAACCTCTCGCTATACTTGTTCCATGATACAACCATGCCGTGCTGAGGCCCTGCCAAGGTTTTGTGGGTGCTCATGGTAATGCAGTCAGCCCCTTCCCTCAACGGGTCCTGGAACAGGCCTCCCGCTATTAACCCAGCCACATGAGCCGCGTCATAAACAACATATGCACCATACTGGTCGGCGAGGCTTCTTATTTCTTTGACAGGGTGGGGAAATAGGAAAACGCTGGCTCCGAGCATGAACAGCCTCGGCTTCTTACCCGTCTCGGCCTCTATTTTTCGCAGCCTTCTAGCGGTGGCGTCGACGTCTATTGCGCAGTTCTCCTCGTCAAACTCGTAACGCTCGACATCGAGGCCCCTAACGACACCAGCTGTTCCACCCCACTTTTCTTTGCCGTGGCTGATGTGTCCGCCGTGGGGGATTGTGAGCGCCACCATCATGTCTCCGGGTCTCGCAAAAGTTGAGTAGGCCACGAGGTTCGCCACCACTCCTGAGATGGGTCTGACGTCCACGAACTCGGCCCGGTAAACGGCTTTCCCCAACTCTATGGCCAAAAGCTCCACCTCGTCGATGTGTTTGCAGCCCGCGTACAGCCTCTCACCGGGCCACCCCTCAGCATATCTATGCATAAAGTCGCTTACCAAGGCTTCTCGGACGGCTGGGCTGACGACGTTTTCGCTCGCGATGAGAGGAAGAGACCTTCTCATCATCGCATGGTGTTTTTCGAGGAGGTCGAGAACCCTGTTATAAGCCGTCTCAGGCTCAGATAAAGAGGCTGTGGTCATTTCCTACCCCAATCCCACTCAGCCCTATATCAAGATATATCATCTAAACGATGGCGAAATATACCACCAGGAATAGCGACGCCAAGTCCGCGGCTATCAAGAGTATGCCGAAGACTGTTCTCCGCATTCTGCGTAGGGGTTTTGCTTCGATGGTGTATAACTTTTTCATGGATGGGTGGTGTGGGGATGGCCTGGATATGACGGGGGATTTTCCGGGATAGTATGGGATGTTTTTATTGCCGCGTGTTTGTGATGGGCTGTGGATCCTGCGGTTTTCGAGGAGGCTCTCCGATATTTGCCGGGAGGTGTTTCATATGGTGTCCGCTATGTTGACCCTGTTCCTATCTATGTTGAGAGGGCTGAAGGCGCTTATGTCTATGACATCAGCGGCCGAAGGTTTTTGGATTGTTGGATGGGTCATGGAGCCTTGTTGATGGGCCACGGCTACAGGCCGGTGATTGAGGCGGCTATGGACCAGCTGGTTAAAGGGGCTCATTTCGGATACCCGCATATCTGGGAGGTTAAATGGGCTAAACAGGTCTGCAGCATGGTTCCCTCGGTGAAGATGGTAAGGCCCACAAACAGCGGCACAGAAGCAAACATGTATGCTATACGGACTGCGCGAGGATACACAGGCCGCAAACTCGTTGGCAAGATTGAGGGAGGATGGCACGGCGGATACGACGGCCTCCAAATAGGCGTAACATATCCGATAGACAGGCCTTCAAGCCTCGGCATACCAGCTGAAACAACCGCCAACACACTTCTCCTTCCCTACAACGACCTCGACGGCGTCGAAAAAAGAATAAAGGGAAAAGAACTTGCCGCTATTGTTGTCGAGCCTGTTCTCGGAGCAGGCGGGTTCATACCCGCCGACATAGAGTATCTCAAGGGGCTTCGAGAAATCTGCGACAGAGATGGTATCTTGCTTATTTTTGATGAGGTGATCACGGGGTTTAGGCTTGCGCCGGGCGGTGCTCAGCAACGGTTCGGTGTGATGCCTGACTTGACTGTTCTCGGTAAAGCGGTCGGGGGAGGGCCTTTCCCCGCGGGTGCGTTCGGAGGAAGAGAGGATGTGATGGAGGTTCTCGACCAGCGTAGAAGAACGAATTTCTATGAGCGGGTTTTCCACGGCGGAACCTACAGCGGCAACCCGTTGACTATGAGGGCTGGCTACGTGTTGTTGAAGGAGCTGGAGAAGGGTGAGGTATACGAGAAGCTGGAGAGGCTTGGTGAAAGAGCGCGCAGAGGATTAAGGGAGGCTCTTGAACAACTCGGAGCATACATCACCGGCATAGGCTCGCTTGTATGCATCCATTTCACGAAAGAGGAGCCAAGAGACATCCACACAGCCAACAGAACTAAAGACATCAGGCTAACCATCGCCTTCAGCAAACATCTCTACAGCAACGGGATACTCTTCGTCCCACCCTACAACCCCCACCTCTTCATCTCAGCCGCCCACAGCGAGGAAGACGTTGACCATCTCATAGAAGCCGCGGAAAGCTTCTCTTCTCTAACCAAAAGCGGTCTGTAGCACGGAGATTAGACGGGCCGTCATACCCCATATCAACTCCCCTTCGTAGCAGTAAGCCTCTGTGACGACTTCCCGGTTGAGATGCCGCGAGTAAACTTTAGCTGTGAACATGGTGAGGTTGGTCAAGGGGAGCCAGAACACCTTGGAAACCTCATCACCTGGCCGTGGGATGACATCTTGTATCAGTCGGAAAACCACCGGCTTAACCCTCAGAGTCGGCACGTTACGGGGTGATATCGTCTCGAGATAGCCGATAAAGCTAACAGCCTCAGACTCTACTGATGTCTCCTCATACAGTTCCCGCAGAGCCGTAGCGGTAAAATCTACATCCCCCGGTCTCCAGCGTCCGCCGGGAAAAGCAACCTGCCCAGACCAGGGGTCGTCGTCTCGCTCAACACGCTTCACCAGAAGCACCTCAGGCTCGTCCCTCAACACGATTGCGACAGCGGCTGTGCCGGGCCCTGGTTTGACGTCATCACATGCTGCAAGAATTTTCCGGAGCCTATTTTCCATACCTGTATTTGTAATGGGTTCCGAAGAGGCTTGTGACGGTGACCTCGGGTTCCTCAAACAGCTCTGTGAAGGCTCCGCCCCACTTGCTTTCCAGAAGAGTGCGGAGACCCCAGCGGACTTCGTTGAGGTCTATCATGGAGACGACGGGCTCGAAGAAGCCGAGAGCAAGCATCTTCCTCGCCTCATGCTCCGGTATACCGCGTGCCATAAGGTAGTAGATCTGCTCCGGGTCTATCTGGCTAACGCTGGCTGAATGCGTCGCTTTCACCTCATCGGTCATAATCTCGAGGGATGGTATAGCGTAGGCCCTCGCCTCGGGGCTCATTATCATAGCGTGTTCAGCGAGATATGCGCTGGTGTTTTTGGCCTGTTTCTCGATGGTTATCACGCCTTTGAAGATTGATTTGGCTCTGTCTTTGACGACGCCTTTGGCTAAAACCCTGCCCTGTGTACCGAAGCCTATGTGGTGCAGGTTAGCTGTCACATCAATCCTCTGCTCTCCGTCGCCGAACACAATCTCGAGGTCGTTGACTGAGGAGCCGTCGCCATGCATCGAGCTATCCACCCTCACCTTCGAAACCTGTCCACCGATCACAGCGCCCACAACCATCGCAGAGGATCCGCGCCCAACATCCGCAACCCTGTTTGAGATATACGTCTGCCCATGTGAGAGGTTCTGCAGGGTGCTGTGCTTGAGGCTACTATCATCAAGGGCGTAGAGATGGGTGTGGTGTCCAAAGATTGATTCATCTGCTCCGGGCAAGCCATGCACCTCCTCGATGAGCGATGCAGCTGACCCCGGCTCCGTAACCACGACCACCTTGCTGAACACAGCTTCTCGCGGCTTGTCGAGAACATAGACAACACGTACGGGGCGGCTGAGCTGAACGTTTCTCGGTATCCTCAGAAAAACTCCCACGTTTGTGAGGGCGTGTACAAGGTGTGTGTATTTGTCGGCATAGGGCGAGGCTGTCATACGTTGGTAGAGCTCCCTGAGAAGCGGCTCATGTTTTTTCAAGGCCTCCGGGATGGACATTAGCTCGATTTGTTTGCCGTCGAGGTTCTCGGGTATGCTGTAGTGCACAAGGTTGCCTCCGACGAAGATAACTGTTGGATGCTCGGTGTCTTCGGTGAGGTGTCTAAAGTCTTGCGGTATCTCCCTACGGTCACCTGCCTCGGTCATCTGTATCAATCTATCGTCGGGAAGTGAGGGTGCCTCGTAATGTCTTACATATAGCTCAGAAACCTCAGGCGGAAGCGAGAAATACATCTCAAGGCTCCTTGCCCTCAGTCTCGAGAGCCACTCCGGCTCGCCGCGAAACATCCTGCTTAAAACGCTCAAATACTCAGTCAAACCCTGTACAAAAACTCGTTGCCACCTCTCTATTAGCTCTATCGCAGTCAAACCTTTTATTTGATAACCAGCACAGGGCCGCCAGATGCTTGGACACCATGGAAAAAGGGCAGAGACCGTAGCGTGCAGGGTCTGTGGAGCGGTGGCCGAGAAGGCCGACAGCCACCACTACGTTACTGGGTTTGGCTACGTTTGCAGGCGATGCGGTCTGCAGCCGGTGGTGTGTGATGGATGTGGTGCGAAGGTGAGGAGGATGACCGTCACGGTTTTGAGGGGAAGGACACTTTGCCTCAACTGCTACAGAGTGGAGCGTGAAAAAGGAGAAAAAAGGCTCTTCAAGGAACATTTGGCAGACTCGGTTGAAGAAGCCTTCACAGCCGCCCTCGAGAACTCTCCAGAGGGATATGTGTTTGTAGGCATCCGGCTTAAACCAAGCTCCAAGCAGGTCTGGGTAGCCGAGTATGAGAGGGAGGATATTTTCCTCTCGCGATGCAGCTGAGAGATTAGCGGTGTAGTAACATGGTATTAGCGCGAGAATACCGCTTGGACCATAAGGGTTGAAGATTATTAACATCTCGATTGGGCTACGTGGTGGATGTTCGGGTTTCTGCGCAAAAAAGATGACTGGGATGTCGAGGACCAGTCTGAGCCGCAGCCGTTCGAGGTCACGGAAGAGTTTAGGACGAGGGTTGAGAAAGCGGTAACAGCCCTCAACGCGCACATAGAGAGACTAAACAACAAGTATAGAGACATGCTCGCGAGGAGCCGTGAATACTTCAACAGAACAGTCGAGGCTCTACAGTCTAAAGACGATGCAAAAGCTAAGCTCTACGCATCGGAGATTGCTGAGATAAAGAAACTCGCGGGCATCGTGCTCCACAGTCAACTTGTCCTCTTGCAGGTTAAGATAAGGCTGGAAAGCATCCTCGAACTCGGAGAAGCCCTCACTCTATTGAGACCTTTGGCAACCATGCTCGAAAACGTGGCCGACGAGATAAGCTACGTGACGCCTGAGGCATCAGAGCATCTGCGCAGCCTGATGGTGATGATAGACGACTTCATGGCAAACGCGGGTGTCTACGTCGAGCCATCATCTGAGAAGGTGCCGGAATTCTCTGAAGAGGCTTCATTCATTCTTGAGGAGGCGAGGAAGATCGCGGCCGAGAAGGTGAGGGAGACGTTCCCCGACGTGCCGAGATTAACAGATGTCGAAAAAGCTGTATACGAATACGTTCTGGGGACAAATCTTGAGGAGCTTGACCTCGAGACATGCGCCAACTCGCTGAGCCTCGACCCTGAAACAGTCTCAAACGCTCTGAAAAGCCTGCACGAAAAAGGCCTGATACAGCTCGAGTTCGCAGAAGCTAGCTAAGTCCCGTGCTTAGAGTTCCAGTCAAGCAGCTTCTTCAGATTCTCGAGCACAACCGACTGCTTCCTTTTCTTGATTATCTCCATGAAGTCATCCATGGTTATAGGCCTAGGCTCCCCTTTTTCACCCGTGTTTGATGCGAAGAATTCGCTGACAACTTTCAACTGAGCCTCCATACAGATGTCGTGAATGTCTGCGGCGGAGTAGCCGTCTGTTATTTTAGCAAGCTGAGAAAGCTCCACACCTGTGTCGAGACGTAGACCCTTGGTGTATTTCTCGAAGAGCATTATTCGAGCTTCTATGTCGGGCAGCGGTACGAAAATCCGTTTTTGAAACCTTCTTATGAATGGTTCGTCGAGGTGCCACGGCTTGTTTGTGGCCGCCAACACGTAGAGAAAGTCCCGCCGTCCCTTATCGAGGATACCGTCCATCTCCTTAATCAACTGGTTTCTCACACGCGCCTCACCACCCACCTCCATAAACCTCTCCGCGGTCAGCGAGTCGATTTCATCGATAAATATTATGCATGGTTTTCCGCTACGGGCCTCCTGCCTACACTGGTTGAAAATCTTAGAGACGTTCCGCTCAGACTCGCCCAGCCACTTCGACATAATAGATGCGGCGTCGAGAACGTAGAAGCTTGCGTCAAGCTCCGCCGCCACGGCCGCAGCCAGCAGCGTTTTGCCGCATCCTGGTGGGCCGAATAACAGTATTCCACGGGGCCAGCCAAGAGGGAAAAGATCCGGCCTCCTCGTGGGGAAAACTATGCTCTCACGTATAGCTTTCTTAGCCTCCTCGATGTTGACGATGTCGTCCCAGCTCACGTTTGGCTTCTCGCTCTGAAGCTGCTGCCGCGGCTGCGCCGACTGCTCGGCAAAAGTCTCCACCCTAACAGAAGGCCCTTCACCGCCGTTCTGAAGCTCCTCAATCCGAGCCTGATACTCCTTAATTTTCTCGGCGTAGATGCGTTTGACTGTTCCATCGGGGCTGAGACGGTAAAGCTTCCACAAAACGTCTATCGCCTCCCGGTATGATTTTATCGCCTTGTTACGCTGCCCGCTCCTATCATACTGAACAGCTTCACGGGCCCTCGACGCAGCTATCCTCTCCAGCTCCTGAGACATCTCCAAAGCAGCGGACAAGGCGTCAACTCTTTATATCTTATCGCAGCCACGGCTTCACGTAATAGCGGATAATATACACCGCTATGTCCTCGGGCATATTTGAAGCCGGTTGAAGTTTGAGGGAATTTATATTATAGCGGGACGCTGGCCCCGCGGGAAGGAAGGTGTCGACTGCTGCGGAGACTAGGCCTAAGCCTTTCATCAGAGAGGTTATTCTGGAGAATTTTATGTCGCATGAATATAGCCGGATACCTCTACGCAGGGGTCTTAACGTGATCGTGGGCCCGAACGGCGCGGGCAAGTCCTCTATACTGCTGGCTATTTCTGTGGCGCTCGGCCAGACATACACCGAAAGGGGACAGAAACTGGCTGACCTCATTCGCAGGGGAACCGAGTCGGCGAGGGTGGCCGTCGTCTTCGACAACAAGCCCATTGACGGCGTCCGACCCATTCCATCAATAAACTCCGACACCGTTACGATAACACGGTTTCTCAAAAAATCCGGCGAATACTGGCACTATGTCAACAACCGTTTCAAGACAAAGGCTGAGGTCGGCAACCTTCTTTCGAAGATTGGGATAAACCCGGACAACGTCCTCATCATCATGCATCAGAACATGATTGAGCAGTTTGTGAGCAGAGACAGCAGGGAAAAGCTCGCGTTGATTGAGGAGGCTGTGGGGGCGTCGGGATTAAGGGAGAGAATCAGGGACACGGAGGCGAAGCTCTCGGCGCTTTTAGCTGAAGAGGCTGTGCTGCGTAAAACTCTCGACGAGGCCCGGTCGGCTGTCGAGTTCTGGAGAGAAGAGTATGAAAAGCTCACCATTCTGAGACGCCTCGAGGAAAAGAAGAAGCTACTTGAACTCGAGTATCTATGGTCTCTTGTCAGAGAGGCGGAGAAGTCGAGGGAGAGGCTTGAGGAGAAGATGGAGAGCATTAGACGCGAGACTGAGAGCCTCGAGGCGAGGATTGAAGAAGCGCGTAACACAGTCTCCACATATTACCAGTCGCTGCTTAAAGGTCTGCGAGAAGGATGGGGTGAAAAGGTATTATTGGAGACGGTTGACGGTATAGTGGCGGCGGCGGAGTCGCTGGGCCGTTTTCTCGAGAGAAGGGAGATAAGGGAGGACGAGCTTAGGCAGCTCCGGTACGAGCTCACCGCATTGGACAAGGAGATAATGCGCAGACGCGGCGAAGCCGAGGCAAAGGGGCCGCGGACAGACAGCGGCCGCAAACCTGTCGAAATCTCAGAGGAAATAAAGTCCGTAGCTCTTCAGATAGCGGCCCTCGGAACGCCAAACTCACAGGCCGAGGAAATGTACCTCATCGCCGAGTCAAAGTACCGTGAAGCCGAGCTCAAGGCGCAGCAACTGGGGGAGAACGCCAAGAAAACCATGGCGGAAGTGGAGTACAGGAAGCAGAAATGGGCTGAGTTTGTGAGAGAGCTGGTGGCATCGGTTGAGCCGGAGTACCAGCGCATACTATCCCTTGTCGGAGGCGCGGGAAAAATTGAGCTAAGAAACCTCCATGACATAGACAAGGCCTCCATCGAGATATACGTCGGGTTCCGCGGGGTAGAGCCCACACTTCTCGACACACATACACAGAGCGGTGGAGAGAGAATCGTTGCAACCATGGCCTTCCTACTCGCCGTCCAGAAACACATCAAGTCACCGTTCAGAGCCGTTGACGAGTTCGACGTACACCTAGACCCCCTCAACCGCGAAAGAATAATCCACATCCTCACGTCCTCGGCTAAAAACGACCCAAACACCCAGTATATCGTCATCACACCCGGCAGAGTGCCTTTCACGGAGGACATGAACGTGATAATAGTGCAGAGTGTTAGAGGGAAGTCGGCTGTTCTCATCCCTGCTCAGACGGAGGTGGTTTCAGGTGACGAGCGTCAAGGTGGCTAGGGAGGAGCTGGAGAGGGTTATTGCCTTGTGTGAGGCTGTGGTCAAGTCGGGCACGGACCCGTACAACCTCGACATCAAAGCTATGCTCAACAAGCTGCGAAACATTCTGGAGAAATCTCGTAACACGGAGGTTCTGGTCCTCGACGCTGAGACGCTTTACAGGATAGCTGTTGTCGTTGCTCTTCAGCACAAATGGCTCAAAGACAGAACGAACTCGCTGTTCCTTGACAGCCAAGTAATCGCCCTCAAAATAGCCTCCTCTGACAAGAAATCTCTCGCAGCCGCCTTTGTATCCAGCTGGAGACCCATACTCTACACCGAGCAGCTCACCATGTACATGCTTAACATGGGGCTGGAGCATTTCCTAAGCCTACCCACACGTAGAGAGAAAACAAGGGGCGAAACCCCTGAGACGGAGAGCCCCGGATTTGATAATCTTCCTCAGACTTTTTCACAACATGAGATGCTTGAGGAAGATATTAATCGGATTCGGGAGGAATTGTTGGCGGCGAGGGATGCCGAGGGACGTGTGGATTATCTAAAGTTCGTCAACGCTGAGGGCCCGTCTAAGGTTGTTGAGAGAGCTTTTCTGACGGCTTTTGTGGTCAGCGAGGGTTACGCCGACCTGAAAAAGAACCCCTTAACAGGCGAGATACATCTCATACCTCACGTGGAGAAAGTGAAGAGAAGCAGCGTAGCCTCGATGGTTGTCACGGTCAAGGGAGATGAGCTCGTTGTCTGAACAGAAGCCTGAGCAGTCCACCGCTAGAAAACGCCTACAAACAGCCATGGGTATGCTGCTCTTCACAAGCCATAGGCTACCTGGTGTACGTGGCTATGAGCTACGGCGGAGGTTGGGCAAAAACTATCTCAAAGTCATCGAGAGCCTTAACCATAGGCTTGAGCCGATGGGGCTGCGTGTGAAGATTTTGTTCGAAACCGCTGTCGACAATCCGGGGGAGGAAGACTATGACCGGGCACGGTACTTCATCACTCTGGCGGAGCCTTTGACGCTTTCGGATGTCGTCGCCGCTGGGTGGCGTGTTGATGAACTGGCCGTCTTGGCCGCTGCCTTGGCGATGCTTTTCTCAAGAGGTGGGAAGGCTCCCCGGAAAGATGTGATGGAGATGCTTGAGGCTAAGATGCCGAAGTGGAGAATTGAATCGGCTCTGGAAAAGTTTGTGCGGAGAGGTTATCTCGTGGACGCGGGAGATGGTTTACTCTCGGTGGGTTGGAGGGCCGTTGCCGAGGTTGACCAAAAACAGTTGCTCAAGGCGTTGACAGACCTCCAGACACAAGGAGACCAGCAAATCACCTAAACATACTCTGAATACGCTGTTTCTCAGCATCAACAATCAGCTCCACAAGTCTGACACCGACAGAGCTCTCTTTTTCAAGAATAGCTGCGGCTGCCTCAACGTCGACATATTTGCTTGCGAGTGTGAAGACAGCTGCTTTCCCATATTTTTCGACCAGCTTCGATGTCTCAAGGGCCCTCCGCCGCATCTGTCTCTCAACCCTGTTTACAGGCTTACCCTTCCTCGAGACAAGGTTCATCACAGCCTCAAGCTCCTCTCTCAACACTCCAAGGCGATTTGAGCCGCAGGACTGGCATTTAGGCCACTGCTCGAGCTCCCTAACCAAACTCCGCCCAACCCAGTTCCAGCACACGGTGCAAACGAGTGTGACAGGCTCGTTGTTAAGCCTCCCACGGACAGCGTTGACAACAAGCCTATGCAACCGCTCCGACGCAATCACGTCAATGTCGCTGGCATATCTTCTAACGGTTAAACTGGTCAGCGGAGAGGGCTCGAGAAGCCTAACAACCCTCAGCTCCAGCTCTCCGGAGACCATGCCTCTCAACAGGTTGTAGGCTTTTTCAGGCTCGTAATCTGCTAAGAAACAGTGCTGAAGCGCCTCCATGTATGTGACCGTGTCCTTCAAAACCTCCGCAAGCTTGGCCGTATCGATGTCTAGGAGGCTCGCATCCTTAGCAATCATCCCCATCTTGCGGGCGACATGCACGAGTCTCCGTCTAAACAGGCTCGAAGACTCGACGGCTTTGCTGAAGCTTTGCCTCCAGCTCTGCTCCTCGGCAAGGGTTTTCACCGCGTTGAGCACAGCTTCGGCGGTTATTTCACGTGATTTGTAGACGATTCTGTAAGCGTCTTGCTGGACGGTGACAGCTGCGCCCAGCTCCGTTGAGACTTGGTAGGCGATTGTGCGGGCGAGGGTTCTGTTGACCTTGAGGCCGCCGCAGACATGCAACACGACGTAATCGGGTGTCTCCTCGAGCATAACCAATCTGTCGGAGGGAACAGGTAACCCCTGTTCATGATGCATCTTTACCTCACGCAGAGACTTCTTCAACAGCGTTGTGGTGGTGCGGTATTGTTGGGCAAGCATCTCGAGAACCTTTTCTTCCTCACCCCTCGTCAATGCTTCCGCGTATGTTCTCCTGATTGCTCCAACCTCTTGAGCCACCTCATATGGGACAGGGATCTCCTCACCAACCCATGAGGGCACGGCCCCCTCGAGGCTGTCAAGTGGAGCCACGTAAATCCGTTCACCGCCTGTCTGAATGATTTCCCACGCCTTCCCCATCAAAATGAAGCGTGTCCCGGGTTCACCATATTCCGCTACAAACTCTTCATCAAGTATGCCTACGGCTTCGCCTGTTGACTCGTTAACCACCAGATATTGTTTCTCCTCGGGTATCATGGTGAGGTTGTTGAAGTAGTATTCGTAGAGGATGTTTGTTTTCGGAGGTGTTTCGAGAAAGTTGTCCGATGTGAGGACGGCTGCTCCAAGCTTCTCGAGATGCTGAGCAGTTTTCACGAGCTGTTCCATGGTGAAGTTTCTGTAGCAGTAGGAGCGTTGGAAAATCTTGAGAACATCCTCCAGCTTGACACGTTTCCGTTCAATAAGCAGCCCCGCAAGCTGATGCGCCGCCACGTCATAACTATTCTCAAAAACAAGGACATCCTCTATCAAGTCGCTGTAAGCTCTTCTTGTGATTGCGAGGCTCTCCAAGGCATCGTCCGAGTCCGTGACGATTATAACCCCTTTTGCCGTGCCTGAGACGGTGTGGCCGCTTCTGCCCACACGTTGGACGAGCCGCGTCACCTCCCGTGGGGAATTGTACTGTATACAGAGCTCTATGCGGCCCACGTCGATACCCATCTCGAGGGAGGATGTGCAGACGACTCCCGAGAGGCCACCAGTCTTCAAGGCTTGTTCCGCGCCTATGCGGGTTGATTTGGCGAGGCTCCCGTGATGTATTCCTATGGGTGCGGCCTCGTCCCATGCCCTGAACCTGTTGGTCAAAATCTCTGATAGCGGCCTTGTGTTTGTGAAGACGAGTGTGGACTCGTGTTGGTCGACGAGTCTTCTGATTAGGCTGAGCCTCGCAGCCACATCGGGATGAATCGAGAGATTCTCAGCAAGCTCGTAATCGTTTTCGTCAGGGTCGGGATACTCAACCGAGAGCTGGAGAGACTTGGACAGGGGAACTCGCACTATGGCGCAGCTTCTCCCATGTCCTACGAGGAACTGTGCGATTTTTTCAGGTGTGCCAACGGTGGCCGACAACCCTATACGCTGAAAATCTCTCCCAGTTATCTCCACAAGCCTCTCCAAGGCGAGGGAGAGTTGGCTGCCTCGTTTGTCTCCTGCGAGTTCATGCACCTCGTCTACGACAACAGCCTCAACCCGTTGCAGATGCTGCCTCAGTGTACGGGCTGTCAAGAGTATCTGTAGTGTCTCGGGTGTAGTTATGAGGATGGTGGGTGGTGAGAGGGTCTGGGCTCTTCTCTCCCGCTGCCCTGTGTCGCCGTGTCTAACGCCAACGGTCATATCGAAGCGGCTCGCCCACCAATCTATTCTGTCGAGCAGGTCACGGTTGAGGGCCCTTAGAGGTGTTATGTAGAGGATTTTCACACCCTCGAAAGAAGAGGACAGCAGCAGGTTATTGATTAGGGGGATGAGGGCGGCCTCCGTTTTCCCGGTGCCTGTCGGAGCCATCAAGAGAATGTTCTCACGGTTCAAAATATGTGGAATCGCCTGCATCTGGGGAGGAGTGAGGTCGCTAAACCTCTCCAACACAGCGTCCCGTAAAACCTTTACCACGCTGTTGAGAACCTCAAGCCCCTGCCTCGACATTTTCACCCGATTCTTCACCGGTCTCGATAAGCTTGGCCCCGCACATGGGGCAGAACCGTGACTCCCCCGGTATCACACTCGAGCAAAACTTACAGATTTTCATAACCTGCTGGACAGTTTCTTGCGTCTGCTGTAATGGTGCGGGATTTTGCTCCACTTGTAACGGGGTTGGCGTGGGTTGAACAGGTCTCTCAGCTGGCTTCGGTGCGAAAACATTACCTGTGACGAACCCCATCAACCCGGCGAGAACAACTGCACCGCCTATAAGAAGCAGCCGCGACACGAGCAAGTCCGACTCAAGCTGTGAGGGGCTCCAGAGAGAGAAGCCGAGAAACTGGGACACAGCAAACGCGCCCAAACCACCGACAGCCGCCGCCAGAGCCGAGAGAGATGAGGCCCTCGCCACGAAACCAGCTGCCGAGGCTATCAACAAAATAGATAGCAAAGCTGGCTGAAGAGGGTTAAGATAACTGTTTTCAAAATAGGTTAGGATGAAGGCTACGGCGAATGACAGTGCCGCGGCGGCGGCTAACCGTAGATAAGCCCGCATCTCGACCAGCAATCTAACTTTACCCGGCTTTTTAAAAGCCTATCTCATACGAGATTAGTCGACATCCATTCCGAAAGCAGTCTTCATCATCTGGCGGAGAATTACAAGTTTCTGGATATCGTTGGCGCCTTCGTAGATTTTGAAGACCTGCGAATCCCTTAGAAATCTTTCAACCATGCCGTCTACGGCTACTCCGACGCCTCCATGAACTGTTATCGCCTTTAGCGCGGCCTTTTCAGCGACTTCTGTGGCGTAGAGTTTGGCCATCGAAGCAGCCATCACCGCCTCGGGCCTATTCTTGTTGGCGAGGGTGGTCGCCCAGTAGAGCATCAGCCTGGCGCCCTCGAGCATGGTTAGCATCTCGCTGACATGGAACTGCACCGCTTGGAAGTATATCAATGGTCTCTCAAACACCCTCCGCTGAAGCGAATACTGCAACACTTTTTCGAGACAGGCTTGTGCAACCCCAACCGCCTGAGCAGCCACACCTATTCTGCCGTGGTCGTAGGTGTCCATGGCGATTTTGAATCCCTGCCCCTCCTCACCCACCATGTTCTCCTCCGGCACGTAGACGTTGTCGAGTATGACTTCGCATGGATGGCTTCCCCTGATGCCTATCACCTCGATTTTTTCGCCTACGCGGAAACCGGGCGTGCCGCGTTCCACGATGAAGAAGCTGAGGCCCTTGTGCCGTTCTTTTCTGCTGGGAGGCGGAGAAGTTCTCGCAAGGACGATGAAATACTCTGCCTTGTCGGCTCCCGATATGAAGTATTTTCGGCCGTTGATTTCCCAGCCTCCGTTTTTCCGTTTAGCCGTGGTCTCAATTCCGGCCACGTCGGTGCCTGCTCCCGGCTCAGTGGTGGCATGTGCCGCGAATTTTTCGCCACGGGCAATCGGTGGAAGATATTTGCGTTTCTGCTCCTCGGTGCCATAAACCATGACGGGATAGGTGAAGAGCACGCCGACCAGTGTGGCGACTGTGAACGCGGGGCATATTCTCGAAACCTCTTCGACGAACAAGGTGGAGTACATCATGTCCGTGCCCTGTCCATCATAGGTTTCGGGTATGCCGAGGCCAAGGTAGCCCTGCTCCGCGGCTTTCTTCAAAAGACCCGGCGGAATCGTGTTACTCCGCTCAATCTCCTTAACCAGCGGCTCTATCTCCTTCTCGGCAAAGGCTCTGACGGACTTGCGGAAAATCTCATACTCCTCCTTCATCTCCACCCCGAAATCGAATACAGAGGAGAAGGGAAAAACCATGTAGGTAAAAGGTTGTGGCGGAATTTAAACAAGCGGCTGATGTTTAGGATTTTCTCGCCGCCCTTCGTCTCTGAACGGCTGCGACAACGCTTACAACCAGCCCGAGGATGAAGAGGATGTAGGCTGTTCCACGGTGGCTTTCCTCAAGCGCTCGAAATCCTATTCCGAGGTCAACCCATCGAATAAGACCCATTCCCATCACCACTTGGGCCACCGTGACCAACAGCACCACAGCCGTTAGAACGGTCACGACTCTGGTAACACTCCCGGTAGCAAGATAGGCCCCTACCACAAATATGCCGAGAATCCCGATGACCGCGTGGACAAGCTGTAAAGAGCCTGCAGCCAGCCCAGACTCGCCAATAGCTATCTGCACCAGCACACCAACACCTATCAACGCACCTAAAAGCATACGGGTGTTCATAACGTGAAAAGAAAATGTATGATTCTAAAAAACTTTAGGAGGTTTACCAAAAATGGGTTTAGAATTCAGGTGTCTCGGACTCGCCTTCCTTCTTCTTTTCCTCCTTCTTCTTGGAGGCTGCTACGACATCGTCTATTCTCAGTATCATCGAGGCTGCTTCGAAGCTTGAGCGGAGAGCGTGGAGCTTGACCTTCGCCGGCTCTATTACACCTTTGGCCAGCATGTCGACGACGCCTCCTCCGAAGATGTTGACGCCCACTGTCTTCTGTCCGTTTTCATGTGCGTGACGGATCTGAGCCATTATCTCCACAGGCTCGAGGCCAGCGTTTTCTGCTAGGGTTCTTGGAATGGCTTCAACAGCTTCAGCGAATGCAAGGTAGGCGAGCTGCTCTTTGCCCGACAGCTTCCCCGCTGTTTGTCTCAGCTGCCTCGCAATCTCCTCCTCTATCGCTCCTCCGCCCGGCACGATACGTGGGTCGTCGACGAGGTCAATCATGTTCATTATTGCGTCGTTCAACGCTCTTTCCGCCTCGTCGAGCTGTCTCTCAAGCCCAGCTCTCAACAGCACGGCGACGGCTTTGGGGTTCTCGCATTTTTCGACAAAGACCATGCGATCCTCCCCTATCTTCCTCTCCTCGACGAGTCCAGCTCGTCCGAGGTCCTTCGGTGAAAGGTCTTCGAAGTTGGTTACAACTCTTCCTCCCGTCGCTTTGGCAAGCTTCTCCATATCACTCTTCTTGACACGCCTAACCGCGAGGATGCCTTCCTTGGCGAGGAAGAACTGAGCCGCGTCGTCGATACCTTTCTGGCAGAAGACCACGTTCGCGCCGACGGCCTTCACCTTGTCAACCATCCCCTTGAGGATGTTGGTTTCTTCGTCGAGGAACTCCTTTATCTTCAGCGGGTCCCTTATGCGGATTTCGGCGCTGAACTCAGTTTTCTCAATCTCGAACGGGCTGTCGATGAGAGCTATACGCGCGTTCTCGACACGCTTGGGCATAGCGGCATGAACAACCTCCTTATCCACCACAACGCCGCGAATCAGCTCGGTCTCGCCGAGGCTTTTGCCAATTTTCTTAACAATCTGTATATCGTCCTTATCAGCCCTCTTCTTACCGTTAACTTCTTTCACGACGCTGAGAACAGAGTCTACGGCTATGTCGACAAGCCTGTCTAGGGCGAAGCCGAGAGACTTGCTTCCGAGAGCTGTCGTTATTACTTTCTTGAGGGTGGCTCTGTCGTTGAGGTCTACTTTGACGGAGTTCTCGTTTATGACCTCTAGGGCTTTGTCGAGGGCTTTTTTGTAGCCAGAGATTATGGTGCTTGCGTGAATCCTCTGCTCAATCAATTCCTCGGCCTTTCTCAACAGTTCGCCCGCTAGGATGACGGCCGTGGTGGTTCCGTCGCCGACCACGTGGTCTTGGGACTTGGCCACCTCAATAATCATCTTGGCGGCGGGATGTTCGACGTCGATTTTCTCAAGGATGGTAGCGCCGTCGTTTGTTACGATGACGTCGCCGATGTTGTCCACCAAAAGTTTGTCCATGCCCTTCGGACCCAGCGTCGTCCGCACTATCTCGGCGATTATCTTGGCAGCGGCTATGTTGTTGCGCTGAGCAGACCTGCCCTGCGTCCGTGTCGTGCCCTCCTTCAGAATTATAACTGGCTGACCTGGTGCTAGAGACATTCTACATCAACCCCTATCGCTGACGAATGTTCGGAATAATTTAAAGCTATCCAGTTGGAAGATTGCGCAAAACCGTTTTAGCAGCTCTTTCAACATCCTCCTTCTTCACAGTGCGTCGTCCAGCGTATTGGGCGAGTTCAAAGGCTTCTTTCGCTATCATGGCTCCGACGTTTTCCAAAATTTTGCGAAGTTCATCGGCCGCGTCTTCACTCACCCTCGCGGCTCCGGCTCTCTTCATTATGCGGTGAATGGGCGCCGACGGAATATCGGCTTCTTTCTCGGACATCGCCATACCCATGTACTGCTTACATAAAACTCTTACATTTTCATGAAAAACAGCGGTCACCTTTGAATTCTAAGGTCTTTACGTGGTGATGTCATAGCGTATTAATGGCCAAATATGGGTTTAAAAGCTATTAGTAATTCTTTTTAAGTAACGGAAAGAGGCGTAACCGGTTTGGCGACCACAAGAATTGAGTGTCCAAATTGTCACAGGCTCACCATAAAAGGCAAGTTCTGCATCTACTGCGGCTATACATTGGAGCAGCCGACGGAGACACCTAAGCCCATAGTGGAGGAGGCAGAGGAGGTTGTCGAGCAGCAGCCGGAGACACCCGTGGAGTCCGCTGAACAACAGACTGTTCAGCCACCGGCTGGAGAGGAGGTGGCTGTTGAGGAGAAGAGGCTCGTGGACCAGATGTCCACGGTCTATCTATGGTACTTTAGGCTCATCGACCTCTTTCTCGAACGCGAGGCTGAGCCAGACGTTTTCCAAGAGCTTTTCAACGAATACCGCTCAAGGCTTAAGACCCTTGATGAGAGAAGAATGGCTGAGATAGCGAAGGTTGAGGAGCGCATCAACTCCCTTAACTCTACTCTCGAGAAGCTCAAGGTGAAGCACGAGGTCGGAGAGATACCTGACAGGCAATACATAACTCAGAAGCTCGAGATAGAGAGGGAGATGGGGAGATTGAAGCCCAAGCTGATGTATCTCCGCAACCCGTTCAACATTAGGCTAGCCGACCTGCCGACATTCAAGGCCCAGCTTGAGGAGAGGCTGCAGAAGGTCAAAACAAGTGGACGCGAACTCGGAATGCCTCAGGAATTCATAAACATGTTTGAGGAGGATGTTCAATCGGCTCAGAAGGCTCTCGAGGTTTTGATGGAACAGCATCAGAAAATAAAGAAGGAGCTGAGCAAGCTGGAGCTGCGGTACAAAATAGGCGAACTCAAGCAAAGCGAATACCTATCGCTCAAGCAGAAGCTCGAGAGACAGCTGGAGCTCCGTGGAGGTTAGATATTTTTAGCGCGAAGTTTCTTTGATTGGCTGTGAGGGTTATAGTCACGGCTTTGCCCGGTTCTGGGAAAACAACAACCATCAAGAAAGTTGTGGAAAAGATGCCTAGCTTGAGTGTTGTCAACTTTGGCGACCTAATGTTCGAGGAGGCCGCTAAGCTCTATGGCATCGCTCACAGGGATGAAATGAGGAAAAAGCTTGTTCTCAAGGATTATCAAAGGCTTCAGATGAGTGCTGCGGAGAGGATAGCCAAGATGAATCATGTCGTAGTTGATACACATTCTGTTATCAAAACTCCCTTCGGCTATTATCCTGGGCTGCCTTCTGAAGCGGTTCAGGTGATGAACCCTCATTTGATTGTTTTTATCGAGTGTAGGCCCGAGGACATTCTTAGTAGGAGGCTTAAGGACGCTACTGAGGGTGTTGACCGGAGACGTGAGACAGACAGCGTTGAAGTGATTGAGGCGGACCAGCAGATGGGAAAGTTATTCGTTGCAGCCGCGGCTAACACGGCGGCTTGCTATCTCAAGGTAATTTCACTGCGGTATGAGCAGAAGAGGCCTTTTGAACATGCTGAGGCGGCGGCTGAGGAGATAGTGCAGGCGATCAGGTCTCTTTCAGGGGTTTAGCGTATTAGTTTTCGGGCTGTGACTATATATGTTGTGTGCCCTCTCATGAGGAACTCGGGCCTTGTCATGCCACGTTTCACCCTCATGTTTCTGAGAAGCAGCTCAACACATGAAAGATCTGAGAAGCCTTTTTCCTCGAGCGCTTCATAGGTTTGAATTACTTGCTCGACTGTTGGGCTTAGCGAGACCCATACACCGCTTGGCCTCAAAGCATCATAACATGTTTGGACAGCTCTCCACGGCTCCGGAATGTCTATGACGACGGCGTCAAGCTCCTTTTCGGGAATCGCTTCGCATACGTCGCCTACCTTCAGCTCGATGTAGTCATGAAGCCCCAGCTGCCTCATCCTAACTGTTGCTGTCTCGATGTTCTCGAGCTTGACGTCATAACTGTATACCTTGCCCGTGGGCCTGACTAGGTGTGTGAGAAAAGCGGCCAAAACACCTGTACCCGTCCCAGCCTCAACAACCCGTGAACCCGGCCCGACACCCGAAACAGCCGCTATGTAGCCAAGGTCCTTCGGATAAACTATCTGAGTAGTGCGTGGCAAGAACATCAGCAGGTCTAGGAGTGTTGGCTCAAAAACATGCATGACCGCACCCGTGTTGGAGTGGATGACGCATCCGCTCGGTTGTCCTATGAGGTTTGAGAGCTCGATGAACCCCTCACTTGTGTGAAACTTTTTCCCGCTTCTTAGCTGAACCATGTATCTTTTCTTCTTCTCCGTTACGATCAGAACCTTGTCACCCTCACGGAAAACATGTTGCTGCATCTCTGAAAAGTTAAGATAAGCCCCTCACTATTTATGTGACGCGGCGGTGATGTCTCAGAGTTATGCAGACTGGTGAAGAGAAGGCATTTGACTGAGCCGCCTAAAAACCTATATGCCCCAGGCATCAGGAAATCTCAGTGTGGACAATCCTAATACTGCTGTTCGCGACTACCCCGTTTGCCCCAGTAATTAAGATTGACGCCTTCAGCGAAATCACCCTGTTGACGCAAAGTCCATCAGACACAATCTCCCTCGCTCAGACAACTAGCGGCTCGATAGAAATCTTGGGCGCTTGGGGTAAGAAGGCCCTAAAAGTCTACCTCTATTCATCCGGCTCCGACGCCTTGGATGAGGCCGCTCGTAGAGGTGTTGAGGTCTGGTATGGAAGCATGAGAGCATTCGTCCAAGAATACGGCTACAACTATCTTCTCTCGCTATCTGTGTCACTTGCTACAACAGTCGAAGACGCAGACATAACCTTAAGATTTGTATCGACACTGGGTGGAAATGTATGCGGGCTCACCACAATCAGGTATAGAAGCATTACCTACGAAATCTCCAGCGCAACTATACAGATTTCAAAATCATGTGTAGGCACAGACACTGAACTCGCTTACAAAGTGGCGGCACATGAGTACGGACACGCTCTTGGAATAGGTCACGCAAGCAACTCCGTTGACCTCATGTATGAGAGAGTGAACACGGCAATCTATCCCTCGACACTCAACCTCTATGCTCTCGCGGTGGCGTACTCATGGGTCGAGGACAGCGTCTACAGACCTCCACCCGCTTTTGAGATAAGCTCGCTTCCCTCATCCATCGCCTACAAACAGGTTCCACCCATCACTGAGATACGTCGGGTCCGCGTCTATATGCAGTCGGAACTCGGAAAAATCTTGGTTAACACCTATTACTTGCCAAGGGGAACTGTTTTCACACAGGCCGCAGAGTTGGAGAAACAGTATCAAAACTGGACAAAACTCGTTTTCGACCTCTGGGTTCTGAATTCGGGGATGGAGATCGACTCCTCTAATGTTCAGGTTGTTGTTAACGATGATTTGGATCTTGTCGCTGTTTATCGTGTTTTCTACTTTGTGAGGGTTAAAATGTTTGAGGATGTTGTGTCGGGCTGGTATCGTTTAGGTGAGGAACTGCCTGTTACGGCGAGAGAGTTTATCGACTTTGAGAACGCGACACGGATGGTCTTCGCTGGATGGAGCGACGGTTTTGACAAGAATGTCAGGAAAATTGTGGTCAACGGCCCAGTCAACATAGAGGCCATTTACCGCCGCCAGTATCTTGTGAGAGTGGATTCGCCCGTTGACGTTTTCGAGGGTGAGGGCTGGTACGACGAGGGCGAGAAGGCGGAGGTTGTTGTGCTGAGCAAAATAGTGTACCTTGGGGATGATATGCGTCTGCGGCTTTACAACATATCTCTATCGAGCGACGGCGAGGTCGTAGACGATGTTATAAGATTTAATGTCCGCGGCCCTGTGAATGTTACCGTCTATTGGCTGAAGGAGTACAGAGTTGTGGCGAGGGCTACTCATGGCGATACCGACCTGTTTGATGGTTGGGTTGCAGAAGGAAAGGTTTTGAACCTGCAGGCCCTGCAAGAGATCGCATGGGGCAACGGCACGAAAGCCGTTTTCCGCAACTGGAGTGGGGCAAACAGTTCCAGCCCAACACTATTCATAGTTGTCGACAAGCCTGTGAGCCTACTGGCGGAATACGACGTCTACTACTATGTTGAAGTGGTTTCACGTTTTCCCGTAAATGTTTCAACCGGCTGGGTTAGGAGGGGTGAAGTAATTTTGCTTGACCCGGGGCAGCGGATCAGAATACATGAAGAAGGTGTTCGCAGCCGCTTCATCGGATGGGAAAAATTTGGAAACCAGACAACCCTATCAATCGAGAGGCCTGTCACTGTCGTGGCGCTCTGGGCTGATGAGGCTAGGCTGCTGGTAGAAGGCCTTAGAGGCGAAGAGATAAGCTGGCACGCTTTGGGCGAGAATGTCCAATTAGCCGCTGAAGAAATTGTTGAAACAGGATATGGCAGAAGATTCTTGTTTCTTGGATGGGCCGGCGACATCGAGAGCAGGGAACCTGTGATAACAGTTGTCGTGGATGGTCCGAAATACTTGAAACAGGTTTACCGCGAAGAAGCGTTGGTGGAGTTTGTTTTCGTCGATGCTGAAGGTTTTCTCGTCTCGGCGGAGATGAGGCTGCGCGATGACATGAATCGACTCGAATATGTTCTGCAACCTTTGTCGAAGACGTGGCTTCCAACAGGGGCATACACCGTGGAGAAAATTGGATTTAACTCAGTCGATGTCAAAACATCGGGGCAACTTCAAGTAACTGGCCCGGGTCTCTTCAACATACCTGTGCGGGTTTACAGGGTTGAGTTTGTTGTGTCTGATTTGTTGGGGGTGCCTTTGACGGGTGCACGGGTTTCTCTCGTTAATGGCATGGGGGTTGTGGAGGCCTCTGGTGTGGTTGACCGCAGTGGGAGAGCGATCCTCCATCCAGTTAGCCATGACGCTAAAACCGCTGTGCTCGATTACGTGTTTTGGAGCCAAACGCTTACCCTGGAACCGGAGACAGGACACTCAGTCGTCCGGGCGGGTGTGTCTCTTCCGACACTGCTCATCTTGGCTGCATTTTTAGCGGTTTCCTCTGCTGTTTTGGTAAAGGCTAAAGAGAAACGTCGGCGAGGCTATGGCTGATGACGGGAAACATCATCGGAGAGAGGTTTGTCGTCGCCAGCTTCGGGGAAAGTCACGGTAGATGTGTGGGTGCGCTGGTGGACGGCTGTCCACCAGGCATAGAGCTGTCGGAAGCCGATATACAGGTCGAGCTTGACCGCAGAAAGCCGGGGCAGTCGCTGGTGACAACAACCCGCACGGAGGAGGATCGTGTAGAAATCTTGTCAGGCGTCTTCCAAGGCAGGACAACAGGCGCACCCATATTGATGCTTGTCTGGAACAAGGATGTTGACTCACGGCCCTATGAGATGATCCGCAAAACGCCTCGGCCTGGACACGCCGACTACCCCGCATACATCAAGTATAGAGGGTTCAACGACTACAGGGGTGGTGGAAGGTTTTCTGGACGCGTCACGGCGGGATATGTGATGGCGGGGGCTGTTGCGAAAAAATTGTTGAGCAAGCTCGGGGTCGAGGTTCTCGCCTACTCGCTTGAAATAGGCGGAGTGAGGTCTCGTCAACTATCCGTCGACGAGATCAGGAAAAATAGGTACGCCAACGAGGTGCGGTGCCCGGATTTCGAGGCCGCGGAGAAAATGAAGCACGTGATTTTAGAGGCTCGGAAACAAGGTGACAGCGTAGGCGGAATCGTAGAATGCATAGCCCTCAACCTGCCCATCGGCCTCGGGGAGCCGGTTTTCGACAGTCTTGACTCAGACCTCTCCAAAGCTCTCTTCTCCATACCGGCGGTGAAGGGCGTAGAATTTGGCCGAGGGTTTGAAGCGACACGGTTACGGGGAAGCGAGAACAACGACCCCTTCATACTCGTAGACGGAAAAATAACAACGGCGTCCAACAACTCGGGCGGAATACTCGGCGGCTTATCAACTGGAGCACCGCTTGTCACGAGAGTGGCGTTTAAACCCGCCTCCTCAATAGCTAGGCCCCAGAGAACCGTAGACATGCTTGAGAGAAGGGAGACCGAGATAGTGGTGCCGGGACGACATGACCCAACCGTTGTACCAAGAGCTGTTCCCGTCGTCGAAGCAGTCGTAGCCTTCGTACTCGCAGACCACGTCCTCCGAGCAGGCCTTATACAATAACGGCGTGTATAAACCATCAGGATAAATCCCATCAAATCTAAACACATGCATGGCCATTGACGAGTACCGTTTGTTGACAGAGGAGGAGTTAGCTAAAGCCCTGAAAACTCTCGAGGGCTGGAGCCTAAGGGATGGAAAGCTCTACCGTAAAATCGAGTTCAGAGACTTTGTCGAATGCATAGGGTTTATGGTCAAGGTGGCTATTGAGGCTGAGAAGATGCAGCATCACCCGGAGTGGTTCAACGTCTACAACAGGCTGGAGATTTGGCTCGTCACCCACGACCTCGGCGGCATCAGCACATACGACCTTGCACTAGCCCAGAAAATGAACACTCTACTCTGAATACTTTGTTGCTAGGTTGATGGCTGCTTCACAGATGTCGGCAGCGTATTCAGCCACCCTCCGCACGCTGTTTATCACGACAAGCTCCGAAAGCCTCCTCTCCAAATCCAGATTCCTCTTCTGCGAACTAATGTAAGTGTTCATCTCCGACGATATCTCAGCTATCTGGGAGAGCGTCTTGTTTGCAAGCTCGATGCTTGGATAGAGGAATGAGTTTAGAGAGGCTTTGAAGATCTCCACAACCTTGGAGTTTATCTTGATTATGCGTTGGTCTGGTTTTGTGTTGTTGGTTGTGGCGAGGGTTCTGTTGCTTATCGTGACGGCGTGGTCAGCGGCCCTCTCTATGTTCTTGGCGACGAGAACATAGTTTATGCAGTCGCTTGGGTCGGAGAGGTTGACGTTTCTCAACTTAGCATAGTCCCGCACAACTATGTTGAGCTGTCTAGTGATAAAGTGGTAAAACCTGTCAACCTCGTCATCCCGGCTCACAACATCTTCTGCGAGGGCTTTGTCGTTTCTGAAGAATGCTGTCATAGCCTCCTCAAGCATGTGAGAAGCGATTTCGCCCATTCTCTCCAGCGATGTACGTAGAGGCAGCTTGTCACTCACAGGCAGAACCTGTGCCGTGAGCTCCGTCGCTGTTTCACCGACTATCTCCACACCCACAAGCCACCGCCTTATCCTATCCTTCAAAACCGAAATTGTCTGCGGTGAGTAGCCGGCAAGCTCTACCCGTATTTTGTCGCAGCCGTCGAGATATTTTGAGAAGAAGAGTCGCACAACCTCGTCAGGTGTCTCACCGCCCTTGAGCCTAATAACAGTTTCACGGCCCTGTTCCTGAGTATCTGTGGTTATGAGCAGCCCAGACGGCAGCGTAACAACCCTCACAGTATCAAGCTTCTTGAGCCCATTCTTCTCAACCCAATCTTTCGGGAGAGATATTATAAATGTGGAGCGGCCTGTTTTCTGGACGCGTCTTGTGTATTCTGTCTCCATGTTTTTGTCCAGTTTTGGCCGATATATAGACATATTTCAGGAAAATATTCCAGCCCGCCAATCTATATATCGTGGGGTAACACCCCCTCGACCGCCATGAAAAACTGGAAAAAAGGTGTCTCAGCATCTTTCGTGGGAGGAATTGTTGCGGCTCTGGTAATAGGATTGTTTGCCGGCATCGTGACTGGTCCTACTTTGTTCGGAGGTGGAGCAACAGGCGAGGGGAGAACGGTGACAAAAACCGAGACAATAACAGTGACAACAACATTGACTGGGACAGTTCTTCAGCAACAGCTTAAGGGAGACATAGAGGTCGACGGCTCGAGCACCGTTTACCCGCTAACCGAGGCCGCCGCTGAAGAGTTCATGAACCTGCACAGCGGAGTAACTATCAGCGTCGGCATATCGGGCACAGGCGGCGGCTTTAAACGGTTTGTCATCGGTGAAACAGACATCAACGACGCCTCCCGGCCAATACTGGTTGCAGAGGCCGACACAGCAGCCAAAAATGGGATAGAGTGGATTGAGGTACCTGTGGCTATCGACGCCCTCGTTGTCGTAGTACATCCCTCGAACAACTGGGTTGACTGCATAACCATATCTGAGCTTAGGGAAATCTGGAAACCCGACAGCACCGTCAAACTTTGGAGCGACATCAGACCAGAATGGCCAAACCAGCCTATCAAACTCTACGGCGCGGGCCCGGACAGCGGAACATTCGACTACTTCACCGAAAGAGTGGTTGGAAAATCCAAGGCCAGCCGAACAGATTACGTGGCATCGGAGGATGACAACGTCCTTGTAGCAGGTGTGGAGTCAGACCCGCTCTCCCTGGGATACTTCGGCTTCGCATACTTCGCAGAGGCCAAAGACAGAATTAAGGTTCTGAAAGTGAAAGACGACAAAGTAGGCGGAGAATGCGTTGAACCAAGCGATGAAACCGCGAGCACGTTTACATATCCGCTATCCAGACCATTATTCATCTACGTCAACAAGAAATCATGGGAAACCAAGCCGCATCTAAGAGAATTCGTAATCTACTATGTCGAAAACGGGGCTAGGCTCGCGCATAAAGTAGCCTATACACCGTTTCCAGACCACTACTACAAAAAAGCAGCGGCACTATTGAAAGCAGGCATAACAGATGGACTCTTTGAGCTGACAACCTTAAAGAACAAGAACGCAGGACCACATTAAATGGGGAGAAAATGTCCCACAATATTTTTCTCGACAAAAATTTTTTGGATAACCTTCGGAGAAGGCAGCGTGCCACAAAACTTGTAAACATCCTGTTTCTGGCCGCGTCATCGGTCTCTTTCATCGCGATAATGGTTATACTGGGTTCATTGTTGCTGGAGTCATCGATATTTTTTGGCCAAGTTTCCCCAGTTGAGTTTTTGACGGGCACCGAATGGACAGTTCTCTTCAGCGAGAAGAAGTTCGGCGTTCTTCCTCTTCTAACAGCCACGGCCATCACATCAGCCATAGCGTTGCTAGTTGCGATTCCAGCGGGTCTCGCGACAGCGATTTACCTCAGCGAATACGCCAGGCCAAGTATACGGGGCCCGATAAAAAATGTCATTGAGCTCCTCGCCGGCATACCCACAGTGGTTTATGGTTATTTCGCGCTATACTTCGTATCACCTAACCTGTTGATGAAGTTTATACCGGGTACAGGTGTTTTCAGCGCTTTAGCGGTCGGGCTCATGATAGGTGTCCTCATAATCCCCATAGTCGCCTCTCTGAGCGAGGATGCATTGTATGCGGTGCCTGAGGATTTCAGGCTAGCAGCATACAGCCTAGGGGCCAGAAAAATCGACGTAGTTTTCAGGGTGATCGTACCAGCCGCTTTGTCAGGAATTCTAGCAGCCATCATACTTGCTTTCACACGTGCTATGGGTGAGACTATGATAGCGGCTATAGCTGGAGGTTTTAGACCCTTCTACAGCTTCGACCCACGCGAAGCCATGCAGACCATGACGAGTTTCATCGCGCAGGTGGCCACCGGTGACGCTCCACACGGAACCATAGAATACCAATCAATATTCGCCGTAGGGATTCTCCTCTTCATTATCACCATGGCCTTCAACCTTGTGGCGTTAGCGATTGTGAGGAGGTGGCAGATACGATACTAGGCCAGGTCAACACATTTAAGAGAAGAGACAGGGCCAAACAGGTCCTCGACCGCCTGACACCCGTTCTGCTTTCTCTCGGCGTCTTTATAGGCGTCGCCGCGGTCACTGCTCTCCTCTTCACCGTGATTACAACGGGTTGGGATCGGCTTTCATGGAGCCTGATTTTCTCATATCCTTCAGCTAACCCGCAGACAGCTGGAATGCGCTCAGCTTTTCTCGGAAGCTTTTGGACAGTTGGGTTGTCGGCGCTGGTCAGTATACCGCTGGGAATAGCCTCGGCCCTGTACTTCACCGAGTGGTCTACCCACCGGCGGCTCAGAAGGTTTCTCGAATTCAACATGGCCAATCTCGCGGGAGTTCCCTCAATTATCTTCGGCCTTGTTGGGCTGAGCATCCTCACCTATGGTCTGGGTCTCGGCCGCTCAATAATAGCTGGTGCATTCACACTCGGTATAATGACCCTTCCTCTAGTAACCGTTTCAGCTGCCGAGGCATTCAAGTCCGTGCCTGAGGCGTTGAAACAAGGGGCCTACGCTCTCGGAGCAACCAAGCTACAGGTAACGCGTTACATAATTCTTCCGAGGGCTCTTCCCATGATGATGACGGGCGCTATACTGGCGATTTCCCGCGCAATCGGGGAAGCAGCGCCAATACTTGTCATAAGCGGTCTCCTGTTTATACGCACCGACCCCACATCCATTTTCGACAGGTTTACGGTGATGCCTCTCCAGATATTCAACTGGGTGAGCAGGCCTCAGCCCGCGTTTCAAGAACTATCCTCTGCAGCGATAATTGTTCTACTTGCTTTGCTGATGATGCTGAACGCCGCTGCAATAGCTATTAGGTATCGTTACCAAAGGAGGGTGATGCTTTAAATGACGATGCTGAAAAAATTATTGGCGGAGAGAGAATCTATGGATTTGTCACAGGATGGGAAAGTTGTTGTTGAAACGGTCGGCCTAGCAGTGGTCTATGGTCGAAAATACGCCATAAAGGATATCGACCTCAAGTTTGAGCGGTCACGGATAACAGCCATCATAGGGCCCTCGGGATGCGGAAAATCAACCCTTCTCAGATGCATCAACAGAATGAATGACCTAATACCTGATGCAAAGGTGGAGGGCAAGGTCTTCTACAGGGGTGTAGACATTTACTCGAAGGATGTCGACCCAGTTGCGGTGAGGACAGCTATTGGGATGGTTTTCCAGAGGCCCAACCCATTCCCTATGTCGATTTTTGATAACGTCGCTTTCGGCCTACGTGTTAACGGAGTGAAGCTGTCCAAGCAGCAGCTTTACGAGAAAGTTAAGGACGCTCTCGAGAAAGCGGCTCTATGGGAAGAGGTGAAAGATAGGCTCGATGCACAGGCTTTCTCGCTCTCGGGAGGACAGCAACAGAGGCTCTGCATCGCGAGAGCGCTCGCAGTAGACCCAGACGTAATCCTCCTCGACGAGCCAACCGTCTCCCTCGACCCAATATCAACAGCGAAGATTGAGCAGCTTCTGCGCAACATTTCACAGGACTACACCATAATCATAGTCACCCACAACATGCAGCAGGCCGCACGCGTCTCCGACTACACAGCCGTTATGATGCCTGATGAGAACATGATAGGCAGACTTATCGAGTTTGGGCCGACTAAGGAGATTTTCACCAACCCACGTGACAAGAGGACCGAGGACTACATCTCTGGAAGAATAGGTTGAGGATGGTTTGCCGCGTCTGATGGATTTGGGTTTGGAGAGGCTCGTCAACATGCTCAACGACATGGCTTCTCTCAGCCGGACCGCTGTGGAAGCCGCTGTGGAAGGGTTCATCAAAGGCACACCTAACGAGGATGAAGTTTTCCAGCTTTCGGAGAAGCTTCGCTGGCTTCAGGACGAGGTGTCGGACCTCGCCGTTGAGCTGATAGCACGTTACCAGCCTGTGGCGACTGACCTACGTTTTCTTCGCTCATGCATGGAGGTCGCCTATGGGTTCTCACGTTTCGGCAGATACGCCTACGACATATCACAGGTTATAACCACATTTGGAGAACTTCATGAATGTGAGAAAACCGAGGTACTCGAAACAGCTGAAGTAGTCAAAACCATGATAGAGAAGAGCGTAAAAAGCTTCGTGGAGAAGAACCTTGAGCTCGCCGCAGAGCTTGAGAAACTTGACTCGATTGTCGACAAAGCCTACAAGAATCATCTCCAACGAAGTCTGAGCAATCCAGGATCAAAGAAATGCGACATGGCTACCATGCTCATTCTCAGGTATCTTGAGAGAATCGCGGACCACGCCACCTACATAGGTGAAGCTGTTGCTTACATACTGGAGGGGCAGCATAGGCCTAGAAAATAGATACATGGCTCGAGAAATTGTCCATATGCGCAGGGAGGTCGCGGCGCTTCTTCTAGAAATATCCCGCAACATCCACCCCAGGGAGATGATAGTTCTTCTCCATGGCCGCAGAGACAAGACCGGTTACCTTGTCGAGGAAGTTTCTTTTCCACCCCAGTCAACATATGGCGAAAGCTTCTCCTCATTCAACCCCTACCTGCTACCCATTGACGAATCTTTCCTCGGAGTGGCTCATTCCCACCCATCAGGAGCCCCGCACCCCTCCGTTGAAGACCTAAACAACATGATGGGTGAGCTGATGGTTATCGTAACATCTCCTTATCGCAACGAAAGTGACATCCATGTTCTCGACGGAGAAGGTAGGAGAATGAAGCTGATGATTGTTTAGCGGAGTGCGGCTTCACACATCTTGACGAGAAGGGCCAACGGGTCGCGTGCCTTGACATATGCGCTGGATAACAACACTCCGTCGGTGCCCAGCTGAAGGGCCCTTGAAACATCTTCGGCAGTCGATACGCCGGCTCCGCACAGCACTCTGACACCCGATGCAAGGAACTTCACACGAGAAACAGTCTCCGTAACCACTTCGGGCCTGGCTGTCGAAACCGATATCCCTGTCCCAATCAGCTCAGGAGGCTCCACCGCCAACACGTCCGGGCCAAGAGCAGCAGCGGCTGTCGCAGCCGATGGATCGTCAGCACAGACAATAGAAATCAGGCCGTTGCTTTTGAGCCGTTTCACAGATTCCGATAAATCGCTTAGCCTCAGCTTTTTCTCAGAATGGTTGAGGAGAGAGCCGGCGGCCCCCGATTCCTTCAACGCCTCTGCCACAACCGAGCCCGTGTAGGCTCCCGGGGTGTAGGGGTCGCAGTGCTGAGCAAAAACAGGTATGGAGACACTTGATGCAACCATCGCAAGATCAACCATAGATGGGCACACAGCTACGGATACACCCGTCTGTTCAGCGGCTTTCTCAGCCGTTTTGGCGAGCTCGAGAGCTTTTCTTCCGATAGACTCCCTGTATGTCTTAAAGTTGAGGACGATCAGAGGATAGCGGAGATTCACGGAGTTGATTCCACGGGCTTGTTTTAAACGGTATCGGTATAAGTAGCAGCCTATACTGTTATGGGCTTGGAATGGATAAGGTTTTTCCCTACATCGGGCATCATACGGAAGAAGACCTGCGTCAGATGCTTCACGCGATAGGTGTCAAAGACATAATGGAGCTCTACGCAGACATCCCATCCCGTTATATTCTCAGTTCTCCGCCGAGTCTTGAAGGTCCGTTCTCCGAACCTGAGCTGATCAAACATGTCAAAAACATTTTGTCCAAAAATAGGCAGGGTCTCCGTCTCTTCTTGGGAGGAGGTGTATGGCCACACCATGTTCCAGCCGCTGTGAAGGAGATTGCTTCAAGAAGCGAGTTTGTAACAAGCTATACCCCTTATCAGCCCGAGGTTTCGCAGGGTGTTTTAACAGCCTTGTTCGAGTTCCAGAGCCTTGTCGCAGACCTCTATGAAGTGGACGTCGTAAACTCCTCCATGTATGACTGGGCCACAGCCTTGGGAGAGGCCTTCAGAATGGCATATCGATACAACGGCCGAGACAAGATCGTCTACGCAGGCCACTGTGGCCCCGGGAGAATACGTGTGGCCGAGACATATGTTAAGCCGTTGGGCCTCAAGCTCGTTAAGGCATCATTCGACGAGACGGGAAAAGTGGATGAGGAGGAGTTGAAAACGTTGGTTGACGATGAGACTTCTGCTGTTTATGTCGAGAACCCGTGCTACCTCGGGGCCTTAGTGGAGAATGTTGAAGCGGTAGGCGAAATTGCCCACGACAGAAACGCCTTGTTCGTAGTAGGTGCAGAGCCGATTTCTCTCGGTTTGCTGCGGCCGCCGGGAGCGATGGGAGCCGACATCGTCGTCGGCGAGGGTCAGCCGCTCGGTCTTCCGATGAATTTTGGCGGCCCACTGCTTGGGGTATTGGGGTGCAGCGGCGACCGGAAGCTTATCCACAGCATGCCTGGCAGGATGGTGGGTATGGCTGAGACACTTGGGGATGGGAGGCGAGCTTTCACGATGGTGCTAAGGGCCAGAGAACAAGACATCAAACGCGAAAAAGCCACCTCAAACATCTGCACCAACCAGGCTCTCTGCGCCATAACAGCCGCAGCCTATCTCTCGCTTCTGGGCAAACATGGACTTCAATCACTCGCTCGACACATCTTCGAGAAGACGGCCTACTTCATCGAATGTTTCCAGAAGGTGGATGGAGTAAAGGCGCCGCTGCTAAATGCCCCACATTACATGGAGTTCACCTACAGAAAAGAGGGACACTCATCTGAGGAGCTGTTGAAGAGGCTTCTAAGCATCGGAATAGTTGGGGGCATCAGGATTGTGGATGATTTTCCGCAACTGGGCGACGGTGTGTTGACGTGTGTGACAGAGGTTCACAGCGTCGAGGACATCCGGGATTATTTGGAGACTGTGAAGGGTGTGGTTTGATGTTCCGTCAGGCTTACTGGGATGAGAAACTTGTCTACGAGTTGTCACGTCCCGGTGTCATAGGTTTCAAGGTTCCATCAAATCCTCGAGAGATTAGGGAGGCGGGAGAAAGAAGCCTCAGCAAAATTCCGGGAAAACTCCTCAGAGATAGCCTCACCCTGCCAGAGCTCTCAGAACTGACTGTTGTGAGACACTTCACACGCCTAAGCCAAATGAACTACAGTATCTCCACAGGCTTCTACCCACTCGGCAGCTGCACCATGAAATACAACCCCGTAGTAAACAACCAAATCGCCGACCAAGTCGCCGACATTCATCCACTCCAGCCAGTGGAAACCGTACAGGGATGTCTCGAGATTCTATACAACCTCGAGCAGGCGCTGAAGGAGTTGACGGGCATGGATGCTTTCTCGATGGTTCCCGCGGCCGGTGCGCATGGAGAACTGGTTGGATGCCTCATCATCAGAGCCTACCACAGCGAGAAAGAAGGGAAGCCGAGGCCGAAAATCATCGTCCCAGACTCAGCCCACGGGACAAACCCTGCAAGCGCCGCCATGGCGGGCTTCGACGTCAAGGTGGTGAGAACACGTGAAGACGGATGCGTCGACCTCGAGATGCTCGAGAAAATGGTTGACGGAGACGTCGCCGGCATAATGCTGACAAACCCCAACACAATCGGATTGTTCGAGAAAGGCATCGAAGAAATCGTCCGAATCATGCATCAAAACGATTCCCTGCTATACTACGACGGCGCAAACCTCAACGCAATAGTCGGTGTCGCGAGGCCGGGTGACATGGGCTTCGACATCGTTCACCTCAATCTTCACAAAACCTTCTCCACACCACATGGTGGAGGAGGCCCGGGCGCAGGGCCAGTAGGAGTCGTCGCAAAACTGGCAAAATACCTGCCTCCTCCGAGAGTGGTCAAAACAGGCGACGGACGATACTTATTAGACGATGGTGGGCCATCTAGCATAGGCCCAGTCAAGCTCTTTACAGGAAACTTCGCTGTTCTTCTACGAGCATATGCTTACATCCTTGCGCTTGGCGGTGAAGGTCTGAGACGATCCGCACTCTACGCGGTCTCGTCTTCAAACTATCTGCTAAGCAAGGTGAGGAGGCTGCGAGGCGTCACACTCCCCTACGACCCGACACGTCCAAGAAAACACGAGTTCGTCGTCAGCCTCGCCAAGCTCAGAAAAGAGACTGGACTCGGAGCGCTTGAGGTCGCGAAGCGCCTCCTCGACTATGGCGTCCATGCGCCGACGATATATTTTCCGCTGATTATTGAGGAGGCTTTCATGATAGAGCCGACAGAGACAGAGAGCAAGGAAACGCTCGACAACTTCTACGAAGCCCTATCCAAAGTGATTCAGGAATGCTATGACTCGCCTCAGCTGGTTAAATCGGCTCCACACAACACAGCCGTTGGGAGAATAAACGAGGCCAAAGCCTCCCACCCAATGCATTTAACCCTCAGTATGCGCATGTTGCGGAGGAGACAGAATGAACAAAATACCTCTGCTTCATCTTCATGAGAAGAATGCGAAGGAGCTGGGCGAGTTCGCTGGCTGGCGGACAATAATCACATTCACTTCTCTCCGCGAGGAGCACGAGGCTGTGAGAAGGGATGCTGGCATTTTCGACATTAGCCACATGACCCGGACAAAGATATCCGGCCCAGACGCGACTCAGCTTCTCCAAAAAATCCTGACAATAGATGTTGAGAGGCTGAAGCCAGGCCGGATGAAGTATGGATTGATTCTTAACATGGATGGAGGCATCATAGACGATGTCACGGTCTACAAAGTCGCGGACAACAGTTATCTCATGGTCTCAAACGCCTTGACGAGAAATCGTGTCCTGGAGTGGTTGGAGCATAACATAGAGGGCGAGGTGTTAGTTGAAGACATCACGGAGAGCAGCGCCTTCTTCGCGGTGCAGGGCCCGAAGTCCTCAGCATATGTTTCAAATTTGGTTGGGGATGTTTCTGGTTTTAAATGGTTTGAGGGCGGGTTCAGAAACATGGGCGATTGCAGACTATTGGTTACGCGAAGCGGCTACACCGGTGGCGACGGGTACGAGTTGATGGTTTTATGCGGGATACAGGAACTCTATGAGAAAGTCTGGAAATTTTTCACCGATCAGGGTGTCAAGCCATGTGGGCTGGCCTGCCGCGACGTCTGCCGAATAGAGGCCGGCTTCCCGCTATATGGACAGGATTTTGACGAGAAGAATGACCCTATCGAGGCGGGTCTCTTCTGGGCTGTCAAAATGGATAAACGGTTTTTCATAGGTAAAGAATCGCTGGAGAAAAAACAGGCTAATGGCCCGGTCAAACGACTCATGTTGGTTGAGATGGTGGAGCCGGGTGTGCCGCGGCCCGGATACAAAGTTTATGTTGGTGATGTTGAGGCAGGAAAGGTGACAAGCGGTTGCCTCTCGCCGACGATTAACAAAGGAATAGCCCTAGCATATCTTCCGCCGTCAATTCACGTTGACGGTGCCGAGGTCTTTGTCGATGTCAGAGGCCGTCGCAGGAAAGCGGTTGTTAGGACTAAGCCGTTGATAAGCCTGTCACGGCCTTAGAAAGGGCTGTCAGCTGTTTGACGCGTTTATCCAGCGGATAGCCTATGAAGACGTCGATGTTGTTTGCCGACAAATCACGTAGAAGCTGTGTGAATTCGTTGAGGGGGCCAGTGTAGACAAATTGCCGCCAAGTTTCATCTACGTTTTTGTCTCCGACGCGTCGCGAAACATAGGCATGAACCTTTTCCGCCACATCTCTCGGAAGCTCCTCCCCAAAATAGTAAGGGACATAAACAGCTCTCCGTAAACCATTATGTGAATAAAGTCTAGTCTCCTCAACGATGTTGGGTGTCATTAGCATGACTGGTATAGCGCGATGGTTTGCCGCTATTTTGGCAGCCGTTTTCTCGACACGTTCGGTGCCAACCATCAAAAGGTTAAACCGGCATTTCCTACGAAAAACTTCGGCGGCTTCGAGCAACAATTTGCCGGGCTTCTGCGAAGCCTCCTCCCGAGTAAGATAAGCCGAGTTTCCCGCGACAAGGCAGACACCGCCAAACCCGTCCCTGCTCACAACATCAACCACAGCACCGAGCCTTTCCCAGCAATCACCACGTCTAACAGGAATAGTGATAACAGGTTCAGGGAAGCCCAGCAATTTACAGACCGAGACAAGCTCCTCGAAATCTCTCAAAGACAAGTCATCAACGGCTCTCTCCGAGTCAAGTACGAGATACCTGTAGCCAAGGCGAGCCAATACCTTCGCATAAAATATGGCTGTATCGAGCTTGTTGTCGCCTAATAGGCTGGGCTTAAACGCAGCACCCAGCTGGAAGGCCAACACCTCTCTGGAAGACGTCCACCTCCTGTCACTCCACGCACACCGGAAAATCCACCTTCATACGCTATTTAAAAATTTTCCGAAAACACGGCATAGCTGGTTTTTATTCAATCGTAAACATCAATTTTGGGGATGCGCGAAGAAGACCTAGAGAAAGCAATCTTGGAGAAGGACAGGTCGCTTGATAAAGCGGCTCTTGACAGGCTGGTTGAGGAGAAGATTCGGAGCTCGCCCTTTCTCACGAGACGCGGAGCTCTGCTCATAATTCTCGAGGAGATGAGGATCGCTCAGGAGCTTATATCGGGAAAGGAATTCGGAGAATATTTACAGCTAAAGAATGTTACACCTGGTCTCCAGAACATCAACGTCGCTGGCAGAGTTGTCGGAAAAAGGACTGCTGTATCACAGGATGGGAGAGCGTACACAGTACTTAAGCTCTCGGATGGCACCGCGTCTGTGGAGGTTTTGGGAGATGATACAGATGTTCTGCGGGAGATACGTGTAGGTGATGTATTAGCTGCTCACGGCTGCACGGTGGTTCGGAGAAACAACAAGATAACAATCCGCCTCTCACCCAACACAGTTATCAAAAAAGATGCGCCAAATATGCCTCCTCTGGAAAATCTTGTTAAGCCGTTGGGAGAGGGCTCCGGGGAAGAGAGCTCTGATTTCTGGGGTGTTGTTGTCTTTGACACAGGCCCACGGAAAACAGGCGACGGCATCATCTTGAATGACGTGATTGTAACCGATGGACAGGACATCTACATACTTCACGCATATAGAGAGAACGCCTCATACTTCGCCGGCTCTCGAGCGAAAAAATTTGTCGCCGCCAACCTGCAGCGTCGCGGAAACGAGTTTTTCACATTATATGACACATGTATAGAGTATGTCGGAGAAGACGCCTCTCTTGTTAACCGCATTCTTGAAAAAGCAGGGACAACAGAGGCCCGACCTGTGGCACGATGTTTCGACGAGGTCCCAGTTGTATGGAATGGGAAAAAATTTTACAGAGCCCCCCAGCTTGAGACAGCGTCTCAAGATATCTTGTGCAGAAATTTTTTCGTTCTCGATATAAACGGCGTGCCGCATATCTACTGGGAGCGGTTCGAGGATGTAGATGCGTCGATTGAGGTTGGAGAGTTGCCTTTGTTTGGGGGCGAGTTGGAATCATTTGACGGAAGACTCGTCGACGTCTGTCTACAGGCAGAGCTTCTGAGAAAGACACAGCTTTCCATGATTGAGACACGTTTTGGCGTGAGGCAGCTTATACGTTTCTGGCTCAAGGTTCAGAACAAAATATACAGCGGAGTCGCATGGGGCCCTGTGTCTGAGAAAGTCAGAGAATTAACCGAGGGAGAGTCGCTAACTCTGGTTTTTCCTCTGATAAAGAGAAATCAGTTCGGCGAATCCGAAATCCACTTCGACCGCTACACTGCAGTTGTGTTGAAAGAAAAACAAGTTAAATAGTAAACGCCTGAAAATAGTGGGGAAGGCTGACATGTTGATTATTTGTCTCGTCAAGGGCGTGCCGGCTAAAACCACGCAGGTTGTGACGGTGTCGGGTGTTCTGCGACGTGAGGAGATGGAGCTAGTCCTCAACCCACATGATGTGAAAGCGGTTGAGGCAGCTTACTATGTGAAGAAAACTGTCGGCGGAAAAATTGTGGCGATGACGATGGGGCCCGAGCCCAAGCTCGTCCCCATAATGTCAGACCTCGTCGAGCCACGTGAAGAAAGCAAGTATGTGCCAAGGATATCTTTCGAAGGCTTTGATGAAAGAATTATCCTAAGTGACAGACGCATGGCTGGGGCGGATACATGGGCCACTTCCTACACATTGGCCTGCGGGATCAAGCGATATCTCCAGAACCATTTCGATGCTGTTGACAGGCTCAAGGATGTTGTTGAGAAGTCCTCGGTGGATGAGGCTCTCAAGCTTGCAGAAGAGCTGTATGAACAGAACTTTCTCCCACACCACATCTACAGCAAATTACCATCTGTGAAGGACTCTGTTTTCTCCCGTTATGCAAGAGGTGAAATAAGTAGAGAGGATGTGTCGGCGGAGTTGGAGAAATACCGGGAACGTTTGTCAAAATTCATTATTTTGACCGGTATGAAGACCAGCGACGGCGAGACGGGAAATGTTGGGCCGCAGACGGCTGAAGCGTTGAGCCAGATGCTCGGCGTAACCATTCCCAGCATAGCCTTCACACGTGATTTCGAGATTTCGCCGGAGCTTGACCATGTTATTGCTGAGAGGAAAATCGGAAACATAATACAGAAGATGAGGACGGTTCTTCCATGTCTTCTTACGATAGACCACCACTATGAGCCGAGAACGCCCCCGGCCACCAGCCAGAAAAAAGCACGGGCGCACAGCTATCCGCATAAGCTTGAGAATCCACTTGTCTGGAACGCCGATTACATAAACGCCGACCCAACCAAGCTGGGGCTGATGGGCTCTCCCACGATAGTTGGCCCAGGCTATGAGATAGGAAAGCCTCCAACCCAGAAGTTTGTCGGCGAGACCCTTGTCTTCAAGAAAGATGTTGAGAAGCTTGAATGGAACGGGAAAACATATGGGCCATTCAAGAAAGGAGACCCTGTAAACAACCTTCCCAAGGAGCTTATCGACTCACTGGCGGCGCAAAAAGCTGTTGACGTATTTACTCTAGAAGACTTGGTTGAGGAGGTTTTCGGAGGTGTGAAGGTTGTCGCTCGAGCAGTATAGGGATGTGTGGGCTTACTGCGCCTTGGATAAAGGAAGGCTGACGAGGCCGAGCCTTGAGATTATCGCCGCGACTCGGAAAGTAGCTGACAAAATTGAGCAGAGGGTTGGAGCCGTTATCATAGGATATGATGTGGAGAATGCAGTGGACGAAGCAATTGCAAGGGGCGCTGACGTGGTCTACTATGCAGATGAGCCTTGGCTACGGAGCTACCAGTGTCTACCATATACTCGCATAGTCTGCGAGATGGTGGAGAGATACAAGCCCTATGCGCTGCTTTTTGTCGCAGACGAGCTTGGGCGAGACCTTTCTCCACGTGTCGCCTACAGGCTCAACACAGGATTGGCCACCGACAACATCAACCTCGCCGTCGAAGACTACTACTTCGGGCCGCTCAACACAACTTTCAAAAACGTTTTGGCCCAGATAAGGCCTGACTTCGCGACACGTGTGGCGAAAATCTACACACCTCGTCACAGGCCTCAGATAGCGAGCATTAGGCCCGGGAACTTCGACCCCCTTCCCGAGGACAGGAGCAGGGCCGGTGAAAAGGTTAGGCTGAGGCCCGAGCCGAACCCCGACGATTTTCTTGTTCAGGTTTTGGAGGAAAGGGAGGTGCCGAAGAGCCCTGTCGAGCTCGAGGAGGCCAAGGTAGTTGTTAGCATAGGTTTGGGCATTCTCAAGGACGGCAAGGGCAACCCACGCAACCCGAGGGAGGGCTATGAACTGGCCAAGAAACTTGTGGAAGTCATCAAAACACGCCTCGGCGTCAAAGCCGAGCTGGGCGCGACCCGTGCGTTGATACACGCTGAACTGAAGGAGCTGGAGGGATTGATAACATCTGAGAGACAAGTGGGGCAGACGGGTAAAACAGTATCGCCTGACGTCTACGTTGCTCTCGGGATAAGCGGCTCGGTGCAGCATAGGGTCGGCATGATAAAATCCAAGAAAATAGTCGCCGTAAACACCGACCCCAAAGCCCCCATATTCGAGATCGCGCACTACGGTGTCAAGGGAGACCTTTACCAAATCGTGCCGCGTTTAATCGAGTTGATAGAGGGCGGATACAATGGTTGAAAAGTTTGACGTCGTTGTTGTTGGGGCGGGGCCCGCGGGAAGTGCGGCGGCGATTAAACTCGCCCGGGAAGGTTTTGATGTTCTCGTGTTGGAGAAGGCGCAGCTCCCGGGGCAGAGAAATGTTTCCGGCGGCGTATTATTCGGAGCATTTGAGAACGGGCTCGGGCTAGTTGACTTGGTGCCGGAGTTTGAGGAACACGCACCATTAGAGCGGAAAATCGTTGGCCATGAGTTGTACATGTTGAGCTCGCCGCGTAAGCAAGACGGTGAGGCGAGTTACCGATACATCAAGCTCGACAAATCATCTCTCTTTACCAAGCTGGGTTTCACCATGCTCGACGCCTCCACCGGACATGATTATTCTGTTTTGAGGGCTCGGTTTGACCGTTGGCTTGCCGGTGTCGCGACCGAGGAGGGAGCTATGCTTACCAGCCGTAAAACTGTTGAAGAGCTTGTTTGGAGAGATGGGAGAGTTGTGGGTGTGAAGACTGTTGACGAAGAGGTTTACGCGGACTTGGTTATAGACTGCGGAGGGGTCACCAGCCTACTTCCCGAAAAGGCTGGCATAAGGTCCAAGCTCACACCAGACCAGGTCTACCACGGCGTTAAGCACATCTTCAAAGTCAACCCAGAACGGATAGAGGAATTTTTCTCCACGGGAGATGGCTACAAATCTGTTTACCTTATCGGGCCTTTTATGCACGGCGTTGTGGGAGGCGGGTTCGTGTACCCAAACCGTGACACCGTATCGGTCGGCATAGTCATAGACCTCTCATCGGGCATAGAAAAGTTCACGAAAGACTTCACGGAAGTTGGTAAGCCGCTCGACCTCTTAGAGGAGATGGAGGAGCATCCGTTTCTCGGCCCCTTGCTCGAGGGTGCAACCCTCGTCGAGTACTCGGCCCACAACATACCGCGTGGCTACAAAATCCTGCCGCAGAAACCCTATGCACCGGGTTTCCTGATGGCCGGAGACTCCCTCGGCGTCTTCTACAAAATGGGTGCCTTGATCGACGGGATGAGACCAGCCGTAGCCTCGGGAATAGCTGCCGCTAAAACCTTCATCGAAGCCAAGAAACGAAACGACTTCAGCGACGCCTCCCTCTCTGTTTACCGCATTCTCCTAGAGCCGTTATACAGGAGAGTGGAGAAATCGCGGTCAAACAGTAGGCTAACAGAGGGTCGTTTCGCCTATTCTGTTCTCCCATCTATCGGGTTCAGTTTGGGTTTCGGGAAATCTTCGGTGGGCCGCGTCATCAACATGAGGGATGTGCAGCGGGACATGGTTCAGAAAATTCAGCAATATATTGGTAAACTCGAGTATCACGAGGATAAGGTCAGGAGTCACATAGCGGTAGATGAGGATGCTGCATCCCGCGACCCATACAAGGCATGGATACCGCTCTGTCCGGTGAGCTGCTACACCCTCGTAACCGAGAAAGGGGTGTTCTCCAGCTTCAGAGACCTTTATCGTCTAAACCTTGAGAACCTAATGAAACAGGGACTAAACATAAACGAGGCCGAGAAAAAGGCCCTTGAAATGACCTGGAACGACATCAGGAATGGGTTGTTGAAGTTTGACCATGTGGCGTGCGTGGCGTGTGGAACATGCGGGGTCATAGGGCCGTCTGAGGTCGTGAGGTTTGGCCATGAGTGGCATGGGCACGGGGTTAAGTTCAGGTACGGGTGATATTTCCCAATTATTATTGTAGAATAATAACCTATAAATCTTGCATCATGCATATAAACCACATGACATACGCAAACCCATCGGTTTTGGTAGAGGTTGAGTGGCTGAAAGCAAATCTCGGAAAACCAGGCATAACAGTGATAGAGGTGGACTATGACCCGAAGCTGGCCTACGAGCAGGGTCACATCCCAGGCGCGCTGTTGATAGACTGGAGAAAGGACATGAACAAGCCCGATCAGAGGGACATCATAGGTCCGGAGGAGTTTGAGAAACTGTTGAGCAGACTCGGCGTCTCAAACGACACACACGTCATCCTCTACGGCGACTACAACAACTGGTTCGCAACATTCGCCTTCTGGGTCTTCGAAATATATGGTCACAAGAAAGTTCAGATACTAAACGGCGGGAGAAAAAAATGGATAGACACGGGCGGGGAATTGACTAAGGAGGTTCCAACACCTAAGCCAGCGGTCTATAAAGTGGAGAAGGTCAAATATGAAAACCGCGTCTTCTTCGACGAGCTTCTCAGAGAAAAAGTTGGGAAAGCCGACCTCGTTCTTGTCGACGTCCGTTCACCAGCCGAGTTCACAGGCGAGATAACAGCCCCACCAGAGTACCCCAACGAGCATGCACAACGAGGAGGCCACATACCGGGCGCCATAAACATTCCATGGGGACAAGCTATCAGAGAAGACGGAACATTCAAGTCGGCCGAGGAGCTTAAGCAGCTCTACGCGTCGAAAGGTGTGACTCCTGAAAAGGACGTGGTGACATACTGCCGCATCGGTGAACGAGCCAGCGTCACATGGTTTGTCCTCAAGCATCTCCTCGGATACCCGAGGGTAAGAGTTTACGACGGCAGCTGGACTGAGTGGGGGAACCTCGTCCGTTTCCCGATTGAGCGGCAGCGTTGACCCAGGCTGACGGCTGCATTTACCCAAGCGACAGACTATACGTTGTGGAACACGACCTCTGGATGCAGCCTCTCTCAGACAACACCTACCTAGTAGGCGTCGTAAAACCCTATCTATTTTTTGTCGGAAAACCTCACCGGGTCACCGTGAGGCAATCAGGTACGCTGGCCAAGAAAAACACCATGCTGGCGGTGTTGTCCAACCCACGGGCCGACGCCGCCTTGCTTGCACCAGTCGACTGCATTATACTTGAGACTAACCCGGTTTTGACACCGGAGCTTTTGGTGAAAAACACCTACGATGAGGGATGGCTAGCAAAGGTGCGTGCGGAGAAACCCCTGACAAATGCTGTGGACTCGTCGACAGCCGCCGAAAAATTTGCCGCGATAAACGCGGAGAGAGGCGTGGCCTGTTTAGAAACACTTGCCGATTTCCGTCTCACAGTTTTCGGCGAAACATGTGAAAACATCCTGACACAGGTCGGCGACTTTATCTCGCGTTACCTCAAGGTTGGGGAGAGCCTGCATGTGATAACCTCTGAACCGGCTACAGAGGTTGACATGATTGCCTACGCCGAGCGCACGGGGCACAAGCTGCTCGAAATCAAGAAATTTGGAAAACTACTCCACGTCATCTACATCCGTATGGTTTAAGCTCTCCACCACTCAAACATCAGGTACACAACTTTATCATCAGTGGGCACAGATATCGTGAAATGTTTTTTGACAGAGGTGGCGAGGCGCCCCGCCCTAATTATCTCCAAGGCAGAAAGCCTATCATCACCCTTCTTAATCTGTATGATGAATGGCGCATGGTCTATGCCGGGGCCATGTCGGTAAACCGCGAAGTCGCTGCCGAACTTTATCCCCGGCAGGACTATGAAACCACGTTCACGTAGGTCTGCGTAGACATGGTACTTTGTTTTGAAGTTCGGCTCCACCGATGCGGCATATTCCTCAAAATCCTCGGGAGAAATCTCTGTGTCGCCGCGGAGAATACGCAGCTTTCGCTGCTTAGCGAGGTAAAGAGCCTCGACAAGGTCGAGGACAAGGGGGGCATCGAAGTTGAGGTCTCTTGGCTTGGGGACGCCTAGGGGTTTTCCATAGAATCCTGTGCGGTAAAGCTCCCGCGCTTGGTCAACATTCCATACAACTACGCTGTCTCCTAGAAGCAGGCCCTCAAACATCCGCGGCACACGTCATAGGATAACGAATGAGAGTACACGGAGGGTTTCCACAGATTCCTCAGCCATGTCGGCGATGTCTTCCAGCATCGAGACTATTTCACGCACCAGCAGAAGCTGGCCTATCTTCATGTCCGACATTAGGAGGGTCAAATCAATGTTCCTATAGAGTTCGTCCACTTTTCTCTCAAATTCCTCGGTCTCCTTGAGTTTTTGGTAGAAGGTTTCGCTGTTTAGTGTGACCGCCAGTATAGCTTCCCTCAGACGTGTAACGGTCTGAAGAACGAGCTCGGCAAGGCTGAGAACCTGCGTCATTATCTCTTTATCGAGCTTCATCCTAGATTTAACGAGGCCGACCACCCTAAACGCGACTCCCTCCGCGATGTCTGCTATTTTGTCTAAAGAGTTGACCAAACGGATGAAGTCTTCTCTGTTCGTAAGCAGGGCCCCTATCTCGGATACCTCCTTCTCTACCTGTCTGCGACAGTTTTTCGCAGCCTCGTCTATCTGCATGACCTCGGAATATGTTTCCTCAACCTTCTTACTGTCTGGTTCTTTGCTCGCAATCTCCACCATCAGCACGGTTTTGCGGAGAAGGTCCAGAATTCTCCGCATCTGGTCCTGTGTTAGCGAGAGTAATCTTGAGCGATAATCCTCAACCCTTTCCCTAGCTGAGTACAACCTTAAAACACCTATTATGTATGTGTTGCGTCAAGTTTTAAATTTTTTTAACTGGTCGACGAATACATGTGCGATGACAACGGTGGCCGCTGCTGTTCTCGCCTCAGGTTTTTCTAAGAGGTTTGGGGCGGATAAGATGTCAACTATGTTGGGCGGGAAGCCTCTTTACATGTGGGCTCTCGAAGCTGTTGAGTTTTGTGATTACAGAGCTGTCGTTGTAAGGTCTGAGCAGCTTGGAAAGTACCGTTTTCCCGACGGCTTCTCGGTGCTGGTTAACAGGAGAGCTGATAAGGGAATGTCAGAGGCGTTGAAGCTCGCAGTTTCTTGGACACCGTATCAAGCCAATGGCCTCTTGGCTGTGTTGGGTGACATGCCTTTCATAAAACCGGTTGTACGTAAGCTGGTGGAGGTGTTTCTGGAAAAGGATGTTGACGCTGTGGCCGCCGGGTTGAACGGGGTGCCGGTAACTCCCGCAGTCTTCAGCAAACGAGTTTTCCATAAGTTGTTGAATCTGCATGGCGACGTGGGAGCGAGAGGAGTCTTGTCGGAGATAAGGCCTGTTGTGGTTGATGTTGAGAAATGGATGCTGCTGGACATCGACAAAGTAGAGGACTTGAAAGAGGCCGAGAAGCAGCTGGACCTATTAAGCGGTCTCTAACACGTTGACCGAGTCTATTTTTCCGTCGCCGTCAAGGTCTAGGCCCTCGACAACGGCTGCCCATCTCTCTTGCCCTGTGTAGCTGCTCAAGAGGCTTTGCCAGTGGTTCGTTAGAGCTATTACCGCCGCTTTTGTTCCAGCGGCCCTTAGCCCAGCTAAAACTATGACCTGTTTGCTCTGGTTGAATGGGTTGACTGTTTTTGCGACAAGTCCTGTGAACTCGCTTGTGTATACAGCTTTGGGCGAGACGAGGCCTCCCCAGTAGTTGTTCTCGAGAAAATATATTGGCATCTCTTTGTTTATCTCCGCGGTTATGAGGTTTGTGCCGGGGCCTCCGATGAGGAGTAGGTTCTCGGTGTATAGTTTTTCCGATTTGACGTCGACGTCCAGCCTAACGGCGAAATCCTTCTGGGAGGCGATGTATTTTCCGAGGAACAACCCCAGCTGGAAACCATAGTGTCCATCGGTTGCAACGGCTCGGAAGGGTCCATGTGGATGCGGTGAACCCACCACCACAAGTCCATCGAGTATACCATCGGTTATGATTGGGGTGAGAAACTTCGCCAGCTGCTCGGGCATACGCCTAGCCTGGTGATTCTTTTTCCAGCATCTGCGAGAGTAGACGAAAGCTAATCCCGATGAAGTGGTCCGATAAATTCTAGCGTATCCGCCTCTGTGAACACTTCCACCTACTTCCTTCAACAAACCAGCCCTCACCAGCCTCGTAACATGCATGCTGACCAACTGTTTGCTTAAACCCGTCTGCGAAGCCGCCCTCGAAATGTAGTTGTCATCCACGAAGGCGCGCAAAACTTTCCAAGCCGTCGGAGTCGAAAGAGCACGTAGACTAACCGGGTCTGCGAGGAGAACATCCGCCTCGGCATCATCCTTGACAAGCTCGACTATGCGCATGATGTAAAGAATTTTTTGACCGGTCTTAAGTTTTTTGAAACGTGTTTATAAAGAACCACGGTGTCATGTCATGCATGTGCGGCATCGTGGGTTATATCGGATCCGTAGACGCTGCTCCCATTTTGGTGAAAGGTCTCAAGCGTCTCGAGTATAGAGGCTATGATTCCGCTGGCTTGGCCACTATTGCGGAGGATGCTTTGTTTGTGGAGAAGGATGCGGGGAAGGTTGATGAGTTGAATGCTAAACTGTCGCTGGACAAGTTGCCTGGCAGCATCGGTATAGCTCATACAAGGTGGGCGACGCATGGAGCGCCTTCTAAGGTAAACGCGCATCCTCACACCGACTGCATGGGAACGGTTGCGGTGGTCCACAACGGTGTGTTGGAGAATTTTCTTCAACTGAGAAAAGAGCTCACCGACCTCAACCACAACCTTGTCTCAAAAACAGACACCGAGGTTGTCCCGCATCTGATTGAGGATTTCATGAAGCGTGGCATGGGGTTTGAGGAGGCCTTTGTACACGCGGTTCGAAGGCTCGAGGGAAGCTACGCGCTTGCAGCAATATGTTTGAGAGAGCCGAATGTGATTATGGTTGCACGTAAAGAGGCCCCACTCATCATCGGTGTAGGCGCCGGGTTTAACATGATTGCCTCTGACATGACTGCTTTGATAGAGATGACCAATCAGATGGTTTTTCTGAATGACGGCGATGCCGCCGCTGTTAGGGTCGACGGCTACAAGATTTTCCGTCTGGCCGATGGTGCAGCTGTTGATAGACAGGTGAAAACGGTTGCGCTCACGGTTGAGATGGCTGAGAAACAAGGCCATCCACATTTTATGTTGAAGGAGATTTTTGAGCAGCCGAGTTCTCTGAGAGATGCTTTGAGAACCCAGCGAGAGTATGTGGATTTGCTTGCGGAGCTTCTGGACAAGGGGCGTGTGGTTTTTCTACTGGGTGCGGGGACCTCCTACAACGCGTGTCTCGCAGGCTCCTACATGTTCTCAGCCGTGGCTCGCATGCCCTCCTACCCCGTCATAGCGTCTGAGTTTGTTGCAAACTATGGGGGAGCGGTTGGAGCGGACACGGTCATACTCGCCGTAAGCCAGTCAGGCGAGACGGCCGACGTGCTGAATGCGCTTGATTTCGCGAGGATGAGAGCATGCACAATCCTCGGACTAACAAACACCGTCGGCTCCACGCTCACCCGTGTATCGCGGGCGTATGTTCTCCAGAACTCGGGGCCCGAGATAGGTGTGGCCGCCACCAAGACTTTTACTTCGCAGGTCCTCGTGTTGGCGCAGATTGCTTTGAGGCTTTCGAGGCTGAGAGGCAAGATTTCACAGTTTGAGATGGATGAGTTTGGACACGAGTTGTCAAAGGTTCCGAAGCTTGTTGAAGAAGTTTTGCTCACCGCACCGGCTAAGGTGAGGGAGCTCGCGGAAACACTCGTCAACTCACCTTTTCTCTTCATCTTGGGACGCGGCATCTCCGTCAGCACAGCCTATGAAGGACGTCTAAAGGTCATGGAGCTCTCCTACATACCCTGCATAGCTTACCCATCGGGTGAAAGCAAACACGGCCCAATCAGCGTGATAGAGGAAAAGGTCCCTGTCATCTTCGTGGCTCCGCCCGACGAATACCGAAAACAAAACATAAGCAGCATTATGGAGATGAAGGCCCGCGGAGCAAAAATAATCGTCTTCGGCGACAAAGAGGATGAAGAGCTGAAGAGCATCTCCGACCACTACATCGGACTCCCGAAAATCCATCCACTGCTGTCTCCCATAATCTACACGGTCCCGTTCCAACTTCTCGCCTACTACTTGGCCGTCCTCAAGGGATATGACCCGGATAAGCCGCGGAACTTGGCCAAATCGGTCACAGTACTTTGAAAAAATTTATACAGCCTCCAAGGTATCGAGGGCTGTGGGTTTCTGGATATTCGTCGTCAAAGACCATGTCCATGGGAAAGAAGTAATCCCCGCAAGCGCGATTGCCGCTGAAAGGGTAAAGCACGGGTTCTGGCTGGTGAGTTCGAGAATAGCTGCGATGAAGGAGCTCTCAGACGGGGGGTCGGCGGTGTTTTTCTCTACGGGGATGGAGGGTAGACTGTTTATCGGCGAAGGTGTCTTTTCTCAACAGCCTGTGCCCATAACCGATGAGTTGAGGTTTCACATCAAGGGCTATCCCTCGGAAAAACTCACCCACTTCATCAAGCTTGATGCGGCGCGGCTCTGGACAAACCCGGTTAAACTCGAAGACGTTCTGGAGAACCTAAGCTTCATAAAAAACAAGTTTAGATGGTATGGATATTTCCGCGGAAGCGTGAGAAAAATTCCTGAAAAAGATTATCAATACCTCGTCTCGGCAGCGTATTCTCAATCGTAGACGCTTTTTATCCCGAGGGCCTCTGCGACATCTCTATCAGTCGCCCTAATGTCCTCGGGTCCAAGGCTTGAGACGCTGTATTTTCCCACAGCTGAGGTGAGGAGCTGAACCTCGATCCTGATTGTCTCGAGATATTTTTTCACACCTTCTGTTCCTCCGGCGTATGCCGTGACCACGAAGGGGCGCCCGAGGCCCGCGGCCTTGGCTCCGAAGCAGAGGACTTTGACGACGTCGGCGCCGTCTACTAGTCTCCCGCTACATACATAGTCGATGGATGTTTCGCGGCTTAGCTTCAAGATTTTCCCCAGAAGCGCCAGCAGAGGGAGCCCTAAATCTTTTAACGCCGTGACAGGGCTCAGACCTGTTCCACCCTCTTTTCCGTCAACCCAGAAGGCATCAACCTTCTCCTCGCTGCAGAGTCTCGCAACATCCTCGAGGTCTCTGTATGGCCCCATCTTGACCCATATCCTCGCACGTGGATAGTTGTTCCGCATTATCCTTATCATGCTTCGGAGGATTTCGGGGGTGTATGTGCCGGGTGCGGAATGTCTCTCATAAAGTTCTTTCTGAACTGTCCGCGGGTCTGCGTCGAACACGTATTTGTCTGCGAGCTTTATGGCAAGGTCTTTTTCGACGAATGTTTCACCGCCGAGACCCGGCTTGGCTCCCTGCCCCAGCTTAATCTCAAACCCCACAAGCCCCTTGTCAAGATAGGGTGTTATGTCGGGGTCTGAGTAGACCCTGTTCCAGAGCTCGTCGTATGCGTCTTCCACATTTTGCTGTATGAAGACGCCTCCTTTCCCATCGTAGCCGAGGTTTTCGAGATAGGTCATCACCCTTTCCTTGAAGCATGGCTGACTGGGTTTCACACGCTCAGAGTATCCCCAGACGGTTGCCACGTTTTCACCCACACCCATAGGTATACCAGATTCGGCGGCCGACCTTGCCACATCGAGGGAGACCTTGTTGTAGACAGGTGTTGAGCCCATCGACGCTACGACGACGGGGAGGCTGGACATGAATCCTCCAACGCTGCATGAAGTGTCCACATCGGTGAAGAGTGGTTCACGCACCAGCTCCTCCATTTTCCGGAGTCTAAGAGGTGTATATAGCGGGGGAATTATCAGGATTTTGTCGAGGGTGTCGAAGCGTGTTGGGCGGTCGACGTAGATAGGTGCTCCGAGTAAGGCTTTCCCGAATTCATCCAGCTCGGATAAAGGGAAGACAGATTGGCGGCCTTTCTCTGCTTTTTCCACCAGCTCCTTGACAGGGTATTGCTGGAAGAGTGTTCGCGCGGCTCCTGGGTTTCGGGCCAGCTTCGTGAGTATGCTGAATAGGTTGGATGCCTTCACGGCGAGTATATTCCCGCGACTTTTGGATAGGGCCTAGCCTCCCACACCGCTTGGAGGCCGCAGAGATACCTTGTCAACCTCTCGACACCGATGCCGAACCCCGAAGTTGGCCTAATTCCTTCTCTCAACATGTCGAGATACCAGCCATATTTTGCAGGGTTTTCACCGCTCTGCTTAAGCCTCGCCAGAACCTTGCTGTACTCATATTCTCTTTCAGCGCCGGAAGCAGCTTCTCCGTAGCCTTCAGGGTACATGAGGTCAAAGTCCTTGAGTATGCCGGGGCGCTGTGGGTCTTCTTTGTCGTAGAAGCCTCTGGCGCCCTTGGGATAATCTGTGATGAAGAATGGCTCGTTAATTATTTTTGAGAGCTTTTCCTCCTGAGGCCACGGTATCTCCGCGTTTGGGCTGACTTGTTCGCCGTGGGCTCGGAGGATTTCAACAGCTTCTGCGTGTGTAATTTTCTTGAACGGGGTTTTGAACCTTGGCAGCTTCCGACCAAGCTGCTCCAGCTCTTGTCTGGCTGTTTCCGCGACTGTGTTGACCACGTGTGTGAGAAGGTTTTCAGCCGTCGACATAGCCGCCGTGTAGTCAACATCCGCCTCCTCAATGTCTATTTGGACGAACTCGACGAGGTGTCGGCCTGTTGTCGCAGACTCGAGAGGCTCCAACCTCACGTTGGGGGAGAAGAAGTAGATCTTGTCGAAGGCGGTTGCGAGCATCTGCTTGTAGAGGATTGCGCTGCTCATCACCTTGTATTCTCGGCCGTAATAGTCTATGGTTACCTGTTTCGCACCCCTTATCCCCGGGTCCGTGACCGGGCCGATAATCGGTGGGAGAAGCTCGAGAAAACCGTGAGAGTCTAGCCAGTTTCTAACGGCTTTGCTCGCCTCAGCCTGTACCCTGAGTATCAGCCGCATCCGAGGTGTCCGCACAGTTTTGTAGTATTTCTCCAATTGCTCTACAGGTGGCTTGAGCATGGGTTTTAAGTGGATGAGGTGGGTATTTAGCGTTTTTCCAGCTAAGGTGAAGATATTATGGCGTTTAGACGATTTTTAACGTTATATGGCGGCATTTTGCCGATGTGATTTCATCAACGTGTTCAGCTCATCCCTCAACTCACGCGCCAGCCTTATGATGTCATCGAGGCTCTCGGGTGCTAGTGTTTCCCCCTCATCCGCATCAGCGGTGGTCGGGTGCTCCACTTCCTGGGTTTTTTCGACGCTGGATGCCGGCGTTTTCGCCGGTTCAGTGTTTTTTGCCGGCTGGCTTTTTATCTTTTCTTCGAGCATTTTTAGTGTTTCGTCAAGTTTTTCCAGCCTCTTTTGATAGTCTTGAGTCGGCGGGTCAGGGGTTGTTGGCCTCGGTCTTGGAAGAGGCTGGTGAACGGGTGTCGGGAGGACGGGTGCTGTCGGGACCGTTGGTGAGAGTTTTCTCGAACCCAGTATGAGTGTGAGTATGTGTAGTGTGACGACCGCGGTGAGGACCGTTATGAAGAGGATGTTTATTGTGCCGTCGGATGGTGGGATGAGGGCTGTTTTAGCCACCATGTTTTCACCCCGCCGTAAGTGCTTTGAGGCTTTCGCCCAGTCCGATGAATGTTGAGAGAAGCTGCATGCTGAGGTTTGTCATGACGAGGTAGCTGATGCCGCTTACCAGCAGCAGCAGGCCGAGGTAGTAGGTGAGTGTGAATAATGAGTCGCCGTCGGCGAGGTAGATGTTCAGCCCCGTGATGATGGATGTGGCTGCGATGATTATGTAGAAGTAGGTGACCACTATTGAGGATGGTATGGGTTTTATGAGCATGAGATAGTTTTCGAGGAGGGCGCTTATTTTTGAGAGGATGGCTAGTAGGGTTGTGAGAAGTGCGTATATGGCTGCGAGGGTTGCATGAAGCGGTATGGATAGGGTTTTGAGCGTGGATGTTATTTGTTCGCGTCTCTTGTCGCTGAACAAGACGTTGGATACGTATTCGCTGAGGATGCCGCAGGCCGTTGCGGGCCTCGCCCCAGCCTCAATAACCTCCCCGAGTATAGTGAAGACGGTGTCCCCCAGTTTTCCCATGGTTTCACGCCCAACCATGGTTATCGACTCTTTCTGGGATATGCCCAGCCTAAGCCTCTGCTCAAATGCTTTGACAAGTCTGTTGAGTGGCCCGAGGTCGCTTAGGGTTAACATGTGCGCCGATGACTTAACCGACCCTGTCGCGGACAGGTAGTCTCCGAAGCTTTTCAAAACTATGGGCAGCATCGTCTCGGTTTGGTGGATTTTCTTGTGCCATCTTCTACCGAGGTACCCATGTATGAAGAGGGCTGTCCCAACGGAGATGAGGACTGCGGACATTGTCTCCACGGTTGATGCCCCCATAAGGTTCGCGACAGGCTGTGCGAAGAAGAGCGTAGCCACGGATGCGGCGAGTAGTGGTGTAGTGGTTTTTAGGAGTAGGCCGAGTCTTCCAGGCTTGTCAGGGTATTTGTTGAAAATCGGTCTCTTGAGGTTGTTTGTGAGGAAGAGGAGGGTTGTGGAGCCGAGTGTGGCGGTTATCGAGAGAAAGGCTGTGTCGAGAAACGATGCGCCGCCTCCTCCGATTATGGTTCCGATGAGGAGGAAGGAGACGCTGAGTAGAGAGACTACGCTTATCAACGTGGTGTAGGCTTCTACGAGACGTCTAAGCTTTTCAAGCCCCTTCTCCAGCTCGTTATCCTGCTCAGCCCTGTGTTTAACATACTCTATCTTGGCAAAATCCTCTATAGATACACCTGCCTTGATCGAGTGCTGGAGCCTGACTACAAGCCCTCTAAGCTTTGGATATCTTAGAACGGTTTCGAGATATTCAAGAGTCTCCGAGACACCGTAGTTCCATCTCTCCAAAAGGTTGCGGCTTTTCCTGAAAATTTTCCCGATATGTGCTGGCAACGCCTCCGAGTGGGACAGTTGCTTAATCATTTGCCTAACGGAGAGCTTTGAGGAGCCGTAGATGACGAACAGCAGCATCAGCCTGTCGACATCATCCCTACTAAGACCTGTTCGGCTAAAGAGTCTCAAATTCTCTGCACGCTCTCCAGCTTCTCCAAAACATTTTGGGCGCCCATGTGGTAGACCTCTTTGACTGTTCTCCAGACCGTTTCGAAATCTGTGGTTTTACGGCTGACGAGCAACTCGAGGAGCTGGGCTCTGTCAAAGAGTTCTTGATAGATTCTGTGTACTTCACGCGGCGAGACGCCGAGCATGGTTCTTATCTTGTTTTCGAGCAGGTAGCTGTTGCCCTCGCCTCTGAACTCGTGTTTGTCTGTGGAGGAGTCCCAGTTGAAGAGCTCGATGTAGTCAAACCTCTGAGTAGTCGGGTCGTAGCCAACTATCTCGTTGATGCTCAGGACTCGTCTCTCAATCTTTCCCGTGGTCGGCAGCCTCACTGCGCTCTGTATCAACACGCAGTTGAGTATGTCGATGTATGTTTTCGGGATGTTTATCGGATCGCCTGTAAGCCTCTGGATAAGCTTCTCGACGCTGCCTGCGTGGAAGGTGGCGAGAACGGGGTGCCCTGTCTGCATGGCCTGGAAAGCGACAGACGCCTCCGCTCCTCTGATCTCTCCGACTATGATGTAGTTCGGACGTTGCCGGAGAGCTGCTTTGAGTAGGTCGAACAACGTGACATCACCCTCTCCCTGCTCGCCTTGGCGCGTAACCTCCCGCACCCAGTTTTCATGAGGCACAACTATCTCGGGCGTGTCTTCTATGCTGACTATTTTCGCCGACGGGTTGATGAAGACGCTTGCGGCTCGGAGGGCCGTGGTTTTGCCTGAAGCTGTTTCTCCGCAGAACCATATGCTCATCCCATGCTCGAGCATTATCCATAGATAGGCTGCTTCCAAGCCGCTCATCGTCCCCCAGCTTATCAAATCTGCTATGCTCACGGGTTTTTCGGAGAATTTTCTGATGGTGAAGTTGCTACCATGTCTGCTGACGTCGCTGCCGAAAACTATGTTTATTCTACTGCCGTCTGGAAGAGATGCATCCACTATTGGTTTGCGGAAGTTGACGGGCCTACCTATTCTTTCCGAGAGCTTGACCACGAAGGTGTCGAGCTCCTCCTGGTCTGAGAAAGTTATGTTGGTTTCGCAGCTTCCGAAGACTTTGTGCTCGACGAATATGGGGCCGACGCCGTTGCATGAAACATCTTCGATATATTGGTCACGGATGAATGGCTCAAGTGTTCCGAGGTAGACCTTGTCGAGAATTACGCTGTTTCTGATTATTTCAACGGTCGTCTGGTTGGCGACAAGTTTCTCCACAAGCCCTTTCCTATAAATAGGCCTATAGTCAAAGTCCTCTAGAGAATCATCTATCTCGAGAAACATGTCAAGAAGCTCGTTGAGTAGTTTTTCATGTTCTTCGCGTGTGGAATAGTCCATGTCGGGTGTGATGAGTCTCGCCAACCCTTTTTCGACAATTCTGTTTATCTCCACGGGAGCCATCGTGAAGGGGCTTATGACGTTGTAAGAGGATCTCTCGTTTGGTCTTGACTCTATGTGTATGAATAATGGGTCTCCGACGGGGTAGATGAAGCTGAAGCTTCTCAGGCTACGCATTTCTCTGCTGAGCTGCTCGACGTAGTTCGCGGTTTTCCCCCGGAGCCTCAGCTCCTCGAGATACATCCCTAGATGCGGGTTATCCATAAGAACCCCTGAGGGGACGCTGCTCATCGCCACTACGCCTTGGCCTGTGAGAAAGGCAGCACCCTTATGCCGAAGACCTGGTCAACCTCGAACGCTATGGTTAACCCGCTTTTCTCAGCTCCCTTGAGCTTCATGACCTGCAACACCCTCACTATCCTCTCTCCCATCTCCTTGACGCTTAGAACAAAGTGGACATCGGAGATTGAGCGCAGTCTGAGGAAAAGGTCTGTGTCAAGGGCGTGGGAATGTATGGTGAGGAAAATTGTCTTCTCCTGTTCGTCTACGATGTTTCGCAGGACTGTGAAGAAGTTGAGGATGTCTGTTGTAGACGCGTTGGTGAGGAGATAGGTCATCGAGTCTATGAAGAAGACATTCTCTTTTGAGCGGCTCTGTATAAATGATGTTACGAGGCGGAGTAGCTTGGTATATTGCTGTGGAGCCCAGGTGAAGTTTTTGACATGCATCTCGCCGATTTTCAGCCTGCCTGTTATGATGAAATAGGATGGGTTCCACGACAGTGATGCCATGCTCTCCCTAACCGCCTTCATACTCCCCTCCGTGCTGAGCAGGTAGCAGTTGAACCCTGAGAGAAGAGCGCCATAGCAGTATTGTAGAGTGAGGACTGATTTTCCGCTGTCGTTGGGGCCTTCGACGAGGCATAGGGCCGGGGTCTTTATCGGGCCTATTTTACGGTCCAGCTCACTGTTAAACGCCCTGATGTATCCATCGGTCAACTTTCGGTCACCACCCAAAATCTGGCCAATATGGGCAGAGAAGTGTTGACAGTTTCGTCGAGTGTCGCCGTGATGTAGATTGTTTCCCCGACGTTCCAAACGCCCTCGAGCTCCGGGCTCAGCCCAATAGGGTCAAGAACCTCAGCAGAATCGCCGAGCCTGACATCCGTTACCTGCCATCCAGGTATCTCGCCGTACCCCAGCCTACGCACCCTACGTACCCCGTCCTCGTTGAAGTAGATGATGAATAGGTCGGCTGTCTTGATTTGTTTTGAGGAGATGTCCACAGGCCCTTCGTTGCGTATGCCTAGAGTTACCGCGTTTCCCGAAGCATTTGTAAATACTGGCTCCAGTTTCTTCATGGATGGTTTGTGTGCTTGGCTTAGCTGTGCCACCGTCGCAGCCACATCGTAGACGTTTAGAAAGTATCCCAGAAACTGTAGAATTATCAGGGTCGTGATGCCGAATGAGGCCAGTAATCCGTAGACCGACATTTTTCACTCACCCTACAGAGAAAACATAGGTCGTGGAGAAATATGGGCCGGCAATTTTCACAGTGTATTCGCCGGGGTTGAGCGGTGTTTCGAGCTCCATGGTGATCTCTAGAGTTTCTCCCCACGACCAGCCGTTGTCCGGCAGAGTTTCTCCTAAGATGTTGTATGTCCAGCGAGATGGCCCCTGTCCATGCTTGAGTAAATAAAATGTTTCTCTACCTATGAGGAATATGTCGGAGGCCTCGATTTCGGCATAGGAAATCCTCTCTGTCCCCACGTTCTTCAGCCAGAGATAGACTATGCTGCGGTTATCGCCTACATAGCCCATCAAAGGCTCGACACTGGTCATAGCCTCTCTCTTCATCCTGTTCACCTTGACTTGGTTGGCTTGTTTCAGGTCGTCCACAAAGCTGAACATAGTCGATGCATAGGCCGACGCCGTTATGATGAGCGAGATGACGAAGATTGCTTCGGCCACTATGTAGGCGCCTGTCAAACCTGGCGACCACCCCAGTTCCTGCTGAGAAACTTCAGGTTCCCCGCCGAAGAGAGAAGCAGGAACGTTATCGGGTTCTCACGGTCTTTGACCAAAAGCGAAAGCATGTAGAGAACTATCAGGAGGTCGTTGAAACCAGGCGGATGTGTCGGAGCCTGCTCTATCCTTGTATCCTTTTCAAGGGTAGAAATGAATTCGAGGGCCTCCTTAATTCCCTCGAGCAAAGTCCTCGGGATTAGGTTACGCCAAGCCAGCATGTTAACAAGGTTGACCAGGTTTTCTCGGCCAACTATCACCACCATTAAGTCAACAGCCGCCAACGTTGTGATGAAGGAGTCAAGCCCGTTGAAGCCCTGACGCAAACCATGCAGCTCCTTGTCCGCCGCTTTCTCATGAATGGCCAAATTGTTCTCCACTGCATGCTTGTCCGCAGACTGTTTTGGCCGAACTTCCTCGGAGGATACTTCGCCCAAGTCTCCTCCTTTTAGATAGATAAACGGGTTCTCAGCCATGTTCATCATTTCCCTTATCTCCAGCAAAGTCTTCTCAAGAGGCTCCCTGATACGCCGAATTTCCTCCTCCAGCTTCTTGATTCGTTTATCCCCAACGCTGTTCTCGGCCAATTTTAACACCTCCACCAATGACATGTTTCATTCGCCTGGATTGGGGTATCTTAAAAAATAAGCTTTACTAGAATAAGACAAAAATCATACATTCGTCCAAAAAAATTCTAAAAAAATTTAAAAAACACCAATGTAGCCTATCAGTTGCAGAAATGAAAAACCAAACAAAAAGAATGAAAAAACAGAACAAAGGTCTGACGGGCCTAGAGACGGCCATAATACTGATAGCCTTCGTCATCGTGGCCAGCGCCTTCAGCTTCGCCGTCCTGAACCTCGGACTTTTCACGACGCAGAAGACGGGCGAGGTTATGCAGGCCGGTCTCGAGGAGACTCTGTCGTCGATAGAGACGGCTGGAGCAGTTGTGGCAAAGAGCTCTAACGGAAGCATCACCGAGGTCGTTATCTACATCAAGTCGTCGGTGGGTAAGGGCGAGGTCGACGTACGGCCGGGCAAGCTTGTCATCACATATAGAGACAAGGCCATCTTCAGGGAGAACATCTACCCCAACAACTCAACCATAACAACTGTTTATCAGGTAACGGGTGACGGCGACACCGTCCTCGAATACTGTGAAGTCTTCGCGGTCAAAATCAATGTATCGAGCATTTCTGGAGCCAGCCTCGCACCCAACGACATCTTCAGCGTAGAGATCAAGCCGCCACAGGGTTCGTTGCTCAAGGTTGAGAGAAGGCTTCCGCCGTCTTTCGACCCTGTCATGGACCTGACTTAAACTCCCCCACCCCTCCCCCTATTTTTTTATACCACCTTTTTTTCCATCATTTATGCGGTTGCTATGTGAACATGTTTACATGTGTTTGTGATTTTGGGAGGTGGTTTGTTGCCTGGGGATGAGGTTTTGTTCGGTGCTTCGCAGTCGACTTTTGCGGAGTGGGTTGCAAGTGATTTTCAGAGGCTGAGGTCTGTGAACCACAGCGCTGTCATGAAGAAATGTGATGTGGTTTTTCTTAGGGGCGGGGGAGACAAGCCAAGCCGATACATAGTCAATGTGTTGAACAAAACTTTCACGGTTGAGCTTGACGAGGGTAAGGTGGTCGACTTGATGACAGGAAAAGATGCGGGCGAAAAACTCAGCTACGTGATATTGGAGTATTTGCTGGGTGAGGGGGGTGGTGGGCAGGACGTTTGGCAGCCTCTCGACACAGTCCTCAAGACATCGGCTTATCTCTCCTATTACCAGAAAAATGTGCTCAACCCGCTTTTGAAAACCTTTGGTAACCAGGGACAGTTGTTCGAAGATGCTTCGCGGATGCTCGGGGGCAAAAGGGAGAAACTGGGTGGAACAGCCTATTCCTTCACTTTTCTACCCAAGGTCAGGCTGCTGATACAGGTTTGGTTCGGAGACGAAAGCGAGATGCGCAAGACATCGATAAACGCTTCCTATAACACGTCTGCGGCAAAGTTTCTCAAACCCACTCCACTTCTCCTATCCTTCGAAATTCTGGCAACCCTCTTGACCAAGACGGTTAAGAAGCAGAAAACCTAGCTAAACCACTCCTCATCAGCAACTCCGGACAAATGGTTTATGTAACGTGCCGCTGTAAAGAAAAACTTCGATAAAAAATTGAGAAAAGAGATTGTGAGTGGGTCTACCTCCATAGTTTCGCTTAGCTTGACAATTGTTCTCTCAGCCCTGCGAGCCACTGCTCTACAAACATTCATGAATGCCGCCGCCTCTGCTCCACCGGGATAGATAAACCGCGTCAAAGCAGGGAGCCTGCTTTCCATCAATTTCTCAAAAGTCTTTAGCTCCTCCATGCAGAGCCTGACTCGGTCGAGGGGGCGATTTGGAACCGCAAGATATGACCCGATGTTGAATAACGCTTCTTGAACAGTTTTTAGAGCCTTTCTCAGCTCCTCGTCCTCTGTAAGCGAACGGGCTACGCCGACGAATGCGGACAACTCGTCAACCGCTCCCAGAGCCTCCAACAGTGGATGGCTTTTCCTAACCTCGCCCCTGCCAGGCAAAAAAGTCTCATCGTCTCTTTTTCCGCTCAACTTTTCTGAACCATCTTCCTTATCTTATCGAAGCTGATGGCAGGCGTCGGCTTCTCGGGAACAATTCCCTGAGGCCTGATGATTAAAACGATTATCAACGCGATGCCGAAGAGCAGCCTATCCAGCCAGACAATGCTGAACGGTATAAACGGCTCGAGCAAGTAGTTGTATGTGAGTATGGCTTGGCGTAGAATTACGAAGACAAGTGTTCCAAGCAGTACTCCCCTGTTGTTTCCCGCGCCGCCGATAATCACCATAACCCACGGCCAGAAAGTCCATGTGAAGCGGTCATAGTTGTTTGCTATGACGGCGACCGAGTTGAAGGCCCAGAGAGCGCCCGCGACTGCCGCCATCATAGACGAGACGACCAGAATCTTCTGCTTAACCCGTACAACATCTATGCCGAGAACCTCGGCGGATATCTCATTGTCTCGAACAGCCCTTAGCACGCGGCCGGCCGGAGAATAGGTGACGGCCCGCACATAGAGGAAGAAAAGCACCGCCACGGTGAGCATGATGAAGGTTGAGGCATAGGGACGCAGGTCGCCAAGCCAGCCATATGGGTCGGGGACAGCCACACCCAGTGTACCTCCAACCAGGGTCCTGTCAAGATAACCCACCTGTCGGAGAAACTCACCCATCGCCAGCAGCGTCATCGCGAGATAATCCTCCCTAAGCCTGATGCTTGGATAGGACGCTATGAAGCCGAGTCCCGCCCCTACAATGGCCGCCAACCCAACCGTGGCAACCAACAAGGTTATCGAGAGCATGGGGTCGTTTCCGAGAACCCGTCTAACACAGTCTATTACCACGGCATTGTCCTCGATGTAGTCTATACTCTCCATGAGCTTAGGCTTTACCTGTACAAGTGTGCTGAGACACTCCGCCAGCACAGGGTTATCCTGCACAGCTCTGAAACCCCCGTAGAGGTTGAGCTGACCCGCCAATATACGTCCCGGAACAGCGCCCACCACAAAGGCTCCACCCGCCACTGCGAGCACTTTTCCGAAGTTGGGTATCCCAGTGAACCCATACTCGAAATTGAGGCTGACGTTAACCATCAAGTAGATAGCCACGTAGGAGAGAACGTTCAACAAGAAGATGATAAGCTGCTGGTCTATCACTCCGCCCCACCTCCCACAGGTTGTTTAAGGACTCTGCGTATACGGAGTGAGACCAGACCCTGTGGAAGAAAGAGAAGCGTTATCGCCATCGCGGTGATCGGAATCAGCGGCCTATAAACCGTTATCCATGGCCCAAGGGTTAAACCCAGTTGACGCGTCCCAAGTATCTCAACAAACCCTAGCAGATAACCCCCGGCAACGGCGCCGTAGATGTTTTGCAGCCCGCCCACTATGGCAGCCGCGAAAATGCTGATGAGCAATTCGCTGCCGTAGTTGGGGCTTCCCTGAAACCAGAGAGCCAGCAGCGAGCCGGCTACTCCGCCCAAGCCGCCGGCGAGGAACCATGAGAAGGAATAAGCTCGCTTGACGTTGATGCCAAGTGTTCCCGCGAGTGACGGGTTCTCTATGGCTGCGCGGAGCCCTATGCCGAACCTTGTCCTATTTAGTAGAAGATAAAGCAGAATAACTGTGGACACTGCAATTGTGGGAGCTATTATGAATACACCGGGTTCGCCGAAAATCCTTACATCGTTTCTCCTTATAAGAAAACCTCTGCTCTGCACCTTGAAGGTCTGGGTAAAGTAGTCAGCATAGATGTTGAGCACCGCAATCAGTATGAGCTCAAACGCTATTGTCGCAATCATCTGCGAAACGAGGCCGGCGTCGCGTGAAATCAGGGGCCTCAGCACAAGCATGTAGAGGGAGATGGCAGCGGCTCCTCCGAGGATAAACGCGGGAACAAGGGAAAGATAGGCGGGCTGTTTAAACGCCTCAGTCATCGTCAACATAGTCATCATACCTATCGACGCAAAGCTACCGTGGCTAAAGTTCGGAACCTTAGTTGTGAGATAATTAAGCGTGAGTCCAAGAGTTAAGAGGCTGAGCATACTGGCGAAAATGACGGCATCCCTGATGACAGGGTCGAGGAACACCATTTACTCATTCTTTCCTAAAGCCCTGTTAAAATAATTTTTATAGCAAAGTGTCTAATTACGGATTTTTGAAAACGTTTATAAAGGCCTAGCCTCACCGTAAAGCTCATGAAGAGGAAAAGCTCAGCCGGGGTTTCGTCTTCTGTGGCAGGCGCCGCTGCTGTTGTTGCACTTGTTGTCGGTCTGTTGATAGGCGGCATCGGTCTCGGACCAGTATTATCACCAGCCCAGACCATTACCCTGACCAGAACAGTGGCCACCACCGCGACTGTTACGGCTGCTGCGGGTTTAACAGGCGAGGTCACCATCGGTACTTTGCTTTGTCTAAGCGCTGTACTCTCTTCCTATGCTGAGAACGAGCGTGTCGCGATGGACCTCGCCGCCAGAGAGGTTAATGATTTCCTCCAGAGATCAGGCGCAGGGTTCAGAATTCGTCTGATTCATGAAGACACGGCCTGCAACCCAGCAAACGCGGAGGAAAAGGTTAGAAGCCTCAACGCCAGAGGCGTTAAGCTAATTGTTGGCCCCATGACATCCGCGGAGATTAGGCAGATAAAGAGCTACGTTGACGCAAACAAAATCTTGATAATCTCTCAGTCCTCCACAGCTCCTGACCTCAAGATACCCAACGACTTTGTCTTCAGGTTCACGACAGCAGACGACATACAGGGCCCAATAGGGCCGAGGCTTGCCAAGCTACTTGGTGTCACACACTTCCTCTATGTGTGGAGAGGTGATGCATGGGGGGATGGCTTGCACACAGTTTCCACAAATGAGGCAAACAAACTCGGACTAAACCTTGTCTTCGAGCTCAGATACGCTCCTGACAAAACCGAGTTCTCGGCCGAGGTCTCTCAGCTCAACGCCAAGGTAACAGAACTCATCGGCCAGGGAGTATCACCCGAGAAAATCATGGTCGAAATCGTCGGCTTTGACGAGGTTGTCGCATTCCTCTCAGCCGCCAACGACTACCCGAACCTTAAGCGTATCAGATGGTTTGGAAGCGACGGAACCGCTGTGACTGCAGCCATTTTCCAGGACCCGGCCGCCGCAGGCTTCGCCGAAGAGGTGAAGTGGATTAACCCGCTTTTCTTCGCAACCACTCCCGATAGAAAGGCCCGCGTCGACGCAGAGGTTCTCCGAGTTCTCGGCAGATCACCGCCCGACGCCTACTCCTACGCGGCATACAGCGCTGTGTGGGCTTACGCATTAGCGCTTATGGCTACCCAGAAATATGACGCAGAGGCCGTGAGAGCGGTTTTGCCCACAATCGCTTCTGAGTTCCTCAGCCTCAAACTCGACGACGCCGGAGACCTCCCATACTCCGACTACATACTATGGGTCGTCAAAACCGTCGGAGGACAGCCGAGATGGGTTGAGGCCGGACGGTACGTCTACACGACAGGAAACTTCGAGTGGGCCGAGGGCTTCACCCCATAAACCTCTTATATATTTCCCACACCTTTTTTAGTCATGGAAAATATTATCTTGGATGTGCGGGATGTTTACAAAAGCTTCGGGGGACTGTATGCTCTTAACGGAGCTTCTCTAAAGGTTAGGAAAGGCTCTATTTCTCTGTTAATCGGGCCCAACGGAAGCGGGAAAACAACCCTCATCAACACAGTAACAGGTGTCTACAAACCCGAGGCGGGCCGCATAGTATTCGAAGGCAAAGACATCACAGGCCAAAAACCGCACAGCATCTACAAACTTGGCCTAGTACGAACATGGCAGATACCGCAGCCCTTCTACTCCATGACTGTGCTTGAAAATCTTCTCGTCTCAGCGAAGAGCAAGAAAGGAGATGGATTGCTGACAGCGCTGCTCAGGTCACGTTGGATAAATACGGAGGTGGAGCTGGCTCAGAAAGCTTTTGATATACTGCGGCTGCTTAGGCTTGACCATCTCTGGGACCACAGGGCAAGCGAGCTAAGCGGAGGCCAGATGAAGCTTCTCGAAACAGGGAGAGCGTTGATGAGCGGGGCCAAGATGATACTGATGGATGAGCCCGCAGCCGGCCTCAACCCAGTGCTCGCACATGAAGTCTTCACCCATCTAAGAAACGTCTGCAAAAGCCTCGGCATAACGCTTCTGATCGTCGAACACAGGCTCGACATAGCAATACCGTACGTGGACCACGTCTACGCCATGCACTTGGGCAAAGTCATCGCCGAGGGAGAGCCTCAGGAAGTTTTGACAAACAGCATGGTTGTTGAGAGCTACTTGGGTGGGTGAAGATGCTGCGGACGGAGGGCCTCGGAGCCGGGTACAGACAGCTTCAAGTATTGTTCGACGTTTCTGTGACGGTGACTGAGAAGCATCTCACCGTGGTCGTGGGCCCAAACGGAAGCGGCAAAAGCACACTCCTCAAAACAATTTTCGGACTCACAAAAATCTACTCGGGCAAAATACTGCTCAACGGAGTGGATATCACGGGTCTCCAGCCCCATGAAATCGCATACCACGGCATATCATACGTTCCACAGGTGGATAATATATTCAGCAACCTAACAGTCTACGAAAACCTACTAATCGCAACACATGGACTAGACCTCGATGAGTCAGCTATAGACGATGTCATGGAGATGTTTCCGCATCTGAGAACCTACCGCAACAAGAAAGCTGCTTTGATGAGCGGGGGAGAGAGACAGATGCTGGCCATAGCCATGTCGCTTCTCAGAAAACCCAAGATCATGCTCTTCGACGAGCCGACCGGGAACCTCTCACCAAAAATGGCCATCACCATATTCAACATAATAAAGGATCTCCGAGACAGCTATGGGAAAACGATTCTCCTCGCAGAACAGAACGCGAAAAAAGCTCTCGAGATAGGGGACAAGGCCATCCTCCTAGTGAGCGGGAAAACCGTCTACCAGGGAGATGCCAACGCTTTGCTTACCCACGAGGAGCTGGGGAAGCTTTACCTCGGCATCAAATGATGTGTAGCAGGTCTTGCAAGCTGTTGAGGTGGATGTCTGCGTAGGGGCAGCCGCTGATATGTATGGCAGCGGTCCTCATACCAATCCTCTTCGCAGGCTCCAGCTCCACCTCACACCTGTCCCCAACGTATAGAGCATCCTCGGGAGAAACATCAGCCATCGACAACAGTAGACGAAACCCCTCGATACTCGGTTTAGGCTCCGCGTCATCACTCGTTACAAGAACATCATAACATCCATCATCAACACCCAAGCAGTCGAGAACCTTCAACGCAAGCATTTTCCCCGAATTCGTGTGCAGCCCGACGAAAAGCCTCCTGCCTTTCACTGCGGCGAAGAACTGCTTCAGCAATGGGTCAGGTGAGAGATATCTGCATGGCTGAACCTTCTCCGCGAGCAGAGAGTAGAATTTGTGCCGGTCTATTCCAAGAACTTCTACAGATTTGCTCACGGTTTTGTAAACCTTTTTTGTCTCGTAGAGTTTTTTGAAAGCCTCCGCCCTGTCCAATCCAAGGCATTCCGCTATCACGTACACCGCCGAGGTTAACAGATGCTGCTCATAGTCGCTGTTCCTGTAGAGTGTGCCGTCGATGTCGAGGAAAACCGCTTTCAAACTATTCCGAGTGACTGGTTGGTGGTTTTTATGCTCTGCTCGGCTGACGCTTCTCCGGCTAGGGCCCTAATGGCGTCTATGTTTTCGGGAACGACTATCGCTTCTTGATGAACACCTAGGTAGAGAAAGACCTCGTTATCCTTGACGGTTACAGAGTCTCCGATTATGCATGCTTCGTATAGGTCTCCACGAGGTCTGCCGAGTTCGCGGCCGTATTCGTACAGGTTAGCGGTTCCTTTGAAGCCGTCGGATTTCCAGAAAAGCTTAACCCGTGTAGTCTCGGCAAGAGTGTTCAACACTTTTTCCCTCGTAGGTTTTTGGCGGAGAGATAGGATTAGGCTGTGGAGATGCATATGTGTTGTGGGGACTTTGAGCGCCATAGTCACGATGTCGATATGTGGAAGAACCGTGTTTACGTCTTCAGCATGGTGGGAAGGTATCTCGACAGGGTCAAGAACAACTGCATCAATTACACCTTTAGATGTTTCCTCGGGGTCCACAGCCCTTCTCGCTATAACTACACGGGCCTTCTCCACGCCAAAAGAGGTGTCGAAAGCATTCAAAACCCTACATAAGCCAGTCGTGTTACAGGAAACAACTCTAACACTTTTTCGTCCAATCGCTTTCTCATAGTTGCACTGAGCAACAAAACTCGTCTCAGCCACATCCGCATCCTCTCCACCCTGAAAAACCGCCTTCACACCCGCTCCGAGATATTTCTCACGATAGTTTTTACCCACGTCGCCGGGGGTGCAGTCAACAATCACGTCCACCTCCTTAAGCAGGTCGTCCAAAACACCCGAAACATCGAACCCAGCCTTCCTGAACTTGGAGACACCCGCCTCATCTACACAGTATATCGGAATATTCCTTGAGGCCGCCAGACGCGCCTTGTAATCCGGTGTGTTCTTCACCACTCCCACAAGCTTCATGTCACTCTGCTTCATGACCGCGTCAGCAACTCTTCGGCCGATGGTTCCGTAACCGTTTATCCCCACAGTTATCACGCCGAACCACCTCTATACTTTCTCGCGCTCCGTGTCAAAGCCTCTATGAGCGGGAGACGCTGCCCAGCTAAAAACATAACCAAGGCCCCGCCTGCCGTGCTGACATGGTCCACCCAATCCTTTACCCCAAGCCGCTCCAAAGCCGCGGAAAGATGCCCTCCACTGACTATCGATGTACCAAGGGAGCCGGCTGTCGCCAGCAAAAGCTCATCAGTACCCTTCTCAAAGCCCTTCTTCTCAAACATGCCCGGAGGACCGCTGATGAAAATAGTACCAGAGCTTTTGATTATCCTAGAGTATTTCCTTATTGTTTGCTCGCCGATGTCAAGCACGTTCACAGGGTCCTCTATCTCTGAGACAGGTATCTCCACACGTTCGCCGTCTTTTTCAACTGCCACGTCCTCGGGCAGGCTAAACTTTCCACGATATTCTAACAAAATAGACTGAGCTTTTGGAACATGTTTTTCAATCTCAGATGGCAGTGGCTTCTTCAAAACACCGGCTGCCCTAAGGAAAACAAGACCTATCAACCCTGTTAACAGTACATTGTCTGCTCGGCCGTTCTGTATCAGTGCTGTTATTGCTTCAAGCCTGTCTGAGACCTTTGAGCCGCCGAGAACAGCTGTGTAGGGTGCTTTGGAGGTCATCATGACGCGGTTAAGCGATTTTAGCTCCCGTGCCACAAGATATCCTGCACATGTGGGCAAAACCTCTGCAAATCCGACGATGGATGGATGAGCTCGGTGAGCGGTGGGAAAGGCATCCAACACACATAAGTCAAAGAGCGGCGCAAGCTTCCTTACGATGTGCGTCTTCGCAGCATCCTGCGGGCTATACTCATAATTCTCTTCAGCGGCAAACCGTAGGTTTTCGAGAAGAAGAACTTCGCCGGGGTTGAGGCTCCGTATAGCGGCCCGCGACGCTTCACCGAAAACATCTTCGACAAACTTCACCGGCTTGCCCAAAACCTCGGAAAGCGCCTCAGCATGCATGCTGAGCGAGACATAATCATATCTACCCACTCTGCCCTGATGAGAGCCGAGAACAATCCTAGCGCCATTCAAATGCCTAACCGTGAACGACGACTCTTTTATACGATGCAGCTCGAGTAGACGCCCGGTTTCAGGGTCTATAGGCGTGTTGAGGTCGGCGCGCACAAAAACGGTTTTCCCCGAAACATCAAAATCATCGATAGTCAGAAAATCAACAACGCTCACAACCATTCCTCAAATCAAAAGGATAAAAATGTTTCAACAAAAAACTTTATAGAAACATTTAGAAACATACTCGTCGGGCCGGTAGATCAGTCTGGAAGATCGCCCGCTTGGCGTGCGGGAGGTCCTGGGTTCAAATCCCAGCCGGTCCACTTTAATTTGGATAAGGTTTAACAACAGTATTGTGTATGGGTTTGGCTGTGAGGAGACGGATTTTTCTTACCCTACTTGGCTCGGCTGCGGCTTTGGGGGCTGCGGCGTTGGCCGCTTTATTCACCAGAATATGGGAGAAGCCGTCTTCAGGCGTAGAGGTCGTTGCTAAACAGTTGTCTGTGCCATGGTCTATTGCGTTCATCTCAGGTGATGAGGCCTTGTTAACCGAGAGAAACGGTGCAGTCAAGCTTCTCACCTTATGTTCAGGCAGGGTTGAGGAGATTGGGCGACTAGAGGTGGCGGCGGTAGGCGAAGGCGGTCTCCTCGGAATAGAGACACTATACACCGGTGGAAAAACACATGTATACCTTTACCATAGCTACAGAGAAAACGGAAAAATCTACAACAAAGTCATCAAAACCATATACAGCGGTGGACTGCAGGACCCAGTTGATATAATCTCAGGTATTCCTGGTGGAACCGTTCACAACGGTGGACGATTAAAGATAGGGCCCGACAACATGCTCTACATCACGACGGGCGAAGGAGGTGTGCCCGAGCTTTCACAGAACCCGAGTTCACTGGGCGGAAAAATTCTCCGACTAACACCTGAGGGCGGAATTCCTCAAGACAACCCCTTCAAAACAGCAGTTTACGCGCTGGGCTTGAGAAACCCGCAGGGCATCGCATGGCATCCAGATACTCGGAAGCTCTATTGCACAGACCACGGCCCCAGCGGCGAAGGTCTTAGAATAGCCCACGACGAGGTAAACCTGGTTGAGACCGGAGCCAACTATGGATGGCCCATCGTCATCGGCGACGCTGGAGATGAAAAGTTCATCAAACCAGTGATACACAGCGGGTTAGAGACATGGGCGCCCTCGGGATGCTGCTTCTACACAGGCCGTGGGAATCAGGAATATCGCAACTCGTTTTTCTTCGCGGCCCTGCGTGGCAGGCATTTACATAGGCTCGTCTTCGACGAAGACGGATACAGAGTAATTTTATCCGAGAAGCTCTTCGACGGCGAGTTCGGTAGGCTACGGGACGTCGTTGAAGGACCCGACGGCAACCTCTACATTCTGACAAGCAACCGAGACGGAAGAGGCTCTCCCACCGCAGCCGACGATAGAATACTTCGTGTCACTTTTTAGAGAGTTTGTCCTTGACGTAGAGTGTCCAATAGGTTAGCGGGTCAGTATCACCATGGGGGGAGGCCCCTGAGATATAGTATTCGTCAAGCTCGTCAGCAAGCTTCTCCACCTCATCCTCTGAAAGCATGAGAGAGCTTCGTAGCTTTTCCATCTCCGATGCGAGGGATGATACCTCGCTGTCCATTTTGAGGTCGCGGTAAAACCGTATCCTGTTTACGAGTGAATAGAGCTTCTCCACCTTGTCCATCAACGCAGCCTCGAAATCCTCGTTACCTGAGACCAAACGCCTCAACAGAATATGTTTTGGAGTTGATTAAAAAGGTAAACCGCCTAAACATCCTCTCCCCCTTTCTCCTAAATACACCAGCAACCTCATACACCTCTCCCCTATCATAGGTTCGGACAACCTCGACCTCCACCTCACCATACTTCCTCTCAAGATAGCTTCTAACCGCTTCCACCAATCTGTCAAGCTCCACGTAGCCCGCGTGTCCTTGGTCGCTAAAATTTTTTACCAACAATCCACGCCATTCTCCCCATGGCGACACAGCCATATCTCAAGGCTGGAAGAGACTTCGCTTTCCCAGATTACAGGCCAAGATATCCTCGTCAACCCAGCTTCAAGATAACACATTACCGTCTAGACATTAAAGTCGACGTGGAGGATAGAAGGGTGGACGGCTACGCGGAGCTCAGGTTAAAGACGAACAGCCCTGTAGTTGAGCTTGACGGCGTCGATCTCCAGATTCTTGAAGTTTCCGGAGTGAAAACAAGCGACTATGACGGCAAGGTCTTGACTCTGCGTTTCGAGGAACCGGGTGAAAAAACTGTCGGGATCAGGTACCGGGCTTGGCCGCGGACTGGTGTCCATTTCGTGGAGAAGGAGAAAGGTTATGGTTTTCCTTTCGTCTGGAGCCACGGCGAGCCCGAGTACCACAGAAACTGGATGCCGGTGTACGATTATCCCAACATGAAGTTCTCGACAGGGCTTTTGGTTACGGTTCCGCAGCCGCTTGAAGTCGTCTCCAACGGTGAGCTTTTGAACAGGAGGGACAACGGAGACGGCACATCCACCTTCCACTGGCTCATGGACAAGCCTCACCCAGCCTACCTCATTAGCTTCGTAGCAGGAGTCTTCGACAAGGAAGAAGAAGCTGTCGACGGCATACGTCTTGAATACTATGTGCCGAAAACCCTTGGAAAACTGGTTAAAAACTCCTTCAGCAAAACAGCGGACATCATCAAGTTTTTCAGCAGCTATCTAAATTATCCCTATCCATTTAAGGTGTATCGACAGGTCTGTGTTCCCGAGTTCGTTGTCGGAGGCATGGAGAACACAACAGCCACAACCTTGACAGACCTCACCCTACACGACGACCACGCTCACATGGATTTCAGCAGCGACCCTCTCGTAGCCCACGAGGCCGCACACCAGTGGTTCGGAGACCTCGTAACCTGCCGAGACTGGTCACACATCTGGCTCAACGAATCATTCGCAACATATCTCGAAAACCTCTACCTACAGCACGACAAAGGACACGACGAATTCCTCTACGAGCTCTACAACGACCTCCAATCCTACCTCGACGAATACAAACGCCGATACTCACGTCCCGTAGTCTACCGGGTCTACAAATATCCAGAGGAGCTTTTCGACAGACACGCCTATCCAAAAGGCGGCCTCATACTACACACAATCAAAAACATCGTGGGCGAGGAAAGCTTCCGCAAAGCCCTGAACCTGTTTCTCACCCGCCACCAATACTCTAACGCCGACACAGAGGATTTGAGGAAAGCCCTCGAAGAATCATCGGGAATGATGCTGGAGAAGGTGTTTGAACAGCTCGTCTACTCTGCCGGGCATCCAGTAGTCAAAATTAGCTACCGATGGGACCCGGAAACCAGCCTATTCAAAATTGGTTTTAAGCAGGTTCAGGGAGATGATTCACCTGAAACCTATGGACTGACTCTGGATGTAGTAATCCATGTCGATGAAGAGAGGGTAGAGAGAAAGATATCTCTCGAAGAGCGTGAAACAACGCTTTACATACCTATGAAAAATAAGCCGAAACATGTCTGCGTCGATCCAGAGCTAAAGATTCTCCGAGTCCTCGACGTCGAGAGACCCCTCGAAGAGGCCCTCGCCATGGTTGAGAAATGTGGAAGCGTTGTCTGCAGAATAGAGATGATTGACTCGCTGGTTAAACATGGCGGCCGTAGAGTCGTAGAGGTGCTGGAGAGGCTTGTCTTGGGTGACCCGTTCTGGGGAGTGTCTTACAGCGCCGCGAAGGCCCTCGGCGAAATAAAGTCCGAGGAAGCGAAGGCCGCTCTACTTCAGGTACTCGACAAAGTAACGCATCCCAAAATCAGGCGTGGAATAGTCGAGGCCCTAGGCTCCTTCGAAAAAGACACCGAAGTGATGAAGATGTTGGCAAAGGTGGTTGAAGACACGGGCGAGTCATATTATGTTCGGCAGGCTGCCGCGATCTCGCTTGGAAGGTTGAAACTGGAGGAAGCGGTCCCTGTCCTTGTCAAGGCCCTTGACTACCCCTCTCACGCCCATGTTATCTCGTCTGGCGCAGTTCAGGGATTGGCTGAAACAGGTCTCGAAAAAGCCTATGAACATGTGGTGAAGAGAGTTGAGAAAAGCTACCCGACACCCGTACGCGTGTCGGCAGCCGTCGCTCTCGCAAAGTTCCCGGAGAAACGCGAAACATACACTTTGCTCGAGAGGTTGTCAGAGGACAGTAACGAACGGGTTCGCCATGCGGTTGTCGCCGCGGCTCGGGAGATGATGGACCCGAGGCTTCTGCCGATGCTTGACAAAATGGCTGAGAAGGATTTGAATGAAAGGGTGCGGAGGAGCGCAAGGGAGGTTGCCAAGAAGATCAGAGACCATCTCGAGAAAGGTGTTGAATACAAGTCGCTGCGGGAGGAGCTTGAGAAGATACGTGAGGAAAACAGGCGGCTAGCTGAGAGGCTTTACAGGGTTGAGGGCAAGGTTTAACAGCTCCAGCCCCATTGCTGGGATAGGCGGCGATGATGAACAGAGACACTTGAACACGTGATAGTCTCTGGGGTATCTGAGCCGCTAAACCAGCGTCTCCACGGATTCCACAATATCTCTGATTGTTATCATGCCCACCAAGTTGTTGCCGCGGTCGACGACTGGCAGGTGCCTAATATTGTTGGAGATCATAATGTTCTTAGCCTCGTTCAAGGAGGCATACTCCCTAACAACGATGACATTACGCGTCATGTAGTCGCTGACTTTAGAGTCATAATCCACACGTAACGCAAAGAACTTCACGAAATCTTTCTCCGTAACTATGCCTGCGACTTTTCCATCCGAAACAATTACGACGCTGCTAACCTTTGACTGAATCATCTTCTCCGCAATATCGGATAGCTTCTCATCGGCGTTTGCTGTCACGACTCGACGGGACATTATTTCTGAAACCTTTACCTCTAGCAACCTATCATAATACGGCTTTCTGGTGAATAAAACATTTACTCTATGGATAGGAGGCTCGGCAGCTCGGCTAAACTTTCTATAACCATGTCGGCGTCGGATGTCTTGTCTCTGAAAAGCTCGAAGGCACCGGTTTTCACGAGTATGCAACGGGCCCCAACCATCCTTGCTGCTGCAACATCTGTGTCCACACGGTCGCCGACAAAAATCACCTCCGAGGCTTGGAGACCCGAGGTCTCAAGAGCCATTTGGGAGGAAGTAATCGACGGTTTTCCCACCGATAATGGCTTCACGCCCGTGGCAGCTGAAAGCATGGCGACGATTGAGCCGGCGCCCGGCATAAACCCCTGCTCAGTCGGATAGATGTTGTCAAGGTTTGTTGCTATGAATTTTGCACCGTTTCTGATGGCGCGAGCTGCGTCCGCTGCTTTCTGGTAGGTGAAATGTCTATCAAGGCCTGTTACGACGTAATCGGCGGACTTCCACTCGCTGTGTTCAATTATCCGCAGACCCAGTTGCCTGGCCTCGGCTGATATTCCTTCCTCTCCCACGACGAGTACACGGGCCCCGGGATGCTCCGCGGCCACATATCTTGCTGCAAGGTAACCCGATGTCAAAATCTCTGAGACAGAGGCGTGAATGCCCATACGGTGTAGCTTCTCAAGGTATTGGACCCTCGTCATAGTGGAGTTGTTTGTCATGAATACCAGCCTTAGCTTTTTTCGGAGTTTGTTGACGGCCTCCGGCGCGCCGGGCAGTGGCTTAGAGCCGATGTAGATTGTTCCGTCCATGTCGAGGACGAGGCCCTTCACGTTTTCCAGCGTTTTCTTCACCCCCATGTTAGACGCTTTCTTTGACGGCTGCGAGCGAAACACATGTAATAGTTTTTCCGACGCCTGGCATGTTCCTGATTTTGTCGACAACGAGAGCGCCGATGGACTGCATAGACTCGGACCTTACTTTCACGATTATGTCCCATTCACCGGTTATGACATGTGCCTCAACGACCTCGGGAAGCTTCGCTATTTCCTCGGCCAGTTTCTTCTGCGAAGTTGTTCCCTGCTGGAAGGAGACGAGGACAAATGCTGTGGCGGGTTTGCCCAGCTTAGAATGATCAAGCTGAACCGTGAACTTCTTTATCACGCCCAGCTGCTTAAGCCGCTTAATCCTCTCCTGAACAGTTGTGCGAGGCATCTTAACCTTAGCCGCTATGGCTGAAACCGCCTGCTCAGCATCCTCCACAAGCTCTTGAAGAATTCTCAAATCCTTTTCATCGAGTTCCATTGTCATAATGACGGATGATTATTGGCAAGACCTTGTAATATTTTTGCCGTTGTTCGCTGGTTGTCGAAATCTTTATCTACAAAAGCCTTTTAATAGGACAGGACAAATCCATTCTCCATGCCGAAGATAAGGGACGCGGCTATTCATGGTTATGGTTGCTATCTCCCCAGGTATAGGATTGCTGGTGAGGAGATAGCAAGGGTCTGGGGGAAATCCTCCGCCGACCTGCCTGTCAAAGAGAAGGCAGTGGCGGGTTTGGATGAAGACACTATAACAATGGCCGCCGAGGCCGCTCGAATGGCTCTGGCTAGGGCTGATGTGGAGCCTTCAAGGGTTCAGGCGGTTCATGTGGGAACAGAGTCAAAGCCATATGCGGTCAAACCCTCTGGCACGTTGGTCGCCGAAATCCTCGGTGTATCCCGCCACGTGACCACCGCTGATTTCGAGTTCGCCTGCAAAGCGGGGACAGAGGCTATGCAGATGGTTACAGCTCTCGTCGAGACAGGGAGGATTGAGTTTGGGCTTGCAATAGGAGCTGACACAGCTCAGGGGAGGCCTGGGGATGCCCTCGAATACACCGCGGCAAGCGGGGCCGCGGCCTTCCTCATAGGACGAAACGGCTCAGACTGTGTAGCGAAATTCGAATACTCGACATCATACGTGTCCGACACTCCTGACTTCTGGAGAAGAAGCTATGAACGGTATCCGATGCATGGGTCCCGCTTCACAGGGGAACCAGCCTACTTCCACCACACCCTTTCTGCTGTCAAGACCGTGCTCGAGGAAAACGGGTTCACCGTCACCGACATAGACTACTTTGTTTTCCACCAGCCTAACGTAAAATTCCCTCTCGCGGTCTCAAAGATACTTTCCATTCCCGTTGAGAAGGTGAAGCCCGGCATAGTGGCTGACGTGGTCGGAAACACTTATGCCGCCTGCTCGATGATTGGTCTTGCAAAGGTCTTAGACATAGCTAAGCCGGGTCAGCGTATACTGATGACCTCTTATGGCTCGGGAGCTGGAAGCGACTCTTTCGTGTTAACTGTCTGCGACGGCGTGGAGGAGAAACGCGGCAGGGGCCCGAGCTTCAGCCAACTGCTCAGCCGCAGAAAGCCGATCGATTACTCGACCTACCTCAAATTCAGGGAGAAGATAAGGGTGTAGCGTGTTGCGGGCTGCGTTGGTAGGCGCTGGGTTGACGAAGGTTGAGGAGCACTGGGACAAAGGCTTGACAGAGCTTATGGCGGAAGCCTCGGTACAAGCACTCGATTCCGCTGGCATATCCGCAGTAGACGCGGTATATGTCTCAAACACATTTGGGCAGGTTCTGCAGGAGCAGTCCAACATCGGAGCATATCTCGCGGAAGAGCTTGGGATAAGAGGTGTGGCCGCCTCAAGGGTTGAGGCCGGCGGGGCCTCCGGCCTGGCTGCAGCAATAGCCGCCGTCGCAGCTGTTTCATCCGGCCTATACAAATCTGTCCTCGTTGTCGGCGGCGAAAAAATGTCTGAGGCCACTTCCGAGGATTACGTGTCACTGCTCACGACGGAGGAGCCCGCGGAAACTGTTGCTGCACTTGGAGTGACACAACTGGCCGAAGCGGCTCTACTCTACAAAGAGTATTTGAAACGCAACAGGCTGGAGCATGAAGATGTTGCTTACTTCTCAGTCCTCAGCCATGAGCATTCTCAAACCGTGCCGCACGCTCAATACCAGTTCAAAATCACCCTCGACACAGTCGTAAACTCGCCAAGCGTAGCAGAACCAATTAGGCGGCTGGAGACAACTGCTCCGGCGGACGGAGCAGCCGCTGTTGTAATCACGTCACTGGAAACAGCCCAGAAAACAGACGGCTACAAGGCTGTGGTTTCAGGCATTGGTGCGGCCACGGATTATCTCTCTCCGTTTGACCGCGAAGACCCTCTATGGCTGAGGAGCCTATCTCTGGCTTCTCAGAGGGCTTTGGAGATGGCGGGGAGAAAGGTGTCTGATCTTGACTTCGTGGAAGTTCATGATAGCTACAGCTTGTTGACGCCGCTTTCTCTTGAAGCTATTGGGTTGGCAGAGGCCGGTGAGTCATGTCATCTCGCGCGTAAAGGCAGGTGGTCGCTGTCGGGTGAGGTGCCTGTCAACACATTCGGTGGTTTGAAGGGCCGCGGGAACCCGGTAGGGGCCTCGGGTCTCTACGCCTTGGTTGAAAGCTTTCTGCAACTGTCTGGACGCGCTGGAAAAAATCAGGTCGACGGCGCTAAGGCGGGTCTTGTGTCCTCGATGGCTGGACTCGGCTCCTTCTCAGCAGTTGCCGTTGTAGAGGAGTGGGTGTAGCATGTCAACCCGGCCATCCTCATACTGGCGTCTCCGCCCCTATCTCTACAGGCTTGAGGGAAACCGTTGCACACAGTGCGGCCACTTCAACCCGTTTTCTCGGAAGATATGTAGAAAATGTGGTTCACGCAGACTTGAAAGAGATAGGCTCGCCAACCACGGCAAACTGAAGCATTTCACCGTAGTTTATCAACCTCAGACAGGTCTTGAGAAAAATGTTCCATACATTGTAGCATGGGTTGAGATGCCCGACGGCACGCAGGTAATAGGTCAGATGACAGACTGCGAACCATCAGAGCTTACAGTTGGAATGGATGTCGAAACGGTCGTGAGAAAAATCCGTGTAGACGGCGAGTCGAAGCTAATAATCTATGGCGTAAAATTCAGGCCAGTGCTTTAACGGTTGGACATGCTTTTCCAGAGAATAATAACAGCATACTCCCGCGGTATCGACTCCTGTTGAGCGATTTTCTCAACCTCCGCCCTCGCAACAGCCTCGGCGCGCTGCCCATATGATAGCATGTATTTTTTCTTGATTTCCTCGAAAAGTTTGGCCGGCTCCTCCTTATTTGTCGTCATGTCTGCTATGTTGCGCGGTAGGTCAGAGAGCTGTTTCACCATCTCCTCAATCATCTTTAACCTGTTTCGTAGGCTTGCGAGCTTTTTTCTTAGCTCAGGTATCTTTGCCTCAAGCTCCTCCCTTAATCCGACACCCTTATCAGAGTCTGTATCCTTCTCAAGCTGCATGGTGTTTAGCTCGATGCTGGACCAAATCAGCTCCTCCTCTACTTGGGCAAACTCTGAGCCTATGGCTTCTCTCGCCGCCTTAAGCCTCTCCAAAACCTCTTCACTTTTCTCCAGCAACGCGTTCCTTTTCTCGGCAAGTCTGCCCAAAATGTTTCTCACCAGCTGAGGTCTCAGCTCCTCCATTTTGATGCAGTAAAGCATGAAGTTACGGTCGAGACCGCGCAGCCGTTCAACCTCTCGCATCAGCTCCTCATACATTTTTAGAGCCGCGTCAAGGTCGTCACCAACCGGCTGTTGAACAGGCTCCTCAACAGGTTTCACATTCTCTTCTTTAGCAGGTTGTTCCTCTTGTGAAGGTTGAGGAGTAACCATCTCTATGTCTGGAGAGGTCTCTTGATGCTGCGTCGACGGCTTTATGCGGAGAACGATTTTTTTCGGCAAGCTTCAGCGACCCCGTCCCAGCTATTCTCTTCTACACTCCGAATAACTTTTTAGCTTTTTCCAGCAAACTCTCCTGTTCATCCAACGAAGGCTTCTCCCTCGTCTTACTGGAAGACTCTCCGAAGATATGTATAAAATCAAAAGTGCTCAGGGCGTGGAGAGTGCTTTCAAGAAGCTTAGCTCTGTGTACTCCAATGCTTACAGGAAGAGAAACAACCTTCCCCTCTTTCGATATCTGGAAAACCTTGAACTTAAGAGCAGAGATTCTACGTGTCTTGGCATACTCAACAGGGTCCACCACGAGCGCGACGGCCTTGCTGTACATGGCCTGGTATCTTTTCTGCGTGTCGATGTCTGTCGGCGATAGAAAAACATCAAGCCCCGGATGAGAATGATACCATCCGACTATGTACAGGTTTTTATCCGATTTAGAGAGGTCTTCCGCAACCCTAGCCATGACCAGCTCATCAAGCTGCACGTAAGCAGGGGTACCATATTGCTCACCTGTGACCGCGTCCCATATCTCCAGAACTTTCCCAGCCGATTTGCCGACGAGGAGGCCCGCCACCTCTCGGTTGAGGCTTGAGGCAGCGTGCTTTACAACCTTCGCCAAGGCCAGTGGGTAGATACGCACACGCATTGGGAGACCGATGACTCGGACGGTAATAAAAATGACGCTGCAAGAAACGATATTGAATATTACCGAGGTATTTTGTAAGCTGGCTCGAGGTTTGACTTCTGGTTAATCCTTATATACGCTGTGGTTATCAGGAGTTCAGAAATGAAGATTAAGATCGTTCCAGCTGTCGGAGGAGGTTCACCCTTAGAGCTCGAGGTTGCTCCAAACGCCACCGTCGGAGCAGTTCGGACGAAGGTTTGCGCCATGAAGAAACTTCCACCCGACACCACACGTCTAACCTATAAAGGAAGAGCTCTCAAAGACACGGAAACACTTGAGAGCCTCGGAGTAGCCGATGGAGACAAATTCGTACTCATAACGAGGACGGTGGGCGGATATGGAGAGCCAATACGTCGAGCTGCCTGAAAACGCGTGGTACAGGCGGCTGGCTCTCGAGTATGCGTTGATTCAGGAGAATGAGCCCACCTTCACACCTGTTGAAAACGACCTAACCCATTACGAAGGCGTTATAGTTGGCTCAGGCGAATATGAGGGAGGCTACTTCAGAGTAGAAATAATCATTCCGAGGTCCTATCCATATTTCCCGCCAGATGTTATATGGCACACACGTATATGGCACCCAAATTTCTCGGACAGCGTCCCTGCAAGGGTTTGTGAATCAATTTTCAAAGACCATTGGTCACCTTCTCTCCGCATTGTGGCGGTTATCGAGTCGCTGAGAAACCTTCTGACGAACCCCAACCCCGAGGATCCTCTTAACCCCGTCGCAGCATTTGAGTACAAGAACAGGCCCGACCTATTCTACGCCCGTGTTAGACAGTTTGTTGAAACATTTGCTACGCCTGAGCAGGCTTTTGGAAAGAAGCGTTGGAAGGGTTTGTAGTTTTGGGCGAGGTTGACGCTCTGTCGAGGTACGACCGTCAGCTAAGGCTCGAGGGATGGGACCAGAGCAGGCTCCTGTCGGGGAGGGTGGTTATCGCGGGTGTGGGGGCGCTGGGATGCGAGGTGGCGAAAAACCTATCGCTTATGGGCGTGGGTGAGCTGCTCCTCATAGACAACGACTACGTTGAGCTCTCCAACCTCAGCCGCCAGATGCTCTACACCGACCAAGACATAGGCCAGCCAAAAGCATCTACGGCCGAGAAAAAAATATCCATGATGAACCCTCTCGTAAAAGTAAAAGGCTTACAAACAGATGTTCGAAGAATCCCCGAAGAAACCTTCGGAGAGGTTGATGTCATAGTTTCCGCTGTTGACAACTGGCCTACTAGAAGATGGATAAACTCGATGGCGGTGCATGTTGGAACTGCGCTTGTTGACGTCGCAACAGACGGATATTATGGCAATGTTCAAACTGTGATACCTCGTGTTACAAGCTGCCTCGAATGCCACGCAGAGGCCCTTATTCCCGCCGACATACAGGCGTCCGAATGCTCTCTACGCCGCCGCACCCCAAACGACCTCGTAAAGGAGCTGAGTGAACGAGGCATAGTACTGGAAGTTTCAGAGGCTGAGGCACTCTTCAAATACAATATCAAGACTGTTTACGACATTAAGTTTGCTCCACAGACCGTGTTAGACCAAATGGATAAGGGTCTCCGAGACCAGGTTATACAGCTCCGCTCACTGCTCAACCCCAAGATGCCTGCTTTACAGAGCATATCGGCTACAGTCTCCGGCTTGGCTGCTTTCGAGGTCGTCCGAATACTGCATAAAGGTTCTTTGGGCAGGCCGTTGAACGGGATGATGGTTTTCGACGGGCTGAAGGGAAGGCTTACGCGGATAAAGCTGGAGAGAAACATTAACTGCCATGTATGCGGCTACGATGAAGATAAGCCTATGCAGGTTAACGTCTCGCCAGACGAGACTGTCGCCGATTTGAGAGAGAGGCTATCTAACCTGCTCATGTTCCCGGACACGAGGTTACAGCATGGTGCAAAATTGTTAAGCGATGATATGGAGATAGAGTCAGCGGGCATAGTCGACGGTGACATACTTTATATCCATTCAAGCAGAAGAGCAACACCGGTTGCTGTAAAGGTGAGGCTTGTTGAGGCTGGTAATTAAGGAGATTAACGCAGGGTTCTGGAACCCGTTTGAGGAGCAGAAGCAACGGCTTAAGCAGGAGAGTTGCGTGATATGTGGGCTGGAGATGGGGAATGAGAAAACGTATTCGTGTCCTCACTGTGGAGCAGTTGGCCACATGGCCTGTTTCGATGACTGGCTCGTGGTTAGGCAGACGTGCCCGCTTTGCCGAAGGCCGTTGGTAGAGATGTGAAATGAGTGGAGAAGAGAACGAGAAAGTTATTGAGCTGGATTACCTGGAGACGCCTAAAGGAGCGGTCGCAAGGTTCGAGGGTGTCCGACAGTTGGCCGAAGTCCTCGCAGAGGTTATAGAAGAGATTGACAAGATGAAGGAGAGACTGGAAAATCTGCCTGAGAGCAGCCAAGTGCCCGAGGGCCTCGAGCGCAGGCTAAAATACATAGAGGAGCAGCTGATGGTGCTTAGCGACGACGTTAGAGAGATTCTCAACGCTCTTGGGGAGCTGTCCGCCACTGTTGCCCAGATAAAGAAGGCGCTGAAGCTATGATGTCAGGAATGCGCGCCTCATCTCTGTTATTAGTTCGTTAAGCTCCTTCCTCCGTTTCTCCATATCAGCTATCTCTCTTGCCAGCGACTCCTTAAGGGACTCCAGCTTCTTGACCTCTTCCCTGAGCTTGTTGGATGTTTCTATTAGGGCCTCGGCCTCGGTCTTGCTTTTCTCCAGCTCGGCGAGACGCTCCTCAAGCTCTCTCTCCCTACGTATCATCCTCTCCATCCGTATCTCCCGCAACTTGAACAGCTTATCCATCTCCCTTCCGAAGTTTTCCAGCTTTTTCTGAGCCTCCTCAAACGCGGCAAAGTAACGTTCCGTCAGAACATTTATCTCAGCCTCTAGTGATTCCTTCTTGGTGATAAGCTGCTTCAGCGTCTCCTGGGCCTCCGCTATCTGTTTCTCCTTGGTCTCAAGCTCCTCACGCCACTTCAGCACCTCCTCACGAAGCCTCGACAAACTCTCCCTTTCCTGCAAAAGCCTCTGCGTCTCCTTAAACAGTTCAGACCGTTGGTTGGAAATAAGGTCGGCCGTCTCATGCAGACTCTCACTAAGGGACCGAACCTCCTCTGTAAGAGCCTTGTACGAGTCCAGCGCCTGATCAAGTAGATACGCTTTCTCCACAACGGATTGCAGCGATGAAAGTGTCCTCTGGGGAGACGAAACCTGTTCAAGAACCTGGCGGACATCTTCTTTAAGCTTGGCCAAAGCCTCCTCGAGCAGACTTATTCTTTCCTCAAGTTTCTCTATAACCTGTACCCGTATGGCCGCCACCTCTTTCCGGAGGTCGGCCAAGCTGTCGGACTTTCTGGGGAGCAGACCCATGTGTGACAGGATGGTCTACGTGGTTATAAACTCTACTTGGTCGTATTAGATGGAGAATGGCCAAGGATAGTTTTTGGGTTTCTCGTAGGGCATGTTTTTATATGGTGGAGCATGTGGTTTTTAGCGGCATGGTTGTGTCAGAGAGACGGTTGCTTATTCGGTTTTTTCAGATAGGGTCGGTGCTGGCTTTGGCTGGCAGCGTACATGTGTTGACGCTTCTTCTTCCATGGTACACGGTTAGGGCTGACGCTGTCTCCACCTCTGTCCTCAGCGGATACATATTGCCCGAGACACTGCTTCTATCCGTTTTAGGGGGTGTTTTGGCTGGTTTGTCCTTGCTGGTGACATCTTTTAGCCAGCGTGTCACGTCCGTGCGAACAATTTTAGTGGCCTTATCGCTACTAGGAGGTGGGATGGCCCTAGTATCCCCCCTATATCTCGGGTTCATCAGAGTTCCGGCGCTTAGCGTAGCCGGCGAGCCTGGGATAGGTTTCTTCGTCGCCCTTTTCTCGGCCGTAGTGATACTCGCTCTCGGCATTGTGGCTTTACTGACACGGCCGCGGGTCGTCGAGATACCTTATCAGAGTTACGGGGGAGTGGGCGGGGCCACGGCTGGAGCATCCCAGTCTTTGGAGACGACCTCTTTCGAAGTAGCTGGCGATGTTGAGGAAGGGATTGTCTGCCCCATTTGCTACACCTCTGTGGAGGCTGAAAACGCTGTCAAATGCTCATCCTGCGGCGTCGTGTTTCACTCGGGGTGTTTAGACGCCTACGTAAACATAAACGGAACATGTCCCAACTGCGGAAGAGCCGTTGTATAGCGTGAGCCCACATGGGCCTCGAGGAAATTGTTAAACTTGGTCTCGAGCGCGGGTTTTTCTTTCCATCGGCGGAGATCTACCCAGGGTCTCCAGCCGGCTTCTGGGAATACGGACATCTCGGAGCTCTTCTCAAACGCAAGTTCATCGACGCTTGGCATCGTCTAATGGTTCGCAGGGATGAGATGCTTCTCTTAGACGGCTCCCAGATTCTCCCCAAAGCAGTGTTCATTGCCTCTGGGCATCTTGCAACCTTTGCCGACCCAATAACAAGATGCAGGTCATGCAAAGCTGTTTATAGAATTGACAGGCTGCTGGAGGAGAAGCTCGGCATCAAGGTTCCTGAACGTACTCAGCCCGAGAAAATTGATGAAATTATTGCAGAGCATGGTTTCCGTTGTCCAACCTGCGGCGGCGAGCTGGACAAGGTATCCCTATTCAACATGATGTTCGGTGTTTCGCTGGGAGCATCAGGAGACGAAGGATATCTTAGGCCCGAAACATGTCAAAACATATTCATAGATTTTCCACGTATTTACAAGATTTCGAGACGGAAGCTACCGCTTCCACTGGCACAGGTCGGGAAAAGCTTTCGCAACGAGATATCGCCTCGTCAATCACTTGTCAGGCTGCGGGAGTTTACACAGGCTGAGATAGAGGTTTTCTTCAACCCAAGAACAGCCAACGACCCCGCGAAAGCCAGAGAAGTTGCCGGCAAAGAGTTGAACATGTGGGTTGGGGAAAGGGTCGAAAAAGTCACATGTAGACAAGCTGTTGAGAAAGGCCTGGTTTCGAGCTGGCTCGTCGCCTACTATCTTTGGCTAGTGCAGGACTTTTACTTCCGTTTGGGTATAAGCTCCGATAGGTTGAGGTTCAGGAGGCTCGGCGATGATGAGAAGGCGTTCTATGCAGCCGAGGCTTGGGACCTCGAGGTTCTTACCTCGACTGGGTGGATGGAGCTCGTCGCCTGCAACAACCGAACCGACTATGACCTCGGTGGGCATCAGAGAGTTAGCGGCGTAGACCTCCGTATAACAGAAGACGGAGAAAGTTTCCTGCCTCATGTCTTTGAGCTTTCTATGGGTGTTGACAGAAGCCTTCTCGCATTACTTGAGCTTGGATATGTTGAGGAAAATGGTAGAACTGTTCTTCGTCTTCACCCATATATAGCGCCTTACACCGTGGCGGTTTTCCCCCTACTCGACAAACCTGAGCTAACAGAGGTTGCACAACGGGTACACGCCATGCTGCAGCTGGATTTTGACACTTTCTACGACGAAAAAGGAAGCATAGGCAGGAGATACAGGAGACAGGACGAGATAGGCACACCCTTCTGCGTCACAGTCGACTACCAAACCATAGAAGATGACACGGTAACAGTACGGGACAGAGACACTATGAAACAGGAGCGAGTGAAAATAGAGGAGCTCAAGAATTACCTCTCGGCGAAACTTGTGATATAGCCGCGCATGTTTAAATAATCCATGGACGCCGATAAACCGATGGCGGACACTCTCTCACTCATCATATACGTGGTTGTCTCGGCGCTGCTGCCCATTCTCCTCATCATTGGGTCTAAGCTACTTTCCACCAAAAGGTCTACGAGAAGGAAGAGGCTGTCTTTCGAGAGTGGCCAGGTTCCATTCGGCTGGACAGAGTCATCATTCCCAGTTGAATATTTTCCCTACGCGATTATCTACATAGCCTATGCAGTCATAGCGTTGGCTGTTTTTCTCTCGGTTGCAGCTGTTATCGACAACCCCGGAGCCGCCCTTAACGTGGTGATTTTGCTAGCTGTTCTAAGCGTTTCATCGATCTACGCCGCTGTTACCTTGAAGAATTTGCCGCAGAGGCTGTAGAGCCATGGTTGTCGCCCTACCTCCACCATTACAGGAGCTGGTCAGGTTTCTGGCTAGCGAGAGCTTCGTCAAGGCCGCTGTTTTCCCGGGAGCAACCTTCGTAGCGGTATTGGGAATATTATCCGTCTGGTATGAGAGAAAGCTTCTGGCACGAATTATGCTCCGCCCCGGGCCACTGCACGTTGGCAAGTACGGCGGATGGCTGCAGGTAATCGCCGACGCAGTCAAATTCCTTTCAAAAGAGTTTATCATCCCTGCACGGGCTAAGAAAAAGCTGTTCGTCTCCATGCCGCTCACAGCACTTTTCCTATCAGCCCTCCTCTTCGCCTTCCTACCATTCAGCGAGTACTGGGTAATTTACAGGAGCGAGATAGGTGTTCTACTGGTTTTCGTGCTGATAGCTCTCACACCTATTCCATTGATTATCGCTGGGTGGGCCGCGGGCAGCAAATACAGCTTCGTGGGCATGCTGAGGTTCGCTTTCCAGATATTCGCCTACGAGGTACCACTCTTCATAGCGTTGGCCGGTGTAATTCTCGCGGCAAGATCATTCGACATAGTCGATATTGTCAACGCACAGTATGCGTTACCGTTTATTGTTACTCAGTTCATAGGCTTTCTAGTTTTCTTCATAGCAGCTGTCAGCGAAGCGGAGAGGATACCTTTCGACCTTCCCACGGCTGAGCAGGAGCTTGTCGAGGGATGGATGGTAGAGTACGGAGGAGTAGGATTTCTCGGCATTCAGCTGGCCATGTACACCAAGCTTGACGCGCTCTTGTTCCTCACAGTTGACCTATACCTCGGAGGCTGGCATGGTCCAGCCATACCCGGCGTACCCGAAACAATTCTCCAGCCCTTCTGGGTCTTCGTAAAGTTCCTTATACTTCTGACAATTGTATTCATGTTCCGAGGCGTCTACACCCGCATAACAATCAGGAAAATCCTCGACCTCGGCTGGCGATACCTTATACCTCTCGGCTTCATCAACCTGTTTCTCGTGAGTCTAACAATCTACCTACCAACTATACTAGCTTAGCCTTTTCTCATCCTTTTCAGCTTAAACTCGAGCCCCGTGGAGACGATGTTTGCTCTCACGATTGTGTAGACGACTTGGTCGAGCATGCGTCCAAAGGTCATGTCATCCATGTTGGCTCCTCCGGCTTCGTATATTTTCTGGAGTTGCTCCATGTTGTTGTCGAGGTCCAAATGTCCAGACAAGTGTTGGTAATGGGGGTTGCCCTTGATTTCCTGATGTAGTTTGACAGATTCGACGAAATATGTGAAGTCCTCTGTGTCAAGGAATGTTCTAAGCGTTTTTGCGAGGAGGCGTAGTTTCTTCAATAGCTCATGGGCTTCGGGTCTCTCCTTGGGGGTTAATTCCGTGGCCATGGCTATCCTCTCAAAGCTGTAACAAGTTTGTCAATCCAGCCGAGCTCAGCCGGCGGCCCTCTGACGCCGGGTTTGGCGAGTTTCTTGGGTGTGTAGAAAAGCGAGCGTCTATCCGTGTCTGAGAGCTCGATCTCAGTCGTCATCTCGAGGGCGTAGAAGGGGCATGCGTCTACGCAGAAGCCGCAGAAGACGCAGCGGCCGTAGTCGACAGCGGGGAAGTATGATTTCTTGTTGTGAGCGAGTTTTTCATCGATTTTTGTTACGGCTAAAACCGCTTCATAGGAGCCGTTTGATAGTTTGTGGTATTCGTCTTCTTTGTCTGCGCCCTGTACCTCGATGACTTGGTCGCTCCATCCGCTTTCACGTGCCCATTTCAGGAAACTGTCGAAGTATGCTTCAAGAACCGCCTCGGACCTGTATGTGTAGATGGGTTCAGCGTTGAGCCTCCACTCATAACCATCTCCCGCCTGCTGCAACGCCTTCAAATCATTCCACACCACGTCAACAACCGGATGCGAGTTTCTACTAACACCTTGCCCGTTTACACCCAGCCGTGTGACAAGGTTTTCGACAAAGTCTACAGCCGCTTTCTCACCTTTTCTATAGTCATCTACAAGCTTTTTGTCAAGCTTGAGGGATACGTTGAAGCCGTAAACCATCATGATGGCTTCTGCGATGTTTTGGCAGGCTATGTCGCATAGGCTGCAGCCAGTGCATTTGTCGAGATATAAAATGTGTCTGCCTTTGAAGCCTGGGTAGGCTATGCTTGCCTTAGGGTCGTAGCGATAGTTCTCACCTGTTGTGTTAACGATTTTTTCATAGGGATACTTTATTGTGACAGTGGGCATGAAAACATGTTTCAGGGCTACTGCCATCGGCTTGACTATTCGCGCTATTGTCTCGAAAACCAAGGAGGCTCACCCATGAAGAAGCGTACTAAGATAAATAGGTAATTAGTTTACCATCACACGGTTTGTTTTTTTGGCTAGGAGATATTTGCGGTATAGCCTGTGTCCGAAAAGGGCGTTTAGGATCGTTAATATTTGTAGCGTTACATGCGTGGCGATAAACACGGGCAGGGGCTGTTTGAGGATGACTATGACTACTATGGCTGTTATGAAGATGAAGAAGTGGACGAGGATAGCTGCGACGACCGCTGTTGTCTGGTATCTCTTCACGGCTTCGTCGATGCCGGCGGCGTCAATGTGCTTCAGCTTTAACCACCTGTTGCCGAGTCTTATCCAATTCGTTAAGATATTCTCCGGGGAAGTCTGGCATGTTGTTCTTGGTTGCCTGCCACGGGTCAGGGTCGGCTTTGGGCCCGAACTTCCAGCTCATCAGCATGTTGACCAAGAAGATGGCTGTGCCTACGCCTATGAGAAAAGCTCCAATTGAGGCTACTACATGCCAGGGCTGGTACTCGGGCACATAGCTGTAATAGCGGCGGGGCATGCCCATAAGTCCGAGGATCATCATAGACATGAAGACAAGGTATTGTCCGATGTTAGCCGTTATTGCGTGTATTTTTCCCAGAGATTCGCTGTACATTCTCTTGGTTAGGTATGGGAAGTAGTAGTAGGTCGCGGCGAAAGCTGCTTGTGAGATGGCTCCGAATAGGATGAAGTGCATGTGTCCAACGACCCAGTAGGTGTCGTGAAGATGCCAGTCCACTGGAACTGCTGGCTGGAATACCCCTGTGATCCCGCCCACGATGAAGGTGGCGATGAACGAGAGAGTGAATATCGTGGGTGTGTTATATCGTATTTTTCCACCCCATATGGTTGCCTCCCAGTTAACCACTTTAACGCCCGATGGAATCGCGACAAGCATCGTCATTATCATGAATGGCGCAAGCGTCAAAGGAGATAACCCAGTGGTTAACATGTGATGAGCCCATACGCCGAAGCTGAGTACAGCGATTAGAACCGATGACAACGCTATCATTCTGTATCCTACTATGGGTTTCTTGACGAGTCGAGGCAGTATTTCAGATATTATGCCCATGGCGGGGATGACCAGTATGTAGACCTCGGGGTGTCCGAAGAACCAGAAGAGATGCTGCCAGAGTATTGGGTCGCCGCCTTGCGCGGGGAGATAGAAACCTGTGCCGAGGTTTCTGTCGAGCAATAGCATGGTTAAGCCGAATGCGAGCGGGGGAACGGCGAAAATTATGATGAATGCTGTGACAACCCATGACCAGACGAAGAGCGGGAGTTTCCACCATCCCATGTCGACACGTCTAAGCCGCCAAGTGGTTACGATGAAGTTTAGCGCTCCCACCATCGACGACGTCCCCGCCACATGAAGGCTCAATATCCAAAGGTCAACCCCAAGACTCGGCTCAATCACAGAGAGTGTTGCGTAGCCTGTCCAGCCTATGTTTGTCCAGCTCGAGATAAGCAGGACACCGGCTGCCAGAAACAGCCAGAAGCTGAGGGCGTTGAGCTTGGGATAATACATGTCAGGGGCCCCTATCATCTTGGGGATGAGGTAGTTGCCAAGGCCGGCGAATACTGGCATGGCCCAGAAAAAGATCATCAGGGTTCCATGTATTGTGAAGAGTGATGAGTAGGTGTTGGAGTCCACCAGGTTGCCCTGAGGAGTGGCGAGCTCAAATCGTATCAGCAGGGCCAGCAGCCCGCCTATCACGAGGAAGATATAGGATGCGGCGATGTAGAGCATCCCTATGTGGGCGTGGTTGGTCGTCGAAAGTATCTGGTAAAGGCTCTTATACCATGGCTTGGGCTGGGCTTTCTCCACGGTAACCACGGTCATGGCTCAACCACCATGTTAGCTCTCATACTGTAATGGCCCTGTCCACAGAACTCTGCACATTGTATTAAATATGTTCCTGGCTCCAACGGAGTTACATAGAGGACGTTTGTTCGGCCGGGGACGACGTCTTTCTTGACACCGAAGTCTCTGAGGTAGAAGCTGTGGATGACGTCTTCGGAGTGAAGCTCAAGCTTCACGGTTTGTCCGGCCTTCACCCTTAGCTCGGCGCTGACGGTGCCGTCGGGATATTCAAACTGCCATGCAAACTGGCGTGCCACAACCTTGACCGTCAAGTCCGCGGGTTTATTCGCTTCAAGGTCGTTTAAAACTGTCCAAGACCAGAACCCGATTATGGCGAACAGTATTATTGCGCCGACGATTGTGGCGTTCTCCACTATCTTAACCCTTTCCATGCCATTACTCACCTTTTTCTCTGAATTTATACATCATGAAGAAGAGTGCGCCGATGAATATGGAGCCCACGGCGGAGGCCGATATGTAAACGAACTGGTAAAGCCGGTTGATCTCTATGGTTTGGGGGGATACCGGCCTTAAGAGTTGTCCAAAGTTTCCTAAAACAAGAAGTGCAGTGAACATGGCGAAGATGATCAGGGTGAGAATGAGGTAGTCGTTTTTAGTTACCTGAGACATATGCAACCCCTTTTTCGGCTGTATTTTTGTGTTTTTCCGGAGTGCTGTATAACAGGGCCGCCGTGGCTAAGGAGGCGTGTAGTGCGAGAACAGATGCCGCAACAGCTTGATGCACAGCTATGACTATAGGCGGTATAGCCGTATAGATTACTACTGCACCGACTACGAAAACCTGTAGCAAAAGCGCGGCGAAAGCATAGACGGCCAACGGACGGAGCTTGGTTCTCCAGCCTAGGTATAAAGTGTATACTCCGGAGAGGAAAGTGGTGAATGCGACGATCCTGTGTCCAAATTCGAGTAGAATGAATGGATCGTTTTCGAGTGGGCAGAGGGGCCAGTCAGGACATGCCATACCTGCCCCCACCTTGCTGACATAGCTGCCTAACGACATCGTTAGAATGGCTAGTAGTGATGTGCCAAGGGCGGAATAGAAAACCCGCCTTAGACTCATTTGGTAAAATAATTTTTATGCGTTTATTTATAGGTACCCCGGCATCACTTCTTTGGAAAACGTCTCTATGTCTTTGACATATTCTTCGACGGGTTTGTCGCCGAAGTAGAGAACAAAATGTGTAACCTTTTTCCGGAGGTATTGGTCTATCGTATCGGTTATTTGGTTCAGTGAGCCTGAGAGAATTACCCTATTTTCGCCCGCTCTTACTTTTACGACTTGCGGTGTCTTTCCCGTTAGGTCAACTGTGAAGCGTCCCGATATTGTGAAGCCGTCGAGCTGCTTGAGGTTGGAAACCCGCTCGCTGAGCTTGTCAAGTGTTATGCCTGTGAAGTGCCATGCCTGCCCATGCTTCAGAGCCCTTTTGAAGGCGTGTTCACTGTTTCCCCCAATCCAGATAGGTGGCCCGCCTTTCTGAGCTGGAGTGGGCTCGAAGATGCCGGCAGCAACCCTGTAGTAGCGGCCGCTGAAGGATACCTCTCCTCCTTGCCACAGCTGTTTAATGAGCTGCAGAGCTTCGTCAAACCTTCGTCCCCTGTCTCTGAAATTCATGCCGATGTTTTGGAACTCTTCTTCACACCATCCTGCACCAAACCCCGCTATGACACGGCCTCCGCTCAATACATCGATGGCGGCCAAAGCTTTTGCAACACTTACAGGCTCTCTCATAGGAAGAACCAACACAGAGGAGCCCACCCTCACCTCCTCTGTTACCGAGGCTACATGGGCCATGGTTGTGAGCGCCTCTAGGATGCTGCCATACGGATACCTCTGGGTTGGGGGAAGTAGTAAATGATCGGTCACCCATACAGACTCGTATCCAAGTTCCTCGGCCTCGGATGCGACGATGCTTACTGCCTTGGGTGAAAGGTTTTTGCCAAAGTTGGGGACGCAGACGCCGAACTCAGCTCTCATGTCTCCACACCCGAAAGCCTCCTGCTGATCCTTATCAGCTTCCTCGCTACATCGAAGGCATCGACCCCGAAAACAACGGCCATAGGCTCCTTGCCTACATCTCCCCGATGGTAAACCACGTCGACAACACCGCCTGCTTTTTTCACAGCCTCTTCAACACCCCATGGAATAGTCCGTCCCTCCTCTTTCTTAACATCCTCAGGCTCCGAAGCTCTATCATAGAAAGAGACGCTGAAGCCTAGGGTCTCTAATGTGGCGAGGATTTCGTCATCAAACCGGATGTTGGCCGCGCTTCTGATAGATGGGTCATATTTCATGGCTGTTAACACAGCGTTGGCGACATGTTTGGATGCACCGAACCAAGGCTCCGAGACAACTGTGAAACCGTCAGGTGTCCTCACTATGCGACCAGGTATGGCGACAACGTCTTCAACCGAAGAAGCATATTCCGTTGCCACCGCGATGTTTGAACCGCTCTCGGGGATAAGACGCTTGAAAGACTCTTCAGACTCGATCATTTCCACAGCCTCTCTAAGTTGGCGAAGTGCAACCATCTTCTCAGAGTTTTCGTAGACCGCCCCTGTTGGGTTGACGGGGCCGTAGCCGTGTCCGATGCTGAGTCCTCTTTTTATGGCTTCGTTGACGAATTTCTGTGCGTTCTGAACTGCTTGGGGGATTTTCCAGCCCTTGGCAAGGTAGGCGGCGATGGCTGATGCGAAGACACATCCTGTTCCATGCGTATTCCGTGTATGGATTTTATCGGCAACGAACCTGTAAACGTTGCCTGCGTAAAGAAGTATGTCTGTGGTCGTTTCACTTGGCAAGTGGCCGCCTTTGACCACCACCGCCTCGGGCCCCATATCGGCTATCCTATGTGCTGCCTCCTCCATTTCCTCGATGGAGTCTATATCCATATTTGTTAGGAGCTTGGCCTCGTTGATGTTGGGTGTTACCACTGTAGCGAGAGGTAGGAGCCTTTTCACAAGCGCCTCCACGGCGTTGGGCTTCAGCAAAGGCGCACCACTCTTAGCAACCGCCACAGGGTCAACAACCAACGGAACCTTCATCCCCGATAATTCATCTGCAACAGACTCGATAATCTCCTCGCTGAACAACATACCCGTTTTGACGGCGTCGACACCGATATCGTAAGCGACGACTCGTATCTGCTCCCGGACTATCTCGGCGGGAACTTGGTGAATGGCTGTTACAGCTTCCGTGTTCTGGGCCGTGATGCAAGTGATGGCGGACATCCCGTGAACACCGAGCGCGGCAAATGTTTTGAGGTCAGCCTGTATTCCTGCGCCGCCGCCCGAGTCGGAGCCTGCGACGGTCAGGACACGTTTAACCATGGCTTAAACCACCTGAGGTGTTATAAAAGCTGAACCTCTTCTTCAAGACCCCAGCCGATCTTCTCTCATCAGCCGTCATGTCAAAAACATTCCTGAGCATCTCGAGATAGCTTTTAGAGGGTTTTACCCCTCTTCTGGCCATCATTCTTTTGGCTGTTTCAAGGGCCTGTTCGATGTCGATTTCAATTTTTTCCATGGGCGTGTGTATTGTGAAGGATGGGATGTCTGCATGGGCTTCTCTGTAAACATGGCTTGCTACTCCGATTTTTATGCCGCCTGAAACCATGGTGCCTATCCCTGTTTTGACGTGGTCCGCGAAGAATGTGCCGAGGAACTGTCTCCCGGTTTCGACGCGTCTGCCTTCAACTGTTATCCTAAAGGTGCCGTAGGTGTTTTTCATGTTGGAGACGGTTGTTCCAGCGGCTATGTTGACCCACTCGCCCACGACACTGTGTCCCAAAAACCCGTAATGTCTCTTGTTAGAGTAGCCCATGAACACACATTCCTCGACCTCGCCCCCAACCCTACACACAGGCCCAAAACAGCAACCCGAGACATACGAGTTCGGGAAAATGCGGGAAGACTTTCCAACAAAGCACGGCCCAACAATCTTCGTGAACGCTTCTACGACAACGTTGTCATCAAGCACGATTGGGCCTTTCTTGTCGTCCAGGACAACATGGTTCTCCACCTCAACCTCTCCACGAGTAAACACGCGGCCCCTATACCCGTGAATTGATTTATCCCCCTCCGCCTCCTCTGCAACCAGTTTTGGAGCAAGCTCAACAATGTCCCACAGGTTGGTTAATAGGTTGGTATCGAGTCTCCTCTTGTTCAAATGGCTTATGACTGTCTCGAAGCTTTCCTCAGGTTTTGTAAAGCTGTTCCAGAAATTTTCGGGGAGGTCGGGTTCGGCCAGCTTGATGGCCGCAACCTCATCCCCAACGTAGAAGACATAGTCTGTCTCACTTTTTCTAAGCGCTTCTGCAACAGCTTTGTTTAGGATGAGTCTGCCGTTGATGAGTAATGTCTCTCCCCGCGTTGGCGGCTTGTTGACCACGGCCTCTGGATACTTCTCCTCCAAAACTTGCGTGAGGTAATTTCTTGTGTAGAGATGGATTTTTTCCACGTCTGGAAAGTGTTGCTTTATTTTCTCAACGAGGGTGCTGGCTCCGATGAATAAGTCGTAGACGGGTCTTGTGGCTGTTAGGGGCCATAGCCGTGGGAAGCCGCGGTCCTCATAGACGCAAATATTCATGAAGCCCCCTATCATTGGCTGAAATTAAGGTTGATAACTATGTCGACATGTTTAGTCAGTTCCTCTACTTTTCTCCGCTCTGATTCGGAGAGGCCCGTGCCGAAGTCTTCGGCGAGTTTTGTTCCGTGGTAGGCTGTTGCGATGAAGGTGGAGGCTTTTTCTATGTATGTCAGCAGCTCGGCAACATCTGCTCCGTGAAGGTATATTGTGAGGTCATTTACGGCGAGAACCGTTGTAGGCTTCGCGAGAAATTGGTTGAACAACTTTCTCGCGGTCTCCACGTTGTCGGAGACATATCTTCTGAGGTCTTCGGCGTTGCATGCCATAAGCCGAGGTGCATAGACGTTTGGGGGTCGCATGTAGTGGATGCCCTCTATTTTCATGTGGTCTGTTAATGGGCCGCCGACACCCATTATGCGGCTGGGTGCTAGGTCTATTACCGTGATGCTGCATGGACCAAGTTTGCCGAGAAGGCTTTGGATTGTTTGGGCGAGGAGGCTTGTTTTGCCCGAGCCCGCCTCACCAATAATCAGGGTTCTTTTGCCTAGCAGTTCCTCTGCGTTCAACGCTCTCTACGTATGGAGGCTGTGATGGCTCGGGATATAACTCCATATTTTTCGGCGGCCACCAAGAAGAAGAATCCGGCTATCGCGCCTGTTATGGAGCTGATGGCCCAGCCTCCCCAGAGAAGAAGCAACGCAGGCCAGAACCCGAGCGTCTCAAGGTTCCGAAGCATGACGGCCGCAGGTCCAACAGCAGGCCCGATGCTAGGCGCAACCACGGCAAGTGCTATCGTTCCACCTATCAGGACAGTGCCTAACGGTTCCGCGAAGGCAGCCAGATACCTTAGCCGAGGGTTCTTAAACCGTTTCAGCAGGATGTAGAATAGGCCAACCAAGACCGCGCCGGGAATGCCCCCCGGGTATGCGAAAACTGTCCCCATTCCGAGCGCAATACGGACAGTCCCGATAATGATTGCCACTAAAGCTCCCCAGAGTGGGCCAAGCAGGACACCGGATAATACGTTGATGAAGTGCTGCCCCGGGAAAGCTCTTGACCCAAGCCACTCAAACATCATGGGCGATATAACTATCCCGAGAGCGCTCAAGGCTGATGCGAGAGCCACCTTCTTCGAGAGACTCATGCAGAATTTTTCCCCTGCCTTAATATAAGCGTATGAATAAGCAGCTTATCTCCAGACCCAGCAACTACTTGTCAAATAGTTGACAGCCATCCCAGCCAACACACCAACGATGTTTGAAACCAGGTAAAAAATGCCAAGGAAGTCGGTTAAGAGATAGAGGACAGCCAGCGTGGTTATTGTTCCGGCTATCCTTGAGCCGTGGAACTTGGCGAGTCGTCCTTGTATGCCGCCTGGCCCAGCTCTATCACGGAAAGTCCAGTACTCGTTGAGGAAAAAGTTGTTGAGTATAGAGATTTCGAGGCTTATCGCGGCTGCGACGAGATACAGCCTCTCCCCGAAGACATAGTTTGTGAGCAGGAAAAGCGCCACCGTGTTGACTATGAGTCCGACTCCACCGACTACGCTGAATTTGATGAGTCTCGGGATATCTAATCTACTGAGAAAACTTTTCATGCTTTCACCCTTCTGAGAAGATGTTTAGGCTTGTTTGGCCCGGGACGGGTGTGAGGCCCGTAAACCGTACTCCAACGCGTCTCAGCATCATCTTCTCGTCTGTTTCGAGAAGCTTGGTTAAGAGGATGCGTAGACTCTTCAACACCTCGTCAAGGTTCGCTCCCAGCCGTATTTCAGCCTGCCGAGTAATTGTTTCGAGGCGCGAGGTTATGGCTATCAACCCTATCTTTGAGGCGAAAAACTTGGCTGAGGCAAGTCTAGTGTAAGCATCTGAAGCCGCGGATGCAAGCGTCTCCATAATTTCCTCGACATCACGGGTGTTCCGTTTAAGTGTGACTATTTTGCTCACCTGCTTAGGCGGAGGCCTCTCCTCAACAGCTTCATCATACATGCCCCTCGACGCCATGTAAAGGTACTGGGCTTTCTTTGTTCCAAATAGTTCTTCAAGCTTTTCAAGGCTTAGGCGAGAGAGGTCTCCGACTGTTTTGACATGGTGGTCGGCGAGAATTGATTCTGTTTTGGCACCTATTCCGGGCAGGTTTTTGACAGGCATGTCTCGGAGAAATTCTTCGATGTTCTCGGGTTTCACTATTGTGAGTCCGTCGGGCTTCGAGTAGTCGGCTGCCATTTTTGCCACGACGCGGTTGGGCCCTACTCCTACGCTGCATGTTAAGCCGAAGCGTGTGCGGATTGTTTCCTTGACTTTTCTCGCGAACTTCTCGGCCTCGGCGTAGTCGCCACCGACGGCATCTGTTATATCCATCACGGCCTCATCCACGCTCTCAACACGTAGAGGGGTGTTGAATTTTCTGAGGGTGTCCATGATTTGTCGCGAGACAGATGCGTAGTGTTTAAGGCGGATGGGAAGGATTACGGAGTCGTCGGGTAGAAGTTTTTTGGCACCCTTGATGGGCATTCCGGCTTTTATGCCGAATCTTCTCGCTACATAGTTTGCTGAGCTGACTACTCCACTGTCAGGTGTTCTTCCCGAGAAGACGCATACGCATAGCGGCTTACCCTTCAGCTCAGGGTTCTCAACCTCCTCCACCTGTGCAAAAAAATAGTCAAGGTCCAGAAACAGAACAATACGCGGCAATCCTGGAAACACTTCTTCGAAACGGTATAAAAGCCTCCTCTCACATGTAGAGGTGATGCGTAGGATAGGGCTTGCCAGAGGCCCCGAGCTTTTTCTCTATAGTTTCCCCGAGCCGCATCCACTTAACAAGATAAGGCTTGAGGCTTTCTATCAAAAGATCGACACCGAAACAAGAGATTTAGAGGGTTTGGTTATTGTCGAGCCGGAGAAGGCGGGAAAAGAGGATGTGATGCTTTTCCACACCAGGAGCTACGTGGAATTTGTTGAAGAAAGATGCAGAACGGGAAGAGGTTACCTAGACTACGGTGACACACCCGCTTTCCCGGGATGTTTTGAAGCAGCCTCATACGTGGTCGGAACTACGCTTAAACTGCTTCGTATGATTCTTTCTGGCGAGCTTTCGGCGGGGTTCAACCCTATGGGCGGTTTACACCATGCAAGACGCGACCGAGCGGGAGGCTTCTGCATATTCAACGACGCAGGGGTAGCCATCGAGTATCTTCTCCGCCGCGAAGATGTTGGAAACGTTGCCTACGTTGACATAGATGCGCATCATGGAGACGGTGTCTGCTACGACTTCTACACCGAAAAGCGTGTGATTTTCGCTGACATCCATCAAGACGGGCGCACACTCTATCCGGGGACAGGCTTTAGAAATGAGATAGGTGATGGCGAAGCACGCGGTACCAAGCTTAACATACCGCTGCTTCCTTACTCGGGTGACGAAGAATTCTTCCAGGCATTTCAGGAGGTTGAACAGTTTCTCGAGAAGCATGATTTCGATTTTCTGCTACTACAGTGCGGCGCTGATGGCTTGATGGGAGACCCTCTCACAAACCTTCAATACTCCGAGAGGGCGCATGGCTACGCAGCCTCGAGGCTTCTCAAAATTGCTGAGAAGAAGTGTGGGGGCAAGATTCTTGCGATGGGTGGCGGCGGCTACGATCCTGTAAACGTGGCTAATGCGTGGACGGCTGTTGTGAAGGCGTTTGCAGGCCAGGGTTAGGGTTGGGAAGAAGGGGATTAGGGCCCTCGGCGTCGCTGAGAGCTTTAGGAAGAGGATGGGTTCAAGGGCTGTTCTCGCCGGCGTGGTGATGAGGTCTGATCTACTAGTGGACGGTTTTGTTTTCGGCTCATGCACCGTTGGAGGCATGGACTCTACAGATGCCGTTCTAGAGATGTGGCATCGCCTCGGCCGAATGGACATCAACGTGGTTCTGTTGAGCGGAAGCGTCATAAGCTGGTTCAACGTAGTCGACCTCAACAGGCTTCATCAAGCTATCAACATTCCGTTGATATGTCTCAGCTACCGCGAGTCCCGTGGGCTTGAGGAGGTTTTTATGAAGAGGTTTCCGACGGACTGGGAACAGCGTCTCCTGGTTCACCGAAGCAATGGTGAGAGGGTCGATGTGGTGCTGAAGACAGGTTACAAGGTCTATGTGAGATGTTTTGGTCTATTGTCCACAGAAGCCAAAACTGTCCTCGACAAGTTTACTGTTGACGGCCGGTTCCCCGAGCCGGTTAGGCTGGCTAAGCTTCTCGCAAGAAGCGCGTTAAACTATCTTGAGCCGTTTCTCGGCCCTGAAGCCGGGTTCGCTGACGTAGGCGGGGAAACCACTTGACAAAACCTCGACACCTTCGCTGAAAACTGACTCCTCACCCAACACGGTGTTGACCAAACTTGACCCGGGCCCGAGAAAACACTTCTCCAACACAACAGAGCTCATCACCCTGCTTCCGCGGCCTATGACAGACCCTCTACAAATGTAGCAGGGCCCCTCCAAGACCGAGCCACTCTCTATGACGCATTCCTCCTCAACCATGACAGGGCCCCTGAGCTCGACGGCATCCTCTAACACGGCTCCGCCCTGCAACTGAATGGATTCGCCGAGGAGATTTCTCAGATAAACATGGTTAACCCTAAGGTAGTCCGCGGGCATACCGACGTCAAACCACCAGCTTCTTTCAAATACCTTCACACCTACAAGGTGTCCCTGCTTGACCATCTGGTTTACCGCATCGGTCAGCTCTATCTCTCCCCGTTCAGAGAAACCCACCTGCTCGAGGGCTTTGAAGATGTTTTTGCTGAAGATGTAGACACCTGCGTTGACGATGTTGCCCGCGCCGGTTTTCTCCTCTATCTTGGCAAGCCGCTCACCCTCGAGCCTAATAGAGCCAAACCTTTTGCTCTCATCAGTCTCGACAGCCGCCAAAACGCTGTCAAACCCGCCTTCCCGCCAAAAACCCAGCAACCTCCGAATAACATCATCATTAACAGTTACGTCGCCATACACCACTAGGAAAGCATCCTCTCCTGCGAGAAACTCTCTACACTCTTTCAAGGCTTGGCCTGTGCCGAGGAGGTTCTTCTGCATGGTGAAAGTTAGGCGAGGTTTCTGAAGGCTCTTGAGGATCTGAACGGTGTCCTGTCCATGGTATCCTACAAGGACGCCGACATCATCTATTCCGGCTGCGGCAAGGGCCTCGACAACCCATCTGATCAACGGTTTGCCCGCCACGGGTAAAACATGCTTAGGCCTGTTAACTGTCAGAGGCCTCAGCCTCTTGCCGTAACCAGCCGCGAAAACCACCGCTTTCAACGAGTTATTAATTTAAAAACGCCTTATCAAGATAATTCTGAGGAATGACTCTCACTTTTGTGGGCGGCGGGTTGGGCAGGTTTGAGCATCTGACTCTCGAAGCGCTCGAAACCATAAAGAGGGCGGAGAAAGTTTACGTGGATACTTACACGAGCTTCTGGGCTGATGACTTCTTCGACAAGGTTAGAGAAGCCGCGGTCCAAGTTATTCTAGCCGATAGGAAAATGCTCGAAGACAACGTCCACAAGCTTGTTGCCGAAGCAGTTGAAAGAGAGATAGCTTTGCTTACGCCGGGAGACCCATTCATAGCAACAACACATCTCGCGATCAGAACACTGGCCCACAGGAAAAACGTCGCTGTAAAAATTGTGCACGGTGTTTCAGCTGTCTCGGCCGCGGTGAGCTCCACAGGCCTCCACATCTATAAATTCGGCAAAACAGCCACCATCCCAAAAACAACCGACACAGACATGCTCCACGAAATCTTCAAAACAATCGAGACAAACCTCTCAAACAACCTCCACACCCTACTTCTCCTCGACACATCAGACCACGGCCTAACAGTGCCAGAAGCAGTCAAACAGCTCCTACAATACGCGAAACTGCACAACAAACACTTCATAAACCATGAAACGCTTATGGTAGCTTTGGCGAGGCTCGGGTTCATGGATTGTGTAACCGTGGTAGCACCAGCCGAGAAACTTATGTCACACAACTTCCCTCCACCACCTCACTCACTAATTATACCGTCAAAACTACACTTCACAGAAGAAGAAATTCTACAAACTTTTTGCAAAGGCCCTTTGAACACGGCTGAAAACCCGCTGAGTACAAGGGTGATGAACTACATCACAAAATGCGAGAAAATCCTTGCACAGCTGAGTCAAACCCCTGGACTCATAGACTATCTCGGATACGTGTCAAAATATGTGGAAGATGCCGAGCGCTTCATCCAGGATGGCAAAATCGCTGATGCTCTTCTGGCGATAGGCTATGCGGAAGGCTTGCTTGATGCGTTAAGGCTGAGAGGCGAGGTGACGTTCACTTGGTGAAGGGTAGAACTGTTCTCACGACGGGGGCCTTCGACATACTTCATCTCGGGCACATGCTTATGTTAAGAGACGCCAAGAAACTTGCAGGACCACGTGGGAAACTAGTTGTTGTCGTCGCCTCTGACAAAACAGTCAGACGAAACAAAGGGCGTTCACCGATATTTGGTGCACGTGAAAGAAAAAGAATGCTCCAATTCCTCAAACCGGTTGACCAAGTGTTAGTCGGCTACGACCCGGTCTCATTCGAAAAAATATTGAAAAAAGTTAAGCCCGATATTGTGGCGTTTGGATATGATCAGCGGAAAATTCGCGACCAGTTTCTAAGGTTCTGCAAAGAAAGAAACGTCAAGGTCAAAGTTGTTACACTTAGGAAGCACAAAGTCAACCCCTTGAGCAGCAGCGACGTTATGAAACGTGTTTTAAGACTTGGAAAACGTGTGTGAAGTTTTCACATCTTCATAGAAAATTTTTGGCTGAAGGGTTGCCGTGATTTTGACAAGTGAGCCATCGACTAGGCCCAGTTTTTCCCGGAGGCTGTGTTGGGATATGAGTTCTGCAACGGAGTTATCGTATAGTGTGCGTTCGGGGAAGATCATGACCGCCTGCTCTGTGTCGTTGACGGTGACTCTGACTGCTTTGACGTTGCCGTAGGTTCTTTTCTCGTCTCTGAAACCTTGTATCTCGATGTCAGCGTATTTCTGGAGAAGCATTTTGTTTTCTATCGAGTCTTTGGAGAGAAGTGTGATGTTCAAGGTGCCGGGGTATGGGATGAAGCCGAGCTTCTCCTGCATCTGTTTAACATAGTTGGGGAGGGACATGTAGTAGACGCCTTCTCCATAGCCCGTGAAAACTCTGCCCTCGAGAACAACCTTGACAGGCCTCTCGAAAATCATTTTCAGTGTAAGGTAGAGGTCCAGAAGCCTTGCAACACCTTTCTGCGTGAGCCTAACGTAGCTTGTTCGCCCCACAACCCGCCGCTCAATCAACCCCTCCTTCTCCAAAAGAATCAACAGTCTCGAGGCCGACTGCTGACTGGTTGAAAACTGTTTGGAAAGTATAGGTGTCGTGATTTTAAGGCTCGAGGTTATGGCGCCCGCCTCTGCGAGGTAAATCAACACTCTTTCGCGGAGGGATAGGTTCGCCAATTCACACCATCTTTTGGTCAGCTTGATTTAAAGGTAAGAGCTGCTTTATTGGGGTGAAGAAATGACGTAACGCTGAGAAATCAAACGGTTATCGTTTCCTCGGCTTCCAATCCGCGAGGTGTGTAGAGTAGGAGGTCTATGCCGTTTCCGCTGCCCGCGTCCCTTGCTATAGATGCTTTGATTGCTTTGGCTGCGAGGTCACGTATCTCGTCTGCAGTCATGTCTCTTCTGTAAAGATTCTCGATCACACCGACCGCAACCTCCGCCCCCGTCCCAACCACCGCATAGTCATCCTCGATCATGGAGCCAAGGGGGTCGAGGACGATAACATGTGGCCCCTGAGAATCAATCCCGCCCACAATCGTCTCCATGAAGTAGGGAAAGTATCGGTTGCCAAACAGGTTCCATGAAAGTATCTTAGCCACTGTCTTTACACTGGGCTCGATGCCTTGCTCAAGCCGGTAGAGGTTGACCACAGCTGTAACCTCTCTAATCATGTTCTGCATATCGGCGACGACGCCGGCGCACGCCGCTCCCACGCTGTCGCTGATTTTGAAGACTTTTCTCGCCTGTTTTGACATCACGAAGTAGCCGTAGGCAAACCTTTTCTCAGCAGCTATCACCACGCTGTCCTTTCCTCTTATTCCGAGAGTGGTGGCGCCGGGGTAGTAGAGTGGGGCAGCCATGTCAGTATCCCTTCGGCATTATCATCTTCAGTGACTAATATAGGTTCACGTCAACCATAAATCACGACAAGGACAGAAAAGCAGTGATGGAGCGTTTTCTTGAGCTCGATGGCTCGGTCGGCGAAGGCGGTGGTCAGGTTCTCAGAGTAGCCTTGGCTATTTCAGCCGTGATAGGGAAACCTCTACACATCTACAACATCAGGAAAAAGAGAAGCAACCCCGGTCTACGTAACCAGCATTTGACGGCTGTGCGGGCTGTTCAGCTGGCCTGCGGCGGAGAAGTGAGGAACGCCTTCGTCGGCTCGACGGAGATATTTTTCACCCCAGGGAGAGATGCTACAAGTAACCTTTTTCTCGACACGGGCACGGCGGGAAGCACATCACTCGTCCTCCAATCCCTTGTCCCCGTCCTCTGCTTTGGGAAAACCAAGACCAGGTTCCGGATACGTGGTGGAACAAACAACCCAAACGCACCCACCTTCGAATACTTCCAGCAGATCTTCTTCTATTTTCTACGGAGACTCGGTGTCGATTGTGGGCTGAGGCTTTTGAGACGCGGGTTTTACCCAAGAGGGGGCGGAGAGGTTGAGGGATACATCGTCCCGGTGCAGAAGATCCCGTCGTTCAGCTTGACCGAAAGGCCTAATCTCACAAAAGTTTCCATAAACGCATACACCTCTAAACTTCCCCCGCATGTAGCGAAAAGAATGGCCGAGTCATGTAGACAGCGTCTAGAGGCCAATGGCATAGCCGTGACAGAGATGCGTGAAGAGGTGTTGACGGAATCGATGCCGGGCTGCGCAATGGATCCGGGTGCTGGAATATTTGTTATGGGAGAGTTTGACACGGTTCGCATGGGTGTTGACAAGCTTGGTGAGAAGGGTGTTCCTGCCGAGAAGGTTGGTCAGGATGCGGCCGAGAGCTTTCTCAAAGAGTATCGGAGCGGGGCGCCTGTCGATACTCATCTGGGGGACATGTTGGTTATCTACGCGGCTTTGGCCGAAGGTGTTTCAACATACCGTGTCTCAACACTCACCATGCATACTTTAACCAGCATAGATGTCTGCAAAGCCCTTCTCGAAATCAGGGCCTATGCGGAGGGTGAGCCCGGAGGTCCCGCAACAATTATCATACATGGAGCGGGGATACTGAACAAAAATAAATCATAGCGGGAGGATGGATGCTGGATGAGGCGTGGTCTCTTCATAGGCCGTTTCCAGCCCTTTCACCTTGGTCATCTCCGCGCCGTTGAACACATTCTCAAGAAGGAGGATGAAATCATCATCGGCATCGGCTCCGCCCAATACAGCCATACAGCTGAAAACCCTTTCACAACAGGAGAACGCATCGAGATAATTACGAAAAGCCTCAGACAAACAGTTGACATAAGCCGTGTCTACATAATACCCATACCTGATGTCGGCGAACACAGGCTCTGGGTCAGCCAGGTCATCTCCTACTGCCCCAGCTTCCAAACGGTCTACAGCAACAACGGCCTGGTCAAGGTGTTGTTTGAAGAGGCTGGATACAAAGTGGAGCCCGTGCCCTTCTTTGACCGGGAGGTGATGATGGGCCGTGAAATCAGGCGCCTCATCTCATCGAGGGGAGACTGGAGAAGCAGGCTACACCCAGAGGCTGCAAAATATCTTGAGGAAATAGGGGCGGAGAAGAGATTGGCAACCATTCTCAAGCCCGACTTTTGACGAGGAATATTTTGTCGCCCGGCTTGATGCCATACGTGGCTGCGGCATTTCCCCTATTGACGGAAAGCTCCAAGTAGCCTGTTCCTCCCACCAGCAAAATGGGTTCTCCCTTCTCTGTCTCGGAGTAAAACCTTCCAACCATGGCCACTGTCTTCCATTCATCGTTGACATAAACCTCAGCTTTTCTCCAATCACTCGGCAAACCCCCTTCCACACAAGTTATCACGTTACCAAACCTGTCAGCATGAAGAACAACCGCATTCACCCTATCATCTCCCATAACAGGCTTCGGAATCCGCAGCTCAACCATTGAACCACGCGGCTCAGTTAGATAGGCTATGTCTTTTCCAGCGGCGATGAGGCCCGCGACATGGGCGAAAACATCTCTTCCATGAAAGGTGTGTGAAACGTTTGGGATAAGCTCTGACTTTATTCTCATAACTTGTGTGATTTTTTCACGTGATGCGGCTGGATAGAGGAGGCCGTTGTCGGGTCCTATGAAGATTTTGCCCGACATGGTTTTTACGATTAGAGCTGCTCTTTCGCCTCCGACGCCGGGGTCGATGACAGCGACGAATATTGTGTTGCTGGGGAATGTTTTTGCGGCGAGCATGAGGAGGAAGGCACCCTGCAATATGTTTTGAGGAGGGACTTGATGCGTTATGTCTACAAGCACCGCGTCAGGAGCTTCCTTTAGTATGGTGGCCTTGACCTCAGCAACATATGTGTCGACGTCGCCGAAATCTGTCAACAGAGCGATGATTGGCTTGTTCATCCTTTTATCCACCGCTTAAAAACATCCATGGTAATGGATGGATTTAAGCAGGTGATTGTCGTTCGTTCGGATTTGAGGATGAGTGTGGGTAAGACAGCTGCTCAGGCAGGGCATGCGGCTGTGCTCGCTCTTGAGAGGACGCGTAAAATGAGGCCTGAATGGGTTAAGAACTGGTTTGATACGGGGCAGAAGAAAGTTGTTCTCCGCGTCTCTTCCGAGGAGGAGCTTCGCCGATTAGCGACGGAATGCAGCCGCCGTGGGCTGCCGTGGGAAATTGTTGAAGACGCGGGGCTAACCGAGCTTCCACCGGGGACGGCAACGGCCTTGGGCATAGGACCGGCTCCCGAGGAGGAAGTAGACAAGGTCACGGGCGGTTTACCACTTCTCTGAGGCGAACCAAGATGTATCATGATGTCTCCACCCATGGGCCCCGCCTCGTCTACGTCATAATAGTTGCCAACATCTTGGTCTGGCTTTTCATTAACATGTTTTTCGCAAACCAGCTGGCACTCAACAGGTTTCTACTCAGCTTCGGTGCTGTGCCGATCTTCATCCTAAATGGTCAAAACCTTTTCAGCCTCATCAGCTACATGTTTATCCACGTCGACTTTTTCCACATATTCCTCAACATGTATGCACTGTTTCTTTTCGGAAGAGATGTTGAGGAGCGGCTCGGGTCGGCTAAGTTTCTCGCCGTATATTTTCTGAGCGGTGTTGTGGCCGCGCTTTTTCACATGTTTTACTACGCTGTTTTCATGTCTCTTGAATGCAGTCCACTTGTGCGGCCTCTTCCAGCTGCCTGCGTTGTCCCGGCGATAGGTGCCTCCGGAGCCATCTTCGGCATCATGGGAAGCTATCTCGTGTTCTTTCCGCGGAGGCCTCTCGCCGCCTTTCTCTACCTCATACCAATCATCGCCCCCGCATACGTCGTCATCGCCTTCATAATCCTAATCCAGACCTTCTTCATGCTAGCCATGCCGTTCAGCACCATCGCATACACAGCACACGTCGGAGGATTCATCACAGGCCTTCTCATCTCGCTACCCTTGAGAAACCGTTCACCGCGTTGGACGCTTTATGGTTAGCAACCTATAATAATAAGCCGCCAATTCTCTGCTCAAAGACATGTTCCCCCAGACGAGAACCTTCTTCCCCGGATACGTAAAAACAGGGATTTTCGGCTACAGGTTCGCCGACTCGAGAAACATAGTGTCGATGGTTGAGGAGACAGAGGTTTCGCATCGGAAGGTTGACGAGACAATTGCGCGCTATGGTGTGGAGAAGGTTCACAGGGTTGAGACCCCGAGGGGTGTGGAGTATTTTCTCTACAGGTTTCGCAACTTTAGGCTGATAAGGTATCTGCTTAACTGGGGCAGGATGGCTTCTCTCTTCCCCGCACATATTACCACAGCATGTTGCTCGGTCGAGTTCGCCGCTACACACTCGCCCAGATATGACCCAGAGAGGTTTGGCTGGCTCCCCGCCACGGGAAGCCTTCGCCAGAGTGATGTATTGGTTGTTGAGGGTACGGTTACTTCGAAGATGGCTCAGAGGCTTCGTCTAATCTATGACCAGATGCCTGAGCCGAAGTGGGTGGTGGCTATGGGAGCGTGCGCCATAAGCGGCGGGCTATACGCCAAAGACAGCTACAACGTCATACAGGGCGTCGACGACATACTCCCGGTTGATGTCTATGTTCCTGGATGTCCACCAAACCCCTCAACATTTTTCCAGGCCATTCTGCTGCTTAGGGAGAAAATCCTTTATGGTAGGGTTGCGTGATGTCTGAAACAGCGTTAACCGTTGTGCAGGAGCTTGAGAACAAGTTTGGCAAAGCACTTCTCGAGAAAGCCGTCGATACACGAAAGCTGGTGAAAATAGTTGTGGAGACCGAGTCTGTGGTCGCTGTTGCGCGTTTTCTCCGGGACAACTATGGTCTCGACCATGTTAAGGCGGTCACCGGTGTGGATTTGAGCAGGCTTTTGAAGAAAGAGGACAAGATAGAGGTCATCTACCATCTCGGCTCATACACGAGACCCGAGCTGGAGACAGCCGACATAGCGCTATCAACCAAGCTGGATAGAAAATCACCGCGTATGCCGAGCCTAATAGAGGTTTGGCCAAGTGTAGAGTTTCATGAGCGAGAGGTTTACGAGATGTTTGGAGTAGTCTTCGAGGGACACCCCGACCTGAGAAGGCTTCTTCTTCCAGAGTATTGGAGCGACGTCCCACCTATGCTGAAAGACTATGAGCCACCCGGGAGGTGAAAAAGATTGACCGTAACAGAGCATAAGGAGATAAGAAAAATCGAGGTCTATGACGTCGGTGAAGGCGCCCTCAAAATGAGCTACGGCCCACAGCATCCCGGCACGGGACACTTTAGGCTCATCATCACGGTCCTCGGCGACACAGTCCTCGAGGCGGAGCCGGACCCGGGTTTCGTCCACAGGGGGGAAGAGAAACTCGCAGAGTACAAAACATGGATAACGAACATACCGCACCTCGAGAGGCCCGTCATCCTCGACTCAGCGGGTATACAGTACCCATATGTGTTGGCTGTGGAGAAGCTGATGGGAATAGAGCCACCAGAGAGGGCGAAATATCTACGTGTCATTATGGCCGAACTGCAGCGTATAGCCAGCCACCTCTACTGGTTCGCACTATACGGCGTCTTCCTGGGAAACGCCACGATGTTCCTCTGGTGTTTCGGCGACAGAGAATACCTTGTCGACCTCACCTCACTAATAGGTGGCCAACGCATAACCCATAGCTACTTCGAGCCCGGCGGTGTACGCAACGACATGCCGGCAAAAGTCCCGCAACCTCTGTTGAAAGAGTTTAACCGCTACTATAGGATGGTGACGGGGAAGGACTTGCCCAGCGACGCCGAGCAGCTACGCAAATACATCACATATGTCTGCGAATTCTTCGACAAGCGGCTTGACGACTACTGGGACCTCTTCTTCAACAACGAGCTCTTCATCTCACGGACCCGTAACGTTGGTGTTCTCAAGTCTGAGGATGCTGTAAGGCTGGGAGTGGTTGGGACAACTCTCCGCGCATCTGGGATAAGGTTCGACAACAGAGTCAACAACCCATACGATGCCTACAACCAGTTGAAGTTCGAGGTACCCGTCGGGGAGCGTGGAGACTGCTACGACCGGGCAATAGTCGGGTTCAAGGAATTGAGGGAAAGCTGCAAAATCATCTCACAAGCGGCCGAGATGATGCCTGATGGTCCTGTGAAGGTTAAGCAGCATCCCATCAACATCAGGGTTCCCGCGGGCGAAGCCGTGGCAAGGACGGAGGCTGCGCGCGGCGAGATGATGTACTATATCAGGAGCGAGGGCGGGGACAAGCCCTACCGCGTAAAAATAAGTACACCATCATTCCGCCTAATACCCGCCATAAAATACCTGCTCAGAGGAGAGGAGATAGCAAACATCCCGCCGATATACTGGTCTCTCAACTATTGGCCCGTTGAGGCGGACCGCTGACGCTACATAAAGCTCTCAAGGCTCGTCAACCCAATGATGCTGTCGAAGTCAATCTCCAGCGGGTCGAGTACCTGCTCAAATGTTGACTTCATGTATTCGATGTATTTGTCGACATCGATGTTTTCTTTCTTAGCGAGCTGAAGCGGCGTCACACCATCCTTGTCCTTTGTTTTGACGTAGCTTATTATGTCGCCGGGTCCAACCTTGATCCCGAGGCTCTGAAGCTTTTTCGCAGCCTTCACATGCTGGGGCGTCGTCTTCTCATACCGCTCAATAGTTTTCGACATCATCACGCGGAAGGCGAGCTGGTCAATCTCGAAGGTTCTGTTCTTTAGCCTCGAGTACCATGTTGCGATGACCTGTCTGATGTTTTTCTTCACGGTCTCAAGCTCCTCAGCCGACTTTACCTCGGCCAACTGCTTCAGCATGTCGTCAAAAGCCTCTTTGATGAAGACAGGGATGTTTCTTTTCTTGCCTGTGAGGCCTTTCACGTCTACAACCCCCCTATCCGTAACCCCTAGGTAGTTTTTCTTCCTTTTGCTGAAGACAACGTAGCGGTAGACTTTGTCGAACTCGAGGTCGAGCCTGAATTTTTCACGGGCCCATCTAATCAGCTCGTGGACAAGCTCCTGTTTTTCAGCCTTGAGGAATATCGAGTCGGTGTCGCCATAAACAACTGTTACTCCGAGGGATTTCGCCTTCTCGACTGCGGAGGAGAAAACGTATCTTCCGATAGCTGTGGTGCTCTCAGCTAATGGCGGACAGTATAGTGGGAACTCTTCGAACCCGAGCACTCCGTAGCTCGCGTTTAGGAAAACCTTCAACGCCCGCTGGACAACCTCGTACCAGCTTCTCGTAACGGAATCAAGAGACTTGTTAGACGCCATCGGCTTATACCATCTGACCCTGATGTCTCTTATCACACCGATGATGCCGCTCTGAAGACCTCTTTTCCGAGTGCAGACCCAGTGGGTTGTCTCAGGTATAGTGTTTGTTTTGCATTCTTCGTGTCCACAGTTGATTGTCTCGAAGCTGAGGTTATACTCCTTGAGTATGCTTGGGTACAGGGAGGCGAAGTCGAGTACTGTGACGTTAAAGTGGATGCCGGGCACTGGTTCGACGACCAGGGCGCCGCGGTATTTCTTGCCCTCGATAATCGCCTTTGTTGTCGTGCCTCCTTTAGCGTTTATCAGCTCTTCTTTCCGCGGAATAAGCCAGTTACGTCCCCGTAACTCCCAGTAGAGAAGGTTCTTGATCCACCCGCTTACACCATGTCTGCACACATCTTCGATTGGCATTTTGCTTATCCGGGAAATTACCGCCATCAGGCGTAGTATAAGCCGGTCATTGGCGTCAACCATGTCCCTTAGAAGCCTTGAGTCGCGGTAGCTGTAGTCCGCGAGCTCCTGCAAAGACAACTCACTAAGCGTTTTTGACAGCTCGACTTTTCCAACACCTATCAATGCCTTCGCCACACCATCAAGCGTGTGCTCGCGGTAACGGTTCTCAAAAGCGTAGACCTGTACCGATTTGTTGTTGAAGAACCTATAGAGGTCGAGATGTATCCCCCGCCGTAGCGAGGCTCCCTCTCTGCCGAGGGTTACGGGGATTCTGCTCTTTGGTATGCCGAGTTTCTCAGCCCTGTTGCGGAGATATGGGAGATCGAATTCGTCGCCGTTGAAGGTTACAACTATGGGGTAGGAATCCATTATCTCGAAGCATCTGTTTAAGAGCGCTGTTTCCTCGTCGAAGACCTCGACGCTGTATTCGCCGCCGTTGAAAGTCATGTCGACACCATCTCGTCTGAGGACAAGCACTTTCCCCATGCCTCTTGTTCCCGAGAAAGAGACGGCCACAACCCTGTCCACGGGGTTGCTCGGGCTCGGCACCTTGGTGGGCGAGTCGCTCAGAATCTCGATGTCAAGGCCTGTGAAGTCTACGGCGGGATGTTCAGACTCAAGCATTAGAAGCCATTTCTCCATCTCCTCCCGCTCCTCAGCCGAGAGGTCTGAGAAGAACTGTTGAAGAATGTTCTCCACTCTGGATTTCTCCCCGTATACCGGGGTGAGCTCTCCGTCCTTTTTCTCGTAAATCATGCTTGGTGTGAGCCGCATGTCGTAGACATAGTTCAGGTGATAGGGTATGTCGGCTTCCCAGGATGGGATGAGTTCCCTGATAGATTTTTTGCTCCCACCTACAGCGAGTGGATCGGTTGCTTGAACCAGCGTCATCTCACGATGTTTATCTGCTATGCTGTCATACTTCGTGACCTTGATGAAGGCTGTTGCACCAGCTTCCCGCAGTGACTGGTTTTTCTCAAGTTCTTGAACAGGCTGGTCTGTCAAACAATATGGCCTGTGACCGGTTGGGTCCAGATAAATCTCCACCGTGCTAGTGGAGAGGTTGAGAAGCTTAAGAAACGCCTTCCTCTCCTGACCATCATATCCAACGCCGAGGAGAAAATATCGCTCCACCATGAAAACCAAGATTACATCTGCTCCGATGGATATTTAGGTTTCCTCGGCCGAGGCAATTGTTTCAAAAATTATACGCGCGGCCAGCGCGGCTGTTGCACCGTTGTCGAAGAGCGGGTTGACCTCGACCACATCCAAACCTGATGGTCTAAAGGCCCCAATTGTTGAGACAAGGTTGATAATCTGCGTCGGTGTAAGGCCTTCAGGCTCGGGGTTTCCCACACCGGGGCAAAATCCTGGGTCCACCACGTCGATGTCAACCGAAATGTATGGCCGGCCGTCTCCGACAACTTCTTCAACCACCTTTGTTACTCTACGCCAATCCCCCATTTCACATGCCTTGATGTATGTTACTCCATGGCTCTTTGCGAATTTTTCCTCAGCTGGGTCAAAACCCCTAACGCCGAGAACGGCCACGGGTTTGTCGGGGAATTTCTCCACGAGGCGGCGTAGATAAGATGCATGGTTGAACCGGAGACCAAGATACTCGTCACGAAGATCAAAATGAGCATCAAGTACTATGAGACATGATGATTTTTCCGCGAGATGTTTAAAACATGGATAGGTGAAGCTATGCTCCCCTCCAATCATCACCGGAATTTTTCCCAAACCTGATAGCGTTTCAACAACTTTAGCGACTTTACTCACCATTTTCGGCAGCCTGTACTCGAATATGATGTCGCCGAGGTCAGCTATTTTAGCTGCGGTTATGTCAAAGGTTTTGCGATAGCTGTTGGCCTCGATGTTGGCGCTGAACCTGCGGACAGCCTCGGGTCCGTATCTAGAACCTGGCCTAAAACTGCTGGTCAAGTCATAGGGAACGCCGAAAACGCAGTACCGCGCTTCCTCCAACCCGGTTTCCGCGCCAGAGAAAGCCATCCCTTTCTGCAGGTAGAATGATAATTCGCTCGATTTCATGTTCGAAGTGTGCTGAAATCGTTTAAATAGAGTTTTGCCTCTCCGTTGGCCGGATGTGGAGCTGGAGAACGCTCGCCGTCTTCGGCGCAGCTTTTCTGATTCGAGCTGTTTTGGCGCCCTTTTTCGGTCATTCGTGGGACATGTATGTTTGGATTAAGAGCGGGGAGATGTTCTCCAGCGGCGTCGATGTCTATTCTGTCAAGAACTTGACAGATTTTCCATGGGGTTTCTACGCTTATCCACCTGTCTGGCTCTACTGGCTGGGGTTTGCGCATGTCGTGTCTGGCTTTTATCCGAGTCTGGGTTTTCACGTGTTCGTCATCAAGCTTCCGATTATCTTGGCTGATTTGTTTGTTGCTGTTCTGGTTGCTAAACTTGCTGCTGAAACGGGTGGATTGAGATACGCGGGGTTGGCCTCGCTTCTCTGGCTCTTCAACCCGTTGGTCATAGCCATCTCAGCTGTATGGGGCATGTTCGACTCAATAGCCGTAGCTCTATCCCTCCTAGGTATCTTGCTCGCCCACCGCAGGAAATACGCGGCTGCAGCGTTTGCGCTCGGTGTTGGTGGAGCGGTCAAGCTCTATCCTCTCTTCCTGATGCTTCCGCTCCTCATTTACATGAAGATGGTTGAGCGAGTATCCATCAAGAAATCCATCTCAGTTATCGTGGCATGTGCCGCCGGGTTGATCATACCTTCTGCACCATACCTCGCCAACCCCGGCCCCCTCATCGAGAAGCTTTTCTACCACTTTGGAAACATCGGCAGCTTCACCTACTGGACAGCCCTTAGCCTCATCTCGCCCCCGTCAGCCATACCGGCTCTATCCTATGGCTTCTTCGTCGCAATACTCTATATCGTCTACAGAAGAAGCTTCAGAAACTATGGCCCAAGCCTTTTCGACCTCTCGCAACTAACCTTGGTGGCTTTCTTAGCCACATCCGCAAAAGTAAACGTCCAATATGTTTTATGGGTTCTGCCGTTTCTCACACTCTCGTCTCTGCGTAGCACGAGCAGAGAGCTACGTTTGAACACGGTGCTGCTCGTGGCCGCAGGCCTCCTGTTTATAGCGGCTTCACAGGTTGCGCTCGCCATATTTGACCTGAGCAACATCGGGAGGATAGTTGTTTCTCGGGAAGTCGAGTCGGTAACCATAGCCGGAGTTGCGTTGGTTTTGTCCGCTGTGTTCGGCGGCTCGAGGTTCATTGTTCTGCTCACATCGCTGGTCGGTGCTCGTAAAAATATTTGGAATGTTCAGAGAATTACTATTGTTTCGCTACTGCTGGTATTGGTGCTGGTTGTGGCAGTTTTCCCCGTCGGTAGAGGAGTGGTCGTGCCACGGGCATCGGTTGTTGTAGGAGTCACAGAGGGTGTTGAGGCCCTCTTTACAAAAACAGAGGGCTTTGGTGTAGAAGGGGTTGCCGATAGACTTTTCATGACCCATCTTGTGATACCGTTCGGTCCCGAGCCCTACATCTACGGAGGGAACTTTGGAGAATCCTCGAGGTTTAAACTCACCAACGACTTGTGGCTGGAAAAAGATTTGGCAGGCCTCGCATCCGAGCTGAAAATCATGGGAGTTACGCCGCTCCTTGGCCTATACCTCAAGACAAGCTATGTCTCTGTACATTTTGGATATCACGGCTATAATTCTTCCCGACTTTTGTCAGAGTTTGGGAGATGTGTGTCTCCCAGCGGAGATATTGTTTTTTCATGTGTGACTGATTCGGGCGAGGTTCTCGCTGAGATTTTTGCAGAAAAAGTTGTTGACACGGTTTCTCGCATGGGTTATGTGGGTGTCTATGTTATGGGGTTTGACTGGATGAAGCCTGATGCCGACGTCGACGGCTTCGCACAGTTTGTATCAATCTTGGCTACAAAGGCAAAAACCAGAGGCCTTCTATTGTTTGTTGAGGTAGACCCCCTGGTTGCGAGAAACGGATTCTCCTCTGCTGTTGAAACTGTTATTAAGCATGCTGATTACATCGTCTTGCTCACGAACCCGTTCGTCAAAACCTTGGAGAAGCCTCTGCAGGGAAACTACACGATACCCGAGTACAAGAGATTGGTTACCATGTTTGTTGAGAGGGCATCAGGCGGCGCGAAGGTACTGTACTCTCTCCATGTGATGGATATTGCGCAGGGATGGATGACGCCGGCTCTACAGATTCAGCTCGAGGCAAACGAGTTTTCCTCGGTAAAAGGTGTCTATGGCTACGCGGTTTACCATGTCAGCCGCTACTTGCCTATGAAGCTTACTGTCAGCTAGTGTCGGGAGGTAGCCGCCGCCACTTTGGCACCTGTGGATATGCAACGCCGTTGATATCAACCACGGCTGTTCCGAGAAGATGTTCTCTATAGCGGCCTATCACTGTTTTATGGCTTTGTATCCCGACATTTACCGGGTCACCTCTCATCCACTTAACGGCATCCTCCTTCGTGAGCTCGACCACATGGGCCCCGGGGAGAAGCGATACAAACTTACAGCCCTCAATAGTGAGGGTTACAAAGTTCTTCCTCTGCTTAGCCACGTAGACACCTGCGTTCATCACTCCTCTGAAAAATGAGGCGGCCCGAAATGTTTCCTCAGTCATCGCCCTTATCTTTCCCTCACCTGTCTTCACGAAAACATGCTTCTCTGTCAGTAGCTTTGCCCCGAAGCTCTTCAACACCTCATCAGCAAAATTCTGAAGCTCGTGTTTCTCCATTTTTTTCAATTACGCGGCTCACCCCGGCTTTCTTATTTTGGCTATGTAGAAGCCTTCGGCGCCGCTCTGGAATGGCCATATCCTAACCGTTTTACACATCTCCGGCGAAAAACTTCGGCCACCCCATTCACTAAACCCTTGGTCATACCCAAGACCGTGTAGCGTAATCGGAAGCACCTCGGCCTCCTCAAATTTCTCCAGCAAACTGTTCACGACGGCCTCGTTTTCGAGGGGGTGGAGAGTGCAGGTAGAGTATATGAGAACTCCACCGGGCTTAAGCGCCATGTAGCCCGAGAACAAGAGGCTTGTCTGAAGCCTGGCCAGCCTCATCGAGGAACCGCTGGTCCAGTTTCTTAGAACACTCCAATCCTTGGAGCCTATCCCGAGAGAGGTGCACGGCGCATCAACCAAAACTCTGTCAAACATCTCCCTATACTTGTAGCCGAACCTCCTCCCGTCGGCGAGGGTCAACACACCGTTCACAACACCGCACCTCTGCATATTTGATGAGAGAGCCTTGATACGTGTCCTCGACACATCGTTTGCCACAACCACACCCCTGCCACCAAGCTTCGCGGCTATGTGTGTTGTTTTGCTGCCGGGGGCTGCGCAGAGGTCGAGAACCATGTGACCGGGCTCAACATCCAGAAGCTCGGTGACGAGGATTGAGACGGGGCCCTGTGCATATACATAGCCCAGCATGTGCCAGAGAGAAACAGTCAACACCCCCTCAGGCTCCGCATAAAAACCGTCAAAAGTGAAAGGGATTCTTTTGACAGTCAACCCCTCGTCTTGGAGAAGTTTCAGACACTCTTCCAACTCTATCTTGAGGGTGTTAACACGGAAGGAATCTGGCAGAGGCTTGGCGTATGCTTCGAGGAGCATGTCCAGCCTATCGGAAATGATTGCTTCAAGAAAACTCCGCAGGTCTTGTGATAGTTGGACACTCATTTCACGACACGTCCTGTTGCAGAGGCCCAGATCAACAGGTCAAGCTCGGCAGGCGACAAGCCGAATCTCTCTGCGTGGTTTACAAATTTTTTCTCATAAGCAAGATATCTGCCCCCTGAAGGAGACAACTTCACCATGTCGATTAATCCGTTGGCAGCCATGTATCTGAGTATGTGTCGGTCGAGGATAGCTAGGCCGTCGAACCCTATGTTGCGGAGAAAATGGCTCGCCTCCTTCATACCCAACCCCTCTACACCATCAACCAGAAAACCCCTAATCTCCACATGCGACCTACCACTCCTAACAACGGCCAGAACATCATCAAACACATTCAAGGCAGAAACAATATGCCGAGCCTTTGTCCTGTGAAACCTTACACCCGAGCTCCTCAGAACAGATTCTATCTCCGACACTTCACCACTCCACAGGTCTCCGCTCTCGAAAAGTTTTTCAACAGCTTTCAAAGCGTTTACCGCCTTGGTCTGAGGAGTGCATAAGCAATATACAAGCTCCGCCAAAATCTTCTCTTCATCGAAAAAATTTCGCCTAAATTGCCGGATTACAGCATTGATTTCGTCTTGATATACCGGAAGCTTTGACAATATTGTCGATGTTCTCATCCACGCACTGTGGCTTCTGAGCGCCTTTTAAAGAAAAGCTTGGTTTGACCCATCGTCATGAGATTGCTTGTTCGCACCTTCAGCATTAGAGGAATGTCGGAGACTATTTTGCCGAGGACGAGGCAGCGTCGTGGCGGCATCTTCTTCACCAGCAGCTTCACGGTCTCGGAGTCGATTTTCGATATTTTGGATATTTTCTCGAGGTCTGTGTCGTTTGTGAAGTTGAAGAGAAAAATGTTGTCGGCCTGTCTGTAGACCAGCTCGGGTATTGTGTCTGGCTGGTTTGTCACGAAGATGGGGAACATCCCGATGTGTCTCATTCTTGTTACCAGGTCTTCCCAGTAGGTTTCCCGAAGATAGAGATGTGCTTCTTCAGCCAAAAGGAATAGAGGCTCAATCTTGTTTGACGAGAGAAGTGTTGAGAGATGGCTGAGTAGATATTCGACGACCAGTCTTCTGGTGCTTGGTAGCAGCTTGGAGAGGTTAACAACTGTGACATTTCCCGAGGGCCTTGGGTTGAGGAGTTCTGCGAGGTCGGTGGGGTCGCCGTCGGAGATGAAGCCGGAGGAGTTTATGCTCTCCAGCCTCGAGAGGAGAGCTTCACGCACCGCCTCGTTCATCGGCTCGTTTTCCACGGCATCCATAAGGTCCTCGAGACCGAAATCTCCACACGTTTTTTCGAGCTTTTTCCAAATTCTTCCAAGTTCTCTAAGGCTTGTGGCAGGTGTCCCGTAGACATGCTCCATGATGTCGTGGAAGGTCTTCAAACCCATCATACCCAGCGAGGTGGTGAAGTTTCTGCCCGGATGCAGAACCGTTAGAGCGTCTGCGAGGTTGCTTCTGCCGCCGTCAACCCTTTTATCGAGATACAGATATTCGCCGTTGACATCGAGCACGAGAACTGTTCCTCCATTTGACACGATTCCCTCAACAATTATTTTCGCGAGATGCGATTTTCCGCTCTCTTTCTTCCCTGTTATGATTGTCAGGCTGCCGTCGAGCCTGGTTAACGGGAGGTTGATCGGCTCTCCTCCGACTGTGCCTGGGCAGAAGAGGAATTGCTTTTCTTCTCCGAGTATGAGCTGGTGGAGGAGCTGGGGCCCGGCCTTTTCTTGGGTGGCCGTGTAGCGGCTTGGCAGCCATGGAGAAGTCTGAGCCAGTAATCCGGTGTGGAACACGGCTCGAACCTTCGCGGTTACGCATCTTACTTCACGAACCATCATGGAAAGCGAGGAAGTGTTGTATGGGTCGAGCGACGAAACACCATCTATCTCAGAGACGATCAGCTCTCTCAAAAGCTCCTCCACTCCCCCAGGCAAATCAACATAACCTACGTCGACAACCTGAGCCAGCAGAAAGCTGTCGCCTTCACCTAATCTGATGTAATCTCCTATCTCGAACTCGAGCTCAGATGGGGTGCAGAGAAGCTCAAGAGTTTCCCCACGTTTCTGTAAAATCTTCATCTCCGGGTCACGAGTGGGTCAGTGGCCCGAAGAGCGAGCTCCTGAGCGACGGTGATTGCGTGAACCTGATTTTGTGAACGGCTTCGAGCCTAGCACATATTGTGAGTATATCAAGCCTGCTGAGCTTCGCAAGCTGATGCGCCAGTATAAGCGACTCTGGGTAGCCGTAAATGATTGCTTCACTCGAGAGAAGGTGGTTGAAGAGCTGTACGTCGTCAGCGGCCGATACATCGACTCTGAACGGGAAATATCGGGGGGAGAGATGAGCTACGTATATCGAGCCGCAGTAAACTGGCCAACGTCCTGTCCTGCGTGGCGGTAGCCTGACTACATAGGGCGGTGTCATGGAGCCTTCGACCGAGAGAATGTTGCGACCCTGAAGAGTCAAAGTGGTTGACTTTGAGAAAGCAGCTACACCGAGGCCGTGGCGATGCGAGGACTCAACTATGCGGGCGACAACCTCAACCGGGCTGTCGGCGGGACCTGCTGTAAGCGCACCGTCGAGCAGAAGAATTCCACCTTCCATAATCTGTGAAGCATGTAGCTGGAGAACTTTTTCGAAAAGGTTTCCTACAAGTTTGGGGGCGGTGGTCTGATTGTATGATGGAGGTTTACCGTCCACGCCCAAGACATCTAAAAGCGATGAGAGTATCATCTCCACGTTACGTGGAGACACGGTGTAGACAAAAGGGCCGACCATCACCACCTCCAACCCAGAAACATTTTTCCTCACAATACTTCCGCGGACAGCCCAGAGTCCCCCCTCAACCGAGTCAGCGATCTTCACGGTGGACATGTCGCAGGCGACAACAGGGACCCTTGACCCCGACGGCTCAAGAGGCAGCGCGTCACATCCGTCTAGGTCTAGCAGAGGAGCGTCGTCTTGGTTGTCCGATGACTCCGTGTCTATGGCGACGGCACTGTTTTTCAACGTGTTTAGGCTCGTTTGGGTTGTTTGGGTGAATGTTTTGAGGAGGGTGTGGAGGTTATGTTGTTGAATGTTCAGGTTGCTCATGATGTTCAACAATTCCATGCAAAATTGGAGTTGTTGAAGTATTTAAATATTGCGCAACATGAACAACAACAGGAAAACAGGTGACAACAACAGCCAAAATCAAAATCAACATCGGCAACATAACAGTCGAGATAGAGGCTCCAGTCGACAAAATAGAAGAAGCAGTCAAAAACACAATCGCCGCCATCCGCTCAACCGAGCCGGCCACTACCCCGCAACCACAGACACAAACACGTAAGCCCATCACATGCAAGAGAGCTGTGGAAGAATTGTTAGCCGATGGATGGCTTCAAACAGGCAGGACACTCGCGGAAGTTGTCTCCGAGCTCGAGAGACGCGGCTTCCTATACGACACAACAGCTGTGGCACATGTGTTGCTCGACCTCGTAAGAGAAGGAAAGCTGGAGAGAGTTGGTGAACCTCGACGCTATATTTACTTGTCGAAAAAAACATCTGTAGCTCAGCGTTTTGATGAGAACTCCACAATATAGTCGAGTCCGTAGGGTGTGATGGTGTAGCCGCCGCGTCCAACCCGTTTCAACAAACTTTTCTGCACGAGCTCTGAAAGGCGGCCCGAAACCGTTTTCTCAGGTTTGCCGAGAGCTGAAGCAGCCTCTGAAGCGAGAAATTCCCAGCTTTCAGAGTGACCAAGCAATTTGTTGAGGTAACGTGTTGAAGCAAAGAGTAGAAGCGCTTCAGCGGTAGGAAGCTTGGACAAATCAGTCCTTAGATAAATTCCGTGCGAGGAGTCATAGCTCACCCAGTCCTTAATTTTATCAAGAATCTCCTCAAGGCCGGTGGAGCTGCGGAGCCTCGAGGCCAGCGAATAGGCTGGAATGTTTTTCTCCAAAAACCTTACAACGCTTTGGTAAACTTCCGCCGGATCACCTTCGAATTCGGCACGCAAATCACCGTAATTGATAGAAACCTTCAACAACCGTCACTCACCTTCAAAGATTCTCAACCCTATTGAAGGCTTAAAAAAGTAACGCCCTTCTTCGTCGCGGTCAACAACACCTTCTTTCCAGAGGTCGCTGAGACGAGCGCGGGCCACTTTCTCATCGATGTGCAGTATCTGCGCCACCCGTTTAGGGTTGAGACCATCCGAGTCCAGAATCCCCAGCCGATGGCCCACATATGCTCCCGCAAGACAGTAAACAATCTTTTTCTTTGTGTCGACGTTGGCGACGACGTCTATGCCGCTGTTGTTTACAACTACTTTTCCGGCAAGCTTGTCGAGCAAATTGTTCAAATCAACTTGTCCACTGAGCTTTGCAACAGCCTCAACCGGGCCTAGACGCTCGGAAAAATATCGGTTAACCAGCGTCCACACCTCTTCCTTATCTCCAGTAAACTCAACCTCGTTCTCCCCGTGCCGGATTTTTACCTTGACGACTTTCTCCTTGCTCAATTCGTTTTCACCTTCGCAAAGGTAAAGTTAAATTTATATCCCTACATAGTTATCATAACGCTATGGCTAGAGACCAGACCATCGGAGCACTTCTCATGGTTGTAAGCATCGCAGGAATAATACTCTATGCATGGGCTCTCTTTCTACCACCCATCCCCGGACTTGACACAATTGTTTTAAAACTAACGGGTATCGTGGCGGTTGGAGGAGTGCTCGGAATAATAGCATGGATAGGATACACTCTGGCGACCACGCCGCCGCCTAAGCCGCTTGAAGAAATAGAGAAGGAGTTGGACGAGGAGCTGAAAAAAGGTTAGCTAAGCCGAAGCGGGTTCTGTTTTTCGTTTTCTTCCACTGATTTTTCCCCTTTTTCTGGAGCGGCGTCTCCTCCTGGTCTGGGAAATCTGCGAATATTGTATGATTGTTTGTCTGATATCGGGAGGTAATTTCTCTGAAACTTTTCTCAATTGTTCAGCAAGTTCAAGTGCTTCTACGATTCTCTGGGATAGACTTTTTCTAGGCATGAATACTCGTGTTTAAATGGTTATTTAAACGTTTTCAGCGAAAAATAACGGAGAAATTCTTTCCCTTTTCTGTTGACATAGTTTTTTCAGAAGCTTAACTGAGTTATTCTCGAGAGAAAGCTCGTTTATCTCTAGATAACCTCTGTTAACGGCGTCCTCGAAAAGGTTTTTTCCAACACGTGTTCTGAGCACGGTTATTGTCCAGCCTTGTGTAGCCAGTCCACCAACGGATATGTCAGCATTTTCAGCTGCGTAATCTTTGCAGAACCTGCACGCGGGCCTCTCATACTTGTGAAGAGGTTTAAGGGGTTTGACAATCTCTTCTCCGTTTTTGAGAGAAATGATTACTTTCCCTTTGATGTTTATTTTGGCTACCTCGCTGGGGTTTACTCCGATTTCGGTGAAGTATTTCATCAACCCGCTATATGTGAAGACCTCGGAGCAGAACAATCCAATGTTGAAGACGATGTGTTGTTTGAACCATTCCGCATATTTGATGTCGGGAACTGAATGCTGCAGATATCTGAGGCCGTTTATTTGACAAGGCACACCCACAACACCAAGCCTTTCCACACCTTTTTCAAAAGCCTCCTTCAACGCCAGCAGATTCGGTGCATAGGTGTATCTTGAGCCAGCGCAGGTTAAAACATCCTCTGGCTCGAAGACGAGTTTGGGTATGGGTTTCAACGGTTGCTCAGGTGCGGTAGTGGATAGGGCGGCCGCATCGATTATGTTTTCCTTCAATGCATATATGAGAAGTGCTGAAACTGTCCCACCATCCTGGGACCTCTTCAGTATCTCGTTGTCAGTGCTTCTGCTCAGATATGCTTCACCATACCGTCCAAATCCATTGTCATGTTCCGCGTAGCTGTCAAGGCTCTTGAGACTAACTTCCTCATCAGATAGGTGGAGTTCCGGACATGCTTCTACGCAAAGGTCGCATTCTATGCAGTGGTTGAGACGCGTGTTGACGGGATGATCTTCAACATAGTCGAAAACGTTGGTGGGACAGACCGCTACACATGCAGCACAGCCGCTGCATCGACCTGTGCCGACGACGCCGTCCACGATTACCTGATCGCCTCTTTTACTCACCCACTCCAACGCATGATGCCATCCGGTATAGTATTGGATAGATGCCGGGTCCGAAGATTTCATAAGACTATGTATATATTGTCTCTCTATCTTCGAAAGCTTCTGCAAAATCTCCCAATTACTCCGCATGCGCCCGATCGGTTATAGGAAAGATGTTTATATTTTTATCACCCTATATACGTTAGGTTGTCGGTGTCAAAATCCTTCACCAAAACCGGTTTGGATGAGTTTGGCTGAACAACTATATTTCTTAGTTCGGGGAGAGCGTCGTATATCGATGTTAAGGCTATTTTCGTTGCTATGTGGTCGAAGGGCAGGACGGAAGACACAGCATCTCTCACAAGCTCCCTTGTCTGTTTCTCGTCAAAGCCCAGAGCATGAAGATATTCGTGTAGGAGAACGACGAACAAGTAGCTGTTGACTATGGTCCGTGATTTGGTCGCGGTGTAGACGGCGTTTAGCATGGTTTGGTTGACGACGATGGCGTTTGAGCCTATCTCATGATAAGCCGCTATGTGAGGCGGGAGGTCTGCTAGAATCAGCCCCATTCCTCCTCTTCTCAACCCATACCGCTCCACCACAAGCTGCTTAACCAGCCTGTAGACATCTTCGAACGACTGCGCTTTCTTAAGCCTCTCCGCATAGCTCGACATGATTACCCACCTAGTCATCTGACTGGGCCGGCTAATATAAGCGTTCGCGGCAAACACACTACCGTCGTTATACCTGAGTGGGCCGGGGGAGATTCGAACTCCCGACCTTTCGGTTATCAGCCGAACGCTCTGACCATGCTGAGCTACCGGCCCAGCGATTACTCGGATGGCTTTGTTTATTTATATTTGTTGTGTGTGAGTGGTTTACAACGGGTGTTAAGTGGTTACCGTTATATTGTGGACACTTGCTCTTAATCCGAGAGAAATTGGTCAGACAAGTCGATTATGCGCCCAAGCCAATTGACCCCGACTTTCTAAAGAAGCCCGACGAGTATCCTGTGACTGGTACGCATAACGGACACGAGGTAAGGGCCGAGGGTATTCAGCGCCTAGATGCCAACGGCAACCCATATCCGACGAAGCTTGGAATACATGGGAAGATTGTCGCCGTTGATTGGGAGGCTTGCATAGCGGACGGAATATGTATGGACGTTTGCCCAGTCAACGTATTCGAGTGGGCCTTGAACCCGGGAAGATCGGGGACAGGCAACGACCTCTATCCGCTGGAGGGCGAGCTGTATGAAAAATATCGGACGGATAAATCCGAGCCAATAAGAGAGGCCGACTGCATATTCTGCATGGCTTGCGAAGCCTCCTGCCCGACGAAAGCCATCAAAATCAACCCGCCGTAAAAATTTTTCAATAACAACACACTTTTTTCTCTGATGAAGCTCATTTTCTCTAAGGCCGTTAGTGAGAGATTCGCGGGTCTCGGCGTATATTGTGCTGAGCTTGTCGGGGTGGAGACCGGTGGGGAAAAACCTGAGTTAATCAGCTACATTTCCGCTGCTGTGGAAGCTGTAAAGAAGGAACATGTTTTGGAGAGGCTTGTCCAGAACCCGCTCATCAGGGCCTACAGAGATTTTTTCTGGCGAATAGGCATAGACCCTACCAAGACAAGACCTTCGGCTGAGGCCCTGCTCAGAAGAGTTTTGGCTGGCCGAGATTTTCCAAGGGTCAACACCTTAGTTGATGTCTACAACGTCGTCTCGATGCAGTCTCTTCTCCCCATAGCCGCGTTCGACGCCGATAAACTAAGGGGAGAACTTGTTATGGATTTATCCAGAAATGGGGAGTTTTTCCTCGGTATAGGGATGGATAAACCTGCTGAATTGACAGGGAAAGAGGTTGTGGTGAGGGATGATGAAAAGCTTATCGCAATTTATCCCTACAGGGATGCCGACGCAACGAAGGTGACTCTCGAAACACGCCACGTTTTCTTGATGGTTTGTGGAGTGCCGGGAATAGATGTGGACTATCTTCAATCCACTGGTGAGAACCTTGTCAAACAAGTCACCAAATTCTGCGGTGGCACATTCGTCAAACAATACTTGGCCAGTGCCTGACCGTGTTTGTGATGCTCCGGCCGGGATTTGAACCCGGGTCACCGGCTCGAAAGGCCGGTATACTTGACCGGACTATACTACCGGAGCCTCCGGCATACCAATTGCTGTCGAGGTGTTTGATTAACCTTTACTTTTCGCAAAAGATTTAATCACGGGTTGTGCATGTTTTTGTTGTGCCTGTGTTTAAGCGGTCTATTAGGTATTCGCCTGTTAAGGCCTCTGACCTGATGTCTTATCCCCCAGTGGTTGTTTCGGAGGATGCCACTGTTGAGGAGGCTGCGAAAACCATGTGGGACAACGGTGTTGGAAGCATACTTGTTTTGGACAATGATGGTAAACTTGTGGGCATAATCACGGAACGGGACATTCTTTACGCAGCATCCCACCTGTTACTTGGCAAAAACCTCAAAGCAAAGTCTCTCATGTCAAAAAACCTCGTAACAGCCTCGGCCGACGAAGACGTGGCATCTGTTCTCGAAAAGATGAAGGACTTCAACATCCGCCACATTCCCGTGATTGATAATGAGGGAAGGCCTCTCGGCGTCCTCTCCTCGAGAGACATACTCGACTTCGGCGTCAAACTCCTCAGCCTCTTCATCCGCTCAACCTAGCTTAGGAAACTTGTTGATAAACCCGGAGACATCGGTCGACGCCCTTACTCGACGGTAGTGTCTAAGGATTTCTTCTACATCGCATACCTCGCCGCGGTGCCTGCCCGATGGAAGAGGCTCCTCAGTAAACTTTCTCGGCAACCTATCATCCGCATCACCAAACCCATACAAATTGTTTAGATAACGCTCAACCCGCAGAACATATTCACCCACATCGAGAAAAACGTCTGCAACATCCTGTCCATATACGGTTTCGAGGCCGTCAAGATAATCTCTGATGTCGAAGACGAGGCGTGAAAAAGCGCAGACACCCAGTGAGTCGAGAGCCGCGACCTCGGCCTGTTTCCGGTAGATGCGGTTTGCTATGATCTCCTCTGATGCATCGTTGTCGAAGATGGTTGGTATATTGTATTGTCTGAAGCTTTGGACGAGGTTGGGATATACCCAGATGTGGCAGCCTGCGCCGAAGTTTTCGACCGCGTTTATCACCCCCCATGCCTTCTCGGCTCTGGGGTCAGCGTTCTGGATGCTGATGTTCTTCACAGAGGGGGCCAGCTCCTCCGCTCCATGATATCGTGCGGTATAGGCGGCGCCTTTCCCAAGAATTTCTCCTACCACTCCTCCGTAACCCGCTTCGTAGATGAACCTGGACATGGTCTCGAAGTCCCCCCACTCCAGCCTTTTTCCGACCAGCTTTTTCTCTGAGAGGTCAGCATATACCGCGAGGCTGTTGCCCATCTCAATCGGGTCGACGCCCATCTCGTAACAGAGCTGCGTCATGTAGGAGATTTGAGCGAGGTCGAATACCATGCAGTTTGTCCCCAGCGATGATATCTGGGCATAGTCGGGGCCCTCGCCCCTCACACCATATGCGACGGTTTCGCGCCTGCAAGAGACAGGGCAAAAGCTGCATGTCATCCTTCTCACTAGAACGGTTTCGCTCAGCCTCCTTCCGCCGACCAATAGATACTTTTCGCTGGTTGTCTGGGTATAGTTTTTGAGTGGGATGACTTCGTTTGAGCCGAGGGCCTCAGCTGCCACCGCGGTCCCGTGGACGGCGAGCAATCCTTTCTCGAGGTTGAGCAGAGGAGATGCGTCGAGTTTGGCCTTGAGCATCCTAATCAGCTGAGCGTGACGTGTCGGGTTACGCGGAAGGGGGGCGGGTTTTTTGGTCCGCATGACTATGGCTTTGAGGTTTTTCGAGCCGAACACAGATCCTGCACCGTGTCTGACGCCGCTGCTCCGGCCCATGTCGTTTACAACGGTTGCTATGGGTAGCTGTTTCTCGCCTGCGGGACCTATTGCGAGGACACGGGCATCACCAGCCAGAAGCCGCATAGCCGCGCAAGTCTCAACAGCACCGCGGCCGCGCAGCCCCTCAACATCCACAAAAGATATCCCATCATCGGTCAAAACCATGGCTGAAAGCTTGTCGAGACTGCCTGTGATGTAGAGTGCTGAGAAGCCGAGTGCTGCGAGTGTGTAGGCCGCGTATCCACCTGTGTGGGCCCACGCTATCGTCCCTGTCAGAGGAGACCTGAAAACGAGGGTTAAACGGTTTCCGAGTGGGAAGCCTGTCCCGCCGAGGCTTCCGACAGCCACAACAAGCGGGCTATCGGGGTCGAGTGCGTCGTTAACAGAAGCGTTCCGTGCGATCAACCCCACGCCGAGACATCTCCCACCCCACACACCCTCCTCAAACAAATCAGGAAACTCATGGACCACAACACTCTTCCCCGAAAGGTCAATCTCAGCGATCCTCATCCCAGCATGTTCTGGTGCCAAGCCGAAATTAATATTGCTGATAGGGGTTGGTTTGTTATGCTCTACACGGAGCTCGGCCGAACGGGTGAGAAGGTTTCGGTGGTTTGGCTGGGTGCTTGGCAGTTCGGCTCAGGGTCGTGGGGCTACGGCAAGAGCTATGGTGAGAGGGAGTGTTTGGAGGCTGTTTACGCATCTGTGGAGGCCGGTGTCAACGTGATAGACACGGCCGAGGTGTATGGTGGTGGGGTTTCGGAAATTATTGTGGGAAAAGCGGTTAAGGAGCTGGGGGACAGGGTTTTGATTGCTACGAAGGTTGCGCCTCATCATCTCACCTACAACGGCGTCATCGAAGCGTGTGAGAGAAGCCTCAACAGGCTTGGCGTCAAAACCATCGACCTCTACCAAATCCACCTTCCAAACCCGCTCATCCCAATCACTCAGACGATGCGGGCTATGGAGCATCTCGTCAAAACCGGCAAAATCCGCTACATCGGCGTAAGCAACTTCTCGCTCGGTCAACTCATCAAAGCACGCCAAGCACTCAAAAGCGAGGACATCGTCTCCAACCAAGTCCGCTACAATCTAATCCAGCGAAAAATAGAGAAAGACCTTATCCCATACTGCAGCCGCGAAAAAATTAACATTCTCGCCTACAGCCCGCTTGCGCAGGGACTTCTAACAGGAAAATACACATCAACCAACCCTCCAAAAGACTTCATAAGGAGAGTTAACCCACTCTTTACACGGCGATATTTGGGGAGGATAGGGCCTTTGTTGACGGAGCTACGGGTTTTGGCGGAGAAGTATGGTGTATCGGTTGGGCAGGTGGCTTTGGCGTGGGTCTTTGCACACGAGGGCTGTGTAGCCATAGCCGGTGCCAAGAACAGGGAGCAGGCCCTCAGCAACGCGGCCGCGGGCAATATACAGCTCACGAGGGAGGAGGTGGATAGACTCTCCGTTCTAAGCGCCCAAATACAGCCAGGAGCCATGGAGATTATTCAGACAATACCTAGGCTACTCGGGATCTGAAAAAGATTTCAACCACCAAAAATGAGTAAAACCGTTGAAGAAGCTGGCAATCGGCTACGTATTGTCGGCTTTCAACTGCCTTTCGCTGACACCGCTCGCCATCTACCTTCTATTTCCAACGATGTTGACATACCCGTTTTCGATTGTTTTGCGTGGGTTGGGCTGGCGGGAAGTTAGACGAAGAACGGGGATAGGCTCAGCCTCCTTTGTTGTTATCTTTTTGCTGGGGTTTGCCACGTTTCTGGTTGTCCTGCTGACTTTTATCGAGACAATGCCCCGTGAAGCCCTACAAATCGCGGCACTTACATGGACTCTCTACTCGGTCGCGGAGCTCTATCTCTACAACTCGGCCGCCAGAAACCTCGGCGTAAAAACATTCCACGCCGCATCGGTCAACATCTTGGGCGTCGCCTCGATAGACTACGTGGCGTTCACGGTTTTGCCGGGGTCTCTTCAGAGTTTTCCCGAGGAAATAGGCGGATTTCTCTATCTGGGCGCGGGCGTGCTAATTGTTTCTGCTTTGGCAGCCGCGATAGCCTCAGGCAAAATCAGCGCAACCCACTACAGGACTCTTGAAACGTTTCCACAGCTCCCGCCACCGGTCAAAACCTCGTCCATCCAGAGGCCTGCGCAGCCCCTCATCAAGCTCGAGCCTCTCAGAGAAGGCAGCCAAAAAACCTGCCCCAAATGCAGAACAGCCAACCCGCTGACGGCGAAGATATGCAGCGAATGTGGAGCCGTCCTCGCCGGAGAAACCGGCCTACGATGCCCCGTATGCGACGCCCCATTCTCATACGCCAAAAAGCTGAGAAAAGACCGCTACCTCTGCGGACTATGCGGCTCAACACTACTGATAAAACAGGGTTAGAAAAAGAGTTGACTCTGAAGAGGAGAGCGTTAAGTAATACGGCTTCATAATTTTATGGAAACGGTTTAATCATCTCAGCGTCACTCCCAATGGACAAGCTAAATTGCTCTCAATTATAGCAAGAAATCCTACAGAAGCATAAGACGAAACAGCTAATGCCAACATATTTCTCCCACCATCCAAATACCTACTTGTTATCTGCACCCCTCTCTGCAGAACTATCTATGTGAGCGATAACAACGGAGACAAACCACAATACATGCCCATACAGATTTTACACGTAGGCTTCCCGCCAAGATGTGGGGTGTGCGGCTCGTAGTCCTCCTTCTGTTTAAGCGGGATTTGTCTCATCGGCTTCCGCCGGGCTTCGGGGAGGCTGCTCACAGCCCAGCGGCCTTTCCCGCCGTGGGTCGCCCGTTTCAACCAATCCACCACGCTCCTCATCGGCTTATGCGCCGAGTCATGGCCACTGCGTGGTGGAGGTCTCGTTTCTGCGGCGTTGCCAGGGGTCTCCCCCTGCGCCTCGCGGCGCCGCGGCGCCTCCCGCGGGGGAGGAACTTCCTCCGGAGCTCCCGGTGACCCGCCCGGCCGCTCACCCAAACCATAGAACAAAAAGGCGATTCTTATTTCTATCCCTGTCAGTCACATAGCGACGACTTTTCAGATGGTCGGCTCTACTCGACCTTTATTTTTGTGCCTCGTGTTTTTTTCTTCGGGATTCTGACTTCGAGTACTCCTTGGAGGTATCTGGCCTTGATGTTTGAGATGTCGACGGTTGTTGGGAGCTCTATCATGAGTCTGTATCGGTTTCCGTATCGTGCTGATGGGATGTCTTGTCTGCATGGTGCTTCTATTGTTAGGCGGTTCTCGTCGGCGTAGAGGTCTATTTTCTCCTTGTCCGCTCCGGGCATGTCGATTGTTATGACGTATTCATTTTCTGTGTCAACTATTTGGTGAAGAGGCATTAGGCATCCTGTTCTCATCTCAGCCTCCTTTATCATCCTCATGGTTCGCTCCATCTCATCCTCCATTCTGCGCTGAATTCTTCTAAACCAGTCCCAAGGAGACTCGGACATCTTTTTCTCACCTGTAAACGGGTGGCAGCTCCATTTCACGGGATTTCTGGACCATGGCCTCCGAGGTCCTTCTCATCAAGTCACGCAGCTGTATTCTAATGTTTTCCTCGCTCTCGAGAAGCGGTTTAACATCAACATGCTCGTTTACGAGCTTGGGCAGCCGTGTGAGAAGCTGCGCCGCTGCACCCGGGTCAGGATAGTTGAGATGGGCCTGGGCAAGCAAAACGTTTACCTCTAAATTTCTTCTCATGCCCTGCCTAAGTATCTCGGCATGTACACCCGTGATAAAACCTTCCTGAAAAACCTCTGCGTCGAGAAACTTTGACAGCTCCTCAGCTCTCCTCAGCTCAGCAGATAAAACAAACACCTTAGGAGTATCAATCTCAAGACGTCTCGGCTCAGCCACACCAGTCAAACAGCCCACCCAGCTAACTTTCTTCTCCACAGCCCAGTCAATCAAAGCCTCAGAAAAATTCCTAATCAACATCGGCGGAATAGGGAGCTCCGAGAGAATCGTGAGAAAATTGCTAGATTCATATATTCGGATAAGCTCCTTGGGGACCCCTCTTCTGACGGGCACGATTGGCGGAAGCTCCGCGGAGTCAACGTATCCTTTCTCATCGGGCCTCAGCTGCTCCACCAGGTAAGAAACGGCTATTGACCCAGCCAAACCCGTGTCAGGAAAACCCACCAGCAAAGGCTTTCCAACCGAGACAACACTATCCACAAACTCAAACATCCTATTCATGACACTACATCATTTCTAAACTTTTGTCCACCCTATATTTTTTCGCCTGTTTAAAAAAGCTTAAATCACTTTTCGGCTTCGTTTTTCTCGAGAGTGTTTGTCGGAGGCTTTGCCATTTGAAGAATACATAGTTTTGCCGAATTGGCGGCAGAGGAGCGTTGACATCGAGACGTATAAGCGGTTTTGGCGCGCAACTGTGGAGGACCAGGTTGGTTTTTGGGAGAAGGAGGCAAAGGGTCTTGAGTGGTTTAGGCCGTGGGAGCGTGTTCTCGAGCCCGGTGAACATCCGTTTGTCTTCAAATGGTTTGTGGGGGGCTTGCTTAACATCTCCTACCTCTGTCTCGACAGACATGCGAAAAGCTGGAGGAGGAACAAGGTGGCATATATCTGGGAAGGTGAGCCTGTTGACGCCGACGGGAGGCCGCTGAGTATACGCAAGTACACCTACTACGAGCTCTATCGAGAGGTTAACAGGCTTGCGCAGGTGTTTCTCAGCCTCGGGCTCAGAAAGGGTGACAGAGTAGCCATCTATCTTCCGATGATCCCGGAGCTTCCGATGACCATGCTTGCCCTCGCACGTATAGGCGTGATATTTACTGTGGTGTTCAGCGGTTTCTCTGCAGAGAACCTTGCTTTACGTGCTCAGGATCTCGGTGCAAAGGTTTTGGTTACTGCCGACGGGTTCTACAGAAGAGGTCGTCTAATTAACTTGAAGGATGTGGCGGATAAGGCTGTCGAGTTAAGCGGTGTGGAGAGGGTTGTGGTTGTGAGGCGGGCTGGAAACGAGGTCTCGATGAAGGAGGGGCGTGATTCTTGGCTTCATGACCTGTTGAAAACGGTTCCCGAAAACGCATGCGTCGAGCCTGAGCCTCTCGACGCGACTCATCCGCTCTACGTGTTATACACCTCGGGAACGACGGGTAAGCCAAAAGGATTGATCCATGATACAGGAGGCTACGCGGTTCTACTCAGCGCGACGATGAAATGGGTTTTTGACATCAGGGACGAGGACGTCTACTTCTGCACGGCTGACATAGGCTGGGTGACTGGGCACAGCTACATAGTTTTCGGCCCCTTGCTGGCAGGCGCCACCGTCGTGATGTATGAGGGGACACCGGATTATCCCACGGTCGAGAGATGGTGGCAAATCATAGAGAGAAACGGTGTGACGGTTTTCTACACGACGCCGACGGCGGTGAGGATGCTCATGCGCTTCGGAAACGAGCCTGTACAGAAACACGACCGCTCCAGCCTAAGGATAATTCATAGCGTCGGCGAGCCGATAAACCCCTCTGCATGGCGATGGCTTTACGAAGTGGTGGGGGAGAAGAGATGCCCCGTTGGCTCGACATGGTGGATGACCGAGACGGGTGGAATATTGATAAGCCATTTGCCTGGGCTGATGCTCACTCCGCTTAAACCCGGTACAAATGGCTTACCCATCCCAGGAATAGATGCAGAAGTTGTTGACGAGAAAGGCGCGGCAGCCTCTCCCGGTCAGAGGGGATACCTTGTGATCAGAAAGCCGTGGCCAGGTATGCCCGGGCCTCCGACTGGTATGTGGAATGAGCCGGAGAGATATAGGCAGGTTTATTGGGAGAAGGTGAATGGTGTGTTTTTCACCGGCGACTACGCTGTCAAAGACGTTGACGGATATATCTGGGTTGCGGGCAGGGCTGACGAGGTCTTGAAAGTTGCTGGACACAGGATAGGAACCTACGAGCTCGAGTCTGCTCTCGTTTCTCATGCAGCTGTCGCGGAAGCCGCTGTAGTCGGCGTCCCCGATGAAATCAAGGGAGAGACGCCTGTAGCATTCGTGGTTTTGAAAGCAGGTTATCAAGGAAGTGGGGAAATGGCTGAGCAGTTGGTAAAGCATGTGAGAGAGAGCTATGGCGCGATAGCTTCGCCGTCGAGTGTTTTGTTTGTCTCCAAGCTGCCTAAGACAAGGAGCGGGAAAATCATGCGTCGTGTTCTCAAAGCCGTCGCAACTGGCGGAAGCCTAGGAGACTTGACGACACTCGAGGATGAGGCCGCAGTCGATGAGGTTAAAGAGAGCTATGAACAGCTTATGAAAGAGGTTCGCCGTGGAGGTTAGAGACGCGGCAACATCCAAGCAGGAGATTAGGGAGAGGGTTTGGCGTCTTCTCGAGGAACGTGGGGTAGCGGCTTTTCCGACCCCTGTGGCTGGAAGGATACCTAACTTCAAGGGTGCAGCTGAGGCGGCGAACCTTCTCCGCAAAAGCAAACACTACAGCTCTGCAGAGGTTGTCAAGGTCAACCCCGACGCTCCCCAAGCACCTGTGCGCCGGATGGTTCTCCGCGACGGCAAAAAACTCATCATGCCTACGCCGCGAATCAGGCAAGGCTTTCTGATGCTAAACCCGCGAAAACTACCTCAACACGCGTTGAAAGAGGCGGCTACCATAACGGGCGCATTCAGATACGGTGTAAAGGTTGAGCTAAGAGAACTGCCCAGCATCGACTTGGTGGTTGCGGGTAGTGTGGCTGTTTCACCCAAAGGCTGGAGAGTGGGCAAAGGCGAGGGATATTCGGAGATTGAATACGCTCTACTCAGAACCTTTTCCATAGTCGATGAAGATACACCCATCTACACAACGGTCCACGACCTACAAATTGTTGACAACATACCGCATGAGGCTTTCGACCTACCCGTTGACAGGATATTCACCAACACGAGGGTGATAAACTGTCCGAAAAACCCGAAGCCATCCGGAATAATCTGGCACCTGTTGCCACGTGAAAAAATCGAAGCCATCCCCCTGCTTCAGAAGCTTAGGGTAGATGGCGTCTAAGCAAAGGCCTTATCTTGGGTATTGCCTGCAGCCCTATCGGATCCACTTTCTTGAGGAAAGCGACACCGAGACTCATAAAATCTGCCAGTAGCAGAAGTTTCAACAGCTCCGATATAGTGGACGAAGACTTTGCCCTTAATTCCACGACCGCGGCCCCCTTTGACCGGAGATAATCCTCCATCCAGTCAAGTCCATCGGACACCATGAGCTGCTCATATTCGCTCCTGAGAAAAACGTAACAGTAGTTGCCGTGGCTGGACCACCCCTCCACCTCGTTATGAAATGCTTCAGGCGCTGTGGCAACATGGCATGGATGCTTGGCGTTCTCGTTTAATTGGCACTTCAGGCGATAGGCCGCGGAGTAGAGGTGGTCGGCCGAAACAATTACCGCATGTCTTCCAAGCAAAGGCCTCGCCTGATCAACCACCGATTGATAACCATTCTCTGAAAACTGTTTCGCAAATGTCTCGAATTCATCGACAGCTTGAAGGAATTTTTCACGTGGAAAGGCTTCGAAACCTGTCAAAAGGCCGTAGACCGCGCCAACCATCTCTGGGACAGCGTAGCGAGGCTGAAGCCCCTCCGACACCTTCACAACCCGGAGCCCTCTCATCTCCATCAGGGATGCAAGCCGCCCGCCCGAAGAGACACCAACAATGGCAACACTCTTCGAAAAACCGTCGATAAAAGACCAGCATGTTTCAACTGTGTCGCCCGAGTAACTCACCGGGATTAACAAGGTGTCGGGGCCCACGTAACCCGGCAAGTGGAATGTCTTCAGAGTTTCCACTTGGAGCGAAGAATTAGGGTCTCTGATCGCCGAGATTATGTCTCCGACTATCCCTGAGCCACCGACACCTGCGACAAAAATTCTCCTCACATACACAGGGTTCACCGAGTTTGAGAGCATCTCCCCTTTTCTGAACCCTTCCCTATACATAGCCGGCGAGTTGAGAACAATTCGCCAAGCCTTCTCAAAACTCTCCTCCAAAGACATGGCTCATTTCGATGGGAAACGGTATTAAGCCTTTATCTCTTCTAGACGTTTGCTGAAATACTCCATGGCTTCGAGAAGCTTCTTCTTATCTTTTTTCTCAGCGATAAAATCCACTATAACCTGCGAAACCTTTTCAGCGCCTTTCGGGTTGCTCTTGAGATAAACACCTCTAAACCTCTTCATGGTCTCTACCAGAAGAGGGGCGAGACGTGACTCAACAACCCCTTCCACAAATAGTTGCTGAATGAGAAAACCTCTATCGCCCGCTGTTTCACGTAGAAGCGGCCGCAGCTCATTCTCAAAAATATCCATCAACTCCTTCGGGACACCCGGGAGACAAACAAGCTTCACACCTGATTTCTCCAGCAACACGCCGGGAGCTGTGCCGACTCGGTTTCTAAGCGGCTGCGCGCCCTCCGGAAGCTTAGCCATCTTAAGCCTCTCCTTTGTCAGCGTTGGATCCTTGATGACTCCGGCCTCAGCTAGCTCCGTGTATCGCCGACGGATGCTTTCTGCAGCATCCCTGTGAAGCTTCAACCTCCTCCCAAGAGCTTTCGCAACTGCTTGAAGCGTTTTGTCGTCATGGGTTGGTCCGAGGCCGCCGCTGATGAAGAGCCACATAGGTTTTCGTCTCAAGGCTTCCCGTACAGTCTTCGCTATGTCATTCAAATCATCTCTTACTATTGTGGCTCTCCTGACAACGTAGCCGAGTTCGGAAAGTTTTCCACATAGCCAGTTCAGGTTTGTGTTGATTGTTCGGCCGTCGAGAAGCTCGTTGCCGACGTTGATGACTTCAGCCACCAGCTTTCTCCGCGGCATCTTAGCTAAAAGCTGAGGAGCTCTGCTTTAACCTCTTTTCCCCGAATTTCGAGTGATGCGTAGAAGCCCTCTTTAGCTGGTCCGGCGTTCACCACTACGGTATCGCCTATCCTCGAGATCGAGCGTGCTTCATGTATGTGGCCGCAGCAGACAGCAAGAGGCTTTCTTGATTCGACAAATTTTCGTATTGCGGTGCTGCCGAGATGGCGTCCACGGCCCACGTCGGCGTCAACACCATGAGGCGGTGTATGTGAGAGGAGGATAAAGTTTTCTGACGAGGGATTGAGCTTAGACAACATCGTCTCAAACTCCTCCTCGCTGAACTCTATCAAAGTGTTGAAGGGTGATAGATTACCGCCACCCAATCCATAAAACGCGTAATCGGCGTGTCGCAGGCTTGCTGCATGAAGGTTGACGACGTTGCTGATGGATGGTCGCCAGCTAAGAAGAGATGGATGGTCGCAGTTCCCTGGTACAAACAAAACAAGCCGACCGCTTTTAGCGACCGTTCCCAGTATCGTCTCAGCCTGAGGCACAGCTCCAAAATGCGTTATGTCGCCCACAAGAACAACGACATCATACTCCACAGCCTTCTCCGCGAGAGAAGATGCCGCTGACACGCTTCCATGAATGTCAGAAGCCTGTAAAACCCTCATCGCAAATTATCGACTGGACGGGTTATTTGAGCCTTTTCCAGCCTAGACAACGCTTTTATCACGCCGAGATGTTCTATGACCGTTGTGGCAAACAGCGAAAGTTAAGGACGTGGTCAAAAGCCCGATAATAAGCGTCGAGGAAACTTCATCCGCAACAGATGCGGCCAAAATAATGGCTGAGAAAAAAATCAGCGGCATAGTGGTAACAAGTAAAGGAGAGCCTGTGGGGCTGGTGACTGAAAGAGACATAGTGTCTAAGGTTGTGGCGACTGGCAGGGACCCGACAAAGACCCAAGTCAGAGAAGTGATGTCAAAACCCTTGATAACCGTCGACATAGAAGCATCGCTTCTCGAAGCCGTCGACCTCATGAACCGTAAAAAAGTTAGGAGACTAATCGTGACCAGCAACAACCAGGTAATCGGCCTATTCACCATAAGGGATGTGATGGCCCTCTCAAGAATGTGCGCATACTGCGGCAAACCCATCAAACCATTCCTGCCATCAAAACCCGAAGCGGAGGCGGATGTCATCATCGAATGCAGCTGCGGAGCCGTCTACATGCAGGAATGCGCAAAAACTGTAGTATACTGCATCTACTGCTCACGGAAACTCGTCACGGAAGTTTATTATCCAGCACCTGAAGACACTTTCAGCGGATGAAGAGAACATTTCTTTCATACGTCGACCTTGATCAAGAATTAGTCAACCAGATCGAGAGATACGCCGAGGTTGTGACAAAGAATTCACCAAACTTCGAAGAATACAAGAGAGCTGCTGAAGCAGTTCTATGCATCACTCTGAAGCCGGAGGAGATAGCCAAGCTAACAAATCTCAAATTCGTGCAGGTTTTGTCGGCGGGCGTCGACGGCGTGGCGTGGCAGCACCTCCCCGAACATATCATGGTGGCTGGTAACATGGGCTCCAACGCCGAGTCAGTAAACGAACACACATGGGCCATGATACTCAGCATAGCCAAGAAAATCCCACACTACTACGATAAAATACGGAACGCCGTTTTCGAGAGAGACGTCGAAGTTTTACAGCTAAACGGTAGGACCATCCTCATCGTTGGGATGGGGTCAATAGGTGTAAAGGTCGCTGAAGTGGCCAAATGCTTCGGAATGCGTGTGATAGGCGTCACAAAGTCAGGCAAGACGAGAGGCTACGCAGATAAAATCCTCCCATGGACAAAGCTGGAAGAGGCCCTGCCGGAAGCGGACATCATGGTTATCTCCGCTCCCCTGACGAAACATACGAGAGGCATGTTCAACCGAAACAACCTTCCACTTCTCAAGAAAGGATGCATAGTAGTAAACGTGGGCCGCGCGGAGGTTGTTGACCACGGAGACCTCTTAGACTTCCTAAAAGAGAGGCCGGACATCGTCTTCGCAACAGACGTATGGTGGGAGATTAAACGAGGCGAGCCGTGGGAAACAGAGCTCATAAAGCTCCCAAACTTCATGGGAACACCCTGGATAGCGGGAGCATTCGGCTCCCACGAGGTCTACACAAAAATGCTCAGGTCAGCCGTCCAAAACATAATAAAATACTTCTCGGGACAAACCCCCGACAACCTCATAAACAGAGAAGACTATGTATAAAAACGGCAAACAGCAACACAGGGAGAAGCCGGGGTCCCACAGCCAGGCAGTGGGCCGGCCTCGAGATCATACAAGCTGGTCAAGAAAGCCGGTGGCCTTCGCGGGCCGCGTGGGTTCAAATCCCACCCCCGGCGCATAAGAGGCGTCTTTGCGGCGTCTCTATTGTTCGGCAGCTGAACAATAAAGGTGCCCGTTTTTATGCTGGTGGTTTTCGAGAGTTTTGCATAGCCCATTTTATGCCCCATTTTCTCAGTTGTTCGAGTATTGGTGCTAGCTCCATAGCCATGGGGGTCAATGAGTAGGATACTGAGAAGGGCTGTAAGTTCAGAACTCTTCTTTCAACGAGGCCTTTCCTCTGTAGGCTTTTGAGTGTTCTTGAAAGGGTTTTGGAGTTGAGCCCTGGCACGGCTTTGAGCAGCTCGTTGAACCCCTTAGGCCCTTGGACAAGGTATGAGATTATGACCATCGACCAAACGCTTCCAAGCAGTTTCGTCGCCGAAACCATGGGACAGACGTTACCTGCCTGAACAGCTTTCGCCCGCGTCATCTAGCGGCATACTTGCCTCTTAGCATTTTAAATACTTGCCTTTTGCCAGTAGGTTGCGAAAGGTGAGCAATATGGCCGTGTTGGGTGATTTATCGGGGTTTGTGGACATAGGTCTTCTGGTGCTACGGGTTGTGCTGGGGTTCATAATGGTGGTCCACGGAGCGCCGAAGCTCTTCGGCCAGATGAGGAAGCAGATGCGCGGCGGCATGTCTCAGCTGGGTATCCCGGGAGGCCTTTTCGACCTTGCGGGGCTTCTCGAGTTCGTGGGCGGCATAGCGCTGATAATCGGCTTCTGGACACAGGTGGCCGGGCTGCTCTTCTTCATCGAGATGATTGGCACGATAGTTCTTTATTTGTCGAAGCTGGGCAAGTTTGTGCCGCCTCCTGAGATGCTGCAGCAGATGGTCGCGGGTTCTCGACAGTTTATGCGGGGTTTCATGTCCGGAGTCGGTGGATGGGAGTTCGACCTACTGATTCTGGCGGCTGCTCTGCTGCTGGTTTTCACAGGTGCAGGAGCCTACTCTGTGGACAGCCTCCTGAACCTCTAATTTTTTTGTTTATTAGATGGGTTCTCGTTGTCATTTGTGTTGGAGCCGAGTAGCCGTATAGAGGCCCTTATGCGAGCGCATAAGCGTGAGAGGGGGAGCGTGAAGCTCGCTGAGGAGTATTTGGAAGCGGTTTATGAAATTCTTCAGAGACGGGAAGGCAGGGTTCGGCCGGTTGATGTCGCCAAAGCCTTAAACGTGGCCCCCAGCACGGTCAAGAAAGTTATTACACGGCTCTGCGAAAAGGGGTATCTCCGCTATCAGCCCTACAAGGTTCTTGAACTTACGGAGGAAGGGTTTGCGAAGGTGCGGCAGCTTAAGCACAGACATGACACCGTTTCGAGGCTTTTTCAGGCGATTGGGCTTGATGAGCTCTCGGCAGAGGTGGAGGCGGAGAGGATGGAGCACAGCCTCAGCGAAACCTCTACGGCTGTTTTGGAGGCTTTGCTGAACACTCTGGAGTCTGATGAGGAGGTTCTTCGCAGGGTTAGAAAAGGTGTTTTTGAAAGCTTGGTTAGCGGTGGATATTTACGGGGAAAGGAATGATGATACAATTTTCGTAGAAATACACAATCATTAAATACGATTGTTTTAAAAGATTTTCGACCTGGGTTGACTACGCTTCTTGACTCGACGTTGAGGGAGGGTGAGCTTTTCAGGGTTCTCAAGCTCTCCGCTAAGCTGGAGTTGGTGGAGAAGCTTGCGGAAGCGGGGGTAAAGAGGGTGGAGATTACGGTGGATTATCCTCCTCGGACCACGCGGGAGGATGTCGAGCCCCTTGTGAGGAAATGTAACACTCTTGGGTTTGAGGTTGTCCTGCATGGCAGAGCTGTGAGGGATGACCTTGAGGCCGCTGCGAAGTATGATGCCACGGGTGTCGGCCTCTACATCGCGTTGACGGAGATTCATCGGAGACATAAGCTGCGTGGCATTAGTTTTCAGGAGGGTTTGGAGAGGTTGGTGGATGCTGTGAAGACGGCTCGGGAGATGGGGTTCAGGTATGTGAGGGCCACGGTAGAGGATGCTTCGCGGTTCTTCGTCGACGGACAGCTCACCCCACTCATAGACGCTGTCAACTCGGTGAGAAGAGCTGGAGCAACTCTTGTCAGCGTCCCAGACACCGCGGGCCTCCTCTCCCCCCAGAAGGCCCGTGAATTCATAACATTTCTCAGAGAGAAAACTGATGCGCCGTTGGCGGCTCATTTTCACAACGACTATGGCATGGCTTCTGCAAACACGGTTGAGGCTGTTCTCGCAGGAGCTGATGAAGCTCATGTGACGGTGATGGGTGTCGGTGACAGAAACGGGATAGCTGACCTCTACGAGGTTGTCGCGGTTCTCGAGGATATTCATGGCATCGACCTCGGTGTGGACCGATCCAAGCTAAACAGTCTATACGGCTTCTTCTCAAAGGTGGCGGGTCTGCGGCTTCCATGGCGTCATCCATTATCCGAGGAAGCGCGGACGATAAGAGCAGGGGTTCATCAGTCGATGGCCGTCGAGAAACCCGAGGGATACATGCCTGAAAAGAAACTGCAGCATGATGTCGAAAACCCTGTCTTCGAAATTGGTGTCTACTCGAGCCACAAGCTGGTAGCACATTTAACTGGCCTGCCTCCCACAGATCCTCGGGCCCGCTCAGCGACGGAAGCCCTCGCGAGGAAGGCGCGTGAGAAAAACGGCCGCCTCAGCATAGGCGACATCAAAGAGGTGTTGAGGGATGTGCTTGGTCTCGAGGTGGACAACGGGAAGCTTCGCAGGTTTTTCGGCGGCGAAAAGGTCTACATTTTGGCTAAACTTAACCCGAGGTTTGACCCTGAGAAAATTCACGAGACGCTGGTTTCATGGGATGATGTGGAGACTGTGGACGAGGTTTACGGCGACGTGGACCTCGTCGTCGTGGGTAGGATGAGGCTGTCGGGCCAAAACCTTGTCGAAAGGTTCAGGGACGTTTTCGCCGAGGCTATCGACGACTTGAAGGTTCTGGTGGCCGACTAGCTTCGCAGTATTGCCGGAGCGGCTTTCGCCGATTCTTCACCCAGGGCCCTGACTATGTCTGTGACCGTGACTATGCCGACCAGCTTTTCACCTCTGACGACTAAGAGCCTTCTTACACGGTTGGCCGCCATAATGGCCACGGCCTCATCGAGAGAAGTGTTTTCGCCGACGACCACGACAGGGGCCGTCATAACATCCTCGACATGTGTTCGCTTCGGTGACAGACCAGCTGCTACAACTCGCCTCACAACATCCCTCTCAGTCAATATACCTACAGGCTTCTCACCCACCGTTACAACCAACGAGCCAACCTCCTCCTCAGCCATAATCCTGGCCGCAGAGTAGACAGATGTCCCAGGGGAAACCGTAACAACATCAGCTGTCATCACATCTTTGACGAGCACATCAAGCACCCGTCAAATTGTGGGAAACTTTGTTAAAAAGTGTTTCAAACGGTTTAAATCATGCTCCAAAAGATGATGAACAGAAATGAAGATCCCCTCCAAGATGGTAACCTACTGTCCCAAATGCAACAGCCACACGGAGCACACCGTCTCTCTCTATAAGAAAGGTAAGGAGAGAAAACTTGCTCTGGGTGCGAGACGACATGCACGGGAGCTGAAGGGCTACGGAGGCCAGAAATACCCTATACAGAGGAAAAAATCGAAGACCACCGACAAGAAAACCCTCGTCCTCAAATGCGTCACATGTGGCCGAAGCGTGATGAGGGAGGGAATCAGGCTGAGAAAAATGGAGGTGACCCGCTGATGTCGGAGATGTGGGGAGACCTGATACCCACTCCACAGTCAAAATTTCTCATGGTGACATGCAACGAGTGCGGAAACACTCAGATAGTGTTCGACTCGGCGAAAATCGTCGTGAAATGCAACGTCTGCGGCGCGGTCTTGGCTAAACCCAGTGGCGGAAAAGCAATCATTCTGGGGAAGAAGGAGAGGACGCTTGAGTAATGTCCCCCAAGTAGGGGAGCTGGTCATAGGCCTCGTCAAAGAAGTCAAGGACTACGGAGCCTACATAGAGATTGATGAATACCCGGGCTATGAGGGGTTTGTCCACGTCTCGGAGGTTTCGCTGAAGTGGGTTCGCAACATCCGTGAACACCTCAAGGAGGGGCAGCGCACCGTTTTCAAGATCATACGTGTTAACCCGGCGACTTTGCAGGCAGACCTATCCATCAGAAGAGTATCTCAACGCGAAAGAATGGAGAAACTGCTTGAGGTGAAGAAAGCTTCAAAGGTCAAGCGTGTTCTAAAAATTCTGGAAGAAACAGCAGGTCCTCAGGCAGTAGAGAAAATTTACACAAAAACACGTGATGCAAACGTGCTGTATGAGATTTTTGAGCAGATTTCCGCTGACCAGCCCGTCAACCAGTTTTTCCCCGAACTTGATGATAAGGAGGCGGAGGAGCTTAGGCGGGCTGTGGAGCATGAAATCCGTGTGCGGGAGCATGAAATCAAGGCAGACATAGTCATGCGTTCTGAGGCGCGGAACGGTGTTATGGCTATCCGCGAGGCTGCGGCCGCGGCTGAGCAGCTAGCCAGACCGGGGGAGTTGATTGAGATAAAAACCAAGGGGGCGCCGGTGTACAGCGTACATATCAAAGCGTCGAATCGTGAGAGAACTGAGGAGCTTTTGGAGAAGGTTGTAGAAAAATGCGGGGAAGTGTTGAAGAGGTACGGCGGCGTCGCCGAAGTTAAGGCGAAGTAACCGTACCCAGCTTCTCCATGTTGAAAAGCAGAGACCGGCGTCTAACTATCGTGGCCCTGTTATCGACCCTCTGATACTTAGCGTTGACCTCAACATCCATGGGCAGAGGCTCCTGAGTGGTCTCCACGTCGAGAACCCTCTTGTCCGGTGGGAAATCAACATGTCTCCCTTTTCCAAGCTTAACCTCGATACCGAATAGCTTGAAGCCGTCCAGAGTTTCGGGAGGCTCCTCAAGCAAAGTGACCCTGTACCTGTATAACCTTGTTCTCTCAACTCTTGTCCGGGTTACCTCTTTAACAGGTTGTTTTCGCCGCTTCATGGCTCAGATTTATTAAAAACACGATAAAATAAGATGTTTGCTTATGATTTTTGCCGCCGAAGCTACTGTGGTTGTTTTGGCTTTTTTCTCAGCCTTGGTAGGTTCTATGCTTGGTGTCGGCGGCGGCTTCATCTTTGTGCCTGTTTCTGTAGGGGCCATGGGGCTTCGGCCGTTTGTAGCTGTCCCGGCGAGCCTATCACTCGTCCTGTCCAACGCCTTTTCAGCAACCCTGACGAGGGTTAGGAAAAACGCCTTCAAAATAAGGCCAAACCACTGGCTTGTTCTCCCAGCAATAGCGTTATCGATCCTCGGAGCACTCACCTCCCTTCGTCTCCAGGAACCTGTCTTCAAAATCGTTTTCGGAATATTCCTAATAGGCTCAACTCTTCTGATGCTGAAAATTAGGGGAAACCAAGGCCGAGACCATGTTGTGGGAATTGGTGGGAGGGTGTTGGTCGTGGTAGTCGCCGGCTTCGTCTCATCTCTGCTGGGTGTCGGTGGAGGCATGTTAATGGTTCCGAGCTTCATCCTCTGGTCCAACATGAGCCCAAGGGAGGCTGTGGCCGTCAGCCAGTTTCTCACAGGCTTCACCTCAGCCACAGGCCTTGCGACATACCTTCTTCAGGGCAGTTTTTACCCAGGAATATATGGCGCCGCTTTTGCGGGAGGCTTGTTGGGAGGATTTGTCGGCAGCAGGATACAGTTAGGGTTATCCGATAGACAGCTGAGAGCAGCGATTGTTTTAGGCTTCTCGGCGATTGGGCTGTGGATGCTGCTTTCCCCGCTGCTATAGAAGACGCACCAGAGTTAACAGAACAAGAGATAAAACAAAAACAATCAACCACACTTTCCTGCTCCAGATGAACACTTTTTCTCCGTCAAGCGGCATTATGGGAAGCATGTTGAAAAACATTAGGAATGCGTTGAGTGAAGCGATGGCGCTTAGAACACCGCTACCCAGAAGCCTTCCAACTGCGAGTGTAACAGCGGCGACAACCATGTTGAACAGGGGCCCTGCGACCGCCACATGCCCCACATCCCGCAAACTCTGGAGACCACGTATAACCACAGCCCCCGGCATAATCACCTTGAACGGAATAGGCAGAACCGCGGTCAAAACCGTAACGAGGAGACCCGCGAGATAAACCTTGAACTCTGCGCCGAAACCCTTGCGCATCGCGACGAGCTTGTGTGCAAGCTCATGTCCGAGGAAAGAGGCCGCGAACCCGATCAAGAGAGCGGCGTAAGAAACCGTGGGCGCAAAAAAGAACCCGAGCAGGCTCACACCAGCGAGGACAACAACAACCGTCGCCACGAGAAGATGAATAAGCTCCTCCCTTGTGAAGAGAGGGGCCCGAAAACGTCTCACATATTCGGTTCTCCAAAAAGGCCGTATCCTGATTTCTTCCGGTCTCCGGGCCAGCGTAATACCCCCACATGCATGGTTTTCCGGCAGTCGATGCTCGGGGCAGAAGTTTTGCCCGCAATATTTGCATGTGAATGGTAAAAGCTCCTCAGTCCCGCAGACCGCGCACTTGCCCAATTCGACGGCTTTTTAGGCATCCTGTTTTTATAGTTTCCCAAACTTATATTCAAAGCAACACATTATCCAAGTATGAGCACCGGTGTTGATTGGGATGAGTTTTTCAACAGGATTAGGGCTGATGTCGAGAGCCGTTTAAGGGAGGCCGTTGACCAGCTGGCGGCCGGCTTCGAACCTCTCATACGGGGCGAAGGCGTCTCATACACCTATGTCGGAGATCGTTTATACGCCGTGGTAGAGGTTCCTGGATGTCCACGGGATAAAATCGAGTTGACCGCTGAAGAAAACCAAATAACGGTTTCAGCCGATTATGTTTCACCGCCGTATCCAGAGTTCGGCCGACTGCCTCCATTCGCACGTGGCAAAGGTGTCCGCAGAGTGTTGCGACTCCCCAGAGCCATAGACCCCTCGAAAGTGGAGGCAAAGTATGACTCGGGGCTTTTGTTCATAAAGGCCGAGGTAGCTAAACCACGTGGTGTAAAGGTGTCAGTCGAGTAGAGCATGCCGAGACTGTTCAGCGAGCTCGCCGACCTCTGCGAAAAACTCGAGTCCACCTCATCCAGAAAAGAGAAGATATCGCTCATCGCGGACTTTCTCGGGAAATTCAGTCCAGAGGAGGCGGATGAAGCGGCCGCGGCGGCCAACCTCCTCGTCGGCCTATCATCAGGAGTCAGGAAGCTAGGTATCAACATCGGGCCAGCCACACTTATGAAAGCCTTGAGGGAGCAGCAGTCGGTTCTCACATCGCCCACGCCTCTCACCGTATCCGAGGTCTGGGAAAGCATCGAGAAAGCCGCGTCTCTCTCGGGCAAAGGCGTCACCGAGGCGAGGAAAGCCCTTCTATCAAGCCTCCTTAACAGAGCCGATGAGAAAGAGCGGAAATGGCTCACCCGCATCCTCATGGGCGAGATGAGGCACGGGGCAAGCGTAGGGATACTCGTTGAATCGCTTTCAAAGTATCTGAACAAGCCGCTTGACGATGTCAAAACCGCTGAGATGGCGTTGGGTAGGCTCGATATCCTTGTAAAAAACGCCATCAAAAACAGGCTAAAGGAGACAAGGCTCCAGCTCTTTTCCCCCGTCAAACCCATGCTGGCAGAATACGCATACAGCCTTGGAGAAATCTTCGAGAAACTGGGGCCGAAGGTATATCTGGAGCCGAAAATCGACGGCGTCAGGCTTCAGGTCCACGTCAGAGATGGTGCCGTCAAAGTCTATACGAGGGGCTTGAAGGACGTCACAGAATCGGTTCCTGATATCGTGGAAAACGTGCGTCAGGCCGTAAATGCGGAAAGCTGTATTCTCGACGGCGAAGGATACTGCGTCGACGAAAACGGTAGGGCGACGCCTTTTCAGGAGACTATGCGGCGGATAGGAAGGGAGAAAAACGTTGAAGAGGCTCTTAAGCAGCTGGTTCTAAGCATCAAGTTCTTCGACATAATCCATCTCAACGGAGAAGACCTTTGGAACACCCCTCTCCATAGCAGGAGAAAACGGCTCGAGGAAACGGTTGACCAGAGGCTGGTTAACCCTCTGATTGTGTCCGGTGATGAAGAGGATGTGCGCAAAGCGTTGGAGCAGTGGACATCCGTTGGCTATGAGGGGGTTATGGCCAAGTCCCCTGACAGCCCCTATACACCGGGTAGAAGAGGCGGATACTGGCTGAAGATGAAGAAAGCATTCACCCTCGATGTTGTCGTTGTGGCAGCTGAATGGGGACATGGCAGGAGAAGAGGCTGGCTAAGCAACTACCATCTGGCGGTGTTAGATGACAGAGGTGGAGGATTCGCACCAGTCGGGAAAACTTTCAAAGGGTTGACCGACGACGAATTCCGCAAAATGACCCACCTACTTCTCGGTATAGCGAAGTCTCATGAAGAATGGGGGGTGGTTGTCGAGCCGAGGATAGTTGTAGAGATAGAGTTTAACGAGGTTCAGCGGAGCCCCAGCTACACCAGCGGATACGCCCTTCGATTTGCACGGATAAAAGCGGTAAGAACGGACAAGAAACCCGAGGAGGCCAATACGTTATCCGACCTCGAGAAAATATACAACAACCAACGTAATCCCAGCGGAACACATCTGTATTAACCAAGGTTACACAGGATCAAAAGAGGCTACAAACCCTTATATCACCCACCTCCAGCCCCGTCTCCGTGAAAGGCTTAGCAGCAACTCTGTCAGCACTGGCCGTCTTGCTGATTTTAGGAGGGGTTTTGGCTAGACCCGCCCTCGAAAACATTCCACCACTTGGGTTCCAGACAGCTGTCCTAGCAGTTATGCTGACTGCACTTGCCGCAGTTGTTACACCGCTCTCATCAGCCCTCGGCGGGTCAACAGTCATGCCGCCGACAGGGACAACAATCTACCTAGGTATATGGCCTCTGGTTACCTGGATTCTCGCAGGGTTCGCCGTCGCCCTGGTTACCAGAAGGTCGAGAGAGGCGGTTATTCCTCCGCTGGTTGCATCAACCCTTACATATCTGCTGGTCTTAGGGCTGTCCATCTACGTGCTCCCCCGCGTCCCCGGAGCGATCAGCTGGGAAGTTTATCTAACCGCGCTCGCTAAACAGATCATACTTGATGGTCCACTTGACTTTGCCCTGCTATTCCTACTCCCCATGTTCTCCTCCTTCTTCTCAGCCGCGTTCATAGAAGCGATGAAGCCTAGGAGACAGGTTTACCATGTTAACAGACCGAGGCGGTTTTGGGAGTGGAGCGAAGAGGAATAAATAAAAGAAGAAGGTTGAATTTTTAGCCGCTTGCTGCTACGGCTTCACCTGCGGCTGCGGCCGCTGGTTTAGCGGCCTTAGCTCTCTTGCGTCTTGTTGTCTTCTTTTTCTTACCTCCCTTCCTTGCTGCTTTCTTTTTTGCTTTCGCCATTTTTGCTCATGTTTTTCATGTTTTGCATGTTTAAAAAATTTTCTGAAAAATTTGTAGAAAACTCTTGTGCATAACTATTTTTGATGCGTTAACGGGTGTATCGGCCATGATTTCGATAAATGAGTTTAAGCGGGTTGAGATGAGGGTTGGCAGGGTTGTGCACGCTGAGAGGCTGAAGGGCTCTGATAAGTTGCTCAAGCTGAGGGTGAGCTTCGGCGACGCTGAGAAACAGGTCTTGACGGGGTTGGCGGAGTACTATAGCCCCGACCACTTCATAGGACGTTTGTTCGTCTTCGTCACCAACCTCGAAACCCGCAAAATCCGGGGGGAGGTCTCGGAAGCTATGTTGTTGACGGCTGTGGAGAGCGAAAAGAAGATTGTGCCGGTGGTTCCTGAGAACGAGGTGGCGGAAGGAACCTTGATAATGTAGCTCTATATACGGCATATTCCTTTTACGACAGGGATGTTGGCTGACTGCGGGCGTGTAAACAGTCTTCCCGACGGCTCCCATGTGGAGCTGCGGGGCTGGATACGTTCCAAGAGGCATCACGGTCGGTTGATGTTCATCGACTTGAGGGATGGGACGGGTGTTGTCCAAGTTACTCTGAAGGTATCTGAGGTGTCTGAAGCAGATTTCCAAGCCGTGTCATCCGCTGGAAGAGAGTCTGCTATTGTTGTCTCGGGTGTGGTTGTTCACGACCCGAGGGCTCCCAGCGGAGCAGAGGTTAGGGCGAAAAAAGTTGATGTAATTTCGGCTTCTATAGAGGAATTTCCCATCAAGAAGGGTGTTGGCCCACGTTTCCTCAGCGACCACAGGCACCTGGCCATACGCAGCCCTAAGGCAGCGGCCATTCTAAGGTTCCGCTCAAACCTTCTCAAAAGCATACGAAACTGGTTTGAAAGAGAGAGCTTCGTGGAGGTAAACTGCCCCACATTCATTACAGCAGCCGTCGAGGGTGGCGCCACCCTCTTCGAGGTGAATTACTTCGGGAAAAAAGTGTACCTGACACAGAGTGTCCAGTTTTACCAGGAGGCTGCGATCTATTCGCTTGGGAAGGTTTACAGTATTCAGCCTAGTTTCCGGGCTGAGAGGAGCAAGACTCGTCGGCATTTGACGGAGTTTTGGCATGTAGAGGGTGAGATGGCTTTCGCCGGGTTGGATGACTTGATGAAGGTTGTTGAGAGGCTGGTGGGCGAGGCGAGCGCCGAGGCTTTGGAGAATTCCCGGGAAGTGTTGAAGCTGCTGGGGCGTGAGAGGTCGCCGAAATCGGTTGAGCCACCATACCACCGTATAAAATACTCCGAGGCGCTTGACATCCTTGCCTCAAAAGGTGTCCAGCTGGAGTGGGGGGCTGACCTAGGGGCCGATGAGGAGAAAATCCTCACCATGGAGTTCGACAAACCCTTCTTCGTCACCCACTTCCCCCGAAAAGCAAAGGCCTTCTATCACATGCCCGACCCCGCAAACCCCGAGCTAACTCTTTCAGCAGACCTGCTCGCCCCCGAGGGCTACGGCGAAATAGTCGGCAGCGGCCAAAGAATACACGATTATCAGCAGCTGCTTGAGAGGATTGTGGAGGAGGGGTTGGAGCCGGCTGATTACAAGTGGTATCTTGACCTGAGGAAGTATGGAAGCATTCCCCATAGCGGGTTTGGGCTGGGTGTGGAGAGGCTTGTCCAGTGGCTTCTCGGGCTGAAGAACATCCGCTCAGCCGTCATGTTTCCGAGAACCATGACCCGTACCTATCCATGACAGAGCCCTACACCCCACGTGAAGACACTTTTCTAACAATCGACTGCGTAGCCCAGGCATCCCATGTTCATTTGGCGGCTGAGGTTGGATGCGGGGTCGGTGAGGTGCTGAAGGCTGTTGCCGAAAAGTCGGATGACGTCATCGGGATAGACATCGACCCACACGCCCTCGAGCTTGCCGCCGAGAAACTCGCAGACCTCAAACCCCGGCTTCATCTCCTCAACGCCTCACTCCTCCCAATTAGGCCACGCATATTAGACATGGTCGTCGCCAACCCACCCTACCTACCCGATGAAGAAGCTTTCCACGACCCTACCATACATGGTGGCCCCCGTGGAGTGGAATTGGCTGAGCAAATCATGGAGCACGCCTCCAAAACCCTGCGCAGACACGGCATCCTTATCCTGACCACCTCATCCCTGTCAGCTGTCGACGAGCTTCTCACAAAAGCTTCTCTGAAAGGTTTTAGGCTGGTTTATAAACAGAGTTTAAAGTCTTTTTTTGAAACGGTTTTCTGCTTTATATTAACGCTTTCCGGGAACCATCAATAGGCGAGCTGATTGTCTAAGGCAGGTCAGGTGAGTTACAGGCGGGAGATTGGCTGGTTCGGCTCCTTCGCCCTCGGATACGGCGACGTAGGCCCCAACATTTTCATAGCTCTGGGCGTGATAACTCTCTACGCGGGCGGAGCGGCTCCGGTAGCCTTCGCCATAGCAGCCCTGCTGTATGCAACTGTGGGGTTGATGTATGCAGAGCTGGGCCCCACGTATCCACACTCGGGAGGTGTTCACGTCTATGCGTTGAAGGCGTTCAACACCGTGGCGAGCTTCATAGCAGGCTGGGCCATGCTCCTCGCCTACGTCATCTGCATATCGCTCTTCGCGGTAGCCGCCGCAGGCTACCTCAGACAACTTCTCCCCGTCCTAATGTTTCCCGACGTGACCGTGCTTGATCTAACTCTGCCCTCTATAGGTGTGTTGGCGGGGTTGCTCGCCTTCCTCCTCATCGTGATAAACGTTGTCGGCATCAAGTACTCGGCTTTCATGGTATCCGCCCTTGTTTTCGTGGGGCTGTTTATCGAAGCACTTATTCTCGGAGCGGGTTTTCTTCTCAAGTTCGACCTTTCGCTGTTTCTACGTCAGGTGACGGAGTTCGGCAGCCCAGTCCTACAACGTGACGTGGCGTATGTACCGATTCTCCCCGTCGAGATGAACAACTTTCTCTACGCCATAACACTTGCAATGGCTTCTTTCGTTGGCATCGAGTCCATCTCACAGGCGGCTGAGGAAACCCGTAGACCCCACATCTCCCTGCCGAAGGCTGCGAAAATGGTTGTCCTCGTCGTAGCCGTCTCAGCTATAGCGTTTCCCGTTCTGGCGACGGGGGCGACCGACTGGCGGATAATAGCCGAAGCCTATGAAAACCCAATCTACACCCTCGTAAGCACATACCCATACGTCGGAGAAATCCTAATGCCTCTCGTCGCATTAGCCGCCTTCATCCTCTGCTACTCCTCATCCAACACAGGCGTTGTCGGCGTCTCCCGACTAACAGCCAGCATGGCGAGGTTCATGCTGATGCCTTCATGGCTGCAGGCCATTCATCCAAGGTTCAGAACCCCTGTCAGAACCATCCTAATCTTTGGAGCAATAGGGGTAGGACTCGCCTTTCTCGGCGACATCACTTTCCTCGCAAGCGTCTACGCCTTCTCAGCCGTCATCAGCTACCTCATCCTCGGCCTCTCCTACTTCAGGCTACAAAAACTTGAGAAAACCGTCTACACTCCCTGGCACATGCCCCTCTGCATACATGTGGGCGGACGTGAGTTCCCGCTTCCGGCCATTTTTGAGGTGGCTGGTATGTTTGTAATTCTTGGTCTCATGGCTGTTTTCCATGCCGTTGGAAGAATAATGGCGGTTGCCTGGGTGGTGGGGGGTTTCATGTTCTACATCTTGTTCAGGCGCAGAAAAGGTTTGAAGATAATTAGCAGAGAAGAGGCCGACTTAGTGGAGCCTCTTAGCTACAGGTTAAAGGTCGGCGTTTTGATAAGACCCTATGAGAACATGGAAACAGCCCACCGCTCGATAATTCATGCCTTCGACAAAAGGTTCGACCTCAGCCTTGTCACAATCGTTGAGCCGAAAATATGGTCACAACCCGAGCTGGAAAAGGTTGGCGAGGATATCTCACATGACCTGTCAGAGTTGGAGAAAAGGCTGAAACACGACAAGTATGTCGTCGACCACGCTGTCGAGGTTGGAGACTTTGAGGAAAAAGTATCAGAGATGCTAGACAGCGAAAAAGTCGACCTCGTCGCATACATACAGAGGAGGCCCGAGAAATCTGCTCTGGAGAAAGGGCACGAAGTCAGCATACACAACCTTTTAACCAAGTATCCGGGAAGGGTTCTTTCGCTGAAGAGGGTAGGTGAATAGATTGAGTATAGGTGGTGTAAAAGCTATCATCCACATCTTTGTGGACAGCAACTCTATAGAGAAAGTTGCCAAGCAGGTCAGCAAGCTTGATGAGGTTCTCGACGTATACGAGGTGACAGGCGAGTTCGACCTAATCCTTTTCGTTCAGACGAACGACATCCGCGGGTTCCGAGAATTCCTCAAAAACAAAATACTCTCCATACAGGGCGTTAAGAGCGCCGTAACCAGCATAGTACTGTATACCCATAAAAAAGGTGGAGAGGAAACGGGAGAGTAACTAAAACTCCTCCTCTTCCTCCTCTTCCCACTCTTCTTCCTCGAAATCTTCCTCTTCCCACTCTTCTTCGAACTCCTCTTCTTCTTCAGCCCAGAGGATCTTTTCGCCGAACATTTCGGTCACGCGGCGAATAAGGAAAACAGCCCTGTTTTAAGGTTTTTGAATCCCCGTCAAAGCATAATAGCTGAGGGTGTTACCTGTGTCTGGGGGATGAGGCCGCTGCCCCAGACTGAAATGTGATGCAGGAAGAGCCGAGCCGACCCCTTTCCTAGAGCGCGGGGGGAAAGTTGACCCAAATCTTCTCCCCAGCCCTGAGGCTGGCTATTCCCGGAGGCGCTGTGATGAACCCGTCTGAACGCGATGGAATGCTCATTCCGCTCGACTCGCCCAAAACAGGATAGCATCTCAGCTCCTCATCCTCTTCCCTGACCCTCACCCAGACAACCTTGACAAAGTCATGGTATTTTCTGAAGGTGATGTCCTCCGCCAGCACAGCTCTGGCCCTGTGATGATAGTAACGAGGCTCCTGATGCAGAAGCCGCCTCAAAGCGGGATATGCGAGGAACATGAAGACGTTGAGCGTCGACATGATCAGGCCCGGTAGAAAAATGAAGGGCTTATCTCCGAGGAAGGTAAAGCCTCCCACCCTTCCCGGTTGAAGGGTTAACCCGTGAATGTATAGCTTGTTCTCGGAGGCGAGGATTGAAGAGACATCTCTCTCGCTGACCGATGAACCTGCTATCGATAGGAGTAGGTCCAGTTGCTGAATGTGGTTTTTGAGTAGCTGCATGAAGGCCTCCCGGTTGTCGGGGACTATGCCTAGGAAAAGCGGCTCGCCTCCCGCTGCCTCGACAAGCCGTGCGACGATGTGGCTATGTGTGTTGAGCACTTTTCCACACTTAGCTTCTGAGAAATCATCTGTCAGCTCATCACCGACAGCGATAATTCCAACCCTTGGTCTCCTGACCACTTTCAATTCCTCGAAGCCGAGGGCGGCCGCCAAAGCCACATCAGCCACCTTTAGAACCCTCCCCCTCTCAAACAAAGTCTGGCCCGCAGCGACATCGAACCCCCTCATGTCAACATATTGATACGGTTCAGCAGGAGATGTGAAAACCACATACTCACCCTCTACAGAGACATATTCCTGAGGAACGACCGCGTCACATCCCTCAGGCAAATAAGCGCCTGTGAGGATGCGGGCCGTTTCACCAGCGCCTACCCTAAATTCTGGCCTCTTCCCCGCATAACAGATGCCGATATTTTTCAGTTTGACTGGGTTTGTGGGGGATGCGTTTTGGAGAAAGGCTGAGTTGACTGCGTAGCCGTCCATGTGTGATGCGTTGTGTGGCGGCAGGTCCGATAGCGACACAACAGGCTCATAAACCACCCGGTCAACAGCCCGAAAAACCGGAACAACTTCATAATCCCCGATGGGGCTCAGATGCTCCAGCAACAGCTTCTGGGCATCCCAAACATCCGTAAATCTTGTAATTCTACGATACAAATGCCTAGGGTTTATGCGATTGGCTTATATTTAGGTAAATCCCCTCTCATCACGGGTTGGACAATTTAACCTTCTACTCAAAGGTCGCGGAACTCATAGCAGAGAACAAAAAATTCTGCATAGCCACGGTGGTGAAAACTATCGGACACACCTCGGGTAAAGTGGGTTCCAAGGCCATCATTCTCGAGGATGGTAAAGGATTGTTTGGATGGGTTGGAGGAGGATGCGTCGAGACAACCGTTATGCATGAGGCCCTGAAAACCATCAAGGAGGGCAGGAGCAGAACAATCTTTCTCGAGATGGAGGATGAGCTGAAGGGGACAGGTGTTCCATGCGGGGGCTCGATGGAGGTCTACCTCGAGCCGGTTCTCCCAAAAAAACAGCTGCTACTGGTTGGACACGGTGGGATAGTTGAAAGCCTCGCCAAAATAGGCAAGATGCTTGACTACAAAGTTGTCGTAGCAGACCCCGAGGGCATGTTCAAAGACCCTTCCATAGTTGACCAATATATTACTGACCCAGATCTAAAAGGTGTGACGATTGACGGCAATACAGCCGTAGTGGTTTCAACGATGCATAAGCTTGACCACAAGTATCTCAAGATAGCGTTGGACGGTGGTGCACGGTATATTGGGTTGGTAGCCAGCAAAAAGAGGGCGGGGATAGTTTTTGAGACACTCGCCCGCCTCGGCGTACCGGAGGAAGCCATTCGACGCATTTCCTCGCCAGCCGGGATGGATATAGGGGCTGAGAAGCCGGAGGAGATAGCTCTCAGCATATTCGCTGAGATAATAAGCAGTGAGAGGGGAGGCTCAGGTAAACGATTGGCCGAGGTAAAGTCTGTCGAGACCGAGTTAAAGGAAATAATTTCGGAGGCTACGGGAGAACGGGTCGGGCCCGTCTGCTGATAGGTCTTCTACTCATAGGTTGGACGCCTGCTCCAAAATAGGTTTTGAAACCTCTTAAGCTCTTTAACGCGTTCATGCCTGCGAGTACATCGATGTAGGGCATGGCGGTTTCCATGCCAATAGTCCGTGGCTTAAAGCCGGGTTTATCCGCGTGAGGGTTAACCCAGATAACCCTCCCCACGAGCTCTTTCAAACTCCTCATAGCACGGTCAAGGACCTCGGGGTCGCCTGTGTCCCAGCCGTCGCTCACAATCATGACAACTGTTCCCTTGCCGACGATGCCGCGATGTTTTTCAATAAACGATGCAAGACAGTTCCCGATTCTCGTGCCACTTCCCCAGATGTTGACCTCTCTCGAGATAAGCTCTGCAGCCTTTTTCGGCCCGAAGTATTTTAGAAGAGAGCTAACCTTGAGGAGACGGGTGCTGAAGACGAAAACCTCTACAGCTACACTTTGCCTCGCCAACGCATACATCGACTGCATCAAAAACTCTGTGTAAGTATCCATCGAGCCGCTGACATCAAAAATTGCGACCAGCTTACATCGCGTCACCTTCCTCTTCATGCGGAGGAGGCGGAGAATTTCTCCATGTGTTCTCAGGCTTGTGCGGATGGTTTCCCTAAAATCCACATAACCCTTAGCGCTTCTGGTGTATCGGCGGCCGGGTAAAAGCGCCAGCCTCCTCCTAAGCCTCTTCATGACACGCTTGCTCTCACGCATGAACGCGAGCGTCGGTGTGGGCAATTCTCTCTTCATCAAAACCTCCACTGGACTGTAGTATACTGTCATCTCCCTGCGTTTGTCGGCTGATTTTTCGCCGCGTTCAACGGTTTTGACTGCCTGCGACTTCTCTCCATCGGTCTCGTTTTTCGGCTGCTCTATGGGCTTTTTCTGTCTCTCGAGTTCTTCGAAAATTTTTTCAAAAATTTCATAATCTTCAAGCCGTTTCACCATGCAGAGCCGCAGGACATTCTTCAAGTCATCGACGGTCCGCATCTGAACAAATTCGCCCGCCCTATATGCGTCGATGGTCTCGGCTGTGCCACACTTTACACCCTCCTGCCGTAGTCGCCGAGCCACTTCAGTAACAAGAAACAGGTAGGAATGCTGAGACATGGTTTAAACAAGTCCGAGGTCGCGCACTATTCGGAGATCATCCTCGTTCTTGATTAAGCAGGTTAGCGTCGACGAGAGAATTGAAGGGTTTATCTCAGTGGCACCCAAGACTGTTAAGGCATTCGCCCAGTCAAGAGTCTCTGATATGCCCGGCTTCTTTGTAAGTTCCCCAACCTGACGCAACCGCTGAACAAAATTTACCACCTCCGAGGCCAGCTTAGGCGAGAGCTGCGGAACCTTCAGTGAGAGAATCTTCATCTCCTTGTCAGGCGATGGATACGTCACATAGAGGTAGAGGCAGCGGCGGCGGAGGCCGTCACCGACTTCACGCGTCCTGTTAGAGGTGATTATGACGACGGGCTTCTTCTTGGCTTTGATGGTGCCAAGCTCGGGTATGGTAACCTGAAACTCTGCAAGAAACTCGAGAAGAAAACCTTCAAACTCCTCATCGCTCCTATCGATCTCATCAATCAACAACACAGGCGGGTTAGGCCCGTCATATAGAAGAGCGGCGAGCAAAGGCCTTTTCAAAAGAAACTTCTCGCTGAAAATCTCTTCCGTGATTTCATCCGCCGATTTCTTGTCCTCGAGCAATCTGATGTTGATGAGTTGACGCGGGTAATCCCATTCATATAGAGCCTGTGAAGCAGTAATTCCTTCGTAGCACTGCAGCCTAATCAGCTCGGTGTTTAGTAGACGCGCCAACACCTTGGCGACCTCTGTTTTCCCGCATCCAGGCTCACCCTCTATCAGAAGCGGTTTCTCGAGCTTTAGGGCCAGGTAGACAGCTAGGGCCAGCGGTTCGTCAGCGACATAGAGCTCCTTCTCCATCTCTTTGACCAATATTTCTGGGGTTAGGTTTTCCAGCAACACCATCGGTTTCTTTTTCACAGCATTTAATTAAATTATGGTTTCTTCAATTAAGTTTGTAAAAATTTTTAAGGCAGTTGACAATATCCCAAAACGATGATTCCTCGAATGTTTGAGTATTTCGCCCCGACCACCGTCTCCGAGGCTGTTTCGCTTCTCCGAAAATACAAAGACAACGCGAAGATTCTTAGCGGGGGGATGAGCCTAATACCTATGATGAAGCTCAGGGTTCTTTCACCTCAGGTCATAATTGATATCAACAACATTAAGGGGCTCAACTACATCAAGGACGGGGGAAAAACTGTTCGCATAGGGGCCCTTGTTAGACACGCAGACATAGAGCACTCACCGATAATCAAGGAGAAGTTTCCCATGATGGCTGACGCCGCGCCACATATCGCAGACATGCAGGTCCGTAACCTCGGGACATTCCTCGGCGCCCTGGCTCATGCAGACCCAGCCGCAGACTGGCCCGCGTCGGTTCTCGCGTTGGACGCTGACCTCGTCGCACAAGGCACCGCAAAGCGTGTGATTAAGGCTACGAAGTTCTTCAAGGGACCCTTTGAGACGGCTCTCAAGCCTACGGAGCTGCTTGTTGAAGCGGTTCTCCCGGTGCCTAGAGGAGAGAAAATTGGACAGGCCTACCTCAAGTTTGAGAGAAAAGCAGGAGACTACGCCATAGTAGGCGTCGCCTCGCTTCTCACACTTAACAGAGATAACGTAATACAGAAGGCGGCGATTGCACTTACGGCTGTTAACCCGTTCCCGTTCAGAGCAACTGATGCCGAGGAGCTGCTGATTGGTCAGAAACCAAGCAAAGACTTGATTGAGCAGGCTGCGAAAGCGGCGGCGGCGATGGCTGACCCATCCTCAGACCTCCGCGGCTCAGCTGAATACAAGCGTGAAATGGCGAGGGTGTTTACGAGACGGTCCTTATATAGGGCCCTTGAAAGAGCAGGTGTAGCACTGTAGGTGATGAAGTATGGCTGCTAAGAAACCCAAGGTAGTTGAGCCTTCTAAGAAACAGGTCGTCATAGAGATCAACGGCACAAAATACTCCTACGAAGTCGAGCCGAGACTCCTGCTTGTACACTTCATTAGAGAATATGCAGGGCTCACAGGCACTCACATTGGATGCGACACAACAAACTGTGGAGCATGCACAGTTCTGATGGAGGTTGATGGAAAATGGAAAGCCATCAAGTCCTGCACACATTTCGCAATCCAAGCCAACGGCAAGAGAATAATAACCATAGAGGGCCTGGCTAAGGGTGATCAGCTTCATCCGCTTCAGAAAGCCTTCTGGGAGAACCATGGCCTTCAGTGCGGCTACTGTACTCCTGGGATGATTATGGCTGCCGCAGGTTTCCTGATGATTAACCCGAACCCGACTGAAGAGGAGGTCCGTCACGGGATTTCGGGCAACCTCTGCAGATGCACAGGTTACGTGAACATAGTCAAGTCCATTCTAGCGGCGGCTGAGGAGATAAGAGCCTCTGGAAAACCAGTCATAGAGGTATAAGAAATGAAGCTAAGCGACAAGTTCGTTGTCTCAGCGGATAGAGGGAAAGTCTTCAAATTCGTCACAGACCCTGACAGCTTCGTCAAACTCATCCCCGACCTCCAGAGCTATGAGAAAATTGATGACAAAAACTTCAAAGTGGTTTTCAAAATCGGCTTGGGCATGATCAAGGGAAACCTAAACATGTCATTCAGGTTTGAGGAGATTCGTGAGCCAGAGTTCGTGAAAATCTCTGGACATGGGTCGGGTATGCAGAGCACAGCTGACCTCACCCTCAACCTTAACCTCAACACTGTCGATGGAGGAACGGAGGTTGCATGGGACGCTGACGTGGCGGTGGGCGGGCTGGTCGCGAGCGTAGGCAGCAGGCTAATGGAATCCACCACAAAATCCAAGGTAAAAGAGATTGTCGAAGGCTTGAAAAGGGAGCTGGAAGGCGGCAAGAAAAAGAAGAAATAGATTTTTTCTCACATATCTTTAAAACACGGAGCTTTTATTCTCCATCGGATAGGTCATGCCAAGAGTTAAGCGAATATCCGAAGTCGTAGATATTCTGAAGAACAAGGAGAGCATTAGGAATATCGGCATCATAGCGCATGTCGACCACGGCAAAACAACCACCTCGGACTCGCTTCTCGCTGCGGCTGGTCTTCTTTCGCCGTCGCTGGCGGGCAGGGCTCTTGCGCTCGACTATCTTGAGGAGGAGCAGCAGAGGCAGATGACAATCAAGGCGGCTAACGTCTCCCTCTACTATGAGATGGACGGAAAACCCTACATCATCAACCTCATAGACACACCGGGCCACGTCGACTTCTCCGGAAGGGTTACCAGAGCATTGAGAGCCATAGACGGCGCAATAGTTGTCGTCGACGCGGTGGAGGGAGTTATGACGCAGACCGAGACGGTCATTAGACAGGCCCTCAGCGAAAGAGTTAGGCCCGTTCTCTACATCAACAAGATAGACAGGCTTGTAAAAGAGCTCAAGCTTACACCTGAGAAGATTCAGGAGACGCTTGCACGCATAGTCCGCGAAGTCAACACCTTGATAGATATGTATGGTGAGCCGGAGCAGCGTGAGAAGTGGAAGATAAGCTTCGCAGAAAACACGGTGGCGATAGGTAGCTCTAAGGATAGATGGGGTTTCACCGTCAAGCAGGCTCAGGAAAAAGGCATCAAGTTCAGCGACGTGATAGACGCTTTCAGCAGAGAGGATGTCGAGTGGCTGAGGCAGAAGACGCCGCTCCACGAGGCTCTTCTCGAAATGGTTATCTCCAAACATCCACCACCACACATGGCGCAGAAATACCGTATTTCGAAAATCTGGAAAGGAGACCTCGAGAGCGAAGTCGGACAGGCTATGCTGGAGTGCGACGAAAACGGTCCAACAATCATGGCTGTGACAGACGTGCGTGTTGACCCACAGGCGGGCGTAGTGGCCACGGGCCGTCTCTTCAGCGGCACCATTACCGAAGGTGATAACGTCATCATAGTCGGCCGCAACATATCGGGCCGTGTGCAGCAGGTGGGTGTCTACATGGGACCCTCCCGAGAAATCGTGGGCAGCATACCGGCTGGAAACATACCCGCGGTCCTCGGTCTCTCCGACGTAAGAGCAGGAGACACCATCGGAACAGTTGAGACAGTTCCCTTCGAATCACTCAAATACGTATCCGAGCCCGTTGTAACAATAGCAGTAGAGCCGAAGTACAGCAGAGACCTGCCCAAGCTCGTAGAGTTTCTCAACAAGCTAACCATCGAGGACCCTACGCTGGTTACGGTTGTCCGACCTGAGACTGGCGAGTATCTCATCAGCGGAATGGGCACCCTCCACCTCGAAATAGCTCTCACATGGATACAGAAAGCTGGTCTCGAGGTTGTCGCCGGCAGACCCATCATACTCTACAGAGAATCTATCCAGTCAAAGGGAAGAGAGTTCGAGGGCAAGTCGCCTAACAGACACAACCGCATCTACACACGTGTGGAGCCTCTGGAGCCTGAGGTAATCGAGCTGATACGTAAGGGAGAACTCTTCGACGAAATGGATAGGAAAGAGGTCGCGAAAATACTCCGAGACCATGGATGGGATGCTGACGAGGCGCGGAATGTCTGGACAATAGACGGACGCGGGAACATTCTGGTGGATGCGACCAAGGGGGCACAGTATCTACAGGAGTCGAAAATGATGATATTGGGCGGTTTCCAGCGGGTTATGCAGGAGGGGCCTCTCGCGGCGGAGAACATGCGCGGAGTCAAGGCTGTTCTTACGCAGGTTGAGCTGCACGAAGACCCTGTCCACCGAGGCTACGCCCAGATAGCTCCCGCCACGTGGAGAAGCCTCTACGCCAGCGTCCTCTCAGCCACACCGGTGCTGCTCGAACCCGTTCTCAAAATCGAGGCAAAAGTCTCGCAGGAATTCATGGGCGCCGTCACCTCGACAATCACCAGCAAACGTGGAAGAGTCCTCGATGTCAAGCAAGCCGAATATGTCACTGTTGTAGTGGGCGAAATCCCCGCCTCCGAGACCTTCGACCTCAGCGAAGCCATGAGAAGCGCTACCATGGGCAAAGCCTTCTGGGCGACGGAGTTCAGCGAATGGAAACCGGTGCCAGCGTCTCTGAGGGACAAGGTCATACAGGAAATCAGGAAAAGAAAAGGCCTACCGCCTGAAATACCTACTATAGAGCAGTTCGTAGAGGAGTAGGAGTCAAGACTTCGACTGCTTCGTAGCCGACATCCACGCAGCATCGTCCTCGAAAAGCAGCTTCATTTCCTCGAAGCTCAGCTTCTCCCCCTTCGACAGCTTCTCCATCGCCTTCGACTTTATCTTCTCCTTCATCATGTACTCACGTGCCTTAAGCTCGAACTCACGCCTCTTTTTCACAAACTCCTGAAGCTCAACCAGCCTCGACGTCAAAAGTATCTCCTCTGCCTCACACATCTGAGCCTTTTTCTTGGCTTCGAGATAGGCGTTGTGATACTCATCCGCCTCGGGCTTCAGCTGCATGATAAGGTCTTTGACAGACTGAATTGTTTCACGGGCAGCCTGAATCTCTTCCTTTTTCTTCTTTATTTGTTCACGCAGGGTTCGGGCCTCCTCATAAAGCGGGGCCGCCGAGTTGTTAAGTTCTCTAAGCTTCTCAGCAACCCCCTCACGTTTTTGAACCTCCGCCAACAGCTTGTTTAGCTGGCGAAGCTCGTCATAGATTCTCTTCTCCTCCTCTGGCCTGAGGATATCCGTCTCAATCCTCTGCTCCAGTTCACGGATTCTTCTAAAAATCTCTTGACCCGTGTATCCTTTCGCGTTTTCGGAGACCTGCTGAGAGAGAATTGCCTCTTTCTGGCTACGTTTCTCTTTTATCTTGGCGGTTATCTCGTCGAGGCGGGCGCGCAGTTCGGCAAGCTCGTTCCTGAGCTGTGTAACACGTTCGAGCGTTGCTGCGTTCTTTTCCTTAATCTCCTTAATCCGGGCGTGGAGGCTCTCCCGTTTCTCGTAGTATTTCTGAGCCTCCTCCTCGTGCTCGAGCTTCTTTTTCCTCAGTTCAGCTAGCTTGGCCCTTATCTGGAAAATTTCCTCCTCTATCGCTGCTACGTTCTCCTCCGTCATCTCAGCTCCATCTCCCCCTCGTCATAAATTCTCGTAAGATTTGCGTAGAGTTCTGTGAAGCCTTCATAGGTTTTGGCGGAGACAGCCACCAGCGGTATGCTGTTGGATATCTCCCAAACAGTCTGAACTATCTCCCTCGAGAGACTCAGCTGAAGCTCGTTCATTGAGCCTCCGGCGCTTACCGCGTAAGATTCCTGCGACTCATGCCATCCAAATATTCTCGCCAAGTGTCTCGGTGGAACAGCGTCTGTCTTGGATAAAACATTCAACGCGGGTAATCCGAGTGAGAGGATTGTTGAGACAGAGAGGAAGAGTGTTGCAGCATAGTTTCTCGGATGTGAGCAGATTACTGTGTCGAGGAGAAAGAGTAGAAGCTTTCTGCCCTCGGATATTCTCCGTGCTATGACGCGCCCCTCTTTCCTGAAAGCAAAAAGCTCAAGCTGCCCCGGCGTGTCAACCAAAAGCCAGTCCGCGTTCGTCTCCTCAGCCAACGCCGCTATCTCGTCGATGTTTCTCGCAACCTCTCTCACCGAAGCGATTAAGGCACCGTTTGGCCCAAGGTTTCTTGTCGACATTATCCTCTCGTAGTCGACAAACTCGCGGACATCGACGTCTGGGTCGTAGGGAAGAGATAGGGCTGCGGGGTCGAGGTTAACTGTGGCTGTTGACTGTTCATGATCCCTCAGCCACTCGCTAAAAACTCCTGTCAGCGAAGATTTGCCGGAGCCAGCCGTTCCAACCACGAAGAGAACTCTTGTCCTCGTCAATCTTCAGAACTCCCAAAGCCAAACCCTATAGACGCTATTTAGACTTTGCCACCTCCATAACTATAATAGCATGCAGTAGACAACATACCAAGATGCCTGATCCTGAGGTCAGGATTCTCAGACTCGTGGGTTTGTCAGGCGAGGAGGTTTACCGGCTTTTTACACAGGCATATGACAAAAACCTCGAGATTCTTGCGGAGTTGTTGGAGCTGGTTGAGGATGAGGAGCAGCCCTTCTAACCAGCTTCGGAACCTCTTCTCCACAGGAAACTTCAACCCAGAAGAGAGATGGAGGAAACAATACAAAATCATAGAGGAGATGAATGATGTCTACAGGGCCTACATAACGGTATTTCCTAAACCCGTCGTCGACAAGGGTTTTCGGAGAAAGGTTTTACATGGCATCAGCTTCGGTGTGAAGGATGTTTTTCATGTTAAGGGTTATCCCACCACCGCTGGTTCAAAGCTGTTGGCAAACAATATCTCAAACAGGACAGCGGCCGTTGTGGCGAGGGTCTTAGAGGCTGGCGGTGCTGTAAACGGGAAAACAAACCTCCACGAGTTCGCATTCGGCGTCTCCAACATCAACCCATTCTATGGCGCGTGTCTCAACCCGTATGACACCTCACGCGTATCGGGAGGCTCAAGCGGAGGTTCTGCTGTAGCCGTTGCGCTCGGCATGTGTGACATCGGGCTGGGGACCGACACAGCGGGCTCTGTCAGGGTGCCTGCATCTTTCTGCGGGGTTGTGGGCTTCAAGCCAACATCTGGGCGGTTGAGCAACGAAGGCGTCATACCTTTGAGCTGGAGCATGGACCACGTCGGCATCCTCGCGAGAAGCGTCTGGGAAACAATTCTCGTATACTCCGTGTTGGTGAATAAGCCGGTAAAACCCGGCGGAATAAGGCCTCTACCGCTCAAAGACCTCAGAATAGGTGTGCCGCTTAACTATTTTCTCGAGCCCTTGGACAAACATGTCGCAGAGGTGTTTGAGAAGGGTCTGAAAACTTTAGAGCATAGAGGCGCTGTTCTGGAGGACATAGTTGTCGAGAACGTTGAGAAAGCAGCTCGATGCAGGTCTGTTATAGCGTTTGCGGAGGCCGCTGCCTTCCACCTCAGGCTATCACGCGGAAGGCTCAACGAGTATGGACAGGATGTGCGGGACCGTATTGTCAGAGGTCTTGCAATACCTGCCGCAGCCTACCTGAACGCTTTGAGAGCAAGGAAAAAGCTGACAAGAGGCTTTGAAAAAATTTTCACAAAAGTAGATGTTTTGGCTACGCCGACAACCCTGATACCTGCTCACCGGGTTGACGAGGAAAACATCGAAGTCGACGGACAGCTCATTTCTGTCCGCGAGGCTTCATTAAAGAATACTGAGCCATTCAACCTCTACGGTTCTCCCGCAATCAGCATACCGGCGGGAACCACCGCTCATGGCCTCCCAGTCGGGATGCAGCTCGTGGGCCCATGTGGAGAAGACCTCAGGCTTCTAAGGGTAGCTTTCGCCGTCGAGAACGCTTTCACTGCTTCGAGCTAAGCCACCATTCGAGGTACTCTTCTCTTCTGCGTCTTTTCCTCTCCTCCTCGAACCTTGCGTTAAACTTCTTCTCCTTCTCCACCAAAAGGTCTTGAGAAGTGTAGGTTGCGCCGCATGAGCTGCATGTGTATAGTCTCAGCTCCCGGTCGTAAACTAGTCCTCCCCCGCACTCGCTGCACAGAGGCATGGTGCATAATGTTACCAGCCCTATATAGCGTTAAAACGATGACTTCAGCTACGGTAACTTTATTTAATCCCAGCAAACTCTCACACCATAGGTGTGTTGAGCAATGGCGCTGGGAATGACTGGTGCATATGACAGGGCTATCACTGTTTTTTCACCGCAGGGACGGCTCTACCAAGTTGAATATGCTCTCGAGACTGTTCGGTCAGGCTCAACCGCTCTCGCCATTACTTGCCGCGAAGGGGTTGTGCTGGCCGTTGAAGAGCGTATGCACACTAAGCTGCAGAACCCTGACTTCTCTTGGAAAATTTTCCAGATAGATGAGCACATAGGGTCGGCGACGGCGGGACTAAACTCCGACGCGAGAGTTCTTGTCGACAACGCGAGAGTTTACGCCCAGACACTAAGGCTCTCCTATGACGAGGAACCGCTGGTCGAGGCTGTGGCGAGAAGAGTGGGCGACATAATGCAGCTCTACACGCAGCACGCGGGAGTAAGGCCTTTTGGCACAGCTCTTCTCATAGGAGGAGTCGACAAAACAGGGCCAAGGCTCTTCTACGCGGAGCCAAGCGGCCTCATCCTCGAGTACAACGCATGGGCCATCGGCAGAGGTGCTGACAAGGTAAGGGAAATCTTCGAAAACAACTACCGCAGCGACTTGTCTCTCGACAAAGCCGTAGAACTCGCACTCGGCGCCCTTGTTGACTCTGTTGACAAAATCGAGGAGGGGTGGACAGTCAGGCTTGTCACAATCCCTCTGACAACGAGGAAATACACTCTGAAGCCACAGCCTGAGCTAAACGCCCTTCTAGAAAACCTGATCAAGGCAAAGAAACAGTAGTTGAGCCGAGGATGCCTAAGCAACGTGAAAACTATACGATAGCAAGGCTCGGTATCGGTGGAACAACATACGAGGTTCTTGTGGACCCAGACAACGCTTTGCGCTACAAATTAGGGGAAAAAATCCCCATATCAAAGATTCTGGTGTACGAGGAGGTTTTCAAGGACTGGAAGAAAGGTGTTAGAGCTTCTGAAAGCGAGTTGAAGAAGGCTTTTGGGACAACGGATGCACGTGCGGTGGCGGAGAAAATCATGACCGACGGCGAAGTCCTTATCACCACCGAGCAGAGGCGAAGGCTCATCGAGGAGAAGAAACGGCAGATAATTGATTTCATCGCGAAAAACGCCATAGACTCCAGAACCAACACGCCGCATCCGCCGCAAAGAATTGAACTCGCACTCGAGCAGGTAGGCCTCTCCATTGAGCCTTTCGCAGACCCCAAGGTCGAGGCAATGAAAGCTATCGAGAAACTTAGACGAGTTCTGCCCATCAAGATTGGGAACATGAAGGTGGAGGTCCGGGTCGCAGGCGAGTTCATGGGCAAAGTGTATGGCCTGATACGGAGCATGGGCAACATACTTGAGGAGAGTTGGCTGGGAGACGGAAGCTGGCGATGCGTTGCAGAGATACCGACAGGTGTTCAGGCAGATCTAATAGACAGGCTTAACAAGATCTGCGGAGGAAGAGTGGAGGTAAAGCCGGTGGGCTGATATGCAGTACTTTAGCGAGAGTGAGATTGTTGTTCCCGGTCAATTGCTGTCAGACAACCCGAGGCAAAGCGGATTCGGCACTTATGTCCGTGATGGCAAGGTCTACGCGTCGGTGATGGGCTTCGCCAAATTCAGCAACGGCGTCCTCAGAGTGGTTCCTGTCAGCGGAAGATACAGGCCTCAGAGAGGTGACAAGGTAGTTGGAATAGTCTCCGACGTCAAGCCGAACGCTGTGGAGGTGGACATCGGGGGAGAAACAACAGCCGTCATCAAGCCGCATGAGAGAGAAACCACACCCCTCAAAATCGACATAGGCGACTGTGTCCTCGCGGAAGTAAAGGCAACAGGCCTAAAAGGAATAGTTCTCGCCACAGAGGGTCTGCAGAAAATACCTTCAGGCATCCTCGTCTCCGTCAACGCGGCTAAGGTTCCGCGCATAATAGGGAGAAAAGGCTCGATGCTTCAGGTTCTCCGCCGAGAGACGGGATGCGACTTCTGGGTCGGTCGCAACGGTTTAATAGTGGTCAACGGGCCAGACCCTGCCCACGAGTTCGCCGCAGTGGCGGCGGTGAACATGATTGAGAGGGAAGCGCACACATCTGGGTTAACTGAACGAGTTATCCAGATGATTAGGAAAATGCTTGGAGGAGGTGGTGAAGATTCGTCTAATTGATGAAAATGGTTTGAGGGTTGATGGCCGGAGACCTGACGAGATGAGGAAGATGAGGATGGAGGTCGGAGTGTTGGAGAAGACTGACGGCTCAGCCTACGTCGAGCTAGGTGGTACAAGGATTTACGCAGGCGTCATAGGGCCCCGAGAGGTTCACCCCAAACACCTCGAACTCCCGGACAAAGGCGTCATAAACTGCAGATACCACATGGCCTCCTTTAGCGTAGACGAGCGGAAACCACTCGGCATGACGCGACGTGAAATAGAGCTCTCCAAAGTAATCCGAGAAGCCCTTGAAACAGTTGTTTTTCTCGAAGAGTTTCCCAGAATGATGATAGATATCTTCGTCGAAGTCATTCAGGCAGATGGCGGGACGAGAACAGCCGGTATAACTGCAGCTTCGCTGGCCCTGGCCGACGCTGGTATACCGATGTCTGACATGATTGCGGCGATAGCTGTTGGGAAGGTTGACGGAGTTCTTGTCCTCGACATCAACGAGCAGGAAGACAAGTATGGTGAAGCAGACATGCCTGTGGCTATAGCGCCACGCATAAACTCGATAGTTCTTCTGCAGCTTAACGGTAGGATGACGCCCGAGGAGATTGACAAAGGCCTTGAGATGGCGCAACAAGCTGTTCAGAAAATACACCAGATGCAAATAGACGCGCTCAAACGGAAATACCGTGTTGAGCCGGAGGGGCTGGAAACATGAGCCTTGGACTGGAGAAACGTGGGTACGGCATAAAGATAATGAAGAACAAGATATACGACCTACTGAAAATCGGGAAAAGAATAGACGAACGCGATCCACTGCAATACAGGAGAATCGAGATATCGACAGGTGTTGTTGAGAAAGCGAACGGCTCAGCCCTCGTCTCGCTCGGCAAAACAAAGATTCTCACAGGAATAAAGGTAGAGGTCGGCACGCCTTATCCCGATCGTCCAAACGAAGGAGTATTCACGGTCAACGCAGAGCTGCTGCCGCTCGCGTCAAAGACGTTTGAGCCAGGGCCACCCGATGAAAGAGCCATAGAGCTCTCACGTATTGTGGACAGGGTTATCAGGGAGAGCAAAGCCATCGAGGTCGATAAGCTATGCATAGTAGAGGGTCAGAAGGTTTACATGATTTTCATAGACTGCTATGTTTTGGACTATGACGGCAACTACTTTGACGCATCTGTTCTTTCCGCGGTGGCCGCGCTTAAGACCATGACGCTCCCCGTCTACCGTGTGGTGGACGGTAAAGTGGAGGCTGTGCCGGGTGAGAAGATGAAGCTACCCATGAGAACACTGCCCGTAAGCGTGACTATGGCGCTTATCCGCGACAAGATTGTTGTAGACCCTCTGCCGGCGGAGGAGGAGGTGGCTGACACTGTCGTAACCATAGGATACGACAGCGAAGGTGTTTTGTCGGCTGTTCAGAAGAGTTCGCCAGGCCTGCTTCCCGTGAACATGTTCAAGGAGATGGTTAAAATTGGGCTTGATGCATCCACTATGCTTAGAAGCAAATTAGTGGAAGGTGTTGGAGATGGTTAAAAGTCGTCAGGCCATTGCGAAGGGGCTCGGACCAAGGTACGGATCCACACTGAGGAAGAAATGGGCCGAGGTCGTCTCTGTTGCTAGAGCACGCCATGTCTGCGACAGATGTGGGGCAAAGAGAGTGCGGCGGGTCTCGGTCGGCATATGGCAGTGCAGGAGATGCGGCTACAAGTTCGCTGGACAAGCCTACACACCCAAGGCTGAGAAATAAATGGCCCATGTAACAATTTTCATAGAGTTTTCCACCGACCCTGACAAAGCCTCATCCATTTTAAAGAGCCTAAAACCCGAAACTGATTCCATCAAGTCGAGGAGGTCAAAGACATCCGTAGAGAGGATCGACGGCGATGTTACCGTGAAGCTTGAGGCAGAGGACATCACCGCGGCCCGTGCCGCAGCCAACACAGTAATAAGGCTCTTGAACGTTTCCTTGGCTACGATGGAGGTGCTGGAGAATGGCTGAGAGACAGCTTCCCCCCAACGTTCAGCAGCAGGTGCTGAGGCTTCAGCAGCTGCAGCAAAGCCTGAGCCTCCTTCTCTCGGAAAAACAGAGAATCGAGTCGGAGCTCGCCGAGGTGACGGCGGCTTTGGAGGAGATAAACAAAATGGATGACTCGGCCGTGTTGTTCAAGGCCGTGGGCCCTGTCCTCGTTCAAACAAGCAAAGAGAAAATGGTCGCAGAACTTACAGAGAGAAAGGAGCTAGCCGACACAAGGCTGAAAGTGATAGAGAGACAGGAGTCTAGGGCCCGCGCTCAGATCGAGTCTCTCCAGAAAGAGGTTCAGAAACTGCTCTCAGGCGGACAGGCTTCGGAGCAGTAGAGCCATAGAGTTTAAAACATCACTCATATCTTTTGTCACGGAAAATGAGAGACCACGGCTTTATCTCGGAGATTCACAGGATTTTACAGCATCATGTCAGAGGCCGGCGAGTGCAGGTGCTTTCCCACTGGGGAGGGGACGCCGACTCGGTCGGCTCGGCGTACGTGATGTGCAGGCTTCTCTCTCAGAATTATGAAGCCTCGGAAACGGGTTTTCTCATCCCCGAGGAATCCGCTCTACACGTCAAAGCAATAATGGAGCATCTGGGGGTCAAGGAGAAACTCGTGGAGAAACCTGATGTCTACCTGCTTGTAGACGTCGGCTCTCCCCATCTCCTCGGAGAATACATGGACATGGTTTACGGCTCGGGCAAGCCAATCATCTCGATAGACCACCACGTTAGAACCGTAGAAAACAGCGGAGCAACCACATTAGTTTCTCCAAATTATCTGGCAACAGCGGAAATAGTATACGACTTGGTAGAATATTTAAACCTCGTCATGGACAAGGAGACGGCGGAGGCACTTTTCCTCGGAATATACTACGACACCGTAAGGCTCTCGATAGCCGATGAAGAAGTGGCTATCAAGGCCGCGAGGCTTCTCCAGAGAATCAATCCCTATTCTGTGCTGGGGATGCTCGAGCCTCGTGGTGATGATGCGGAGAGGATAGCGAGGCTGAAGGGTTTGCGCCGTGCATCGGTTTATAGGTTGGGTGACTGGTTCGTGGCCGTCTCACGTGTCAACAGCTATCTCTCATCGGTTGCGCGCACTCTTGTGAACGCGGGCGCCCATGTCGCTCTGGTCGCAGGTGAGAAGGGAGAATACACAATACTGGCTGCACGCGGCTCCTACGATTTCCAGAAATTCGCCGGAGTAGGGCTTGGAGACGACCTCGTAAATTATCTTCTGCGGAGGTTTGAGGGCGACGGCGGAGGACATGTTGGGGCCGCAAGGCTGCGTCTCAAAGCACCTGTGGATAGGGTCGTCGAGGAGGCTGTGAAGGGCTTGTCAACGCTGCTGTCGACACCCGCTGTGGAGCTGGCCGAGTAACATATGACAATCATCCAGGTAAATGACCTATCGTTCACCTATGCCGGAAGCAACAAGCCTGCCCTGAAAAACATTAACCTCTCGGTCGAGAAAGGAGAGTTCGTTTTGCTTGTGGGGCCGAGCGGCGGAGGAAAATCAACCCTCCTCCGATGTTTGAACGGCTTGATTCCGCAGTTTTACGAGGGTGAATACAGCGGCCGGGTCATAGTCGACGGGCTTGAGCCAGACAAGACACCCACACACAAGATGTCACAGGTCATCGGCATGGTTTTCCAGAACCCGCAGAACCAGCTCTTCGCATTATCCGTCGAAGCCGACATAGCCTTCCCCCTCGAAAACCTCGGGCTTCCCCGCGAGGAAATAATTCAACGCGTCGAAGAAGCCATGAACCTACTCAACATAACACACCTCAGAGACAGGTCCCCCTTCGAGCTCTCTGGAGGCCAGCAGCAGAGAGTCGCGATAGCATCGGTTCTCGCCATGAAGCCCAAGATACTCGCCATGGATGAACCCACCTCTTTCCTCGACCCGTTAACGGCTTCACAGCTCCTCAGTCTCATCGACGATGTCAGAAAAAAGCTTCAGCTAACCGTTTTACTCGTTGAGCACAGGGTTGAGCTGGCCGCGGCCAAAGCAGATAGAATAGTGGTTGTCTCGGACGGGCGAGTGGTCTTCGACGGTTCGCCACGAGACTTCTTCGAATTCCACGACTCGCATCTACACGGCGTCGCCACACCCAAGATCACCAGCGTCAGCAAAAAACTCAAGACACATTTGGAGAAGTGGAACAGGGTCTGCTTGAGCGCAGAGGAGTTTGAGGCCGAGGTGAGAAGCCTTGTCAGCCATCTTTGAATCGGTACACTACACCTATCCCTCTAATGTCCACGCCCTGAAAGGCGTCTCCCTCGAGTTTAGGCCAGGTGAGCTAGTCGCTCTCATGGGTGAAAATGGCTCAGGCAAAACCACGCTCCTCAAACATGTAAACGGCCTACTCAAACCTGTTAAGGGCAGGGTAATTGTGGAGGGTGTCGAGACAAAAACAGCCTCTGTTGCCCAGCTTTCGCAGATTGCTGGGCTTGTTTTCCAAAACGCTGAAGACATGTTCTTCGAGTCAACCGTTTTCGACGAAGTCGCTTTTGCGTTGAGAAACTTTGGATACAGCGAGGATGTTGTGCGGAAAAGGGTTGAGTGGGCTCTCAAGTTCTTCGAGCTAGACACATACGCCAACCAGTCACCCTTCCTGCTCAGCGGAGGTGAGAAGAAGAGGCTTGCCATGGCCATCATAATGGCATGGAGCCCGCGAATCATCTGCCTCGACGAGCCGACAATTGGGCAGGACAGTCTCCAGAAAGAAAAGATGAAACACATGATAAAGATGCTTAACACACAGGGAAGAACTGTCTTGCTCGCAACCCATGACGTCGAGTTCGTGGCCGAGCTGAGGCCGCGGGTCATCCTCTTGTCCAAGGGCGAAGTAGTAGCCGATGGCAGGTGTGAAGAGATACTAACAGATGAGGTGGTTGTGAAGAAGGCTTCTATCCTGATGCCTCAGCTGGTCTATGCTTTTAAGAGGCTTAAAGACCTCGGCTTCGAAAGCCGGGTTCTTGACGTGGATGAAGCTGTTAAACAGGTTTTGAAGGTGCTGCGTCATGAGCCTGTTTGAAGGGCTGAGGTTCCGGCCTGGCACAACATTTATCCACAGGCTTGATCCGAGAGTTAAGCTCGCCACCTCAACACTGGTCCTCGTTACAGCAGTCATCCACATCGACATCGTCATAATACTACTCCTGCTAACGCTCGAAAGCCTTGTGATCCTGTCGGCCAAAGTTCAAAAACTGTGGATAAAAACGATCAGAGGAGCCCTTCCGCTTGTCGCAATAGTTTTCGTCATCACTTTTTTCTCCCAATATAGCAGGGAGCCTGAGCTGGTCACGGGGCTGGGATATGCCTTAACATATTCTCTACGGCTGCTGGTTTTTCTATCATCTTTCTCGCTTTTCTTTTTGACCACGACGCCTGATGAAATCGCATTGACGCTGCAGCAGCTCCGCGTCCCCTATGAATACACCTTCGCCTTTGTGTCTGCGATAAGGTTCACGCCCGTCATGGCTGAGGAGCTGCAGGTGGTTTTGGATGCTCAGAGGGCTCGGGGCCTCGAGGTTGACAAAGGCCCCTTCACCAAACGGATACGCAACCTCATCCCAGTGCTTGTCCCGCTGCTTGTCAACGTGATACGCCGCTCATACGAGCTAGCCGAGGCGATGGAGGTAAAATGCTTTGGAGCATCACGTAAAAGAACCAGCCTAAAGCAACTAAACATGAAGAGAAAGGACATCTTCTTCTTACTTGTGGTCCTTGTCTTATTTAGCCTAAGTGTGTCAGTAAAGTTGCTAGGACTCGAGCCAGTGAAAACCCTCCCCCTTTTGAGAGCATTTTTCCCTGTCTAATCGTAGCTTATCAGCTCTTTCTCCTCCAGAAGCTGCTGAAGCTTGCTAACAGCCTCGTATACATCTTTCTCATACTTCGCGCCGGTGCAGACGAGTTTGCCGCTCGCGAACATCAGTATGACTACCTTGGGGCTGTTCATCCTGTAGATGAGTCCGGGAAACTGTTCAGGCTCATACATCACGTTCTCCAGTGTCATGGCCGCTTTCTCTAAGTCTATGCGCCCATGTAGATCTATTGAGGCCACTATGTTCTGAATCTCAATCTGTGGCTCCTCACGTATCACAAACCCCTCCTTCTTCAAAGCCTTCACAACTGTCCTAACCGCGCGTATCGACTCTTCCTCACTTTTCGCACCTGTGCACACCATCTTGCCGCTGCTGAAAATGAGCGTCGCCGTCTTAGGCTTCGCAAGCCTGAACACAAGTCCCGGAAACTGAGCAGGCTTATATTCGACATCGGGGAAAGTTCGCTGTATCTGGGCCAGGTCAAGCTTCTGGAACAGAGTTACGCTGGACACGACGTTCTGTATCTCGATTTTCGGCGGTGGGCCTTTTGGCACGGCTTCATGTGGTTTAAATACTTTATAAGGATTTAAATAGGGTGGCCGTATCGGCGACCGCAGCGGTGACGTAGACAGGGTTCCTACGGAGTGTTTGGGAGAGATGTTTTACGAGGCTTCGTTTGACGGTTGTCATGTCCACTTTTTGACCGAGGATTTTCTCCATCGAGGTCATGATCTCGCTATCCATTCCACAGGGTCTTATTCCCATGAATTTTGAGAGGTCTGTGTTGACGTTTAGGGCTATGCCGTGATAGGTTACCCACTGTTTCACAGCCAGGCCAATTGACGCAATCTTTTTCCCCCTCACCCAGACACCGGGATAACCCTCCACACGCTCCGCCTCTATAGAAAAATCGTGCAAAACTTTAATCAACACGTCTTCGAGGAGATGAACGAAGCCGGCCACTGTCACATCGAGTTTGTTCAGGTCTATCACAGGATAGGCGACGAGCTGTCCGGGGCCGTGGTACGTGGCGTCTCCGCCTCTTTCAACTCGGTAAACCGGGACAGATTTGTCAAGGACATTCTCCATCCTGCCTTTTCTCCCCAAAGTATAGACATGCGGATGCTCAACGAGGATTACTGTGTCACCCACCTCCTGAGCAATCCTCTGCTCCACAAGCCTCAGCATTTTTGCGTGGCATTCTCTGTAGTCGAGGAGGCCGAGGTCGAGGAAAAAGAGTTCATCGCGTGACATAGTGGATCGACCTCTTGTGAGCAAGATGCATAGCCTCGCCGACCGCCTCGGAATATGTTGGGTGGATGTGTATTATTTCAGAGGCTTCATCCACGGTTGCGCCCAGCTTGATTAATGTTGTCAAAATAGAAACGGTCTCGGTGGCATGCGGGCCCACGACAGTTGCTCCAAAGACTTTGTCTGTTTTTTTGTCGAAGATAATTTTCACGAATCCGTCTTCATTGTCGGCGACTGCTCTACCAAGAGCGGCGTATGGAAACCTTGCTTCCACAGGGTCGTAGCCTTTTTCTCGCGCCGCCTCGACTGTTAGCCCGACGGTAGCGACCTCTGGTGAGGTGAAGACACCGAAGGGTACAAGCCCGTCGTATGAGCTCTTTTTCCCTGCGATGTTTTCTGCAGCAACTGTTGCTTGTCTATATGCTTTATGTGCGAGGAAAGGCGGGCCCGTGACATCCCCTACCGCATATATTCCATCGACGGATGTTTTCATGCCGCTGTCCACCAAAACATATCCCTTCTCGCCGAGCTTCACCCCAAGGTCAGCCAGTTTTCTAACCCATTCGCTCGGCCTCTTCCCCACAACAACCAAGACAATGTCAAAAACCTCTCTCACATCATTCGACAAAAGAGCCTCGACACCACCGTCTACATAGCGGGTTTCTTCAACGGTCGTCTTGAGATGAATCTTTACACCTTTTTTCTCGAGGCCTCTTTTTAGAAGTCGGGCCGCGTCAGGGTCTATTCCGGGCAGGAGCTGGTCCATCAACTCCACAATGGTAACCTCGGAGCCGAGATGTCTATAAGCCGTCCCGAGTTCAACCCCTATTGCTCCGCCGCCCACCACCAGCATCTTCTTCGGAACATTTCCCAAGTAAAGGGCCTCCTTATACCCGATTATGCGCTTCCCATCATACGGAGCCGCTGGCAGACTGCTCTGGACAGTCCCGGTCGCAACAACTATGTTTCTGGCCTCAAAAGATTCCTTGCCACCGTTGCTCGAAACTTTGACCATCCCGGGACTGGTTATCTCTGCCTCACCCTTGTAAACAGTTACACGATAGGTTTTGAGTAGGTAAGAGATTCCTTGTCTCAGCCTTTGGACAACCTGCTGGGTTGATTCGGTGATTTTTGGCATGGTTACCGTTATCTCTCCCGTGACAAGGCCTGAGCCTAAGAGCTCCATCAGCGAATGGATTTTTTTCGCTTGGGTGATGAGGTGCTTGCTCGGTATGCATCCCCAGTTGGTGCATTCACCGCCGAGATGTTCTTTCTCAACTAGAGCGGTTTTTAAACCGAGTTGGCTTAGCCTTATCGCCGTCGAGTAACCTCCCGGACCTCCTCCAACAACAACAGCATCAAAATTCATGCACTATGCCTCCTTAGAAGCTTGCGGCTTTGCGTATGGCGTTCAGTATCCTCGTCTCGTTGGGCAAGTAATGATGCTCGTGGACGAATGGAAACGGTGTATCGTAGCCGGTAACCCTCAGAACAGGGGCCTCAAGGTCGAACAACAGCCTCTCGGCTATGAAGGCTGCAAGCTCCGCGCCGAAGCCACATGTCTTAGGCGCCTCATGCACAATCACAGGCCTACCCGTCTTCTTCACAGTCCTCTCGACAGCATCCTTGTCAAAAGGTAGAAGCGTCCGAAGGTCTATCACCTCACAGCTTATGCCCTCGTCCTCAGCCTTCTCAGCAGCTCTTAGACAGTCATGAACCGTGGCGGCGTAGGTAATCAGCGAAACATCGGAGCCCTCTCGCGCAACCCGCGCAACACCGAGCGGCACAGTATATTCTCCCTCTGGCACCTCTTCCTTAAAAGTCCTGTAGATACGCTTGGGCTCAAAAAACAGCACAGGATCCTCATCTCTGATAGATGAAATAAGTAGACCTTTTGCGTCGCTGGGTGTCGAGGGAGTAACCACCTTCAGTCCCGGCGTGTGTATGAAGTATGCCTCGGGGCTCTGGCTGTGGAACATGCCGCCTTTAACGCCGCCTCCTACCGGGGCCCTAATCGTCAAGGGAACAGAAAATTGTCCTCCTGTTCTGTACCTGATTTTGGCGACGTTAGAAACTATCTGGTCGAATCCTCCAAAGATGAAGTCGGCGAACTGTATCTCGGCAACGGGCCTCAGTCCGTTCATGGCCATGCCCGCCGCCACGCCGATGATACCAGCTTCGGAGAGAGGGGTGTCGATAACCCTCTCGGGCCCGAACAACTCATACAAGCCCTCAGTGATGAGAAACACTCCGCCGCGTCGTCCAACATCCTCACCGAGCACCACAACCCTCTCGTCACGGCTCATCTCCTCGCGCAGAGCAAGGTTCAGGGCCTGCGCCATGTTCAACTGAGGCAAACCACTCACCTCCCCAGCATAGACATGAGATAGTATTCGCCAGCCCGGTAACTGCTCCTAACCAGTGGCCCGCAAGCAGCATATTTGAACCCCATAGCCATACACTCGCGCTCATACCTTTTGAAAACATCGGGATGAACATACTCCTTTACAGGCAGATGATTAAGCGTCGGCCGAAGATACTGCCCAATCGTCACAAAGTCCACATCCACTGCGCGGAGGTCACGCAACGCTTCAACAACCTCTTCAAAGCTCTCACCAAGCCCGACCATGATAGACGACTTCGTGTAGATCCTTGGGTTTATCTGCTTAAGCAATTGAAGAACCTTCAGAGACTTTTCATATGATGCACGTGGGTCGCGCACGACAGGAGTCAAACGCTTTACGGTCTCTATGTTGTGAGACACAACATCAGGCCCTGCTTCCACAACTTTTTTCAGCTCCGCGGGTTCTGCGTCAAAGTCGGGTATCAAAACCTCTACCAAGACATCGGGTTTTGTCTCCTTAATTTTTCTGATGGTTTCTGCGTAAACACCAGCTCCGCCGTCTTCGAGGTCGTCACGACACACAGAAGTCAAAACAACATACTTTAGCCCCATCTCGCTAACAGCTCTCGCGACGTTTACAGGCTCGTTAGTATCCAGAAAACCACTCGGCTTGCCTGTTTTCACTGCGCAGAACCTACAACCCCTGGTGCAAATGTCTCCGAGAATCATTATAGTGGCTGTTCCTCCTCCCCAGCATTCTCCGAGGTTGGGGCACAACGCTTCCTCACAGACAGTGTGTAGCCCATATTTTCTCAAAACACTCCTGACCCTGGGATAAGCTCCAGGCCCAGGGAGAGTTGCCCGAATCCACTCAGGTTTATGAAGAGTCTGCATGCTGTCTATAACTTTATCCAACCGAATTTAAGCATATATCGACCTAATCATAGAAATGTAATGGGTTGAAGCGTCGAGTCGATGAGAGAAGCGCTGGAGCTGTATTATATATCAAGGGGGACGACGGTGTCGAGTATCTTTTACTAAAGTATGGAGCGGGTCACTGGGATTTTCCGAAGGGGCACATCGAGAAGAACGAGTCGGAGCTGCAGGCTGTTCTACGAGAGGTGTGGGAGGAGACAGGAATACATAGGATAGAGTTGGTTGAAGGCTTTCGCAAGATAATCAACTACATGTTCATGAAAAACGGGAAGCTGGTGAGAAAAGAAGTTGTCTTCTACCTGGGAGAAGTGTTTGACAGAGCGGTGACGCTTTCACAGGAGCATCTCGATTTCGTCTGGCTCCCCCTCGAAAAAGCCCTCGAGAGACTGACCTTTAAAACAGCCCGGGAAACACTTCTTGAAGCTGACACATTCCTCAGAAAACGTCTAAACAACATTCAAATTTAAAACCCGGGTCAAGAACAAAAAACCCAATGAAGGCAATCGCATTGACTCTATTGGTGGTTCTTCTAACGCTTCCTCATTTGACGCTGGCGCAGTCTCAGGGGCAGGTTTTGACAGTTCTTGTTACAGCCGGAGATGGATCTCCGCGGGCGGGGCTGACTGTTACGGTACAGGCTGAAAACTTCAGGGAAACAGCGGTGACAAACGCTACAGGTTACGCAGTCCTCAGACAACTTACTCCTGGAACATATCAAGTCACTATCTCTCTCCAAAACATCGAGCTAATAAGAAGAACAATAGTATTCCCGGAGACAAATTTCCTGAGAGAAGTTGCTCCGCTCTCAAGGGTGTACGCAAAAGTGGTAGATACTGCTGGAAAACCTGTGCCAAACCTTTTCGTTAACCTTCTGTCTCCAAATGGAGTGGTTTCAACGTCACAGCGGACAAATGGGTCTGGTGTCGCAATATTCACCGACATACCCTTCTCAAACATTTCATCCATAGGTGGCCCATATAGGGTATCAACTCTCAAACAAGGCATAACCCTCGGCAGCGTCGAAAAGATGGTTGACAACTATGTCGAGGAGGTGACAATTTCCTCCGGGCTCGTCAACGCGAACTTCTCGTTTGCCGATTCCCAGGGAACACGTATAAAGCTGTCTGGGTCGCTGTCTCTAAGGGCTGGGAACGTCACTGAACGTGTTGACGTAGTCGATGGCTTCACCTCAATAAACCAGTTGATAAGCTCGGCTATAGTCGGCAGCTACAACGCCACTTTGTCAATCAAGCTTTCTAACAGGGACGTGGTTGTCTACAACACTCTCCTCAACGTAGAAGGTTACACAGCGTTTGTCTTCACACCAGATGTAGGGAACGTGGTTATCAAGGTTCTCGACCCGGATGGCAACCCTGTTAAGGGAATAGGCATACTCGTGGGCGCGGCGGGTTACGGTAACTTCACCGGCGGCGTCACGGATGAGCAGGGTCAGTTCACAGTAGGTCTTGTCCCCCAGTCAAAAATCGTAGGCGATTACCAGATCTCAGTTTTCCGAGGGAGAACACGCATACAAGTGGAGCGGCTCACCCTAAACGAATACAAGATAACCAAGGAGATTACGCTTCCTCTGACAAAAACATCACTAAGAATAGTCGATTACACGGGCACTCCTTTGCCATCAGCACAGTTGATAATAAGAGACACAATCACAGACAGGACAACGAACACAACAATTTCAAATGGACAGGCCGCAGCTGACGTTTTCCCTGGACCCAACGAAGTGGTCGTACGTTATAGAGACCGGGTTGTTTTCCAAAGAATTTTAGACCTATCAACGGAACCTCAGGAAATACGGCTAACAACCGTCAACTTCCCAGTAACCATCACGGTTCTTGACTCCCTAGGACGCACTGTCGAGGGACTGCGCGTCACGGTATATGGAGACAGTGAACAGTTGCTGGACACTGTTTCGAGCTCTACACCCTTGAAAATCACTCTCGAGCTGCCCTCTCACGTAGTGGTCGACGTTTACAGTGGAGACACCCTCTTGGTTAGGGAGAGAAGGTTCGCATCAGGCCCAGAAAATATTCAGATCAGGTTTGTTGACGAGGTAGCAGTCGGCAACGCTTTCATCTCAACTCAGCTTCTCGCGTCCATCATATTGGCGGCCGTTCTCATTGTGCTACTTGCCGGAGCATATATCGTTTTGCGTTCAAGGAAACAACGTTAAAATTCCACCTTCCATCCTTGTTTGCGTAGAGTGAGGTTCGGGTTTGCCGAACTGGACGTTGAGTAAAGAGCCGACGCCTATATGCAATCCCCTCTGTCGATTTTTCCGATGCGGTAAGAAAGTTCTGGACTATAGGAGAAACCCGCCTTGGTGCAACTGGGTTGACGCACCCTGCATAGGCTATCAATGTCCATACGCCCAATGCATACAGGTCAAGCTTCTACCAGACGGTAGATGCGGCCTATTCGTGAAGAGGAAAACCGTTGAGCAAGAGAGTGTTCTCGACCTGTCTTCCGTCTCAGCTGCCAAAGCGAAGAAAAAACTCGACAAACTCGGTCTATAGTGGATAGGGTCGCTGAATTGGAAATAATTCCTGTGCGTGGAATAGGTTTAGCAAAAGTAGGCGACGACGTGGCCGAACTGATTTTCGAAGGTTTAAGGAAGTCAGGCATAACTTTGGAGGACGGGGATGTGGTCGTAGTTGCTCACTCACTCATCTCCAAAGCTGAGGGAAAAATAGTTCAGCTGGAGGAGATAACTCCCTCACAACACGCAATAAATCTGGCGAAGATCACCGGAAAAGACCCGCGCCAAGTGGAGGTGGTGCTGCGCAACGCGTCTAAAGTAATCCGAGTTGGACACGGAGTAATCATATGCGAAAGCTTTCACGGCTTTGTCTGCGCCAATGCAGGTGTCGACGCCTCAAACTCAGGAGGCGAAGATTTTTTGATCACTTTGCCCGATGACCCAGACGCATCCGCTCATCGAATCCGCAGCGGCCTGCGGAAACTCACTGGCGTGGATGTAGCAGTTGTCATAACAGATAGCTGGGGCAGGCCATTTAGGAAAGGTGCTGTAAACGTGGCGATAGGATGCAGCGGCATAAACCCCCTCGACGACCTCCGGGGCCGAAAAGACCTGTACGGCAGGGTTCTCCGCTCAAAGGTGATCTGCATAGCTGATCAGATTGCGTCGGCCGCTGGTCTTGTTATGGGGGAGGCTGACGAGGGGATACCGGCGGCCATTGTAAGAGGGCTCAGATACGATAAAACAAACATACCGGCGAAAACAATAATCAGAGCAGAGGATGATGACTTGTTCAGATAAGTCAAAAATATACGAGGCGGCTCTTGCATACCTCAGCAGGAGTTTGGAAGGGGATGTTCAAGGTTTTGTCAGCTCAAACACTTTTTCCATCGAAGAGGTGAAGACGGAGGTTAACCGCGTGCTGGCAGAGACAAACCCATCATCTGCAAAAATATCTCTCGCCATAGAGGCGATAGCCAGCGGCTCCGACCCGCAGGTTGTTGCACGTTTTCTGAGCTGGAGGGAGATGGAGAATTTTGTGGCAGAGGCCTGTAGAAGAGCCGGGTTCACATGCCGGACAGGCTACAGGCTCTCAGTAGAGGGGAGAAGGGCTGAGATTGATGTGCTGGCTGCAGGCTCCAGCATCTGCCTCGCAGTCGACTGCAAGAGATGGAACAAACGACTCGCGGGGAAAACTCTGCGAAAAATCGTGGAAAAATCACTCGAACGAACCAGTCTTTTAAAGAAGTATCTCGCGAAACGGTTTGGAGGAGATCATCTGGTCTTTCTTGCGCCGGTTGTTGTCTCTCTCTATGAGCCCTCGCAGAGAGTAGTGTCGGACGTCTTTGTTGTTCCTGTCCATAGTTTGAGAGGTTTTCTGGCCTCTGTCGAAAATGTGTTGGCGGGCGCAGTTTATTCAGCTTATCTTAGACCGGATTGGGCCACGTGGTTGGAACGGGATAACTTAAATCAGAGTCTGGAGAGGTGCCGATGAGTTGGATAGGCTCTATGCCCCATGGAGAATGGCTTACATAAAAGAGGGAAAGACAGAACCTGGATGTGTTTTCTGCCTCGCGGCTGAGGAGAAGGATGACAGGAAAAAGTATGTGGTTCATCGTGGCAAGAAATCATTCGTCATCATGAACATATACCCATACAATAATGGACATGTCATGGTCACACCTTTTAGGCATGTGGGGTCGCTGGAGGAGCTTTCCGACGACGAGATGCTCGAGATGATGCAGTTGATAAAATGGGTGGTTAAAGTAATCAGAAACATCATGCGGCCTGAGGGTTTCAACATAGGGGCGAACATCGGCAAATCAGCTGGAGCAGGTATAGAAGACCATATTCATTTTCATGTTGTCCCACGATGGCGTGGGGATACAAACTTCATGACCGTTGTGTCTGATACCCGCGTTCTGCCTGAGACCGTCGACCAGACCTATGAAAAACTCCTCAGCGCTAAGAAGGATTTTCCACCTTAGCGGCCTCTATGTAGTAGGGGGAGCTGGGGTTCGCCAGTAGCACAACCCTGCTCACCTCATCCTCAGCCACCTTGATGAACCCGATGTCTGCGGCGAGCTCTGCGGCGAACCTGTTTATTTCCTCCAGCGAAGGCATATTCTCCCTCTTCAGCCTCAGCTGCGACTCTCCCACGTGTGTGTAACCCTTACACTCCACAAAGTCGGGTGAAGCATTCCGTATGAGTTCCGCGAATTTCTCCGGGCTATGCATGTTAACGTCTTTGACGAGCGTCAGTCTTATGATTTTTCTGCAGCTAAACCTCCCCATGAGCTCAAGGGATTTGAGCATCCTTTCCCAACTATCCTTGATCAATGGTTTACAGGTTTTTACATGCGTCTCTTTGTCGGGGCCGTAGAGGCTGATGTAGAGAGAGGTCGGCTGAGCCTTCTGGAGAAGCTCTTCAAGCCTCTCAGGCATGGTTCCATTTGTGACGAGGAAAGTGGTCATTCCTCTGCTTGACGCGAGTTGAATGAACTCTGCCAGGTAGGGATATAGTGTCGGCTCTCCGTCGAGCGAGATGGCGATGTGCATAGGTTCCATAGCCTCCTTAAACCTATCCTTGGGAACGTTCGGGTTGCCTCCAAACCCTGAGAGCAGCTGCCTCTGCTCCGCGATCATCCTCTCCAAAATCTCCTCGGGGCTATCCCATTCTCCATCATATGGCTGCACTCTGTTCAAGGTATGAAACCTCCAGCAAAAAACGCACATCATGTTACAGTATTGGACAGATGGTGTCATCTGGATGCAGCGGTGGCTCGCAATCCCGTACCAGCTCTTGTAACACATCTTTCCACCCTTCAAAGCCGACTTGGTCCAGTGGCAAACCTTCACAGCAGAATGACGACCAACTATCCGGTAACCCGCGTTCCTAAACTTCTCAACACCCCTGACCTCCTCACGCCTCGGCTTCTCGACCTCGCTTAGAGGGACCACTTGAGTCAATCCAGCCAAACAATATACGGCAATGATTTAATCTTTCCCCTACCAAAAACACCTTGGGATGCTTGCTGTCGTAGGAGGTTTGACAATAGATATCCTGAGCGGGAGAAAAGCTATAGGAGGGCCTCCATGGTACGCGGGCATCGCGGCCGCATCTCTCTCCCAAAACGTATCTGTTTACTCAGCGGTCGGCGAAGATTTTCCAGAAACCTTCACAGCATTGATGCAACAACGTAGGCTCAACATCTCCGGAGTAAAAAAGATCGTAGGCGCTAAGACATACACCTTTGAACACAAATACATCAATGGGGCCCGGGTTTCTAGAATAGCTGCAGAGGGGCCGCATATACCGCTAGATATTCTGGAAGACTTTGACGATGACACGGCTCTACTATCACCCGTCTACAGGGAGGCAGGTGAAAAGCATCTACGATTGCTTAGAAAAAATGTCTCATTGTTGGCGGCTGATTTACAGGGATTTGTTCGGAAAATCGACCGCCGAGGATTGATAACATTATGCAGCCCCGACATCTCAGAGGTTCTGAAAACAGTTGACGTTCTGCACTGCAGCGAGGAGGAGGCGTTAGCCGTTACCGGAGAAGGTGACTTAATCTCCGCCACGCGTGTCTTAGGGCTCGGCACCGATGCCGTGGTCTTGGTAGGCTCTGCTCAAGGGCTTTTCATCGCTCATCGCAGCTCCCTGACCCTGCTACGCATAAAGACCGATGCGAATGATCTGACAGGAGCCGGCGACATGCTGACAGGATTCTATCTCGCACTCTACCAAAAATCGGCCAACCACCTCGAAGCCGCAGCCCACGCACTACAACATCTCTCAAACGCTCTGCACAATCCGCCGCCCGACAGAGTAAAACCTACTCTCCGCCGTCCTCCTTCGAAGATCGAACACGTCTGGACACGGACGCTGTAGCACCTGTTTTTCCAGATTTCATCATCTTCATAACACGTTTAGTCAACTCGGGATACTTTTTCACCAAAGCAGACTCTACTATCTTCGCCAACTCATCGCTTATGCTGTAGCGGGGGACAGCGTTCTTCCAGTAATTCATCACAGCTGCGGAAAGGGGCGAGTAAAAAGCGAGCCTCGGCTGCCTCATTGCCTGCTCGACGGATTTCCTGAGTTGGTTGTTGTTTATTTGATCTTGTTTCTTTTTCATATGTTTAACGTAGAACTTTGAAGTTATAAGGTTTACCTTATGATGGATCTAATTGCTGCTTCAAGTGTTCGAATTTTTGAACAGTCGTCACCAACACATCGCTTTATAGAATAATTCAAATCTTATTGAAATGAAAAATTTATCGTGTTAATGGGTTTTTTGCAACGCATTCTAGGACGTTTTAGATCCGTTTCTAAACGGATAACCCCGTATCTAGAGTGCCTGATGGGGATTAATACGGGTGCAACTAAGCGAATCGGTTGGGATATCGGACAGATGTTTCAATAATTCAATGGCTGTTGTGAATGTGTGGGCTGGGTTTTATACGTCCTCTTGGATGTTCGATAAATCGAACTCTTTATGATGGGCTTGGCTACAACAAAAATGATAAAAATGGTTTAAGGTAAACCTTTTACGTTTTACCCGGAGGATCGGTCAGCGTAGAAGCGTGTGACGTTTTCGGGGCTGAGGTGTTGTACTATGTAGTCGAAGGCTTTTTCGGGGTTGCTGGCTTCTCCGCATGTGTAAATGTCTACTGTTGCGTAATTGTATTCGCGCCATGTGTGGACGGCCACGTGGCTTTCTGTGATTAGGGCGATTACTGATACCCCCCCTTTTTCTCCGCCGAAGCTCCATGACCTTAAAGATACTAGTGACATGTTCGCCTGCTTGATGGCTTCGCGGACTACTTTGCGCAGGTATTTTTCGTCGCTGATGAGGTTTTCTGGGCAGTTGTAGAGGTTTCCGAAGACGTGTTTGCCTACTACCCTTTCCTGTGCAACTTTACTTTCAAGCATTTTCTTTTCTTTGGACCTCGGTTTCTGGAAAAAAGTCACAACATATAAATCATATGCTGTGCAGGCTATGCATCTAAATTTTGTCAGACATTTTCTGACGAAATCTATTCTTTTCTACCCGAAAAATACGTTTGTCTACAATTATTTTTTCCAGTAATTTTTTTGGCCATGAGAAAAGATTATTGGCTCGTTGTCCGCTTTTTTGTCATGGATCTTCCTGAGCCTGGTGTGTATGGCAGGGGTGAGCTGGATTTTGTGAGGTTGTTTGAGCTTGTTGTCTCGCGTGTGTCGGATGGTTCATGTGGGGCGGCGGCTTTTTTTCTAGGGATTGTGAAGAGGAAAGGCCGCGGGGAAGTAGATGTTGAGAAGCTGCATATGGAATCATATGAGGAGCATGCCAACAAAGCTCTCAAGAAAATTTGTGAGGAAGTGACTGGGGAGTATGGGTTGAGGTTTGTGGGGATATGGCATTTGGTTGGGGTGCTTAATGTGGGTGAACCCGTTGTCTTCGTGGCCGCTGCGGGGGAGAGCAGGGACGAGGTTTTCCGCGGACTTAGAACAGCTGTCGAACGCTATAAACGAGAGCCAGCCCTCTTTAAGAAGGAGGTTTACATCGACGGGACGGGGAAATGGTTGGAGGGCGCTTGAAAATCCAAACCAAATACTATGCAGTGCTTCGGGAGAGGCTGGGGAAATCCTCTGAAGAATTCGATCTACCTGAAGACTCGTCTATCCTCGATTTTCTAGAAAAGCTTCGAGAGACTTATGGCAGGGTTCTGGCCGATCTTTTTGAAGGCGGGGGTCTCAGAGCGGGGTTTGCACTTGCGCTAAATGGTGAAAATCTCGATAGAAGCCTCTGGGCATCTACTCGGCTTAAGGAGGGTGATGTGGTGGTTGTCTTGCCTCCTATCTCAGGCGGGTTACCTGAAGCTGGGAAGCCTCACACCGCGCTGTCCCTGATACTTGCCTGTGTAGGGCTTCTCAACAATTGAGGACAGACGTGCGAAAACCACGTGAAGGAACCTGTCACCTGAGTAGAGCTTGACAGGGAAATCTCCTCCGACAAGCTCTATGGTTAGCTCGCCTTCGAAGTTTGCGTCTATTATTGTGGGTGGGATTGTTAGGCCGATGCGTGCGTAGCTGCTGCGGAGGTTAACGAAGCCCATCAAATCCTTCGGAAGAGCCAAGTACTCGAGGGTGTGGAGAAGCACGTGTTCATGTGGGTTTATGACGAATTCTTTTTCCTCCTCGATAGCGTAGAACTCGGCTGCGTCGCTGCTTCTTGTGTCAAAGACTTTGCTGTTTTTGTTGAATCGTGCAATCTGTCTTCCTATTCGTAGGTCGAGGCCGTTTTCTCGCACCACGTCCTCTGAAAACGGTTCAATCCTAAGCCGTCCGTTCCTGATGTAGTTCCAGAGGTCGAAGTCGGATAGAATCACGACTTTGAAGCCTTCTGCAATAATTTAAACATCCACAGTCAATAAGTCCTCGGCCACGAAAACATTCTCGGAGGCTATTCCTGCCTGTTTCAGGGCTTCTATTATTTCATGTTCTCGACCGGCCCAGGATGGGTAGAGGTGTGTTACGACTGTTTTCCGTGGCCTGGCCTGTGCGGTGATTTCAGCCAGTTGTTTTTCGGAGGTGTGTTTGCCGATGAGCTGTTGATGTGGGAAGCTGCATTCATGTATGAGGAGGTCGCAGTTTCTGGCGAGGTCTACTAGACGCTGGTCAGGCACTGTGTCGCCCGAGTAAACTATGCTTTTTCCCTTATGCTCAATTCTATAGGCTAATCCGTTTAGATGCTCCACCTCCGCTGCAATTATCCTACTGTCGCCCACCTGCTTGATGTCGCCGTGCCGCATCTCATCTATCCGGAGGAAACGTTTGACATGCATGGGTTTCTCGAGGTAACTGAAAGCATCTATGGATATGGCTTGTTCTATGAGTTTCTGTAGGCCGGTTGGTCCTATGATGTTTAGGGGTCTGGGCTGTTTAGAGGGTTTGCCCTCCTCGTCATAGCACCACATCATCATTAGCAGTAGGAGGTCTGAGACGTGGTCGAGGTGAAAATGTGTTACCAGGACAGCGGTCAAGGATAGAGGGTTCACATGGATTCTGACGAGCTTGTAGATTGTTCCGGGCCCCGGGTCTATCAACAGCTTAGAGACCTCTGTCTCGATGTAGAGGCCGCTGCCGAACCTCTTCTCCGACGGGACTATGCTGCCCGCACCGAGTATGGTTACCCGTATCATGTTTTACGGGCTATGTGTATGATGTGTGGTATTTCTGGGCCGAGGAGCCTGAGGGCGAGTTTGACGGCCTCGGGTGAGCCTGGGAGTGCGACGATAAGCCGGCCGTTCATGATGCCTGCCGTTGTGCGGGAGAGGGCCGCGGCCGTGCCTATCTCCTTATAGCTCTCTACTCGGAAAATCTCCCCCCAGCCCTCCACCTCCTTTTCAAATAACGGCCTCAAAGCCTCTATGGTGACATCCCGCGGAGAAAGGCCGGTGCCTCCCGTGACCACAATAGCGTCAAACCCCTTCTCCAACGCCGTCAACACCGCTGACCTAATCATCCAGATGTCATCGTTCACAACTCCGAGATACTCGACGCTGTGACCAAGCTCCCTCAAGATATTGACAGCATTTTCGCCGGACTCGTCAACATATGCTTCTTCCCGTATTTTCTTGTAGTAGCGTGAAGTGCTTGCCGTGATGACTGCTATCCGTAGGCTATGTGGGCTCTCGGCCCTGTGATGTTCATGCGGTTTCACCTGTCTTCACCTTCGACAAAACTCTGATATCTGTGATGGCTGTTGTAGGATATTGTCCATACTCATCCTTCTCATACTGCTTCACAGCATCCCATATGTTGAGGAGGGCCGTGGCAACGGCTGTTAAGGCCTCCATCTCGACACCGGTTTTTTCATAGGCGACGACTTTAGACCTTATTTCGATGTAGTTGTCTCCCAACTCCTCGGTAATCTCTACGTGCTCAAGCTTGAGCGGATGGCATAGGGGTAGAAGGGTTGGGGTGTGCTTTGCTCCGAGAACACCTGCGACACGGGCCAGCTGGAGCGGGTCACCCTTCTCAACAGCCCCTCTCCTAACCAGCTCTATTGTGCCGGGCTTGAGAATTATGCGGCCAATTGCGATAGCTTCTCTTTTCTGAACAGGTTTGGCTGAGACATCGACCTGCTTTATGCTCATGAGGGTGTATGGGTGTGAAGGTATAAAATGGTATCGGCTACACTCTTCTGCCTCTTCTGCCGCCTTTTTTCCTGACGCTGTCGTGGGGGATGGGTGTGACGTCCTCTATTCTCCCAATCATCAAACCTGACCTTGCAATTGTGCGTATGGCGGCCTGTGTCGCGGGCCCGGGTGTACGGGACTTCACTCCCCCGGGTGCTCTAACGAGGATGTGGACAGCAGTTATGCCCGCGGCTTTAGCGGCCTCCATGACATATGACGCGGCCCTCATGCCTGCGTAGGGCGTCGGCTCCAGCCTGCCGGCGTCAACGAACATCCCGCCCGAGGCCCTCGCGATTGTCTCGGCCCCCGTTAAATCTGTTAGATGAACGATGATATTGTTATAGGATGAGTAGATGTGGACAACTCCCCACTTCTGCTTCTGTTGAATGCTTTTCTCAGGTGACTGTTGGACTCCGCTCATTCTTCCAAACCTGCCTTCACGGTGTATTTAGTTGTTACCCGCAGCATCCACCTTAGACAAATATTTTATGCTTGGCTCTGGACCTTAACCGGCTCAGTGAGCCTAATTTCCTCCTCCTCGCCACGTTTGACGTGATAACTCGGCGCCTTCACTTTCTTTCCTCCCACAAGCACTTTTCCGTGTGTGATGAGCTGTCTTGCGTGGAAAACTGTCCGCGCCAAACCTATCCTGTACACGATTGTCTGAAGCCTTCTTTCGAGGAAATCTTTCACAGTAAGCTTTAGGACATCGTCGAGGGTGGCCCCCTGTGGAAGCACACCGAGCCTGTTGAGTCTGCCAATCAGCTTACTCTCCTCGGATATCCTTTTCTCCCCCACGGCTGAGAATAGTTTACGAGCCAAGGCCCTGTATTTACGCAACTGGCTCGCAGCCCTCCATATCTCCCTCTTATTCCGCAGACCATACTCACCCATCATCTTAAGCTCCTCCTCAAGAATCTCTCTACGCCAAGGATGCCGAGGAGTCTCATACTTTTTCCGAATCCGCTTCGGATCGCCCATTTCCAGCAATTCACAAGTTTAACCATCTTATAAACATCCAATTGGTTGGAGAAACCTTATATAAAATCCACCACCTCGACGCGTGATGAACGAGTACGATGTGGTTGTGGTCGGGGGAGGACCCGCAGGTGTCTCCGCGGCGAAGGCCGCGGCCATGAACAACGTCAGCGTCCTCCTGCTCGAGAAACATCCAACCATAATGGCTAACAAGCCTTGTGGGGAGGCCTGTAGCAAGGAGACGCTTGTCACGGCGGGCGTCAAGCCTAGCCCCAGGATAGTTATGCACGAAGCTTATGCCTTAGTTTATTCTCCGAGCATGATAGAAGTCAAGATTCCCCAAATAGGTTACAACATCAACAAATCATTCTTCATTCAGGAGATTGCTGCACAGGCGGCCGAGTATGGAGCTGACATACATGTAAGAGAGGAGGTTTCGGGTGTTGTTAGGGAGAACTCGAAGCTCTTCGTGAAAACCAACAGAGACACCTACAAGGCAAAGGTTGTAATCGGCGCAGACGGATACAACTCCACAGTCGCCCGCAGCCTAGGCGTAACCGAAAGACCCGAGCCGATACCAACTGTCCAATACATTATGGCTAACTGTAGGCTGAAGAACTCCGACGCCGTCAGATTCTACCTGGGCAACAAAATAGCCCCCGGTGGATATGCGTGGATATTTCCCCGCACAGAGAAGCTCGCCGAAGTGGGGATAGGCGTTAGGGGAGGCATCGCCAAAGACTACCTAGACGCTTTCGTCAAGCTCTTCAGCGACGAGCTTGGAAGCGCGAAGATCATTGACTACCGTGGGGCGCCCGTCCCAATAGGAGGAGCCATCTCAGAGAGCGTCTTCGACGGAGCGATGCTTATCGGCGACGCGGCTGGACACGTGATACCATTGACAGGGGCCGGTATACACTCCTCTGTTTCAGCCGGGTTGGCGGCGGGTAAAGTTGCTGCGAACGCTGTGCAGGAAGGCGACACGTCTAAAAGACGTCTCTCGGAGTTTTACAAGCTATATGAGCCTTGGCTAAACCGGATAAAGCGGAGCCTCAGAGCGATGAGGGCTGTTGAGAAGCTCTCCGACGAGGAGCTCGACACCCTTGCCAAAATATTCCAAGCCGACGACATACTTGACCTCGCCAACGGAATGGATATAGGTAGGGTGGCGAAAAAACTTCTAAGCCATCCCGTTCTCGCGGTTAAGCTCGCCCGCCAACTTTTGTGAAAATAAGCGCATGATGCAGAATGGATTGAATGAAGTGTCCGCGGTAAATGTTCTCGTTGGGTGCGTGAAGCTTCGAGCCTGGATGAGCGAGGGCTGAAAGCATGGCAGTCGGTATCCCAGCCTTCACGAAATGATATAGTGGCCCGGTGCCGGCCATGTTGGGTAAAACACTCGGCCTCTTCCCATACACCTGAGCAGCAGCTTCAACAGCTGCTTTGACAAGCGGGTTATCTGGACTAGTCCTCGCAGGATAGGAGACCGTGTAAACCTTGACATCAACTTCTCTCGGGAGAATCCTCTTAAGAGATTTGAGGATCTTAAGTGGGTCCTGGTTGGGGACAAGCCTAAAGTCGATTTTAACAGTGGCGGTGGAGGGGACGATTGTCTTTGACCCGGGCCCAGTGTATCCTGAATAGAGGCCTGCGATATTGCATGTCGGCTCATAGACGAGCTTCTCAACGACCTGGCTGCTCTCCACGGTGAGCCTTTTCACACCAAGACTCTGCGCATATTCCCCAGAGCTTTTCCTCAAACCCTTCATCAACTTTTTCTCAGCCGACGTAGGCCTCGCAACCGACTCATAGAAGCCGGGGACCTTTACACGCCCCCTCTCATCCTTGATCATCCTAATTATTTTCAAAATTTTTTCGGCGGCGTTTTCGATGATGGGGGCGTACATCGAGTGTGCATCGGCCTTCGCTGTCCTTATTGCCAGCTCGACGTATAGCATACCTTTTACTCCAAGGTATATGTTCGGCCCGTTTCTGTCAATGTCTCCCCCCTCCCACATACAGCCCAAAACACCTCTGAAAAGATTCTTGTTTCTTGACACGATCTCCGGAATGCCGGGGCTGCCCACCTCCTCCTCCCCCTCAATCAACCATTTCACTGTAACCGGCAATTTCCCCAAAACCTTCTCGACACAGTCAACCGCGGCGAGCCTCGCGATAATCTCGCCCTTGTTGTCCGAAACACCCCGTCCAAAAAATAGCCCATTCTTTTCAACCAGTTGAAACGGGTCAGTCTCCCACTCTTCCAGCGGCTCGGGGGGCTGAACATCATAATGGTTGTATAGGAGGATAGAGCTGGGCCCGCTTTTCTTTTCCGCATAAACCGCGGGCCTGCCCGTGGGTGATTCAAGAAAACTGACAGTGAACCCATAGGATTCCAGCAGGTTCTTGAGAAAATCAGCACATTCTGAGATGCTTTGGTTTTTAGCCGAAACACTCGGTATCCCTATTAGCTGCGAAAATTCCTTGAAAATCCTGCCCCAGCCACTCTGAACATGTCCATGAAAGCGGTTGATTAAATCTTGGGTTGACAACGGTGAAAAACCCGAAGATTATTATTTATGAGTTGCGGATACTAAAACGTGGCTGGTGCATCCATCCCCGAGCCGGTGGAGGTGAGGCTTCCCCGCAGCAACACAGCCGTTATAGTGGTTGATATGCAGAACGATTTCTGCAAACCTTCAGGCAAGCTCTTTGTCCCAGCGTCCGTGGAGACCATTCCAAAAATAGGGCGTGTTTTGGAGAAGGCTCGTGAAGCAGGTGTATTGGTTGTTTATACTCAGGATTGGCATATGAAGGATGATCCAGAGTTTGCGATTTGGGGAGAGCATGCGCTGAAGGGCAGCTGGGGAGCGGAGATAGTTGACGAGCTCAGACCCCATGAAGGCGATGTTGTCGTCAGTAAGCTACGGTACGATGCGTTCTATGGCACGAGTCTCGACCACATCCTCAGACTACACCGCATAGAAAACCTCGTTGTTACAGGCACTGTAGCAAACATCTGCGTGTTACACACGGCTGGAAGCGCTGCGCTCAGATGGTACAAAGTGTATCTGCCCATAGACTGTGTCTCTGCTTTGAACGACTTCGATTACCGTGCCACCCTGCGGCAGGTAAGTTTCCTGTATAGGGGTATTTTAACAAGGTCTGAGCTAATAGAGTTCGAGAAATGAGGCGTAAGCCGAGGCTTTACATAGCTGATGAAAGATCAATCAAGACAGGTGAGGCAACCGATATTTACTTTATTCGCACGAAAACAATACTTGAGAAGACGGGCGCTTCATCTACACGGGTGGCCGCTGAGATACACAGCTATGGTTTTCCCAATGGCTTTGAATGGGCCGTATTCACTGGACTTGAGGAGGCTGTGTATCTTTTGGAGGGGCAGCCGGTAGACTTCTACGCCATGCCTGAGGGGACATTTTTCCGGGCGATGGAGCCTGTGGCAAGAATTGAAGGAGGGTATGGAGATTTCGGTGTATATGAGCCGGCGATACTTGGAGTGCTTAGACACTCGACAAGCGTCTCAACTAAAGCTGCACGCGTGAAGCTCGCCGCCGACGGAAAACCAGTTCTCTTCTTCGGTATTAGATGTGTTCATCCCACGATTTCGCCGATGGTTGATAGAGCGGCATACGTGGGGGGATGCGACGCTGTCTCAGGGGTAGCGGGCGCGGTAATGCTTGAGATGGAGCCGACAGGCACGATGCCGCACGCCCTGATGCTGGTTGTTGACGATGAGAAGAAAGCTTGGAAACTTTTCGACGAAATCATGCCAGATAATGTCCCCCGAATAGCTCTGGTTGACACGTTTTATGATGAGAGAGTTGAGGCCCTCGAAGCTGCGGAGACTCTGGGAAAAAAACTCTACGGCGTAAGGCTGGACACACCGAGCTCGCGGAGAGGCAACATCAGAAAGATTGTGCAGGAGGTTCGTTGGACACTCGACATACATGGACACAACCACGTCAAAATATTTGTAAGCGGGGGACTTGACGAATCTAATATACGGGAGCTCGTCGACTTGGTGGATGGATTCGGTGTAGGCACATCGATAGCCTTCCCCCCATCCATAGACCTCGCACTCGACATCATAGAAAAAGACGGTAAGCCCCTGTCTAAGAGAGGCAAACTGCCAGGCCGGAAACAGGTCTATAGGTGCGAGAACCTGCATGACACTGTGGTGCCATGGAATAAAAAGCTTGATAGATGCAGTGTTTGCGGAGGAAGTGTAGAGCCCATGCTAAAACAGATACTTGCTAAAGGAGAGTTGGTGTCAGACCTTCCAGACGCGAAAAAAATTAGAGAATACGTTATCGGCCAGCTTGAGGAGCTGGCCTCCGCAGACGTTTCCAAGTGGGGCCCATTTTTTAGCGTATGATACCGCCCCTAGCTATCTTTAGCAGGTCGAGGATTTCATCAACCTCAACACGGCTGAGACCAGCCTCCTCTAAAAGTGCCTGTTTGATGGTTTTGTTCTCGGACAGCATTTTCTTCGCAACTTTGGCCGCCTTGTCGTAGCCTATCCGAGGTGCAACCACCGTCACCAACGCCGGACTCATCTCCGCAAGCTGTCGAGCACGGTCAACGTTGACAGAAATTCCTCGGATGCATTTGGTCGCCAGGTTTACGCAGGCGTTTGAGATTATTTCTATGGATTCAAGCAGGTCATAGGCTATAAGCGGGAAACCCATGTTGAGCTCAAGCTCCCCAATCCTGCAGCTTTCCATGATTGCGCGGTCATAGCCAATTACCTGAGCCGCCACAAGCATCGTTGACTCGAGTATTACAGGGTTCACCTTTCCAGGCATGATGGATGAACCAGGCTGGACGGCAGGGAGCTCGATTTCGTTGATTCCGGTGTTGGGGCCTGAGGATAGTATGCGTAGATCGTTGCAGATCTTGAGAAGAGAGACAGCAAGGCTTCTGAGCGCTGCAGATGCTTCGAGGCAGCAGTCCCTCGTCCCCATCGCCTCAAACCTGTTTTCAGCAATCCTGAAACTCAGACCCGTTAACGTGTTCAGCTTTTCAACAACAAGCCGCGCAAACTCTGGATGAGCATTCAAACCCGTTCCAGTAGCCGTTCCTCCAATAGGAAGCTCGTAGAGACTCTCCAAAGCGTTCAACAACCTCCTACGACTCTTCCTAATCATAGTGGCATATCCGGAAAACTCTTGCCCAAATGTAACCGGGACAGCGTCTTGGAAATGGGTGCGGCCGGCTTTTACAAAATCCTTAAACTCTTCAGCCTTTTTTGACAATTCTTTTTCGAGTAGCTCGAGAGCTGGGAGAAGCTTTTTGACTATTTGGTTTGCTGCTGCGACGTTCATCACTGTTGGGATGACGTCGTTGGTTGACTGGCCCATGTTTACGTGGTCGTTGGGATGTATGGTTTTCTTGTCTCCTCTGCTTAGTCCAAGTATTTCAAGAGCTCTGTTGGCTATGACTTCGTTTGCGTTCATGTTTGTTGAGGTGCCCGACCCGGTTTGGAAGACGTCGACAACGAAGTGTTTATCATGTTTTCCCTCGGCCACCTCCTGCGCGGCCTTTGAGATGGCTTCTCCTATCCTCTTGTCGAGGAGGCCTAGAGCCATGTTAGCTTCAGCAGCCGCGTGTTTCACCAACCCTAATGCCCAGATAAACGCTCTTTGAAACCTGAGATTTGAAATGGGGAAATTTTCCACTGCTCTGGCTGTTTGGGCCCCGTAGAGAGCGTCGGCGGGAACACGCATCTCCCCCAATGTATCCGACTCTATTCTGTAAGACATCGTATAAACTGGTCTTCGGCGCGATTTATACTAAATCAGCCCAGTTTCATTAATTATGTTCTCAATCTCGGCTTCGTCGAGCTGTTTCTTGTGGAGAATGGTGTATCTTTCCTTTCTGAGGTTTGGGGCCAGCTTAACCGCTTCTGTGAACAGCTCCTCGTCGACGTTTATGTCTTTGAGGGTGTGTGGTGCACCTATTGTTTTGAGGCTTTCTTTCACTTTTTCCCAGTTTGCGCCGTGTAGTTTGAGAGTGAATATGGTTGCTACGCCACACCTCTCGCCGTGGAGCGCCGGCTTCTCCATCAACGTCTCGAGAGCATGTGCTATGAGGTGTTCTCCTCCGCTGCATGGCCTGCTGCTCCCAGCCACACCCATCGCGACACCCGCGCTAATAAGAGCTTCGACAACCGTCCGCACCCCCTCGAGAGAGTTGTTCCTAATCTCTTTCGCCGACCTGATTATTACGGAGCCGCTGAGATAAGCCAGGTGGGCGGCATATCTTCCATAATATTCACCTGTTTCACGATGTGCGAGCCACCAGTCTCTCACAGCGCTGTGCTTAGCCACCAGGTCACCGCATCCGCTCATGAGGTAGCGTCTAGGCGACCTCGATATCACGTCTATGTCCGCGTATATCTCAAGGGGCATGACCGATTTGCGGCTGTATGCTTTCCCGTTTTGTCTATAGGATGTCATGGGGCTTGCTATGCCGTCATGTGAAGCGATGGTCGGTATACTTATGAATGGTTTTCCTGTTTTCTCAGCCACCACTTTCGAGACATCCATAACCCTGCCGCCGCCCACACCCAAGATGACGTCAAACCCACGGCCTTGAATAACCTTCTCGACATCACCATAAATTTCTTCAACATCCAGAGTCGAGAGTTTAATCCTAAGATCCATGAGAGACTCGATTTTTGAGCCATAAACACGATATGGTGTGTTGGAGGTTATCATGAGCGGGGCTTTGAAGCCGTGGAGCTTTAAATGGTCTACGATTGTTTGGGCGAGGTCGTGTCCTATGACAACGAAATGAGGAAGCTCCATCTCGTGTTTATGCATCTGGATAAGGCTTGGACGGGTTGCTTATAAACCTCGGATAAACATCTCATACATGTTTCCGCCCTGCGAGATGATGACGAGGAAATTCCTACCAGCAGTACGTGGGCTTGTGGCCCATCGATTAAGAAGAGAAGGATTTGGACAGACGATGGTTGCGAAGGTGCTGGGTGTGACACAGTCAGCGGTAAGCCAAATTCTCACCAAAGACGAGAAAACTTTCTACCAATCCCTTGAGCAGATGGGTGTAAACAGGAAAGAGGCATCACTTCTTGTCGAGACACTGTGCAACGAAGTCGGAAAAAACGCTGCAGCGGCGACGGCTATTCTCTACTCTTTCTGGAGAGGGCTGCTCTCTGAGGGAAGATTCTGCGAATACCATAGAAAAATGTATCCACAGCTGGCGGCCTGCGACATCTGCATCGGCACAATGCAACTGGGTGGACTAGACGAGGAAAGAACCCGCGTGCTCAAAAAACTTGAAAGCAGCTTAAAGAAGCTTGAGACAAGCCCGGGCTTCAAACGACTTATACCGCAGGTCGGAGCAAACCTGGTCTACTGCGTCTCCGACGCAACTACTGAATCGGATGTGGCGGGAGTAGCTGGAAGAATAGTTTTGGCTGATGATGAGGTGAAGGCGGTGGGTAGGCCCATGTTCGGCGGCAGCCGGCATCTTGCAAACATTTTATTGGCGGCGCGAAACTTCAACAAACGTCTCCGCGCAGCCATCAACGTAAAACATTTTCCCGAAATGAGCCGGGCCCTCGGGAGACTGGGTGTGAAATATGCTGTAGTGGAGGCGAGAGCTGAACCGATTTCCGACGAGGTTGTTCTTGAAGACGTTTCACGAGCGTTTAGGAATACGGGGGAAAAGTTGGAGGCTCTGATACATGGTGGAGGAATTGGCTATGAGCCGATAACATATCTTTTCTCAGAAAACCTCGACGAGCTTGTTGAGAGGGTTCTTCTTCTTAGTTCGAGAGTTTAGTCGCAGACATGGCAAGAGTCCACATCTATATCGGGTTCAACTCTTTTATGGTATTCGCATAGTATTCGCATCACTCTGATGTTTTTGAGGGCGTCGTTTATGCGGCGTGCTATTTCCTGCCGCGGCGCGTCTCGGACAACCGCCTCTACAACCTCATCGGCCCATTTTGCAAGCTCCTCATGTTTTTCAAGCTCCGAGGAAAGCCCTCGGACACCGCGGAGATAGTTGCTCACAGCCGCCTGCGTGACGCCAAGAACTTGAGCAACCTTTTCCTGGGTATAGCCCTTCTCATACACAAGCCTCTTAGCCACCATAGCCCTCAGTAGTGGAATCATAACTTTCGACTCTACCTCCGCGGGCAGCATCATCTCCTACCTAGCATGTTTATTGCTCCATATATAAGCGCTGAGGTTCTAAACCTTTACAACCTCTACGCCGTAATCTGTTAAGACTTTTAGTAGCGCGGCGCGGTGTTCTGAGCGGAGCCCGTCCCAGTCTATCAACGCGGTTTTAGGCTTTTCAGCGGTTCTCTGAAAAGCCTGTCTAATCACCTCTTCATCCAGTGGAAAGTGATGTTTGGAGGCTACGTGTCCAACCATGTATATCCCCGCGAGAACGGGTTTGAGAATGTCGCGTGGATAGTGCCCTCCTCCGAACCCGACAGCCGGCTCAGGGTAACTCGCCACACCCCCGAAACAGAGGCTGTAAACAGCTTCTGCAGCAGCTTCAACCATCTTTCTGTCTCTCCATGCGCTGACGTCTGAACCGACTTCTATGAAGATGAGCGGCTTCTCGGAGTAGGGGCCGTGGTGAGTGGCCTCCATGCCAACCTCAACATCGCTATGTCCTACGTTTTCCACGGCTTGCCGTAGCTCCGTCAGTGCATGGTAAACAGCGGCGGCGGATGTTGCTGAGAGTTGCTTGGGCTTGCCGCCGTAAGGAGCTGAATCACCCCAGTTACCCGTCGAATGCACTAAAAGACATCTTCTACCTGTCTCCGATACATGTTTCGAGGGAACTACAACAAGATCAGCCTCAATCGACGCCACCTCATCATCGGCATAAAGCATAGACTTGTCGAGACAAACCATGGTTACACCGTTCTTCTGAAAGGTTTTGTCACCGCTTTCGGCGAAGCCATAGTTCTCCACGAGAATTCTAAGTATCTCGACTGCGGCCGGGTCCTCGAGCGAAAGCATCACAGCTTTTTTCATCATGTTTTAAAGTGTGGGGGATTATAAAAAACATGCATGCAGGATCCTCCGGACCTGTCCAAGTTCCTTTGCTGTCTGGACACGAGACACGGTATCTGCTTAGCCTAGGGCAATGCGGGGAGGTGGATGTCTCGCTTGATTTGGGGGTTTCTGTTTCAAGAGGTGTGATCTGTGAGGAGGGTGTTTCGATAGACGGTATAGTGGTTAGTCGACGGATGCTTGAGAGGGCTGCGACAAGGCCTGAAGATGTCTATGTCGTTGAGGAGGGGCTGCCGAAGCTTGCATGGTTTGAGGGAAAGATGTATCGGTTGGTCGCGCCGGGGTGGAGACAGCCAACAACCGTTGAAATAAACGGGATAAGAATGCATAGGACGGTTGATGTAAATCCGATAGACGATGCAAGGCAAAAAGTCGGCCTCTTTCGTGAACTCGGCGGTGCAGAGGCGCTTGACATCTGCACCGGGCTAGGATACACAGCCATCGCCATGTTTGAGAAGGGAGCCCGACGAGTTGTAACGGTTGAAAAAGACCCAAACATAGTGAAGATGGCTGCCCTAAACCCATGGTCGAGAAAACTTTTCACAGAGAAGATAAAGACAGAAGTGGCAGACGCGGCGGATTTTCTCCGAAAATGTAGCGAGGAGTTTGACGTGGTTATGCATGATCCGCCGAGTTTCAGAATAGCAGGGGAGCTGTATTCGACCGAGTTTTACCGTCTACTATACAGGGTTGTGAGGCGTGGCGGAGTGGTTGTTCACTATGTCGGTCAGCCGGGTGTGAAAAAGGGGATTGCATTCTACAGGGGTGTGGTTGAGAGGATGCGTAAAGCAGGGTTCAAACCAACATATGTTCCCGAAGCCCTCTGCGTCCGCGCCGTGAAGGTTTAACAAATAGCTTGGAGCATATGTTTCGATGGTTGAGAGAAACAGGATAGGCCTCGGCACATGGATAGACAAGCTAGCTTGGGAGATCATCGAGAGGGAAAAGCAGCTCGGACGAAGTCTTGACAATATAAGGACCGAGGCAGGCATAGCGGCCTCGGGCTTCATCCACATAGGAAGCCTCTCCGACTCTGTCAGAGCCTATGCTGTTTCTCTCGCAATAAAAAACCTCGGCCTCAACTCTGAGATGATCCAGTTCGCCGATGACATGGATGGGCTGCGGAGCGTTCCCGCCGAAATCCCCAAAGAATATGAGAAACATCTGCTCAAACCCGTGTCGCTCATCCCCGACCCCTTCAACTGCCACGAATCCTATGCTGAGCACATGGAGAATATGCTCCTCGACGCGCTTGCAAAAACCGGCGTCGAATCCAAGTTCTACAGAGGATTCCACGTCTACAACAGCGGATTGCTCAAGAACCAGATATCAAAGATACTGGAGAACGCCAGAACAATTGGCGAAAAAATAGCCGAGCTAACTGGACAGCAGAAGTTTCAAGAAATGTTACCCTACTTCCCTTTATGCGCTTCATGTGGAAGAATCTACACTACTCACGCAGAGGGCTTTGACCCGAAGACGGGCCGTGTGCACTATGTTTGCAAAGGGGTGAGCATCAAGAAGAGGTGGTTTGATGGATGTGGATATGAGGGGGAGGCGGATATCTCAAAGGCCGATGGCAAGCTTTCTTGGAAGGTTGAGTGGGCGGCTAGATGGGCTGCCCTCGACGTGCGCTTCGAAGCATACGGAAAAGACCTGGCCGCCTCCGTGATGGTGAACGACTGGGTATCCGAACACATCCTCGCATACAAGCCGCCTAAGCATGTACAATACGAGCTATTCCTTGACGCATCCCGGCGAAAAATCTCCAAGTCAAAGGGCGTCTCGGTCTTCACACCCCATGAATGGTTCAAATACGGCTCGCCCCAGAGCCTTGTCCTCCTATTCCTTAAACGCATAAAGGGGACAAGAGTTGTCTCTCCACAGCTTATACCTGCGTTGATGGATGAGCTTGACACCTTGGGCGAACAATATCGCCGGAACACTGGTGACCCACGCAGAACAGGCCTCTACGTCTACGCATACATGTTCAAACCACCGGAGAAAACGCCGACAAAAGTCTCCTACAGTCTTCTAGTGTTTTTGGCATCGATTGCCCCCGAGGGGAAGGAGAAGGAGTTCGTGGTCGCGAGGCTGAAACGATACGGATACAAGGTTGATGAAGAGGTTTTGAAGAAAGTTGAATACGCCGTCAATTATCAGAAGACATTCGGAAAACCTGAGGTAGAGCCAGTTACCATAGACGAGATCCTTCGGCGGGCCGTCGACGAGGTCGCAGAAGCTGTGAGAAACGCATCCAACCCAGACACACTCCAGTCCACCATATTCGAGATAGCGCGGCGAAACATGATCAACCCGCCCCAACTCTTTCAAACACTTTACAGAATCTTGATTGGACAGGACAGCGGCCCAAAGCTGGCAACTTTCATCATAGAAGACTATGGTGTCGAGCGCGCTTACACAGCTTTGAAAGCCGTCACACAAGGCTTATATACGACAAAGAACCACACTAGCCACCAAAAGAGTGAAAAAAGGAATTGAGCGAATTGGTTAAGATAGGAAGTCTGACCCCGCGCTCGCGGGGCGTAAACCTCGTCGCAAAAATCGTCGAAAAACCGGAGCCACGCGTCGTTTCTTCGCAATACGACCAGTCAGAGCACAGGTTGACAGAGGCCTTGATAGCGGATGAAACAGGAGCCATCACCCTTGTTCTCTGGGACGACAACATCGACCTTGTCAACGAAGGTGACTCGATAAAAGTGGTGAACGGGTTCATCAAACTGTTCCGTGGAAAAATGCAGCTCAACCTCGGCAAGTTCGGGAAAATAGAGCCATCTGAAGAGCCGGTGACAGAGGTAAACACTGAGAACAACTTGTCCCAGAAGGAGACATTCGGCACTGAAGACCGGCCTCGAGGAGGCGGATTCAGGTCACGGGGTTTTCAGGGTAGAAGACGCTTTAGGTAGGTTCAAGAGGCTCCACCAACAATACACCGTTTTCTTTCCCAACAACTTTTATCATATCTCTTTCTTTGACAGGTTTAACCGCTTTGGCTCGCCAGTATTCTCCCTCGACGAAAACGTATCCGATATGACCAGCATCTATTGTGTCAACCGCCCTACCAACTCTCGGCTCCTGTGCAAGCGGCCTCCTCTTTTGCGCTTTTAGAGCCTTGTAAACCAAGAACCCTAGAAATGCGGATATGAGCAACGAGGTGGAAATTACGGTGATAAGCAGCGTCCCCGTCCACTCAGGTGACACAAGGGCCGGCGCCGGCGAAAAACCGCCTATCAAAATAATTCCGACAGTTAAAGACACCAGTCCACCAAATCCTGCGACACCAAACCCTGGGCTGAGAAGCTCGTAGAGAAGGAGAGCTGCGCCGAGAATTGTTAGAAACACACCTGCCCAGTTAATGTTGAGTCCTTGTCCCACGAGGCCGAGAACAATCATCAGCACACCAACGATTTCCCCGCCCCATCCCGGTGTAGAGAGGCCAACCAACAAAAGCAATATTCCCAGCGATAGAAGAATACTTGAGACAATAGGATCTGAAAGAACCGATACAAGTGCTTCCGTTACTCCCGGCATTTCATTTGTGATGGCCGCGTTCTTGAGCCTAAGAATTTTTTCACCTGTGATGGTTCTCACGGTTTGTCCATCAGCGAGAGCCAGAAGCTCGTCGACATCCGTGGCAATTGCCTCGATTAACCCAGCCTCGAGAGCAGATGCAGGGTTGAAGTTTTTGTTCTCATAGACAATCTTAACGGCTTCCTCTCGGTTTCTACCCCTCGACTCCGCCAAAGTCCCCATCTTCTCGGCGAAAAAGTTCAACACCTTACTGTCTGTAACAGGTTCTCCGCCTACCACAGGCTGAGCGGAGCCTATCAGGGTCTCGGGAGCCATGGCTGCGAAATGAGTTGACATAAGGATGTAGGTCCCCGCTGACAACGCCTTCCCACCAACGGGGTAAACAAATCCGATGACAGGGATAGGAGACCTTTCAATCGCCTCAACAATCCTAAGCATGGCGTCAGCGCTTCCCCCCAACGTGTTAATCGTTAAAATGACTGCATCGTAGCGAGATGACGTCAGCACACGTTCCAAATACATCGCAGTCCCTGTCGAGATGTATCCATCTATCGTGAGGAGAAGGACTTGAGGTGTTTCGCTGTGACCGGATAGAAGTAGCACGGCGCCTATTAGTAGGAGCGTGGCTATTCTCATTCTTTTTTCTGAGCGGTTAATCCAAGTATTGTGCCGAGCTCCTTCGTTGCCGATTCTGTGACTACGATCATGTTTTTCTCGCGTGCGATTTCGCTCCATGTCTGCAGCTCCCTGAGCCTGAGCGCAATCGGGTGCTGCGCATAGTAATCGGCTGCCTGAGCCATCTTTTCCGCGGCCATAAGCTCACCCTCCGCAGCAATTATCCTGCTCCTTCTTTCCCTCTCAGCCTCAGCCTGCTTCGCGATAGCGCGCTGCATCATCTCGGGAATCACAACATCCCTCAGAGCCACCGTTGTAACTTTGATTCCCCAAGGCTCAGTCGCCTCATCAAGTATCTGTTGAATCCTCTTGTTCAACTCCTCACGTCTAGTCAAAAGATCATCCAGTTCAACCTGCCCGATCACATCCCTGAGAGTAGTCTGAGCCAATAGAGCCGACGCGGTGAAGTAGTCCTTAACTTTCAAAACAGCCATCATGGGGTCAGTCACCCTGAAATAAACAATAGCATCAACATCAACGGTAACATTGTCCTTGGTTATTATCCGCTGCTTAGGAACATCAAACGTAACCAGCCTAAGGTCGATGATTCTTCTCCGGTCGATGACGGGTAGAATCATAACAAGTCCAGGCCCCTTCACCCCGATCAGCCGACCCAGCCTAAAAATCACCGCCCTCTCGTACTCCGTAACAACCTTAATCGAAGCCGACAAGATTACAATCAATAGGAGCACGCCAAAAAGGAGCGGGATGATAAACTCTGGACTGATTATTGATACAAAAGGGATGTTACCAAGAGCAAGCATGTCCATAACAAAATTCTGAAACGCCTACATAAGAACATCCTCCCAAAACAATACCCATAGAACCTCCTGACAATACAGCGACTACTCTCGTCATCATGCGTTGAGTTAGCTTTTATATCGCTGCTGATTGAGTTACAAACGGTAAAATGGCCGAGGAAAACAACTCTTCAGCTGACGGGTCGGGCGGCGAGCCACTCACCCTGCAACAGATGGAGGAGGCGCTCAAACAAATAGGTGTACCACAGACACAGCTGAAAAGATATGTAAAGGGTGTCATTAAGCTTAGACAGCTGGAAAAACAATATGGAAAATCTCTCCAGACTCTCTTCAAGGAGTATGAGAAGAGATTCCGCGAAAGCGTCAAACTGGAATACAGTATAAACGAGCTTTTGGAAAAAAGGCGTAGAATTGAGGAAGACCTCCGCGTATACATGGAGCAGCAGAAGCTCACCCTCGAGACAGTCAACCGTGTAAACAACATTATCCGCGCCATCGAGAAATATGGCATAAACATTGATGACCTCGAAACTCTGGCTAAAGTTGCGGCGAAGATCTCCGAGACAGGCACCGATTTTAAGCAGGTGTTCGAAGCATTTGCAAAGCTAGATGAAACAGAGAATAAACTGAGAAATACACAGGCCTTGGTTGAGGAAAACAGTAGGAGGCTGGAGGAGATCGAGCATGAAATTCAGAGAAAAACTGCCAAGCTAAGGGAGATATCTGAAATAGAGCCAGAGTTTGAAAACATCAGCGAAACAATGGCTAAGCTTCGAGCCGAGGTGGCGTCTCTCGAGAAAAGGGAGGATGAACTGCGGCAAAAAATCGGGGGGCTTACGAAGGAGTACGAGGACCTGCTGGGCTTCAAGACGGACGCAGCCTCTCTGCTCAAGCTGATTGAGGAAAAAAGGACAGAGCTTAACAGGTTGGATGAGGAGCTGGCAAGGGTGAGGGAGACTCTTCAAACTCTTGAGGAGGAGGTTGCGTCGGCGAGGTCTCTGCTTCTGCTGCTCCAGAATCCGGAGCTTGTGAAAAGAGAGGATTTGGAGATACTTTCGAGACAGCTGGCTAATATTTCGAGCATCAAGGCGGGGGAGATGCCTGAGCTTAAGGCTCTCGAGCCTTCGTTGCTTGAAAACGTTCGCAAACGGGTTGTGGAGCTGGTAATGCCCGTGATTAGGTCGGAGCTTGTTCCACACTGGGTCTTCGAAAAGCTTGAGAAAGAGTTCAAGGAAGTTGTTGCCAAGAAGGCTCAGCTTGAGGAGGAAAACGAGAGACTTAGGAATGAGCTCAACCAGCTCAAGGGAACAAAAACCCAGACAACGACTCAGCCGTCTCCTCAGTTGCCGAGGAAATTCCAGCTCCTAAAACAAAAGACAGAGCTCTCCTCAGACAGCGGCATAAAGATCAAGCTAAAATGTGTCTACTGCCAAAACTCGTCACTGATGATTCTGCCCACCAAACAGGAGCTTGAGGAAGCCGAATCAACGAATGACATTCTCGTTACAACCTGCGGGTCATGCGGTAAAGACATACCTATTGAACCGAGGTTTTTGATTGACAGGTTTTTCAAGGGGTGAATAAGGGTTGAAGAAGACTCATCCTATTGTTCAGATGCTTAAGTGGAAGACTCGGCTGCTCAGCGAGGATGAGATTATCCATATACTTGCGGCAATAGGCGGAATGGACCATAACCCATTCACCTTGACGGACCTGACCGAGAGGCTTCCCGACTCCATTTCAAAAAATGAGAAGAAAAGAAGAAGCGTCTCAACTTTTCTATCCAACTTGGTTGAAATAGGGTATTTGACGAAGCCGTCAGAGCGTAAGTGGCTGAAAAACGCTTCAACCCTAAGCATCTACCTGAGCCCGCTGCTGATAGAGCTCAACGACATGGAGCGTCACTCGCCTCAGTCTCCTGAGAAACGAGAGCGTAAAATTATCCAGCTCGAGGACAAGCAATAATGCCGCGGAAACCGTCTGACCCAGCCTCGCCGAAGTACAAGTCGCGACTTGGTTATGAGGGTGAGTATAGTTTGCTGAGGAGGTTTATTGAAGTTGGCGAGAAGGGTTACTATGCGGTGAGAACTCCGGGCAGTGGGACAGGTAAGATGGCTAAGCCTGATATAATTGCGGTCGATAGGGGAGAGCTTCTTGCTATTGAGGTGAAGAGCAGTAGCAGAGAGTATGCCGCTTTTTCGCCTGAGCAGGTTGGAAGGCTTCTCAAGTTTGTCGAGAGGTTTATGATTGTTTGTCCGCATTGTGGGGGCGAGATTCATCCAAAGCCTGTCGCGGCTGTCAGGTTTGTTGGAAGGGGTTGGGAGTTTATTGACCTCAGCAAATCAGCGCCAGGTTCGGGTTTGTTGGTGAGGTGGGGCGAGGATGGTCGACGACCTCGACCTTAAGATACTGAACATATTGTTCGAGGATGGAAGGGCCTCTTTCGCCGACATAGGCCGCAAACTCGGAGTAAGCGAAAACACCGTCAGGTTTCGTTTCCAAAGGCTGTTGAAAACCGGAGTCATCCGCAAGGTGACTGTACTTGTCGACCACGTTAAGCTGGGGCTGAAGAACTCCGCGGCACTAATGCTCAAAATAGAGCCCTCCGAAATAAACAGAGTCTTGGAAGAGCTTAAGCTGCTGAGGGAGATCGCAAACATTTACCAGTTATCGGGAGACTTCGACGCCATAGCTGTTGCCTACGGCCGCGACCTCGACCACATACGAGAAATAGTGGAACAGGTCAAAAAAATCCCAGGAGTCATTTCTGTCAACACATTGGTTACGTTAAGGGTTGTTAAGACAGATACCCGCTATGGATTGGTTTAGTGCATGGATATATTTTTGTTCGTAGCATAGGGAAGCATGAAGAAAACTGTGCTTGATGCTCTTCGGAGACATGAGTTGTTTCGTGGTAGTTGTTTAAACTTGGTTGCGAGCGAGAACATTCTGAGTCCTGCTGTAAGGAGGGCTCTCGCTTCTGATATGGGTGCTAGGTATTCTTTGAAGCCGGAGTTCTACGGTGGCACACGTTATATTCAGGAGGTTTGGAGGGTGGCTGAGGAGCTGGGTCGGATGGTTTTTGGGGCGGAGTTCTGCAGCGTGGCACCTCTCTCGGGTCACGTTGCCTTGATGATGGCTCTGTATTCCTGTGTGCCGCGTGGAGGCAAGATAGCGTGTGTTGACCCTCGCTTCGCCGGATACCCCGGCCTCGACGAAGAAAAGATTCCACAAATATTCGGATACTCTGTCATCAAGTTGCAGGAAAAGGAGCTGTGCATCGACGTTGATGAGGCCGCGGACATGGTTTCGAGGGAAAAGCCGGATGCCGTTGTTCTTGGTGCGAGCCTGATTCTCTACCCCATGCCTGTCCGCGAGCTGGCCGACACAGTTCACAGCTACGGAGGTGTTATAATCTACGATGCCTCGCATGTGCTCGGACTCGTCGCAGGCGGAGTTTTCCAACAACCGCTTGAGGAAGGGGCAGACATCATGCTTGGCTCAACACACAAGAGCTTCTTCGGCCCACAGGGAGGCATAATACTTACAAACGACACACATCTCGCGAGGAAAATAGAGGAAAACACGTTCCATAAATTCGTTGACAACATCCACTTCAACAGAGTGGCAGCTCTTGCAATTGCGCTGGACGAGATGCGCAGGCACGGCCGAATGTATGCTTCTAAGGTTGTGGAGAACGCGAAAACGTTGGCCGAGTCTTTGGAAAAAGCGGGGCTAAAACCCTTCAAGAACAGGCTTGGCTACACCAGTAGCCACCAAGTTTACTTACCTTATCCGGTTGACGAGGCGGCGAAAGTCTGCAACACGCTCGAGAAGAACAACATCATCGCAGACAATGGTGTCAGATTTGGGACATGTGAAGTCACGCGGCGAGGTATGGGCCTGCGGCAGATGGGGCAAATAGCCAAGCTTGTGGTATCTGCGCTCATGGGAACAGATGTGAAGAAAGACGTTAGATTATTGGCTAACCGGTTTAAATCCATCAAATATACATAGACACAGCCGGACATGAAGGCCAGGGCAGTTGCACATCCCATGGAGGGGCTCGTCAAATACCACGGATTGAAAGATTGGAAGCTGAGAATTCCTTATCACGACAGCATATCCGTCAACCTCGCCGCCTTCAACACAGTCACTGAAGTGGAGTTCGGGGACTTCGAGGACACGGCTGAGGTAGATGGAGTTGTTCTTGAGGGGCGGGAGATGGAGAGGGTTAAAGCGGTTATCGACCACGTGAGAAGGCTCGCCGGCTTAGAAGAGGGATTTAGGATGGTCTCGCATAACTCGATGCCGAAGGGGAGCGTGAAAGGCCTTGGCTTCAGCTCATCGGCTGGAGCTGCTCTCGCTGCCGCCGCATACAAAGCGGCTGGGCTTAATAAGATGTATGGATGGGATTATAGGCTTGTTTCCCGGATTGCGAGAAGGCTGGCCGGCTCCGCCTGCAGAAGCGTTGTTGGATGGTACGCCAGATGGTTTGCAGGCTTCTCCGACGAAACCTCCTACGCCGCCAACTTCGCAACAGAAAAAGATCTCGACATCAGGATAGTCGTTGTGCCTCTGAGCCTTGGATTCAAGACGGAGGACGCACACCGAGAGGCTGAACAATCGGCGTTCTTCGAGGCAAGGGTAAAAGCTGCGCAGAAAAGATGTGACGAGCTCGAGGAAGCGATAAAAGATGGCGACTTCACAAGGTTCGGTCAACTTGTTGAGCTTGACGCCCTCGAGCTTCACGGCGTCACCTCCACAGGTCCCTGGCGGATGATTTTGGCCACCGCCGACAGCATGCATATCATCAAGCTAGTCCACGATATGAGAAGCGAGGGGGTCGAATGCTATTTCTCTATGCAAACCGGACCAACGGTCTTCATCAACTGCCTCCCCGAAGACGCAGAATATGTCGCATCGAGAGTAACGGATGCCGGATACAGAGCCATTGTCTCAGAGGTAGGCGGCCCTGTCAAGACAGAGTAGGAATTATATTGAACCCTTTCCGCATTAAACGAGGTGGAAAAATGGTTGAAATTTCTGAAGAGGATATACCGTTTTTTGCAGAAGTAACTGCTGGTGGAAGAATAACCATACCTGAGGAAATTAGAAAAATCTTCGAGATAAAGGATGGCGACTCGCTTCTCTGCAGAATACGCATAGTGAAGAGAAAGAGCCAGGGAACCGAGCAGAAGGGTTAGAGACGTAGACCAAACGCCGCCGCAAACCTCTCAAACCTCCTATACTCCATAAGAAACTCCAGACCCTTCTCGGTCAAGACATACATCGTTTCAGAGTTCTCAACACGTGCTACAAGATTCTTCTCAACTAGGAGCTCTAGATATTTGACAAGCCTGTCATATGAGAGGTTTGCGTCGACGAGTATTTTTGTGGGTTTAGCGTGTCCTTGTTGATTTATGGATTCGAGAATGTCTGCGATGATCTTTGTTTTGGACCTATAGTCTTTGACCATCCAAGAGCACCGAGAGAACCGCGGTCAAAAACAGTAGAAGCGATAGTAGCTGGGTGAATTGGGCCAAAAAATAGATGCCTATGGATAGTGGAAGGAGGAGGAAGAGGATGTGGCTGAGTAGCAGTAGTGAGAACCCGATTAACACATATGGGGAGCCTCCGTGTTCCCTGCTTTTAACCAGCTGGTAAACCACGAAGGCGAGAAGAATAGCGGATATTGCTTCGAATAAGGGGTTATAGATGATTGCGGGAGAAATGGCGAGCATGGCTTGAGGCTGTTTTCCCGATGATGAGTAGGAGCTGTAGAGGATGAGGAAAACCACGTAGCCACTTATCCTAACAACTGAGTAAACAAGTTCCTGTATCTGCAGCACTAGTGTTGGCAGGATACGTAGTCTAGGCGGGGTTGATGTGGGAAAGTTGAGGGCCCAGCTGGTCAATGCCACGCGGATGAACATGGCAATGGCCATTAGCAGGAACCCGATGGCAAGTAGTGTAAGCGACCTTGACCCTGTCCTTCGTCCAGCCGCCAAAGCTACAGCAGATATCGCTATGCTGATGAAGAAGCTTATAACTTCAAAAATTATGTCAAGCCTAACAATTATCGAAAACATGGAAAAAATGGGGAGAGTTAGGCGGCTGTCCCCTGCCTAAGCTGTGGCCGGATAGCCGTAGCATCTACGCCGGTAGTGAGGTCCGTGATTTGCTTGGCGTATGATACGGTATAAGTTGCGCCGTTGGGCATAGTCGCTGTCAACGTCACCACGACTATTCGCACGTTGTCACCGATGTTGAGCTGGTCCTCGGCAAAGAGTTTGAAGAAGGTGACCGTTTCCCCGTTTACTTGCCACAGTCCAGGGGCAGCTATGCGTGTTACACCATCGCCTGAGCTCACTTCGAGATATCTCCAATCCGCGTCTGAAAGAACGCCTTCGAGAACCGACTCCGATGTCGTCATCTGTGTCTGATTTCTCCACCCGAATCCTCCCCGGACACCATCGTCCCATCCGAAGACTCCACGATGCAAAGGGGCCTGTGTCATCGAATAAGCGGCCCCCACGCCTGCGACGACAGCCGCCAACGAAGCCAAAACCAGCAACCCAACTAATATTTTTCTCATCGAGACAAACACAGGTCGCCGGATATTTAATGGAGATGTATGATTGGTCTATTAGACAAAAAACTCTTCGAAGATGTCGTCGAGCGAGACTACGGTTCTTCCGTCGGGCTTAGATATTGTTTGTTTGGCTGGATGGTTTGTTCTGTAGTCTTTGATGTAAGCTGATATACGTTCTTCATAGCTGGGGACGAACTGGTTTCTATAGAAGACGCCTACGGGTATTTTGTCGCCCCATTCAAATGATTTCGCGATGGCTTGGAGCTTTTTGGCGTTGACCTCTTCTGGGTCATTTGACTTGACTTCACCATCATATCCCGTTTCTTCGAGCTTGTAGATTCTGGGCAATGGTTTGCCTTCAACTATTCTGTCCTCGCCCCCGTACCATTCCTTGGTCATGATGTCGTTGTAGGTTGGGCAAGGTTGGAGAACATCTATGAACGCGGATCCCTCGTGTTTTATACCCATTTTTATCAGCTCTTTTAGATAGCGGGTGTCATAGGCGTATCCGCGTGCCACGAATGTGTAGCCGCTGACCACCGCAAGCGCTATCGGGTTAACGGCATCGTTGACATTAGGCTTTGGAAGAGATTTTGTCTTCATTCCCCGTGGAAGAGTCGGTGAAGCCTGACCCTTTGTCAACCCGTAGACACCGTTGTCAAACAGTACATAGGTGAAGTCAACGTTTCGGCGGCCTGTGTTAACGAAGTGCCCAGCTCCTATGCCGAGTCCGTCGCCGTCTCCGCCCACCGCAAGCACCGTTAAAGATGGATTAGCGAGCTTAGCTCCGACAGCGAAGGGCAAAACTCTGCCATGAAGGGTGTGAATACCGTATGCGTTAATGTAATGAGGTGTTTTGCCCGAGCAGCCTATTCCCGAGAATATGGCTACGTTGTGAGGCTGTATCTGGAGATCTGCTAAAGCCATTTGAATGGCTGAGAGTATGCCAAAGTCTCCGCATCCTGGACACCAGTCATTGTGCACGGGCGTCCTGTATGATACAATCGAGAGCCGGGTCGTCATCTCTCCTTTCTCACCCCCCGCTCCTTTTAACTATTCTCGGTGTACCCTTTATCACAGCCTCGCGCAAGCCGTCTCTAACTTCGGAGAATGAGAAGGGTCTACCATTGTATTTTACGATGAGATGGTCTACTTGAATTCCTGTCCGGGCCCTTATCAATGTTGCTAGTTGACCAGTGTAGTTTTGCTCCACCACAATGGTTCTCTTGTACTGAGGTATGAGGTTTTGGAGAAACCTTGTCGGAAATGGGTTCAAAACCTTTACTTGGGCGAAGGCGAAACGCAGACCCTCAGAGACTAGGTAGTTTATTGCGTCGATAATTGCTCCTTTGGTTGACCCCCAGCTCAGCACGAGATATGGTGCGTCGATGTCGCCGTGGAGGATTACTCGCTCGCTATCAGGTATCTCGGCGTCGGCTGTCTCGAGTTTCTTCATTCTCTTCTCCATCATCTTATCCCTTGTAGAGGGCTCTTCCGATATGTGGCCAAACTCATCGTGTTCGTCGCCAGTGTTCCAGAAAATTCCGTTCTCAACACCAAATATTGTCCTGTAAGATATGCCGTCCTCGGTGAACTTGAACCGCTTGTATTCTCCGAGTGAGTTGTCCCATGAAGTTACAAGTTTTCCTCTTTCTATGACGACTTTGCTGAGGTCGAAGGCGTCCACGGTCATGGTGCTGTTGGCGAGTGCTTTGTCGAGTATGTGGATAACGGGTGTCTGATATCTTTCGGCGTAGTTAAATGCTTTGGCCACGTCGTAGAAAGCTTCCTCGATATCCCCTGACGCGAGAACTATCCGCGGAAACTCACCATGGCCTCCGAAAATAGAGAAAAGGAGCTCTCCCTGCTCATGTCTTGTGGGCAGACCGGTGCTCGGTCCACCGCGCTGATAAAGTGTCACAACAATAGGTATCTCATTCATTCCCGCGTATCCGATGCCTTCAATCATGAGGTCGAAACCCGGGCCTGATGTGGCTGTCGAGGCTCTAACACCTGCGAGGGCCGCTCCGGAAACCATGTTCACAGCCGAAATCTCGTCCTCCGACTGAACTACCACGATTGAGCCGTGACCGTCTAGCTCCCGCATCTCCTTAACATGTGGATACTCCTCCTGCAGCTTGAAAACCATGTGGTCCTCGAGGTATACGCTTTCGTCGCTGGCCGGTGTAATAGGGTAGTAGGTTTGGAAACGGCATCCAGCAGCTATTTTGCCTAAAGCAACGGCTGATGTTCCTGATATGAAGAGTCTTTTCTTCTTGCTCTTTGGCTCCACCCGATAGGGGAAGTCGCCTGAGAAGTTGTTCTTGATATATTCATGGGCAGCCTCAGCTGCAATTAGATTGGATTTGATGACGCTTGCCTTGGCTCTGAAGACTTGAGATAAAGCGGACTCGAGATAAGTTAACGGTATGGATAGAAGGGTCAAGGACGCTCCCACGGCAAGCGTGTTTGTCATCCTCGCTAGCGCGCTCAGCTGTTTCTCCCCAGTCAGGTCGCCAACTTTTTTCAGAAGCTCCATGTATGGAATAGGGTAGAGTCTCACACCATTTCTACGTGCTACTTCGAGAACATCTCCAACCGTGTTGCCCACTCCCTCTTTGGAGAGCCTCGTCAGAATATTTTCTAGAACGGGTTTCTCAAGAGTCGGTATAGAGGTTATCTTCTCTCCAACAGCCAAAGAATCATAAATGATTCCACCTCCTCCAACAACTTCCCAAGCATGTCTTACAACTGTCTCAGAGTCGAAGGTCGCCAACAGATGCACTTCATCCATGCTGGAATGAACTTTCTCATCGGAGATGACGACGGAGAAATAGCTGTGCTCTCCCTTAATATTTGAATAATATTCTCTTTTCCCAAAAACGTGCAGACCATAGGAAGCGGCTGCTCTAGAGAAAACGTTTGCGGAGGAGTCGACTCCAGTACCCTGTGCTCCTCCTATCATCCAAGAAATTTTTGTAGAGACCATTCGCTTCGTATAGTGTTTTCCAAAATGTGTTATTTAACTATGTAACATTTACTCTTATTCGATTTTTATCTTCTCTCCACGCGGTTTAGCCTCCTGCTTCTTGGGCAGCGTTACTTCGAGGACGCCGTTGTTATAGGTTGCTTTCACTCCCGTGGTGGAGACCTCGACAGGTAGCTCAACCTCTTTGTAATATTTTCTCTCCTCCGTATCTACTTTGATTGTGAGCATTTTCTCGTTGACGGTGAGGTCTATGTCTTCTTTGCGTACGCCTGGAATCTCAGCCACAACCTTGACGTTTTTATCCTCTTCAAACACGTCTACAAGCGGTTCTCTCTCCGGCCGCACCTCTACTCCACGGGGCAGAGCACCGGGCACCACATTTCCGAACTGGCGTATGACCGGTTTACCGTCTGGGCCTATTGATATAGAGTATCCGTAAATGAATGGGCCGTACTGCCTTCTTATTCCCTCGGGGGTTCTCGTCTCCTTTACAAGCTCTTTGGGAACATACTCCATCATGCGGCGCATCTCCTCCATTATCTCACGCTGCATCTCCTCAAACATGCGATCAAATTCCTCGAAAAAGCTAAACCTTCTCCGCCTTCTCCCAAACCACCAATCGCTTGACATACCGATAGATATTTAGCAAAACCTCGTATAAAAGCATTCAAAAGAGAGGAATCTAACATGATCGAGATAGTAGCACAAGTAGCCGCGGCGGCCTTCCTCGCTGCGTGGCTAATCATACACTTTCGCCGTGAAAGGTCATTCGGAGATATCCCAGAGCTTCCGCGAAGTACCGAAGAATTGAGTGACAAGGTCTCAATAATCCTGCCCGTAAGAAATGAGCGAAGATACATCCATGATTCTCTCGGGACGCTGTTGAGTCTGGAATGTATTGGGAAGGAGATTATAGTTGTTGACGATAACTCTACTGATGGGACATGGGAGGCCGTTAAGCAAATGGAGGCAAAGGGATTACGCGTGATTAGGGTAGAGGATGATGAGCCGGGCTGGATGGGGAAATGCAAAGCCTGTCACGTAGGTTATCTGCAGTCGAGCGGGGTATGGCTGCTCTTCACCGACGCTGACACCGAGCTCGCCCCAAGTGTTTTGAGGGATGCTGTCCAGGCCGCTAAAACGTTTAAACTTGATTTCCTAAGCGTTTATCCAAGGTTTAGATTCAATAGCTTTCTCCACAAAGCGGCTCTGCCCGTGCTCCTGACAGGGTTCTACCTCTTCGGCAGACCTCATCTTGTTCAGAGCGGTCAATCGGCTTTTGCATTCGGAAGCTTCATGCTGTTTAGAAGAGAGGCCTATGAGAAAATAGGTGGCCATGCTGTTGTGCGCGACGCTCTGCTAGAGGACAGGGCCCTAGCTCTGCATGCTCGCCGCCATGGTGTAAAGACGGGCATATTCAAGGCGCTGGACCGTGTAATCTCTTCATGGAACGAGGATAGCCGCTCCCTCTGGAACGGGATGCTACGCCTATTTACGCCGCTTGGAATCTCAAACCCGACGAAAACATTACTGGTTTTCATGATACTTGCGACGGTTAGCGTGGCTGTTCCAATCTTGAACATTCTCACTGGTTCTTACCTCCTTCTTGCAGCGGGATATCTCGTGGCCGCCGCCGTTGTTGGATGGGAGGCTAGGCGACATTCGGCAAGCTTTTTCTACGGATTTTTATGGCCAATCGGTGTTGGAGCAATTCTCGCGGCCGCCGCCACAGCGTTCTTTAAGGCATGGCTCAACCCCACTATCCGTTGGAGAAACCGTGTTTACACAGTCACCAGAGGAGGGCTGCATGAAAAAATCGTCTTCACTTCCTCAGATAGATGATGCTTTCCCGTGATTCACCTATTTTTCTCACACGGTCGACGGCTGCCACACGCTTGTTTACTGCAACAATTTTTTCAACGTTTAGTCCACATCGCTCAGCTATCTCGGCCACCGCCACATCAGCTTGTATAACCCTGTCGGGAAAAACACCTCCACCTAAAACCATCACCGCAGCCCCTCCAGCCTTCAAAACCCTGTAAACCTCTCCACATACCTTCTCCATATCCTCGAAATACAGCTGCGCCGCGAGTGGAGCATCTCTGCTTAACTGCGTGTAATCGATGTCATCTGGCCTCATTGAGAGGTATGATCTCAATGCTGTGTGGTTTATTTGTGGGAAAAAGATTTCGTACTCTGGCCAGTAGCATCTTGTATACTCGATCTTGTTTAGGTAGGGAGGTGAAGTTATCACAGCGTCGACAGATTCTGTCTCGACTGTGTCCATTTGGCGGGCGTCTCCTATCATGGCTTCAGCGGTTGCTTCGGTGAGCGGGTGCCTCTCAACATCCTCAATCATTCTGTTAATTGTTATTTTGTAGGCCTTTCTTAGAGAAGGTATGCGTGGTTTATTTTTTACGATTTTTATGACAGCGCCGTCGCGCATCATATATGAAGATTTCTCAGCTGCAACCATCAAGGCGAGTGTGAAGAAATCTCGAGTCTCCGCATCGGGTATTTTGGATATGATGTTTTTGAAGAAGAAGAGGTCCTCCAACACTGGTTTAGGAAAGAGGTTTCGGAGAAAACCCGAAACCTTCACCTCTGGTTTTTCAAACTTTATCGAGAAGATTTCATCCCTCCATCGGCGAAGCTCATCGGGGTCGTAGTTTCTCAGCTTGACACGGGTTATGAAGACGAAAAGTGGCGAGACGTCGAGGCCGATGGAGCTTATCCCGAGTTCGCGGCAGGTAAGCAGTGTTGTACCGACGCCGAGGAAAGGGTCAAGAACCAAGTCATCCCGCGACAACCTTAACTGGTTGATCACGAGGTTGACAAACTGTGAGGAAAAGCCTTCTTTAAAGAAAAAACCAACGGTGACGTGGCAGTCGCAGGTTTGGCTTGAAGGTAACAAGCTCCCCTAGGTCGTATCTCTCCTCGATGATGTAGCTGCTCATTTTTTCATCGTCTCCAATAGGGTTTTTACGAAAACATGCAGGTCGCCGGGGCCCCGCGATGTCACAAGGTTTCTGTCAACCACCACGGGAGCATCTTGATAAATTGCCCCTGCGTTCTCAACATCATCCTTTATGGCTAATGCGGAGGTTAGCTTGAATCCTCTGAGGACTTTCGCCGAAATGAGTAGTTGAGGTCCGTGACATATGGCGGCCACCGGCTTCCCTGTCTCAAAGAAGGCCTTAACAAATTGGACCACCCGCTGGTCTCTTCGCAGCCTATCTGGAGCCCAGCCGCCCGGTATGATGAGGCAGGTATATTCCACAGGCTTAACCTCCTCAACTGATTTATCGGCGGTTATCTCGATACCGTGCTTGCCGCGGTATGTTTTTCTCTCAGGCCCCACAACCTCCACCACATAATTCGCCTCTCTCAAACGTATCAAGGGATAAAACAACTCAAGGTCCTCGAACTCTTGTCCAACTAGGATGGCTGCCTTCATCCCAGCCATGATGTTTCCTACTCCTCGTTTTATGGTTGTAGTTACATGCTTATATACATCTGGATAAATATACGAGTTGATGCCGACTGTTGAACAGGTTATGGAGGCTCTAAAGAACTGCTACGACCCAGAGATACCGGTGAACATAGTTGATCTCGGGCTCGTTTATGATGTTAAGATAGTAGATGACAAGACTGTCTACGTAAAGATGACCCTAACTGCTCCGGGCTGCCCTGTCGGGGCTTTCGTGGCCGAGCAGGTGAAGGAAGCCATTATGACCCTCGTAGAAGGCGTTGAACGCGTCGACGTGGACATTGTTTTCGACCCGCCGTGGACACCTGACAGGATGAGCGACGAGGCCAGGGAAATTCTCGGCTTAGTCTAAGTTTATAACAACCGCAAAACCCGTTTTTCAACAGTATGGCGTCGTCTCCACGTCTAGAAGAGAAGGCATGGAACCCACAGCTTGAAAAAGAGATACTAAGTCTATGGGAAAAAGAAGACATTTACAAGTTCAACATCAGGTCACGTAAGAAGAAATTCGTCATCGACACTCCACCTCCCTATCCAAGCGGTAGGCCCTGGCACATAGGGGCCGCTGCACACTACAGCCAAATCGACATGATAGCTCGCACATCCCGCATGATGGGATACATGACGCTTTTCCCCATAGGTATAGACAGAAACGGGCTACCTGTGGAGATTTACACCGAGCGGAAATACGGCATCTCAATACGCGATACTCCACGGGAAAGGTTCATCGAGTTATGCAGAACCTCTCTCGACGAGCTCGAGTCCGAGATGCTTGAAATAATGAGGCGACTGGGCCTCAGCGGAGATTTCAAGAACATTTACCGCACAGACTCTCCCGAGTATAGGCGTTTGACACAGAGCACCTTTGTAAAACTTTGGAAAAAAGGTCTGATTTACAGGGCCTCAAGACCGAACAACTACTGCATAGTCTGCGGCACCACAATCGCTGATGCAGAGGTTGAGTATGAGAATTTGCCGTCGGTGCTGCACTATGTCAAGTTTCCACTCGAGAACGGGGGATCCATACCCATCGCGACCACGAGACCTGAACTGATACCTGCTTGCAGAGCCATCATATATAACCCCGAGGACACACGCTACGCTCACCTCGATGGCGGAACGGCCTTCACACCTCTCTTTAATGAGAAAGTTCCAATAGTTGCCCGGCCAGAGGCTAAACCTGACTTCGGAACAGGCGCCGTAATGATATGCAGCTACGGCGACCACACCGATGTGCGTCTCTTTAGAGAGCTTAAACTCCCGGAAAAAATTGTCATAAACACGATGGGCAGAATGAATGAAAATGCAGGTTTTCTTGAGGGTTTGACGGTTGAGGAGGCGCGTAAGGCTATAGTGGAGAAGCTTGTAGACGCCGGTCTCTACATCAAATCCGAGAATATAGTTCACTCAACACCTATTTGCGAAAGAAGCAAAACACCCATCGAGATAATCCCTATGGACGAATACTATCTAAAACAGCTCGATTTCTTAAACGAGTTGAGGAAAATAGCGCATGAGATGGAGTTCTTGCCGGAGCATTCTCGCCAGCTTCTCCTTAACTGGATAGACTCGGTTTCGATTGACTGGCCCATTTCGAGGAGGCGATACTATGCGACAGAGGTGCCTGTGTGGTACTGTGACTCTTGCGGGACTCCTGTCTTATCCGTCGACGGCCAATATCATCAACCTTGGAGAGAGAAGGCCCCCGTAGACCGTTGCCCAAGCTGTGGCTCCACATCCTTCAGAGGCGACGAGCGGACATTCGATACTTGGATGGATTCAAGCATCTCAGCCCTTTTCGTGATAAGTGACAGAAAAACGGGTAAGCTTCATGACAGTCTTTACCCTGTTTCAATAAGGCCTCAGGGAAAGGAGATTGTGAGAACATGGCTCTACTACACTGTGTTGAGATGCTATTTGCTGACTGGGAAGAGACCTTTTGACAAGGTCTGGATAAGTGGTCTCGGCCTCGATGAACATGGCGAAAAAATGAGCAAGAGCAAGGGCAACGTCATAGACCCCTTGCCCATCCTCGATAAATATGGCGCCGACTGTTTCCGTTTTTGGAACGCACAGGAAGCGAGCCTTGGCGAGGACTTTAGAATATCTGAGGCACGTATAGCTAGCGCTGGAAAATTCCTCTCAAAGCTCTGGAACCTCGCAAAATACGTTTCCATGTTTCCAAAGCCTAGTAAGGCGACTTTAACCCCCTCGGACAGGTGGATTCTCGCGGAGCTCTCAAAAACAGTTGAGACATGTCTCGCCGGATACCGTGGTTACAACTTCTTTATCCCATCAAACGAGGTGCGAAGGTTTCTGTGGAACCTTTTCGCGTCGCACTATGTTGAAATGTCGAAGCCACGTGCTTATGGCCAGGGTTTCACAGAATCCGAGCAGAAATCAGCCTTCTACACCCTGCACACCGTCCTGCGCACGACTCTGCTGCTACTTGCCCCCATCACTCCCTTCATAACAGACTACATCTGGAGAAGGCTCTACGGCAAAAGATCTATTCATCTCGAGACTTTCCCCAAACCCGTGTGGTCAAAAACCTTCACCAGATACACTGACGCAATCATACAGTTCAACTCAGCTGTCTGGTCCAAGAAAAAATCCCTAAATCTGTCTCTCAGAGACGAGATAAACTATGAGATACCCGCTGAGCTGAAGATATTTGAGAAAGACCTTAGAGCCATGCATAGAATAGTGGGTTGAAGACCCCTGAGTTAACCGTCGGAGCATTCATACTGGACCGTGCCGGGAGACTTCTTCTCGTAGTTAGCCCCAAATGGGGTTATCTCTACTCCATTCCCGGCGGCCACGTTAACTATGGAGAGAGAATCTTTGACGCTGTGGTGAGAGAGGCTTTGGAGGAAGTGGGCCTTAGGGTCAAACCCCTCAAGGTCATCGCTATACAGGAAGTTCTGCACCCACGGCACTTCAAGCACGCGGGAAAACACTTCATCTTCGTAGATGTTTTATGCAAAGCGGTTAGCGACAAAGTAACCGTAGATGGTGAGGAGATCGTCGGCTATGTTTGGAAAAAGCCGAGCCACGCTCTCATGCTTCCCATGGAACAGTATACGAGGAGGCTTGTAGAATTTTATGTGAAGCACAAAGTTAACGCTACTATGTTCGCTTTAAACGATTGACGACGAGGGCTATGATTAAAACCGCAGCCGCTAAAGTGGTTGCCGCGAACTCGTTTTCTCTGCCGACAAAGCTCGGTATTGATATCAAATATGAGAGAGATGAGGAGGAGCCTATCAACACTACCTTGGTCGACCAGCTGGGTATGTAGAGAACAATCTGAAGACCGCTGCCCGTCAAAGCAAGAAAGTATGCTGGTTTATCTATCTCTCCTGAAAGCACCTCGGAGACGCTTGAGGCGAGCTTAGCGGGCTCACCGTTCACCCTAACAGAAACATCCCTTGGAAAGTATTCTCTTTGAATTGATTTATCCACATCCAGTATGATCAACCTGCCTTGCTCAGAAGATTCGGAAGATAATACAAGCCTAATGTAGCCTCCGTCAAACGCGTGTTCGAGGACTTTGACATCGTACTCGGTTTTCTCGATTTGTTTTTGGGTGTCGGTTTTCTTGAGGCTTAGTATAGCACCTATTCCGATGTTTTCACCTATCAAAAGCTGTTTTTCCTCTTCACTGGGCTGATGACTTTTTTCAGTTTCTTTTTGGATGATTATGGTGTTCTCCAGGCTTATGTAAACGCTTCTCGAGACGGTGACTGTTTGGTTGCTCGATGTCTCTTTTTCTTGCGTTACGTAGATTTTTACCGGACCCTTTGACGTGTTAATTGTTGCTATAATTATCTCTAACTGTTGATTATCTATCTCGCCACCTTTTATTACACGGAGGTCAACGCCTTTACCGAGCAGAAAGTTGCTACCAGCCTCAACCAAAATCGACGCTTTCGAATAAGAGTCCTGCGCCTTCTCACCGCTGAGAGTGACAGAACCCTGCTGAATAAGCTGCTCAGCTGCATCAAGAATGTATGCAGCCATGTCGTCAACCTTGTGGTTTATCCTAAGACCATATATTTCGTCGAGGATCTGAGCACCTTGAATTCCTGTAGGGGGGTCGGATTGATAAATGTTCCAAAGGAACTCGAGAACTCGTCTCAAAAATGTTAGGCCTCTCTCGTCTCCACTTTTTTTAATAAAGGATGAAATGTTTGGAAGCTCTACGCCCTCCGCTGCGAAGCTCGCTAAGTAGTCAGAAACATTTTTTGCAGAGGGTTTCTCATCCGCCGCCCAAGCTATAGCCATAGATAGGAGGAAAAGCGACATGATGATTGTTGTCGCCGCCAGTTTAGTCGATTTTTTCACGCCCTAGAGGCTGTTAGCCTACCCCGCTATATATTGAATGAGTTTTCTAACAAGTTAGAGCGAAAGATTTTTAGTAGGGGTTCTCGAAACTTGAGACAAACTATGGGGCAGGAAGAAAACCTGGATTTAGTTAACGAGTCTAAATCTTTAGAACCTAAGGATGAGAAGTTGTTTTTTTACAGCTTGCTCAAAAACCCCGTTAGGAGACAAATAATTACCCTGTTGAAGGAGAACGGGTCCATGTCAGCATCCGACCTTAAAAGAGTTTTGGGCATCAGCGTCGGAACCCTGTATTACCATCTCGAGTTTATGCAGCCTTTTGTGGTGAAAACCGATAAGCGTAGGTATCGGTTGAGTGAAAAGGGGCTTAGGCTGGTTGATTCGATGAAGGTCAGTGATTTTCTGGCTGAGACGAGCGTCGCCGAGCCTATGGGCTTAAAAAGATACGTATATGCTTTTACTCTGAACCCCCTGCTTAGGAGAGTTCAGTTAACCCATTCCACGCTTGTCCCGGTCTCGCTCATTTCCCTTATTGTTTACATGCTGCTGTCATGGCGGGTGTCTAACAGCCAGATCATTCTCCATTTTAGGCCGGTTGGGTCACCTGAGCTTGCCCTACTATACGCGGCCGGCAACATGGGTCTTTTGATATTGTTGATGCTTGGGACTGGATTTTTGATGTCGTTTAAAAAAGGAGGAGAAATGTTGATTGCCGCAACGGTTCCTCTCGCTCTCACACCCTCAAACCTTTTGTTGACGTTGTTTGCAGTTCTGTCCGGGTTTGGTCTGTTGGGAAATGGGTGGTTCGGCGCGGTTTCCTATGGTGTTTACATGTTTTTCCACGTGTGGCAGTTGGCGGCTTTGGCCGCGGTGCTGGTGAGCGCAAAAGGTGTCAGCTGGGAGAAAGCTGTCGCAGCTGTGATTGCCCTATCCTACATCAGCCTCTTTATCTCACAGAACTTATAAATTATGCACTGGAGATGCGTTCCCAGATGACAGGGCGCGACCTCCTAAACCTGACCAAGCCTAAGATAACTCTTCTGAACATTTTCGCCGCCGTAGCCGCATATCTCTCAGCTGGCGGGAACATCCTCAACATGGTTCACTTGGTGATCGCGGGTTACCTCTCCGTGGGAGGCGCCAGTGCCTTAAACCACTATCTTGACGCAGACATCGATTCCAGAATGAGGAGAACGGCGGCAAGACCTATACCTGCCGGGAGGGTAAGTCCTCGTACAGCTGCTTTTCTGGGTTTTGGCATGATTGCCGCCGCTGTTCTATATTCTCTCTATGCTTACAACGTCTTGACAGCCTTGTTCATTTTATCCGGGGCCCTGGTCTATGTGTTGGTTTACACTATTTGGCTCAAGCGTAGGACTGTTTGGAATATTGTTATTGGAGGAGTTGCGGGATCTTTTGCACCCCTTGCTGGATGGACTGCGGCTGGCGGAGGTTTGGGGGCTTTGCCCATCTTCATGGCTTTGCTTGTTTTTCTCTGGACACCGGGACATTTCTGGTCTCTTGCGTCAAGGGCTGTTAAGGATTATTCAGCAGCAGGTGTGCCGATGCTTCCCGTTGTTTATGGAGTGCGGACAACCTCGATAGCTACCTTGGCCTCCAACTTGATAGCCGTGGCCGCAGCAATCTACATGACCATGTTTGTCAACAACAAGCTTCTCTACCTTGTCATTGTAGGACCCTTTTCAACATGGCTCCTGATGGAGAGCATAAAACCATGCATAAACTACTCCCCGTCAGCCGCCTGGCGAGCCTTCAAAATTTCCAGCCCATGGCTATTCATAATATTTGCCGCAACAGCGGCGGCAACCCTCCTATAAAACAACGGGAAGATCTGGGTCACCCAAGTAGACATCTCCCTCGAGACTCATATGAATTTTGAAAGCCCTGACGACAACTCCTTTTTCCTTTGCTATCTTAAGGAGGGGTCTCATCTGTGGGTCTCCTTCGTCGCATGGGGTGAAACAACGTGCCCCGGGATGCGCTGCAACGAAGACTAGGTATGCCTTGCTTGATGTGGAGATTTCGGCTAGTTTCTTTACATGTTCTCTACCGCGGATTGAGACCGTGTCCGGATACATGGCGGCCCCGTCGGGGCTAAGATAGGCCGCTGACTTGAGCTCGAGAAAAGCTTTTTCTGTGTCAGACTCGAGCAGATAGTCAAACCTTCTCCGCATGTAGTAGGTCTCTTTCTTGTACTGGAGATATTTGCTGAGCCAAGGAATTAGCCTCCGTTTGAAGGCCTCTTCAAAACATTTGGCCTGAAGTTTTGTGTCGATTACAGCAGCAAGGTCGCCGACCTTTACCCCCGCTAAATATCCGTCTGTTTTGGCGGATGGTTTTGGGACATAGAGAATTGATGCGCCTCGGTAAATGAGGTCATGTAAACGGCCTGTGTTGGTTAAGTGAAGTAAAACTTTACGTCCTTCATCTTCCGCCGCCACTAGAAACCTGTTAAGCCGGGTTTCGACTTCTGCTGGGCGGACTTGAAGTGTCAATAACGTGGTGGGCTTATCGTTTGTCAAGAGGTATGTAGCTTCTCGGCTCTGGGCCAACATATACTGCTCGGGGCCTTATCAGCCGGTTTTCTTTCCAATATTCCAGAACATGTGCAATCCAGCCAACTGTCCTCGCCGACGCGAAGAACGGCGTGAATATTTCCTTACCCAAACCAAGCAAATGGAAGACAGGGCCTGAGTAGAGGTCTATGTTTGGGAAAATGTTTTTGCCGCTCATATATTTCATCATGGCTTTTTCCACAGCCTCGGCGACTTGCAGCAAAGTTTTGTCGCCTCTTCTTTCGGAGAGTTGCTCAAGATACCTCTTGAATATTCTGGCACGGGGGTCAAAGCTTCTATAAACACGGTGTCCAAACCCCATTATTCTCCTCTTGGCTGCGAGCTCGTTGGCCACATACTCCTCGGCAATTTCAGGAGACTTTATTGCCTGCAGCATCTCGAGGGCTTTCTCATTTGCCCCACCATGAAGCGGCCCTTTCAATGCACCTATCCCAGCTGCCACAGCCGAGTAAAGATCTGAAAGAGTAGATGCTACGACGAGGGCCGCCGTAGTCGAGGCAGGCAGCTCATGCTCTGCATGCAGAATAAACGCCACATCCATTATTTTCTCCTCAAGAGAAGAAGGCTTGTTGCCTGTCGCCATGTAGAGAAAATTTCCCGCATGAGAAAGATCGGCCCTCGGTTCCACGGGTTCAAGCCCTCGAGCCAAGCGATAAGATGTAGCCGTTAATGTAGCAATCCTAGAAATTAATCTGGTCGCTGTTCTCATCCTTGATTCGTCGTCAGTCTTCTCAGCATCTGCGTCAAAGAGCGATAGCAGATCCACGCCTGTTTTTAACCAGCTCATCAGAGGGGCGTTGCGGGGAAGCCTCCTGAGAATATCTATTACTTGCGGTGGAAGATGTCTCTCTGAGACAAGCGTGGCAGAAAAATTTCTTAACTCGTCTTTCGTAGGCAGCCTACCATTGAGAAGCAGAAAGCAGACCTCCTCATAGGAGGAATATTCAGCCAACTCTTCAATAGGGTAGCCTACATAGTAAAGCTTCCCCTGTTCGCCATCAATACTTGATAAACGGGTTTCCTTGATAGCGATGTTTTCTAATCCTTTCTCAACCCTATCTAAACCGACATTCACGGAGATATGTTTCAGCAGTTCACAATAAATAGATGTTTTACGCTTGGGTTGACAGTTTTTCTTTCACGATTTCGCGGACGCGGCGTCGCAGCATTTTGCCCACAAGGGATTTGGGGAGTTCATCGACGATCACGATTTCGGAAGGCCTTTTGTATTCAGCGAGCCTGTTACTGCATAGCTCGTGAAGCGTTTTTACATGTTCAGGGCCGTATTCAGGCTTCAGCACCACAGCAGCAACAATTTTCTCACCTACCACGGGGTCCGGTAAACCGACTACTGCGGCCTCCTTTACAGCCTCCGACTCATACAATACCTTCTCTATCTCGGCGGGGAAGACCGTGAAGCCTTTGTGCTTGATGATGTCCTTAGCTCTTTCGGCGAAGTAGAAGTAGCCGTCACTGTCCATTTGACCCATATCGCCTGTCCGAAGCCATTTTCTACCTGCCTCGTATAGAAAGACTCCGCTGTTATCTTGTCCTAGGTATCCCTGCATAACCTGTGGCCCTGATACGATTATTTCGCCTACTTCACCGGGTCCGAGAAACTGCTTGGTATCGGGGTTTATGATCGCCGCCAGAGTAGATGGTATAGGAACGCCGAAGGAGCCCCTTCTCACCTTGTCGGGCGGGTTAACGTGTGTCACGGGCGAGGCCTCGGACAATCCATAACCTTCCACGATTTTTTTGCCAAATTTTTTCTCAAAGCTCTCAGCAACTTCAGGAGGAAGCATATCAGCGCCCGATATCACCAGCTTTAGTTTAGGATACTTGATCTGGTCCGCGAGCCTGTGTTTGGACATAAGGTTGAACAGAGTTGGGACACCGGGAAAGATTGTAACACCATATTTTTCTAGGTCTCTCATGAATTTATCCAACTCAAGCCTCGGGAATATCACGAGGGTGTTACCCATCAACAGCCCCGCCCCCAGAATAACGCTCTGGCCATAAATATGGTAAAAAGGTAGCAGAGCCGCGAAGCGCTCATTGCCTTCATCGATATATGGCCTGATGAACTCATACATCTGGAAAATGTTGGAGACGATGTTGTGGTGGGTAAGCATCACACCTTTTGGAAAACCTGTCGTGCCTCCCGTGAACTGTATCGAAGCAAGGTCTTTCTCCGGATCGACATCGGGTACAAGCTTCTCGGATGGGCCAGATATCATCTCGACATAGCTCTTGACTACCGGATTGCTCGGCACTTGTTTGGACGGAATTTTCTTCAAAATTTTTCCTAGGCTTCTTTTGAAAGCGGGTAGATGGTCTGCTATGTTTGTGACTATAACATGTTTGACCTTGGTTTCTCCGAGAACACCTAACACCTCGTCTATGAAAAGGTCGAGTGAAATAATTACTGTGGCTTCTGAAAGTCTAGCAAGCTCCTTTATCTCCTGTCCTGTGCTAAGCGGGTTTACCGGAACAACCGTGGCACCTGTCTTCAAGACACCGTAGTACGAGACGATGAACTGGATGCTGTTGGGGAGGATTATCATTACACGACTTCCCTTTCCCACTCCAAGCTTGCTAAGGACTGTTGCAAACCTGTCACAATAGTTTTTCAACGCCTCAAAGGTTATAGGTGTGTCAAGAAAGATCGCTGCCACCTTTTTCGAATACTTTGCGCAAACCTCGTCGAACAACTGGGGAAGAGAAACAGATGGAGCAGTTATGTTTGGATTAACCTGGCTATGGTAAAACCGTGTCCAAGGCCTGCTTAGAACAAACTCCAAACCATCCATATTCAATAGAGTATCTAAGGTTAAGTGCTTAAAAATTTATCGCAGAGATTCTCCGCACATGTGAAGAGGTGGTGGCAGGTGTTCATGATGTTCATAGCTCTTCATGCTGTAGCAAAGTCGTCGCCATTCGTTTTTCTCTGCATAAGCCTGCCTAATCGCGTGGTCTGCAGCACATGTCCCATAGCATTAGATTAAAAACCCGCTACGGAGCAGAACCTACCTGCCTAATAAAAGAACCCGTCAGCAAATAGCTCTAGACCACTCGATATCGTGAAACGTTTCCACCCAGCTGAGGGGGATGTGCCCAGCATCCGCCTGACCTTCAATAGCCGCTCGTCGTCTTCTTGCTTAAGAACTATTGTGCCATCGCAGATGTACTCCACCATCGCCATTAATTTGGCGTCATGCATTCCTTCCTCAATCATGACCAGCGACGTTACGCTCTTCTGCTGGAGTTTTGACTTGACGGCTCGGATGAACGTGGCTAGAGCTGCCTCATCCTTGTGGAGTATCATTATATCGCTAAGGGAATCTATAACTAGTCGCATGTTGTCTGAAATATTCACTTTATCCAATAAACCGTTTAAGATTATGCTGATATCGGTTAATTGGAATATGTTGGCTGAATACCGAAAGGTTTTTACATCCTCCGAATCTGTGGAATATAGGTACAAAATCTCCAGTTTTCGCAGAAACTCGAGTGGCCAGCCGAAGCTCTCTGCAATCGTGTCCAATGTCTTGGGAGAGAAGGTGAGCATATAAGCCGCCGGCTTGCCCAGACTAGCCGCGGCCACCAGATACTGAAGCCCAAGAGAGGTTTTCCCGGAGCCGGGAGGTCCTACCACGGCTGTCATGGAGCCCTTTGGCAGACCTCCATTAAGGATGGCGTCAAGTCCCCTGACGCCGGTTACGACACGTTCCACCATCAGCGTAACCTCCTCCTAAGCAACTTCCTACCCTTCACAATGATTATGAGTGGGAACAAAACCATCGAAACTGTATGTATTGTCCTAGCCAACGCAAGAGACAAGCCCATTAGGTTGACTAATTCACCTGCAATCCATATGACGAGGGCAATCGCAAGCCATGTCTTGAAGGATGCAAGGCGCGGAACGTCTGCGTTAGCATGTCTATAGATCAGTATCAGTAACAAGATGAGTGAGGATGCTAGGCCTGCTATGGTTATTATTTCACCGATGTCAGCCTCCAAAGAACGTATACCTCCTAAAGTAAATGAGCGTGAATACTAGAAGTAGGAGGGCTGAGATTGGGTTGAGATATACCGCAATCCACCTCTGCCCCAGATATAGTGCGAGATGCCATAACCCGTGGGTTAAGGTAAATAGTGATAATAGGCTAAAGAGAACCGCGTTCCTGCTGGAGCCGCCTCTAACTGCGAGAAGGCCTAAAATGGCTGTGCTGAGAAACATAGACCCAATACTCAGCCAGGCCCCCAAAGACTCAATGACCAACGTTTGATGAAGATTGTCCCCCGTTTTTAACCGTTTTCCGAAATAAAATATTCACTTTTCAGGTGTGGCCGCGGGGCAAGTATTGTCCGAATCCACCCGGTAAATCATCGATTCATAGCAGCGAACAAGCCTCTGCTGATGATGCAAACCACTATTCGAAGTATATCCCTGTTTGTAAATTGCTTCAAGTAATTATGAATGTCTCCGTGAAACTTTAAAAGGATAATCGAATGATCGATGTACATGGTGGAAATCGTTCACCAGCCGGTTAAGGAGCTGATTATAATGGAGTATATTCGGTTTCCGTCGGCTGAGGAGCTCGTAAGGAACATGATGCTGCCGCCGGGCCAGCCTGCAGTGCTTTATTGGGCTGAGGGAGTTGTTTTTCTCCCCATCCCAGTTCCGACAAACAACGCTAAGGTTGTGGAGGAGCTTTTGAACGGACGTGTTTTCTGGATGAGTGTGTCCTTCGCCCCCATGGCGAACTATTCACCGATGCTAAGTGTCGAGAAGGGGCCCGAAGCCATGGTAATCAACGTCTCAAGAAGCAGTCTCTTAACACAGGTCGCCAAATGGCTCAAGTCAAAGCTTTCGGCGAGCGAATAGGTCCAGAACCCAGTGGCTCAACTTTGGTGAATAAGTTTTGACGACACGTTTGTTTACGAGCTCGACCAGGTAGCCGCATCTTTCAGCGTATTCTGAGACAATCTTGTAGAGAGTGGCCCAGCCGACACTGTTTTCGGCAAGCTCATGAAAATGAATAAACCCTCCTCGGTTCTTGAGAAGTTGGAACGCGGTGGGAAGATACTCGGCGGTCTCCCTGAAGTAGCCCATCAGTACTCGGTCTGCACATTCTTCAAGACCAATGTCTACAGCGTATCGACAATCTCTGTGATATGGGGTAACTTTGTGCTCGACATGGTTGAGCCTTATGTTCTTAACGAGGTAGGTGAAGGCTTCTCCATTAATTTCGAAGGAATAGACATGGCTTGCCTCCGACTTTGCCGCCGGGAGAGTAAATTGGCCCACGCCCGCGAACATGTCCACCACCGTTTCCCCAGGCTTGATCAGCGACCTTATTCTCCGCCTCTCCTCAAAGTTTCCCAGCGAGAACATGAGGCGAGAGGCGTCGAAAGTGTACACTATGCCGTCCTCCTTGACTGTTGTGACCGTGTCGAGGCTGCCAGCAACATGCCGAACCACCGGAACCCTGTACGGTCCCTCGACCCTTTCAATCTCCAGAACAGTTTCCACACCGCTGTTTCTCATCATTATCTCTCTGGCGAACTCTGTAAGGTCTAAGGTGGAGCCTCTCGGCACCCTGACCACTGCGACTCTTCCAAGGTACTTGACGCTGGGCTTCAACATTCCATGCTTTCGCTGACGACCGTTTAAGCCTTATTAACTAAGCTTTTCGCTGATTAGATCGTGAGCTCGGAGGCCAAGAAGAAGGGCGGCAAAGAGAAGAAGACACAGGAGAGGAAGGAGGAGGCTGTTGAGAGGGGTGTTATGGGTGTGGCCTCTCCTTCGCTCGAGGAGGTTGGAGAATATGTCAAGAGTGTTAGGGTTTTGACCCCCTCAGCCGTCGCGGAACGGTTCAGAGTGAGGCTGTCCGTAGCCAAGGCCATTCTCCGTGAACTGGTCTCAAAAGGATGGGTCAAAGAAGTGGTGGGAAGCAACAGGGTAAGGGTCTACGCACCCCTAGTACAGACGTCGGCCTCTGAAGCAAAAACGGTCGCAACTGTAGAAAAGCCTGCCAAGGCTAAAAAGTCTTCGAAAAAATCCGCATCATAGCGCCTACACGGGCTTTTGCTATCTCCTGGGCACCTTCTCCGACACTCCCAATCTTGATTGTCTGGCTTGGTGCGGCGTACTGTGATAAGGAGATGCCGATGGCCCGTTCTGGAGACCAGTAAAAGATGTCTCCCTTCTCCAGTTTGTTGACCGATTTCTCCACACCTCTTCTAATCTCGGTTATTATGTAGACGGCGTTCTGCCATCTGGCAATAAACCCTTCGAGGGGCAGCCTTTTGACAACCTCGTCCACGGTAAGCGGAGCCGCGAATCTGTGAAGCTCTCCTTCAACCTTCTCAAGCCCCTCAACCTGAACAACAATCGGTATCCTGGCTCCACTCATTCGCCGTACAGCTCCAGAGTGCCCAGATAGTTGGCGAGTATGGGCATCAGGTCTACTCCTCTTATTCTGCCGAGCCCGCCAGACTGGCAGCTTATCTCGTCAAACATCGTAACATCATCGCCTCTTACATCCGGGCCCCATATCAGAACTGGGACCGGGTCTCCCCTGTGGTCGCCAATCTCCGACGGCGTTGTGTGATCGCCTGTCACGGCTACATAGGTGTCTGAAGACAGTTGCTCAAGCATGGTGCCAAGCGCTTCGCCAACACGGTTGATCATCCCGGCTTTCTCGCGAGGTTTTTTGTCGTGGCTAAGCGTGTCGGTGGCCTTGACATGTAGCATGACAAAGTCATGTGTTTTGAGGGATTCTGTGACGGCTTTGATTTTGTTTCCGAGGTTTGTGTTGACTGTGCCTGTTGCGCCCTCAACATCTACAACATCGAAGCCAGCCGCCTTGCATACACCTTTGTAGAGGGCTCCGCCGGCGACGACCGCGGCCCTCAACCCATATTTTTTCTCAAAAGGCGTTAAGCTGGGCAGCTTCCCGGCTCCACGTGTAAGGATGTAGTTTGCGGGTGGTAGATTTTTCTCCCGTCTCTTGACATTGACTGGATGGGTTTGTAGGATCTGTCTTGTTTTCTCCAGGTATTTTTCGAGAACTTGTGCGGTTTTATATGCCTCAGGCGAATCGTCGAGCGGCTTTGGTTTCTGGACTGTGGAGGTTTTGCCATGGGGGTCAACGTTTGAGACACGGTGGGATAATTTCTCACCTCTCATGATTAGAACTCCCCGGTGTTCAACGGTGTGTCTAAATGTTAGCTCTACACCATCGATCTCCATCGTTTGCAAGGATTTCGCCAGCTCCCTGCTGTCCTCGGTCGGTAAGCGGCCAGCCCGCCTGTCGAGAACTGTTCCGTCATCGGCCACTGTGGCGAAGTTGCATCGGAAAGCTACGTCTTCGGGGCCTAGGCTGAGGCCTGCTCCCAACGCCTCAAAGGGCCCTCTACCTGTGTAGCATGTGTATGGGTCGTAGCCGAGCAGGGCAAGATGACCCGTGTCACTTCCGTTAGGAACACCACGAGCAACCACATCAACCAAACCCGTCTCACCCTCGGCAGCTAAACGGTCCAAAACCCTGTTACGAGCAGCCTGTAAAGGAGTCAAGTAACCAAGGCTTTTACACCGTCTATCACCCAGGCCATCCAAGACAACAAGAACAGCTTTCATGAGAATTGGAGTGGGTTGACCAGCTATTAGTTTTTATAAGCCCAGTGAATGGTCGAATGTGGGAAAGACTTGAGCCAGCGCTACAACGACATCGAGGAGCTGCCGGGCGTCTCGGCCAAGTTAGCTGAAAAACTCAGGGAGCTTGGATACTCGACTGTAGAGTCTATCGCGACCGCGACTGTCTCGGAGCTGGTTGCTGCGGGTGTTGATGAGGAACATGCTGCCCGAATCATTTCAGCTGCACGTGAGGGGATTGAGATTGCCTGGGTAACAGCGAAGGAGTTGGCTGAAATCAAGACAAACATCGGCCGCGTAACCACCGGGAGCACGAGGCTGGACCTCTTGATAGGAGGAGGTGTCGAGACACAGGCCATCACCGAGTTTTTCGGAGAGTTTGGCTCGGGCAAGTCACAGCTGTGTCATCAACTCGCTGTAAACGTTCAACTCCCCGTCAGACGCGGCGGCCTCGACGGTTCAGCCCTTTACATCGACACCGAGAACACCTTCAGACCAGAGAGGATAACATCGATGGCCAACAGTCTTGGCCTAAATCCTGACGAGGTGCTTGAACGAATTATCTACGCCGAAGCATATACAAGCGACCACCAAATCCTACTCGTGGAGAAAGCAGATAAAATAATCAAGGAGAAGAATGTTAAGCTTATCATCGTGGACTCGCTAACATCCCATTTCCGCAGCGAATATCTTGGCCGCCAGCTTCTACCCGAGAGGCAGCAGAAGCTAAACAAGCACATGCACAAATTGATAAGGCTGTGCCGAGCCTTCAATATCGCAGCAGTAGTGACAAACCAGGTCATGGCAAAGCCCGACGACATCTTCAGCACAATGGCCGTTTACCCCATCGGCGGACACATAGTCGGCCACACAAGCCACAACAGAGTATTTCTCCGGAAAGTCTCGGGAAAACCACTCCGCATAGCGAGGTTGGTTTCAAGCCCTTACCTGCCAGAGGGTGAAGCCGTCTTCAAAATCACAGAGAGAGGCGTCGAAGATGTGGAGGCGACCGAGTGAATGGGCCAAGTTTCGAAGAAGGAGACTGAGGAGTTTCTGGAAACACTCTTCAGAAACAAACTCACAGAGGCCGAGCGCATGCTGAACCAGCTCTCCGAGAAACATCCAGAGGACACACGGTATCTACACGCCCTACGAGGCATCTATTTGAGCTACGTCGGAGAAGACACGGACTCCCTCATATACACGATTTACAACAATGACATCCATCGAAAAAACATAAAGAAAATTGCAGAGCATTTCAACGCATTGGCCAAGCTTCACGGCTCTAATGACAGATATTTCGAGGCATGGTACACGGTGCTGACCCTCATAGACAAATTGCCCGAGCCCCAGAAAGTCAAGGTCCAACAAACAGGTTAAACGTAAGTATCCAGACGAGCAGAAAAACACCGCTGTATCCGCCGATGCCATTCAAATAGGATCTACGTCTACTTACTTTGTTGTCTAAAACCCTCCAGAAAACCTCTGAAACAAAGAGGTATAGTAATGCGGCCCCGAATATGAGGAGGTAGGTTACTGCTGGTGTTGGGTTAGACGCTGCCAACCAAGCAGCTAAAACCCCGTAACCGAGTCCAATCGTGAATTTTGACCAGTAGACAACATCTATTGCCATTTCAGTCCGCCTGCTTCTGTTAAACCCATGAATTAAATCTTGGCGCAAAATTGTAGTGGCGGAGAATTGCCCGGGCTCAACACTTATGAGATTGGCGTGCTCGTCGCGGAGTGTCGAGACAGGGTTCTGAACTCGTTTGTTAGAAATGTTTACGGTGTTGGTCCGAAGACGATTGTGCTGAAGACATGGAAGCCTGGAACGGGCAGCGGAGAGCTCTGGCTTGCTTCGGGTTACGCGGTTTTCTACACGGAGCAGACAGTTGAAAAAGAGGCCACACCGTCTCATCAGGTTCTCCAGCTCCGGAGAAAAATTGTCGGCAAACGTATAACCGACCTCAAGCAGGTCGCTGGAGAAAGAATTGTAACCTTGGAGCTGAACGGCTATGAAGTATTCGTCGAATGCATGCCGCCAGGCAACATAGCTTTGGTGAAGGACGGTGTAGTGGAATGGCTTCTTGAAAAACATGAATCATCGGCCCGTGTGCTGAAAATTGGTGAGAAATATCAGCCTCCACCGACCAGAGGCTTACACGCAGAGGAGGCGGCGGATCTTTTTTCCCTCGAAGGCTTAAACCCCAAGACTCATCTTGTAGTCGCTTTGGCTCGAGATCTCGGTCTAGGCGGTAAATTTGCAGAGGAGCTGTTGGCGCAAGCGGGTCTGGATAAAAAGCTGCGGGTCGAACAAATCGGAGACGAGGAGGTGAAGCGTCTCAACAACGTGTGGAAAGAGCTCAGGCATGAGCTAGAGAATCCGCGTCCTAGACTCTACTTGAGAGACTCCGAATTAATTCCATGTGTAACAGAGTTTCAATCACTCAGCAGTCATCCCAAAAAGGAGGTTAGCTCATTCTCGGAAGCAGTTTTCACGGCCTATCTTGAGGAGTTGAAACGTCTGCGTTATCAGGAGCTGGAGAAGAAGGGTCTCACACTCATTGAGGACCTAAATAGGGAAAAGGAACACAGGTTATACACTATTGAAACTCTTGAGAAAAGGAAAACAAGCCTTGAGCTGTTTATATCGGGCGTTAAGCAGGCGTTGGATTTCTGGGAAGTGCTTTGGCAGAAGCCTGCCGAGGCCTTACCGAGAGTTAGGGAGGCAACAGGTCTAGAGGCAGAAATCCAAGACGGAAAAATTTTATTCAGTAAAGAGGAGTTAAAGGTCGCCATAAATAAAGAAACATCACCGCTTAAACAGCTCGGGCCGCTGTATGAGGAGCTGAAGACTGTGAAGAAGGCGTTGGAGAAGTTGAGGCAGGAAATCGCTGAGATAGAGCAAAAGATGGAGACGATCTCCCTCCAAGCAGAGCCTCGGCCCATCGTAGTGGTTAAAAAGAGCGCGTCAAAACCAAAACCTTTCAGAGAATTTGTCACATCAGGCGGGTTCAGGGCCATGTTGGGTAAGGATGGCCGCAGCAACATTTTGCTACTTAAACGGCATCTTGAGGAGAGTGACCTTGTTCTACACACTGAAATTCCAGGTTCACCTGCGGCGATTCTTAAAAACGGCGTCAAGGCATCCGAGACTGATGTTGAAGAATGTGCACAGATGGTGGGGTGTTACAGCAGGGCTTGGCGGGAAAACTTCAGCAACGTGTCTGTGTTTGCGGTTGAGGCGGAACAGGTATCATTCAGCCCACCCTCTGGACAATACTTGCCAAAAGGCTCCTTCATGGTTTATGGCCCCAAAAACTTCTACTTAATAGAGCTAAGACTTGCCGCAGTATGTCTCAACGACGATGAAGTTAGGATTGTCCCCTACCTGACGGCCACTAGTTTGGGAAAACCTTTTGTGGAGATTAGGCCGGGCACCGTGAAAGCCTCTCAAGCGGCTACGAAAATACTGGAAATTCTTGGGTTGGAACCGGTTGGTGAGAGGGTTGAAGCGGTTGCTGCACAGATTCCTTTCGGCCGATGTCATGTTTTAGACAAGCTTATTAATCCACGATGACATGGTTAGTCGGAATGGTGAAGCCCACGACACTCGTTGATGAGCTTAAGGTGCGGGACGTGATGTCGAGTCCCGTGGTGGAAGCAGATGCAGAGGCATCTGTTGTCGAGGTGGCGGAGTTGATGAGACGCTACGGGATCGGCAGTGTAGTGATAACGTCTGAGGGGAAGCCAGTTGGAATCATCACAAAGACAGACATAGTTACGAAGGTTGTGGCTAACGGGACAGATCCCAACACGGTGCGGGCCCGTGACATCATGAACACCCCGCTCCAGACGGTCGAGCCGGACGTGACAATCGACGAGGCCCTAAGCAAAATGAACAAGCTCAAGCTCAGCCGCCTTGTAGTTGTTTACAAGGAGAGGCTTTCGGGGATAGTCACAATAAAGGACATCTTACAGGTTACACCTGAGATCCTGTCAATAGTGAGGGAGAAACTGAGGATAGGTACTCCTGTGTCGGCATCTAACCAGACAGTTGCCGAGGGATATTGCGAGCTTTGTGGAGAATGGTCCGATTACCTTGTGCGGGTAGAGGATCAGCTTCTCTGCGAGGACTGTCGCATCGAGCTTGAGGGAAAAGGCGGCGCAACTCCGGGGGAATGAAGTTTCTTCTCGATACAATGATGGGGCATCTGGTTACTTGGCTACGTCTACTGGGATATGACACAGTATATCTTAGAGAAGCTTCCGACGATGAGTTGATTGAGAAATCGATTGCAGAGGAACGTGTTGTTGTGACCCGTGACAAGACTTTGGCGGCGAGGCTAAAGAAACATGGTGTAAAAACGGTCTTGGTGGATACGGTTGAAACGGTGGAAAGCTTGATCAAAATTGGTATCGAAACAGGTGTAGAACTGGCTTTTAACCCACTGAAAACTCGTTGCCCCATCTGCAACACCCTGCTTGAGCATGTTCACGAATCCCGGGAAAGATGGATATGCCGCGGATGTGGAAAAACCTATTGGATTGGAGGCCACTGGCGCAACATAAGAAAAGTCCTAGAAAAGGTTCAGGGGAAGGCCGTTGGATACTGAGAAGGGGTCTAGGCTTGTTCAACTGGCTCGAAGAGCTGTCGAAACCTATCTGGAGACTGGGAAACTCGAGGACCCGCCCGGGGATGAGTGGCTGAGGGTGAAGCGTGGAGTGTTTGTTTCAATATATTCCTACCCGGTTAAAGAGCTGCGTGGTTGCATAGGCTATCCGCTTCCCACGTTGCCGCTGGGAGAAGCCACGATACGTGCCGCTGTTGCATCAGCGATCGAGGACCCGCGTTTCCCACCTCTCTCACTTGGGGAGCTTCCTCATGTTGTTTTTGAGGTGAGTGTTTTGACTGAACCTGTTGAACTTGATGTCTCAGAGAGACGTAGTCTGCCTCAGCAAATTGATGTGGGTGTGGAGGGGTTGATTATCGATACACCATTCGGGTCGGGACTTCTTCTACCGCAAGTTCCAGTTGAATATGGCTGGGATGCCGAAGAGTTTCTGAGCCATCTCTGCATCAAGGCTGGCCTAAATCCGACATACTGGCTGCAGGGAAAAATGAGGCTGTACAAATTTACCGCGGATGTCTTTGCTGAAGAGAGGCCTAAAGGACCGATAACAAAACAGGTGCTCTCGCCGGGAAAATGCTGATACATATCGCTGTCTGCGGCATAGGGCTCGGCCATGCTACACGCTCGTATGAAATAGCTGAAGAGCTGTGGAGAAGAGGCCATACTCTCACCTTTTCATCATATGGACAGGGCTTCAACTTTCTCTCCAAAAACGGATGCGAACCCGCGCATGTGCCGTCGGTGGGTTACGGGGTAAGCGTCGACGGCTCCGTATCGGTGAAGAAAACGATTGTTGACAACCTTTTTCTCCCCATAAAGGTGGCTGCTCAAACTCTGGCTGAAACATCCATAATTGGTGAAGCAGATGCTGTGGTTTCAGATACAAGGGTTTCAGCTACTCTTGCAGCAAAGATTCGACGAAAACCCGTGGCCACAATCCTAAACCAATACAACCTTCTACTACTAAGTGAAAAGCATCAAAGGGCGGCGGAGGTTTTCCAACCGATGCTACAAGCACCTCAGCATGTATGGAACCTCTCGGACAAAATCATTATACCCGACTTGCCCCCACCCCACACAATCTCCGAGCACACATTACAGATATCTAAGAAGCTGATCGATAGAGTTGTCTACACGGGGCCTTTGACAAAGCCAATTAGACACGATAGAAGCGATTTGGAGGAGGTCAGGGCGATACACGGGGCCTTGGCCAAGCCGTTTATTCTGGTGGTGGTCAGCGGCGGGGTTGAGGAGAAAAAAGTTTTGGTGGAGATGTTTACAGAGTTTGGTGACAAGTTGAGCGACGACTTTGTCTATGTGATGTCGACCGCAGATCCAACCTCAAACATTGATGTGCGAAGGGGAGCTCTACATGTTAAAAGCTGGATACCAGACCTCGACCTCTACCTCGAGGCCGCTGACCTCGTTGTGTGCCGCGGAGGATTAACTCTTCTGCTAAAATGCCTGCTATACGGTAAGCCGACAGTGGTTATTCCAACTCCACAGCATGGCGAACAGTTTGCGAATGTTTCAAGAGTTGAAGAACTTGGTGTAGGTAAAATGATCAACCAGAAAGACCTGTCTCCCGAAAGCTTCATGAAATCTGTTAAAGATTTGTTGAATGATGAAGGTGTTGCTGAGAGGATTATGCGTTTGTCGGAGATTGCGTGGAGGTGCCGCGGTGTCGCAGAGGCGGCTGATGCCGTGGAATCGCTATATTAGTTTTATGTGCCTTAACCCTTTAATTTCCCGACCAACCCATTGTTTAAACAGATGGGACAACAGCCGATGAAGTTTCCGTCCGAAGCAAGGCTCGGAACAGTTTTGGGCCTGCTCGAGATGGTCGTAGCCTATGGGGGAAAAGCCGACCTCGCCTTCATCGCACGCGAGCTCCAGATGGAGGTAGACCAAATTCTCCCGGCATCAAACGCAGCGGAGCTTCTCGGCCTACTCGAGGTCCATGACGGAGAAGGAGTCGCGACACAGCTTGGCATAAAGGTGAGCAAAAGCCTTGCGAAGGGAAAGAAGAAGATATTGAAGGAGCAGATCCCAAACCTCGAGCCTTTCAAAACAATCATAGAACTCGCAAAAACAAAACCCAAAGGCTTTAACATAGAGGAGCTGCTAAACGTGATGTCGGAAAACAAAGAACTTGTAGAATATACACAGGACTCTGAGAAGCTTAGGGAGCTTATCCTTGACTGGCTTATCTACACCGAGATACTTTCATACGATGGCGACACAGGGCTATTCAAGCTGCGTATGCGTAAAACATCTAACTCATCATTGTGAAGATTGCGTCAACATATTCGTAGAAACGTGGGGTTCTCCTATCCCTCGGCTTCTCCATATCTATCACGATTTCGCCGGCCACTTGAGCGGGCCTGCTGGTGAGCACAAGCACCCGGTCGCTTAGCTCCACGATTTCCTCTACGTTGTGGGAAACAAGCACAACCGATGTTGGGGGGAGTGTTTCATGCTGACGCAACATGTCAATTTCCCTCCTAAGAGATATGGCTGTCAAAGGGTCGAGGTTGCTGAAGGGCTCATCCATTAACAAAACATCGGGATTCGTTACAAGAGCTCTTGCAAGCACAACTCTCTGCTTCATTCCCCCACTTAACTCACCCGGGTAGCTGTTCTCAAAACCTGATAGACCCACCATATCCAAGAAAGACTGGGCCTTAACAACCATTTCATCCTTGGAAATGTTCTTAACACGTTTGAGGGCAAGAACGACGTTCTCCAAAACAGTGAGCCAAGGAAATAGCACAGGCTCCTGGAAAACTAGTGAGATGGCGGGCGTGGGGCCTGTCACCGGCTTACCCTTGTACAAAACCTTGCCCGACACTGGTTTGATAAGCCCCGCCATTATCTTAAGCAACGTGGTTTTGCCTGAGCCGCTTTGACCAACTATTCCGAGAAACTCACCATACTTGACGTCGAAGTTCATGTTATTGATAACCTCGAGTACCACTCCCTTTTTTGTGTAGTAGCTGTGGCTTACGTCAACCACTCTTAGTATCGCATCGTCCATGCTAAATCGCCCGCTTTTTCTTGAAGCGTTAAGCAATGTTACTCAATTTTAAGCTTAGAAGCAATCAGGTCGTAGAGCCTTTTCCAGAACAAACGGTTCATCAACACGACGATTGAGGACATGATGATGAGGACGGTTACGCTGCCCAGCAAGTCTCCTGCGTAGGTAAGTTGTGAAAGGAGCTTGCCCAGTCCTGGCAGGTTTGTTTCCGCCACCAAGTCCCCGAGGACGAGACGCTCCGCAACCACCAGACCGTTCCATGCTCCCCCAGCAGCTGTTATACACCCCGTTATTAGTGCGGGCAGCGCCCTCGGCAAATACACCGTCCTAATCCTAGTCCACAGCTTCAGCTGTAAAAGGTCAGACACTTCAAGCTCTGACCTTGGAATGTTTTTCAGACCCGCCAAAATCTGGAAAAACACATACCACTGCGTGGCCGCGAGAATCATCATAAAAGCTCTCAGCTCTGGCTGGTCTTTAAGCGTCTCGGCAAAGAGCGGATACACTATTGTCACCGGGACAGACGCTATCACTTGGAAAACCGTGGTAACCGCGTTTGACAGCTGAGGTCTGCGCGCAATCGCTACAGCGGCTGGAACGCTCCACGCCACCGAGAACCCTACAGCCGCCATCACCCTGAGAAAGGAAAAAAATGTGGAACTGAGAAGAGTTTCCACACCTATCCTGCCAAATGCTTGATAGAGGTTTCCAAAAACTTCATTTCCCCGCGTTATGGCAATTGTCGCCAAAAATCCCGTCAATGCAAGGAAAACAAGGTTGCGTCCCAAAGACCCTAGTATAGATACTTTTTTAACAAGCCCAGCGACTGACCGTTGATATTCAAAGAAGCTACTCATTGGCGCTGAAAGAGATGTTTGAACAGGTTTGACGAGTTTCTTGACGAATGTTAAGCGTCTCAAGATCCCCGATGGCGGCGGTCCCGCCGTCTCAAACATGTTGCCAAGGGGTATGAAGACGACAACGTTGACCATGACCGTCGCAGCTACAAGAACTATGAGAACTGTGGTGATTCCCAGTAGATCACCTGCTACGGCATATTCTGAGACCAGCGTCCCTACTCCGAAAAGCTTAAGCTTTATATCACCGAAGGCAAGTATCTCTGCCCCGACTATGAAGAACATCCCGTTAGCCCAAGAGGGTTGAAAGTTTCTCACAATTCGGGGTAAACTCGCCGGTAGGTAGATGTGTCTAAACCTGTCAAAAGAACTCATCTTCATAGAATTCGCCACATCGAGAAGCTCGGGCTGGATAAACCTAGTCGACTCGTACACGGCAAACGTGATGTTCCAAACTTGGCTCGTGAAAATAAGAAATATTGCGGCCAGCTCTGCACCAAAAACGGGTGATGCAGCGTAGAAAATCTGGATAGCGATAGGGAAGAACCCTAGGATAGGGATAGACTGGAGAATATCCAGCACGGGCACAGCCACTTTTTCAAAGGTTTTGTTTGTGCCAGCGGCTATCCCAACCACAATCGAAAACAGAACCGAGACAGCTAATGCAGCGGCCATTCTAAGGAAGGAGACAAGTACCGCCAAAACGCTGACAGATACCGTGGCTAAAACATCCATGCCACGGTGTCAAAAATACCCGAACGTTTAAACCCTTTTACTACTCTCCCTCAGCATTTGTTTAACGAACATCCAAGGCAATTTCCTTAAGAGACCCTTGTAAGGATTTTCAGGTATCCTATCGTCGGTGGCCAGGTTCACCGCTGAGCGGATTCTTTCAACGATTTGTCTTTTCATAAACTCCTCCTGCGGTGTGTAGGGTGTTACTGCTCTGAATAACATCCTGACCTGTTTTGTTTTAGAGGCTACAAGAAGATGGATTAGACGCTCTCTCATCTCATGTGTTAGGAAATATATTCGGCCTAATTGTTTCCTGTTTATGTTCTCGGTGAGGTCGTCGGCAAGCTGGTAAACTGTTCCGACTTCGGAGCCGTATCTTCTCATAAGTTGGATCGTGTCGGATGATGCACTCGCCAAAACGGCTCCCGCATGCGCAGCAGCCTCAAACAACGACGCAGTTTTTTCCCTTATCATGAGCAGGTAGAGTCGCTCGGTCAAAGCAGCCTTGTTAACCACCTCATCGAGAATGCCCTTCGAGGCCCTGTCCCAAGCCTCAACAAATATCCTAGTCATCTCCTCACCAATGTCAAGAACAATGTTGAAAGCAAGGTTGATAATCCGATGTCCTTGGATGATTGCTTTCCCAGCACCTATCTGGTACCATAGACTCGCCCTTCCCCGCCTAGTCTTGTCGAGGTCAACGATGTCGTCGTGGACAAGACTTGCGCTATGTGCGAGCTCGAGGGCTACAGCTACGTCGAGGGCCTTGTTGTAGTCGGAGCCTCCGAGGGCTTTGAAAACTGTCAAAAGAAGGATTGGCCTGAGTCTTTTACCGCCCCGGACAGCACGTTCAATCAGCAGCCTGTCAGGTCTTCCCTCTATTCTTTCCCGTAATCTTGTTTCTATGTCATGCCTTAATATCTCCACAAGCTCCATTGTTTCCGGCTCTTGTAGCGAAGCGGCCATCCACCAACTCCTATTCTCGAGGAATTTTTACCTTTTTGCCTCTAAAGATACTGGTTAATCCGCGATTCTAGCACACGTTTGGGCACAGCTCCCACAACCATATCAATGACCCGGCCGTGTTTGAAGAAAAGCAGCGTCGGAATACCCATTATGCCGAAAGCAGACGCTGTGCGTGGATTCTCGTCTACGTTAAGCTTACCGAAAAGAACCCGACCAGCGTACTGTTTAGCAAGCTCCTTCACAACAGGAGCAATGGCTCTGCATGGAGCACACCATTCAGCCCAGAAATCAACCACCACAAAATCATGATTCTTCACAAAATCGTCGAAGCTTTGGTCAGTCAACTCAACAGGTTCAGATATAACAGGAGAACTGGTTTTCCCAGAGGCCGACAACATCTCCATCATTTTACGCATCTTTATTTTCTCGAGTTCATCATCAACCGGCATATAGTCACTGAGGGCTCATCAACTAATAAGTTTTGGTGAACAACAATATATAAACAGCCTCAGCAAATCCTGGAACGTTGAGCGAGGAAGAGGATGTTAGCGCGATAGTGGTGGCTTTCGACGGAGACGACTGCATTGTCTCGACTACTTCACCATTGGATAGAAAAGAGCTGGAAACAATGGTTGGCTGCGAGGTACTCTACGAAGACTTCAAAGGCGAGATATGGCGGGGTGTGGTGACAGACCTCCACGAGGACGATACTCTCCGCGTCAGGTTTTCAGAGGAGGCTATCTCACAGGGAGGGCCGTCGGGTCTTGGACAGGGGAGCATGGTGAAAATTGTTAAGAAGAAAGCGGTCTAAAAGATAAAAACACGCGATTCCTACAGTGTTTCTGAGCCCTGGTAGCTCAGCCCGGTTAGAGCGGCCGCCTTGTAAGCGGCAGGTCGAGGGTTCAAAGCCCTCCCAGGGCTAAACTGCATGTTCAGTCCCTTCAACAATGCTTCGGAATGTTTTGATGAATTTCTTGTTTGCTGTGGCGCTGGCAACTGTAACCCGTAATGTGTTGGGTAGAATGTTTCCGAGGTGTCTTGTGACGAAGCCTCTCTCTATAAGCTTCTGATGAATTTTGGCCGCGTCATGGTTTTTGAAGGTTAGAAGTAGAAAGTTTGCTTCAGATTCTCTAACAACCACTCCTGGGATACTTCTTAGATTGGATGCGAGTTTCTGTCGCTCCTCCACAGTGGCCTGAACCCACTTCCTCACTTGATCATGTTGCGACAGCGCTTTTTCAGCCAAGGCGAGAGAGATTATACTTAGGCTGTTCGGCGGCCTAACCTTGTTGAGAATATTGATTGTTTCCTCGGCTGCTAGAGCGTAGCCAACTCTTGCACCAGCCAGCGAAAAAGCCTTGGAAAGTGTCCTGACCACTACGATGTTGGAATAGCTGTTCAGAAGAGAGGCGGCTGTCTTGCCGCAGTATTCATAATATGCTTCATCAACTATAACTGGACATGAGGCCTCTGCGGCTATTTTTCGGATCTCTTGGATTGGGGTAGTGACACCTGTTGGGTTATTTGGGCTGCATAGAAATATTGCTCCTGTGTTTTTGTCCATCGCCTGGAGGATATTGTCAACGTCGTCTGACCCGTCGGGTTTCCTCTTAACTAGACGAACCTCTGCCGAGTTTATTTCAGCCGCGATGCGGAAATAGGAGTAGGTGGGGCTGCTTATCACAGCGTTTAGCCCTTTCTCGAGAAATGCTTGACAAGCTATCATTATGCATTCGTCTCCTCCGTTTCCCACTAGCACCATATCCGAGTTCAAACCAGTGTATGCTGAAACTTTTTCACGGAATCTGCTGTAACTCGTGTCTGGGTAAAGGTTTACTGGCATGTCGGGTAACTTGGCGGCAAGGCTGCGCAGCCATCGACGAGGTTGATAAGGCGAGGTATTCAAATCCATTCTCACAATCTGCCCAACCTTCAGACCATATTTCCTCGCAATCTCCTCGCTAGAAGCCTCCCAAGAGTAGGGAACAAAATTCCTCAAAGAACTTTTCAGAAGGACCATACCAAACCAAAACCAAGCGACTGATAAAAACATGAACAGCCGCAAACCCCTTAAATAGCAAACAATCCACAAACACCTTGGGCCCGTAGCTCAGCCAGGACAGAGCACCGGGCTTTTAACCCGGGGGCCGCGGGTTCAAATCCCGCCGGGCCCGTGCTCTTCGCAATATGGTAGTTCTGCCAAGGATGAGGGTAAAGCAAAAATATCGTCGGGCCATATTATTGGGTGGGTAGTTTCGCTTGATGGTGGTTGTTGATAAGGATTCGAGCTTGAAAATTGTGGGCATGATCGCGGGAGAGGAGGCTGTGAAAATTGTTGGGCTTCTTCTGGAGAAGCCGGGTTTAACGGATGAGGATATTTCATCGGCGACGTCGCTGGACATTAAGGAGGTTAGAAGAGTTTTGCATAGGCTCAACGAAGTAGGAGCGGTTTCATACGAAGTTCATAGAGAAAAAGAAACTGGACATAGAGTTTTCAGGTGGCGGGTCCAGCAGGAGCAGCTCGTCGGATATGCGAAAACCTTGATAAGAAAAGTCCTCGAGAGGCTGAAGGCCCGGCTTGAATACGAGTCAAACAACCAGATGTATTGGTGCGGCTCGCCCGGATGCGGAAAATACGGTTTCGACACAGCCATGGAGTTGTTGTTTAGATGCAAAACTTGTGGAAAACCTTTGACAATATACGAAAACACGGCCTTTATCGAAAGCCTTCGAAACAAGATTGCAGAGCTTGAAAAGCTGGCTTGATTACGGTACTGCGCCTTGGGCATAGGACACAGCGGGACAAGAGACTGTCGACACACGTAGCTCTAGTGGCCAGGGCTTTCGGCGCCGACAACCTATTCTACACTGGCGACTACGACCTGAAGCTCGAAGACTCTGTGAACAAAGTTGTCGAGAAATGGGGTGGCAGCTTCGAAATCGAATACACTTCATCATGGAAGGCGTTCGTGAAAACCTGGTCGGGAAAAATCGTCCATCTCACTATGTATGGGCTTCCCCTCAAAACAGTAATTGATGAGATAAGAGCCGTCATAAAAGATAATGACTTGTTGATTATAGTAGGTGGCGAAAAAGTCGAGGGCGAAGTGTTTCAAATAGCTGACTACAATGTCGCGGTAACAAATCAGCCTCACAGTGAGGCTGCGGCTCTTGCTGTTTTTTTGGACTGGCTCTTTCAGGGAGCGGAGATGGACAAGGTGTATCCAGACGCAGTCTTTTCAGTTATTCCATCTGCCAAGGGGAAGGTTGTTGTCAGCCGTCGCGGCTTACTCGAAACTGATTTTGGCGTAGATGGTTTGACGCGATAGTTTACGGAAGGGTGTTCCGGTGCCGTCGTAGAACTTGCTGAAGAACTCGTATACATGAAGCCTCATCGCCTGTATGAAGACAAGCAATCCCTCGAGAACTATGACGCCAGCGTTTCCTACTATTAGAAGCGGGAGCGATACCGGTCCGAGGGCCTCCCATGCTGTGTTAAGGAGAAGCAATAATGCGACGTGTACAATTAGCAGTATTGTAATTCGCGAGTATGAGATGGTGTTTGAGAGAAAGTGTATGATGTTTTCAAGAACCTCGAGCAGGCCCATGCCAATCGAGGAGACGATTCCTGTTTTGTGACCTAATCCGGCCAAGCCGGCGACGAACCGCCCCAGCATCAACACAATTATGCATGCCACTGCTCCATAGATGCCCACGGCTCCCACAAGGTTGGTTGGAAGGTTGACCAAGGGGGCGGGGGACTCGGTTGAAAGGATTCCTTGTATGTTGCCGCCCGCGCCGAAGAAAGCCAGTGCAAAGAATATTCCAAAGATATACATCAGCAGCGTTGGAAGTTTAACTGTAAAAGCCTCTGCAAGCTCTTTCTCCTTAACAAGCTTCACTATCGAGAGAATGTAGCCGACAACCATGTGGACAACGCCTAAGAAAATGGTGAAGACAAGCATTTTCTGCACCTCGACGAGGCTAAACTGCTTGGTCTCTCCATGTTCCTCGACCAGGTGGATTAGCTCGGGGGAGCTGATGAGCTTGCCTACCTTGAAGCCGAATGCTTCGCCCAATAGAAAACCCATTATCGCCGCGGAGATTCCGAGGAACATGAGAAGCTTGGCCCACTCTCTCAAAGCTCCTCTGACACGTTTGTACATGAAGGCCCCGAACCCAAGTATAACAAGACCCTGTCCAAGGTCCGCGAACATCAGCCCATAAAATATGGTGAAGAATATGGAGACAAAGGGTGTTGGGTCTATTTCGCCGCTTTTTGGAGCACCCTGTATAAGCGTGACATTCTCAAAGGGTTTAACAGGTGATGAGTTTCTAAGTAAAACAGGCTGCTCCTCGTGATGTCCATGCGGTTCTTCTTTAAACACTACGTGGTATTTCGAGCCTATGGTTTTTAGGAACTCGTCTTTTTTCTCGGCTGGGATGTATCCCTCCGCCACGGCGAATGACCTAAGCTCACCGGCACCAGCTATACGGGAAAGCGTATCTTTAACCAGTTGGTATCCATCTCTAGCAGCTATAAGTCGTAGTCTTTCGCGTTCGAGAAGCTCTGTCAACTCTGAGCCAAGAGCGTCAACCTCTTTTTTGAGCGACTGAACTTCTGTTTCGAGGCGTGCAACAGCTTCTGAGACAGTTTTTGGATATCCGCTGGGGATTGTCAACGGCTTGAGACCGAGACCCTTCACAACTCTCTCGACATCTTCCCCATCGCTTCTCTTTGAAACTATGACCACTAGGTTGATGTTTTCAAGAGGTTGTGTGATGACAGCCGATTTGGATAATGCCCTACGAAGCTCGGATAGCTCGGACGCGGATGCTGTTGTGATGAATATGTGGAACCACCTTAGACCTGTGAACTGGTCTAAACTGATGTTAAGATCTTTTAACGCCCTCAACGAGTTGAATAGAGTTGTTGTTTGGTTCAGCTTCTCCTGAGCCTCTTTTCTGCGGTTGAGAAGTTTGTTAACAGCCTCCACCACTGGCCTGCTCTCAGCCTCAAGCTTGTCCAACAGTGATAATAGGTCGGACGCGGAGAATTTTTTGGCCTCTATTTCGACGGGTTTCGAAAGCTGCTCAATTATGCCAACCGACTCTTTTATGTTGAGTTCCAGGATGAGGGCTTGTACTGTAGAGTATCCGAGGTCTGCTCTGTACTCGATTTCATGGAGAAGTGGGTCACGGTACTTTGTTTTTTCAACGGGGTGAAAATCCTCAAACCTCATCAAATCTCTGACAAGCTCCTCGGACCTATGCCTCGGAGCGATAACCGCAACACCTAGTACCTTAGAGAGACCCAAGCCCGTCGAGAACCGTGAACAAAGACAACAATATTAACCATACACAAACGGACAACACACCTTTATAATACCTCTCTATAATCAGAAGCATGGGCGCGTTGCGCCGCATGGTGAGATGAATGATTTCCCCTGAGCTTCTTGAAATGGTTTTACTTGTTGCTGCGGCTATTTTCGCGGTCGCGGCAGTTGAACAGGGTCGGCTGGTGAGAAGTGTGATATCTCTTCTCGGCTACACCGCTACTCTCGGCGTTCTATTCTTTGTCCTCGGCGCATACCCAGTGGCAATTCTCCAGCTACTTGTTTATGCGGGAGGGATAATCGCGCTATTCATCTTCGTCATTCTCTTAACTAGGGGCGTGGAGAAATGAGGCTCGCAGAGGTTCTTGGAGCAATAACTGCCATACTTCTCGCATTCGTCGTCTTCTCGGCGCTGGCAGGCCCTTCCCCTGCTTATAGATACTGGGCAGACGATGGACAACGTCTAGTCCCAGCCGAGCCTAACGCAGAATGGCGAGCTATCAGCACAATTCTCTTCGGCGGATTTTTCCCACTCTTTGTGTCCTTTGGCCTCGTCGTGCTAACGCTTGTAATAGGTTTGTCGGCTCTTTTGAGGAGGGATGAATAAGATGCCCCTAAATGTGGTATACTATGTGCTCGCCGCATCCTTCCTATTCATCATCGGCGCCTACTGTCTTGCGACGAGGAAAAGCCTAATCAAACAGATAATCGGTTTGGAGATCATGGTCAACGCTGCTCACCTCAGCTTCGTAGCGCTTAGCTCAAAAGCAGGAAACGGTGTAGTCGACCCCTATGCCCAGTCATTCATCATCATGTCCCTCGGTGTAGGAGCGACAGTCGTGGCACTGGCCCTTCTGCTTACAGTCCAAGTATACAGGGTTTACAGAACAACAGACGTCACAGAACTTAAGAGGCTGAGGCGTTAACGGACTATAATTTCGAGGAAATAGTAGCGAGCCACGAGGCTTTCGCCATACTCTCGCTCATCCAATAACCGGTATTGAATGACCCAAACCATGTCACCAGCTCTCTCAACCTGCGGTGTGCTGGGGTAGCCGGGAGATGTGGGGATGATTTCCCAGCGCCTAGTCAGCGTTTGCCCGCTATCCGTTATAACAGTCTCAGTCATCTCAGCTCGGGGAATGAAAGCCGCCGGCGTGTTGGGTATGTTTTTGGCAGCCGCGAACCTTGTTTGAATAAGGCTGTTCAAACCAATTATGATGGTCTTGTTCTCAAGAGCGTGAAAAATAATCAAGTGGGTATGGTTTTCCCCGTATCGCCAAAAAACTGCGAAGCCGTAACTGTATACACCCGGTTCACCAGGAACATATATGTGATATGCTTGAGCCCTGTCATAATCGGGAACCATCGAAGATAGTTTTTCAAGTAATGGCGTAGGCAGCCCATATCCTTGCCGCGTGACTGTTGCGAACTTGGTTATTGTGGAGGTTTCGGTCAAAGTTATTATGCGGGTTGTAGTCGACACGATTTCACGTGTTCCGGGAACGGCTAATAGAAGTGTTCCGAGAACAAGACCTGAAACAAGAAGGGCTATGATTATTATGGCTCCGGTCTTCACAGCATACCCCTCTTTACCGCAAATCTGCCGATGCTTCGTGCTTCGCCTGACGGCAAGCCCACCTCAGAGACTTCGACTGAACCGTCTGAGTAGAGGTCGATGATGTTGAAGCTGTTGCCTAGTCTGCCCCTTGTTCTTACGCAGGAGACGGTTCCCGCGTTTACAAGCAGTGTCTCGCCAACCTTTATCGCGTTCCGCACGTGACGGTGACCCATCAAAACCATGTTGACACCTGATTCGAGTATTATTCGGAGAACGTCTCCCGCGTCTTCGAGTATGTCCTTTTCGCGGCCGGCGTATGGAATCGGTATGAGATGGTGATGAAACGCCACGATTTTCAGAATGTCGTCGCCGAAGCCTTGCATCTTCTGTTTTATCAGCTGCTGCCTCCATCTTCCCAGCCGTCCGTTGTCGCTGTCGGGTATGGCGCTCCCAAGCGTAAGGACAACTATTTTGCCGAAGCTGTTCAAGAAATCGACTTGGGAAACCATTTCGCGGAAAAGCGAGTCGCCGTAGTTTCTCTCGTCATGGTTTCCCGGGACATATACTATGTCTGGCTCAAACTCATCCATCTTCTCCACAGCCATTTCATAGTCCATCAGTATTCCGTAGTCAGTCAAGTCCCCGCTGTGGATGATGAATTGTGGAGGAGGGTCGAGGCTGTTCACTATCCTTATGCATGAGTCAAGCCTTTCGGGCAGAAACATCCCAAACCGTGAAATATGCGTGTCAGAGATGTGGACCAGACGCTCTAAAAGCTCAGCCTTCACGGCAACCTAATACTCTACATGGTAAAATACGTTTTTCCTCGAGGCAACCTAAAGCTTATTTGTTCTCTTCTACCATTATTTGCCATGGAGCCTGATGGTTTAACTGATGAACAAATACGTGAGATACTTCAGAAGTACCGTGTCGTCGCGGTTGTCGGAGCATCCCGCGAGCCAACAAAGCCAGCCCACTATGTTCCCCGTTTCCTGATGAGGCACGGTTACGAAGTTATTCCAGTAAACCCATTTGCCGACGAAATACTCGGACAAAAAGTTTACAAAACCCTCGAGGAAATTCCGAAGCCAGTCGATGTAGTTGATGTTTTCCGTCCAAGCGAGGCTGTTTACGAAGTCGCCCAGTCAGCTGCGAAAATATTGCCGAAGGTTTTCTGGATGCAGGAAGGGATATACAACAAGGAGGCGGCCGAGCTCCTCAAATCCAAGGGCATCACAGTAGTCTGGAACAGGTGCATGATGAAGGAGCATAACAGGCTTTTTAACACAAAGCCCTACATTCCTTTGGGTAAGTGAGAGCTTATAACACGCCACGACAAATTTACTGATGGAGTGGAGATAAAAAGTCTGGGTAAAGTAGCGGAGCTGGCGCGGCCCCTGCCAGACGGTAGAATAGAGTGCACAGCCTGTGCCCGCTACTGTAAGCTGAAGGAGGGGCAGATTGGGCTTTGCGGTGTCCGAGGTGTTTTCGATGGCCAGCTCCGGCTACTCGTTTATGGCCGTGTAATAACGGGACATGTTGACCCGATTGAGAAGAAGCCTGTAACCCATTACATGCCCGGCACCAAGATTTTCAGCATCGCGACAACCGGCTGCAACTGGCTCTGCGCCTATTGTCAAAACTTTGACATAAGCCAGCGTAGGAAGGTTGAGGGTGTTGAGGCATCGCCGGAGGAGGTTGTAGAACTTGCTCTCCGGTATGGCAGCGACGGCATAGCCTACACATACAACGAGCCATCAATATTCATGGAATACGCCCACTACATCGGCCTCATCGCAAGGCGAAAAGGCTTGATAAACATCTTCGTAACAAACGGTTACTGGACACCCGATGCCGTGAAGATGGCTGGGGAATTTCTCGACTGTGCAACCGTGGACTTTAAGGGAAGCGGTGAGCAAAGCTTTGTCCAGAGATTTATAGGTATACCCAGCGCCGAGCCCATTTTCGAGACCCTTCTAGAGATCAAGCGAAAAACCCGTATACATCTTGAGATAACAGACCTCATCGTTCCAGAGATAGGAGACAACCTCGAAGCCGCACGCAGCCTCTGCAGATGGATACATGACAACCTTGGCCCAGAGACGCCTATACATTTTCTAAGGTTCCACCCAGATTACAAGCTCCTCCATCTCCCATGGACACCCGTCGAAACACTTGAGAGACACTGCCAAGTAGCAAAGGAGGAGGGGCTTCTCTACGTCTATGTTGGAAACGTGCCCGGACACCCTCTTGAGAACACATACTGTCCCGGATGTGGAGAAATGGTTGTCGAGAGGCATGGTTTCGACATCGTCGACTGGAGACTTGTAAATGACAACAGGTGTCCAAGATGCGGCTACAAGGTTCACATCGTCGGGAAACCTCCCTCAAGAAAGGTTTCTGCGAACAAACGGTTTATACCTGTTAGATTTTAGCCCTGGCGGGGCTTTGAACCCCGGACATCGGCGCCTCTGAGGCGAGGCTCTACCGCTTACCAAGCGGTCGCTCCACCAGGCTGAGCTACCAGGGCCTAGATGGTTTTGCGTTTTGGTTTCTTAAAAATTGTATTTCAAGATATGACGCCGTATCGGTAGCTGCTTGTTGCCAATCGTTTTTCGGAGAAGCGTTTTTCGTGGAGGAACATGGGGTCGATGACGCTTGTTTTCTTGCCCATGATTATGTCTGACGCGAGTATGCCGATGGCTGGACAGAGTTTGAAGCCGTGTCCGCTCATCCCGACTGCATTAAAGAGGTTTTCCACCTCTTGCGAGAAGCCGATAACTGGGAGCCAGTCGGGTGTGACATCATATAGACCAATCCATCCGCCCGCGAAACCCGCTTCAGCCATCGCCGGGAAACGCTTCGACACAGCTTCACCGTATCTCGTCGCAGTCTCTATTCCAACACGCTCCTCCAAATCAAAATCTGTGGCATATCTTCCGGGAATGGAGAGGTCTGGGTTAATACTCCCCATATAGGTCTGGGTCTCTCCAGCAGGTCTCATGTAATAGTTGTTAGGCAAGTCTCCGACAACGGGATGGTCGCCGGCGAAGCTCTGAGGCCTTCTCCACACCACTATCTCTTCCTTGTAGACTTTAACCGGCATCTCGACCTCGACCATCTCGAAGAATCTGTTGCACCAAACGCCCGTAGCATTAACAACTACATCGGCTTCTATCAATCCCCTAGTGGTCTCGAGGCCTCGCAGGCGCCGACCCTCACGCCTAACAGCAAATACTTCACATTCCTCCAGTAAAACCGCCCCCTCCCGAACCGCAGCTGAGGCGTAGGTCTGCGCCGTAGTAACAGGGTCTGCATAGCCCGAATGTGGTTCATATGCGGCAGCCGCCAAATCATCAGTTGCGGTCTGGGGGAGAATCGCCTTCACTTCCTCGGGTTCTAGCAGACGCGTGTTTACACCGAGCCTCTTCTGCAGTTCAACGTTTCTCTTCAACCCTTCCAAGTCATCAGGGCCGACAAAAATTAGAAACCCTACTTCTGTGAACCCCGAGGGCCCTCCCACGGCCCTCTCCATGTCGCGGAGAGTTTTCCAGCTTTCGAGAGCCATTTTTATGAGGGGCTCGGTGCTGTAGTGTAGCCTGACCACGGCCGTGGATCTACCAGTCTGCCCCCATCCAACCCTACTCCTATCCACGAGAGCGATTTTCCCCGCACCTTTGGAAGCGAGATAATACGCTATGCTCGACCCGGTTGAACCGCCGCCAACAACCACCACATCAAAATGCATAAGAAGATTGGCCCCACTCCCCTATAATATCTTTAAAAATGGGAGTCAAGCATCGAGCCCAAAATGCCGACATACATTTACGAAAAAATATTGATGCCCGGCGAGGCTGCTGAAAGAGCGAAGACCGCGGGGAAAGCTGTTCGCATCAGCTATTGGAAGAAGTTTGGTGATGACCCTCCGGGCTGGCTTATCGGCGTCGGACGCATAGAGGGTAACAGGTTTGTTCTCGAAGAGGAGTTTGTCGCCGAAGAGCTTCTCCTCAAAACCGATGCCTACGGCCTCGTAGGTTTTCAGCGTCCTGAACAGGGAGAAGCCGTGGACAGAGGATGGATAATCGCCTTCGCGGATAATGTGGATTACGACGGGAGAAGATGTATTATTTCCTGACTAGTAGATGTCGCCGTTCTCCCTTATCTTAGTATCTTCGTATGGAGCCACTTTTCTCCTGTAAAACTCGTGCGATACAGCTGACAGGACACCAAGGGCTCTGTTGTAGTTGAAGTAACTGGGTGCGTAGACACCGTTGAGAAGACGTGAGATGACGTAGTTGAGCCTGCCGTCAACCTTCTCCAAAGGCGCTTTGCGCAGTTTCTCAAGCAGTTGGTCTATCTCCAGGTCAAGTTCCTTCCTCTCTTCCTGTGTGATGTAGGGCATGGTTTTAGGATGTTTTGAGGGCTTAAAAACATAAGTGTGGCCTCTCACACTATAACCCATGCACTTCGTGACCCTTGTCCGGTTCAAGAAGAAATTGACGAAGGAAGATGTCGACCGAACGGACCGCATAATACGCGAAAACCGCTCCGTGAAAGTACGTGAGATGCTGTGGACATTCGGCCAATACGACGGCCTCCTCATAGCAGAGGCTCCCGACGCCGAGACCTACCTCAAGTTTGTCCTCCAGTTCGCCGACTACCTCTCGACAGAGACCTTGACAGCATTCTCCAGAGACGAGGCCCTTAAAATCGCTGGGTTACGGTAAACCATATAAAAACAGGCTCCAAAAACGATTGCGGATGCCGGTTTTCGCTGACAGGTCTAAGCTCAGTCCAGCATATCTACCAGAGAGGCTTTTGCACCGCGAAAAAGAATACGGCCTGTTGAAAGCATTTCTTGAAGCAGGTGTGTATAGAGGGGACGACGTTTTTTACAGCCGTGTCCAGGTGATAGGGCCTGTCGGAGCAGGGAAGACAACGCTATGCATGTTGGTTGGTCAGGAGCTCCAGCGCAAGCATAGAAAACTCACACACATCTACGTTAACTTGAGAAGATTCACTGCGAGCAAGGTGAGCATATACCGTTACCTCGTCAAAAAAGTCTCTGAAGAGGCTTACAGCGTCTCACTCTCCGCTGAAGAGCTTTTAGAAAACCTCCTTAACCATCTAAAAGAGAGCGGCCAACGCGTAATCATAACGTTTGATGATGCCGACTACCATGTTTCAATAAGCAGAGGAAGGGAGACTGTTGTCTATGATTTCACGAGACTTCACGAGGTCTGGCCTATGCATCCTCTCAACGTTGTGGGTGTGGTGTTTGTTTCACGTGAAAGTGGGTTTGGCGGTTTTCTTGATAGAGCTGAGATGAGCTCACTAGGCGCCAATATTCTACGTCTTGAGCCATACACACGTGAGCAGCTAGTCGACATTCTAGCCGACCGAGTTGCAGAAGCTTTTCAAAGAGGAGCCGTTCCGTTTAGCGTCATCGAGTACGTGGCTGACTTCGTTTCCAGGCCACCATATATTGGAGACGTGCGGCTGGCACTCGATCTGCTTCTCTACGCGGGAAACCTTGCAGAAACAAATGGTAGAGACGTTGTAAGGATAGATGATGTCAGACACGCGGTGGCGGAGACTGTTGCCATGTCTCAAGCAGCAGAATACGCCGAGCTTCCTGAAAAGCCGAGGGTCGTTCTTTTATCGGTTGCGAAGGCTCTTCTCGCGAGAGATAAGGCATCTGCTGAGCTTAGGGAGGTGAAAGAGATGTTCACGGTTTTCTGTGAGACTCATGGGTTGTCGTCCTCGGGGTTTGACAAGGCCCTGTCTTATCTCGTTGAGAGAGGCTATGTGGAAAGGGTTGATGGACGAATAGGGCTTGTCGGAGTCGATGCAAATAGGCTTGCCAAACTCCTCGAGCAAACCCTCCGGAGGTAGAAAGTTGCATCCAAACCATCCCCTTGAAGAAGCTCTAAAAACCTACCAGCACATCAGAGTTGTGAAGACACTTGCTGAACATGAAAAGCCGGCTACAAAATATGCTTTGGCCAAGCTGACTGGCCTCTCTCTACCCAGCGTTCAAAAAATTCTGAATGACCTGATCCGCCAAGGTTGGGTGAGCAGGCATCAGACAACTCCACCCAAGTACAGCCTTAACCCGGCTAATCAAACCCTCAGAAAATTCCTCTCTTTCCTATCAGAAGCAGAATATTTGCTCCACGGCCGACACCGCGATGTAGCAGGTTCTCAGGTTTGAGGAGGTGAATATGTCGCAGTCGTCTTGGGGGGTTTTCTGGTCCTCGAGGATGTCGAAAGTGGGGGTAGCGTTACTCATCGTCTATCTCTTTCTCTCGATCTATGTTTTGGTCTCCTACCCGCTCGACTTTGGAACAAGGTTTTGGAACAACCCCGCTTACTGGGCGGACAACCCGAAAGAAGCTCCTCCCGAATGGACAGCCTTCTTCGCCACAGCTTCGCCGCCACGGCACATGGTTTTCAGGCTCGAAAACCCATCAGAATACACGTTGACACGCTTCAGCTACAGCTACGACGACTTCCCCAGCTTCATCTCAATCACCGTCTCAGAGATAACATATAGTTCGCGGCCACCGTTCCTTTTATTCGAGCTAATCAGGCCCGATGGAAAGGTTGTCACCTTCTATGCGTTATCGGTTTCGAGACCTCTGCCAGGAGAGCAACCGCCATATAGACGGCATCATGAAACGCCTTTGAGGGTTTTTATCAGCGGAGACCCTGACGCAGGCTCGTTTGTAAGCAGGTTTCTTCGCAACGAGTATGGGCTTGAGGTGGGTCCTGACGAGGTTGTGAGAACCGGGGTGGAGCGGTATCTTTTTGGAGAGTTTGTGAATGGTAGGCTTGTTCCTCTCTCTGGTGAGTATGCTCTGGCTGTTACGGTGGACAAGGCCGATGAAGCTGATACAATCTCGGAGCTGAGGGTGGTTTTCGGGGGGAAGGTTTACGGCGTCATGGGGACGGATAGGCTAGGTAGAGACCTCGCCACGGGCCTTCTCTTCGGGTTCCCCGTATCTCTGCTGATAGGCATCTTGACGGCCTCCCTAACAACTGCTATTGGCACAATTCTCGGCATGTTAAGCGGATACATTGGTGGAAAAACCGACACAATAATCCAAAGAACATGCGACATCCTAAACAACATACCGCTCCTACCTCTCCTCATCTTCTTCACCTTCATCCTCAGGCCAAGCATCTGGATAATCATAGTCGTGTTTGTGGCCTTTGGATGGTCTGGCCTAGCGGTCATCGTGCGAAACATAGTGATGCAGGCTAGGACGGCGCAATTCGTCGAGTCAGCCGAATCAATCGGTGTTCCACGAAGCCGGATCCTCCGCCGCTACATCTTTCCACAGATAGCTCCATTCATCATCGCTCAGTTAATCTTCTCAACCCCTTCAGCCATTCTAGCGGAAGCCGCGCTGAGCTTTCTCGGGCTCGGCGACCCATCGCTGCCCAGCTGGGGGCAGATACTTGAATATGCTTTCAGAAGTGGTGGAGTCAACCTTGGTCTCTGGTGGTGGATTTTCCCACCGGGGGCCTTGATAGCTCTTCTCTCTTTTACGTTTGTCATGCTTTCCATGGGGTTGGAGCCAGTTGTTAGCCCTAGGCTGAGGAGGGGGGTTTAACCATGCTTCTTGTTGTTGAGGGGTTAGTGGTTCACTATGGGATGGATGGAAAGGTTGTGAAGGCTGTTGACGGCGTCGACTTCAGCGTAGGAGAAGGAGAAGCACTCGGACTCGTCGGTGAATCTGGATGCGGAAAAACAAGTACAGGACTCGCTATAATGAGAATGCTGCCGCCGAACGTAGTCGCCCTCCGCGGAAAAATTTTGTTTGAAGGTGTTGATATCCTCTCGTTGGATGCAGACCTTTTTGACAATGAATACCGGTGGAAGAAGATTTCGATGGTTTTTCAAGGAGCGATGAATAGTTTCAACCCTGTTCTACGTGTTGGGCTGCAGGTCGCTGAGCCTTTGATGGTTAAGGAAGGCGCTTCGAAGAAGGATGCGATGAAGAAGGTTATGAAGGTTTTCAGCCTCGTCGGCCTCCCCGCCGATTACGTTGACAGGTACCCACATGAGCTTAGCGGAGGAATGAAGCAGAGAGCGCTTGTTGCGATGGCCTTGATCATGGAGCCCAAACTCATTATACTCGACGAACCGACGTCTGCCCTTGACGTATCCATCCAAACACAAATAATGAACATGCTCAAGCGCCTAAAAAGAGAGCATGGTTTATCGATGATATTTATCACACATGACCTGTCAATTGTCAGCGACATAGCCGACGAAATCGCCGTCATGTATGCGGGCCAAGTTGCAGAGATGGGGCCATCTGACATAATCCTGCGCAGCCCACTTCACCCCTACTCGTCCAAACTCCTCAGCGCCACACCAAGGCTTAGAGGGCCGCGGATGCTCGATTACATACCTGGAGCCCCTCCCAGCCTCGTTGAACCACCTAGGGGATGCAGGTTCCATCCGCGCTGTCACAGAGTTTTCGAAAAATGCTTTGCCGAGGAGCCGCCTACATTCAACCGGGACGGGATCAGGGTCCGTTGCTGGCTCTACGAGGGTGATAACCAGTGACTATGGTCCGCAGCCTTGTAACACAGGCTGTTACGCTTGTTTTTGTGCTGCTAAGCGTGCTTTTGATGGTCGCTGTTGTAATGGGTGCTACAGGGGTATCAGACAAGATTCTATCTGCCTATGTCAACGAGGAACTGCGTGTGGTGAGACAGAGCCTCTCGCAAAGGATTAAAGACCCCGTCGAACTAGAGCAGGCCCTTGAAAAAGTTAAGCTCGAGCTGGAGAAATCTTACGGGCTCGACAGACCATGGTACGAGAGAATCCCGTCGATGATACTACGTGTTCTCACACTTGACCTCGGGTACTCGAGAACAATAACAAGCTTCGCCGGAAGCAGAAAGGTAGCGGACATAATAGCCGAGCGAATACCTTACTCAATCCTACTTGTGACGACAGCTGTCCTCATAAGCGCCGTTATCGGCATAAACATCGGTTCACGAGCTGCCTATAGGAGAGGCTCCCTATTCGATAAGCTAGTGTCATATGCGGCCGCGGCGTCTTATGGGCTGCCCTCATGGTGGACAGGGCTCCTATTCCTTTTGCTGTTCTATTTCTACTTCAGGCTGTTTCCAGCCGGCGGAATAATAAGCACCCCTCCACCGACAGAGCCCTTCGCAAGGGTTCTTGACATGATTTGGCACGCTGTCCTTCCCGTGATAACGCTTGTAACGGTGATTGTCGGTGGATGGGCTTACGTAACCAGAACAATTGTCCTAAACATCACGCAGGAGGATTTTGTCACAGTGGCCAAAGCCAAGGGCCTTCCAGAAAATCTTCTCAGACGCAGATATGTCTTGAGACCAGCGGCCCCACCCATCGCCACAAACATCGTCTTCGCAGTCGCCGGATCCCTCGGAGGCGCAATACTCACCGAAACCGTGTTCAACTGGCCCGGGATGGGTAGACTCTACTACGATGCCATAACAGCCTTCGACGAAGGCCTCGTCGTAGCACTGACATTCGTCTACACCTTGATCTACATCGTGGCCCGGTTCATTATCGAGGTTTTGGTGGCCGTTTTGGACCCGCGGGTGAGGGTCTAAGCTTTCCTGAAACAGTTATACAGGGAGGCGATGTCCAGCTTCTTCATCTTTAGTCTCCATTAATGCGGCCACTTGTTTCCGGCTTCCTCTCAGCAGCATGTTATCCAAGTCTTTGTGCGAAATCTGCCAAGAAACCCCGTATCTATCCTTGGGCCAACCACACTGCTCAGCATCAGGCATGGCTGAGAGCTTTTCCCAGTAATAGTCGATCTCCGCCTGTGTGTCGCAGTAAACCATGAAAGATACCGACTCGTTGAAAGAGAAATCATGTGATAAGCTGCTGTCTGAGGCCGAGAACCACTGGCCCTCGAGCATGAAGTCAGTGAAAATTGTTTTTCCGTTTTCTGGGCCTGACAAATGTTTTGTCAGTTGTCCCCGTCTCGAGTTCTTGAAGACCGAGATAAGTCGCTCGCTTCCTCGGCTTTGCCTGTGAAGAGTAGATGCGGAACTATGAAGGATTCCACCCATTTTCCAGTTGGCAACACAAGCTGCCACGAAAGCCCGTACCTGTCCGCGACCAAGCCATACATCGCCAGCGGAGGATACTCTCCCAACGGCATCAAAAACATTTCCCTTTTCAGCCAACCTATCCCAGATAGATTCGACTATTTTCGCGGAATATCCTGAGAAGTTGACCATGAAGGAGAGTGAGGGGTTGAAGTAAAAGTATGGGCCACCGCTTATGGCTAGGAACTTGTAGCCCTTGATTTTGAACCAGACAATTTCTACATCGCCCGATGGGGTGTTGGGCAACACCGTTGAGGCAACTACCTCAGATGAGGGAAAAATCTCCGCATAGAACACGGCGGCCTCCCAGGCCTCCGAAACATACCATAGATGGGGAAATATCCGCTGCATCATCCCTCGATGTGAAACAATCATGAATATGTTTTTCGCAGTTGTTTAAAAAGTGTTATAAACAGGGTTAGTGGCGTGTATATGGAATGAGAGTCTTTGTTGTGGCGATTGTCATTGTCTCGCTCTTGGCTGGTGCAGCTGCATCAGCTATTGTCTTCAACCAGTTGTTGGGGGAAACCGAGGCAAGATATCAAAAGCTGTTGGATGAGTTGAGGGCCGAAAACCTCGACCTGCAGACACGTCTGACAGAGGCCGAGAACACAGTTAACAGACTACGCGCCGACCTCAACAGCCTACAGACCAATCTACAGTCAGCAGATCAGAGGTCTCAGCAGTTCACCGAAAGAATGAGCCAGCTCGAGAATCGGTTGAACCAGCTTTCCGCAGAGCTTGAGGCAACCAATTCCCAGCTGAACAGCCTCAGAACAAGTATGGAATCTGTCAAAAACGTTTTGTCTCTTCTAGAGAACGATAGGGTTTTGATAAGCTGGTTGAGGAGCGAGCCGCCTGGAACGAGGGAGGGTGACAGAGAGTATTGGAACGAGACAAGGGCACTCGTCGTGAAAAGTGACCCTAACCTCGTACTAACGGTTGACAAAATCATGGACAATCTCGACCTCTATTATGACTGGGTTGAACAGTTTCCACAGTTAACCGATACCTCGCGTGATGAGCTAATCAGATGGTGTCCACTCTACATCGACTGGCTTCTCAACGCCCCACCCGGAGTGGACGAGTACAATAACGCGGTCAACCAGCTGCGTGAAGAGGTTTTGCTCACAGTTATCGCACACATCGACTCGTTGAGCAGGATTCTCGAGGACTAGCGTCTACGTGTAAGCAGGAATGCTGCGGCGGCAACTATTGCAACGCCTACGACGGCTATTAGAAGCCAGGTGGGGATGCCCGGTTGTTCGGCCTGCTGTTGCATGGGTGTTGTTGTAACTAGAGGCGTTGTCGTTGTTACCTGGGTTGCCGCCGTTCTTCTGACCTCCAGCCGCTCGGCAAAGTTGAAGGATTGGGCAACTTTGTCACTGTATAAAACCATGGCGAGCTCAGCTAGTCCCGGGGAGAGAGTGGACGTGGTGGCTGAGGGCAGCCTGATCGTGACTCTGCCGCCTGTAGCGGCTTCTCTTCCAGCCGCTAGAACCTTTCCCGAAACGGTGTCCACTATTCTGTAAACCACGACGGTGTCGTCAGGGCCAGCCACCGATACAGTAACCGAGGATTCGCTCCCAATCGTTATCGAGCCCTCAACACGTGTTACCCTCGGCTTCTCTACTGCTCCAAAGTACCATGTCCCTGGTTTGAATGGGTATGTTGGGTCTCTGTATGCTCGGAGTTCGGCATACTGTGACGCGGGGTCGAAAACAGCCAAATAATATGGCCCGTTGCTTACTACAGCGAGGTTGTAGGTGTTGACCCAGTCTAGGAGAGCCCGGTACCTTGTCTGCGCGTTTTCAGCGGTTTCGTAGCGTTTGTCACCTATGGTGAAGACGTTTGCGGGAAAGATTTTGCGTGTGATGAAATCGTTTAAAGCAGTTTTCACGAGGCTGACCTGTTCGCGGAGCACGAGGTTGAGTTGATCAACCCTGAAACGGGCCGCGGCCGTGTCGCTGTAGGTTACGAGCCGTCTGTTGAAGACAAGGTCGTCCGAAACCGCCAACAGCTCCCATGGCATGCCACCGCCGAAGACATCGGCATATTCAGCTATGTAGTCCGTCTCGAAGTTCCAGTAATCGACATAGACCTCAAGCATGCTCTCTCCTACTATGCGGAAACCCTTGAAAGTTTCCAAAATGGGCCTTGAGGTGTACGCGATAGCGAACTCTATCCTGCTCTTTGTCTCGTCGTAAGCCATGTCAAAAACCTGATGCATCCTGTACAGTATGTCCGCCATAGTTATTGGGATGCCGTGATGCCATTTTGACGAGGTGTAGAGGCTGTAGTCGAAGGTTACTTTGCTTATCGCTTTTGTCCCCGGTGATACAGTCTTCCATGTCTTCGACTGGGCGTCCCAGACAAAGGCGTCAGAAGGCACATTGATTGTCCCAGTTGGCCCAGCCGTTTCAACGCTGTATTTTGCGCGGAATGGGATGGGGAGGCCTGTGAAGGGGTGGCGTGTTATCGATGGGTCTGAGACCGCTCTCCAGAGGTCTGCGCTGTACACGTCACCAAACCCTCCGACAGGGTTCCAGACTGTTCGCGGAGTCCAAACCCAGAGATGACCGACCTCGAGAACATTTTTACCTGGGATGTAGGCTTCTCGAAGCGTCCAGAGACCTCTTGCACCTGCCGCAAGGTCCTCAGTAACACCGGTCAAATCAGCTTTCATAGGAGTGCTTTGGAGAACCACCGCCACCCATACTCTCACACTCTCTGAGACACATTCACGTAACATCCTCAGGTAAAGCTGGTTTCTCTCCTCTTTTCCGCTGTACTGACCTTTGAAAATCCTCTGACCTATCTCGTCGAGCAGCTGGTTTGTGTATTGCCAGAAGCCGAGCTCCTGCCAGCCCGGCATATTCCCCAGCCATGGTGCGCAGAATTGGTTGATTGATGTGGTGTCATATTTCTCTAAAGCTCCTCTCCCCCACCCCTCGGTGTAGAGATGCCATGTGAACTCGGCTGGATCAGTGGTGTAGACGCGTGCTATAGCCTGTGCGAAGGGCAGATAAATTCTCTCCACGGTGAACCCTATTTTCTCTAGCTCGGATGCGATGAGGTCTCCAATCTCACGTCTCTCATCCTCCGTCCTAATCACGAACTTGAGTGTTACGGGTTTGTCTCCATAAAACCATTTACCATCCCTCTTCACAGCACCCGCCGAAGTCAAAGCATCTGTTATCAATCGGTTGGCGTATTCTGGGTCATACCTTATTCCCGTCTCGAGAATGGCTTCATAGAACTGGGCGTAATCGTAGTCGTAGGGTGAGAGGGGTGTGGTCATGGGTGAAGCATATCCTCTGTAAAGCTCTTTCACGACATAGTCTCTGTTTACTAGGTACTGGAATGCCTGCCGCACCTCTTTGATGCTGAAGGGGTTTAGCCCGCGTGGGTCGGGGGCGGGGTTGAGGATGATTGAGAGAAGCAGTGAGGGGGCCTTCATTATCTTTATGCCGGGGTTGTTCTCAAGAGCCTGTACTCGGGAGACCCTCATGTTGTAGAGATAAAGGTCTATGTCTCCTCTCTCAAGGACCTGTGGAGCAATTTCCTCAGCATAGGCCCTCACCCTAACAACATCAGCTGCTGGCCCTGGCTCATCATGTGGAGCACGGTAATCCTGCGCCAGGGCTGGAACCGTCAAAAGCATCAGCAACAATAGTGCCGCGGCAGATGTTTTCACGTCTTCTTCACTCTCCTCGCAGAAACAGCCAAACTAATTAGTCCTGCAGCCAGTGCGACTATTGCAAGTCCGAGAACTAGGTCTAGCATGGGTGTGGAGTCTGTTTGGCTGAGCTGGGGCTTCAGCCTCTCGACAACGGCGTCGGCGATCTTGTCGACGTCTATGGAAGGTGTGAGGGTGGACAGCTTTTCCTCTACAGATTTAACCACCTCATCCCTAGCTGCCCTAATCTGGTCTTCGACGTTGTTGAAGCCGAAGCTCGAATAGTATGTTGCCTCCGCAACGTTACCCAATACGTCTATGGCCCTGATCATGTGAGCCCCCTCACCTGAGACGGGGATGTATATTGTTGCGGTGAACCTGCCCACAGAATCTGTCGGAAAAGAAGAGATTACAACGCCGTCAAACTCTATGAAGACCTCTCGTTGACGAGGTGCAAAACCGTCTCCCACAATTGTCACCACCTGTCCGGCCGGGCCCTGGGGTGGGCTGATAAATATGCTCGGTGACCTCACAGGCCTCTGTCTCGCGAAGCCGATGTCCTGGTTGGGTGCTCCGCGGAAGCCTGCCCTTGAGTCCGTCCAAACCATGTAAACGTCTGTGTCGGTGGCCACTATTCCCCAGTAGTCGCCGACAAATTGAGGAATCCCGTATGCCGGGTTCGAGGGATAATCTGTTACTCTCGAGTTTTCCATGAAAGATTCTCCGCCGTCTCCCGAGCGTGTGTAGTAGATGTGGTACCTGTAGTTGTCGGGGTCGTCGCGCATGTCACCCCACATTATGTGAATAGTGCCGTTTGGTGAGACAGCCATGGTGGGGAAAAACTGGTTTCTAAGGGTCAGGTCATCGTTTATCCTTTTAGGTTTAGACCATGTATTGCCGCCGTCAACTGATTTGGAGAAGTAGATATCTGATAGGTCGCCTGGTTCTGCTCCCATGGCCCCGAAAACTATGTAGACTTCGTTGCTGTTGACTGGGTTAGTCTTCAAGACGGGGAACATCGAGGACCATGACCTGAAGTAGGTGGGTGTGAGGAAGAAGGGCTGCTCCCACGTGCCTCCAGGTATGACCGGCGATGGCCTCGACCAAGTTTTGCCTCCATCCTTTGAAACAGTGACCATGGGTGTGAACAATCCCTTGAAAGGCCCATCGTCAAGAGAATCGTAGTAAGCAACGTAAACTGTTCCGTCGTCGGCTACGTGGACATAGCTACCTTGCACAAGCCTTGCATCCTCATCGCCGGCCAACCCGCTGAAAACAGGGCTGACCGCCACGGGAGCCGTCCAAGTCACACCGCCGTCGACAGATTTGACAAGCTTTATCGAGACCTCGATTGTTGGCTCACCTACGAATGGGTAATAGTCCAGGAATGGGTAAATTATTCTGAACTCTGTGTATGTGAGGTATATTGCGTCTTTTGATGGATCTGTCTTGTCGGGGCCGACATCCATCCAGGGCTTGTCTAGGAAGGAGATGGATGCTCTATCGGCTTGTGGCACAACCCGTCCATGCGAAGCAATGTAGGGATTATTCCAGGTTAGACCGCCATCCTTGGAGACAGAGACGGTGACGCTCGCCACCTCGGTCTCGTAAAGCAGGCGGCCAATCCTCAAAGGCCTGGACCCTATCGAGAGAAGTGTGTAGTAGACTGTGCCATCTCTGCCGAAATCAACTACTGGGTCGCTGCAGAAACTATCCTCGGGCCCCGGTGTAGGCATACCTGGGCCGCGCCAAGTCTCGCCCCCGTCGAAGCTCACGTAGGAGACGGCGCATGAAACATCGAAGTCGTGGGAGACCACAACTATGTGGTCAGGGTTGCCTGGGTTGATGGAGATGTGTGGCTCGTTCTGGTAGGGTATGTTACCGATATCATAGGTTAGGATGATGTTTCGGCTGAATTTCGCGGTCGGCGAACGATAGGGGATGTTTATCAACGGCCCCATAGGCTTTGCTGCATCCGTAACTGGTGACAGAGCAAACACTTCAAACTCTCTTCCCTTGAACTCGGCTCCAAGCCTATAGGCTGGGCCGCCCGAGAGTCTTTCCCCCAGCAGATCCGAGGGCTTTATGAGCTTTGACGAGGGCCCGCGCTCAGCAAACTCCTCACCCCACTCAGCGCCCAAGCCTAGAGGTAACACTAAACTGGCTGACAGAAGCAAAATAAGGACCAATCCACCGAACCGCATGGAAAAACTTCTAAGAATAAGGCATTAAACGTTTTTCCTAAAACAACAGCAAGGTTTAAACGTGGTCACATAATGATAAAGAGACTGTGGGTCGCCGTTTTCTTTTGTTGTTTTGGCTTTTGCTACCGCTTATGTTAGTCTTTTCAGTCTTTGGGCAGGAGATGGTTCCTGGAACAGGGTTTAGCTCGGCTCTTGAGCTGACACCAGGTTCATACTCTTTTGCCCTCGCCCCAGGGGAGCTACATTTCTTCAAGATATTGCTTGAGCCGGGTGATGTTCTCGTTGCCAAAGTGCGCATGGCCTCTAACCAGGACTTCGACCTCTACCTACTAAACCCCCTCAGAGAAATCGTTGGCCAGAGTGTTCGCTCCGCTGGATTGACAGACGCAGCCGAGTACACAGCCGTGGAGAAAGGCCCTCACTACATAGTCGTCCTAGGTTTCGGAGACTCCTCAGGCGTCTACACGCTTTCAGTCTCAGTCCTCAAGCCCAAAACCCTCACACAAACGGTCACAGCAACCGTAACCGCGCGTGTCACCGAAACCGTGACAACCCATGTATTCAACACACAAACCTTGGTTTCCGAAAAGCTTGTCACAGTTTTCAACAACGAGCGGATCGAGGTTGAGAAAGTTCCATGGACGGCGGCGGGATTAGCCGTACTGGCGGCAGCACTCATCTACGTTGGTCACGCGGCATCTGAGGCCGTAAAAAACCGTAGCAAACAAACCGAGGAAGAGCAGAAGCCCGCCCCAACTCCTTCAGTATAAATGACACGCCACGTAGCGGCCCCTTCTAACTTCTCGTAGTTGAGGGTCTTCGACGAGACATCGGTCAAAAGCCTTCGGACATCTTGGATGAAAACTGCATCCCGTTGGAATGTTTTGTGGGGATGGTGGCTCTCCCTTTATAGTAGGTCTCTCAACAAACCTGTTGCCGGGGTCCGGTTCTGGGATGGAGGCTATAAGGCCCTGTGTATAGGGATGCAGAGGCTCATTCAAAATATCCTCAACTGTTCCCGTCTCAACAATTCTGCCTAGATACATGACTGCAACTCTGTCGGCGAAGTACCGGGTTGTAGCGAGGTCGTGCGATATGTAGAGGAAAGATATGCGGTAACTTGTCTTCAGTCTCTTAAGCACTTCAAGAACTTCCGCCCTGCTTGAAGCATCAATCATTGACACCGGCTCGTCGGCCACGATGTACCGCGGCTTCAGCACTATGGCCCGCGCTATTGCGACACGTTGGCGCTGTCCTCCCGAAAGAAGATGTGGATATTTCTGAGCAAATTCTTCCGGAGGCGTGAGCCTCACATCCTCGAGCGCCTTGTAAACCGTTTCACTTCTCTCGGCTTTATCTTCAACCTCGTGGATGAGAAGAGGCTCCTCCACAAACTCCCTTACCGTCATGTAGGGATTGAGGCTTGAATAAGGATCTTGAAAGATCATCCTCGCCTCGCGCCTCAGTTTAAGCAGCCTATCCTCGGACAAATCGGTGACGTCAATGCCGTCGTAGAATATTTTGCCTGACAGTGGCTTAAGAAGCCTTATGCTAAGTTTCCCAACAGTCGTCTTCCCACTGCCAGACTCACCGACCAGAGCTAAGGCTTCAGCCTCGGATACATTGAGACTGACGCCGTCAACAACCGTCACAAGCTGGGAGCGCAGCCATCCGCTACGAATATTATAACCGGCGACGACATTTTCGAGAACAACAAGCCCCAAGCTTTTCCACCCAAAAAATTAGAGAAAGTGAAGGCTCCCTGTCCTCGGTCTAAGCCAAGTATGGAATCAGTCTGCTCCGCTTTCTTGGGCGTAAAGCTCTTGAAGCACGTCTCTTGCCGAAACAACTCCCACGAGCTTGCCTGCGTCATCGACCACAACTATGTGTCTTATCCTATGCCGCCCCATCTCCTCGGCAGCATCATCTATCGACGCGTTGGCTGAGAGTGTTATGATGTCTCGTTTGCAAATCTCACCAACCTTAACATCAAAATCTCTACGCTCAGCCAAAGTCCGCACCACATCCCGTTCAGACAAAACCCCAACCATCCGCCCATTCTCCAAAACAACAATAAACCCAATATTCTGCTCAGCCATAATCTTGACAACATCAAAAAGTGTCGCAGAAGAATCAATCGTTATGGGCCCTCTTCTCACAAGCCGCTTAAGCAACATTCAATATACACAGCTGTCGCCGCTTATATAAGCCTAAAAAAATTTCCCAACATCAACTCGAAAAAATAAAGCAATAACATAGACTAGCATAGACTTCTTCATAGCCGCCGGGGGTGGGATTTGAACCCACGCGGCCCGCGAAGGCCACAGGCTCTCCAGGCCTGCCCTCTACCTGGCTGAGGGACCCCGGCTACATTAACCCTCTGGAACGGGGTGTATTAGGTTTAACCTACGCGTTGTAGTCCTCCTTTCCAAACCGGTGGATATGTGGACCTGTGCATTATTACTCTTGTTACGTCGACGGCCATTCCCTCGGATGCTTCGAGGATTGACTGTGCATCCATAGCCGCTTTCCCAAGGGCCACAAGCTCGTTCTTCAAAGTCATCACAGCCACCTCGCAGTCTACGGCAACATCGGAATCAACCATCGAGACCCCGGCAGCCATGAGGTCGGCTCCATGGCATATTGCGTCGACTGCTGTGTCGAGGACGTAGACCTTGGGCAAAAGCTCCAGACCGTTTTCTAACGGTAGAACGATTTTGCGGACAGCCTCCTCGTCTCCTGTTTCCCTGTATTTTTCGAAGGCTTCGTAAACCTGTAAAAGTGTCACCGAATTTTTTTCCTCTAGGGGGCCGGCTCTCGTTCTTCTCAGCTCCTCCATATGGGCTCCAACTCCTAGGTAGAGGCCTAGGTCGTGGCAGATTTTTCTGACATATGTTCCGCCCGAGCATCCTATTTTGAAGAGGACGAGGCGGCCGTCTCTCTCAAGCATGTCAAAATAGTAGACACGTCTTATCCGCGGCCTTCTCGCGACAGAGGCCCTCACCGGAGGAACTTGATAAACATCTCCTGTGAATATCTTGAAGGCCTCCTGAAGTTTTTCGTCGGATGCGTCGCCGTGGAGCTCCATCAACCCCACATACTCCTTGCCCCCATGCATGAATACATGTGAAACCTTAGTCGCATCGTTCAGGAGAAGCGGTAGAACACCGGAGACGGCGGGATTTCCCCACATTGCTCTAGGGTCCCGCCGTGTCCGGCCTGTTCCACGCCTATGATCTTCTTAGCTAGGTATGCTACTTCGTGGCTCGTGGGCCCTCGCTGTTTATCGAGGTTGATTATGCCGAGGTTTAGGAGTTCTTCTATGCTTCTCTTTTCTGGGGGCTTGCCATAACGCGGGTCTGTTTCCGCTTCGCGTTTAATGAGTACTTCGTAGCTCCGCTTCCAAGGCGGATTGACTGACCCCATGTGGTTCAACCATGTATTTTTCTATTCCGGCTTCCTTTATGGCTTTCATCACTTCCTCGTCTGATGCGTCTCTGGCTATGGATATTTTGTGAGGTGTTGGAATAATGTGTAAAGCGTTCACTCGTCTTCTCCTCATTCCCGTGAGAGGTTTGGGGCCCGTGACGAGAACGAACCCGTCGCCGTAAACCGAGACGATGACTCCCTTTAGCCCAGCATCCCTACCCCGCGTCTTTACCACCACGCGTCCAATAAGCGATTCATCAACCATGGCCGTTATAACATGTGCTCCAACGATTTTTATACATAAATTCAGCGGGGGCCGGGTGCTGCTATGGCTGATAAACCAGTTATTTGTCTAGCCGGGTTCGCCGCCGTAGGGAAATCGACTGTGGGAAAAATGGTAGCTAAACGGCTTGGGCTTAAGTATGTTTCGGGTGGTGACGCTCTTAAGGCTCTGGCCGCGGAGATGGGGTATAGGCCCGGTGGACCTGGTTGGTGGGAGACAAGTAAAGGTCTTGAGTTTCTTAAGCTGAGGGGCCGTGATCCGAGCTTCGACAAGAAAGTCGACGAGAAACTTTTGGAGATGTGTAGGAGAGGCGGTATAGTGGTTGATTCCTGGGTTATGCCCTGGCTCTACAGGGGCAGGGCGTTCAAGGTTTGGTTGACGGCTGACCCGAGAAGTAGGGCTGAGAGAATGGCTAAACGCAGTAGGATATCTGTGAAAGAGGCCTCCCGTCTGCTGAGGAGCCGTGACATAAAAAGCTCAAAAATTTATGAACGGCTTTATGGGATAAGGATAGGACGCGACTATTCTCCTTTCCATCTTATTGTTGACACTTCAAGGCTTAGCCCGAAGCAGGTTGTCGAGGTTATTGTCCATGCTGCGGAAAATTTTTTCAAAGTCCCCACTCTGCGACGGCGGAGGCGAGGATAGATTTCTCTAGGCATCGGTGGCATATTTCTCCGCCGTATCTTCTTTCAACAGTCTTCATGCTATGGGGTGTCCGTGGGTCGGTGGACACGCCGCTGAGCACGCCTCCGCAGAAACGGCATCTCTTTGGACCTGGCCTCTCGTCGAAGAAATGTAGCCTATTTACTCCGCCCGGCGTTCTTACCGCCTTTCTCCTCCTGCTTCTTGTCCTCAGCCTTCTTCTCATCCTCTCCACCTCCTGTCACTGGCATTCCTGCTAAACCCAGCCCAAATACCTTTGTTATGGGTGAGCTTACCCCGAAAAACGACAAAATAAACCATCCGTAGAAAAATAGTTTACCAGAGTTTGTGATAAACGGGATATCGAGCCCCGCTGGCATGTATCCAAGCATCTCTGTCCCAAAAAATCCTCCCAGAGTCGGGTATATTGTGAAGAAGATTAGGAGGCTGGCGAACATTGTTACCATGTTTTTCTTGGTAACTTCGGCGTTCAGCTGCCTGATGTAGTCCTGTTTTTTCTGAAGTTTTTGGATTGTTTTCTGGTCTTTTTTCCGTGTTGCGGTCATTAGTTCGCGGTTGAATGCCTGAATCTCCGCCATCTTCGCGTAATCCTCTTTCTTAAAGACGATTTTCCTTATAGCGGTGGTTGCTGCAGAGATTGCGGCGGCAATAGAAGAGAGCAGAAGCATGTCGATGAACATTTTTACTCCCTCCCGAGAAGCTTGCCCAATCCCGGATACATTTCTGATATCCTCTCGCGCATAAGCAACTGGTAGTACTGTTGGAGGATACCGATTGTAAGTAGCAGCCCTATACCTGAGCCGAACACCGCCACGTACTCCGCGACGCTCGCCACTAGGCCTATGACCAGACCGCCGAGGATGGTTACCGTCCCTATGTACTTGCCAATAACGGCTGCGATGACGTCTGGAGAGCGCCTGAATCCCGGCACCTGCATCCCAGCCTGAATAAGCTGCTCTGCAACCTTGTCAGGAGCAAGTCCGGAGACCTGCACCCAAAACTTTGCGAACAATACCGAGAAGAGTATAAGCAGCCCCGCGTGAATACCGGCCCTGACTGGGTCCTGGAGTACCGAGGCTATTCCCCGGGGGCCTATCACATAATAAGCCAGCCCTCCAGTTGAAACGATTGTTCCCAGCTGCTCGTCAAACCTATAGGTGCCAATCAAGTTGAGGAAGATGTTATCGTTGTTGGGGTTGAAGCGGCTCCAGATAAGTGAGCCGAGGTAGAAGATGTTGCTGAAGACTGTTGTGGCGAATATTATCGGCACGTTGGAGACGTAGAGAAGCTTGACGGGGTACTTTGCCCTGTATCCTTGAAACTTTGCGTATGAAATCGGGATCTCGACACGAACAGCCTCGATGTATATCAGCGCAAGAACCAGGAAAATTGTGGAGAAGAGGCCGACCAAGTCGGGATATCCTCCCTGACGGACCAGAATCGCTGGAAGATTTCCGGTAAATATTGCCTGTATGGATGCGAGTATTATTCCTTGGTAGGCTTGGTCTGGTAAAATTATTGGTGAGAAGAGTGCTACGAAGATTTCTTCGGCTACTCCTGCGACTATGAAGAGGCTTATTCCGCTTCCGAGTCCCCAGCCTTTCTGGACAAGCTCGTCGAGTAGCATGATGAGGACTGTGGCGGCGACCAGCTGGATGAATATCGCGATGTTCTGGGACGCCGTGGTTGGGCCGAAGAAGCCCGCGTAAACGTATGCAGCGCTCTGAAACAACGCTATCACGATGCCGAGCAGCTTGCTGGCTGATGTGAACAATCCCCTGTCCTCGGGCTTGCTAAGGTTTAGCTTGATTAGCTCCGCGCCGACGAGAAGCTGTAATATGAGGCCAGCTGTCACTATAGGGCCTATTCCTAATGTGATGAGCGTGCCTGTCTTCTGGGCAAAAACTACGTTTAGTAGAGCCGGGCTCTGGCCCACCTGTGTTCCATGCGGAAGACCATATAGGATTGTGTGGCCCATCCACATGTAGATGATTAGAGCCAAAGCTGTCCAGACAAGCTTCTCCCCTAACCCAACCTTTCTTCCCGGTTTCTTAATTTCGGGGAGTATTTTCGAGACTTTCTCTATGAATGTGCGGGCTGCAGATTTTTCACTCATGACTGCACCAGCTCTGCTGGCCTAACTATGTTTCCTCCTGCTTGTTTCACCTTTTCTTCGGCGTTCTTACTCCATTTCTCCACAACTATTGTAAGAGGTGTGGTTATTTTTCCACCGCCGAGTAGTTTAGTGTAGCCTGCTTCGGATAGGTTTACGAGGTTGTTTTCACTTTTTTCAGCGAGCATCGAGACTATAATGAGGTTGGCTGTCTTCTCCTCATGTTTCACGATTGGTGTGAAGCCGTGTTTTCCAAAATAGTCTTTGTCAAGTAGCTTGGTCCACTTGTGCTTGTGTCCTCCTGCCATTCCTCTGCCGCCCTTAGCTCCAGTTTTTCTGTGCTGTCCTATCTGGCCCCATCCATGTGTCCGCGAGCCTCTGAGCTTCCTGACTTTTCGAGACCTCGTCGGCATATTTTTTCACCAGTTGTTCTTTCCACCGTGTCGGTGGGCGTGTTTGTTATTAAATGTTTCCAGTTTAAACCATGCGCCGTATTAGTTCGTTTATGGCTTCGCCTCTGTCTCCGTATTCGCCTTTGTATCGGTAGCTTCTCTTGACAGTGTTTTTGAAGCCTTGGCTCGGTGGATGAAGAGATACGTAGACTGGTTGGCTGAGTTTCTCCTCGCCTTTCGCCAGCTTTTCCGCTAGTGTCTCCAAGTTTTCGCCATCGATTCCGGCTTTCTTCAACAGGGTTAGGATGGTTTGTTTGTTTGGGTTTCCCCATGTAAGGTATCTCTGAGCCTTCTTCAACATGCCCACGAGGGTGTCGGTCTCGTTGAACAGGGCGGCTTTGAATGCTTCATCCAGTTTAAGCGATTCGAGAGTTTTCCGGACATCGGGCGCTGTGCCTACGTGGCCTTTGATACGCACAACCGCCACTATGGCCATGGTCAGACAGTCCTCCACAGACTGGGTAACACTGCTTCTGCTGTGCGTTTGAGGGCCTCGTAGACCGCGCCGACGACCGATAAAGATGTCCTAGTCTCGCCGAAGCTACGTGTCCAACAGTCCTTTACACCCGCCAAAGCCAGTACAACTTTCTGAGATTCGCCCGCCACAAGGCCGAGGCCTCTTGGAGCGGGCAGTAGCTGGACTCTTACGCTGCCATACTTGCCTTCGGATTTGACCAAGAGGCTGTGTGGCTCTCCGCAGGCGCATTCCCAGCTGCCGCATCCACGCACAACGGGGACAATGTTGAGCTTCGCGTTGCGAATGGCTTTCTCTATGGCGAGGACCACTTGGCTCGATTTGCCGGTGCCTATGCCTATGTATCCGTCTCTGTTGCCGACGACGACAAGAGCCTTGAAACGAGTTTTTTCTCCAGCGTCAGTCTGTCTTTGAACAAGCTTGACGTCGATAACCTCTTGCTCGAGGTTGGGCAGCAGCCTGTCAACTATCTCCGGCTCAAGCACCCTACTATGCATCTGGAAAATTTGGTCCAGCGAGTTGATCTTACCTTCTTGGACAAGACGGCCTAAACGTGTTCGAGGAACCCATTCACTCATTTTCTCCACCTCCTAAAATCTCCCGCTTAATTCTCTCAACTTCTTCACCGAGCTTGAGTAGATATTCTCTGTCCGAGGCGATGAACTGGTATCCTACCGGGTTGTCAGCAATTTTTGCAACATAATCTGATATATGTTTGCCATGAATTCTTTCGTCGCTGGGTAAAACCTCTTCACTTACCGGGATTTCGAGACCAGCGTCTAAGGCGCCTTTAACGACTGCGTAAAGCCTCGACCCCTTTACAGACCGGTAAACACCGATGTCTACAATCGCCTTCTCAACATTCTTTTCAAGCGCTTTCCTTCCTGCGAGCAGGCCTGTTAAATAGGCGGCTGGAACAGATTTAAGCGACGCTTTCCAGCCGTATTTTCTGAGAACTTCTGAGCCGACGGTGACGAGTGTTTCATCGCCACCAGCCTTGGATTTTACGATTTGAACCACTATTCTCCTGCATCCACGCCTGATGACGAGACGTTCAATCCTTGACTTCACAAGTTTGAGACGTTTCCTATAGTCGGTGTGTCCTTGACGTCTTCTTCTCGGCTTAAGCCTCTGCAAAACCGTCACCTGTTAGACACCTCCTTTAACAGTCCTTTGTTTTTGATGAATCCGCGGAGGGAGGCGACGGATTTAAAGTTGCCTGCTTTCACATAGGCATAAAGGACCCTGTAGCTGTGTGGGTCTATCGCGTTTTTCTCACGCAGCTGCTTGAGGAAACGTCTTTGCACCCTGACACGGTTGATCCACATCCGTTTTCTCGACACGAGAGAATGTTTGCCGCCTTTTCTGCTCCCCTCTCCTCTTTTCCGACCGCGCTCGACACGAGCCCTGCTGACACCTCTCTCAGGAACCTTGTATATCGCGCCTTCGTTTATCAGACCTCTTATTTCATCCCGTGTAATCGCTGACTCGATGTCCTCCAGCCTCTCTGGGTCGAACCTAACACGGCTCACGCCGCATTTGAGCAAATCCGCGGCTAATCTTTTCTGCATCTCAAGCGTCATCTTCAACCACCCTGCTTAGCAGGCGGGTTAAGAACCTTGAAGCCGCGGGACTGAGCCGCCTCAAAAATCTCCTGCTTCTTCTTGAGACCAAGCCGCCCCGAAATCCTCACAGCATCTCTCTCTGGCGAGAGCTTCTCCAAGTCAGCAACGGTGGTGACGAGAACGTCACGCAATCCAGACGGGTGAATGCCCCTATATTTTCTAGGTGACCCGTAGCCGATTTTCGCCAGAGGCGGAGAACCGCTTTTCTGAAGCCTCATACGGCTGTCTTTTCCACGTGGCCTCCTATACCCTGTCTCAAGCCGCACGTATCTCCAGCTCTCCTGCCGCACAAACTTGGGAGTTTTTCTCCTTTTTCTCAACACCTTGGCGGGCAACATACTACTCACCAACCGCCTTCTCCATCACATATATTCCGTCGAGAAACTTTCGCGGGTCTTTTCTCGGTATGCGTGTAGCGTTCTCGATGTTTGCCGCTGTCTGGCCAACACTCTCCTTATCGACACCCGTTATCACTATCTCGTCACCCTTCACCTGCACCTTCACGTCTCCAACGATCTTAGCCCTACGGACATATTTTTCTCCTATGAAGTTTGTTATATGAACCTCGTTACCCACCACTTTCACAGTTATCGGGAAGTGTGACGAGACGACCTTCATTTTATAGACGTATCCTTTGGTGACACCTGTCACCGCGTTTCTCGCGATGGAGACAAGCGTTCCTAATAGTGCTTTTGCTTTTCTAGACTTTCCTGGAACTTTGAAAACAATCCTGCCATCCCCGACTTTAACATCCGCAGGTATGTGGCTTATATCCTTGGCGACGCGGCCTTTGGCTCCCTCGAAGACGAGAGTATTCCCGCTCATCTGGACCCTGACTTTGTCTGGTATCTGGAACTCTTCTTCCAGAAACTTAGTAGACATAGCCCAGCAGCCTCCCTCCCGTTTTCATCTTTTTAGCTTCTTCGTGAGACATGACACCCTTCGGTGTTGTGACAACCAGCATGCCTACGTTTCTCCCAGGTAGGTAGCGTTGCTCAAACATCTCGAAATGGTTCGCTTTGACGCTCATCCTCGGCCGTATGGGGGCAGACCTGTTTATCCTGCCCAAAAGCTGAACCCTAAACAGACCTCCGCGGCCGTTGTCTATGTATTCAAAGGCTCCGACATATCCTGCTCTCTGAAGAACCTTCAATATCTCTGCTACCAAGTTACTTGCTTTGACTATGCATTCTCGGTTTCTGACCATCTCGTTGTTCTGCAAAGTTGTGAACAAAGCTGAAACAAGATCCGTCATATCATCATCACCTAATCATAGACGTTGAAACCAAGCTTGGGAGCAATTTCGTTGATGCATCTTCTACAAATGTAGAGGCCATATTTTCTGATAACGCCCACGCTTGTGCCGCATCTTCTGCACACGTGAACACCTTTGCCAAATTTCCTCTGCTTAGGAGGCTTTTGCTTCACTCCTCAACCACCTCCACACCCATCTCCCTGAGAAACTCGACCGCCTCCTCAACCGTGACACGCTGCCTGACCCCAACTCGCGCCCGTCGATAAGCCCTCTTAGAAACCCTGTACCCAGGCTTAGTTAAGTGAACTGTGACATCCATGCCAATTATCCCGAGCTCCGGGTTATAGCGTGTGCCAGGGATGTCGAGATGTTCTTTGATGCCGAATGAGAAGCTGCCCATGTTATCGATAGAGGACTTCTTTATTCGGTTGTTGACCGCCATCAAAGCTTTTTTAAGAAACTCCTCTGCAGCAGCTTTCCTAAGTGTTACTCGTAGCGCTATTGGTTCTCCCTTGTGTATTCCGAAACCTCTTATGGTTTTCCTCGCCTTTCTAACCTCTGGTTTCTGGTTAACAAGAGATTCGAGTATTTTCTGAGCTCTCTCAAGCCTCGCGCCTCCTTCGCCGACCGCGCAGTTGACGACGACCTTCTCAATTCTCGGCTTCTGAAACAGTTCTAAAGTGTTATCCATGGTGCTTCACCCCCTATTGGCATTATGCTGCTGAGTAGAGTTGTGACAGCTCCCTGACTCGTTTCAATAGTGGCTGTTGGCTTGTCAGGGAAAACCACATCTCTCCTTATCTTTAGGATTTTCCCATGAAGCCCGGCGCGGGCGCCGCTGTGAATATAGCCGTATACTCCGTTGTCGAGAGAAATGGTTTCAATAATTTCCTGACTGGGGAGCGCGATTTTGACAGAGTCCAAGGTTTTAAGACTCTTCCCTCTTTCAAGGGACTCTCCCCTGAATAGGATTGTTCTGCCGTCGTGAAGCCCTATCATCAAGCCGCCGCCGCGGACATGGTTTTTTCTCACTATTTGACAGACTTTGAACCCGGCTTCTTCGCTGGATGTCTTCACAAGTGAGAGGCCTTTACCCAACTTAATCAACACACGGTAGCTCTCGCCCAATTCTGGAATTGATAAAACATCCATCAACCCCAGCGGAAACTTGGGATCCCTTATCACCCGTCCATCCACAAGGAACTTCCCCTGCTTGATTATTCTCCGCGCTGTGTGAGCGTTATCTGCAAGTTTTAGCAGGTCTCTTACCGCTATTAGAAGTGGGATTGATTTTTTCTTGGGATGTGGTCCTGGACTTGGGTTGACCGTGAAAACGGTGGCCTTTTTTGGATAGTGGCGGGGGGCTGCGAGAGATTTTAGATGAGTCATGCCGTCTTCGCCTCCAGCTTCTCTTTACGGTATTTGTCGTCGAGGTTAAGCTGCGTTATCATAAGGTTTGGTATCCTTATTGGGACATCGACCGTCGACCCGTCTGCCTTCTTGATGGAAACGTTCTCGATGTAGGCCATCTGCCTTTTGACATCCACTTTCTTCACCTTGCCCTCTATGTTCTTGAACGTGCCTTTAATCACCTTCACCGTGTCACCTTGCCTAAGCCTGACGCTCCGTCTGCGGTATTTATTCCTCAGCTCCGGGGAAAGATGAGCAGACAAAAACTTTGCCACTATGTGTTTCGGCGCGTTGTAGCGGCGGAGACGCTGTTTCCTCGGAGACGCTGACGACACTCTTCTCACCTCATACTATCATGCTGGCCGCGTTGGCAACCCTTGGCCAACGTTCGGCAGCCTCCTTGGCTACAGGGCCTTTTATCTCGGTTCCCTTCAAGTCTCCCTCAGGTGTGACAAGCACCGCAGCTGTTTCCTCGAAAGATATCCATGTTCCGTCGCTTCTCCTATATGGTTTCCGCTGGCGGATAACTATGGCGTGCATCGGCTTCTTCCTCAAGTCAGCTGAACCTTTTTTGACTGTCACGCTCACCTTATCCCCCACCGCTGCAGCAGGCACCCGGCGAAGCCGTGTAGACACTCCATGAACCTGTATTATCTTGAGTATCTGCGCACCGGAGTTGTCGGCGCAGGTGATCAAGGAGCCTGGCACTATGGTGCGTGGTATGTTGGGTCTTCTCTCGAGAACGCCTACCGCTGCAACTGCACGTGTTCGCTTCGCCATTTTCTCACCCCATCTTCTCCAGAACCACGAAGCTAACGGTCTTGCTCAGTGGCCTGCACTCACCCAGCCTCACTCGGTCACCCACCTCAGCATCTACGCACGGCGGAAGATGCGCAGAAATCCGCGACCTTCTCCGCATATACCTCTTGTATTTTTTGACGTAAACCGTGTGCTCGTTCTCCACAACCACGGTCTTGTTCATCTTTTTTTTGTAGACGACTCCGCTGAGTAGAATGCCTCTCACCGGCAAGTTTCCGTGGAAGGGGCAGTCTCGGTCGCTGCAGGTTGTCTTCGGAGGCTTAACGGGGATGCCGATGTTCCGGGCCTCGCTCATTTTCCGCCACCTCTCAACAGTCTTTCGAAAGGCCGGGCAACCAGCCTAGAGCCTTCGACTGCTTTGCCGTCAATCCATAAAACTGAATTGATCTTGGGAAAACTTTTCTCACCATTCATAGTCTTCACCTTGACCATGTTACGTGTCTCAGAGACGACAACTCCCTCTGAAGTTCTATTGTTGTAGGTTACTTTGACCCTTCTCCCAAGGATGTAGATGTTAAGTGGCTTGGTCATTTTCTCTGTCGCCTCTTCTCCGTCAACACCGTGTAGGCTCTCGCGATTTCTTTCCGTAGCTCTCTTTTCCTCATCGGGTTCTCAACCATCCCTCCTTTCCCTATCTCCGAAATGACTTGTCTTAGCTCAGCCTTGAGCTCCTCAATCTTCTTAATCAGCTCTTTCTCGTTAAGTTCCCTAAGCTCTTGAAGCTTCACTCTGCCTCACCTTTATCTCCTCTGGAAGAGGTGCGTCAGGCGGGTAAATAAGAACCCTGACGCCGAAGAGACCGGTTTTCAACAGCACCGAAGACTTTCCTTCGAGGACATAGTTCATCGCTAGCTCGCCCGACTTGGGCATAAAACCTTCTGTAAACTTCTCGGTTCTCGCCCTTGCGGAAGTGAGCTTCCCACTTATGTGAACCTCCACTCCCTTAGCACCGGCTTCCATTATCCTTTTCACGGCCCAGAACCCAACTCTTCTATATCTGAGACCTCGGGCCAGGTCTTGGGCAATTCTCTCAGCCATGACGTAGGGGTTGAGCTCGGGGACCTCCACCTCAACCACGGTCACCACAGGGTTCTCAACCCCGAACTGTTTCTCCAACGTCTCCGTGATTTCCTTGATAACCTTGCCCTTAGGCCCTATGACCCTACTCGGCCTCATGGCATAGATTGTGACCCTCGTACCCAAAGGAGTAAAGCTAATGCTGACTCCGCCGAAGAAAGCGTTCTTAAGTTTCTCACGCAGGTACTCCTCAATATCCGCCTTCTTAATCCTCGTCTCGAGAATCTGTTTAACCAGCGTCATCCACCACTCACCGCCGCCAGCTCAATATGAACATAAGTCCGATTATATGGGCTTGAGCGCCCAAAGGCTCTTTCTATGTTTTTCCGAAGAGTTCTGCCTTTGTGAGACGCCGCATGGACAATTTTTGTTTTTTCCGGGTCTAAGCCTTTAAACTCTGCGTTTGCCTCCAGACTTTCAACGAGCTTGAGAAGATGTTTGGAGACTTTGACAGGGTAGCCTCCGGGCCCCTTTGTCTCCGCGTGATGCGCCCGTTTCTTTTTGTATCGCCTATAGGGTATCATCCTCTTCTTGTTTATCACGTCTTCGAGCAATTTCTTGGCCTCTGGGATTGTCAAGCCCTTGAGAGCTTTGCACACTTCCCGGGCCCATTTTGGAGAGACATCTATCTCTCTGAGGCTCGCCCGGACCTCGTCCTCCTTTTCACCGACGGTCGTGGAGTATCTCCAGCTCGGCATTTTCGCGTCTAAATTATCCAACCCATTAAGTCATGTTATAAAGGTATCTTGTGCAAGGCTTAACAACAAGCATATTGAATGTCCTATTGTGGAGGTCAGGAGAGCGGTTCAGCTTACCGGTGGCAGCTCGTTCACGGTTACTCTTCCAAAGGAGTGGGTAGAAAGGATGGGGCTGTCCAAGGGTTCACAGGTTATTATTAAGCCATCGGAGGATGGTGGGCTGTATATCTACCCTGACACACCCGTTTCTCGACGTGTCTCGAAAGTGGAAATTATGTTTACAGACGACATTAACCAGCTGCTCGTAGGCGCCTACCTCTACGGATACGATACCATAAGAATTGTGTCTGAAACTTCTATCACGGACACCCAGCTCGAAGAGGTCAGGCGGATCGTGCGTGGACTGGCAGGTGCTGAGATAGTTGACGAAGCTGACAAAAGCGTGGAGGTGCAGATTGTTCTTAACGAGGAAACTGTGGCCCCTGAGAGGCTTCTAAGAAGACAGTACAACCTCGTTATCGGTATGGTTGAGTATGCCGTAAACTCTGTTGTGACGGATGATTTGTCGCTCGGCAGGATGGCGGTTACAAGAGACGAAGAGGTTGATAGACTTTATTTCACGCTTGTCCGAGTTCTACGCTCAGCTCTGGTTGACCCCGCCCTCGCCAAAAGGCTGAATATCACGCCACTTAACCTCCTTGACCTAAGGGTTGCAGCCAAATTCATAGAAGACGCGGGAGACCAAGCAGCGGAAATGGCTAAGGAAAAGCTGAGAAACAGGAAACCCCTAGCCAAAGAGGTTAAACAAGAGTTCAGAAAACTCGCCAACATAGTGCTCTCAATTGGTTTTCAACCCATTGACGCATTATTTAGCCACGAGATTGCACTTGTCACCAAGGTTACCGGGCTCAGAAGCGAGTTCATGAAACATAGTGAGGATTTTTTGAAACGAATGCCGGGACGAAGTGACACCGCATCCCTCTATAAATTTCATTTCCATCTGGCGAGAGTTTGCGAGGACCTGGCCGACGTGGCAGAATTAAGTCTTCCAATAAAACCGATTGGGCTGGGGCAAACTTAAATCCGCATTTATGTATGAATGAGTTGACCATGGAGCCTTTCGATGTGTATGACATGACCATAATCGGCGCTGGGCCCACGGGCCTGTTCGCCGCGTTTTACGCCGCCGGTATGAGAGGCATGAAGACCAAGGTTATTGAGGCTCTGGACACTTACGGCGGCCAGCTGACAACCCTTTATCCGGACAAATTCATCTACGATGTAGCAGGCTTCCCCAAGATACTTTCTAAAGACTTGGCGAAAAACTTGTTCGAGCAGGCGAGCGCCTACAATCCAAAGTTCCATTTCTCGGAAAGAGTTCTTAACTTGACTCGGCTCGACGGTGGAATTATTGAGCTAACCACTGATAAGGGTGTTCACTTCTCTAAAACCGTGCTCATAGCCGCAGGACACGGAGCATTTACACCCCGTAAACTCGGAAACCCCTCTGTCGAGCGGTTTGAGGGAAAAGGCGTATACTACACAGTTAAGGACAAATGGATGTTCAGAAACAAGCGTGTCGTTATAGTCGGAGGCGGTGACTCAGCGGTTGACTGGGCCCTCAACCTAAAAGACATAGCTTCTGAGATTTACCTTGTTCACCGACGCAGCGAATTCAGAGCACATGAAGGCAGCGTCATAGAGCTGTTCCACTCGGCAGTTAAAGTCCTCATACCCTACGAGGTCAAAGAAGCATACGGCGACAACCACCTAGAAAAGATAAAGATCTACAACAACAAAACAGGAGAGGAAACGACAATCGAATGTGATGCGCTGCTGCTTCAGCTGGGACACATAGTTGATGTTTCTCTCTTCAAAAAATGGGGGCTAGAAATGGAGGGCAACGCCATCAAAATCAACGCCAGGTGTGAGACTAACATCCCAGGTGTCTACGCCGCTGGAGACATAGCGGTTCAGCCAGACTCTGTGAAGCTAGCGCTCCTCGTTATCGGGTTTGCGCAAGCAGCCGTAGCGGTAAACGTGGCCAAAAACTACATCGATCCGAAGGCCGGCTACTTCCCAGGCCACAGCTCCGAGAGAAGGATGTAGAATGAAGGTGTACCTCGTCGGTCCTCTCCCCAGAACAGAGGCTCTCATAAAAGCCTACAGAGACCGAGCGAAGAACAAGATATCAGACAAGGCTCTCTTAAACGAGCTGGAGACTACCTCCAGAGCCTTTGTGGAGGCTCAGCGACAAAACGGCTTCACCTACCTCATAGACGGGATGCTCGGCTGGAACGACCTCCTCCGACCCTTTGCATCATCCCTAGAAAACGTGGAGGTCAACGGATTGAGCCGATGGTTTGACAATAACTTCTTCTACAAAGCACCAGTAATCAAAGGTAAAATCAACCTACGAAACAGAGTGGACAGGACTCTTTTTTTCCATCGTCTCATCGAGGTTGAGAAAAGGAAGATTGTTGTGCCCGAGCCTTTCACCTTCTCTAAACTCGCGGTAAACAATTTTTACGGAAAATTTGATGAATTGGTTCACGACGTGGCTGATGCTTTGGCACAATATCTGAAAAAATTGGGGGAATTTGCTCAGATTCAGCTGACGGCACCCTCCCTTGTGATGGGTGAGGTTTCTTCAGAGGAGTTGGAGATGTCGCGCTCCGCTGTCGAGAAACTGAGGAAAAAGGTTGGCGGGGAGGTTATGCTTCATCTCCAGTTTGGCTCGGCTGAGAAAAACCTAGATGCTTTCCTCGATTTTCCTGTCGATGTCATCGGTTTGGACATGTTTAAGACTCGGGTGGAATCTCTACGCGGCCTCGATACTGAGAAAAGCATTTTCCTCGGATTGGTTGACGGCAGAAACACGTTACTCGAAGACCCCGCCTCATCCCTGACTCTGCTTAAGAAAGTAGCCTCCATCGCTAACTGTGGGGAGATACATCTGGGACCCAACTGCGAACTCGAGCATCTGCCCCATGAATATGCCTTGAAGAAGATGAATGTTTTAGGCGCGATAGTGAAAAAGGCTGGTGAATCGATGTGAACAAGCTGTTTCCAGTAATCGAGGTTGGAAGCCTCAACAAGGCCCCGTTCCGGGTTAGGGACGTGTCCAGAGCTGTTGAGCAGGCGGAGAAATGGGGAAAGTTGCTAGGCGTGGAGAATTATGAAGATCTGGTCGAACTGCTCAGAAACAACCAAGGTTCTGAGGATTTGTTGGTTGATTGGGCATGTATTTATGGGCTGAGGTTTTTTGAGTCCGCGGGATTGGATGTTGTTTATGATGGTGAGCAGAGAAGGGTCGAGATGTATGAGCACCCGCTCAGATACATCGATGGGTTTGAGTACCGTGGTGTGGTCAGGGTTTGGGACAACGAGTTCTACCGCAAAGCCGCTATAGTAAAGAAGCCTAAGCTTCTGCAGCCCTACCACGTAGACGAACTACAGTTCAACAAGAGATATGCGAGAAAGCCGTTGAAAGTCCCGGTTACAGCTGCCTACACTTTGGCGGATTGGTCTTTTGACGAATACTATGTAAAACACGCAGAGGGTGAAGATTTGGCTGCGAGATCGAGCTCTGCGCGAAGAGAATTTGTGTTCGACCTTGTTAGTGAGGTGTTGAGGCCAGTTGTCAAGGCTCTCGACAGCGAAGGGGTTGAGTACATACAGTTGGATGAGCCCGCCGCCGCAACCAAACCTCATGAATCGGAGCTCGTGGTTGAAAGCATCAACGAAACATTCCGCGGTGTGGGTGCCAAGAAAGCCGTCCACATCTGTTACACAGATTATAAGGCACTATTCCCCGCATTACTCGAGCTCAAGGTAGACGTTCTCTCCATATCCTGCTCCAACGCAGACACCACAAAACCTGGCATCGACCCCGATGCGAGAACAGGTTTCGAGGTTCTAAAGGTCTTCAGGGAATATGATGTTGGGTTTAAACTGGCTCCCGGGCTGGTCGATGTCCACACAGACTTTATCGAGCCCCCTGAGCTTGTCCGAGACAGAGCCATTTACGCTGCCAGGGCTCTGGGAGATCCGGAGAAAGTTGTTGCATGTAACGACTGCGGCCTACGCACACGCAGCTGGGATGTTGCATACCAGAAACAGGTCAACCTTGTCCTAGGCGCGGCTATGGCTAGGGAAGAAATAGGCTGAAACTATTTCTTCTCCTCTTTCGGCTGGGTAGCAGCTGCGATCGCCTTCCTCGAAACACCTACGGTCAAGCCTTTTCTACCGGTTGTTCGAGTCCTCTGCCCTCTGACCTTTAGACCCAGCGAGTGACGTATTCCTTTCCAGCTTTTTGTCCTCATCATAGTCTGGATATCCTCTTTGATGGCCAGCTCGAGGTCGGCTCCTGTCAGGTGCCGGTCTTCTCCTGTTACCGGGTCAAACCGTCTGTTTAAAAGCCATGCAGGTATGCCGAAGCGTGTTGGGTTTCGCGCTATCTGCTCAATTTTCTCTATCTGTTTATCGGTTAATTGTCCCAGCCTTGTGGAAGGGTCTATACCCGCCACCCTTGCAATCGCATATCCAAGGTTCACACCAATACCCTTGATGCGTGCAAGTGCATACGGAATTCTCAGAGTTCCGTCGACGTCTGTGTTCAGCACTCTGACGATGAGGCGGAGGTCTTTCGACATCCGATGTAGATGACCACATGGTCTATTTAAATATGCCAACTATGGGGATTGCATGATGGGCATTTTAGAGGGCAAGGTATGCATCGTCACGGGTGCATCAGGCGAAATAGGAAGAGCTGTTGTTGAATGGTTTCTGGAGCAGGGAGCGCTTGTCTCGGCGGGTGCTAGGCGTTTGCATGTTCTCCGTGAATTGGAAAAGGGTTGGGTTGCGCGGTTTGGCTCAAAGAGGGTTCATGTGGACAGCCTCAACGTCACCGACGAAAAGTCTGTGGAAAGCTTTGTAGCGAAGACGCTGGAACGGTTCAGACGCTTCGACGCCGTTGTCAACGTCGCAGGATATGTTCTGGAGCCAAAGCTCTGGAACAAGGGCCTCTCCGAAACAACTTCGCAGGAAATCATCGAGGTGATGAGCGTTGACCTGCTCGGGTCTTTCAACATGGTTAAACACACCGTTGAGCAGATGGTTAAGCAGAGGGGAGGAGTATACGTCAACTTTAGCTCAACCCCCGCCATAACCGGCTATGATAAAGGGCTTGCATACACCCTCGCCAAATCAGCCATCCTCGGCCTAACAAAACACATCGCCTACGAATATGGACGATACGGAATCAGGGCCTACAGCCTTGTTCTCGGCAGCATCGAAACAACACCATCCACCCAACATCTTACGGAGGAAGAGTACAGGGCTCTCGCCACCGAGTCGCCCATGGGTAGAATGGGAAAGCCTGAAGAGGTCGCCGCGGTAGCAGGCTTTCTCTGCTCAGACATGGCGAGCTTCATAAACGGCCAAGCCATCATAGTTGATGGAGGAGCGGTTTTAAGATAGCAAAATTTAAAAGCCGCAACGGGAGATTTTTGCTGAAGAAAAAATGGCGATTCAGGGAGTCGAATGGATTGTTGTGGCCGCCGTAGTGTTAATCCTCTTCCTATGGGGGCCAGATAAATTGCCAAAAATCGCCAAGTCTATTGGACAAGCTAAACGCGAGTTCGAGAAAGCTCAGAAGGGGTTAGAGGAGGAGATGGCGAAGGCTGCAGCATCTCCCTCCACACCTCCAGATGATAAGCTTCTCGAGGTCGCAAGAGCACTCAACATCTCAACCGAGGGCAAAACAAGAGACCAGATAGCGAGAGAAATAGTGGAAAAATCCCAGAAAGCCGCGTAGGGAAAGAAGTTAATTATATCGATTTTTCTGGATGACAGGGGTTGAGCAAAGACAAGGAAATGCCTCTAATCGAGCATCTACGTGAGCTAAAGAACCGAGTAAAGGTTGTGATTGTTTCTTTCGTTGTTTCGCTCATTTTCTGGTTGGCTTTTCCGGCAGACTTGACAGGTATCACGCTCAACCCAGAGTTTTACGAACCCATGGTCTCTCTTGTACTGAAAAGAATCGTCACAGACCTAGCCGCGAACAGAATCGAGATAATCGGCTGCTCCATGACTTCCCCTTTTGAGATAATTTTTCTTGCAGCGGCTTTTCTCGCGTTGGCCACGATAATGCCTGTTATAGGTTATGAGACATATGCTTACGTAGATCCTGCTCTGTATCCGCATGAGAGGAGGCTCATCTACGGGTTTACTCTTGGTTTTGCGGCTCTCTTCGCCGTTGGAGGTTTGTTCGGCTACTTCGTCGCAGCACCTCTCATCATGAGGGCGATGATCTTCTTCTTCGAGTTGGCCGGCGTCTTACCAACCGTTTGCGCCATGGATTTCTACAGCCTCGTCTTCACCACAGTGTTGCTGATCGGGGTCGTCTTCACCTCACCCGCAGTCCTCGTCCTCCTCGTCAGGTTCGGAATAATCAGTACTGAAATCATAACCCGCAACAGGCTCTATGTCTACGGTGCTCTTTACATCTTGGTCGCAATCATAACACCAGACGGTTGGCTGGTCGGAAACGCCGTCCTATTCCTACCCCTCGTCTTGTTGATAGAGTCTTCTCTCTTTATCGCTAAGAGAATTGAGAAGAACAGGCTTCAAAACATGATTGTCGGCCACTGCAAGTTCTGTGGAACAGGGTTAAGGGAGAACGAGATTTTCTGCAGCAAGTGTGGAAGAGCTCAGGAATAATAAGGTGATGTAGGCTGTGTTGTTTATTGCGTGAATTAGAATAGCGGGCGTTAGGGAGCGGGTTCTGTCCACGCTGTAGGCGAGGAAAAGCCCGAGAACAAACGTGGGCCCCAGCCTCGACAAATCCATATGAACCGCCGCAAAAATAGCTGAAGAAACGACATCGGCTAAACCTCTTTTCATGATCTTTGATAATTTGCCGTGAACAATTCCGCGGAAAATAATTTCCTCAGCAGGCGCCACCACGAGAAAAGTGAGGCCGATGTATAGAAGGTACTCGGCTGTGGTTGATGGGGTTAGTGCCTCTGCTAGTTGACGTGTTGCGGGGGTTTGGGGGAAAATGTTTGACCAAAGTAGCGAAGCGATGATGGCTGAGAATGTGGCGACTGGGGCGAGAGCCAACCCGGTTAATATTCCTCGATGTTTTCTGAGGTTTGGGACGAGCATCTCGGTTCTGCTGAGGACGAGAGCTACGGCGAGTAGTGCCAGCTGAGGAGCCCAGATGCTGCTTAGGCCTATGAATGCCGCGGCTGAGCCGCCAGCGTAGAGAGTGGCCATGGCCAGAGCTATGGTTAGCAAGATGTCGCGTATCTCTCGGCTTGGGTTTATTTCGTGCTCCATAGGCTTCTAACCGTCCCCGAAACCTTTGTGGTCTTGAGGACTACGGGCGTGTCTCCAATTTGTCGCACAAGGGTCAGAGCAAGCACGAGCCGAGGCACCCAGAGATGTCCACAGAGGAAGACATGCGGCCTACCAACGCTAACCCTCCTCAACCCAGACTGCAACAGCCCATCAACCCCATACAACCTTGTAAAACACTCTTTAACAGCGTTTTCAAGAGCCTCGCCAGAAACCTTATTATTACATGTCACGGCTACGTATCGTTTCCTCATCCTGTATACTCTAACGCCCAAAAACCTTATCCCTCAAAATCTTCAAAGGTGTTCCCGAGACGGGCAACGTGTAAAGGTTTTTTCCACCGGTCAAGGCCGCTGCCACATATCCCAGCTGATGAGGCGGTAGGATTTCCTCAGTATCAGCGGCTCCGCTTGATACAATTATCTTTTTCCCGACAACTGATGCGCGTTGCAGGAACCTCGTAACCCTTCCCCAACTATTCACGTTCTGAAAACACTTCACCAACTCAGCCACGGTTACTTCAACCGGGTTGAACAATACCTCGGCGACATGTCTATCAAAATCAGCAACTTCGCCGTGGACTATCACCGATGCAACCCTTTCATCTCGCCCAGCCGTCATCAAGGCTTCGCGGGAAAAAGGCCTCACACTTATAACCCGTTTACCGTAATGTTTCCGGGCGAATTCCAAAACCTCGCCTCTGTTATAAGCATCAACAACTGCCTTTTGGAAAACCCTCAATCCATCCATGCCCTTCAACACATCATCGGACACGCGTTCCTCTACGCAGACAGCTTCGAACCCTTGGAGGCTCAGAGCAGACGCCATCTCCGCGGTGAGCCTCTTTACGTAAAAATCTACGTATTGCTTTGCCATTTCAACGCCTCTCGCCAGTCACCGACGTACGTGAACTCGAGCTTGATCGGGTCGATGTCTTCCGCCGCAACCTCGCCTAGGTAGGCTTTTTGCTTGTCGAGACGAATGTGTAGTTTTCCGCCTCCAGCTCCTCTTTCCTCGACCCCTACAACTCCCATACCGACCTTTGAGACAACACGTCTGAAGATCAGGCCCACTTGCTCGGGGTCTTCGCCTACATATTCCAGAACGGTTATACTGTCTCCGAAATGGCCTGTGAGGCTTGTCTTGTTTGACTGCAGGATTGTCTCGCCTAAGATATTTTGGACTGCTTTTTTGACCTTCTCGATGCTCTCAGTCGAGTAGACATGTGTTCTGCAGGTAAGTTTAACCAGCTTCAGCATCCAGACTTTTCGCATCTTACGCGTTATTAGGTTTTCAAGGTTTAAGAACAACCCTTTCCAATGGATGTTAGCTTGACATCCATGTATAAGATGATGCAGAGGCTTTGGCGCGAGAGGCCCGAGGTTCTCCGCTCCCTGCTGAGGAAGAGGATGGTTGCTTGGCGGAGGATGAGAGCGGTTGAGCGTGTAGAGAAACCCTTGAGGATGGATCGCGCCAGAGCCCTTGGTTACAAAGCTCAACAAGGCTATGTTGTCGCTCTGGTGAGGGTCCGGAGAGGCGGGTTCAGCAAGCCGAGGCCAAGGTCTGGAAGAAGACCAAAAGCAATCGGTGTGGTCAGACACAAGGTCAACGTCTCGATTAAGGAGGAGGCGGTTCAAAGGTTTCGCAAACACTTCCCCAACCTCAAGCCACTCGGAGCCTACCCCCTAGCACAGGATTCACTATATCGATGGTATGAAGTTGTAGCCCTAGACCCCAGTCACCCAGCGGTTAAGACTCACTAGATATGGAGATAGCCGGTATAGTTGGGAAACCTAACGTCGGGAAAAGCACCCTCTTCTCAGCCCTCAGCATGGTAAACGTCGATATAGCCAACTACCCTTTCACAACCAAGAAAACCAACGTCGGCGTCACTTATGTAAGGGTAGAATGCGTCTGCAAAAAACTCGGTGTCAGAGACAATCCGAGAAACTCTGTCTGCATAGACGGTGTGAGGCTTGTCCCCATACAGATAATTGATTGCCCCGGGATAATACGTGAGGCTCACAAAGGGAAGGGCCTCGGCCTCAAGTTTCTCGACGAGATAAGGCAGGCCTCGCTCCTAATCATAGTTGCAGACGCCTCTGGTGCAACACTCGGAGACGGCACTCCAACCGAGCCCTTCACCCACGACCCTGTAGAAGACGTCGAAATGGTTCTCGACGAGTTCGACGCATGGCTGGCCGAGATTGTTTCACGAGACTGGCCGAGGATATCGAGGGCCGCGGAAGCCAAGCAGGTTTCGCTGACGCTGGAGCTGACAAGGAAGCTTTCGGGGCTGGGTGTTGATGAGAACATGGTTTCAGATGCGATTGACGCGGCAGGTTTAGACAGGTCTAAGCCCGTGTCTTGGAGAGATGAGGAGCTTCTCAGACTGGCAACCATGATACGGAGAAGGTCAAAGCCTTTCATCGTGGCCGCTAACAAGGCTGATGTTAAAGGCTCGGAGAAAAACGTGGAGAAGCTTGTTCAAAGAGGATATGACGTGGTTCCCATTTCTGCAGAGGCTGAGAGAACCCTGCGCCTCGCGGCCTCAAAAGGCTTGGTGAAATACGTCCCAGGCGACAGCGGCTTCGAGGTGGTTGACGAGTCCAAGCTTTCGCCGCAGCAGAAAAAGGCACTCGAATACATCAGGGAGAACGTCTTCGAGAAATGGGGTGGAACAGGTGTACAGAAGCTGGTTAACATGGCCTACCTTGAAAAACTAGGCTACATACCTGTCTACCCTGTCGAGAACCCACACACCCTCACAGACCACGAGGGCCGCATCCTCCCAGACGTATACTTGATGCCCCGCAACTCTACACCACGGCAGCTTGCCTACAAAATACACACAGAGCTTGGAGAAAGTTATCTCTATGCGGTTGATGCGAGGACGGGGTTAAGACTCGCCGATGACCACCTGTTAAAACCCAGCGAAGTTATATCTATCGTCTCCGCAAAGAAAAGGGGCTAAAGGCCCTCCCGTAAATAATGTCCAGGCTGTTTCCGTGAACCGAAGCTTCTTATCCCTTTTTCATCCAGCTGCTTGAGCAGGCTTTCCGCCGCCTCCTTAGAGATCTCTCCTCTCCGGCGCAGATAGTTGATGACCTCACGTCCCTGGTCATCGGTGTCGCATCGTCGCAGATAATCAATGACAGAAGGAGTTTTGGAAGATGCATCCTCTTCAGCGAAATTTTTCATATTCCTCACACCAGAGACACGGATAGCCATCCTCCTCTCCACTATCTCCCTGTAGAGGTTTGGAAAACGCCGCCTAAACTCCTCAACATCCATCTCCAATTAACTTGACGCCTCCTGCTCTAGGGGCGGAGCCGTCTCTACTTTACCCAGCTTGATTATCTTGCTCTTGTATACGCCGACGTGACGGGGGAGCACAATCTTCTTAACCCTGTTGTATATGTCGGACGCGGTTTTTCCGAGCACAAGCTCCTGAGCAAGCTGATCATGAGACAGGTTAGCAGCAGTTTCCTCCAAAACCTCGCGCATAATTTTCCTGATGGCTTTTTTCTTGGAGGATGATATTCGGGAGGTGGTGAACACGATAGGGTAGACGCGTATGACGAAGCCGTCCTTGGTGGCCACGTCGAAGATGTATTCTATCTTGTTAGTTCCACGTTTGACGAGGCTTCTCAAATATTCTCGGCCATATTCATGTCCGTAGAATATGGTGTTGCAGACGCTGTCCTTGACATCGATTACTCTGAAACGCAATAGCATGTATTGCTTGGTGAAGTCGTCGGTTATGGCGTAAAGGCTTGTTCTCAACACTCGGCCCAAAACCTTTGAAGGATCGTCGGCCATCGTTGACCCAAGCCATCGTCCGCCAAAGTATGGTGGAGCATAGATCTCGTAGGTTTTCTTGGGCTTTTTCTGCTCACTCGGTTTTCTCGACAACTCTGGTCTATGGGGTTACTCTTTCTTTATATAGCTATTTGTCCGGACCATTTCGGCTGCTTTCTCAGATAAAGAGGCGCTCCTAAGTATGTCGTCAACCGTGGCGAGAAAAGAGGCGAGTCCTCTTTCGCATACAACCTCTATCACGACCAAGTCGTTTTCCAGCCTAGTGTCGACGAAAAGACCCTTTGGTAGAGGTTTGTCGTCAGGCTTTAAAGCGTGGTAGATGACCGCGGCGTCTTGGCTATTTTTTGGCTTAATCGTGATGCGTGATCTCACTTTTAGAGGATGCGACATCTTCTCCCACCGCCTTGTCAAGCTCGGCCAAGAACTTTATCATGTGGTCGTAGGGTATCTCGGCGCCGGCTGCTATGTTGTGGCCACCTCCCTTTCCGCCGAACTGTGCACCCAGTCGGCTGAGAATAGCTCCGAGGTTTAGGCCCCTGTCAACAAGCTGCTTGGATGCGCGGGCCGATATTTTCACTGTCTTACCCGCGTTAGCCAAAGCTATCAAGGGTTTATCCGTCGGCAAAAGCCCCGATGAAGATAGTATGGACGCCACCGAGCTTATCTGCCTGTAATCAATCACATCTCCGCCTTTGAGAACCACTATGTGAGAAAGTTCCTCGAGCACGCCTGGTTGGGAAACATAATCCATGGCCCGTGCTATGCTTAGACGGTATTCTTCGAGCACTCTCTGAGCCTCCTCCAAAGCCTCCGAACGGGCCCCCATGGCCACAAGTATTCCAGCCCATGCCTTACCCGATTTTCCACATGCGTTGAGGAGGGTTGAGAATTCTCTCGCATCGCTTAGATATGTCCATGCAGATTCCTTGACGAGATCGTATGTTTTACCTATGAGTTCGTTGGCTATTGTTGTCGGCAGGTTTTTGGAAATGAGATACTCAATCAGGCCGTTGTAAAGTTTTTTCTTCTCATCCTCTGATAGGTCTGCCAAAGTACGCCACTGCTCCCCCTCCTTCACCTCGATTCCAAGGGATATCAGGAAACTGTAGGCAGCTTGCTCGTTGCCGCTTAGACCAGGTATGTAGGGGCTTGTTGTCATAGCGAGTGAGACATGCAGTGGCCTGAAGGTTCGTCCATAGAGTATTATGTCATCCTTCACTTCTAAGAGCTGGTTTTCTACGGCTTCGGCGACTATGTATTCGTTGAGTCCGTGAAGTTTTCTCTGAGAGTTTTTGTCTTGCAGGTCTCCGAGCGCGCCCACCACCGCGATTGGGGAGTGTTCGACGTTAGCTGGGTTGAGGGCCTTTGCGACAAAGTAGGCCACTCCTGAGGCGCTGATCTCTCGTGCTCCGTCGAAGCCGTGATGATGCGGGTTGACATGCACCCAGTCAGGCGGGAGTGAAGCTTGGGCAGGAGCGTGGTGATCGAGGATGGCGACAGACCTTCTGCTAATGAGCTGTGCAAGCTCCGGTATGTAGCCGCTGCCCATGTCTGTGAAAATTATGCATTTTGCCTCAATGTAGCCGCTGTTAAAGAGCTCGATGAAGTCATCTATGCGGTTAAGCGACCTCACCCTGAACCGGGCATCCTCTCTCCTGAGAGCGGCCGCAACTATTCCCGCTGAGGAGAGGGCGTCGGCGTCGTTGTGTGTGAAGATGTCTATGAACTCTCCTTGAGCAATCCAACTTCGTATTCTCTCAGCCGCTTTTTCAGCCTCTTTAACAAATCCCTGTAAATCTCCCTCCAACTCTTTCAAGCCTTCAACGGATCATACTCAAGCGGTAGTATGCCACGTGACTTGTAGTATTTGAGAAGTCTCCGAACCTTGGACTCCACCAGCTGCAGTCTGTGAATGTTGTGCCCGTCGGATTTGTTTTTCTGAAGATGTATCCGCATGCGTCTGATTTTCTCCATAAGGTTTTGAAGATCCTCTGGGATAGGAGGCTTGAGATTGTGTTCTTCAAGTATCTGCAGAACAGTTTTGCCTGTTACCGTTTTGACCAAGGGGACGCCGTGCTGGTCGCGGAGAACCACGCCTATCATGCTTGGCGGCATACCCTCTTTTGCATACTTGACGACAAGCGACTCAACCTCTTCAGGCGTCAGCTTCAGCCAAGGTGGAGGAACCTTGCTCAGTGGCCGCGTAGAACCCGACTTGCCTCTCTTCGACGCATGCATTCTAGCCATGTTACTACCTTCCAGCTAACCTGCCGCGGACCTTATAAATCCATTCCACCATTTTCTCCACAGCTCTCCCTCTGTGACTCAGCCGGTTTTTCTCGTCAAGAGACATTTCTGCAAGAGTTTTCCTGCTTCCCCGCGGTATGAAAATGGGGTCAAAGCCGAACCCGCGCTTTCCCCGCGACTCATCAGCTATTTTTCCGCGTGATTCTCCGGTGAAGAAAAGCGGTTTATCCCCTACACCGTATAAGCAGATGACGGATTTGAAGACCGCTTCACGATTTTCCCCAACCAGTTTCAAAACGCCTTCAACCCCAATAGTCGAATAGACGTAGGAAGAGTAGGGGCCTGGGAAGCCTCTTAGAGCGTCTATGAAGAGCCCGGAATCCTCTACGAAGAGCGGTTTTCCAAGGTTTGCGTATGCCTGGGCTGCGCTTAGACACGCTATCTCGGCGAGGCTGGTCGACTGCACTTCGAGAGTTTTCATACTATGGATGTGGAGCTTTAGTCCATGTTTTCGAAAGATTCGCCGCACTTCCTCGGCCTTGTGAGGGTTGGAGGTTACGAAGATGAGGTTATCCACGGTCAACATAACGGCCCCTGCTCCTAATCTCCTTAACTTTTTCGAGAACCTCTCTGGCTTTTTCGCGGCCGACAACTCCACTGTACCCCCGTAGAAACAGATGCGTGAATTCTCGGGCTTTTTCTGGAAAGGTGCTTGTGGCCGAGCGTTCGAGGAGATGGATGTCGACCGCTTTTTCCTCGAGGTCTGCGTTGAAGGCGCTGAGGCCGAAGTCAACCAGCCAAATCCCTGTGTCGCCGTCTGCGATTATGTTTGCAAGGGTCAGGTCGCCATGAACGATGTCCATGTCGTGCATAGATGCCATAATTTCTCCGAGCCTTTCAGCGTATCTCTCTGGGCTAGGTTGGGTTCGGAGCTCAACCCCATCGATAAACTGCATGTAGATAATGCTGTTGGCAAGGTCTATGAAAAGGACAAGGGGAACAGGTAACCCGTTTTCCGATAGATGGGAGAGCATTTTGGCCTCGTGGAGTGTACGGCTTCTCCTCACTTTTTCATCTATGGCAGCCGCTCGGTAGCCTTTGGGAACCCTATGCTTTGCGACAAGTCTTAACCCCTTCCAGCGCATCTCCTTTATGACGGCTTCTGCACCAACTCTGATGACGCGGTTCTCCACAAAATCTAACTGCTCCAGCAAGCCTCCACCTCGTCAATCCTCATCCGGGGATTCACATGGCTCTGTTCAACAGGAATTGTGGCTCCGCATTGGAGCATGAGCACACCTGTCCAAGCGATCATGGCGCCGTTGTCGCCCGCGTATTCGTCTGGAACCACGTAAACCCTTGCTCCACGCTCTCTACACATCGTCTCAAGCATGTTATACAGTCGTCTGCTTCTCGCCAAACCCCCGACAAGAAGAAGAGAACGTTTATCAAGCATAGCAAGAGCCCTTTCAGTCACCTCGGTCAACATACTGTATACAGTCTCGGTCAGGGATAGACAGACATTTGGAAGCGGCCTACCCTGCTGTAGCAACTTCTCCGCGGCGGTCAATATGCCGGAGAAGGAGACATCCATTCCTTTAACCTTGTAAGGTAGCTCGTAAATCGTGTCACCCTCACTAGACATAATCTCTGGAGCTGGCATAGGACCTATACCCGCCGTTATTCCAAAAGAATCGAGACAGTTTCCCGCGGCGATGTCTAGGGTTTCGCCGAGAATGCGGTATCTTTTGTTGACAAGCGCTGTTAACAAGGTGTTGCCGCCGGCAACATAAAGCACTACGGGGTCTCCGCACCCGGTAACAAGCTTCCCGATCTCTATGTGAGCTATTCCATGATTCACACCTATCAACGGTTTCTTTAGAACTGTTGCGATCGTTCTTGCGACGGTTGCGCCGGTGCGTAGACATGGGCCCATGCCGGGGCCCTGTGAGAAGGCGACTGCATCAATCTCCGAGGGCCTTATTCCAGCCTGCGTCAGGGCTTCTCTCAAGGCTTCAGGTGCTTTGGCGGCGTGGTGCTGCGCAGCCTCCCGCGGATGTATCCCACCCTTAGCCGGCCTATAGATTTTCTGGATGTTAGCCAGTATCCTACCATCGTCGGTCGCTATGCCGACTCCGAATGTATGGGCTGTGGATTCGATGCCCAGAACTATCGTCAAACCTTTGCTAACAAGTTTTGTGATAACTTTTAGTTATACTTGTTGTTACTTCCACTGGGATGCGCTACAGGGAGCCGATAGTGGTTGTTCTGGGCCATGTGGACCATGGAAAATGCGTTGCCCCATGGACACTCATACACGAAACTGGGGAAGGTTATGTCTCCGCCGAGGATATGTTCAGAACATACGCCAGAGGTGGAAAAGTCTACCATGTTTCCGATGGGGTGGCTGTGGAGCCGCAGAAGAAACCAACCCTCGTGACCCTGACAGATAATCGCGAGGCCGAGGCTATGCTGCTCTGGAGAAGACGTGCACCAAAAACCATGACCCGAATATATCTCTCCAACGGAGAAACCGTCGAAACAACACCCGAGCATCCCTACGCAAAGGCTGTGAACAACTTTCTACATGTCTTCGTAAGAGCTGATAGGCTAAAGCCGGGAGACAGGCTGCTAAGCCTGCGAGGAAAACAAGTCACATTCGTAACTGTAGAAGCCATCGAAAAAACCAAGCCCAGCTACCGCTACGTCTACGACTTCACAGTGCCCCCGACACACTTCTACGAAGCACAAGAAATCATTCTCCACAACACCTCCCTTCTTGATAAGATGCGGGGAACCCTCGTCGCCGCCAGGGAGGCCGGTGGCATAACACAGCACATCGGGGCAACGATCTTCCCCATAAAGGCAATAGAGGAGACATGTCGACAGCTACTGGGAGAGCTCAAAGTCAAGCTGGAAATTCCCGGCATCCTCTTCATCGACACACCGGGGCACGCGGCCTTCTCCAACCTCAGGAAACGGGGAGGCTCCGTCGCCGACATGGCCATCCTCGTCATCGACATCATGAAAGGTGTCCAAGAACAGACAAGGGAAAGCATCCAGCTTCTTCGCTCTAGGAAAACACCCTTCGTGGTAGCCGCCAACAAAATAGACATGATACCCGGATGGCGGCCTACGCCCAACGCCCCATTCATAAAAACATACAACAACCAGCAGAAAGCCGTCGCCGAAGACCTCGACAACAGGATTTATAACCTGATGGGGGACCTCAGTTTCCTCGGCTTCAGGTCAGACCTCTACACTAGGATAAAGTCGTTCACAGACACCGTAGCCATCATTCCCGTCAGCGCTAAGACAGGCGAAGGCATACCCGACCTCCTCTTGCTTCTCCTCGGACTTGCTCAGCAGTTTATGAAGCAGCGTCTAATGAAAAGGGAGGACAGATGTGAAGGTGTCATCCTCGAGATTGTAGAGGAAGAGGGCTTCGGCGCCACAGCTAACATTCTTATTCACACAGGAACATTAAGGGTTGGCGAAAAGGTTGCTTTTCTCACACGCCGAGGCCCTACAACGTCGAAAGTCAAGGCGCTTCTGTTGCCCAAACCACTTGACGAGATACGCGACCCACGTGATAGGCTGAAGAGCATCGACCAGATTTCGGCGGCTGCTGGCGTCAAAATGGTTGCCGAAATGCTTGAGGACGCCGTAGCCGGATCACCTCTACTGGTTGTGAAAAACGAGGTAGAGGATCTTAGGCGTGTTGCGGAGGAGGCTCAGGAGTTTATTCTCTCGACAGACAAAATAGGGGTTGTGGTCAAGGCCGATGCACTTGGAACACTGGAAGCAGCGGTCAACTATCTTCGTGACAAAGGTGTGTTAATACGAATGGCTGACATCGGGGATGTCTCCAAACGCGACATAGTCGAAGCCCATGTCGTCCACTTGAAGGATGAGCTCCTAGGCGTAATCTTGGCTTACGGGGTGCGAGTTGACCCAGAGCTGGAGCGTGAAGCTCTTTCGAAGGGTGTCCGCATCTTCAAAAACGATGTCCTTTTCCGCCTTGTAGAAGAATATGAGAGCTGGGTCGCCGAAACCGTTAGAGCCAGGCAAGCGGCTGAGTTTGAGTCGCTTGTGAAGCCTGGCAAGATAAAGATACTGAAGGACTTCATTTTCAGACGTAGTGAGCCTGCTATAGTGGGTGTGGAGGTTTTGGCTGGCGAAATTCGTCCGGGTGTGCAGCTGGTCAATAAATTGGGCAAGACCGTGGGGCAGCTCTCACAGATACAGGATAGAGGACAGGCGATAAGCCTCGCCAAAGCTGGAATGAAGGTGGCCGTCTCCATCCGAGACGCTGTGGTCGGCCGAACTATTCACGGCGACGAGGAGCTCTATGTCGCTGTCCCCGAACGCGACGCCCGCCAGCTGCTCACAAACTATGCCGCTATGCTGGAGCCTCATGCCCTCAAAACTTTGGAGGAGCTTGTGGAGATAATGCGTGTGAAGAACCCCCTGTGGGCGAGGTAGCTCATGTTTAAATTGCTGAGCATAGGCGATGGTGTTTAGATGTCGCAGCAAGCAGCTGGCCCTCGAATGGTGTTGTCAGACCCTGTCCAGAAGAAAGCCTCGACCATCCAACTTACACCTCAGCAGCTCACGCTTTTGATTGGCAAAAGAATTGGGGAGACTGTTGACGGGGGAGTTTTCGGCTACAAAGGATACTTGATAAGGATAACCGGAGGTACTGACAAAGACGGGCTCCCCATGCGTCCAGACGTCTCAGGTCCTCGTAAGGTGAGGGTTTTGCTCTCAGGGGGACCTGGGTTTCATCCGCGGCGGAAGCCTCCCTCCAAGAGGAAGAAGAAGAGGGCCAGACGGCTGATTAAGGGGTTAAGGAAACGTGTCACAGTTAGGGGAGACACGATCAGCGAGGCGATAGCTCAGATAAACGCCGTCCTCGTCAAGAGAGGTGAAGAGGATGTCGCTGGTTGACTCGAAGCTTGTGGAAAACAAGCTGGTGGGCAGACGTGAGATAACAGCCAAAATTTCATACACCAACCCTATTACACGTGACGAGGCCAAGCAGCTTATAGCAGCGCATCTCAACATCGACCCATCCAGAGTAGTCATTAGAAAACTCCTCTACCGCACAGGCTCGAGAATAGTGGATGTTTATGCAAATGTCTACAACAAGGCTGAAGAAATCAAGGTCTTTGAGCCGCTTCATATACTTATCAGGAACAAGCTCGCGGAGAGGCCGAAGAAATGACGAAACAAGGTCTTTGGAAAAGGTATGTGGTGAAGGATGGGCGCATCGAGAAAACTTTGGTCTCATGCCCGAGATGCGGTGTCGGATACTTTATGGCAGACCACGGCAACAGATATACATGCGGGAAATGCGGTTACACCAAGTTCAAACAGGAGCAGGCGAAATAATTTCCTCAACCAGCCTTTTGACCTCTGGGGAAGATTTGACCACAACGTATCCCTGCTTTGGCTGTCCATAGACAACCACTCCACCTTCGGGTAGAGCGTGAATAGCGGGCAAAGCCAGAAGATCCTCCTCCCCGTCTACAAAGACAGCGCCCCGGCCTCTGAGTACAGCTGTGACAACGGCTTCGGCGGCGGCAGGCTCAATTACTCCAGCCATGTTCCTAACATGTGTAACCTCGTAGCCTTCGAGCGAAGGCGGCTCCGCAGCATCTCGCATTACCCTCGCATCCACTACCACGACATCCGGCCTCAAACCTGCTTTAATCATCTGTTTATAGGTGTAGTCCCCTACAACTACAAGCGGCTTAGCTTCCGCAAGGTCCTTAGAATATGTCAGATCACCGAGTCTCAGTTCACCCAGCGGTGTCCGCACACGGTTCTTCATGTCTTCGGTGAAGGATATGCGTCTGCTCCAGAGGTTAGTCAACTTTGACCGCGTATCTTCCCGATTTCCTTATTCCCAGCTCCTTCGCAATCTCCGAGTTCTCCACGTCGAGGATTATCACGAGACCGGAGTAGCTGGTGCTAAGGTTTGATGAACCGCATACGTCGCAGGTCTTTCCCACAACTATTCTTTTGCAGTTTCTACACGCCCTCGGCTTAGCCGACACTTGACTGCACCGTCTTCGCCAAATCCTCCTCTATCCATTTGAGAGAGCCCATCATAGGCTGCCGCGTCACTAGAGACACCTTTCCACCCGCGCCTCCTGCGAAAGAAACGGCGTTTATCCGGCCTCTAACGTCGTCGCCCACCGAGAGTTTACGGCCAGTTTTCCTTCCGACAAGCATGTTGTTTTTCTCGTCATATGTAATATAGTCATCCATTATCTGTGATATGTGTATCAAGCCGTCGAGAGGGCCCACTCTGACGAAGCAGCCGAAGTCTGTTATCTCGACCACTTCGCCAAGCACCACCTCGTTGAGCAGCGGCATGTAGGTTAGAAGTGTAAAAGTGCTTCTATGGTAGGTGGAGCCGTCGCGGGGGAGTATTCTGCCCACTTTATCCACTTTAGCGTCGGTCACCATGATGATGTATCCCAGCTCCTCATCCACCGCCCCTTCGTAGCGTTTTCTCAACTCGTTGAGAACCACCTTCTCCAGCGGCTTATCAAAGTCCGCCGGTGGAATTCCAACAATCTCCGAAACCTCAACCAGCATGAACAAGATTACACACCCTATCCCTTGTCAGCAAGTATGTATTGAGCCTTATTTAACGGAATTTAAGCCTAACTATTGGCTTACCCGTCGCCGAAACCCCGAGATACTCGAGATTTCTTAACCCGAGCCTCCGCATTAGACGAGTATCCACCGTCAAAACAGGGTACCCTGTCTCACGTGCCAGCTCAATCAAGACCTCGTCAACGACGCCGGATTTTCCCGGCAGTTGCTCCATGTTTTTCAACATTTCCAGAGCGGCCTTGGCCAGCATTGATTTCCGCCCTCTCTTGTCGGCCAGCCTCTTCAACTCAGCAATAACAGAGACAGGAGCCACGGGCTCAAGCTTGTCACCCAACCTATTCTCGAGGATAGAGAGGTAGTCCACACCCTTTTCCGCACAAAATAGCAAAAAGCTCGTGTCAACCAGTACCTTCACTTAGCTCCCCATTATGATGCCGTAACCGATGAGACGCCATCCGGCACCCACTTTCCTTGAGATGGCTGCTTTGCTTCCAGGCTCCGCCACAAGTGGACGAGACAAAACAACTTCGATTTTGCTTGAGGTTTTTTTAGAGACAACGCCGCTGGAAACAGCAGATGACACGTTTATGACCAGAGCCTCTTTCTCCGCAATCTGCTTCACCGCCACATTCCCCTCTATGCCGAGAACTCTTTCAAACAAATGATACTCGAGGGTTAAGGTGCTCCAGACAGGGGGCAGGGTGCCTGGCTTGCCCGCGACATTTCCGACCAGCCCATCTCCTTTTCCCAGAGACGGGTCCAGTGTCGTCTCCACACCCGTAAGCCCTCCAGGGTAAGCTTCTTTCACGTTTTTTCCACCTGCAACGAGGTTCGCCACCTCGGTGTAGAGAGGCTCGTAAACCGTTTTGCCCATCTTCTGTTTCCCTAAGCCGGGCTGTATCTCAATCTCGTCACCAACCCTCAAAACCCCTTGTGTAATGGAGCCGCCGATTACAGCGCCTCTAATGTTTTTCGCAGGTGTGCCTGGGATGTTGACATCGAATGACCTAAGCACAGGCATGCGCGACGGTTTCGACGGGTCACGCTGCGGGGTCCTGATAACCTGCTGTATTGCATAAAGCAGTGGTTCTATGCCGACTCCGTGCTGTCCAGACACAGGTATGATCGGTGGTTTCTCGAAGCCGTTTTCCTCAAGATAGCTGACAATCTCTTCATAATTCTCCTCAGCCCTTCTCTTGTCGACGAGGTCGATTTTGTTCTGAGCAATAATCAAGTTCTTTATTCCGAGGATTTTCGCTGCCTGTAGATGCTCGCCGTCCTGGGGCTGCGGGAACTTTTGTCTAACGTCTGTCACGAAAATGGCGCCGTCGAATAATGCAGCACCAGAAAGCATAGTGACCATGAGAGAGTGATGACCTGGGCAGTCTATGAAGGAGACGACTCTCTGAAACTCGTTTGCTGTTCCATGGATGGGACACTTCTCGACCGAGTAATGGTTGTACGGCGGTGTACATCGTGGACAGACGTAGATGGCTGCGTCAGCGTATCCAATTCGTATGGTTATCCCGCGTTTAAGCTCCTCGCTGTGCTTCGCCGTCCATACACCCGTTATGCTCTGGACGATTGTGCTCTTCCCGTTGTCAACGTGGCCGAGAGTGCCTATGTTGACCTCTGGCTGCTTAGGGAACGCCATTTCACCAACTCGGATATAAAGCTCTTAATGTGTTTTCTCTAAACTAGGGAAAAATATGGCCGATTCCCTTTGAAATGATTCTACACTGTCGGAGGCGTGTACGAGGTTGTCTGTTATGTCAAGTCCGTAGTCTCCTCTAATTGTTCCGGGCTCGGCTTTTACGGGGTCGGTCGCGCCTATTAGTTTCCTAACCACTTCCACGGCCTGCCGGCCCTCTAGAACAAGGAGCACGACTGGACCCCTCGTTATGGCTGTTAGCAAATCCTCGTAAAATGGTTTACCGCGGTGAACCTCGTAGAGCCTGGCCGCCTCATCCCTTGTCAACTGTTTAAGCTGAATAGCGAGAGGTCTCAGCCCTTTTCTCTCAAACCTCGAAATAATTTCGCCCACGAGACCGCGTGAGACCGCGCTTGGCTTCAATATGACAAATGTCCTATCCAACTTGTGATCACCTTGATTTAGTCCATTTCAGTTTACGCGGGTCTTTGCCATGCTCAACCAAGTAGATTCGGCATTTTCGTGAGCAGAACCATAGAAGTGTTCCGTCGTTTTTCACGTAGAGCATGCCTTTTCCATGTGTGAACTCCCGTCCGCAAAAAGAGCAGCGATGCGTTCTGACCATTTGCTGCTCACTTTATCTTCTCTGCTTCCCTCTCTGTGTCAAGGAGCATTAGAATGTCGCCGACTCTGACGGGTCCCTTGACGTTTCGCGAAATCACTCTACCCTCGTCTTTACCCTTCAGTATGCGTACGCGTACTTGGGTAACCTCCCCCGTTACACCGGTTCTTCCCACAACCTGCTCGACCACTGCAGGCACTGGTTCCTCTATTTTCGGCGGCGCCTTGGCGCTCACGGCTACTCACCCTATTTCTTGATCTCCTGTATCTTCTTGACGATCTCCTCGATGTAACCCTTTGCCTCGCCAGGGTCGACGACGGCTACGGAGCTTGCTGGAACAGAGAGGCCAGCGACCTCGCCCAGTTGCGACTTGGAGTTGACAAAGATGTAGCTTATCTTCCTCTCTTCGCAAAGCGTCGGCAGAAAGGCTACAATCTCAGGTGGATCAACATCGGTCGCTATCAGCACGAACTTTGCTTGACCTCTCTCAATAGCCTTGATTACCTCGTTGACGCCTTTTCTTATTTTACCTGATGTCCTCGCAAGTCTCACCGCTTCAAGAGACGCTGTCACAAGCTCTTCTGGGGGTGTGAAGGTTTGGTAGTATGGATTAGGCATAGGCCTTCATCTCCTTGAACTCTGGCAGAGGTGTATAACTTAAAGCTATTGTGACAAGGTTTTTAGCATACCTCACGACGCATGCATAAATTACCCCTGCATAACCAATCTTTAGATGAGCTCACTCCGGGATAGGGCGCTGGAACTCGCGTTGCGTAACGCCGTCGAACACGGTGGTAAGGCTGACGCTAAGGCCGTTCTGTCGAAGCTTCTCGGCTCAGACCCCGCTCTCCGTCAACAGGTCGCCGAGGTAAGGCAGATTGTCGAAGAAGTAGTGGCAGAAGTCAACTCTATGGAGCTTGAGAAGCAGAAACATGTTTTGGCAGATAAATTCGGCGTGAGAGAGCCTGTCAGACATAGGGATATCGGAGAGACGCGTCTACCTCCCCCTTTACCCGGAGCTGTCGAGGGAAAAGTTGTCACCAGACTTCCGCCCGAGCCGAGCGGCTACATGCATCTCGGACACGCACTAGCAGGCCTCATCAACGAACACTACGCGAGAAGATATGGAGGCAAGCTCTGGCTCAGGTTCGAGGACACCAACCCGCGGAAAGCTCGTCTCGAGTTTTATGAAAGCTTCCGCAGAGGCTACCGATGGCTCGGAATAGAATGGGATTTTGAGAAAAACAACTCCGACGACATGGAGAAATACTACATGTTTGCTGAGAAGATGATTAAGGAGGGGTTTCTTTACCCGTGTTTCTGCAGCCCCGATGAGATGCATCGCCAGCGTTCTCACGGGGTTGGCTGTGTGCATCGCGACATGGTTAGGGAGAAGGGGCTTGAGGTGTGGGAAAAGGCTCTCGACAGGGCATACAGGGAGGGAGAGGTCTCCTTCAGGCTGGTTGGCGACGTGGCCAGCCCTAACACAGCACTCCGCGACCCCGTCATGTTCAGGATAGTTGACCACCCTCACCCACTCAAGGGACGTGAATACGTTGTCTGGCCAACCTACGACTTCGCCGCCGCTGTGCAGGATGGTTTATGTGGTGTCACCCATGTCCTCCGCAGTAGCGAGTTCGCTTTCCGAGATGAGCTCCAAAACATGATACGAGGAATCCTCGGATTAAGTAACCCTGTCTACGTCGAGTTTTCACGTTTCGAGTTTCGTGGGGCCACTACATCTAAGAGAGAGATAAGGGGCTTGATTGAGGAGGGTGTTGTCTCTGGATGGGATGACCCGAGACTTTCGACAATTGAAGCCGTGAAGAGAAGAGGGATTAGACCACAGGCTATTCGCGAATTCACACTCACCTATGCCGGGGTCACACAGGCAAAAAAAGAATTTGACTGGAGCCTCTTACACAGCATCAACAGAAAACTGGTGGACCCCGTCGCCAGGCGTCTCTGGTTCGTATCTTCTCCCGTTAAGTTAAGACTTGTTAACTTCGACGGAGCCGATGTCGAGGTTCCATTTCATCCATCGGCCAATATGGGTAAGAGGGTGATCAGGGCAGGAGGAACACTCTATATCTCGGGGCAGGACGCTGAAAAACTGGTTGTAGGAGAAGTTTTTCGCTGCAAACTGCTCGGAAACATAAGGGTTGTTGAGAAGCGTGATGAAGAGGTGGTGGGCGAAGTCGTTGGAGGCCCTCCAATCAAGGAAGGAAAGATCATTCAGTGGGTTTCGGACGACAACCGTTTTGTCAGAGTCATCAGGTATAGGCCGCTGTTTAGCGAGGACGGCTCAGTAGATAAGGATAGCCTGTGGGTTGAGGGGGGATTGGCTGAGGCCGCTGTCGAGAGTGTTGTTTTTGATGAGGTTGTGCAGTTTGAGCGCTATGGGTTTGTGAGGCGGGACAGCCCTAACGAGCTCAGGTTTGTCTACTGCCACGACTGAGCCTCTGTGCAGCCCATTCACGCAGTGGCCCCATAACCACTTTGGGTGCATTTCGTAGCTCATCTACTGTCTTACATCCTGTTAAGAACATCGTTGTCTTCAGCTGGTTAGACAATCTACTTAGCGTCGCCAGTACGTCCTCGGCAGAATTGGTGGCCGGTTTGAGGAATGGTCTCGCCAGACCAGCCATGGATGCTCCGAGGGCCAGGGTTTTTGCTGCATCGAGTCCTGTCCTTAACCCTCCGGAGGCTATCACAGGCTTGGTTGTTGTGTCAACAGCCTCCATGACGGCGGCCGCTGTCGGGATGCCCCATTCGAGGAAAACCTCTGCAAGCGCCCTTTTCTCGCTGTCTTTCATTTCCTCTGCACGTATCATCTCTATCATCGTCCAGTTTGTTCCCCCTGAGCCGGCCACGTCAAAAGCATCTAAACCTACTCTATCAGCCATCGCCACAACCTCCCTCGACAACCCGCATCCAATCTCCTTCAAAATAATTGGTATGCTCAACTCTTTCCGCAGCTTCTCAAGTGTTTTTGAGAGGTTTCTGAACCGTGCTTTTCCGTCTGGCTGTATGATTTCTTGGAGAGGGTTGAGGTGGACGGCGAGGGCGTCGGCGTCTATCATCTCAACCGCCTTTAAACCCATCTCCACACCGTTTTCCACCAGCTGCACCGCCCCTATGTTGCCGATGAGAAAAGCGTCTGGACCATGGTCACGCGCAGCCCTGAATGTGCGAACTGTCTCAGGCTTGACTATTCCCGCTCTCTGACTGCCTACGCCCATGGGCACCTTGAAAACCGCGGCTGCCTGCCCGAGGTTGGCGTTTATCTTCTCCGCTTCAGATGTGCCCCCCGTCATCGACTCTATTATCAGTGGGTGGCTGAACCTGCGGCCAAGGAAAATGGTTTCGGTTTGGATATCTCCGGGATCTATCTCCGGAGCGGCTTGATGTACAAGCTCCACGTATTCGAGCCATGTTGATTTTTTGAAGGAAACGTCTTTTTCGAGACTTATCTTGATGTGATCGCTTTTCCTCGCCTCTATGCTCACGCTACATCACCAGCGTTGTCCCTTTCACAGGCTTTCCCTTCACAGCGGCTTCTATCCTGCCTTCGACGAGGCCGTTGACTATCACAACGTCTACACCAGCTTTCACAGCCTCAAACCCCATTTCAACCTTGTAGAACATCCCTCCTGTAACATCCTCGCCTTCAACACCTCCATAGTAGAGGGTTGAATGTCTCCTATAATCAAGCTTCTCAAGCACCTTCTTCTCACCCGTCTCCCTGTCAACCTCATAAACACCGTCAACGTCGCTGGCGAAAACTATCCGCGAGGCTCTCAGAGATTTTGCGAGGTGGATGGCTATCTGATCCCCCGAGGCTACTGTGAACTTTAGCTCTCGGTCAAAAACTGCATCACCGCATGTGACCGGTATTACTCCCAGGTCGAGGGCCGAGAAGAACATGTCAAGATGAGCGGTTTCTATGACGCCTTTCCGCGTGATGAAAAGTGTAGACGCAGGCATGCCAACAGCTCCTATACCAGTTTCGATGAGTGTATTGACGACATGCTGGTTTAGGGTCTTAACCGATTGAAGGGTTTTCACAAACCCCTCCAACTGCCCCTGCTCCCTATAACCCTCGTCAATTCTGTACTGTTTGGCGATGGGGTGTCCGAAAGAGCCTGCTCCATGTATTATTATCATAGGCGTGGGCCAGCATCTCGCAATCTCCTTCGCTATTCTCGCCATAACTTCTTGTCTGAAGAAGTTTTCTCTCGTTTTGTCTGTGATGACTGAGCCACCTATCTTGAGGATTACAAGGTTGCTCAAACCTTTTCACCTACTCCGGCTACCCCTATCCTGCTTAACCAAGCCCCTGGATAAAGCCTTGACATCTCTTCTACAATATCCGCGGTTCTTTCACCCGCTACTGCGATTACGCAACCGCCGCCACCCGCTCCCGTCAGCTTAGACCCGTAGACACATAAGCTCCTCAACCTATCCACTATGTTCTCCAGAACCTCTGCCGAGACACCGACTGTCTTTAGAAGAAGATGGTTGAGTGTGAAAAGTTGGCCGATGGTCTCAAGGTCTCCTTGAGCCAAGGACTTTTTCGCCTCCTCGTATATATATGAATAAAGTTTCACAAGCTCCGTGAAAACATTTCTCTTCTCAGCAGCAAACCTCTGCACAATATCGACCATCTTAGATGTTTTCCTTTTTCTGCCGCTGAAGACTATTATTAGGTCTAGGGGTTCACCTATCTCAATGCCTGTGTATTTTCCAAGGCCTTGGTAGGCAATGGTTCCGCCTACCGCGGATATTGTCGGGTCTATTCCAGACGGTCTGCCGTGGAACTCTTTCTCAGCCTTGAGAGCATACTGTATAAGCTGGTCTCGGCTTAGCTCGATTTCATGCAGAAGCGACACGGCCTTAGCAAGCGCGACGGAGACAGCTGCAGAGGAGCCGAGTCCTCCGCCGCTAACTAGGTCTGACTCTATCTCAGCCAACCCTGTGCACGGCACACCATTGTCCAAACATATCTCTCTAACCATGTTGTAGAGCGGGGCAAGGGTATGTGAGCTGGCGGCAATGGGCTCTCCGGAAATATCCCACGCCGCGGCTGAATGTTTTGAAACTATGACAAACTTGTCCTCTACTTTTCTCGCTGTGACAGTTACGCCACGGTCTATTGCTGTTACGATGGCTGGGTAGCCTGAGACGACAAAGTGTTCTCCATAAAGTATGACTTTACCCGGTGCGAATACTTTGACCTGCTTCCTCATTTTTCAGGCAGCTCAATTTTACAGGCCGCGTAGCCGACCACAGACTCGTAATCCCCGCTTGTATCGCCGCTTGTAGCCTGTTTCAAGACCGTGGCCTCGACTGCCCCGAGCTTTCTTGCGGCAACCAACAACGCCGCCACAGCTCCGTACCCACACATAGTTATGTCATACTTCTCAATCACCTTGTAAAGGCCTTCGACGTCAAGCTGCTGTATACGCTCAAGAGCGAGCCTGTCCTTTTTCAACACCGTTTCATGCGGCTCATAATGCGTGAAATCGGTAGACGCAATCATGAGAATGTTTCTTCTATCGACAACTTCTGCAACAGCCTCCCCAATCTCCACACAAGTCTCGAGGCTTTGGTCATTAATACAGATTGGTACAAACAGGAATTCGCCATACAGGTACTGGAGGAAAGGCAACTGTACCTCGATGCTGTGTTCACGTGCATGGCTTATTTCATCCAAGTAGAAAAACTCACGCTGTCCAGCGATCTCCGCCGCGAGCTTATCATCTATTTTGACCTCTCCGAGAGGGGTCAACCAGCTTCCTCCCGGGTATATTGAAACAACTGTCCCCACTCCGTAGTGGTTGGGCCCGAAAACAACAACAGACTCAGGCGCCGCATATTTTGTCAGCTCATAGTATCCGTGGGCCGCGACAGGCCCCGAGTACATCAGACCCGCATGTGGAGAGATGAGAGCAGGTGGACGACGGGTGCTCCACTCTTTTGTAGGTGTTTTTCCCGGGCCGTGTGATGATAGGAAACAGTTTTCCACCTGTCTCAGAAGAGCTTCTCTGGAGCCCTCGTAGAAGTATCCGGCTACCGCTGGTCGTCTTCGGGGCTTCATCCACCTCCGCCTCTATTCATGGGGATGTATTGTCCTCTGCCCCGTTTCCCGATGAATTCACCGTTTTCAACTATCTGTTCTCCCCGGGAGAAGGTGGCTACTATGCGGCAGCTGACCTCGACGTCTTCGTATATCGAGTGGTCTATGTTGCTGTGAAGGTTTTCCCTTGTAAGACGTGTTTTCTGCGATGGGTCTAGGATGTAGAAGTCGGCGTCCGCGCCAACCCTGATGACACCTTTCCGCGGATAGACGCCATATAGCTTGGCTGGGTTTAGAGCTGTCAAAGTGATGAAGCGGCTAAGAGGCATCCCCCGCTTCACAACACCTTCTGAGAAAAGTATCATGGGTATCACCTCGGTCCCAGCCACACCGCCTGGAACAGTTGTAAAGCTTTTGTGTCCAAGTTTCTGTGACAAGTTGAAGCAGGCGTGGTCGCTTCCAACCACTGAAAACCCATCGGTCAAAACGCCTTTCCACAACACCTCTCTGTCATGCTCCTTCTTAAGAGGAGGAGACATAATGAACTTCGCTCCGTCAGGTTTCAAATACACATCTTCAGTGAACATAAGATAGTGTGGACAAGTTTCCCCATGAATCTTCACACCTTTCTGCCTCGCCTCCTGTATCGCGTCGAGACCCATCGCCGAGGAGACGTGGACAATAAGTATCTCGGCACCCGTCAAACCAGATAAGAAAGCGACCCGGTTCACCGCCTCGGCCTCCACAAAATCTGGTCTACTCCGCGAATGGTAAATAGGCTCGGTCTTGCCCTGTGAAACAAACTCTTCCACAAAAGTGTTGATGAGATGCTCGTTCTCGGCATGAACCATGACCAGGACGTTTTTCTCACCGCAGAGCTTCATCAGCCTGTATGCTTTTCCGTCGTCGAGCATGAGGCCTCTGCGGCTATAGGCGGTGAACATCTTCACGCTAGCGAGACCTTCATTCTCAAAAAGGTGAATGAGCATCCTCTCTATCTTTTCGTCGTAGTCCGTCACGCTCATGTGGAGCCCATAATCTACGACTACCTCTCCATCTGCCTCGGCTCTCCGTCTCCGAAAATCCTCAACATAGTCCTTGGTCTCAGGTGTCACGAAGTCGATTATCGTCGTGACCCCACCACATGCCGCCGCAACTGTTCCCGTGTAAAAATCGTCGGCTGTGTAGACGTTCTCGAAATACTTGAGCTTGAAGTGGACGTGGCCGTCTATCGCTCCAGGAAAAACATAGCGTCCGCCTGCATCGTATATTTTCTCGGCACGTGCCTCCAGTCTGCGGCCGATGGCCGCAATCCTTCCGCCAGCGACAGCTATGTCAGCCTCGTAAACACCATCCACATCCACTACCCTACAGTTACGAACCATGAGATCGAATCCGTCTTTCGCCAACACAACAATAACCTCTACACGGAAATATAACGATGTAGAGACGGTCAGCCATTTCCTTATATTCATCCGTAACAAAAATGATTTGGTTGAAGGCTGTCCCCAGCTTCGAGGTCTACACTCCTTCGTCGCTTCGAGAGGTTATCAGTCTATATTCGCGTCTTGACGGTGATGTTGTGCTGTACGCAGGTGGCACGGATTTGATGCCTTTTATGCGGCGTGGAAAAATTCGGCCGCGGGCTGTTATCGATCTGTCGGGTGTGAATGAGCTACGATATGTGAAGAGGGAGAGGGAGATAATCCGAGTAGGCGGGCTGGCGACGGTGCATGAACTCGCCAACTCCCCAGCAATTCCGAGGAACTACTTATCCATACGCTGGCTCAGCAAATACTTCGGAGCAGAGACCACCCGACACATGGCAACCGTTGGGGGCAACCTCGCCTCAGGCGGTGAGCGAGACATTCCCGCTATAATGGCCTCTCTCGACGGGGAGGTGAAGATTGTTGGCCCTGAGGGTGAGAGGGTTGCGGGGCCGCTTGAGCTTTCTCTGCGACGTGGCGAAGTTGTTGCTGAGGCTGTTTTCCGTGACTGGGGCCCTGGATCGGTCTCATGGTTCTCAAAGTTTGAGAAGAGAGCCTCCAACGGCATAGGGGTTGTGACGGCCGCAGTCTCCATGAAGGCTGTTGACGGCATAGTTAAGAAGCTGAGGATTGTTTTGAACAGGGTTGAAGGCAGACAGATGGGTCGGCTCACAGACCTAGAAAATGCGTTGATAGGGAAGGCGATTAACCCAAGTCTGCTAAGGGAGGCTGTTGAAGAAAGCGTGTCAAGGATACGGCCTGCGTCAGACTTCAGGGCCTCCAGCAGCTTCAGAAAACATGTCTCAAAAGTTTTGCTGAGGCGTGGTCTCGAGTTTTGCTGGAGCTACTTGATGAGGGGTGGTTTTGATGAGGATTGAGTTTGTGCTTAACGGTAAGCCTGTCTCAGCGGAGCTGCGTGGTAACGAGCGGTTGATGGATCTTCTCCGCCGTCTCGGCATGAAGAGTGTGAAGGAGGCCTGTGGCACAGGGGACTGCGGCTCATGCAACGTCATCGTCGACGGCAAGCTCATCAACTCCTGCATGATGCTCGCCGTCCAAGTCCGTGGAAAAAATGTAACAACTTTGGAGGGCATCACACCTGGGGAAAGCCTTCACCCTATACAGTCAGCTCTCCTCGAGTACACAGCATCCCAGTGCGGCTTCTGCATACCAGGCATCGTTGTAACAGCGAAATACATCGCCGACAACTACCCCGACGCCGATGAGCAGACAATCAGACACATACTCATAGCCAACATTTGCCGATGCGGCGGATACACAAAGATCGTCGACGCTGTGTCGGCGGCCCTTAAACAGTTGCGGCAATAGCTTGAGCTTTCTCCAAAGCAACCAATACTTTCTCCGGGGTTATTGGGAGAGATGTTATTCTGATTTTGAGGGCGTCGTGGACGGCGTTGGCTATGGCTGCTGCGGGTGCGTCTATCCCCGGTTCGCCTGCGGTTCTTGTCCCGATGGGCGTTAGTGGGCTGGGGTTTTCGACGACGATGACCTCTACACGAGGCATGTCGGCTGCGGTGGGGACAAGGTAGTCGGCGAGGTTGGGGTTGAGAACCTTATGCTTTTTCCCGATTACAAGCTCTTCGAGAAGGCCGTAAGCGACTCCCTGAGTGATCCCGCCCTCCAGCTGAGCCGTCAAATACCCTTTGTTGACCACGCGTCCAACATCAAAAGCAGCCACAATATCCTTCACCCTCACAATACCAAGCTCCCTGTCAACCTTTACACGCACACCCACAACACCATAGGTGTATTGAAGATAGGGCGTTCCCTTTCCAGTTTCGGGATCGTAATCGCATGCGGGTAACTTAAACTCCGCATACTCAGATACCTCTTCACGCAGGATGTCGCGGACAAAATCTGCGACGTTCACACCTGTTTGGCCAGACTCTTTGATCAACTGCTCAACCCTTTCCCTCAGTTTCTTGGCTGCAAGATAGACGGCGTTTCCGCCCATGAGGGTGGAGCGGGATGCAAACGTTCCACCCGAGTCAGGGACTTTCTTTGTCTCAACACGGTCCACAACGATCCTCTCCTCGGGCACACCCAGAACAGATGCAGCTATTTTCGCAAACCCGCGTGAAGCGCCTGTGCCATACTCAGTCAAAGAGGTGGCGACGTGGACCATGCCATCGGACGATATTCTAACCGTTGCCGAGGACTTGTCTTCACCCTCTGGACCGAGGCTGTTGCCATGAGCCATGAAAGCTATGCCCACACCCTCGTCCGGATTTTTCTCTCCGTGCCTCCATCCCAGCCTCTCGCACACCTTCTCAGCCAATATGCCAAAATCTGGATTATCCATCAAGACAGCGTCGCTTGCGGTTACTACTCCCTGTCTCCAAGCATTTTTCAGCCGAAGCTCAACAGGATCCATTCCAAGCTTCTCCGCAAGAATATCCATCATAGACTCAACAGCGAAGTGAACCTGGGGGGAACCAAAGCCTCTCATCGACCCAGCCGTCAAATTGTTTGTGTAAACGAGGTAGGAGTCTACTCTTACGTTTTCCACAACATATGGCCCGGCTGCGTGGGTCACCGCTCTGAGCATGACGAGTGGGCCGACAGAGGCATAGGCTCCTGTGTCGAAGAAGAGGTCGGCATCCAATGCCTTTAGCCTGCCATCCATAGTTGCTCCGACCTTATAGCGCATTACGGCTGGGTGTCGATGAGAATGAGCTATCATTGACTCGTCGCGACCGTAGATACATGCTGCAGGTTTCCCTGTCTTTAGTGCGGCAAGCCCAGCCATTGCGCAGACATCCCAAGGCGCCTCGTCGGATTTTCCTCCAAAAGTCCCACCAATAGCCATCACAACCAGGTTAATTTTTTCACGCGGTAGACCAAGTATTCTCGAGACACCTGTTAGCACATAGAAGGGGTTCTGGATGCTGCCGTAGATTGTTAGGCTGCCGTCTTCCTCGGGGACAGCGTATGCAGCCTCAGTCTCGAGAGGAGCCGGGTCCTGCATCTGCGTCCTAAACTCCTCCTCCACGATGATGTCTGACTCGTTAAAGCCACGAGTTATGTCTCCTTTACGTAGCCTATAGTGGCGGAGCAGATTATTTTCATGCACCCTTGGAGCCGATTCCTCAAGCGCTTTAACAGGATCGTAGACGGGCTCGAAAACCTCATAGTCGACAACTATCTTCTCAATCGCCTTGTCTGCGGCTTCCTCATCAACCGCGACCACAAGCGCTATGGGGTCAGCCAGGCATCTAACCTTGTTATATGCGAGGAAAGGCCTGTCCAGCACAACCGCACCCGTTATGTTTTGACCCGGTACATCTAGGGCGGTGAAGACCGCGACCACGCCGGGCACCTGCATAGCAGCTGAGACATCTACACGTTTTATCAACGCATGCGGATACTCAGACCTTAGAGCCTTAACACGGAGAGCGTTCTCAGGTACTATGTCCTCGGTGTATATTGGAGCCCCACGCACCGCATCATACGCGCTGTAAACCCTTCGCAAACCACCTACATATCTTTGCTGAATGTATTTAGTTTTTACCATTTTCGATCTTGAAAATCCTATATTTGGGCAAATTCCTCTTGAGGAGGTTTGAAGAAAGCATCGAACGCCTACTTATCATACCTTGCTGTACAGATTTTGAAAACACTCAAAACCAGCATGGACTATAAGATCCTCTCCAAGCAAACAGGCATACCCGTATCAACTTTGACAAGATACGTTACCAACAAAACTATCCCACATGGAAAACGTGCCCAAGCCTTGATAGATAATCTTATCTCTAAGCTGGATATTCAAGCAATCATAAATCAACGTGTGGTTGTGACCGAGGATGAAGTTGATGTTTCACAGATAGTTTCCGAAAGCAGCTTGGTGGAGCTGCTCGTCGCCTACATGCTGAAAGAATTCTCTGGATATAGGGTCGACGCGGTTCTCGGAGTGGACAGGGCGGGGATAGTGGTTGCAACCGGTTTCGGTTTATCTACGCTGAAAAAAGTTTACTACGCACAAAGTACTGAGGCATATATTTCCGACAGATGGATTGAAATCAGATACAAAAACAGGCAGGCACGTATTGTTCAGAGACTTTTTGTCCCTCGTGAGGCGTTTAAACATCATCTCCTTGTCATGGCTGGGGTCCTGGATACTCATGTCCCATTGAAAGAACTAAGGGCACAGCTTGTCTCTGGACGGGGTGAGATGGTGGGTGTCTGCGCTATTGCGGCTTCTCAAGACTTTCTGAGAAACGTCAAGCCTTTTCAGTTCGGAAAGATTTTGAACTTCGTGACGTATTAGGCGTATTCACGCCATGTATGGCCGCATTTCACGCATCTAAAGAACTGTGTCATCGGCTCGTCGGCCGACCGCGTTTGAACCGTCCACCACTTTGCCTCATTATGTCCACACTGGGGACAGACAACATCAGTTGTTGTGGGTAGAGGCGCCTCCTCGGCCTCGATTATGTCAGTGACGCTTTTTGAGCCAGTGTTTTCACGCTCCACCTTAACAACCACTTTCTCCCCCTCAAGTGGCTTCTGATAACCACATCTCTTACACACAAGCATGGCCTTGCCTCCTACTCTCGAGGGCGACAATGTTTTCCCACACTTTGGACAAAACTCCATGCTCTCACCTCAACGCTTCAAGCTTCTTGTCAAGGGACTTGAAGATTTCCTCAAGTTGCTCGAGAGCTTTCTGAACAGCTTTCCAAGGTGTTGTCTTAGATGGCTCAACTTTTAGCGAAACTGTTATTTCTCCTGTGAGTGGATGCTCGACTCTATACCCAGCGTAGCTCACCCCATCGATGTTATTCAGGGTTTCTGTGAACAGGTTGACAATCGACTGATCAACGTCCCTCAAACCTATCGCCAGAAAATCTCCGCTTTCCTCTATGATTTTCATCTTCACAGTGCTTCACCGACAAGCTGTTTTAGAATATCCAAGTTCCCGTATTTTAACACTGTTTTCCGCCTCTCGCGGTTACCGCATTTACCACATGTGAGGAAGTTGTCCCTTTTATCCAAGACCCCTCCGCAGACGCTGCAAATAGCGAGCATCACACCGCATCCGGGGGAGTAGATGTCAAATGTATTCAATCCTCGGTAAACGCCTCTGACAGCTAGGATGGCTATGTCCCCTACGCTGAGCATATTCTCTAAAACATCGTTTCTCTTCGCAACCACTATTCCAGTCCGCCTATATTTCAGAGGAGTGCTTGGCAGTTTGACAAAGGCCTCCGCAACGGCTATCTTTTCCTGCACATCCTTAATCTCGGCAATAACGCGGTCTCCTGGCCTGATGTCAATTATCTCCTTAACGGGCTTCACACTCACCTCCTTAGCCTTGAGGTCGTAAACCGCTTCCCCGACCACTCTTGCTTTCACGTTTCCATCACCGTTTACAAAAGCGCCTAGACGCGGTAGAAACTCTTCCGTGACGCAGAGAACCTCACCCGGCACCACGAGCCTCTTCCTTAAACCTGAGCCAGCCTCATTTTTCTCCAAAACCTTTCACCCACCTCTTGATTGTGCCATCCCCATGGATACATTAGGAAACCATGCTCAACCACTTCGCTCCAATCAATCAAATCTAGGCCCACGAGAGTCTCCACAGGAAGCAGCACAGGCTTTGCGAACTGCGCTTGATCCTCTATACTAAGTCTTGGACAGGCGGTGTTTACAAATGCCTCGAAGCGGTTTTCCAAAATTGTGCTTGGAGTTATCTCATCGGCTGAGACAATTGTGCTATTTTTTCCATGAGTGTTTAATATCTGGTTAATTCTCTTTGCGAGACCTAACCTTTTCTGCCCTGGTTTGATGCTTACTAGGACGCCTATAGAATTGCTTTGGCGGAATCGTGTAATTTGTGCGTAGCGTTGTCTGAGGATATTTTCTCTCATTTTGTCAAGGTTTTTAACCGTCTGTGTATGTGGGTCGGCGGCGTATACGGGCTTTCTGGTTGACACAGCCATCCCAAGTGCATGGAACACGCTCCCCAGAACGAGGAAGCTATCCACTTTTTCCTCGAGCCTCTTGAGGGCCGAAACATCGCATCCGAGCACCTGTGAATCATATTGAGAGAACATGTCGGGTTTGGCGGTAAAGGCTTTAACACCTACATGCTCCAGATTTTCCTTCACAAGGGGTACATAGTCGAGCCACTGAACACTCGCCCCAATCCCAACTTTTGAGAATCCTTTGAGCGCCTCCGCAACCTTCTCCAGCAACGCGTAGACTGGTGATGGGTCGGCATAACGGCATTCGAGATATATTGTCGGAACCTGCTCTTGATTAATGAAGCGGCTGTGTCCAAGATGGATGATGGCTTCCACGTTCAGATGCTTGGCCTCGGTATGAGCTATGTCGCATCCTCCCCAGCAGTTTGAGCTTGATAAAATCACGTCATAGCCTCTCTTTTTCAGTTGCTCGGCTACTAATGCGGCTACCGCGCGGAGGCCCAACGGAGACTGGACCAGTAACTTTGATGCATTTATCTCTCTTAGCTTTTCGACAGCCTCCTCGAGCTCGATGCGGTAGTTGTTTATTATCTGCATCCTTGCCCACTCAGCTTCGGCGCCTAATATGTATGTTGATAAACCCTTTTTGCCGAGAATTTTTCTTAATTGCCGTGCCAGATTTTGACGTTGTTGTGATCGGAGGAGGTGTTTTGGGGCTTGCTTCAGCCTATTACATCAAGACCTTTCACAGGGAGCTTTCGGTGGCAATCATAGAGCGTGACAGAGACGTTGGGCAGGCCAACACCGCCAAAAGCGTCGGCGGATACAGACAGGGAATATTCACATCCTACGTAAACCGAGTTCTCGCCGAAACAACGATTCAGCATTTGAGGGAAGCTGAGGCAAGCGGGGAAACAACGCTAAACATGAGGGAAGTAGGATATCTCATTCTAATGGACGACGATAGATTAAACAGAGTGAGAAACGTGGTTGAAACCTTTTTGCATGAAGGGAAGGCAATCCTCCTCCAAGCGGAAGACTTGTCAAAAAAACTTCTCATGCAGACTGATTTTTCGGGTGATGAGGAAGCTGTGCTGATGGGTTTGAGCAGCATCAGGGCGGGGTTGTTCGCTCCGCGATGCGGTTTCCTCGACGTGGAGAAGGTTGTAAACCTCTACAAAAAAAGATGTCTCAGCGCAGGTGTTGAACTCATACTCGGCAAAAAGGTTGAGAGACTAATCCTCGAGGCTGAGAATTCCCTCGGCATTCCGCGTGAGCCGAGGGCCTGGCAGAAAGCTAAAGTGGGTGGAGTGGTTGCAGACGGGGATGTTATCAGGGCTGGGAGATTGGTTGTCGCAGCTGGTTCATGGACGCCGCAGCTCCTCGACCCGCTGGGTGTCGACTGCTTCATCAAGGCTAAGAAAAGACAGTTGTTTGTTGTCTCCGCGGAAGGGCAGCTTTACAGCCTCCTACACAACACGTGGGACGGTGGAAGACCCATGCCCATGATGTTTTTCCCCAACGGACTCTACATAGTTCCGAGAACCAGGGAAAAAGCCTTCTGGGTCAGTCTCACCGACGAAGTAGGCAGAGGATTCGGGCTGGACGACGAGCCTGAGCCAAGCTACTATCATGACAGCGTTTACCCCCCACTCGTGAAATACTATCCACAGTTCCTCAACGCAAGGCCTTCGGCCATGTGGGCCGGTACATACTCCATGAACTACCTCGACGGAAACCCCATAATATTCAGGTTTCTCAACTGCCTCGTCGTAACTGGGGCAAGCGGAAGCGGCGTTATGAAGTCTGACGCAATAGGTAGAATAGCCGAAGCAGCACTCTTTGGGAAAGAATACGCAATACTGCATGGGGGGGTAAAGTTCGAGGTGTCGAGACTCGGGGTTGAAAACAGAAGAGTTGATAAAGAATACTTTATCCTGTAGAGGCTGGATATGGCTGTTTGGTATTTCGCGTATGGCTCTAACCTTGATCAGGAAGGTATGAGAAGGCGGGTTGGTGGCTGGCTTGACCTAAAACCCGCCATCCTCAGAGGCTACAGACTCGTCTTCAATGTTTTCTCAAGCAGCTGGCGCGGAGGAGTTGCAAACATAGAAGAATCACCTAGCTCGGTTGTGTATGGTGCAGTATATCTTCTGGAGGAATCTCAGCTTGAAAAACTCGACAAGTATGAAGGTGTCCCCCATCTATATCACAGGCGCAAGATAACGGTGGAGGCCAGTGGAAAACCTCTCGAGGCCTATGTCTACGTCGCCACTAACCCGCGTCCAAAGCTCACCCCCTCAGCATCATACCTGGCCCTCGTGTTAAAGGGCTTGAGAAAGCTAGGATACAGCGAAGACATCATACAAAGTGTTAAGGCACAGGTTGAGAGGTGAAGAGCTGGAGTTTGATAGACTCTGAAGCACTTCTCGAAAAGCTTGGGTTTGACTATGTTAAGTTTGTTACACCAGCTGTTTCTCCTCAGTTGGCCCGTGAAAAGTTCGTCGATATCCTCCCAGGCCTCGCCTTCTCCGAAAACGTCAGAAGCAGAAACCTTGCCGAAAAAAATCTATACATCCACCAGAAAGAAGCCCTCGATGCTCTGGCACATGGTGAGAACCTTGTTCTCAAGGCTGGCACGGGAAGCGGAAAGACTGAGGCATGGTTTCTCTACACAGCCTCACGTCGTGTCAAAACGCTAGCTGTTTACCCGACCCTCGCACTCTCCAATGACCAGATCGAGAGGCTAAGCGACTACTGCTCATCGCTGGGTCTGAAGGCCGTCGCTGTTGATGCGTTGCGGAAGGAGGAGCTGGTGCGGAGAAATGGGGCCAGGGCTGTGCGGAACATGGTTAAAGAAGCCGACCTAGTCATAACAAATCCAGCCTACCTACTCAACGAGCTGAAGAGAATCGGGGCGGGTAAACCAGCTTTTTTGAGAGATTTTCTCGCTAAGGTGGGGCTTGTTGTTCTCGACGAGTTCGACTTCTACGGGCCGCGCTCCATCGCCATCCTTCTCGGAATGATGCAAGCTCTACACGAATACGTCAACCCGGGATTCCAGCTTGTTATCATGACAGCCACGATAGCGGACCCGGCGGAGGTTGCACAAATTCTAACCGAGATCAACGGAAGAAGAACAGCAATAGTGGACGGCCATCCGTATAGGTGTGAAAACAGGACGTATCTTGTTTTGGGAAAATCGCTCAGAAAAATCTGGACAACTATTGCTGGTCAGCGTGATAAGCTCATACAGGCGGGAGCGGGGCGTGATGTCCTCAAAGCACTCGACGACTTTCAGGAGTTTCGCCGCAACTTCTTCAAGGTTGTGGAGGCGGCCAAAGCGGCTGGAGCCGATTTCCCCGACTACTTCGGAGACCCGGCGGAACTCATCAAACATTATGCAGAAGACGAGGCGTTGACACTTGTGTTCACCTCAGGCATAGCTTCGGCCGAGGAATTTGCACGTAAAGTTCGTAATGAACTCGGTGTATCTATGAGTGTTGCAAGTCATCATCATCTGCTTCTCAGGGCACAGCGGCGAGAGATAGAGCAGGCCGCCCGGGATGGAGAAATAAAACTCATCTTCACACCGCGGACACTCAGCCAGGGGATAGACATAGGCCAAATACGTAGGGTTGTTCACCTCGGGCTTCCCCAAACGGTGCGTGAATTCTGGCAGAGAGAGGGACGTAAGGGCAGGAGGCCCGAGATACCGTGGACAGAGACGATAGTCATACCGTTTAGCCAGTGGGATAGAGACCTACTCAGCCGAGGCATAGAGGTTTTCCGCAAATGGACAGAGCTGCCACTCGAGAAAACACTCGCACACCGCGACAACGAGTACAGACGCCTTTTCAAAACACTTTTTGACTATCAATCGCCTCAACGTAGAGCAAAGCTCCCCCGCGAGGATGTGCTTTTTCTCAGACGTCTCGGACTCGAAAAAGACGGTGAACTAACCTACACGGGGAAATTGGCATGGGTTAAGATGAATTTTTACGAGTTTGCGCCGCCGTATGGCGTGAAGAGGTGGAGAACAACGGAGGATGGTGGTCTAAGGAACCTCGAGGACATTTCACATGTCAACTTGGTGGAGAAGTTTCAGCCTGGTGCTTTTGACCCGAGCAGCGACGGCGTCGTAGTAGAGATGAGGACAGGCGGCAAAAACGGAAGAGTTGTCACAGCCGTGGTGGTTGACTCGATTTATGAAAGCCGGCTGCGCCGACACGATGCCCTAGCACCTGTTCTCGAAGAATATCAGAGAACCAAGCTCAGATGGGGTGAGGAGCCTAACCTTGTCCGTGATTTTCACAGGGGAAACATAAAATCAGTTATACATCTTGTCGCGCAGCTCCCGTCAAACGGCTTCGGACAGTTTACAGAGTTTCCGCAGAGGGTTGAGTGGCGTATCTACTCGGGCCGGAGAAAGCTGCTTACGATAGGTGATCGCACCTACGTTACAAGGGATGCAAAAGTTGTTGAAGTTCCCACGCCTACATACGGTGTCTACGGCGACTACACATACGGCTACGCTGTCGAAGCCTCTCCCCTCGACGACACTGCACTCCTCCGTCTCGGCGCGTCATTCATCCTCATAGTGATGAGGAGAGTTCACCACCTATCTCTCATGATCATGAAGTTTGACATGATTGTCTTGGCGGAGAGAAAGTTTGTCAGGTTCTATGAAGGGGAGTGCGCTGGCCATCTCCCGAAAATAGACTGGGCAAATCTCCGCAGAGATGTCGAGCAATATATGCCAGATGAGCTTGACGAGATAATTCTGCAGCAGATCGATGAGGAGGTTTATGCCGATTTTCTGGCTCGGAAACTGGACTGGGAGACCGCAAGAAATTATGCCCTCAAAATTATCGACTACATATTGGCTCGTGACCGGATTGCGCTGCAGCTGGGCCAGAAGGTTATCAGCCTCCCAAAACCATCCAAGGCTTTGAAGCTTCTTTCAGTCGCTGCTGTTGCCCTGCTCCTCAGAGATGATCTGAAAGCAGGTCTGTATGGTGTAGGTTTTTTCGACGGGGAGGAGGAGAAGGTTTTCACCGGGGTTTTTGAAATGGGTTCAACCACCGAATCCACTTCACCCATTCTCGCGGAGTTGAGCAACTTGGTTGACAAAGGATTCACCGTTGCTGTCTACAGTAACGAAAAAATGAGGAATGTCCTCGACGAAGTAGGCCTATCTAGTATTCGGGCTCTGTTTAATGGACTGGAGCAGAGCGGCCAGCTCTTGAATGTGTTGAACATTCTGGAGGAAAAGCTTTCAACCGAATTACCTCTCGATACTGTGGAGAGATCTCTCAATCTCTCGAGGAGCATCAGCCCCGCTGACTTGCTCACAAGAGCCCTTTTGGAGAAACGGAGGAGACCCAGCATGCGTCTGATAAGGTCGAAGCCATCAAGGTTCGTGGCGACTCTTGAATCATATCTCAGGGAGGAGGCTAGAAGCGTTTACATCGCGGCTCTGTTGGCGAAACAGTTGGAGGCTGCCAGTTATGAAAATAGCGCTTGATGTTGACGGTGTGCTCGCCGACCTCGCTGGTATGATTATCAAGCTGTATGAAGAGGATACGGGGCGTCGTCTATCTCGTGACATGATAACTGAGTGGGAGTTCTGGGTTAAGCTCTCCATGACGCGTCAAGAGTTCATCGAGTTGATCACCCGGAGCTGGAGGAGATGGACTGAGCTTATGCCCATAGAGGATGATGTTGCCGAGGATGTTGAGAAACTGAACATGGTCGGGGAGGTGGATATCTTGACGCAGCGGCCCGCAGAGACAATCGAATACGTCAAGCAATGGCTCAAACACCACGGCATAAACTATAGACGCTTCATCTGGGTTCCTCTTAAAGCAAGCAAAGCCAGCTTCGTCTACGACGTATACATAGATGATTCGCCGCATCTAGCCGAGAAGCTAGCCAACACACAGCGCATGGTTCTACTGTATGACCAGAACTGGAACAAGAAGGTCAAGCCTGCGCCAAACATCAAAAGAATCGCGTCGCTCGACGAAGCGTGTCAAATTCTTGGAGAAGAGGATGGATGTTGAAGAAGGTGCCGTTTGAGAGGTTTCATAGGCTCTTTTATCCGCAGGTAGCCGCTGTGGTAACTGCAACGGATGGGGAAAAGGTTGGGGGACTTCTAGCCTCGAGCGTTATGCCCGTCTCATTCAACCCGCCCAAAGTAGCAGCGGCCCTTGGAAAAAACCACACCACGACACAACTTGTGGAGAAGTCACAAACCTTCTCTGTCAACTGGCTCTCCCACGAACACGTTGAAAAGATGGAGCTACTTGCAAAACCCGCGGCGCCCACAACAGTTGACAAGCTAAAGGAATGTGGATTGATGCACAGGCCAGGAGAAAACACGGGAGCTCCTATCCTCGTCGACGCAAGCGCATATCTCGAGTGCAGGGTCTCGGCACGTCTTGACACGGGTGACCACATGCTTTACGTGGCGAAGGTTGTTGATGCACGGGCTTCGGATGATTTCGGCGAGTATTGGATGCTTAGGGTTTACAAACCTGTGCTTTACATCGGGTCTGCGAGGCCTGGCTGGCCCAAGTTTGTCAAATTCCCCGCTGAATGATGCCCGCCGCCTTCCGTAATGCGTGTCTGAAGCCCATGCCCTTAAACCTCTCCTCAGCCCAAACATTACCCCTCTCATGATATCCATACATCTCCCAGTAACCATCCACATATGCCGGCAACACCTCAATCTCAGTAAGCCACTTAGCGCTCTTCCACCCATAGAGATGAGGAATAAACGGCCTCGCGGGAAAACCCTGATCAATCTCAAGCGGTCGCCCATCCATCTTCAAGGCGACAATCGCGTCATCCGACAAAGCATCCTCCAAAGGCACAGGAGCCGTATACCCATCCGCACACACAAACATAATCCATTTACCCTCTTTCTTAACCCGCGAGTTCTCAAGCAGTTTCTTCAGACTCACCCCTGTCCACCTAACGTCTTTGATGCTCCACTTGGTCACGCAGTGGAAGGATTTGACATATTCGACATCAGCCATCTCGAGAAGCTGATGATAACTGTATTCACGCGGCTCCTCAACAAGACCCGTGACACGTAGCCTATAGCTTTCAGCATCAATTTTCGGTGTTCCCAAGGCTGAGTAAATAACCCAGTTCCTCGCCCAAACCTGGCCCGGAGGGAGACCCGTATCCACAAACGGGTTACAGCATGGAGTCTAATATATCGCTTACCCTGCATCACGCAATTCATTAAACTCTTATAGAAGAAGGAAAACCTCAGTAGCCGAGATGATGGTAGATTTTCTCACAGTCGCTCTGCTCCTCGGCGCGCTGGGTGCGCTGTCTGCCGTCGGCTTCGTCGCGTTGGTAAACCGCTACCCAAAGGGTGGGCCGGAGTTTGTCTCGGTTTGGTCAGCCATCAGAGAAGGCTCCATCGCATACCTAAAACGCCAGTACAGAACCATCTTCGTCATAAGCATATTCATTTTCATACTCATCATAGTCAGCTTCGCGGCTTTTCCACAGATGGGTGGGCTGGTCTACGGTCTCCAGATAGGTGGCAGCTTCCTCCTCGGAGTCGCCTTCTCCCTCATCGCGGCAACAATAGCCATGGACTCCGCGACACGGGCCAACGTCCGCACAACATACGCCGCCTCAAAAGACTCGGTGAGCGCTCTCCGCGTAGCGACCATGGGTGGTGCGGCCCTCGGCCTCGCGGTCATAGCCATGAGCCTGCTCGGGCTTACGATTCTTTACCTCGTTTTCCGCGACCCGGGTGTTTTGGCGGGCTTCGGCTTCGGCGCCAGCTTGGCCGCGTTGTTCGCACAGCTTGGTGGAGGAATTTACACGAAGAGCGCGGATATCGGAGCCGACTTGGTTGGCAAAGTTGAAGCAGGAATACCCGAAGACGACCCCCGCAACCCCGCGGTGATCGCTGACCAAGTGGGCGACAACGTCGGAGACGAAGCCGGAAGAGGCGCCGACCTCTTCGAATCAGTTACAGCCGAAAACCTCGGGGGAATGATTGTAGCACTCATCATATCCATCATACTTTTTGAGAAAATCAACGAAACATACGTCGTTCTCCCCCTTGTGGTGAGAGCGGTCGGTGTAGTCGCGACGCTAGCAGGCGTGGGATGGGCCCTATACCAGAAAAGCTTCAAAGAATCTATTGAACCCTTGCGCAACGGCTTAATCGTCACATCAATCGTTGCAGCTATACTTATGTATGTTGTGACGAGCATTGTCTTCGGAGGCGGCTTCCTACCCCTCTTCGTCACGATGCTTGTTGGACTGGTCGCGGGAATACTCATCATGTTCTACAGCGAAATCTACACCAGCCTAAAATCACGACACGTCAGCCTAATAGCCACAAACAGCGAGTCAGGCCCCGCACTAACAGTCGTCTCAGGCCTCTCAGTCGGAATGGTTTCCACGGCCCTGCCGGTGATAACTGTGGTCGTCGCAATAGCCATATCTTTCCTGCTCGGTATAGAATGGGCGCGGGCCGTCGGCCTGCCCGACCTCTTCCTCGGCGGCGTGTTTGGCACAACCATGGCCACGATGGGTATGCTCTCCACAGCAGGCTTCGTCCTCACGATGGATGGCTTGGGCCCGATTGTGGACAACGCTGGCGGGATAGCTGAGATGGCTAACGCGCCGAAAACAATACGTGATAGACTCGAGCCCCTCGACGCACTCGGCAACACAACAAAGGCGCTGACAAAATCCTATGCCATGGGATCCGCGGCCCTCGCAGCCCTGCTTCTTTTCCAAGCATTCCTACTCGAAGTTGGAAGATACATGGCCGGCATTATCGAGCTGAGCCACCTCACACCCGAGCTTTCAGCCAAACTCCTCAGCAACATCGAGCAGCTCTCGACCCAGCTACAGCTCAACAGCCCCGCCGTCCTGATAGGCCTCTTCGTAGGAGCGATGCTCCCCTACCTCTTCTCCGGATATGCCGTTAGAGCGGTCGGCACAGGAGCATTCCAAATGGTGGAAGAGGTTAGAAGACAGTTCCGCGAAATAAAAGGCATACTCGAGGGCAAGGCCAGGCCAGAATATGGAAGATGCGTAGACATCTCCACAAGAACAGCGCTTAAGCTCATGGTGGCGCCAACACTGATAGTTACACTCACGCCCATAATCGTCGGAATATTCCTCGGCTGGAGAGCCGTCGGCGCACTGGTCATCGGCGCAACAGTCTCAGCAATACCTTTGGCTATTCTAGGCTTCTATGGAGGAGCCGCGATGGACAACGCCAAAAAATACCTCGAGATAGCTGGACGGAAAGGCTCAGACGCGCACAAGGCAGCGGTTGTAGGCGATACGGTCGGCGACCCCATGAAAGACACCTACGCACCAAGCCTCCACATCCTCATCAAACTCCTCAACACGTTAAGCCTCGTCTTCATACCCCTCTTCATTTACGGACTGATAACCCTCTAAACCAACCCCACCATTTATAACCACGGGCAGCACCACTCAGCCTCGGGGCCCGTGGCGCAGAATGGACAGCGCGGCGGCCTTCGGAGCCGTAGGTCGTGGGTTCAAGTCCCACCGGGCCCGGCAGAGGAAACTGGCTTCAAACCTGACACCCAAAAATCCAGCTCCGCTTATGGTTTTTCCCACTTTTAAAATATATATGCCATGGGTCTAGCAGATGCGGTGAGGTTTTATGAAGTTAGGGGTTTTCACGGTACTGTACAACGAAGTTCCATTAGAAAAAGTTGCAGCCCAGATTTCTTCTCTTGGTTACGAGGCTGTTGAGATTGCGTGCTGGCGTGGTAGCCGGCATTTAGACATTGATAAAGCGTTGGGCGGAGGAGCTCAGGAAATTAAGCGAGTGGTAGAAAACAACGGTCTGCTTATTTCGGCTATATCGAATCATCTGGAGGGCCAGTTGGTGTTAGGGCCTCATGATGCGTCGACGGATGGCGTCTATATGGGAAGCCATGAAGAGAAGGTGAAGTATGGCATCGATAGAATGAAAAAGACATGCGACGTGGCCAGCCTACTTGATGTGCCTGTTGTAGTAGGTTTTATCGGATGCCCCAACTGGGGTGCATGGTACAACTTTCCGTTTGGTTATGACAAGATTTTTGAATCCTATTTTGAACTGTTCGCTGAACGATGGGGCGGGATACTGGACTATTATAGCAGCTGCGGCGTAAAGTTCGCTCATGAAGTGCATCCACAAGAACTGGCCTATAATGTGGAAACAGCGGAGCAAGCGCTTAAGGCAATTAATTGGAAGAAAGAGTTTGGTTTCAACTTTGACCCAAGCCATTTAGTTTGGCAGCTTATTGACCCAGTTGTCTTCATCAAAAAATTCGGAGAGAGAATTTTCCACTCTCATGCGAAGGATGGGGAGCTTGTGGCCGAAAACTTGTCTACATCAGGGGCCATTCCCACGGGGAGCTGGCTACGGCCCGATAGAGGCTTCAGGTTCAGGATACCGGGATGGGGACAGGTTCCATGGAAAAGAGTCATTACAGCGTTCGCGGAAGTTGGCTATGACTACGTCATGAGCTATGAGCACGAAGACCCAGTGATGAGCCAAGAGGATGGACTGGAGAAAACCATCCAATACCTAAAGCCTCTCTTAATCAAAAAACGATTAACTGAAATATGGTGGAAGCAATAGGCTCTCCAGACAGACGCCAATCTCGGCACATCCGCCAGCCCGCCAAACGTCTAAAACCTTCTAAATATCTTCAGCCCAACATCCATCATGCTACATCAATAAAACCCTATTATACCACGCGGCGATAGTTTGCACGTGAATTGGATGTGAAAACATGCAGCTAACCCTGTTCAGGACTTTTTCCCGGCTATTCTTCTGGGTCTTAGCCGTAATCGTGCTCTCAATCCTTTTCCCAGCACTAATACCCAATTATGAACTGGCCAACCTGAGACCATGGGCCCTCTACTCCAACTCCGTCTTCCAATGGGCTTACGAGAATATGCAGAGGTCTTCCCCGTCGTCGGTAATCCTGCTGATGGACCTCTCACTATCATCCATCGCAGCAGTTTTAGTAGTTGCAAACAACAGAAACATGGACAACAGCCTCAACCACCACAGGCCCCTACACGAGGAACTGAGCAACCCGGCCTACCTACGATACACGGTCGATAATTTCAACCAATCAATCGATACGGTTTTTGACGAGAAACGGCAACATGTAGTTGACCTGGTCGGCTTCTCTTTCCTAATGGGCACCTTGTTCTCCGGCGCCCCAGCCGTCACAACAGGAATAGAGTTTGTGGCACACAGCCTAAAGTATAGCTGGCTGATCGGCACCCCGCATTTAATACTCCAAAACATCGGATACCTCTCATTCGGCAAAGATGATTTTCTCATAAATGAGCAAAACATCACGAAAAACGCTGCGCAATTGAAGAATAAACACGTCATCTTCATTTTACCGACCAAAGGCGGGAACAACGTCACCGTAAAAATGTCAGTAGAATCCGCAAATTTCTGGAAAGAAATCATCGAACTGAAACATGGAAAAATGGTGGATATTTCCCAATGGATCATCTGCGAACAAGATGATTATGAAGCGAACGTGAAAGGCTACAGTGAGTTGGCCTCCATAGGCGCGAGAGTAATAATTGTCCCACGCGAGTTCAACACAGTTAACGGGACAAGGTACAAGGCGAGAGCACTTGTCTACGCCAATAAAGTCATGGCTGAGGAAGGTCTCGTAAACAAAGACACATGGATATATCATCAGGATGATGAAACAAAAGTTGGTGAAGACACGATACTGGGGATAATGGACTACATCATCAACGCGGGCGACCACGACATCTACGCCGCCGGCATAATAAACTACGCCGACTCCCTGACCTACACCCCTTCAAGGGCCCAGGAACCCTCCCGTAGCTACGACGACTTCCGAATACTACTCACAACCAAGACAAACGGTAAACTATCGTTTGGACACCACGGTTCACATCTACTCGTGAGAGCAGACGTCGAAGCCGCCGTTGGATGGGACTTCGGAGATGTTAAGACAGAGGATTGGATGTTCGGCTTAATGATGTGGCAGCGGTATAGGCCTGGAAAGACGATTCTAAAAGGATACGGCTACGAGAAACCCCCTCTCACGACCAAAGACCTCCTAAAACAGAGAAGACGATGGGCCCACGGAGCCATGCAGATAGTGTTTGACAAGAGAATCAGGCTGAGGTACAGGCTCGCAGCACTATACGGCGTGGTCAGCTGGATGTCGGCACTACCATCCCTGATAGCGTTCGCTGTAAGCATAATCTACCCTACAGGAGGGCTTTTCCCCGCCTCAGGAATCATAGCAGGATTCACATGGTACTCGCTATACCGCTACCACGCAGGCGGCTACAAGTTGAATGATGCTTATCTCACAGGTCCCGAAAAAAGAGGACACCGTAGAAGGTACAGAATAATATTCGCCGTTATCGGCGGAATGATGCTTGAGGCCTGCGCACCATGGTATGCTCTCATAAACCCTCCGAAAGGTTTTGAGGTCATAAAGAAGGACGACTGAGAACATGAAGCTAAAACAGGTTCAACTGCTACCCATGTTACTCGCCCTCCTACTCATCTCCTCCACCGCCGTAGCCCATAGAGAAGACCAGCCCAGAGAATTATGTCTAGACCTAGCAACAGCCTACGACAGAAACTTCAAATGGTACAACACCATGGGCCCACAACCGGTCTACAACGGCGACCACTACCTGTTCACGGGAAGCCGCGCCACAAACGTTTACCAAGACGCGTTAGCCATCACATCCATCGAGGCTAGCAGAACATTCGCCCTCTCGACGCGGATAAGCATATACATGGAGAATCGTTCGCCAAGTGATAGGGATGAGTTCGCCGTATTCGTCACCGACGACACGAAAGTCTTCACAGGAGATGAGTTTGGATTCGTGATACGGCAAAAATCGTCCACGATAAATGGTTACATCCAGTCGCCGAGGATACCTGAGTTTTTCAGAGAATTCCCGCTTGATGACATACCTCTCGGAATAGAGAAGACCTACACCCTCAAGGCGGTTTATTCAGAGGTAGATGACGAAACCATCATAAGATTCTTTGTGAACGACGTAAATGTCCTCACCTACGGCTATCCAAAAGTTACGGGCGAGAACTTTTACCTAGTCATCAGCTCGAAGAAACTAAGCCCCGAAAACGTCGACACCTCTGGAAACTACATAAAGGTCTTCTCCGCATGCATAGTGAAACTCCCGCCACAAAGAGCCGACAACACTACCCAAACACCAGGTCCACAACAACCTACCACACCCGAGCAGACATACACATTAATAATGCTGATAGCCCAATCCGTTTTGCTAACTCTACTGGTAATCCTCTCACTAATCCTCGTCAAAAGTCGCAAAACCTGAAGACGTCAACCGGGCACCTTTTCCGTTCAGCTGCTTTACTAAAAAGGTGTCTCGGAGACGTCTCCGAGGCGTCTCTGCGGTGCCTCTCAGCCGCCGGGGGCGGGATTTGAACCCGCGCGGCCAAAGGCCACTGGTTTAGCAGACCAGCCCCATACCTGGCTTGGGGACCCCGGCTTCCTTGGTCAGATGTATGTTTGGTATGTTGTCTAAAAACCTTAGCTTTTTGGCTGGTTGCCGTATTTTTCGATGTGTAGTATTTCTTGGATGGATTTTCTGATTACTTTGCCTAGTGGTTTGGATGGCTTGGGGTATCCGAAGGCTATGCAAATGGCTATGCGTTGGTCTTCCGGTATGTTGAGATGGGTTTTGGCCCCTTCTTCGTTGTGGAGGGTTATTGGACATGAGCCGAGGCCGAGAATGTATGCGGCGAGCATCATGTTTTGTGCAGCTCTGCCCGCGTCGAACCTGTCCTGAAAATATGCGTCAGGTATTGTTATAACTATGGCGAATGCTGCGCTGGGCAGGTGCTGGGCAAACTGTCCATAGGACGAGAGCTTCTCGAGGTTTTCCTTGTCTCTTATCAGTATGAATTGCCAAGGCTGCCTGTTTTTGGCGCTTCCCGCAAGACGCCCCGCCTCAAGTATTCTGTTTATTACCTCGGTTTCAACGGGTCTGTCGAGAAACATCCGGGTCTCTCTTTTCGAATAAATCATCTTCAGACAATCATGGGTCGCCATGTCTTGGACATTGTGTGGCATGTTATTAACGTCTACCTTGAATTAGACGCGGCATCCTCGAGAAGTTTGTAGATTTTGAAGTAGCTTTCGAAGCCTATTCTTCTCCGAAACCGCTTGAAGATTGACGATGCCGTTGATGGGTTTTTTCTCATGCGGTTTAGTGTTTTGATTGTTTTTGAAAGAGTTTGTCTAGTATAGGGATTTTTTTCTATTATTTCTCTGAAAAGTGTGGGGCTTTCGCTAAGTATTGGGGCAGCGGCAACTAATAGGGCTCTTTGGCTGACGGTGAGTGGCTTAACCTTTTCCATTCTCCATCCGTTGAGGAGGGTCAGCATCAGAAGCCTTGGCAAAGCCATCGCAGACGCCATCACCCAGTCATGCCTCGTGACACTCATTCGGAGAATTGTGCAAGGATGGAAAATCTCCCTACAAACACGATACTCTGCCGCCGGTCTGCGAAAAGGGGTTAACACAACGTATTTGTCGTTCAGTTTCTTGGCGCCGGGTCCAAATAGTGGGTGAACAAGGGCGACCACATTATTCTTTATCTTGCTTCTTGCCAGAGCTTTGGCGATGGGTGTTTTGACCGATGAAATATCGAGGAATGTCTTCCCATCTGTTTTTGAGATGAGTCGTGGAAGAAGGTCTACCGTGTTTGACGAACCGATGGCTAGAACGATTAAGGCGCTGTTGTTGAGTGCTTCTGTGAGGTTTTTTGCTGCCGAAATTCTTCCGCCTTCCAGGTTTCGCAGCTTTTTTCTGTCCTTGTCATATACGGTGACATGATAACCTCTCTTTGCGAGATGCCGGGCCATCCAGAGGCCCATGGGGCCTGCTCCAAGAACAAGCGCCTTTTTCTTAACCACGTTTCGAACCTTTCTCGGTGATAAACTCGCCTAGAAGCCTGATGCCCTTAGCTATGGACTCATCAGATGCTCCCAGCGATATTCTAACAAATTCGTCGTATCCTCCAAAGATTGATCCGGGGGCCACAGCGACACCTTTTGACTCAAGCAGTTCAAAAGCCGTAGCCATCGCGTCGTCACCAAGTTTCCCTATCCGTGGAAAGACATACATCCCTCCATCAGGTCTGTAAAACTCTGCACCTATTTTCTCAAGCTCTCTAACCGCCAGCTCCATCCTCCTCATCATGACCGCCGCATACTGTTTCGGAGTATCTTTGAGTGCAAGAGCTGTCAAAGCCCCCATCTGAATAAACTCGGGGACGCATGTTATGATGAGCCCGATTATAGACGCCATCTTAGCTATCAGGTTTTTGTCGGCTATCACATATCCTATTCTGTAGCCGGTCATTCCGTAGCTCTTTGAAAAGGATTGTATCAGGACATGTTGTTTACCGAGCTCGTTATCGAGTATGCTGACATGACCGTTTCGGACATAGTCTGCGTAGACCTCGTCGCTTATGATGGTGATGCCGTGTTCTGTGGCGAATTCTACGAGTTTGTTGAAGGTTATGCGGTCGAGAATTTTTCCAGTAGGGTTGTTGGGGTAGTTGAGGATGATTGCTTTGGTTGACGGGCTTATGTGTTTCTCGATCTCGTTCAGTGACGGTGTCCAGCCGTCTTCCAACCTTGTCTTAACATGTATGGACCTCGCTCCAACAAATGGTGCTACCTGTCTATACATCGGCCACGACGGGTCGATGACGAGAAGCTCATCACCTTCCCGCAGCAAAGTTTTGGCAGCGAGGTAGATGGAGAATCTCCCACCTGGAGTGACGATAACGTTTTCCGGCGAAATCTCGAGGCCATACCTCTCATACACGGTCTTCACAATAGCGGCACGGAGCTCCGCGAGACCACGTGAATCTATGTATCTCGCATACCCCTCTAAGACCGCGTTTGCCGTAGAGTTTCTAACCTCTGGCGGAGCGCCTAAATCTGGTTCACCGACTTCAAGCCTCTGGACCTCGCGTCCATTCTTCTGAAGCTCGACCGCTCTTCTCAAAATGTCAAAATGCGTGAGAGCCGGCTTCGGCTTTGCCTGCTGCTGCTCAACAGCGTCCGAGAATACGATCGTCGCTATCCGGTTGATCGTCTCCACTGATAAACCGTGTTTAGCAGCTTCTTCGAGCATGGCTTTTCTAACCTCGGCCTCAACGTTGGGCACGACTAATGGCTGTCCCGATGCTTTCTTAAGGTCGGCGATTTTGTTCACCACTTCTCTTCGTGCAGCCAAAATCTTAACAAGCTCCACCGCGAGACGCCGCGACTCCTCCCGTAACGCGGACAAATCATTCGCCATAGCTGTCCAAATGATGTAATCTGGCTACCTTTAAATTGTTCTCCCAAGAGGGGTAAATGATGAAAGTCCTTTTCACGATAGCCCTGGTCGCTATCATGTTTCTCTCGACGGTGGAAGGGTTTGAGCAGGGCGATTACTTCTCATACAGTTATGTTTTCACCTCGGATGGTGGAGAAGCTGTTTCCGGAGGATTCTCAGTCTCTGTTGTAGATGTTTTGTCCGATGGAAGACTGCGTATAAGAAGCGAGGCAACATTCAACGACGGTGTGGCGACTCTGGAGAAGAACCTTCCAAGCAGTTATTTCTCACCTCCTTCTGTGGATTTGGCGGCCTACGAGGGTGTTTACAGTTATCGGAGAGGAAACCTCAGCCTCGAACTTTCTGTAGAGAAGGTTGGTAAGGAGCGTCGAACCGTTTCAGGGTTTGAGTATGTTACTGAGGTTTATCGAGTCACAGCATCTGTTGGGAGAGATGGGGATGATTCCAAGCTTGAAGGAGTCATCGAAACGATAACACCTTCAAAAGTTCTTTACAGCCTCGACCTCATCCATACAGGCCCAGGAGGGAAGAGAACATCTCTTAAACTCACTCTTGAGACAAGCAACATAGACCTCTCGGCATTCAACACAACGAGAGTCATCTCACCAACAGAATTGACAGCTATTCAGGCCTCCTTCCTATCAGGTCTTCCACCCAGCGCAGGACAATTCTTCGAAATGAGTGATAGAGTGGATGTTGCCAAGGAGCCTTCAACATCATCCTCGGGTTACTTTGACAGAATTTGGGTTGTGCTGGCCGCTGGGTTGGCTACGATAGCTGCGGTCTCATTCCTAAGCATGCGGAGAAAGGGAACAGCTACCGAGCCTGGGGAGAAAAAAGCCCACTATGTCTAAGCACCCAGTCGTCGTTGTCAACTCTTTTACCAAAGTTTACGGGGACCGGGCTAAGATAGGCCCTATCGACTTGACTGTGTATGAGGGCGCGGCGTTTGGGCTTGTGGGGCCGAACGGCTCAGGCAAAACAACCACCCTCCGCGCCATACTTGGTCTGCTTAAACCAACTGGGGGAAAGGTTTCGGTTTATGGGTTAGACCCCTACAACCATCCGGAGAAAGTCAACCAGAAGATAGGATACTCTCCAGAAATTCCAACCTATCCACCTTTCTTCACAGCTGAGAAACTTCTCCGCGTAACATGCGGCATGAAACAAATTTTCGGCAGAGATGCGGACAACGAGGTAAGACGGATTCTGGACCTGACGGGCTTGGTTAACCACGCCGACAGAAAAATCGGGAACTTCTCGAAAGGCATGGTGCAGCGTCTATCCATCGGGCAAGCCCTCGTGGGCGACCCCCCTCTACTTGTCCTCGACGAGCCGATGCTCGGCGTAGACCCTGTAGGAAGAACCCATATACGAGATGTTTTCCTCGAGCTCAGGAAACAAGGCAAAACCATCATCTTCTCATCCCATGAGCTCTACGAGGTTCAGAGACTATCAGACCGCGTTGCCATGATCTACAAGGGAAAAACAGTATTCGAAGACATGGTCACCAACATACTGAGCAACAGCCGACAGGCCCAAGTCGTCGCGGAGCTTGGCTCCACGCCTGATGGCAAACTCGCCAAGGCCCTTGGAGAAATCACCGGCGTGCTCGAAGTCAGCAGCGAAGCAAACACGGTTATCATACGTATCGACCCAATACTTGACCCACGTGAAAAAATCGCCGAAACAATAGTGAAACTTGGATACGGGTTGAGGGAGCTCAAGCTATCACAAACTTCACTTGAAGAAGTTTTCATAAACAAGGTGAGGGAATCTGTCGGCGGCTAAGATCCATCTCATCCTCATCGAGTATGAGCTGCGGAAGAGTCTCGCCCGGAGACGGGTTCTAATTCTCTTGGCCACAACTTTTCTGCTTGAATTGGGCGTGTATCTTGTGTTGACGAGGCTTCCTCCTCAGTTTATTCAAGCTTTTTCAGGAGCCGCTTGGACTCTGGGGATAATAGCTCCTTCGGCAGGCCTTCTCCATGTCCTCGCTCTCACCATAGGCTCTTCTACGTCAGCGGAAGAGTATGAATTGGGAACAGCCGATTACTGGATGACGCGGCCCCTGAAGAGAAGCAGCTACTTCCTCGGCAAAACCGTCGGCGGCCTCGTCCTACTTTCCCTCATCATCTTCACATATTCCATACTCTCGCTCGCGGTGTCTTGGTACGTTTTCGGCCCACAGGCCCGGGTCGAGACATTTCCCATAGCTCTCGCCGCATCCATAGCCTCGGCAGCCCCCTTCTATGCCTTAGGACTGGCCCTTGGAGAGCTTCTCAGGAGAAGCATGATGTCAACCATCGTAGCTGGAGCGGTCTTCTTCGCATCGGTCTTGGTCGAGACCTATGCTAACTTTGTCGCCCTAATTTCCGGAGACCTGACGCTCCGCGAGGTTGTGAAATTGTTGCCGTCATGGGCTGCTACCGGGTTGACACCGACCATCTTAACCGACTCCGTCGGACTGAGCATAAACACACCGGGGGCACCATTCATTGGATTCGGGGCAGAGAATCTTTGGACCGCAGTCTCAAGTCTTCTCATATACTCTGCCGTGTTTTTCCTCGTCGCGTGGCTCCGGTTTAGGCACAGCGACGTCACACGTAGGGCTCTTTGAAGTTAAGGTTTTTACCTTGGTTCAAGCCGCATACAAGGTTAGACCGAGATGACGCAGATAGTGAGAATCAAGGTTACCAGCACGAACCTCACCAAGCTCGAGGAGGTATGCAGGGAGATCAAGGAAATAGCCGAGAAAACGGGAACCAAGATATCTGGGCCCATACCTCTTCCAGTCAAAAAGCTCGTCATACCTACACGTAAATCCCCATGCGGCGAAGGCACGAAAACATGGCGAAAACATCAGATGCGTATTCACCGCAGGCTCATTGACCTCGGAATAACTGACCAGAGAGTTATGCGGCAGATAATGCGTATACAGATACCCGACGATGTCGCTATTGAGATGCAGATGACAACAAAGTAAAGGAAAAAAGTTGTTTAAGCGGTTTCGGTTATCTCTTTAACGACACCTGCTGCAACAGTCAAGCCGCTGTCTCTTATGGCGAAGCGGCCCAGCTCTGGCGATATGCTGGCTGGCTCCAGAGCAACCGGGTTAAGGGGCCTCAGCCTCACAACAGCAACGTCGCCGGTCTTGAGGAAAGAGGGGTTCTTCTCGGTTATCTGTCCCGTCCTCGGGTCCATCTTCTGTATCAGCTCAACAAATTTCACCGCTGTCTGAGCCGTGTGTATGTGGAGAACGGGCGTGTATCCAACGGCTATCGCAGTCGGATGGTAGATAACGTATATCTGGCCGATGAATTCCTTTGCAACGGGTACGGGTGTCTCGGGCTTGGTCACGACCATGCCGCGGGACAGCTGGTTTTTCTCAACACCCTTGAGGTTGAACCCGATGTTGTCGCCGGGTATGGCTTGCTGAAGCGACTGGTGATGCATCTCGATTGACTTGACCTCTGCCTTCAACCCTCCAGGATAGATGGCCACGATGTCTCCGGGCTTCAAAACACCCTGCTCAACTCTCCCCACTGGGACAACACCTACACCTTTGATGGAGTAGACGCCCTGAATCGGTATCCTCAGTGGCTTGTCTATTGGCTTAGGCGGCTCCTCGAGCATGTCAAGAGCCTCTAACAGTGTTGGGCCGTTATACCATGGCATGTTGGTGCTTTTCTCAGTAAGGTTGTCTCCCAGCCACCCTGAAACAGGTATGAAGTTTATCTTGGCGATGTTGTATCCGATGGTCTTGAGAAGGTCACCAGCCATCTGCTTAACCTCTTCATACCTTCCCTTCGACCAGTTGACAGAGCTGTCGTCCATCTTGTTTATCAGAACGATCAACTGCCGAATCCCGAGAACGAAGGAGAGGTATGCGTGTTCCCGCGTCTGACCGCCGGGAGCTATACCTACTTCCGCCTCACCCTTCTTTGCTGAAACAACCATTATCGCTGCGTCTGCTTGGCTTGCGCCAGTAATCATGTTCTTGACGAAGTCTCTATGGCCCGGTGCGTCAATGAGCGTAAAGTAATACTTTCTGGTCTCAAACTTTTGGAAGGCGAGGTCGATGGTTAATCCTCGCTCCCTCTCCTCCTTAACCCTGTCAAGAACCCAGGCGAACTTGAAGCTTTCCTTGCCGATCTTCTTCGCCTCCTCCTCGTAGGTCTTCAGAGTTCGTTCGTCTATTGCCCCCATCTTGTAGAGAAAGTGGCCCATCGTCGTCGATTTTCCGTGGTCAACGTGCCCTATGACCACAAGGTTCATGTGTGGTTTTGCCGACATCGTCAATCCTTGATAATTCCCCCTTTATATAGTATGCCTTCTCTCAGACCCAAAAAATTTTCAGATAAGGGCTGGTTTAATGGCTGTGCTGATACCCTGTCCCCAGGGGCTGGACATCGAAATGTATAACCTTACCGCTCTCCATCTTAAGATGAACGTGGAAGCTGTCGAAATGCTCCACCTCCCCGAAGACCATGATGTGGTACCCTTCTCCCTCGGCACCTCTCAATTTGACTGTGCTGAAGGGTGGGACACAGACCTTATCAACCTTAACCATCCTCATCACGTTGTCCTCCATGACCGTTCTATGGAGCTCGGCCCGAAGAGCCTGCTCACCCATGTGAGCCTCGCCCAGCACCTCCACATCGACAACACAGTCAGGCAGAAATCCCCTGTTGTGAAGGTCGAAAAAGATACCAGCGCTGTTAGTGCCTTTTCTCATAGATATGTCTGAGACCTCTGGAAGAGAACCCACACCGAAAACCAAGGCTATTACAGCAGCGGCTGCAACAACAGCAGTCACACCTAAATACAGAACCCTCAACACATACTGCAAGCTTACCTCACGCTTTATACCTTTCTCTCCAAAAAATGTTTGGCATCGCCCACAGGATACAGGACAGGATATGTTATCCCGGCATCGAGAAACTCTCTGATTTTCCTGTGTATTGTTTTGAAGTTGCCTATGCATGCGAAACTCTCGAGCACCTCGTCGTCCACCATTTCACCGGCTTTTCTTGTTTCACCTCTTGACAGAAGCATTCTTATCTTCTCCACATCTATTTTATGAAGTAACCAAGTTGAAAGAGATTGCTCAGCTCTGCGTGGCCATGAGAGAAAAACAGCCGCCAACTCCCTCAATTGCTGGCGATTCTTCTCTGAAGCTGTTGCCAACAATCCCATAAACACGAAATCATCACTTCTACGCGAGAACATCGGCATAGATTTTATTACTGCGTTTGATTTTTCAATAGATTCAGGCGACATGAAGACTGAGTAGATTACTCCGTCTCCGTGTCTCCCGGCTGCTCTGAGCATCTGATCACCCACAGCTGCCATGAATATTTTCGGAGGCTTCGCCGGCTTAACTAGTTGATGAAGATGTGATTGAAACCTTTCGCCTTCAAAATCTGACTTTCCCTGGAAGATTTGTCTACAAATTTTAACAGCTTCAATCATCGACCTCACCGGTTTTTCGTCCACTATGCCGAAGGAGTTTCTCAGCTGTGTCAGATCTCCCAAACCAAGGCCTAAAGTGAAGCGTCCTCCTGAGACATCGCTCAGCGTCGCGGCTGCCAAGGCTGTAAGTGATGGATGGCGGAGGTTTATGCTAACCACTGCAGTTCCGAGCTTTATCCTCGAAGTCCTAGCTGCTATCGCACCGAGCAGAGAGAAGGCCTCGCCGCCGTTCAGATGCTCAGGGACCCACACAGAATCGTAACCAACCTTTTCCGCTGAGACACCGGTGGAAACCATCCTCACCCTTCCAATAAACTCCGGAACAAGAGCGATGCCAAGCCGCACAGCAACTGGACGCGGGCTGCTCGTTTATAATGATTCATAATAGATAAAAACACCGCGACACCCCTTCGACTGATGAAAGACCTGCGTCAATATCTCGAAGACCTCAGACAAAACTATCCGGAGGAATTTGTGAAAGTTTCCGAACCGGTCTCACCTGATTATGAGATAACAGCTGTCTGGAGGATGTTTGAGCAGAGAGGCAGCCCTGTTCTGTTCTTTGAAAAAGTTTCTGACTACACCATGCCAGTTGTGGCAAACATCTTTGGCTCTAGGAATCGTGTCGCGCGGATGATTGGCTCAGATGCATTGAATTTTTATGATAGATGGCTCGAGAAAACCGGTGCTACGGTTGAGCCAGAGGTTGTTTCTACGGGGCCTGTCAAGGAGGTGAAGCATTTTTACGGCGACGTTGATTTAGGCATGTTACCTGCTCAGAAGTTTTTCTTGGAGGATGGTGGACGATACATAACGTCGGGAATTGTTGTGGCAAACCATCCCGAAACCGGAGAAGTGAACTTGAGCTTTGCCCGACTCATGGTTAAAGGCAGGAACAGACTAGGCGTTAGCATACATTCTCGAGGCAACCTCTGGAGATACTTTAACCGAGCCGTCGAGCTCAGGCGACCTTGGCTACACGTCTCCGTCGTCATAGGATGTCATCCGACACTTTATCTCGCAGCAGCCACTAGGACAACCGATGAATACAAATTGGCTGGCGCCCTTGCATCAGAGCCGGTTGAGCTGGTTAAATGCGAAACGAATGACATCCTTGTGCCCCACAACGCGGAGATAGTTCTCGAGGGCCGGATTTTGACCGATGTCTACGAAGACGAAGGCCCCTTCTCCGAATACACCGGCTATGTCTCAGGCCGCTCCACCCGCAACGTAATGATCATCGACTGCATCACACATCGACAAAAACCAATTTTTCACACCATTATCCCCGCCAACTCATCCGAACATCTACTGCTAGGTGGATTACCGATGCAGGCCAACTTGTACAAAAAACTCAAAGAATCCATACCTGAGGTGAAAGCAATCAATTTCCCTGTATGGGGAACACATTTTGTAGCAATTCTTTCCGTGGATAAAGAGGCGAAGGAGGGTATCCAGATACGGGCTGCAATGTTTCTCATGGGCGCCAACCCCTACGTGAAATATGTTATCCTCGTCGATGGCGACATAGATGTGTTTGACGAAAAACAAGTGTTGTGGGCAGTCGCTACACGAAGCCAGCCAGACCGCAACATACATTTGTTCCCAGTCACAGATGGGAACATGCTTGACCCTTCGCAGGAAAAAGCAGGGTTCACAAGCAGGGCTGTCATAGATGCAACCACACCACCACATTGGAAACATTCCCAGACAACCGTTCCGAGCTTGCCGAAAGATGTTGTCGAAAAAGTTCGAAAGATGTTTAAATAGTTGATGAAAAGGTGATGCTGGGTGAGCGAGAAACCTATAGAAGTCAAGTCTTTCTGGTGGAAATACGCCACAAGCTCGGACTGGGTTTTATCAGACATAAACCTCTCTGTCCAAGAAGGGGAATTTGTGGTAATTACCGGGCCGACGGGCGCTGGTAAGACAACCCTATGCCTCGCCATGTCAGGCCTTATCCCTCATCACTACAACGGCACATTGAAGGGAAAAGTGAACGTCTTTGGGAAGGACACCTTCTCTCTCGACAGTTCAGACATGGCCAACTTGGTTGGGATTGTTTTCCAGGACCCTGAAAGCCAGTTCCTGACGATGTCTGTGGAGGATGAGATCGCCTTCGGACTTGAGAATCTTGCTCTGCCTCTGGAGGAGATGCGGGAAAGAGTCTATGAGGTGGCTAAGCTTGTTAGGGTTGAGGACTTGCTGGAGAGGGCGCCCTATGAACTTTCGGGCGGCCAGAAACAACGCGTCGCGATAGCGGCGGCACTGGCCATGAAGCCTAAGGTCTTGATTCTCGACGAGCCTACTGGACAGCTCGACCCTATAGGGAAAGAAGAAGTGGTTAACGTACTACAACACCTCAAGAAACAAGGCATCACTATAATCGTTGTTGAACACATTTTAGAGGAGCTGGCGCCTTTCACTGACAAGTTGGTTGTGATGAATGAGGGCCGTATTCTCTATGATGGAGACTTCAGAGGCTTCTTTAAAGACTCCCAGGAATTATCCAAATCGGGCGTACCGGCTCCACAGGTGGTGGAGATAGCTCTTCTCCTCAGAAGAGAACTCACTAACGAGCTGGAAATACCCATCACGTTAGACGAGGCCGAGGAGATGTTGAAAAAACTGATACCGGTGAAAAAGTTTGTCTAACGATAACGTAATCGAGGCGAAAAACCTGAGCCACGTTTACTCAAACGGGGTAGTGGCTCTTCACAATGTTAACTTATCAATCAGACGCGGCGAATTCGTGGCTCTTATAGGGCACAACGGCTCCGGTAAAACGACTCTAGCTAAACACATTAATGGATTACTCAAGCCAACAAGTGGTCAGATGATAGTCCATGGCATAGATACACGTGAAGCCTCCGTGGCCGACCTTGCCAAAAAAGTTGGATATGTTTTCCAGAATCCCGACCACCAGATATGTATGAGAACCGTCTGGGAGGAGCTGGCTTTCGGGCCAAGAAATCTTGGCACATCCGAGGACGAGGTTAAACAAGTCGTCGACGAGACTCTCAGATTGTTTGGGCTTGATCGATACCGGGATGTTCACCCGTTTCTACTCAGCAAGGCTGACAGACTTAGAGTCGCGTTGTGCAGCGTCTTGACGATGCGTCCAGACACCCTTGTGGTGGACGAGCCTACAACTGGGCAGGACATGAGACAGTCCTATGAGGTAATGGAGATCTTGAAAAAATTAAACAAGGAGGGAAAAACAGTCGTTTTCATCACCCATAACATGCGCTTGGTTGCGGAGTATGCTGATAGATGCATAATAATGAAGGATGGAAAGGTGTTTATCGACAAGCCGACCCGGCAGGCGTTAACCGACTTTGAAAAACTCCGAGATGCTCAACTCAAGCCTCCGCAGGTAACCATTTTGTCATCACGCATGGCAAACCTCGGGTTTGAAGAACCCTCCCTCACTGTCGCCGAGTTCGTAGAATCCGTGAAGAACCTCTTAAACAAATAAACATAAATCTCCTCAAGCCTGAGAAAGCGACGTGGTTACAACAATTGTAACAAACATAGGGAAGCTTGTTAGCGGAGATTGGGACAAGGGTGTTCTGAAAGCAGACACTGTAAAAATAGTTGACGGAATCATACAGGCGGTTGGATACAGTGACGAGATTGGTGAGAAATCGGCGGACATCGTCATAGACGCCGATGGAATGACTGCTTCACCCACCTTCATAGACCCGCACACTCACCTATCCTTTGGTGACTTTTCTCCGATGCAGCACATGGTCGGTCTCCTCACTGAAACACTGCTGCAGGGCACAGCAACCATCGTCGACGAATGGCTGCAGTTTGAGGGGCTGCCACTCTTCTATGGCGCCGACCCAGAAGGAGTAAAGGCTACAGCCATTCTCTCGCAAAAGGCATACAAAAACTATAGGCCAGGAGGAGCGATGAAGGTTTTCGCGGGCTCCATAATGCTTGTCAAAGGGTTAACGCGTGAAGACTTTGTGCAGCTACGCAACGCTGGAGTGTGGCGTGTCGGCCAGATAGGCGGCTCATCCAACATCAACGACCCCAAAAAAATTCAGGAAATGGTGTCATGGGCACGGGAGCTGGGATACTTTGTCTCCACGAACCTCGGGCCTGGCGTATTGCCAGAGAGCCTCAACATGACAGCCGAGCTTGTCTCATCGATTAAGCCGGACAAAATAGCTCACATCAACGGCGGCACAACAGCTCCACCTTGGGAGGTTGTTAAAGCCGCGATAGATGGGACCGGAGATGCTAAGCTCGAGATCATACCCTATGGAAACATGAAGATGGCGCTACGTGTCTATGAGTATCTCAAGTCGCGCAACCAGCTTAAGCGACTGATTGTAGGGAGCGACACTCCCACCGGCCAGGGCTACCTGCCCGTAGCCATCCACCGCGCTATCCTGTTTCTCTCATCCATATGTGGACTTCAAGCGGAAAAAGCCATCGCAACAGCCACAGGCAACATACTGGACTGCTACGGAAAATACTCCAGCGAGTTCAACATGGGTAAAATTGAGCCAGGCCGTGCAGGCGACCTTCTGGTAATGGACGCTCCTCCCGGAAGTGTGGGCAACGACGCGTTAGAAAGCATCGAGGCAGGTGACATGATAGGAATCGCCGGCGTCATAGTTGACGGAAACCTTGTCGGGCTAAGGGGCAAAGACTCGAGACCAAGCCGCCGCAACATAAAGCTGAACAACAAACAGCTCAAAGTTACATGCCCAGACGAATACCTGTTTGACCCGCCGAGGTTTTACTACCGCAGCACCGGCCCCACGTATCTCCTTTAGAAAAATACGAATTTGGGGAATGGCAGAACTCCCAGCATGACAGCGAGCACTATGGCGAGATGCAGAGTAAATAACCCAGAAACCAAGTAGTCTCTCATCCGCATCGGTATGATGTAATACATCGTTTTCTTTCCACGGACCTTGAAGCCACGCGAGGCCATGGCATTGCTCATCTCCTCGGTTCTTTTGAGGGATACGTATATAAGAGGTATGCCGACGCGGACAAATTTCGCAAGTCTTTGGACCGGGTTTCCTTTGCGGAAGTTGAGACCGCGAGAGCTCTGTGCATCGATGATGGTGAACAAGTCGACAGATACAACCGCGAGGTTACGCAGTATGGATGCGAAGGTGAAGCTGACGACATAGGGCAACCTCCATGTTCTCAGAGCAACTGCCAAATCCCTATGCTTAGTAGTGGCCAAGAGTAGGGCCGTGACGTAGCTGACCGCGAGAAACTTGAGTGCGACAAGCAGCCACGCCATAAAATTCTCATAACCTATCCTCAAGGAACCGACGGTTGCCAAAATGGGGCCGGAGCGTATCGGGGTGAAGAAGCTATAGAAAATAAAGGAAACCAGCAGCATCCACCCTATGACAAAGGTGTAGAGACGAAGAGCCTTCGCCGGAACCCGTGCCGCAACAACGGTTACAACAATGAGTATCAAGTTGACTAGGGCGAGGCTGTGGTTAGGGGTTAACAAAGCGGCGAAACTGAATACTATTACGACAAACAGTTTTACTGCGGGGTGAACTTTGACAAAAAAAGAGTTTTTGGGGGTGTAGAGGATTAGGCCTTTTAGAATGTCGCTTATTATGAACGCCATGCCCGGTTAGATGAACCGCTCGATGTAGAGGGCTGTTCGCATCAGGTAATCTGAGAAGACCTTGAACAGGATTGTCGTTATGACGCCGACGACAACGACGTTGCTACCGAACCAGCCTAGCCACGCAATTGGCCAGATGTCCCATGGAAAGACCCCGAAAGCGGCCAAGGACCCAGAACCTATTGTAGCGCCTACGGCCTGGGCAATCACCACGTTGAAGATTATGTGTCCCGCCCAGTCTTTACCTGACTTGAGACGTGGGTCGAACCTACCGAGACGGAACGCCAGCATTGGGATGAAGGCTTGGAAAAAGTCTCCCACAGCGACAGCCGCAGCGATGGGCGCCGATGTGCCGGTCAGCACTATCCCTATGAAGGGGCCGAGAAAACCTCCTGCCAGTGCGCCGATTATTCCGAACCATACTCCAAAGCTGACTTGGAAGGCCACGCCTGGGTAGAAAGACGATATCGGAGCTAAAAATGGAAAGACGATGCTTCCGAAGGCTCCGAGGACAGCTGTGATGGCGGCGGAGACTATAAACAGGGCGACGAGCGTTGTCGGACTCCTTTTCCTAACTATTCTTTCCTCGCTACTCACGGTCCATATTCAGCTATTGCTTCGGTTATAAGCGTTTATGAATAGGGACTGAGTGGGAGCAAAATCTTTAATAAAGATGTAAAGGATAAATCAAAATTATTTAACACCATGTCAATGCGTGATGTAAAATTCTTAACAGGACACGCCTCCTTCGTCGACGACATATCTTTGCCGAAGATGCTTCGTTGCGTTTTTGTCAGGAGCAGCTATCCACACGCTGCAGTACATGGTTTGAAAATTCCGGAAAACATCTCGGAAGCCCGGGTATTTACTTGGAGTATGTTGAGTGATTTTGTCAAGCCGTTTCGGCTTTCTTTCCCCTTTGAGGGATGCAGAGCCATGGAGGTTACGCCTTTGGCAAACGGGCGCGTTAGGTATGTTGGTGAGCCCGTAGCCGCCGTCGTGGCCGAAGACCTCTACAGAGCATACGACGTTGCAAATAGTGTTGAAATCGATTATGAGCCGCTGCCACCCTTGTCGGACATGTTCAGCTCCGGGGCCGAGCTTTACGAGGGTTGGGAAAATAACACGATGGTTAAGTTTTCGAGAAAATACGGTGACCCTTTCGATGAGCTGGAGAAGGCCGAGGTAGTTGTGGAAGGAAAATTCTCAACACATCGGGTGGCTCCTTCTCCGATGGAGACAAGGGGCGCGGTTGCAAGCTACGATGCGGGCCGCGGGTTCCTCACGGTTTGGTCGCCAAACCAGAACCCTCACATGCATAGGACAATACTCTCAGAGGTTTTGAATTTGCCTGAGAGCAGGATAAGGGTAATTGCACCAGATATAGGCGGTGGATTTGGCCAAAAAGGCCACACCTACTCAGAAGACGTTGTAGTCGCGGCCCTGTCCATGATAACCGGCAGACCCGTAAAATGGGTCGAGGACAGGCGTGAAAACCTCTCGGCTGCGGCTCACTCACGGGAACAGGTCCACCGCATCAAAATCGGCGCCAACAGAGATGGGAGAATAAAGGCTCTCATAGACGAAGCATATCTCGACGTAGGCGCCTATCCACTGATACCGCATAGCTATCTGGAGCTTGCTCATGTCGTGATAGACATGCTGCCCGGCCCTTACCGCATAGAGAACTACGCCGCCGAAGTCAGCCTGATTGTAACAAACAAGACGCCTGCGGGGGCCTATAGGGGGTTCGGTCATCCAGAAGCCACATTTGTCCGCGAAAAAGCTTTAGACATCTTGGCCGAGAAACTTGGCCTCGACCCCGTTACTGTACGGAGGCGTAACCTTATCTCTTCCTCGGACATCCCTTACATGACGGCTACAGGGATGATTCTTGACAGTGGTAGGCCTCTCGAAACCTTTGAAACACTAGTCCAACGGGTCGGTCAACTTGTCGGCAAAGATACCGAAGTTGTAGGAATTGGCTATGCAGTCGGTGTGAAAGGCTCTGTTCCCACGATGAGCGGTGTGTCGCAACGGTGGGGTTCGAGCGAGGCTGCCGCCGTCAAACTCTCGATGGACGGCAAACCTGTCGTATTCTCCGGAGCCGTTTCGATGGGCACACGTCTTGACAAACTCTTGGCAAAAATTGTTTCAGAAATCTTATCGGTGCCTGAGGAAGATGTCGAGGTCGTGTTGGGTGATACGCTATCGACGCCGTTTAGCACAGGCTTGTGGGGCAGCAGAGGAGCGGTTATGGTGGGTGGAGCCGTTGCCAAAGCATCCACCATGCTTCGCAAAAAAATTCAACATATCTCATCCATATTGTTTGA